>CAKSIT010000006.1 GCA_934462925.1 uncultured Oscillospiraceae bacterium | reverse complement strand
TGCAAGCAAGCGCCGCGTAAGCCATAGGCGTCGCTTAGAAAAGGCGTTAGCCGCTAATTGTGCGGTGTTGCCTTAAGCTTTGCGCCTGTATTAGCTGCGTTAATATGGGGGACGTTCTGGGTGTTTTTTATCACCTCGGTTTTAGCCGCCTGCGTGGATTGTATGTTTGTTATAATGCAGCGCTATAACAGACCGCGGGTAATGAGAATGATTGAAAGGCAGAGGAGATTAAGCAGCCTAAAGAGTTGAGGGGGTTGATGTAATGACAAGACAGGACTTTTAGATTTCGCAGTCAAGAATAATTGCCACAACAAAGGACACATGGTAAAACATAAACAAATTTGGCACATTGTAATTGTGACATTCGCCGAATTTTCTCATTATCATTGACAAACTGTCATAGCTATGCTATTATAAGCTTAAGAATCAATTGAGAGCTTAATCAAATAAAGTTTCAAGATGATTCTACGCTTCGGAGCGCATAAACACACTTAGTATTTGTATAGACGTATACAAACACTAAGCCACATTTTTGAATTAGCTATGGAGGTTTCTATGGACACAATTACAATTAACTTTCGCTTTATAAAAAAGGCAGTAATTTCTTTATTCTTGTCGCTCGCATTGATAGGTTCAACAGCGTCATATGCTGACGAAATATGTATGGAGCGCACAAATGAATCATGCATCTTTCCTGCTCAAGTCCAAGAAATGGTCAATCATTATTTGAACGATTACCCCAATATGCGCAACGAAATCCTAGAAACAGTTGATATAATTGAAAATATGCCCAGTTATATCTCTGCTTATGAGCGCGACCCGAATATAGCTTACGGCCTTATGCAAAGCGGATTAAATAACCTTGTACGTCATTCGGAGGTTTCTACACAAGGCGCAAGCTACAACGGATTATTTTACGCAGATTATACTGTCCCGTATGTCGCTCAATCAACAACGGTCAATTGCGGAATTGCGGCTTCTCTTCAAGCGGCGATTGGCAACAATTATCTCGCAAATACAGACAGCAACAAAAGTGCATCTAAGCAAACTCAGCTTGCCAAATATGTTGAATACAATGAAAATGGCACACAAGGCGCACAAGCTTATGAGGTTCGCAATATTATGAATCATTTCAAATCAGGAATATATGAAGCTATTCCTGTCACAACTATTTCTGTAGATTATGTCATAAACGATATGGAAAACAGTTTCATAAATGGCTATTGTCCCGTCATACAAATAAACAGGACAATAGATTTAGGATATTATAATAATAACTATGTTCATTGGGTTACAGTATCACAAATAAACAGAAGAAATAACACTATTACAATTGTTGACCCTTTCAATGACAATATAATGGGAGGCAAAGACTCTTCTTATGGTGGAGTACATACAGTCAACATTGATGATTTTATTGATGCAATCGGCGTAGGATATGGTGTTGACTCCTGGGTTATTCTAGACACAATGCATCCCGAATGGGCCGCATAATTGAAGGTAAGAGCCATGACAAAAACTCTCTTAATCCTTGCTCTTACAGCCGCCTGCCTGTCCGCGGGCTGCATCCCCGCGCAAACAGAAGCGCCCCCGCAGACAAACGAAACGCAGACCCCGCAAAGCGAAGAAGCCCCCGAGAGCGGTACTGCCACAGTTACAGCTGAGGGCAGAAATTGCAGCGCAAAGCTGATTTACAGCACGGGTGAAACCGAAGAACGCTCCCCCGACGCTCTTGAGGTGACGGCAGACAAAATCAAGTATACGCTTGATACATATGGCGCTTCCGACGAGTACGGCGCGCCGCGCCTTGAACTCGTTGAGCTTGACGGCTGGAACATAGCCGCGCTCAGAAGCCCCCGAAAGGACGCCGCCGACAGCCTGTCGCTCTACTACTTTACCGAAAGCACCTTGCAAGAACTGTATATGCCTTTCAGCATTCCCGCCGAAAACGAGCTTACAGCCGACCCTGACGACAACTGCTTTTGCTTTACGGACGAGAGGGGCGAAACGCACAGGTTCAGGGTTGCATACGACAAGTACGGCGGTGCATACCCGTTCCGCCTGAGAAACGCGGACTACATTGAAGAACCTGTCGTTATCGTGCAGGATACCGCGCTCGGCAAGGTAAGCTTCTCGTACACGATATACAACCGCTCCGACAAAGGGCTAGTGATATCCAGCGTCAACCAAGTGGAGCTTTTCAGCGGCGATAACAAAAAGCTCAGCTGCACCGTAATGAATCCTGTGTATATGGGCGGCGGCAACTACGACAATCTGTCGTCCATTGCCAAACCATTTGAGTTCGAGGTGCTGGAATATCCCAACTTTGGCATTGCCGCAGTAAGAGTCCCCTATCCACAGAACGAAGCCGACGTTCCAAAGCAGTCGCTTTCGCTTATATACTTTGACAGCGAAAAAATGCAGCTTATAGAGGACGGGTTCTATATCCCCGATATTCCCGACGGGAGCGAGCTGCGTGCCTACCCCGAGGAAAACGCGTTTGAGCTAACGGACATGGACGGCTCTGCAAAGCGGTTTGTCGTACTGCCCGAAACCGCAAAGCTCCAACCCGTAACCCCGCAAGCTTAAAAACAAAAACCGCCGCATGACAGTAGCCTGTCATGCGGCGGTTTGGTTGTATTTTTGTATTTGCGTCAGGTCTTGCTGTTGTCGCTCTCCATAAAGCGTGCGTACGCCGCGCGAAGCTCCTCGGAGGTAGCCTCGGGCGCGGTGGGGTTGCAGTGCGCCCATGCGCCTGTTTCGCTCGAAGCGTTGAACTTCTGCTTCTCCGCGCTCCTCATGGGCGGGTAGAACGCTATGTGGAAATGGTGGTGCGATACGTCGCCGCTGTTTACAGGGGCGTTGTACATACACATCATATACGGGAAATTGTAGCCGAACAGACTGTCGAGCGTACCCGCGCACTTCTTAACGATATCCGCGAGGTCGCCGCGCTCCTTCTCGTCAAGCTCGCTTATGTACTGAACGTGGCGCTTTGCCATGATGTAGATACCGTAGGGGTACTCGCAGAAGAACGGGAGGAACACCGTAAAGCTGTCGTTCTCGAAGATAACGCGCCTGCCGTCCGCTGCTTCATGCTCCAGCATATCGCAGCAAAGACATTTGTGCTTCTCCTCAATGCTCGCACGGAACGCCTTGTCCTCAAGCTCTATCTTCTTGGGAATAAAGCTGTAGCCGTATATCTGCCCGTGCGGGTGCGGCATGGTAACGCCAACGACGTCGCCCCTGTTCTCGAAGATAAACACGAACTTTATCTTCTCGTCCGCGCGCAGGACCTCAAAGCGCTCGCACCAGAGGTTCACCAGCTTTTTTACATGGGTAAGCGGCAGCTCCTTAAGGGTCTTGGTATGCTCGGGAGAGTACAGGATAACCTCGCACTTGCCGTAGGACGGCGCGGTTTTGAAAAAGTCGTTCGCCACATCGTCCATAGGCGGCGGATTCTGCGAAAGCGCGGGGAAATCGTTGTCGTACTCCATTACCTCGTAATCGGGTACGCGCCCGCCGCTCGGGCAGAACGGACACCAGTCCTTGGGCATCTGCGGGCGATTCTGCCTGTGCGAGGCTATCATCACCCAGTCGTCAATGAGAGGATTCCATCTCAGTTCAGCCATTTTTCCTTATTGTCCTTTCGGTTTATTGCTCGTCCTTCTTCTCAGGCTCAACAGCGGGAATGTCCTGTGCCTTTTCCTCGGCAGGAGCGTCCTGTGCGGCAGGAGCGTCCTGTGCGGCAGGAGCGTCCTGTGCGGCAGGAGCGTCCTGTGCGGCAGGAGCGTCCTGTGCGGCGGGAGCTTCTGCAGCTTCCGCGGGCTGCTCCTTTACGGGCAGCTTAGCGCCGCACTTGGGGCAGAACGCGTTGTCGTTCTTGGTCTTAGCGCCGCAGCCGGGGCATACTACTTCCTTCTTAAGCTCGTTGAGCTTCGCTTCGATATCGTCGAGCAGCATATAGCAGTCGTCTATCTCGCCTATGAGCAGGTCGAACTCCTCGTTGCCCTTTTCGTCGGTCTTTGCCATCTGGTAAATAAGCGCGCCGAGCTTCTCAAACTTGTTCTTGATGTCGCTGTTGAGCTGCGCGGTCTTTATCTTGAGCTTGGAGTACTGTACCGCTTCATCGGTTTTTTTGCCCGCTGTAGCAGCAACGCTCTTGGTAGTGTTGATAACGTCGTCTAAAAATCCCATGATAAAAACTCCTTTCGGTACGGGCGCTGTGCGCCCCGTTCAACTCCTGTGGGAAAAGCAGCCGCATAAACTGCGCATACCGCGCAGGCCACATATTATCCGTCCGCTTTATATATTGTACCACATTCACAATAAATTTTCAATAGGCAGAGTGAAATTTCTGCACAAATATACTAAGCACGTCGAAAAACCCCCGATGGGGGTTTTCCGCCGAAACATCCGCACTACACGCACGGGTTGACGGCGCACCGTCAACCCGTGCATTTGTGCGGATAGAAGTGTTTTTTCCCTCGGGAAACCCGAGGGAAAAAAGTTATTTCAATGTTCTCTCACAGCTCAAAGTCCGCAAAGCCGTCCGCGGGGGCTTCCTCTCCCTGTGAGAACTCGAAGCTCTCCTCGCCCATAAGCTGCGCCATGGTCTTTTCAGGGTTCTGCATGGCGATATTCAGCAGCTCTATAAAATCGCGTATCATCTCGCGCGGGGTGATGTTGGTCTGCGCGCCCACGCGCCCGAACTCCGCCTTGATAAAGTATATCCTGTCCTCGAGCGTAATGCGGCTTTCGTAGCCGTAAAGCCCCGCGTGTATCTCCGCAAGCTTTTCGGTGAGAACGGTAAGCTCCTCGTAGGTAAGCGGCTGAAGCCTTATTATGGGGGCGAGCATATCATGCACGTCGTCCGTTGCGAAGCGCCCGCGCTCCAGACGGCTGCGAAGCGCCTCATAGCTGAACACTCCGCGCCGCGGGTCTTCAATGCACTGCGGCGTGCCGCCCATTATTATGCCAAGGTGCGAAGCCTTGCCCTGCATAACGTCGTTGTACATCATAAGCATTTTCTCATAATTGTACTGGCGCGTTACCGAGTGCGGTATCTTCATGATATTTACAAGCTCGTCTATCATTATCACAAGCCCCTTGTAACCCGCGCTCACAAGAAACGCCGTAAGCAGCTTAACATAGTCGTACCAGTTGTCGTCCGTTATGAGAACGTTCACGCCGAGGTCTTCGCGCGCCTGCGCTTTAGAGGTGTACTCGCCGCGCAGCCACCGTACCGTATTGCTCACGCGCTCGTCGTTGCCGTCGCGGAACGCCCTGTAGCAGCCGTTTATCACCGTCGCAAAGTCGAACCCGTGAACCATGTCCTCAAGCCCGCTTATTTTTGTGTAAATGCGCTTTTCCACCGCCGCGTCAAAAAACGGGTCGGACGGCGCTGTGCCGCTCTCCACCACCTCCGTGCGCACGGTGTTTATCCACCGCTCGAGGATAAGCGGCAGCGCGCCGCCGTCCGGCTTCGCCTTGACGGAGAGGTTGCGCATAAGCTCGCGGTAGGTCGCAAGCCCCTGCCCCTTTGTTCCCATAAGCCTGCGCTCGGGCGAGAGGTCCGCGTCGGCTGCAGCAAATCCCCTGTCCATAACGTGCTGGCGCATAGTCTGCAAAAGAAAGCTTTTGCCGCTGCCGTAGCGCCCCACGATAAAGCGGAAGAACGCGCCGCCCTCCTCGGTTATGCTCACGTCGTGCAGCAGCGCGTTTATTTCAGCCGTGCGCCCCACGGCGATGTATCCAAGCCCCGTGCGCGGCACAACGCCTCCCTTAAGTGCGTTTATTATACCCGAGGCTATCCTTTTTGGCACTTGCATAAGCGCGCTCCTTTCACAATTGCTGGGAACTTCTAAAAACCGGTTTGAAAAGGGAAAATGGGTAGAGTGCGCCGAATGCGATGAAAGCCGACGAAGTAAGGCTGTATGCCTTACGAGGAGGTGCAACACGACGTTGCGAAGCGAAATAACCGAGTGACGGCATGGACGCCGTCACATCAGAAATTTCGCTTGTTGACAGAAGCAGTCGGTGCGCTATACACATTTTCACTCAAACAAGGTTTTTAGAGGTGACCTGCTGTTATATCATACCGTACCCTATATTATACCACATCTATTTTGTTTTTTCAACGATTTTTCGGGACATTTTCCCAAAACCCGTAAAAACGCAGAAAACACCAATGCCCCGCGGAATCCGCAGGGCATCAGTGCTGGTTTGGTTGGTAATTATATGAAAAGGATTGGTTATCACAATCAAGCGTCAGACCTTAATTCATCTGACTATTGCATTATATACGCTATATGTGATGGAATTATGTTAGATTTGTGAAATTTGTGTGAAAGGCTATTTCCCCTCAGTTAACAGCTGCTGCGCCTGAATGTACGGCTTGAAGTTCATCTTTGCGTAAGAAAGCCCGCACAGAACCGCTGAAAGCGCTGCCGAAACCGCAATGCTTCCCGCCATGATAAGCGCCGCCGCCCATAACGGCACGCCAAAGCCGTTGTCCATAATATCCTTCGACAAAAACATAGCGTTTAACATCTCAAACATCGGCAGGTAAATAAGCGCTATCATTCCGTACCTTATCATTGAAATCAGCGGAACGAACGCCGCAAGCACAAGCGACAGCGAAAGTTCCAGCATAAGGTCGGACAGCACGCTCATGTCGCCGCCGCTTACAGCAGTCACCGCAGCCCTCGTCCCGAGCGTAAGCGCCGCGCACACCGCGCACAGAAGCGTACACGCGCCCGTAAGCCCGCGCGTGTAAAGCGCCTTAGCCGCAGGACACGAGCGCATAAGTCGGTTGCCCGAAACGTCCGCGGAAACCAGCATGAACGCCAGACAGCACACGAAAAGCGGTATGTACCCGCATATCATCACGCCGAGCAGATATTCGTCGCTGCCCTTTCCGTCAAAGGGGATAAACGCCGCGCCAACGCCAAGCAGCAGCATCACGCAGAGGAATATCGTCCGCCCCGCCGTGCGCCCGAACAGCCTTGTAAAAAGAAACCTGTATATATCGCGCATTTTCAATTTTCCTTACACCACCATTTCTGCGCCGAAAGCGCTACGTATACTATGCTCGCCGCCCATACCGCAGCGGCGGCCGCCGCTATTATCCACATAACCGCGGGTATTTCCGCGCCTACCTCGACATCTTCCATAAAGCCGAACATAAAGCCCACCATGCCGCCTACCGCCATCATCGTTACAAGGCGCGCCATGGTGCTTCTTACAAAGCCCAGAAAGTTGGTTATTCCGAGCGCCGCAAACCCGAAGCTCAGCAATAGCAGAATATTAAAGCCGCTCATCGGCGAGTCAATAAGGACAAAATACGCGCACACTATGCCCACCGCCGCAAACATGAATACAACCGACATAATGTTTGTAAACAGCAGCGCGTTGCGGAAGCGCCTGCCGCAGTCGGGCAGAAAATGAAACAGCTTGTACCCCGGGGTCATGGGCGAGTTGCAGTTTATTATGCCGAAATTCGCGCCGATGCAGCCCGCAGGGACTGCAAACGCCACCGAACTCATAAACCCGTCGATAAATTCCGCAATGTGCTGCGGCAGCGGCGCAAAAAGCCGCGTCAGCGCCACCGCAAGTATAATGCCGTCTATCACGCCGATAAGCGCGGCGTGCGTGATAATGCCCGTGCGCCCCATAAATATGCGGTAATCGCGAACAAGATTCTTCATCGTATCTCCTCCGCATATTTGAGAAGCCCTATGCTCAGCTGCTGCAGCGTGGGCGTTTCGCTCTCAACGCCGAGCGCCGCGAGCTTCTCAGCGTTCTTTGCAAGCGCAAGCCCGTCGAACACCGTTTTGTTTTTGTTGTGGGACATCAGCAGCCCCTTTGCGCTCTCGTAGTCCGCAGCGTCGCCGCGCGCGATTATGTAGCGCTCCTTAAGGTCCTCAACGAAGCCCTGCTCGAGCAGCCGCCCCCTGTCCATGAAAACGGCGTAGTCCGCTGCGTTTTCCATGTCGGCTATGTTGTGGGTGGAGAATATCACCGAGCGTTCCCCCGCGCCGTCGTCAAGGAACGCGCGCATTCTGTCGCACAGCCTGTCGCGCATAAGCGGGTCGAGCGACGAACCCGGCTCGTCGAGTATCAGCAGCTCCGAGTCCCGCGCGAACGCCGCCGCAAGCGCCGTTCTCATGCGGTTGCCGTCGGACTGCTTGTACATCTGCTTCGCCTTTTTCGTATGCTCCGTATCAACCTCAAGCTCCGTGCAGAGCGTTTCAAAGCGCTTTCTGTCAAAGTTCGGGAACATAAGCTCCATTGAAATGGCGATGTCGCGCGCCGTCCACCCCTGCGGCAGGTAGCCCGTACCCGAGCAGTAGCCTATCCTCGCGCGAACAGCGGGGTCGTCTATGTCGGTTTCGCGCCCGAAGTACGTAACCTCGCCCGCCGTTTTGTGGATAACGCCGCACAGCAGGTCTATAAGCGTGGTCTTGCCCGCGCCGTTCGCGCCTATAAGCGCCGTTGCAAAGCCTTTCGGGAACTCCAGCCCGTCAATTTGCAGGGTGAATTTCGGGTACTTCTTTTCAAGCCCCTTTATGCTCACGCAGCTTTCAGCCGCAATAAAATCGTTCATGTTACGCTCCCTTTTTGTCGTGATTCATCTTAATAAAAGAAAACAGCCACACAAGCGCCCCGACAAGCGCCGCAGCGCCTACCGCCCTGAGCGCGTTTTCGGGCAGGAAGCCCGCGCCGAAGCGGCTTTCAGCTATAGAGTCCGCCGCCGCGAGCGTGCCGCAAAGTCCCATTACCGCAAGCGCCGCGCCGTATACCGCGCCCCATTTTACCCTCATGTCGTCCTCCCGTTTACAGCCTGTACGCCCTAGCGCCGCCCTCGAACGCCTCGAAAAGCCTTTCAAGCTCTGAAAGCGCCGTCTTTTCATCGGGGTAGAACGCAAGCACCTTGGTATCAAACGCTTCGCTGCTTACGCTGCCAACTATCGCAAACTTCTCGTCCTTTTTGCCAAGATTTTTTGAAACGGTGAGCGCCTTGCAGTCGGCTATCGTCTTTCTGTCCTTTGAGAAAATAAGCATGGTGTTACCTCCATTACTGCGTGTCGTAAAGCACGTTTATCATCTTTATAAGCTCCTCGCGGCTCACCCCCGCGAGCCTTGCGGATTCCATTGCGTTTTGCAGGTGCTGCTCGAGCATTCGCAGGTGCTGCTCCTTTACCATTTCCCTGTCCTGCGGGTTTACAACGTAGCCCTTGCCCTGCACGGGGGAAATGAACCCCTCCTCGGTGAGCATTTCGTACGCCTTGAGCGTTGTTATCACGCTTATCTTAAGGTCGCGCGCAAGCCCGCGTATCGACGGGAGAAAATCGCCCTCGCGTATAGCGCCGTTCATTATGTCGTCCTTGAACTGCGCGGCTATCTGCTTATATATAGGTATCTCGCTGTTTTGCAGTATCTTCACCTTATGCCTCCTCTCTGTGTGTTCATATGTGATATATACAGTATATACTGTTTTGTTTCATTTGTCAAGGGGTTTGCGCAGATTTCCCGAAAATTTTTTTGCACCTGTAAAAGCGCCTTTTGCCTGCCGACAAAAGCCCGGGCAAGTCCGTATTGACTTTTAGCAAATAAACATTTATAATTAAAGAAGCGACCCGTAAACGTCCGCTAAGATAACGCGGCGTTTTTTGTGAAAATTGCACAAAGGATTTTTGCAATCTTTTTGCGGGGTGCGCGGTATTACTTATAGATTTTGCAGAATTCAGGGCGGCGGCGCAAGGAAGCGGCGCGCCCGAACGGAGAAGTAATTTTTATGGACCGTCAGACGACAATGAGCGCCGCGCCTGTAAGCGGCGCTATGCTGCAGGGCTTCGAGCAGGTCATGGAGTTCTATATGCCGATGGTGTATAGGATAGCTTTTTCGCGCCTTAAAAACCGCGAGGAGGCAGAGGACATAACGCAGGACGTGTTTTTGCGCTATTACAAGGCAAACCCATCCTTCGAGAACGAGGAACACCGCAAGGCGTGGCTCATAAGGTGCGCGGTCAACCGCGCGAACACCGTCGCAGGCTCTGCCCGATTCAGGCACAGGGCGAGCGCGCAGGGGCTTGAAAACACCGACGACAGCGAAAGCGAAAACGCCGCGGACCTCACCGCGCAGAGCTTTGAGCAGTCGCAGCGGCGAAGCGGCGTACTTGCCGCCGTTGCAAGGCTGCCCGAAAAATACAGGGTGGTAATCCACCTGTTTTACTTTGAGGATATGCCGATAGCGCAGATAAGCCGCGCGCTCGGCGCTAAGGAAAGCACGATAAAAAGTCAGCTTAGCAGGGCGCGCGCCATGCTTAAGCCGCTGCTCGGAGAGGAGGTGAAGTTCTGATGAAATTCTCCGACGAATACAAAAGAGAAATGCGCTCGTTCGACCCCGACGAGGAAACGCTCGCGCGAATGAAAGCCGCCGTTATGAACGCCGTGAAGCAGAAGAAGCCGAGGAACGCGCTGCCGCTCACAAAGCGCGTCGCCGTGTTCGGCGGCTCGGCGGCTGCGTGCGCGCTTATCGCCGTGTGCGCGGTGAAGCTTGCACCGGTGCTTACGAAAAGCAACAAGATAGTCGCCGATGAAACGCAGTCCTCCGTAAGCTGCGCAGAAGCGCCCGAGTCGTTCGCGCCCGACAGCGCGGCGGCGGACCTTGCCGAAATCGACAAGAGCGGCGGGTTTTTTATCGCGGAGGACTGCACCATTGCGGGCGAGGGCGGGCAAAGCGCGGATTCCCCCGCGTTTGAAGCGCCCATATTCAGCCTGAGTACCGATGAAATCGAAAGCGAAGCCGCAGACGAACTCCCGCCCGATAACGCCGATACAGCCGCAAACTCGTCTGACGGCGGCAATACAACCGCCCCTGCGGCTACCGCCGCAAAAACAGAACCCGCCGCCGAGTCCCCCGAAAATATCATTGCTCCCGACAGCAGCGACCTCGACAGCGGCGCGGGCGACAAGCTCCCCGACAACGGCGGTTTCATCGAACCTACGCGGTTCACCGAAGAAGCCGCTGCGGAAACCAGCGAATGGTTCGATTCCGAAACCGAGTGCGAAGCGGAGTGTTCGACCGAGTGCGTGACGGAGGAAGCCTTTGACGAATCCTCGGAGGAATATGAAGACGACAGCGTTGAAGCCGAGGAAGCCGAGCCAAACGACGGCGGGGTGAACGCCGAGATGTTCGGCGAGGGCTACGTAAGCACGGTCATAGAGATTTCGGCGGACGGCAAAACCGTGTGGGTTTACGGCGACGGCGAGCATAAGAGCAAGGGGCGCTATATGCGCATAAGCACCACGGAGCGCGGCGGCGACGGGCTGCCGAGCGCGGTGCTGCTCAACACCACGGACGGGCTGCATTACCTTGTAAAGCTTGAAAAAGGCGCGCCTAACTGCATTTACATCACCGACAGCGCGGGGAATCTTCTGGGGAAATACAGGAAAAATGGATAATCTCGGCATAGCTGCATATAAATTCTGAATAGCAGGCGGGTTCATTTATTACCCGCCTGTTGCTTTTTTCACAAAAATATCACAAAAATCACAAAAAAGCACTTGAATTGTTGAAATATTTGTGCTAAAATATATATAAGGGAATCGTTCCCGACTACTAATGCAACACTTTAATTCTGTACAATAATCGAACGAGAGGTGGTCACCCGTGTCAAAGCTGGAGGCTGCGGTGCGCAGCAGCGGCAATTACGCTTTTTCCATGAGATACGGCGCAGGCTTTCCCGCGCAGATACTTTGCGGCGGGGAGGCGTTTTCCGCAGACGGCGCGGTGGTTTTCGGGGATATAGTACATCCCGACGATTATCAGCCCTTCTGCGAGGTAATGAACGAGATAGTAAGCGGCAGGTGCGGCGAGCTTAAGGTACACGCGCGCATAAAGGCCGCAGGCGAATACAGGTGGTTCTACATATCCGCGCTGCCCGAGCGCGCGCCGGACGGCACGCTGAGAGGGCTTGACGGCATGATGTTCGACGTTTCCGCTTACCTTGACTGCGACGGGAACGACGCGGTTATGCGCAAATTCCGCAGCAAAAGCACCGCGGCGTTTGCAAACGTAAGCACCGAGCTGTCGCTGCGGGATATCCTCGGCGACGAGTATCTCGTGCGTATTCAGAAGCCGTTCTCGCAGATAAACGGGCTTTTCTCCGCGATAAGCGACGATACGGGCAGGATAGTAGCCGTACCCGCAGAGCAGGACAGGCGCGTTAACCCATACAAAATGAGCTATCAGCGGAAACTCCCGATAAGGATACGCCACCGCGACGCGGCGTTCTGGACGATTGCGGGCGAGAGTCGCGACGCCGTGGACTCAAGCGCGCAGCTGCTAGAAACGCTGGTGCAGACCGTGGCGGACATCTCGAACTCTTACGTTGTGCTGAGCGAGGAAATGGAGAACTCGCAGAACGCCAACAAGCTGCTCGGGCAGAATTTCGAGGACTCGATACTTATAAACAACATCTATTCCATAATCCTGCAAAAGCGCTCCACGCGCGAGGCGGCGGCGGGCGTTATCCCGCTTATACGGGAGTACCTGCGCCTCGACGCGGTGCTGTTTTCGAGCGGGTTTGCCGCGCGCGCGGACGTTTACCGCTGGGACGAAAGCGGCCTGCTGCTGCCGATAGTAGAGGAGGGGCGCGCGCTTCCCGCTGCGGCGGAAAGGGAGCTTGACTACGGCGGGGTAGCCTGCGTTAAGGAGAGCGAAATAAGCACCACGGGCTTCGACCGCGCCTGCGCGCTTTGCCGCACCTACGAAAACGGCAGAAGCAGCGGCGTTATGATTTTCGTGTCCCACAAGGGCGACAGGGAGTGGACGAACCGCGAGCGCAAGCAGATAAAAACGCTCACGCAGATACTTTCGACCGTTATCGACAAGCTTTTCACCGAGGAGGAGCTGTCCGCCTCGCGCGAGCGGCTGGAAAGGCTCGCCTACTACGACTTTACCACCAATATCCCCAACCGCAGTATGTTCGAGCGCGACCTGCGCGCGCAATACGAAAGCGGCGGCACGGGCGCTGTTATCGCCGCGGAGATATCGAACCTCAAATCCATCTCGGAGATTTACGGCATAGAGTATTTCGACAATATTCTGAAAAGCTGCGCGGAGTACATCTCCGCCATGCCCTGCGGCGCGCAGAAAAGCGTGTACCGCTTCAGCAGCGACATTCTCACGGTTATGCTGCGCGGCGCTTCGCGCGAGGAGGCGCGGCAGTTCGCGCAGGCTGTGCTTACAAAGTTCCGCTCGCCGTGGTATCTTGACGACAGCGAATACCGTCTTGAAATATACGCGGGCATTACAGTTTACACCGAGGACGCGGAGGACGCCGCAGAGTGCGTGAACGCCGCGACCCACGCCCTGCGCCTTGCCAAGGAGCGCAAGCTGTGCGACGCGGAGTTCTACTCCGAGGGGCTGGAGGACCAGCTTAAGGACAGCCAGCAGGTGAAAAAGCTGATTATGGACGCCGCCGAGAACGGCTTCAAGGGCTTCTACTGCCTGTATCAGCCCGTTGTAAGCCTCTCCACGGGCGAGCTGCACTGCTGCGAGGCAAACCTGTTCTGGCACAACGAGGACATGACCGTACCCAAAGACCGCTTTATGCCGATAATAGACCGCATGGGGCTTTCAACGCAGATGTACTGCTTTGTGGCAGACAAGGTGTGCGAGTTCTGCGCGGGCGTGCGCGAAAAGGGCTACAAGGGTTTCCGCGTGAGCATTTCAGTACCCGAGAACATAATAGGCACGGAAGCGTGCGTCGAGGCGCTGCGCAGCGCCCTGCTCGAGTATTCCCTGCCGCCAAGCGCCGTCAGCGTGTCCGTGTCCGAGGGCGAGCGCACGCTCACCGCGGGCAGCGTTGCGCTTCAGCAGCTGTCAAAAATCGGCGTGAACGTTATAGCGGACGACAGGGGCGACAGCTTCTTCACCGCAGCGCCGCTCGATATCGAGGCGGTAAAGACCGTTAAAATACGCAGCGAGCGCTTTAAGGGCGACCCCGTGTCCGAGCGGTTCATACGAACGCTTGTGCGGGACGCGCACAGCAAGGGCAAGGCGGTGTGCATTCGCGACGCGGACAGCGAAAGCGACATAGAGCGCGCCCGCAGCATGGGCGTGGACCTTGCCGAGGGCATTTACCACGGCAGACCGCTCCATTCCGCGGAGTTTATCGCAAAGTTCGTGAAAGCCGTATAGCAACAGCGGCATTACACTATAAGAGTTATAAAAAAAGCCGAAGTTTTTCAAAAAAACTCCGGCTTTTTATCATTTATGCCGAAAATACGCCGCAGCTAAGTTTTGGTGCGAGTTTCTATTGCAAAAGCGCGATAAAACGTGTATAATAAAGATGTATATAAATTCTTCGGGGTATTATTATGCCCTAGCCTGACATTATTTCCCTTATATTCTGACTATTGCGGGTGTTAAATGAAAACTGTTCTGAAATTACTGGGCGGCTACTTCAAGAAGCTCGACAAGATACTTCCGCTGATTTGCGCCGCTCTTTCCATATTTGATATAATTATCGTAAACTCGCTTTACGAAAACGGGCTTATCGCCGAAAACGTCCTCAAAACGCAGATTTATTCCGTGGTACTGGGCTTCTGCGGCGCGCTTATCATCGGCATGATAGACTACAAATTCATCTCGAAGATATGGTTTGTTTACGCGCCGATAGCGCTTGTATTGCAGCTGTTGCTGTTTACGCCGCTCGGCTTGCAGCGCGACGACGATATCGCGTGGCTCAACCTTGGCTTTATAACAATTCAGCCGTCGGAAATACTGAAGCTTGTGTTTATCATGACCCTTGCAACGCACATAAGCAAGGTGGGCGACAAGCTCAATTCCCTGCCGAACGTGCTGCTGCTGTGCGTTCACGGGCTGTTTCCCGTGGGGCTTATAATGCTTCAGGGCGACTACGGCTCAGCGCTCATATTCCTGCTGATTTTCGTGTGTATGCTGTTCGTGGCGGGCATTTCGTGGAAGTATATGATAGCCGCGGCGGCGGCCGTGCCTCCCGTGCTTTACGTCGTGTGGAACTACGTGCTGGCAGAACACCACAAAACGCGTATTCTCGTGCTTTTCGACGAGCAGGTGCGGCAAGAGCAGATACTCGACAAGTACCTGCAGCAGTACCGCGGGCAGATAGCGCTCGGTTCGGGGCAGCTTACGGGGCTAGGCTTCCACTCGGACAGCTACACCGACGTTCCCGAAATATACAACGATTTCATCTTCTCGTATATTGGCATGACGCTCGGGTTTATCGGCTGTATAGCCGTTGTTATAACGCTCATGGTGCTGTGCCTTAAGATTCTCTCCGACGCCTCCGCCGCGGACGACCTGCTCGGGCGGCTTATCTGCGTGGGAGTGTTCACGCTTATAACGTTCCATTGCATTATAAATATCGGCATGGTGCTGAGCGTTATGCCTACGATAGGCATTCCGCTGCCGTTCCTTAGTACGGGCGGCACGGCTATGATAATGATGTACGCCGCGATAGGGCTTGTGCTTTCGACCACGACGCATAAGGAAAAGGCGAAGCATATGTTCTACGAGGAAAAAGACTAATTATCCCGAAATACTCGGCGCGGGTTTCCCCGCCGACATGATAGAGAAAGGTAAATCACGCATGAAACCAGTTATATCCACACTTAAGGACATCTACCCCGACGCGCAGTGCGAATTGCAGAACGCGCGCTACCGGAAAGCAAAGGCCGCCTTTACCGAGCATTTCGGCGCGAACGGCGGCGTGCGCTTCTTTTCCGCGCCCGGGCGCACGGAGATATGCGGCAACCACACCGACCACAACAACGGCAAGGTTTTCGCCGCAAGCGTTGACCTCGACGTTATCGCAGCCGCAGAGCGCACGGACGATAACTGCATTACGATAAAGTCCGAGGGCTTCCCCGAGGATAAGATAGACCTCTCCTCGCTCGATATCCGCGCGGACGAGAAGAACACCTCCGCGGCGCTTATACGCGGCGTTGCGGCGGGCTTTGTAAAGAACGGCTTTACGATAGGCGGCTTTCGCGCGTACACTACCTCTAACGTAATGAAAGGCTCGGGGCTGTCAAGCTCGGCGGCGTTCGAGGTGCTTGTAGGCACGATGCTCTCGCACATATACAACGGCGGGCAGATAGGCGCTGTAAAGATAGCGCAGATTGCGCAGTACGCCGAAAACGCATACTTCGGCAAGCCCTCGGGACTTATGGACCAGATGGCGTCCTCCGTCGGCGGGTTTGTCGCTATAGACTTCAAGGACACCGACTCGCCGATAATCGAGAGCGTTCCCTGCGACTTTGACAAGTACGCGCACGCGCTCTGCATTGTAGACGCCAAGGGCGACCACGCGGACCTCACGGACGAGTACGCCTCCATTCCCGCGGAGATGAAAGCCGTTGCGGGCTTCTTTGACTGCGAGTGCCTGCGCCGGCTTTCCCTGCCCGACATAATGCTCAACATAAACGACCTGCGCGCAAAGTTCGGCGACCGCGCGGTGCTGCGCGCTATCCACTTCTTCCACGAAAACGAGCGCGTAGACAAGCTCGTTCACGCGCTTAAGGGCGGCAACTTCGAGGACTTCCTCTCCTCCGTCAAGGAAAGCGGCGACAGCTCGTTCAAATACCTGCAAAACATTTACGCCAACAGCGACGTTACCCACCAGTGCCTTAGCATTGCGCTCAACGCCGCGGAAAGCTCGCTGCACAGAAAGGGCGCGTGCCGCGTTCACGGCGGCGGCTTTGCGGGGACTATTCAGGCGTTCGTGCCTACGGAGGACCTTAAGCAGTTCAAGATGAACATGGAACGCATTTTCGGCGCGGGCGCGTGCCACGTGCTTACCGTGCGCCCCATAGGCGGCACAGAGGTAAAGCTGTAAAACATATGTCCCCCGCCGTAAAGCGGGGGATATAAGCAGTTATTCCGCAGCTATTCCTCAACCGAATACTCCGACATCTGCTTTATCAGCAGCTTGTCCACAAGCGCGTCTACAAGCACGCCGTTTTCGGTGTACTCCTCGCTGAATACCCTGCCGTTTTCGCGAAGCCGCGCGCCAAGCCCCGCCTTGTCGTAGGGCAGCAGCAGCTTCATACGGCGGGCGCTTTCGGGGAGATTCGCAGCGACTGCCTTAAGCAGCCTGTCAATGCCCTCGCCGCGCTTTGCGCTTATTTTCACGGTCTTGTCGTCCTCGGGAATGCTCTCGTCGATAAGGTCGCACTTGTTGAGTACCGTTACAACGGGTATCTCCGCAGCGCCAAGCTCCGCAAGGGTGCGCAGGGTGACGTCCGCCTTTTCTGCGGCGTCGGGGTCGCTTACGTCGCACACGTGCAGGATAACGTCCGCGCAGGCGGCTTCTTCAAGGGTGGACTTGAACGCCTCTACAAGATGGTGCGGCAGCCGCCTTATAAGTCCTACCGTGTCCACAAGCAGCAGGCTTCGCCCGTCGGGAAGCTCTATAGCGCGGCTGGTGGGGTCAAGCGTTGCAAACAGCTTGTCCTCCGCAAGCACGCCCGCGCCCGTAAGCAGGTTAAGCAGCGTTGACTTGCCCGCGTTTGTATACCCGACTATCGCGCCCACAAGCACGTTGTCCTTCTTTCGCCGCGCGCGTGAATAACCGCGCCGCTCCTCAAGCTCCTTAAGCTCTGCGGAGAGCTTGTCTATCCTGCGGCGGATATGACGTCTGTCCGTTTCAAGCTGCGTTTCGCCCGGGCCGCGCGTGCCTATGCCGCCGCCAAGGCGCGAAAGGCTAGCGCCGATACCCATAAGCCGCGGCAGACGATACCGCAGCTGCGCAAGCTCTACTTGCAGCTTGCCCTCGCGCGATACCGCCCTGCCCGCAAAAATGTCCAGTATAAGCATGGTGCGGTCGATAACGCGCACGTCCGTTTCGTCCTCAATGCAGCGTATCTGCGAAGCGGTAAGCTCGCAGTCGAATATCAGAAGCTCCGCGCCCAGCTGCGCGCAAAGCTCCTTTACCTCGGCAAGCTTTCCCTCGCCGATTACCGTGGCGCTTTCGTAAGCCTCGCGCTTTTGTATAACGCGCGCAAGCTCCTGCGCGCCTGCGGTCTGCGCAAGCTCGGACAGCTCGTCCATGGAGATGTCCGCGTTGTATTCGCCCGTGTCGGCGCTTACCAGAATAGCTCTTGTGAGTTGTTTTTCTTCCATTTGTCCTCCTTTATAGGGACTGTAACCTTAATAAAAGCAGTAACGCTATTATAGCACTATTCGCCCCGCATTGTCAAGCAAGGGGGCTGCGTTTGCACATAAGTTTACGAAGATTCCGCGCGTTACGCGCGAAAAATATATAAAAACTAAGAAAGGCTGATAGCTTTGAAATTCAAGAGGTTTGACGTTATTATCGTCGGTACGGGCATTTCTGGGATTTACTCCGCGCTCAATCTCGACAGCTCGCTCAGTATCCTTATGCTCTCCAAAAGGGAGCTTACGCTGTGCAACTCCGCGCTTGCGCAGGGCGGCGTTGCGGCGGTTATGGACAAGGAACACGACAACTACGAGCTGCACATCAAGGACACCCTTATCGCGGGGCAGTACAAGAACAATGTTGACAACGTGCGCATACTTGTAGAGCAAGGTCCGCAGGAGGTAATGAACCTGCGCGACAAGTACGGCGTGCAGTTCGACACGGCTGCGGACGGCAGCATTGCGCTTACTCTCGAGGGCGGGCATTCCCGCAGGAGAATAGCGCACCACAAGGACACCACGGGCTTCGAGATAGAAACGAACCTTATCGGACAGGTGCAGAAGCTGCAAAATGTTACTGTCGTGAACAACTCCGTACTCTGCCGCCTTGAGCGCGACGAGAACGGTATGTTCTTTGCGGACGTGATTACCGACAACCTGCCCGACAAAGTGCCGCAGCACGAGTATTTCTGCGCAGACGCAGTTATCCTTGCAACGGGCGGTATCGGCAGGATTTACGACTACACCACAAACTCCGCCATTGCAACGGGCGACGGCATTGCGCTCGCCTACGAGCTTGGCGCGCAGATAAAGAACCTGAGCTACATACAGTTCCACCCGACCGCGTTTGCGGACAAGAAAAACCGCGAGTGCCTGCTGGTATCCGAGGCGGTGCGCGGCGAGGGCGCGTATCTTCTCAACTGCAACAAGCAGCGCTTTATGCACAAGTACGAACCCGAGCGCCTGGAGCTTGCCCCGCGCGACGTGGTTTCAAAGTGCATTATGGCGGAGCAGAAGGAAACGGGCAGCAGCGAGTTCTGGCTCGACATTTCCTATAAAGACCCAGAGTTCGTGAAGAACCGCTTCCCCATGATATACAGCCGCGTGCTTGAAAAGGGCTACGACATGACCAAAGAGCCTATCCCGATATACCCGTGCCAGCACTACCTTATGGGCGGCATAAACGTTGACGGCAAGGGCGCTACCAACATAAAGGGGCTGTACGCCGCGGGAGAATGCTCGCACACGGGCGTTCACGGCGCTAACCGCTTGGCCTCAAACTCGCTGCTCGAGGCGCTTGTGTTCTCGCGCCTTATTGCGCAGGACATAAACGAAAACCGCCGCGCCGACGACCGCGCCGAGGTGGAGTACCCCATGGCTTCCCCCGAGGGAAAAGCGCTGCCGCACGGTATCCGTACCGAGGTGCGCCACATCATGCAGCACGCCTACTTCATCTTCCCCGACTACGCCGAGGTTGAGAAGGGACTGGAGCGCATAAAGACGCTCAAAAAGCAGCTTGAAACAGAGGGCTACGCCGTTACTTCAGATTACGTTGAAACGCGCTCGCTCGTCACCTGCGCTTACATTATACTTACAGAGCTTATGGACAGAAAGGACGAAAAATGATACTGCTGCCGTTTTACATAGACGATTTGATAAAGACCGCCCTCACCGAGGACATAAACTACATAGACAGCACCGCCGACCTGCTTATCCCCGAGGAGAGCGTTTCAAGCGCGTACTTCATGGCAAAGGCGGACGGCGTTCTCGCGGGGCTTGAAGCAGCGCTGCGCGTGTTCACGATACTTGACCCCCAGATGAAGATAGAGTGCTTCTTCAAAGACGGCGACAATGTGAGATACGGCGACATAATCGCCGAGTTCAGCGGTCATACCCGCCTTATGCTGAAAGCCGAGCGCACCTCGCTCAACATTTTGCAGCATATGAGCGGTATAGCTACCTACACCAACAGGTGCGTTGAGCTTGTAAAGGGTACTAACGCTTCCATCACCGACACGCGCAAGACCCTCCCGGGGCTTCGCGCGCTGCAAAAATACGCGGTGACTGCGGGCGGCGGGCGCAACCACCGCTACAACCTTACCGACGCTGCAATGCTTAAAGACAACCACATAGACGCCTACGGCGGCATTACGCCCGCTGTAGAGGCGCTGCGCAAAAAGGCGGGGCATATGCTGCAAATTGAGGTTGAAACGCGCAATCTTGACGAGGTGCGCGAGGCGCTGAACTGCGGCGTGAACGTTATAATGCTCGACAACATGGACTGCCCCACAATGGCGCAGGCGGTAAAGCTCGCAGCGGGAAAGGCGAAGCTTGAAGCAAGCGGCAACATTACCATGGAGAATATACGCGAGGTCGCAGAAACGGGCGTAGACATAATCTCGCTCGGCGCGCTCACCCACAGCGTAACGGCGTTCGACATCTCCATGAAATGGCGTAAGTAAGAGCCACTGTAAAAACGCATTCAGCTTAAGGGATACAGGGAGGACACATAAAAAAAGGATACTGAGCCTGCTGACGGCGCTTGTATGCACCGCTTCAACGGGACTGAGCGCGTTTGCGGCAGGCGCGGACAAAAATCTTGCCGCAAACATAACCGCGCAAAGCTTTGAAATGCCTATTAAGGATTTCCGGGCCTTATCGGACGGCGTTGAAAACTGGGTCTCCCGCTCGCCGATAAGCGACCTTTTCGACGAGAACGGCAAATACACAATCGCTTACGATAACGAAGAAAAAGGAGTTATCGAAGTAATGCACCGCAGGGAACGCCAAACAAGGTGACTATAACCCGCGCAATGCCAAAAGTCGGCGGCGTAACCTGCGACAGCAAGGGCAACCTCTATGTAGCATACGGCGATATCGATGAAGCGGGAACGGGCAAGATATGCACCTTTGCCGTGTACAAGTACAGCCGCAAGGGAAAGCTGCTCGGCAAGGCGGAGTACTTCCCCACCGACCTTGACGCCAGCACCAGAGGAGCTTTCACAACAGGCAACTGCGCAATGGAGTTTCAGGGTGATTTGCTGATATGCTCCTACGGGCGCATAATGTACAGCGAGCATCAGTCAAACGCCGTATTCTGCGTTGACACCGCGACAATGACGGAAAATCCCGTGTACTACTGCCGCACAGGCCATTCGTTCGACCAGTCTGTTTTGGCTGTAGATGATAACACGGTAGTTTTCGCAGGAGCTGTCGGCTATGAGATAGAAATAGATAAATACGTACTTAGCGACGGCGCATATGGATACGATAAAACAATTACAAAAACGTCAAAAAAGGCGTCTTATGTTCACAAGAAGAGCGCAGGCAGCGATTACGCGTTCAGCTATCGCGTACGAGCGATTACTATGGTGAACGGCGTTAAAGTATATAGCGATTGGAAAGGGTCAGACATATATTATGGATAACCCTGTATAACGGCAAGGCGCTCCGTCCACATAATGGGCGGAGCGCCTGAGACCGTCGAAAAACCCCCATACGGGGGTTTTCCGCCGAAACATCCGCACTGCGCGCACGGTTTGACGGCTTGCCGCCAAACCGCACACTTGTGCGGATAGAAGTGTTTTTTGCCTCGGGAAGCCCGAGGCAAAAAAGTTATTTCAAAGCCCGCATACGCAGGCAAAAATGACTTTTTCGACAGACTGAGGCGCTCCGTCCACATAATGGGCGGAGCGCCTTTCGCCTTTTTCACTTTCGCCGAAATTCTTCCTTTCAAATGGACTTTCGGCGGTTTTTCTTATTATATCACAGAATATTCTATCTGTCAAGCAGAAATTCTATCCATTAAGCGGTTTTTATTTTTCGTTATACCTGCTATCATTTAATTGAGGTGATAACATGACAGACTACATTGAGATAGGCAAGCGCATTGCCGCCCGCCGCAAGGAACTTGGACTCAGGCAGTATCAGGTATGCGAGATGATTGACGTAAACTACAAATACCTCTCAAACCTCGAAACGGGGCGCTCCGCGCCGAGCCTTGAGCTTATCATGAACCTGTGCAGGGCGCTCGACACCACGCCCGACTACCTGCTGACAGGCACGGACAGACCCAACCCCTCCGCAGAGGATATCGCGCAGAAGTCGCAAAGGCTCAGCGAGCAGAACCGCCGCCTGCTTGGCGGTATAATCGACCTTATGCTCGAGGAGCAGTAACAAGCCGATAATTTTCGGCACAAAGGCTAAAGTTTCGCAGACCCTGTGCCGATAATATATAAAAGTATGCCTTTAATGGCTAAAATGAAAGGATAAATTACTATGGCAGACTCAATCGAATTCAGGTACGACACGCAGCTTCTTATTGACGCGCAGGGGCTTGACGAGGACGAGATATTCGACTATATCTCCGAAAACTTCGTGGGCGACAGCCTGCTCGTTATCGCGGACGACGACGTGGCGAAGCTCCACTTCCACACCAACGAGCCGTGGAAGATACTGGAGTATTGCCGCTCCCTCGGCGAAATCTACGACATAGTTGTAGAGGACATGGACAGACAGGCTCGCGGGCTTAAGGGCTGATAGGAGGACGTATGAAAAAAAGGATACTGAGCCTGCTGACGGCGCTTGTATGCGCCGCTTCAACGGGGCTGAGCGCATTTGCGGCAGGCACGGGCAAAAAGCTTACCGCCAACATAACCGCGCAGGAAACCGCGCTTGAAGACCAGCTCCACACCAACAACGCGCTTTACAACAACTGGGCATACTGCTCGTCTGTAAGCGACTTCTTCGACGAGAACGGCAAATACACCATCGCTTATGAGGACGAGAACAAAGGAACTATTATAGTAAAGCACCCTACCGGTACGCCCGACGAGGTGAAGATAGAGCGCGCAATGCCGCTTGTCGGCGGCGTTACCTGCGACAGCAAGGGCAACCTCTATGCAGCGTACGGCTGCTACGACGAAGCGGGAACGGGCAAGATATGCACCTTCGCCATATACAAGTACGACCGCTCGGGCAAGTACCTCGCCAAGGCTGAATACTACCCCAACGACCTTGACTGGAGTACCCGTCTGGCTTTCAGGGCAGGCAACTGCGCAATGGCTTTTCAGGGCGACCTGCTTATATGCTCCTACGCGCGGGAGATGTACAACGGCCACCAGTCGAACGCGGTGTTCTGCGTTGAAACCGATACAATGACCGAAAACCCGCTCTATGACAGCTACAGCAGCCACTCGTTCAACCAGTCCGTTCTGGTTTTGGACGAAGACACGGTTGTGTTCGCAGACCACGGCGACGCATACCCGCGCGGCTTTGCGGTAAACGTTGTAAACGCAGGCAGCAGAATGAACGGACACAACAACAAGGGCGTGTTACCGTTCAAATTCTACGGCGAAACAGGCGACAACTACACCAACGCGTTCCTTACGGGCATATATAGCGTGAACACGGGCATAGCGCTTATCGCTGCCTCCGCAAAGGAGTATTCCGACAAATACGAGGGCGCGCCCAGACAGCTTTTCATGCAGGTGATAGACGCCTACAGCGGCGCGAGCGTTCTTGCGGGAGATACCCGCGGCAACGGCGGCAGCGGCATAGTATGGCTTACAGACTACACCGACGGCAGCACGGTGGGCAACGCCGCAGCTGCGCCGCTCGACGATTCGCGGCTGATTGTTATGTGGGAGAGATGGCGCGACAATGAGTTTGTAAACTCCTACTACTCTATAGTAAAGTCCAACGGCGTTGTGGAAACGGACAGCGTTCCCATGCAGAAAGCCCGCATAAACGGCACGGAGGAGCTTAAAACGGACGGCGTCAGAGCCTACTGGACCTACGCGGACGGCGAAACGGCGACTACCTACACCCTGCTGCCCGACAGTCCCTCCGCGGACTCCATAAAGGACGCTAAGGTAACGCTCGCCTATGAGCAGAAAACGTACACGGGCAAAGCGTTAAAGCCCGCAGTCACCGTTGAGTACGACGGCGTAAAGCTCAAAAAAGGCACAGATTACACCGTAGCCTATAAGAACAACAAAAAAATAGGCACGGCTTCCGTAACAATCACGGGCAAGGGCAATTACAGCGGCAAGCAGACCGTGAAGTTCACGATAACGCCAAAGAGCATAAGCGGGTTTACCGCAACGCGCGGCACGTCCAAAAACGCGCTTAAGTGGAACGCAGTAAAGGGCGCGACGGGCTACGAAATAGAGATAGACAAGTACACAAGCAGCGACGGCTACTGGTTCATGTATGACAAAACCGTCACGAAAACCTCTAAGAAAGCGGCGTATAACCACAAGATAAGCGCAAACCGCTATGTGGCGTTCAGCTACCGCGTTCGCCCGTTCGTCAAGGTGAACGGCGTTAAGATATACGGCGAGTGGACCGACTACGTAAGCCCGTATTTCGGCTGATTTTACATAAGGGAACTTCTAAAAACCGGTTTGAAAAGGGAAAATGGGTAGAGTGCGCCGAATGCGATGAAAGCCGACGAAGTAAGGCTGTATGCCTTACGAGGAGGTTTGAAGAAGCAGTCGGTGCGCTATACACATTTTCACTCAAACAAGGTTTTTAGAGGTGACCATAATATAACGGCGCTCCGTCCACAATAATGGGCGGAGCTTTTTTGCCATAACGGGCGGCAGAAAAAATCAAAAAAATTTTGCGAAAGCACTTGACAATTCTGTTTGGCTGTGTTATAATATAATCACGGTAAATCAATAACGATTACTGATATCAAAAATAAACGTTATGGAGGAAGAAATTATGAAATATGTATGTCCTATCTGCGGTTATGTCCACATCGGTGATTCTGCTCCCGAGGTATGTCCCCAGTGCAAGGCGCGCGTTGAGTGGATAATCAAGAACGACGCGGACGAGAAGCTCGTTTTCGCAGACGAACACAGAGTTGGCATTGCAAGCGAAAGCAACGGCGTTCCTGCTGAGATAATCGAGGGTCTGCGCGCAAACTTTGTCGGCGAGTGCAGCGAGGTAGGTATGTATCTTGCAATGGCGAGAGCCGCTCACAGAGAGGGCTACCCCGAGGTAGGCCTTTACTACGAAAAGGCAGCCTACGAGGAGGCAGAACACGCTGCGAAGTTCGCAGAGCTTCTGGGCGAGGTGGTTTCCGCTTCGACAAAGGAGAACCTTACAAAGCGCGTTGCCGCCGAGCATGGCGCAACGCAGGGCAAGCTCGACCTTGCTAAGGCGGCAAAGGCTGCAAATCTCGACGCTATCCACGACACGGTTCACGAGATGGCAAAGGACGAAGCAAGACACGGAAAGGCTTTCGAGGGTCTGCTGAAAAGATACTTTGGTTAATTGATAAACCGCATATTAAAGCGAAATTTAAGGGCAGCCGCATGGGCTGCCCTTTTTGCATATGTTCAATCAAAGGCGAAGCTGCGCAGGCGTTCACACACATCGCCGTTCTTATCCACGGTGCAGTCTGTAAATAAAATGGTATCCGCAGGACAGGTTACGCCGGCTTAAATCAGTCTGTCCTCTCAGCCGAAACAAACGTTGCCGTGCTTATGGTATAGCTGCCGAAATTAGTGTTGACATACTTAAGCTTCAAGTCCTTGATAACGCACTTTATATGCGCCGCAGAACCCTGCGGTATATCAAGGTCGGACGCGGAGTAATCAAGGCTGATTCTGAACGGCGCGTACAAAAGGCTATCGTCCTTTATGTGATATGTAAGGTAGCGGTCGTAGTCCGCGTACGGCAGCGGAAGCCCCTGCCAGCTGTCGCCGTCGGGGTAAAAGAACACCTCGCCCGCTTGCACATACCCCTCGTTCCCGTAGAAGCATTCAGCGTATCCCGTGACCTCAAGCTCTCCCTCAAAGCTAACGTTTGAACTCATAAGCCCGAAGGGCGGGTTGTTAGTATACCCGCGCGTTGTGTTTATGTAATATTCGGCATTGGCGTCGGTGCAGGTAAGCCCGCCTATTTTGTCGCCCTTGTTTACGATAATAACGCCGCCGCTCGCCGCTTCGCACTTTTGGGTGCATATCAGATTTTCAAGGTCGAAGTACTCGGGGTTGTCGTGGCTGCTGTAGGTTTTTCCGTCAAACAGGGCGGTGTAGCCGTAGTCCGTGCGGTAATAAAGCAGGTCGTTGAGCGCGTAGTCGGGGCGTTCCTCAAAGCTCGCAGCGTCAAGCGCTTCGCCGCATACGCCGACAAGGGCGGTATCGGCGCTTTCGCGGCTCGTATCCTGCGCGGATTCCTCTGTTACGGCGCGGCTCTCGTCGGGCAGGGGCGCGCTTTCGGGCGGAACGTTTACACAGGCGGTAAGGAGCAAGGGCAGCATTAGCGGTAGGATTTTAGTGAGTTTCATAGCGTGTGGTCCTTTCTGAAAAAATAGTGAGTGTAACAGAGCTTATGCGAGATTATGGTAATCTCGTTACCTTTATTGTATCACGAACTAAGGATAAATGCAATACTTTTTCGTCAGCTCAAGCAAATTTTAACCTGTTTGCAAACAATACGTTAAACCTGTGGTTTTAGGAGCGCATTTTCCGCGCAGCGCGCCTGTCCGCGCGTGTAATACGCTCAGAAAAGCCGCACAATCGCGCAAACCGCAGTTTTATGCAAACCCTCGGCATGAACCCTTGCTGCGGCAGGCGCAGGTTTTCTGCGCTTGACAAACCGCGCCTTTTGCGTTATAATATATGTATGTTATGTATCATGCGTTGCGCAACAAGCCCGCACACAGGAAAAGAGGAACAAGCTATGCCGCCGAAAGCAAAATTCACCCGAGAAGAAATAATTGAAAAAACGCTCAGCGTTGTAAGGGAAAAGGGTGCGGACGCCGTGACCGCGCGCGAGGTCGCCGCAGCGCTCGGAATGTCGTCAAGGCCGATATTCACGTGGTTCAGCAGCATGGACGAGCTTAAAGCGGGCGTTCGCGCCGCCGCCGAGGAGCTGTTTCAGCAGTACGTGGACAGCGGCCTGCGCGAGAAGATACCGTTTCTGGGCGTCGGCATGAACACCGTTCGCTTTGCCAAGGAAGAACCCGAGCTTTACAAGCTGCTGTTTCTCTCGCCTGCGGAAAGCGGCGTTGTAACGGGCGTTTCCGCGGACAGCAGAGGAGTTGTGCGGCGCGGCATTATGGACATATACCGCATGAGCGCCGCAGAAGCCGACTGCTACTTCTCGCACCTGTGGCTTACGGCGTACAGCATGGCGACTATGACCGCAATGGGTCACAGAAGCTTTTCGGAGGACGAAGCGCGCATGATATTCGCGCAGGCAAGCGCAGCGTGCTGCAGGGCGATAAAGGAGATAGACGGCTTTGCGCAAGGGCGCTTCGAGCGCGACAAGGTGTTTATGCAGCTTATCTCGCAATCATCAGGAAAATAACACGCGGCGGCTCATATCGGGCCGCCAAAGCTTTTTATGTTGATTTTTTTGCGCGGATATGCTATACTTAATGTAAGCCGCGCCTGCCCTTTTGGCGGGAATTTTTGCGGCTGGAGGACAGCATGAGAGTTCTGCATACAAAGCCGTCGGAGGACGGATTCTATATGCCCGCGGAGTTTTCGGAGCATTACGGGTGCATTCTGATATTCCCCGAGCGCAGCGATTCGTGGCAGTATGGCGCTTACGCCGCGAGAAAGGCGTTTGTAAAGGTGTGCGAGGCGATAGCGCGCAGCGAGCGCGTTACGGTATGCGCAAGCGAAAAGCAGTACGAAAACGCCCGCAGGCTTCTGCCCGAGCATATCCGCGTTGTGGAGATGTCTTCGGACGATTCGTGGGCGCGCGACGTTGCGCCTACGTTCGTTACGAACGGGCGCGAGATACGCGGGATAAACTGGAGCTTCAACGCGTGGGGCGGGCTTGTGGACGGGCTTTATTTCCCGTGGGACAAGGACAACCGCATGGCAAGAAAGCTCTGCGACCTGTACGAAAAGGATATGTACGACATGAGCGGCTTTGTGCTTGAGGGCGGCTCGATACACTGCGACGGCGAGGGAACGTGCATTACTACCGAAGCCTGCCTGCTGAGCGCGGGGCGCAACCCCGAGCTTACCCGCGCGCAGATAGAGCAGCGGCTGAAAGACGCGCTCGGCGTTAAAAAGGTGGTATGGCTGCCGCGCGGAATATACAACGACGAAACCAACGAACACGTAGATAACATCTGCGCGTTCGTAAAGCCCGCAGAGGTGGCGCTTGCGTGGACGGACGACGAGAGCGACCCGCAGTACGCCCTTTCAAAGGCGTGCCTTGACGTTCTCGAGCGCGAAACGGACGCGCAGGGGCGGCGGTTCACCGTGCATAAGCTTAACTGCCCCAAGCCCGTTACGATAACCGCCGAGGAGTGCGAGGGACTCGATACGATGGACTTTCAGCCCACGCGCACGGTGGGCGAGCGCCTTGCGGCAAGCTACGTAAACTTTTACATCGCAAACGGCGCGGTGGTAATGCCGTTCTTTGGCGACCCTGCGGACGAGGCTGCGCGGCAGAAGCTCGCGGAGCTTTTCCCCACGCGGGAAATCGTCCCGATATACGCGAGGGACATTCTTATCGGCGGCGGGAATATCCACTGCATAACGCAGCAGATACCGCGCTTTGAAACAAGGTAGGACATGGACTTTATTCTGACGTTGAGTGGGCGTGCAGGCGCTCGCCGCTCATGCGCCTTTTAAGGGAGGAACGCCGATGAACGCGCTTATATTCGACCTTGACGGCACGCTCTGGGACTCGTCGCAGCAGTGCGCGGACGCGTGGACGAACGCTTTGGCGCAGACGGAAGCCGCGCGCATAGTCACAAAAGAGGATATGCACCGCTTTATGGGGCGCACCATGAGCGAGATTGCGGATATGCTCTTTCCCGACGTTGAAAGCGAGCGCCGCGCCGCGCTTATGGAGCGCTGCACGCTGAGCGAGCATTCGTGGCTTGAAACGCACTGCGGCGCGCTTTACGCGGGCGTGCGCGAAACGCTTGAAAAGCTGCGCGGGCGCTATCGCCTGTTTATCGTAAGCAACTCGCAGGACGGGTACGTGCAGCTTTTTTTGCGGAAAACGGGGCTTGCGGAGTATTTCGAGGACTACGAAATGTGGGGCAGAACGCTGCTGCCCAAAGGCGACAATATACGCCTTGTAATGGAGCGAAACGGCGCTGCGCGCGCCGCGTATATAGGCGACACGCAGGGCGACTGCGAGGCCTCCGCGCGGGCGGGCGTGCCGTTCATTCATGCAGCGTACGGCTTCGGGCGGGTCGAGAGCGCCGCGGCGGAGCTTGAGAGCATAACGCAGCTGCCCGAAGCGGCGGAGCGCGTTTTCGGAGAGGAGCGCTGATATGTCCGAGCATAACACGATATGGGAAAAATCCGTCGCGGGCGTTGTGCTGCACGAGGGCAGGGTGCTTCTCGCGCGGCACACCTACGGCGCGGGTAAAGGTATGCTGATAGTGCCGGGAGGGTACATTCAGCGCGGCGAATCGCCCGAGCAGGCGGTGGTGCGCGAGCTGGCGGAGGAAACAGGCGTTGCTGTAAAGCCCGTTGCGGTGCTTGGCATACGCTTTAATATGCACGACTGGTACGTTGCGTTCCGCGCGGAATACGTAAGCGGCACGGCGCGCAGCGACGGCGAGGAAAACAGCGAGGTGCTGTGGCTGGACGCGCAGGACGCCCTCGCGCGCGAGGACGTCCCCGAGCTGTCAAAGCGGCTTATAGAAGCGGCGCTCGGCGGTGCGGAAATGCCGCTCGTGCCGTTCAGAACAAGCGAGAAGTACGCGCCGACAAGCCTGTACTTAAGTAAGGAGAAATAATTATGAGAAAGATAACCGCTGCCGCTGTGCAGATGTCCGTTCCCGACACGCGGGAGCGTTCCATAGAAAAAGCCGAGGCGCTCGTGCGCGAGGCTGCGGCAAAGGGCGCGAACATTATACTTCTGCCCGAACTTTTTGAAACATGGTACTTCTGTCAGGAGCGCCGCTACGAAAGCTACGGGCTTGCCCTGCCGCTTGAAGAAAACCCCGCGGTAAGGCGCTTTCGCGAGGTCGCGCGGGAGCTTTCCGTCGTGCTGCCCATAAGCTTTTACGAGCGCGCGGGTACGGTACTCTACAACAGCGCTGCAATGATAGACGCGGACGGCTCTATACTCGGCACGTACCGCAAAACGCATATACCGGACGACCACTTCTATCAGGAGAAGTTCTACTTTACCCCGGGCAATACGGGCTTTAAGGTGTGGGACACGAAATACGGCAGGATAGGCGTGGGTATCTGTTGGGACCAATGGTTTCCCGAAGCGGCGCGCTGCATGGCGCTTATGGGCGCGGAGCTGCTGCTCTACCCCACCGCAATAGGCAGCGAGCCTATAATCGAGTGCGACAGTATGCCGCACTGGCGCAGGTGTATGCAAGGTCACGCGGCGGCTAACCTTACGCCTGTTATCGCGGCAAACCGCACGGGTACGGAGCGCGTAACGCCCGACGCGGACAACTCGCAGCAGGAAAGCGCGCTCACGTTCTACGGCTCAAGCTTCATAACCGACGGCGTGGGCGAGCTTGCCGAATCCGCGGACAGAACGAGCGACTGCGTGCTTGTTAAGTCGTTCGACCTTGACGAGCTGCGCGAAATGCGCATGAGCTGGGGAGTATTCCGCGACAGGCGGCCCGAGATGTACGGGGATATCGCCAGATAAAGGAAAAGTCATAGCATCAATTGAATGTCTGTGCGAATACGCGGATATGGTACAATGTAATCAGCTAAGGACGGCATGGAGAAAGGACATACCATGAAGAAAAGACTCCTATCGGCATTGTGCGCGGCGGTCGTCGCGTGCGGGATTTTTACAGCGCCCGTGCAGAGCGCGCTCGGCTCTGAAAGCGCGTACGCGCAGGCGGCGTCCGCCGTTTCCGCGCCTGCGGCGAGCAGGAAGTCGGGCAGCATTACGGCCTCGGGCGGCGTTAAGGTAAAGCTTACCTGCGCGACAAAGGGCGCTGCTATCTACTACAGCGCAAACGGCGGGAGCTACAAGCGCTATACAAAGGCGCTCACGCTCACCAAAAACACAAAGCTTAAGGTGTACGCCGTTAAAAACGGCGAAAAAAGCGCGGTTCGCACCTATAACTACAAGCTCACGCCCAAGGTGAACATTACCCCCGCGGAGGGTACGTACAGCGCCGCGCAGAAAATAACGCTCTCCTCGCCCGTGTCGGGCGTCAAGTTCTACTACACGCTTGACGGCACAAAGCCCACGAAAAGCTCAACGCTTTACACCGCAAAGGGCATAACGCTCTCTGAAAGCGCAACGCTTCGCATTATGGCTGTTAAAAGCGGGTGGACCTCGCGCTACATAATAAAGGATTACGAGATAACCAAAAAAGTTACCGCAGCGCCAAGCGACAGCATAGTTGATGACTACACGAAAAAATACGCCTACAACACGCTTTCCGATAGGGATAAGCGCGCCTATGAGCGGCTTTATGAAGCCGTTGCGGCGCACAAGGCGAGCGCCGATATAAGCGACCTCGGTATCTCGGAAGCGACGATGGAACGCATTTACTGGGCGTTCGACTACGACAACGGGCAATTTTTCTGGCTTGCCAACGGCTGCACATGGTCCTACTACACTACGGACAACATTATCTCCGTCAGCCCGCAGTATTCCCGCACGGCGGCGCAGGCTGCGGAAATACAGCCGCTGTTCGACGCGGCTGCGGACGAGATAATCGCAAAGGCGCTTGAAAAGGACGACGTGTTCGACAGACTCGCCATGATACACGACGAGATAATACAACGCACGACTTACTATAGCACGGGCGGCGTACACATCTACGAGGCGGACGGTCCGCTGATTTACGGCAAGGCGCTCTGCGAGGGCTACTCCAAGGCGTTTATGTACCTTGCGCAGTCTATCGGCGTAAACTGCGTGTGCGTTGCAGGCGACGCGGGCGGTGCTCATCTGTGGAACATGGTAGAGGTGGACGGCGTGTGGTATCAAGTTGACGTAACGTGGGACGACCCCGGAAGCGACGACGCCAAGCCGAAATACAGCTACTTCTGCATAAGCGACAGCAAGATGTTCGAGGATCACACGGTAAAGACGAACGCCTTCCCCATACCCAAAGCGACGGCTTCGGGCTACGACTACTTCGAGCATAACGGTATCACGCTCTACACAAACGTTACAGACGCGTATAACGCGCTTGTAAAGCTCTGCGCGGACAACTACGCGCTCGGCATACCCGACACCACGATAGTGCTTGAAAGCGACGCTCTCGCCGAAAAGCTTATCGCAAAAATGCAGGACAACTACGCGTTCTTCGACTCGCTCGACGCGCTCGGCTGCTACGCTTCGCGGTGGTCGTCAAACCTTATGGACGGCGAGTTTACGATAACGCTCACTTAAACAACGGTCACAATAAATAACGGGGGCTGATTTTTGTCAGCCCCCGCAGTTATTATGCCTTAATACGGCTGATAGAATCTGTCTAACCTCCAGCCGTTCTCCGTTTTTACAGCGCCTATGGTGTAGGTTTCAACTATCGTGCTGTCAGCCTCGGGGTCAGGTCCTCCGTGGACGATATACGTAACTACGCCGCTCATTCCGTCCTCTGAAAGCTCCGCGGAATACTCCTGCCGCCCCTTGCTGAGGTCGCTGCCGCGCGCGCCGCTCGGGGTGTAGTACTGCCCGTTATAAAGCACCACGCTGTGTCCCGTTATCTCCGCGAGCGCCTCCTCTGCGGCGGCGGGGGTAAGGTACTCCCCGAACGCTGCCAGCAGCCCCTCGCGCGTGCGCCACTCGGGGTTCGCTATCTCATAGCAGGGGTAATCGAAATCGGGTACGTCAACGCTGTTACCCGTTGAAGATGGGCTGTCTATCACAAACTGACTCCAGCCGCTGCGCAGCTTCGCGGTAAGATATTGCACCATTCCCGCAAGGTTCTCGCCCGCAGCGTCGTAAACAATGGTCTTGCCGTCCTTCGTTGTGGTGAAGCCGTCCTTTGTGAGCGTAAGCTCGCCGTCCGCATAGGTTTCATAGCCCGTACTGAGCGCTCCCGCTACGAACACCGCCCATTCGTAGCTAGTCTGGCGGTTGCGGCGCGCAAGGATATATCTGCCGCTCACGTAAAGCTCCGTGCCGAAACTGTAATCTCTGTACATACTCCACTGGTCAACGAGCATTCCCTCGTCATACTGTGTGAGATAATCGCCCTCTATTTCATAATCGCGGTTCATGGGGGTATACCAGATAAATGCGGAGCTTCCCGATACCACCACGCTCGGCGAATACGCCACGTCTATCAAATCGAATTTATCCGTCAGCGGGTCGCGGTGGTATATTTCGCAGATGTTTTGCCCGCCCGCCTTTGCGTAGCCAAGGTCGCGCACGGCGTATACGTCTGTAAGCCCGTTTTGCCGCGTCGCCGCGTAATACTCTACAGTAATGCCGTCGCCCTTTGCAAACTCGGGGTCTCTCGTGTACGGCGAGGGGAAGCTGTCCGCATTTTCAAGCGGGGAGTAGAAATGCTCCATATCCGCAGGTTCGCCGCTGCATAGCGTGCGCGTGCAGCTGAACCCCTTAAACGCAAAGCAGAAGCTGCGCGAGGGGCAGACTGTATTGCCGCTCTCGTCCGTTTCGCGCGCCGATGAGAAGAACGGCAGCGAAATCGTGATTGAATCCTCCGCCGCGGCGTTCAGCGTGATGTAGCCCGCCTCCACAACGGCGTTTGCCGCCTCGTCGTACATATAGCGCGACCATTTTGCACCGTTTTCGTCGGTAAAATCGCTCTCTATGGCGCTCCACACCATGTCCGCAAATTTCTTTGAGCTGCCGCTCAGCGCCTTCATCAGCCCGAAGCGGGTGACAAGTCCGCTTAAATCCTCCTCCGAGGAAAGCCTGCGCTCGAGCCGCCAGCGGTCGTCGAAATTCTCGCGGCGGAACTCGTTCTCGTCAGTTACATAGCTGTACATGATTTCCGGCGTATCGAACGGAACGACGTATATCGTGCGCACGCCGTCCGCCGTTACCTCCATATAGGCGGCGTAACCGTCCTGCATAAAGCCGCCGCACGCTGCGCCGGACCCGATAACGGAGTCACCTGTGCCGTACAGCTCAACGTATTTGCGGTACGAGCTGCTGAGAACGCTTTCACAGCCGCTTTCCGTCGCGTATGACTCGCTTTCGTAAAGCGCGTACGGCGTGTACGCGAGCGTCATATAGTCGTCGTACACCTTCCACGGGTTGTCGTGCTTCCACCTGCCGCTGAAATACTGCTCGAAAACCTCCATCGCGGCGGCGTCCGCGCCAAAGCCCGCGCTTACGTCAAACTTCCTTTCGCTAACAGCCTTTATGCCGTCCATGTAAAGCCAGAAATACGTTCCAAAGCTGCTGAGGTCGTATATACGGTAGTAGCGCGCGGGGTTGGTAAGGCAGGTGGTAACGCGCTCGAGCGGCGCGCTGCCCGCAATGTTCGGCATTGAAATCGCAGGGAATACGCTGCTGCGCACCGCCGCGTAGTCCACGCCGTCAATAGTCAGCACGTCCGCAAGGGCGTATTCCGCAGAAAGGACGTAGACTGCGGGTTCTCCTGCGTCCGCGCGCCTTATCGCCGCTGCTATCCTGTCGCCCTCGTCAAGCGGCGGGCAGCCGTCGTACTGCGCCGCGTTCATGCCGTAAAGGTACACCTTGAACTCGTCGCCCGTCTGCACCTCGCGCTCTCCGCTAAAACTGGAGTAATATATTTCGTTTACTGTCATGGTGTAGCAGGTAAACTCCGCTTCCCTGCCCTCCACTTCCGTAATCTCCGTCCAGTCCCCTACGGTAAAAAGCCCGAATAGTTCGGTTTCGGCAATGGCGTTGCTTTCAATGTCCGCGGCTGCGCGCTCGGCAAGGCTGTCGTCAAGCTTTACGTTAATGTTATGGCGCGAACCCTTGTTCGGGTATTCGGGCAGCATATCCTGCCTTATCGTAAACGACGAGGTTTCATCGGTCTGAACGTCCTGCACGCTTTCCGAGGTTTGCGCTGTCTGCGTTGTCTGCGTGCTTTCCATAGTCTGTGAGGTCTGCGCTGTCTGCGAATCGTCGCCCGACGTATGCGAAGTCGTGCCGATATACCCGCCCTTGTACGCAAACGTTATCCCCACGACAAGCGCCACCATAGCCGCCGCTGCCGCGCATACGCCTATTACGCCGCTAAGCGGGCGGCGGGGCGCGGGCTTCAGCTCGACATGGGCGCTCTCCTCGTCTATTACGGGGGCGAGGGGCGCGTCCTGCGGCATTGCCTCTACCTTAGATATAAAGCGCTTTTCAAGCTCCGCCATTCTTTCCTCGGGGAGCGATGCGTTTTCATACATAGCCTTAAGCTCTCTTTCAGTCATAGCAGCTCCTCCTCCAGCGTAAGTTTAAGCAGCTTTCTGCCGCGCGCCAGCCGCTTGTACACGGTATTCTCGCTTATCGCGAGAGCCTGCGCTATGTCCGCGGCGGGCATATCCTCGTAATAGAACATATAAATTACCGTGCGCAGTATCTCGGGCAGGCGCATTACCGTGTCGAGAAGCTCGTTTATCCCTGCGTTCTGCACGCTTGCCCCCTGCGCGGAGTGCGCGTCCTCAAGCGGCACGCTGCGGCTTACCCTTGCGGACTTTACAACGTTAAGCGCCCTGTGTTCCGCCATGCGCATAAGCCAGTATTTAAGGTGCTTTTCGTCGTTGAAGCCGCGCCCCAGCGCCTGCGAGAAACACTCCATAAGAATGTCCTCCGCTTCCTCGGGGCTTCGCACTATCCCGATAGCTACCCTGTAAACTGCGTTGGCGTTCCGCCTGAAAACGTCCGCAGCATTTTCATGTGTGATGTTAAACACCGTGACCCTCCCTTTCCGCAGGCATCGAGCGCGAGCTCTCCGCCCTTTTGTAATTATAACATATCAGCAGGGTAAAATCTGCCCTCCTTCCGCAAAAAATTTTCGCGGGCATAAAAACGCGTTCCTGCGGCAGAATAACCGCAGGAGGTGGGGCAATGAACGACAGACAATCTCCCGTGAGAACGCTTGTGAGCGCCGCGGACGGCCGCGTTATCCCCTTGGGCGAGCTTTACGACACGCGCTACGCAAAGGGCGCGCAGGGCGACGGCTTCGCGGTGCTGCCGCCCGCGGGAGTGCAGCGGCTGCGGCTTTCGGCGGAAAACGCCGCGCGTGCACTTATAGACGGCGCGGGGCGCGCGGGGCTGTACGCGCCCGCTGACGGCGTTGTAACAGCGCTCGACCCGCGCGGCAGGCTTACGCTGCGCACCTGCGACGCGGTGGAGGTGTGCGTGGTGTACGGCGCGGGCGCGCACATCTTCACGGGGCTTGGCGAGCGGCTTTCAAGCGCGCAGCAGTTCGGCGTTCTGGGCGGGGAAATGCGCGCGGAGGGCTGCGCGGCGCTCGTTATCTTCCCGCACACCGAGCGCATTACGGAGCTTCAGATAAAAGCGGGCGCGCGGCGCGGCGGGCAGCAGGCGGCGACCTATCGCGCGGTGTTTTAGGCTGAAGAACCGTGATGGGGCTGATTTTCCGGAGAAAATTTTGTGCATAATGACGTTATAAAAGGGTTTGCAAAATCTGTCGCTTTATAGTATAATAAAAGGGTATACTATAAAGGGAGGTCCGCGTATGGACAAACTGTTTCTCCTTTCTGCGGCGGCGGAAACCGCAGAGAGCAACGCATTCCTTGACGGAGTGAAGACGGTAAACGACGCTGTGAGCGGCGTTGTGTGGGGCTGGCCCGCGCTTATACTGCTTCTTCTCGTTGGGATACTTATGACGAGCCTTACAAAGTTCTTTCAGGTGTCGCACTTCGGCAGGTGGATAAAATGCACCATAGGCTCAATATTCCGCGACAAGAAGATAACCAAGCACACCTCCGACAAGACGATTTCGCAGTTCCAGAGCCTTTGCACGGCGCTTGCGGCTACTGTCGGCACGGGTAACATCGCAGGCGTTGCCTCCGCTATCGTAACGGGCGGCCCGGGCGCTGTGTTCTGGATGTGGGTAATGGCGTTCTTTGGCATGATGACCAACTTCTCCGAAAACGTCCTCGGTATTCTCTACAGAATACGCAACAAGGACGGCGAGTGGAGCGGCGGCGCTATGTACTACTTAAAGTACGGCCTTGGCGTCAAAAAGCACTGCAAGGTAATAGGCGAGGTGCTGGCGGTGCTTTTCTGCATATTCTGCCTGCTGGCGTCGTTCGGTATCGGCAACATGACGCAGATAAACACCATCTCCACCAACATGAACAGCGCGTTCGGCATTCCGAACATCGTAACGGGTATCGTCCTCATGGCAATCGCGGCTCTCGTTGTAATCGGCGGTATCAAGCGCATTGCTTCCGTTGCGGAGAAGATAGTTCCCGTAATGGTGATGCTGTACCTTGTAGGTACGCTCGTTATCTGCTTCAAGCACATCGACCGCTTCGGCGAGGTGTTTACGGCGATATTCAAGGGCGCGTTCGGTCTTGAAGCGGCTGTCGGCGGTATCGTCGGCCACGGCGTAAAGCTTGCAGTACAGATGGGTATGAAGCGCGGCGTGTTCTCCAACGAGGCGGGTCTTGGCTCGTCGGTAATGGTTCACTCCAACTCCAACGTTAAAGAGCCTGTTCAGCAGGGTATGTGGGGCATTTTCGAGGTATTTGCGGATACTATCGTTGTTTGCACCCTTACGGCGTTCACGGTGCTGTCCTCGGGCTACATAGACCTTGAAACGGGCAGACTTATCGAAAACTCCGGCATAACCGACACGGGTTCGCTTGTAGGCGTTGCGTTCCAGCAGGACTTTGGCACGATAGGCCGCTACTTTGTAGCGATAGCGCTGCTGCTGTTCGCGTTCTCCACGGCGCTTGGCTGGAGTCACTACGGCACAAAGGCGTTTGAGTTCCTCTTTGGCGAGAAGTCGGTAATTGTCTACAAGATTATATTTGTCGTTGCGATAATCGGCGGCGCTACCATGGGCGAGAACCTCGCGTGGGAGCTGTCGGATACGTTCAACGGACTTATGATGCTGCCGAACCTTATCGGCGTTCTTGTGCTGTCGCCTATGGTTTACAAGTGTACAAAGAACTACATAGACAGGCACGTTCGCCGCATGGACGTAAAGCCCATGCTCTCGCTGCACGAGGATATTCAGCGCGAGCAGGAGCTGGCGCTCGCGGCAGAGGAAAAGGAGCTTGTAAGCGCGGGTATTGACAAGGACTACGCAGACTAAGCAAGCGGCTGACGACACAGCTGCACCTTTCTCGCCAGCCTTGGGAAAATACCTATTTATAAAATGGGGGACGGTCAATTTCGACCGTCCCCCAGACCGTCGAAAAAGTCCCGTTGGGACTTTTCCGCCGAACATCCGCCCTGCGCGCACGGTTGCGTAAGCGCAGCGTCGCGTACACACTTGTGCGGATAGAAGTGTTTTTTGCCTCGGCAGAACTGAGGCAAAAAACGGATTTCAAAAGCCCGCTTCGCGGGCAAATTCGATTTTTTCGACAAGCTGGGGGACGGTCAATTTCGACCGTCCCTGTTTTGTATCAGTTTTTCTTTGCCGCAGGTATCCATATCTCGCTGTAGGTATCCTCGGGCTTTTCTGCGGGAGGCGTGTACATTTCAATGTTGTAGTTGCCCGCAAGCTCGTATTCGCGGCAGTTGGGCAGCCACTCGCTCCATATGCGGGTGTTCACGCTCTGCAAAGCCTCGGGGAGCGCGCCCCTGCACGGGAACACCGCCCACGTCCCCGCGGGGATAACGCGCGTAATGCAGCCCTCGGGCAGCGGGCGGCAGGGGTCGTATTCGTCCGCTATAAGGTACTCGAACTCCGCCGCGCCGTTGTTCACGTCCTTTGAATCAAGGCATATGCCGAACTGCCCCATGACCCTTTCGCCGCCGCCCGCGGCGTAATGCTCGTCCCAGAACTTTGGTATCTCGCTGTACGAGGTTTCCGTTGAAAACCTGCGCGAAACGCCCACAACCGTAAACTGCTCTTTCTTTTCGATTCTGTACTCCATAATACTTCCGCCCTCCAATGTAAGCTTTAGTCGTATCGGCGCCAGACTTTTAAGCCGCGCGCCCTGTTCCTTTGCGGCGGAGGGGCTGATACCGTGAAACCGTGCGAACGCCCTTGAAAAGCTGTCGGGGCTGTCGTACCCGTACTTTACGGCGGCGTCTATCACGCGAAGCTCCCCGCGGGAAAGCTCCTGCGCGGCAAGCGACAGCCGCCGCAGGCGCACGTACTCGCCCACGCTCATGCCGCACAGCGCCCCGAAAATCCGCTGAAAGTAGAACTCCGACACGAGCGCGCGGCGCGCCGCTTCGCTCATTTCAATGCTGCCCTCAAGGTTGTCCTCAATGTAGCCTATCGCGTCCTGAAATCCGTCAAGCCAGCCTTTCACGGGTATCACTCCTTCCGTCTGTAGGTATTATAGCACAGCCGCTAGTTTACGTCCCGACTTTTTTTGCCCTTGCGTGCGGGGGCTTTGTGGGTGACCATTCTTAGAAAACGGGTATAAAACGCCCCCTGTGTGAGGGGGCGCAAGTTTTTGAATCAATATAAATCGCCGTCACGCGGACTATGGCGAATATATATCTTTTTAAGAATATCCTCTGCTTCTTTGTTAGTGTATCCAAAGGTTGTAATAAATTCTATGGTGGATTTAACCGAACTGCTTTTATTTGCAGCACGCTCCAAAACCGCTCTTTCAACTTCTTCAAAGTCTTTGGTTTCCATCGTTCATCAGCCTTTCAATACAGGGTGCTGCCTTCTTACATTACAGTATGCTAATTGTACCACCATTCACGCTGTTTGTCAAGCTAGCCTGCGGCGCTTTGGCGCGACCCGCCGTTATGTAGCGATAACGCCGTCGACAATTTCAATAATCCTGTCGCACCGATTCGCTATGCCGATGTCGTGGGTTACGATAATAATCGTCTTACCCTCGCCGTTCAGCCTTTTGAATATGTCCATAATTCCGCCTGCTGTTACGCTGTCAAGCGAGCCTGTCGGCTCGTCGGCAAGAATAAGCGGAGTGTCCGCCGCAAGCGCCCTTGCAATGGCGCAGCGCTGCGCCTGACCGCCCGAAAGCTGCGTGGGATATTTCTTGCTCAGCTCCGCTATCCCCATCATTTCAAGCTTTTCGCTGACGGTTCTTTTCCTGCCGCGAACCCCGCGTGCAAGCAGCGGCATTTCAACATTTTCATAAACCGTGTAGCGGTTCATAAGCGCGAAGCTCTGGAACACAAAGCTTATATACTTCTTTCTGAAATTGTGCAGCTTTGAGTTGCTGCAGCCCGACACGGTTTCGCCCGCAAACCTGTATACGCCCTGCGTAGGTTTGTCCATTGCGCCGATGATATTCAGAAGCGTGGACTTTCCCGAGCCTGATTTGCCCATTATCGCCGCAAATTCGCCCTCGGAAATGCTGAGGTTTACGCCTTTCAACGCCTTTGTGCAGCACTTGTCGCTCACATAGTCCTTGGTTATGTTTTCAAGCTCAATCATTTTTACCTCCGAGCATTTGTATGGGTGTAAGTACTCTGAATGTGACAATGGTTATGAAATACGTTATAATAAGCGTGATAAGCAGCCCGACTGCGGCAGAGGGAACGCCGTTTGCCAAAAACATATGATATGCCACCTCATCGGGGTTTATCGTCAAATCCCGCACATTAAGGCTATACCAAATGCCTACCATCAGATAAATGGGATATATGGACAGCAAAAATGCGGCCGGATAAAGCACAAGGCTTCTTATCATTATAATGATATTCATGTCCCTTTGCGTGAAGCCCTGCGTGTACATAATTCCGATATTGCGGATATTCTCGAGAATGTCCGCGATTTGCAGGCAGACTATTATAACTACCGCAGCAATTCCGATAACGCGCAGTATCTCCGAGAGTATCGAATCTAACGTAAGCACCTCGTCAAGCGTCTGCTCGTACCATGTTTGCAGCGAACAGTAGCGCAGGCTCTGCCCGTGCTTAAGCCCTATTTCATAAGCCCTGTCGAATACGTCGCCGATAGTGAAGCCGTCTGCCGCGCTTACAAACAAGTCGGAATTGAACAGCATATCTTCAATGGCAATTACGCAGTTGTCGCAGCTTACCGTGTAATCCGTACGGTTTTGTTCAAACCCCGCATTCAGGTCGTGGTCGATTATGCGCTGACCCTTTTCAATTATTCCCGCAACTACATATCTTCCTCCGCTGTCGCTTATAAATTCATGCCCGACGGGAAACTCCGCGAAATTATCGCCGAGATAGAGATATGTAACGCCTGCGTCGGGCGTAGGGGTTATTATTTCTCCGTCCTGCAAAGAAAAGCGGCTCAGATTCAGGGCGGTATAGCTTAATACAACAAAATTAAGCATAGAAGAACCGTTCTGTATATTTGCAAGCTGCGGCAGTTCATCGATTTTGTATTCCACCATACTTCCGATTGCCCGAACCTCGGGCAGGTCGTATATTTCATGCATCAAATCGTTATCGGCTTCTTCTATCCTTATAACGCCCGTCCCACGAACTCCGCTTGCCAGCAATTTGTCAACGGCGTCGTACGCGTATTGCGTGCCTTTGCCCGTAATGGCCATAAGCGCTATTATGCACGCGCCGAGAATAAGCAGAACGACAGTCATTATGCTGCGCCCCGTTCTGGAGGTTATCATATCCAAAGCAAATTTTATATGCAACGCTACCCCTCCTTTATAACCTGCGCAGGCTGGATTTTTCTGATTCGCATTATCTGCCTTAAAACGCTGAGTATAACGAACAAAAGCATACCGCCGTATACCGCAAGAACCCTGAGCGGAAGCGTTCCGTCAAAATTCTCAAAGGATAAAAATATAATACAGTCTGCCGCATGAAATACGACCGCAAAAGCCACGGGCAGAAGGGACAGTAACGAAAATTCCTTTATCAGGAACATTACGATACCGATATCCGAATAGCCGTATGCCTTGCGCACGGCGATTTCCCGCTCTCTTGCGCCGATAAACGCTTCGGAAACAACAAAGCAGGTGAAAAGCGAAAAAATCAAACATAACGGCGTGGTTATAGCGTTGAACAAACTGTACCACATACTTGAAAGCGAGTTAAATGCAGGGGGAACAAACACAGTGCAGGTGAGCGGAAGCTCGTCAATTTTTGCAAGAAACCTGTCAACGTCGCGCTCAATATCATTGTCGCTGAAAAATCTTATCGTTAAGAAGCCGTATTCCAGCCTCTCCTTTATGGCATAGTTCAGATAGCTGCGGAAATTATCGTCTGCGCTGTCCCAGAAAAGCACAAGCGAATAATCTATTCCTGCGGGGTTGTTATTTTCGAGAATTTCCTGTATAGCAATAGCGTTCTCGCCGATATTCAATTCACGCTTATTGTCCGAGAGCGTGAGAATGCTTTCTCCCGCAAAAACGGTGTTTTTCCCCGCGCTGTTCCCGTCAATCGCTTTTTTGTCAAGGGAGCGCAGCTTTAACCCGTCGTCAGCCGACATGATAAGGTATGACTCCATGTTCTGAATCTGGTGATTGACTTCTACAGGCAGCAAGAAAAACTCCGTGCAGCACTCGCTTTCGGTAAGCTGCGAGATAAGCTGTGAAACAATGTAATCCTCCCGCCCAATGTAAGCGCCCGAATCATCGGGCGCTAATTGATAAATGACGCTCTTTGCGTAATCGTTTTTGTCGGCAAATTCCTTTTGGATTCGTGAAACCGTATCGGTTATGCTGACAAGCAGAACTGCCGCGGCGGTAAAACCCGCAACAAACAGCCAGCCGCTTATGCCAAGGCGTTTAAGATAGTGTATTATGTAACGCATATTTTTCTCCGATAAAAGTGGTTCTTGATTTGATGTTTAACGTTTTCGGGGTTTTATCAGGTCGGGCTGCCCGCTTCTCCCCCTTTTTCGGGAGGATTTACCCCTCTATAAATACTAACCACAAAAACGCTCAATTTGCCACAGCAATTATTTTAATTTTATAAAATTCAGCACTAATTGACAAATATTTGTTTTGCAATTTAGAGGAATCGTCAATTGTTTTTTATAATGCTCCGTTATATCGCTGAAATAAATGCTTCCGCTTTCCGCAAATATGCTTAATAAAAAAACTGCGTTTGTCAAGTAGATAAACGCAAATCAGGCTGACGACGCAGATGTGCCTTTATCGCCAGCCTAGTGTGATTTTCAATAAACGAATTATTTAGAGTTGTTCCTGCCGAATTTGGAGCGCGCTCACGCCGCGCCCGCAAAAAGCCCCGACGCAGCGCGCCGAGGCTCTTTTTTACCACGATTCCTTTTCCTTGGAGCAGTCCTTGTTCTTCTTGCGCTCCTCAACCATATTTACGAACCACTCGACCATAGCGGGGTCGTAATGCGAGAAGAACGAGCTTTCGTTCTTGTCGAGCGCCGCTATCGCCGCCATGTCCTCCGCGCTCAGCGCAAAGTCGAACACGTTAAGGTTCTCCGCCATGCGTTCTTTGTGCGTGGACTTAGGGATAACCACTACCCCGCGCTGTATGTGCCAGCGGAGCATTGCCTGCGCGGTGGTCTTGCCATATTTCGCGCCTATCGCCTTAAGCGTTTCGTTTTCAAACAGACCGCCCCTGCCCTCGCCGTAAAGCTCCTCAAGGGCACGGTATGCGCCGTAGTAGTCCGCAAAGGGCTGGTGAAGCAGCACCAAATCAAGGTAATCGGTGCGCAGCTTCTCCATTGATTCAAGCACGCTGCGCTTTGCCGCCTCATAGCCGTAATGCTCTATCCACACCTTGGTGGTAAGGAATATGTCCCCGCGCTTTACGCCCGACTTCTGTATGGCAGCGCCGACCTCCTCCTCGTTGAAGTAGCTCTGCGCCGTGTCTATGGCGCGGTAGCCCACCTCGAGCGCGTCAAGCACGCACCGCTCGCATTCGTCCTTTGTCACCTGATACACGCCGTAGCCGAGTATCGGCATTTTCACGCGTTGTTTAGTGTTACGTATTCCATAGCGTTCTCATTTCGTTGGGTGAAGCCCTTTTATGTTATTGTAGCATGGCAGCAGGCGGTTGTCAAGGGGGAACGCCGCAAATGTGCGCACAAGGTCACGCCGAGGGCTGCCCGAAAAGCGTGCATTTATGAAAAGCCCGCAGGGAATATTAAAACAACGCCCGAAAAAACAGCCAATAACCGCGCTATAATCAAGCAATGCCCGTGAAAAAATCAGCAAAGAACCACGTTACAATCAAGCGGCAGCCCGCGTTGTTTTTCATGGTTTCGCTTGCGAAATCTCGGACGACTGTCCGAGAAATGAAAAACAATGCCTCCATAAAAAATACCGCCTGTTCGGCGGTATCAGTCTGTCGAAAAAGTCCATTTTGCCCGCGTATGCGGGCTTTGAAATAACTTTTTTGCCTCGGGCTTCCCGAGGCAAAAAACACTTCTATCCGCACAAGTGTGCGGTTTGGCGGCAAGCCGTCAAACCGTGCGCGCAGTGCGGATGTCCCGTCGGAAAACCCCCGTATGGGGGTTTTCCGACGGTCAGATACCGCCTGTTCGGCGGTATTTTTTATGGTTGCGATAGCTGGATTTGAACCAGCGAATGAGGGAGTCAAAGTCCCTTGCCTTACCGCTTGGCGATATCGCAGAATTGTTGGCACAGGTGCTGCGGGCGCTCTGCGCAATTGTAAGTAGAAGAAAAGTGCCTCAACGCGCGATAAGGCGTGTCGAGGCACTCTGTTGGGGTGGGTAGTGGGATTCGAACCCACGGTATCCAGGACCACAATCTGGCGCTTTAACCGACTAAACTATACCCACCATATATGGCACGCCATGAAGGATTCGAACCTTCGACCTACCGCTTAGAAGGCGGTTGCTCTATCCAGCTGAGCTAATGGCGCATAACCAGCAATGCTCGGCGTTAAGCATGGAGCGGGTGATGGGAATCGAACCCACGCGGCCAGCTTGGAAGGCTGGAATTCTACCATTGAACTACACCCGCACATTCAACGCTTAATTATTATAACACCTTTCTCCCGTTTTGTCAAGGGCTTTTCCGAAATTTTTCTGCATTTGCGCCTAAAAACGCATTGTTCTTCCTGTAGGGCGTTATATGTCGAATCCGTATGTCCGTAAAAGTTAGGGGTTTGACAGCTTGCGTTTTTATATATCAAGTGTGTTAATTACACATTTCAAAATTATCTTCAAATGGGTGCATTTTTTGATAAATCTTAAAATTGCTCAAAAACCAATTTGAATTGTGCCGCTTAGTCCTCGGAACAATTGACGAATCCATGTTTTTTCATCACATCGCAAAATGAGCTTACAAAACGCGTTATTTCAACACCCGTTTTCACCTGTACCGTTGTTGAGAATCTGCCCATATGTACCTACGCGATTAAAGCTTACCGACAGCAAACGCAATTAAAAGAGAGCGTAATATTTTGAAGCGCAAGGCTTGCCTGCCGCTGTACAAAAAAATTCGCCCCAAACTTATTAGGGGCGAATTTTAAGCACGGCGTTACGCCAATGGTGCGGGTGACAGGACTTGAACCTGCACGGTGAAGCCACCAGAACCTAAATCTGGCGCGTCTGCCAATTCCGCCACACCCGCATATATTAAGGCGGATTTTCACCGCCTCTGCCGCCTTTGCTATTATATCAGAAAAATGCGCTCTTGTCAAGCGCCGATACGGCGCGCTAAAGCTCCTTAACGCCCTTTGCCGCCGCCTTGACTTCCATAACGCCCGTGTCGGTGTAGAAAAACACCGTTCTGCCGTAGTCAAGACCCGTGTCCTGCGCGACTATCGGTATACCCTCGTGGCGGAGAACGTCCTTTACGGCGCTTACGTTGCGCTCGCCTATATTGAACCTGTCGCTTGCGGTGGAAAACATTACCGCGCCGCCCGCTATCTTAGCCTTAAGCCGCGCCCTGCTCGCGCCCATAAGCGTCATTTCGTGTACGAGCATGGGTATGGCCGTATCCGCAAAGCGCATTGGGGTAGCCGCGCCGTTTACCGCCTGCGTGCTGTCGGGGAGCATTATGTGCGACATTCCGCCAACGCCCGCAACGGCGTCAATAAGACAAATTCCGACACAAGAGCCTAAAGCGTAGGTCACAAGAACATCGGGCTTTCTGCACACCTTAAGGTCAGAAATGCCTATGGTTATATTACTCATCATAAAACACCGAGCTTTTCCATTAGTGTAGACAGGGATTCCATCTCAGGGATAAGAATGATATTCGACTTTATGTCAACGCCGTCTATCACAAACCCATCGTCGATGTACAGAACCTTGTCCCCGACCTCGGCAAACTCGATTATCGGTACGCTCATAATAGCGCCGAGCATATCCACCGTCATGGACGGCACGCTCATGTCTATCGTAAGCCCCGTGAGCTGCGAGAGCGCCTGCAAATACGACCCTGCCATGATGTTGCCCATCTCCTTGATGGCAGACATCTCGGTTTCGCCGAGTGATATCACCCTCACGTCCTCCGCCTGCATAAACGTACTAAGCACGACCTTTGCAAAGCTGTCCTCAAGCAGGAACATTATCATACCCTTTATGTCCCCGCGCAGCCGCACAAGTATACCGGTGATTACTTTTTCAGGGCCGCCCATGGCGTCTATTACCTGCTGGTAGTCAAGCACGCACACGTCGGGTACGCGCATATTAACAGCCTTTCCAAGCATTGAGGAAAGCGCTGAAGCCGCGCACCCCGAGCCTATGTTGCCTATTTCCTTAAGGCAGTCTATGGCAACGGGCGTAAGGTCGTTGTAGTCGTTGAGCATAGTTTTATCTCCGTTTATCTGAGGTTGTTGGCTATCCGCGTAAACTCGTCCGCGGTCGTTACCACGCGCGAGCTTATCTGATACGCGCGCTGTGTTTCAATAAGCTTCACCATCTGCGTTGCAAGGTCTACGTTCGATACGATAAGCACGCCCTGAAGCTTCTCGAGGTCCGCGTTCGCGGTCACCGCGCCGCTTCTGTCCGTCGCGACGTAGCGGTTTGTGCCGTGCGCCTCTATGCCGTAGGGGTTCTCAAACTCGAACACGCCCACAAGCTTTGCAAGCTCGTCGTAGTCCGCGGCAGTCCCCTCCTCGTTAAAGGGCACTACTATCCTGTTCATGTCGTAGTCAAGCACATACTCGCCCGAGCCGCTTACGAGATACCACTCGCCCGTTTCCGCCTGCGTCATGGAAAACGCGCCGTCGCGCGTGTAGTTCACGTCGCCGAAGCGGTCCTGCACCGCAAAGAAGCCGTCCCCCGCAATTGCGAAGTCGAGCGGGCGCTCTGTATAATAAAAGTGCGATTCGCCGTACATAAGGTCGGTTTTCTGCACGTACGCGCCGTGACCCGTCTGCCACTCAGGCTCGGTCTCACGCTGCACGGAATAGAGCGTGTCCGCAAAGGTCGGGCGTATCGTCTGGTAGCCGTTGGTGTTTATGTTGGCGATATTGTTGCCGTAAACGCTGAGCGCCTGCGCCTGCGCTATCATCGCCGTTTTACCCGTGTGGAATGCTATGTTCATATATTACCTCCGTGGCGCTTAGCTTAGCCTGCAAAGCGAAGCTGACTTCTGATTTATGCCGTCGTTGAGCTTAAGCACCGAGCTTGACGCCTCGTAAAGCCTGTTCGCGTTCATCATCATCGTCATTTCGTAGTTAAGGTCTATGTTGGAACGCTCTACCGCGCCCTGTATTATGTCGAACTTCTCCCCCGCGGGAACGTCGCCCGCCTCAACGGAGGTGAACATATTCGCGCCGAACTTGTCGATGTTCCCCTCGGGGTCTATGTAGGACAGCGCAAGGCGGTCCACAAGCTCGCCGTTCTGGTAAATGCTGCCGTCAACGTCTATCACAAAATCGTCGCTGCCAAGGTGTATCTCGCCGTTTTCGCCGAGAATGCGCCCCGACGTGGAAAGGCACAGATAGCCCTCGCCGTCAAGCTCCCAGTTGCCGTTTCGCGTGAGCATTCTCTCGCCGTTGTAGCCCATGATGTTAAAGTACACGTTGCCGTTTATCGCAACGTCGAACGGCGACTCGGTATATTCAAGCGAACCCTGCTGTAAATCGGTGTAGCTCGTGTCAACATAGGTGTGCGCAAACGTTCCCGAAAGCTCCTCGCGGTGCTTTACAAGTATCATCTGCTCGTCGAAGCTGCGCGTGATTATCGTGTCGCGCTTGTAGCCCGACGTACTCATGTTAGCGAGGTTGTTGCCTATGCAGTCCAGCTTGCGCTGGTTGAGTATCATGCCGTTGCAGGCGTAATAGAACCCTCTGTTCATGCGTCCTCTCCTTTAACATACGGTGTAAGCGCCGCCTTAAGCGTAAGCGCCGCCTTTGCGTGTATCTGGCACACGCGGCTTTCGGAAACCCCGAGCGCCTTTGCGATATCGGAGTATTTCATGTTTTTGTAATAATAGAGCGTTATTACCTCGCGCTCCCTGTCCTTAAGCGACTCCACAGCCTGCGCCACCGTGCGGCGCATTTCCTGCTGCATAAGCTCGTGGTCTGTGGGCGCGGACTGCCCCGCCTCGTCGAAATTGTCCTCGTACAGCAGCTCCTCAAACGAGAGCGTTACGCTGCACGCCGCGTCCGCCATACAGCGCAGCAGCTTTTCCTCTGAAAGCTCCATGCTCTGTGCAAGCTCCGCGGTCGTAGGGGGTCTGTTATATAAATTATACAACTTGCTGTTCGCGTTGTCAAGTGCGCGCGCAAATTTCCTTACGTTTCGCGGTATCCAGTCCTGCTTTCGTATGTAGTCCACCACCGCGCCGCGTATGCGCAGCGTGGCGTAGGTCTCAAACTTAGCGCCCTTTGCGGGGTCAAAGCTGTCAAGCGCCTCCATAAGCGCCAGCACGCCCTCGTTCACAACGTCGTCTGCGTCGGTGTACTTTATGTACATATTCCTCATGGAAAGCACAATGGTGCGCACAAGTCCCATACACTTCAGGACAAGCTCGTTCCGCAGGGCGATGTCGCCGCTCTGCTGATATTCGGCTATCTGTCGGGAAATGTTCGCGTCCACTATTGCTCTCCTCTCTGTAATATTTCGACAGCTTTCAACGCTTCGTTATCCGCTATATATCTACAATCCGTAATAATTTTCTCAAATTCGACAATATGTATCGAACAATTACGCATTACGAATTACGAATTAAGCATTGACCTTGCTGAGCGTGATATTCCCTATCGCCTGAATCTGCGCTGTAGAGTCTATTTCGCTGTAAGACAGCACCGTGATGTTCGGTATGAACTGGTCGGTGAGCTTTTTGAAGTAAATGCGGACAACGGGGGACGTCAGGATTATTACAGTCGGTATAACGTCCTTGATTTTATCTATTTCAGCATTTGTCGCCGCGACTATGTGCTGAATGACATCGGGCGACATTGCAAGGTAGCTGCCCTGGTCGTTCTTCTTAACGGAGCTTACTATCATGTCCTCTATCGCGGTATCAAGCGTGATAACGCGCAGCGAGTTCGCCTCGGCGAAGCGGTGCGTTATCGTGCGCTTAAGCGACTGGCGCACGTACTCCGTCACAATATCGACGTCCTTAAGAACGTTGGTGTGGTCGCCGAGCGTTTCGAGTATCGTTTCAAGGTCGCGTATCGGTATGCCCTCTTTAAGAAGATTCGACAATACTTTCTGTAGATATCCGACAGAAATTACCTTGGGTATAAGGTCATCGACAACAATCGGGTTCGTTTTCTTCACGTTTTCGACCATTGTATTAACGTCCTGCCTTGACAGCAACTCGTGCGCGTAGCGCTTCATTATCTCGGACCAGTGCGTTATCATAACGGAAACGGGGTCGATAAGCGTGTAGCCCGCAACGTCCGCCATTATCTTCTTGTCCTCACTTATCCACTTGGCGGGCAGCCCGAACGCAGGCTCTACCGTGTCTATGCCATCTACCTCTGCGGTAACGTCGCCGCTGTCAAGCGCCAGATAGTGGTCTACAAGTATCTCGCCGCGTGCGACTTCCTCGCCCTTTATCTTGATTATGTACTGGTTGGGGTTTATTTCGGGGTTGTCCGTCATTCTTACCGAGGGGATTACCATACCCATGTCAAGCGCAAACTGTTTTCGGAAGATAACCACGCGCTCTATGAAGTTGCCGCCGCTCTTCTCGTCCACAAGCCTTAGCAGGCTGTAGCCGAACTCCATCTCGATAGGCTCGACGTTAAGCAGCTTGAACACGTTGTCGATATCGCGGTAGTAGTCGTTGTCCGCGGGGGCTTTTTCAAGCTCGCGCTGCTCCTCTTTCATGCGCTGCTCAAGCTCCAGCTGCGCCATCTTCTTCTTGTTTTTGTCGAGTAGCACCGCAGCGACGATAAGCAGCACGCCAAGTATCAGCAGCACAAACGTCGGGAAGCCCGGTATAAACATCATCACAAGCACTACCATACCCGCTATAAGCAGCACGAACGGCTGCGCGGTAAACTGGCTCTTGATGTCGTTCATTAAGCTATCCTGACTCGCGGCGCGCGTTACTATCATACCCGTTGCTACAGAAATGAGCAGCGCGGGTATCTGCGAGCAAAGACCGTCGCCGACAGTCGCGAGCGAGTAGGTGTTGAGTATCGTCATGAAGTCGCCGTTGCCGCGCACCATGCCGATGATAACGCCGCCGATGATGTTGACGAGCGTTGTGATGATGGACATGATAGCGTCGCCCTTGACGAACTTGGTAGCACCGTCCATTGAGCCGTAGAAGTCCGCCTCGCGCTGAATGTTGGAACGGCGTATCTTCGCCTGCTCCTCGTTTATAAGCCCCGAGTTCAGGTCCGCGTCGATAGCCATCTGCTTACCGGGCATTGCGTCCAGCGTAAAGCGCGCAGCTACCTCGGATACACGCTCAGAACCCTTGGTGATAACGATAAAGTTTACCAAAACTATGATTATGAATATAAGGAAACCGACGATAGCGTCGCCGCCCATAACAAAGTTGCCGAACGCCTTTATTACCTCGCCCGCGTACCCGTTTGACAGAATGCCGCGCGTCGTCGATACGTTGAGCGATAATCGCAGAACGGTCGTAATCAGCAGCACCGTCGGGAATACGGAGAACTCAAGCGCCTCCTTGATGAACATCGTCATAACAAGTATGATGAGCGAGAGCGCTATGTTCATCATTATCATGAAGTCCAGCAGCCATGACGGCAGCGGAATGATGATGGCGATAACGATAAATATGATGAAAAGCACCATCGAATTTGACAGTATCTTCTTTATCATATCCATGCCATCTCACTCCCTTTCGTTATATCGTCACGCGTGAAGCGTTTTGTGCTTCTCGCGGTATACCACGGTAAGCACCTCTGCTACCGCGTCGTAAAGCTCAAACGGTATCTCCCGCCCTACGTCCACCTGCGCGTAAAGCGCGCGGGCAAGCGGGGGATTTTCCATCGTATATACGCCGTTTTCCTCGGCTATGCGCACTATCCGCTGCGCGATAAGGTCCTTGCCCTTGGCGACTACCTGCGGCGCGCGGTTCTTGTCCTGGTCGTATTTCAGCGCCACGGCATAATGCGTCGGGTTTCTTATAATAACGTCCGCGGACGGTACTTCCTGCATCATGCGCGACTGCGCCATCTGCTGCTGGCGCTGCTTTATCTTGCTTTTTACCTGCGGGTCGCCCTCCATCTGCTTGAACTCCTCTTTTACCTCCTGCTTGGACATTTTGAGCTTCTTCTCAAACTGCCACCACTGGAAAAGAAAGTCCGCAGCCGCCACGAACACAAGCACCACGCATATAAGCATTACAATGTCGAATATGCAAAGCGCCGCGTATGCAAGTCCCTGCATTAGCCCCGCGTCCATGAGCGCGAGTATGCGCGGCATTCTGTCGCTTATCTCGTTGTACACAACGTACACTATTATAACGACTTCGACAAGACCCTTTATTATGCCCACAAACGCCTGCGCGGAGAACATCTTCTTCACGCCCTCGAGCGGGTTCAGCCTCGAGAACTTCGGGCGCAGGGCTTTCATGGTGAAAAGCCCGCGCGTCTGCGCTACGGTTGGTATTATGCCAAGCAGCATTGCAACGGCGCAAATGGGCAGCACCACAAGGGCTGTCACCGTTATAACGTCCACAAACACCGCCATAGCGCTGTCGGCGTTCACCTGCGTTGTGCCAACGCTCTCAAACGCGCGCTGGGTGTAGCTCAGCATATTCTTCATCATAAACCCTGCAAGCAGGCGCATTGACGCAAATATGCCAAGCACGGACGCCGCCGTTACTATCTCCTTTGACTGGAGAACGTTGCCCTCCTTACGCTGGTCGCGGCGCTTTTTCGGGGTCGCCTTTTCGGTTTTCTCCTCGCCCGCCACTTGACCACCGCCTTCTCGGGATTAAACTGCCGCAAACTGCTCCACAAGCCCGTTAAGGTTGGTGAATAGTATGCCCATAAGCCGCTCTATGAACTCAGCCGTTACCGAGCAGCTTGCCGCCAGCACCACAAAGCCCACGAGCATTTTTATCTGTATGTTTAAGGTGAAAACGTGAATCGTCGGCACAGCCTTCATCAGCACGCCTATGCAGAACTCTGCAATGAGCGACGAGGCTATGACCGGCAGCGCAAGCTTAAGCCCGAGCGTAAGCACCGTCTGGAAATAGCTTACGGCGATGTACGCAAGGTTTATGTTGAAGCTTGTCCACCCTATGGGTATCGTTTCAAACGACACCTGAAAGAGCTTTATATAGCTCAGATGCCCTCCCACGGCAAAGAAGTATATCATGAACCAGTAGTTGTAATACTGCGTGAGCAGGCTCGCGTTGCCGAACGTGGGGTCGTAGCTCTTAGCCATTGAAAGCCCCAGCTGCATATCCGAAACCTCGCCCGCCACCGCAAACACCTGCAGCATAAGGTTCACAAAGAATCCCAGCACAGCGCCTATAAGCAGCTCCTTTGCAAGGTCGAACGCGAACGGGAGAAGCCCCGCGGGCATTGTATACTGCGCCGTACCCGCCGCCGTCATCACAGCCGCGAGAACTACCGAGCAGCCCGCCTTGATATACGTAGGCACGCCGTTGCGCGAGAAAATCGGGTTGAACGTGAATATTCCGCCCACGCGCGCCAGCACCATTATGTAAACGACGAAGTTCGTCTGTATCGTTGTCCATATCTCTGACACGGCGCGCCCCTTATGTTATGGGTATCTGCGCCATCTTTTCGGTGATGAAATTGATGAAGTCTATGCACTCCTCCATCATCCACGGACCTAAGAAGAACAGCGTAAGCCCCACCGCAACCGCCTTTGGCGCAAAGGTGAGCGTCTGCTCATGCACCTGCGTTGCCGCCTGGAGTATCGCTATCACAAGCCCGACTATCATCGCCACGAGAAGCACCGGAAGCGCCAGCTTGAACATGAGCATTATGGCCTCTCGGAATATCTCAAGGACAAGGTCCTCGGTCATTTGAAATCGCCCCTTTCCGCTGCGCCGCTACCAGTTGTAGCTCGAAACCACCGACCCTATCAGCAGATTCCACCCGTCCGCAAGCACGAATATCAGTATCTTGAACGGCATGGATATCATAGCGGGCGGCAGCATCATCATACCCATCGACATCAGCGTACTGCCTACAACAATGTCTATGACGAGGAACGGAATGTAAATGAGAAATCCCATCTGGAACGCGCGCTTAAGCTCGCTTATCATAAACGACGGCACGATGACCGTAAGCGGCAGATCGTTTTGTATGTACTCCTCGGTGTAGCCGCCCTCGGGTTCTTCCATCTTCGACAGGTCGATAAAGAAGTCGAGGTCGTCGTTCGCGGTCTGCTTAAGCATAAAGCGCCTTAGCGGAACGCTCGCGGCCTCCACTGCCTCCTTTGTAGTCATCTGCTCGTTGACGTAGGGCTGGTAGGCTATCTCGTTTATCTCGGTAAACACGGGCATCATGATGAAAAGCGTTAAAAAGAGCGCCATTCCCGTAAGCACCATGTTTGGCGGAGTGCTTTGCAGCTGCATTGCGCTTCGCAGAAAGCTCAGCACGATGATAATGCGTGTAAAGCACGTCATCATAATGAGTATCGAGGGCGCTAGCGCTATGAGCGTCAGCAGCAGGATTACCTCGAGCGGCTGCGACGCGTCAACGCCGATTACCTCCTGCAAAACCGATGACGTGGGGCTGTCCCCTACGTTCTGCGCGGGCGTGTCAAGATAGCCGCCCGCCTCGGCGGAGGCGGCGGTCTGACCCGCAGTCTCGGTCGTTTCCGCATATGCGCACAGTCCGAAGAACATCACGGCAAGGAAAATCGTGACAAAAAGCGAAACGGCGAACTTTATCACCAGCTTTTTGTCCCATTGACAAAGTTTCTTAAGCATTGCCACTCCTCCGTTACTTCTTCTTCATCATGTTCTGCATAACTGTTTTGAAGCTCTCCCCGAATGACGGGGGCGCGCCGTCGGGCTTTGCGGTAAGCTCCTTTTCGGTCTGCTCAAGGTCGCATATTTTCTCCGCGTGATTCGCCGTGACGCCAAGCACCATGCACTTGCCGCATACGCTTACAAGCAGCAGCATTTTGTCAGGGCCTAGGTTTATGCGCTCGAGTATCTTCATGTGGCGGCTGTCGTAGAGCGAGGTGCGCGCGTTGAGCTTCTTCATAAGCCAAAACACCACGAAAATGAGCGCGAGAACGCCGACGAGCGCCAGTATCATCTGCAAATATCCGCCGTCCACCCGAACGCCCCCTTCTCACAGTTTGCCGCTAAAATAACGCGCATAAAAAACACTTTTGGCAATACCGCGTGCAAAGTACGGCATTGCCAAAAAGGCGGAAGCTTTTCCCGCCTTGTTGTGTGTAAGTGTCAGCCGAGAACCTTCTTTACCGTCTGGAGGATTCTGTCGGGCTTGAACGGCTTTACGATAAAGTCAAGCGCGCCGAGCTTTATAGCCTCGACTACCATTGCCTCCTGACCCATAGCGGAGCACATAACTACCTTAGCCATAGGGTCGCTGCCCTTGATGTCCTTGAGCGCCTCGATACCCGTCTTGTTGGGCATCGTTATATCCATTATAACAAGGTCGGGCTTTTCAGAGTTGTAAACCTCGCACGCTGCAACGCCGTCCGCCGCTTCGAGAATGTTGGTGTAACCGTTCTTGGTGAGCGCATCTTTAATGAGCATTCTCATAAACGCAGCGTCGTCTACCAGCAGAATCTTCTTGTCCATAACTTTTTCTCCTTGAATTGATTGTTATTGAGCGCCGCAGATGCTGCGGCAGTATTAAGTCCGTTGCGCTTTTCGCGCCCGTCTTATATTTTATTCCTTGCCGAGACTGTCCATGATTTTATTCTTGACTATCTCGGTTATTCTTACCGCAAAATTGTCGTCGATTACCACAACGTCGCCGCGGGCTATAAGGTTGCCGTTTACCACAACGTCTACGGGCGCGCCCGCCTGACGCTCAAGCTCGATTATAGTTCCCTGCGTAAACTCGAGGATATCCTTTACCTTGCGCTTCGCCGTGCCTATCTCCACGCTTATTTCAAGCGGCACGCCCATCAGCAGCTTCAGGTTGTCCTGCTGGTCTGTCGGCAGGCCGAAGTCCATAGCCTCAAACTGGTGGAGCTGCGCGTTCTGCACGTTTACAGGCGGCGCGGGCGGCGGGTACGCACCGTAAGCGGCGTACTGGCTGGGATAGCCGTATGGCTGCTGCGGATACCCTGCGGGCATGGGCGCGGGCTGCGGCATAGGCTGCACGGGCGCGGGAGCGCCTGCATACACGGGCTGCTGCGCGGGCGCGGGGGCTGCCGCGGGTTCTGCCGCAGGCGCGGGAGCGGGCATGGGCGCAGGCTGCGCCGTTGCGGGCGTAGTCTGCTGCGCGGACTTTCCCTCGTCTACATGGAACTTCTCTATCATCTTGCCCGAAAGCGTTTTTGCAAGGTCAACGGACATTACCGAGAGGAACTCGCTGCTCATAACGCCGTCTACGGTAAGGCTGAAGTTTACCGCAACTACCGTTTCGTCGGGTTCCATCTCGCAAAGCTCGCCGAAATTCGTTTCGTTGATTATGTAAGGCGTGGGAGTCGAGATATCAACCGTAACGCCCAGCAGGTCTGACAGCGCGGTCGCAGAAGCGCCCATCATCTGGTTCATTACCTCGCTTACGGCGCTTATGTTCAGCTCGTCAAACTTGAAGTCGGGGGATATCACCAGCGGGTTGCCGAGCAGCTGGTTGAGTATCAGCTGAACGTCGTCCTGCTTGAGTATCATCATGTTAAGACCCTTTATGCCTGCAACATAAACAATCTTAACGCAGATAGCAGGCTCAAGGTTCTTGTAGTTAAGCTCAGATACCTTTACAACCTTTACCTTTGGGGTGGTTATCCAGACCTTTGCGTTGAGAAGCTCAGACACTGCCGTCGCCGCCGAGCCCATGCTGATATTCAGTATTTCTCCTACGGCGTCGATTTCGTAAGAGCTGAACTCGACATTTGCATCCTTTTCATTAGCCATCTGTCTTTGTACCTCAATTCTCAATGAAATTATCTATCATAATTGCCTTTTTATTGTTGAACGTTCCGAGCTTGCCGTCGCACCAGTCGGTCTCGCCGACCTTTACGGTGATGTTGGAACTTATCGGCTTGCCAAGCGGGATAACGTCGTTCACCTGAAGCGTGAGTACCTCGTACAGGTCAAGGTTTATCGTGCCGAGTACCGCCCTTATCGTAAGGTCGGTGTCGGTAATGCCGCCGAGAATGCTGTCGCGGCGCTCCTGCTCGCGTGCGGCGTCCGTTCTCCTGCGCGTGCCTGTGTAGCGCGGTATGAACTTGCCCATTATCTCGTCGAGATTTATCGCGGGGATACATACGGAGATTATCGATTTTACGGTGTTTATTTCCACCTCGAGCGCTACGATTATTACCGTGTCCTCGTGACCTATGGTCTGCACCACGCGCGAGTTCGTTTCGATTCCGATAAGCTTCGGTTCAAGCTCGATATGCGTGAGCCACGGGTCTTTGAGAAGCGCTGCGAACGACTTCATAACGTCGGTCATTATCGTTATCTCTATCTCGGTGAAATCGCGGCTTACATCGCGGTATTCGCCCTTGCCGCCCAAAAGCCTGTCTATCATGGTGTAGGTTATGGGGTTAGACACCTGAACGATGACGTTTGTTTCGCTTACCTCATCGTTGACGATGCCCATGTCCACCATGCCCATCATAACATAGTCGGGCAGCGCGTTGTTAAACTCGCTGTACCTCTGCTCCTCTATATTGACGAGCGTTACGCTGCAATACAGTCTTAACAGACCTGTGAGATAGGAGGAAAGAAGTCTGGCATAATTTTCAAATATGCTGTCGAGAACCTTTATCTGCTCTCTCGTGAACTTCTTGGGGGCGCGGAAATCATATTCCTTGACCTTTGTTTCCTCCTGCTGCGGTGCATTGAGCGTTCCGCCCATTGCGACGCTTTTAAGCATTTCATCTATTTGCGCCTGCGTCAGAACGTCAGCCATCAGATATCTCCCCTCATTTTAACTTCTTTCATAGCGTTACTGCTCCGCGCCGCTCTGCGCGTCCGAAGCGCCCTCAGCGCCGCTGTCCGAAGCGCCGCCCTCGGCTGCGCTCGAGCTGTCGCCCTTGTCATACACAAAGCTGCTGAAGTCGCCAAGCGACGGTCCTGCGTAGCCCGACGTCGTCGATTCCGTGTCGGGGAACAGCTCGTTTATCGAGTTGATTATGTTCTGCGCAGAATCGGGCGGAAGCCTGTCGGCGTCCTTGTTTATGCTGTCGGGGTCGTACTGCTCCGTCTTTATGCCAAGGTCGTGTTCAAGGATATCCTGAACCACCTTCGGGTCTGTTGTGTCAAGGTCGCTCTTTAGGAACGTAAGCTCCACGCGGCGGTTCTTCGCCCTGCCCTCCTCGGTGGAGTTGTCCTCCAGCGGCTGGTTAGGACCGCAGCCCTTTACGATAAACTTTTCAGTCGGCAGGAACGTGCGGTACTCCATGTAGTTCACAACGCTTACCGCTCTGCCCGCGGAAAGCGCCCAGTCGTTCACGGGGGAAATAACGCCGCCCGCCGTGTGGCCGCTCACCGTGCAGGTCTGTATCGAATCCTGCACCGCGCGCAGTCCCGGGCCTATGTCGCTTATCATCTTTCTGCCCTGCGAGGTAAGCACCGAGCTGTTCGGCTCGAAGAACACGCTGTCGCTGAACCTTATTGTAATATGAGCCGCGCCCTGCTCTACCGCAACGGACTGCTCAAGGTTGTTCTCGCTCACGTAGTTTGCGAGATACACGTACAGCCTGTCAAAGCTCTGCGGGAGTATTCCGTCGCCGCCGTCGGTTTGGCGCTCGTCGTCGTTTACGCCGTCGCCCTCCTCTGCGTTGGGGTCGGGCGAATCCACATACTCGTTGAGATACTTACCCTTAGAGGTGAACGCCTGATATATGTACTGCCATTTCTGGGAGTCGATACTTGAAGAGGCGTACAGCATAACAAAGAACGTAAGCAGCAGCGTAACCATGTCCGCATACGTGTTTAGCCAGTCGTTACTGTGGTCCTCCGCGGGCTTTTTTACAAGCTTTGCCATTGACAGATACCTCCCCTCGGGATTTTCATGCTTTCATATTTATCAGCCATCTTATATTGTACCATATTACGCTGAAATTTGCAAATACTTTTTTGCATTTTTACAAAAAAATCTATTTTCGTCAGGAACTCTTTTTTCCCTTCTGCGTCTTCGGGAGCATAAATTCCAGCTTTTCCTGTATATATCTCGGGTTAGAACCTGTCGCTATGGAAAGCACGCCCTCCTCGATTATCTGCATACACAGCAGCTCGTCGTCGTGCGAGTTCTTAAGCGCGGTGCTTATCGGGGCGAACAGAACGTTCGCAAACAGCGAGCCGTAGAACGTTGTGATAAGCGCCTGCGCCATACCTACGGCAAGCTTGCTCTGGTCCTCGCTCATGCCCGCAAGCATGTTTATAAGACCGATAAGCGTACCGAGCATTCCGAATGCGGGAAAGAGCGCAACGCCTCTGTCAAAGAACGCCCTGCCGCCGTCGTGTCTGTCCACCATAAAGCTTATGGAGTCGTCGAGCATTGCGCGCACCTTGTCGGGGTCGTTGGAGTCTACGATAAGCATAAGGCTCTGCTTCATAAAGGGGTCTTGGCACTGGTTGGCGCTTTCTTCAAGCGCAAGCAGACCTCTCGAGCGGGCAATCTGCGCGTAGTCAACTATCTCCTGTATGTACTTCATGGGGTCGTACTTCTTGGGGAAGAACGCCATACCTATACGCTTGGGTACTTTTGCAAGGTAAGAGAACGGGAACGACGCTATAAGGCACGCGAACGTACCGCCGCAGGTAATAGCAAACGACGACGGGTCAAGGAACGAGCCTAATTCGCCGGAACTGAGAATACCGTAGATTATCAGTGCAAACGCCGACACCCAGCCGATAATAAGTGAAAAATTCAAAACATATCCCTCGCTTTTTATTTTTTAGTCGGAATGCCCCTCGGGGCGCTGCTATCGGCGCGTGCCGTCCGTGACGTGCGCCGCCCTGTTTGGAAGAAGCAGTTATGTCAAAGGCTTTTCGCTGCGGTTTTTGAACACTGCCCTGCGGCGCAGCCTGTTGTATTCGATGATTCGTGTGGTTATCTCGTTCATGCTTTCGCGCACGATTATACTGTGTCCGTTTGAGAGCATTATCACCGTGTCGGGCGTTTCCGAAACGGTTTCTATAAGATGCTCGTTTAACAGAAATTCCTTTCCGTCAAGCCTTGTAAGTCTTATCATACAATACCTCCTGCGGCCTCATGCCGCGGGGCGAAACCGCCCCGCAGTATGCCGCTGCCGCCCTGCGGCGGAAAACGCGTTATCAGCGCTTAAGGCTCAGAAGCTCCTCAAGCATTGTATCCGATGTTGTGATAACTCTGGAGTTCGCCTGATAGCCTCTCTGCGTGGTTATCATGTCCGTAAACTCCTGAGAAAGGTCAACGTTCGACATTTCAAGCGCGCCGCTTATTACCGCGCCCGTACCCGTGCTGCCGGGAATGCCTATCTTAGCCGCGCCCGAAGATACGGTTTCCGCAAAGTTCGTGCCGCCCATTGCAAGCAGGCCGTTCGGGTTGTCGAATGTTGCAAGGTCGATTCTGCCGAGCGTTATGCGCCCGAGTATCGCGTGCGTACCGATTATCGTACCGTCGTTCTGAATGGTAACGTCCTCAAGGTCCTTAACGGTCTGCGCAGAACCCGTTCTGCCGTTTGTAAGGTTGAACGTTGAAAGGCTCTTTGCAACAGCCGTAAAGAAGCTGTCCTCGCCGCCGCCGAGCGAAAGCGCGGGGTTGCCCTCGAAAAGCGCCTTTCTCTGCGCGGCGTTCATGCCGCCAAGACCTGCCATGCCCGTTATCTGGAGCATTTTCTTCTCGTCGCCGTTCGCAGCCGCGGTAACCGCAGCCTGTATGTCGGCGAGGGTGGAGTTGTTGCACACGGTGATGGTAAGGTTGTTCTCGTCCCATACAGCCTTTGTGTTGTCGTAGCTGCCGGAATATGCAAAGGTTATCTTGTAGTTGTTTGCGTATGCGCCCGCTATTTTCGCGTCAATGGAAACGCCCATTGTGCCGGGAGTGTCCTCGGGGTTGCCCTGAAGCTTCATTGTAAGGGCAGTGCCGAACGCGTCAAACGCCGCCTGACGGTTGTCGGGCGTGCCGCCCGCCTCGGGAAGCACGAACGTGGTGCAGGTGAGCTTGGGTACTTCAACGCTCGGCGTTGCTTCAAGCTGGTCCTGTATGTATTTGTTTATCGCCTTGTTTATCTTCTCCGCAGAAGCGTTCGGACCTACTTCAATCTGCCATGCGCCGGCTGCAGCGGCGGTGGGCGCAGCGGTTATCGTTACATCGTCCGTAGCGCCTGCGTTGTAGGTTACTTCTACCGTATCCGTGCGCGTATTGTCGGGGCTGGAGAACGCCATGCGCGCGCTCTTGGTAGATGTTGCGCCGTCGGAATCGGTGTAGGTGTACTTGGTGTAAATGTCGCAGGTAGCCGACTTTGTCGTGAACTTCCACGAGTCAATGGAGTTCTTTGCGATTACGGCCTCGGGCGCGTCGGGAACGGTCTCGAACTCAAAGTTCAGCTCAAGGTCGTCGGGGAGCGTTACGCCGCCTGCGGTGAGCGCTTCCTTGATAGCGTTCTGGAAGTCCGCCTCGGAGTTGTACTGGTCGTCCATGTTCATGAATATGTTGAGGATACCGCCCGAATACGTAGCGTAGGGGTACTGGCTGTTGGTGAACGTAACCGACATATCCGAAACATCTGACGGCGCGGACATGGAAACCGTAACGTTTACGCCGTTTATCTTCTTTGTAGCGGAAGATGTGTTAGCCTGCGTTTCGGGCAGAACGAAGCGGATTATCTCGCTGCCCGCAGGCTGCCCCTCGCTGTCGCCCGAGATACCGAGAACATGGTAGCCCGAAGCGTTTACAAGGTAGCCCTGGTCGTCAAGGGAGAACGCGCCCGCCCTTGTGTAAAGCAGGTTGCCCGAGCCGTCCATAAGCTGTATAAAGCCCTCGCCGTCTATAGCGATATCGTAAATGCTGTCGGAATATGTAAAGCCCGACTGCGACATATTGGGCGTAGTGGTGTTCATCTTAACGCCGTAGCCTACCTGACGGGGGTTTACGCCGCCGAGGGAGGAAGTCGCGCCCGACGGGGTCTTCTGGGTCTGATAGTAAACGTCCGCAAAGGTTACTACGTTGGTCTTGTAGCCTATTGTGTTGACGTTGGCAATGTTGTTGCCGATAACGTCCATTCTCTTTTGGTGGGTTTTAAGTCCGGACACGCCGGAGTAAAGTGACTTAACCATAAATTGACCTCCATATCGTTCTCACCGCCCGTATCCGCGCCTCATTCACAGCCGCGGAACAGACTCCGTAAAGGTCCGTCCGTTAAATTATGACGGTGGAATCGATGTTTGTAAAAATATTTCCTGTCAAATCCTCGTTCGACATGGTGGTGATTACCCTGTTGTTCTTAACGCTCACAACAAACGCTGTTCTGTCTACCAGCACCAGCGTTTCGCTGCTGCCCTTGTCCGCGGCTATTTCCACTCCCTTGTTAAGCCGTTCAAGGGTATCTCCCTCGGATAGGTCTATGCTGCGCTCCTCAAGCCGCTGTATCGCGTGCTTCGAGAACTCCACGCCGTGCTTTTCCCCTATCTTTGCGCGAAGCGCTTCGGCAAAACTGCCCTCCTGCTCCTGCGCGGGCGCTGCCTGCTGTGCCTGTGGTGAAACCGCGCTGCCTGTCGTAACGCTTATCTGACTGCGAAGTGCAAGATATTCGCTTATCAGCATTGTTTTCAGCCTCCGTGCCTGTTAAAGCTCAACCTGTGTTACGTCCTGCAGGTCCTCTGCATATTCCTCGGGTTCAAGCCCGCTTGTCTGCTCCTCAACGTCATGCTGCTCGTCAAGCTCGTCCATAAGGTAGCCAAGCATTTCGTCGAGCGTTTCCTCGGTAACGTCATCGATATCGTCCGTGGGCTGCGTGTTATCGGTGCTGCCCGCCTCGCCCGGTTTGTCGGAAGCCTCCGTATCTCCTGCCTTGTCCGCAGCGTCCGCACCGCCCGTCTTATCGGTAGAATCGCCGTTATCGGGTGCTGTAGCGTAGGTCACCTCAATGATATCCGTCAGCTTGTAAGCAATGCCGTTTATAACAGCGCTTATTTCGCCGTTCTTTACCTGTATCGCCTCGATTATGCCAGTATCTATGTACGGCGTGCCGTCCTTGTCAACGCTTACCGTAGCCAGCATTCCAACCATCATTGAAGCGCGCGAAATCTGGTCGCCAAGCGCGCTGCCCGTTATTGTGCCGGTAGCGTTTGAAGCGCCTGCCGAAATAGCCGATACAGCCGTAAGCTCAAACGCCGTGCCGTCAATCGTAACGGTGTAATTGTCGCCGTTTTTGGTAACGGACTCTACCACGCCTGTTTTTGTAACAAGGTTTCCGCCTTCCATCTTCGTGCCTGTAGCGGTCTTGCCAACAAGGGACGAAGCGTAGTTTGCTATCGAATACTTGCTGGAATCCTGCGCATACTGCAGCGACGTGAACTGCGCCATCTGCGTGATGAACTCGGTGTTGCTCGTAGGCTCGAGCGGGTCCTGATTCGTCATTTCCGCAACCAAAAGGCTTAAGAACGTTTCGGAATTTACAAGCTCCTTTGTGGAGTCCTTGAACTTGTCCGCGTACTTTTCGTAATTCGCCTTAATCTGCTCCGACGACGACAGAGCGCCTGTAACAGTATCTGCCATGCTTATCCTCCTTTCTCTTACATTGAAGCCATGATTTCCGCAAAGCTGCCGTCCTCCGCGCCTTCCTCGGGCTGCGGGTTCTCGCTGCGGTAATAGGGGTTCTTGCTGCTGCCGTTGTAGTCCTGCGCGTAGGTTTCCTGCTGCGACTCGTTCACGGTCTGCCAGCTTTCAAGCCGCATTCCGTTCGCGCGGAGATTCTCCTGCATAAGCGCGCCGTTCTGCTCGAGCAGCTCGCGCGTTTTGCTGTTCTGCGCCGCTATCGTCACGGAAATCGCGCCGTCCGCCGCCTTTGTGAGCTTTATCGTTATCTCGCCAAGCTCCTCGGGGTTGAGCGTCATGGTGTATTCCGTTTCGTGCGCGGTTATCTTCGCGGTTTCTATGAGCCTTTCGGTAACCTGCTGCGCTGCCTCTGCGGGCTTCACCTCTACCGTCCTGCCGTTTTCCGCCCTGAATACCACGGGCGAATCCGTCATAAGCGGTGCGTCGGTGCGTACTGCGCCCTCGTCGGGCTTCTTTACAGCGCTTCTGAGCATTTCAAGCTCGTCTGACGCCGCCTTTACCCTGCCCTGACCTGCCTGCGCGCCAAGCTGCATTTCGGTCTGCGCCTGCTGTGCGGGCGCTTCCTCCTGCGCGGGCTTTACCGCAACGGTAAACTCCGTGTTTTTAAGGATATCGGGCTTTTGCTGCGCTTGCTGTACGGTCTGCACGGGCGCTGCCTGCTGTCTCAAAAGCTGACTGCCGCCGTTTTCGGGGCTTTCCTGCTGCTGCGGTGCGTTTACGGGCTGCTCTGCGGGCAATTCGGTCTGAACCGCCTGCTGCGGCTTTGCCTCGGTCTGCACGGCCTGCTCGGGTTTTTCCTGCGCCGCCTGCAGTTCCTGCGGGAACGCCTGCGCCGCCTGCTCGGGCTGTTCTGCCTGTGCGTTCTGTGCTATCTGTACGCCTTGCTCTGTCTGCACGTTCTGCGCTTCCTGCGCAGCCTCCTGCGGGACAAGCTCGGGCTGCTCCGCCTGCTGTTCTGCGGGCTGTACGGGGGCTTGCTGCTGCACCGCCTCCACCTGCCGAACCTGCGCGCTTTCCGTCACGGTCTTTGCTATCTCGCCTAACTCCGCGGTCATGTCCGTGGGCAGGTCCGCCTGAACGAACGCCGCGCTCGCCGCTATCTGCGGGTCTGTGGGCTGCGTTTCGGGCTTGTCTGCTTCGTCCTGCTCCTCTGCGGGCTTTTCGCCGCGCATTCTCGCAAGCGCCTCGATAAGCTTTTTAAGCTCGACCGTCTGCAATTCCTCGGGTATCTCCTCGGGCTTCACCTCGCCGCTTGCCACCATCTCCGCCAGCTTCTGCGGGTCGTCGGGGAACTCCTTTGCAAGCGCCGCCGTCTGCTCCTCGGGTACTGCCGCGGGGGCTGCCGAAGCCGCGTCTGACTGCGCTATAAGCCCCGCGAAATCCGCCGCCTGCGCCTCCTCTATCCTCTGCGGCAATGCTGCGTCGGATATCATGAAGTCGCTGCGCATTCCGTAGCCTGCGCTAAGTGATACTGCCATTCTTTCACCTCCTTATTATAAAATGTATATATCATGGCTTTCGCCGTGATACCGCATATAATGCGCTCAGACGCCCGCGCGCTGTCCTGCGCGTACGGTCTGTCCGCTCACGAACTCCTCAATGAAAAGCTCGTTCTCCTTGCCCTCCTTGTGGGCGTACTCCTCGCGCTGCTTTTCCTCAAGCTTTTCAAGGGTCTTAACGTCCTTTGTGGCCTCAACCACAACGTCTAGCTGCGCGCTTACCTCCTGCTGCTTTTGCTGCGCCATAAGCTCCATGCGGTGTATTTCCTGCTGCAAGCTTATGATGTAGCGCTTTCGCAGGGCTATGTCGCTTATCTGCGCGCCGCGTGCGCACACCTCGTCAAGCTCCGCGCTTGCCTGCGCGGTCTTTAGGCGAAGTTCCTCGGTCTGGTCGTTTATGCGCTTAAGCTCCGCCTGCAGGGCGCTTAGCGTGTTTTTCTGCCTGTCAAGCTCCTGCTCTCTGAAATCCATCAGCTTTTGCAGGGAAAAGTGAAACTTCTTCATTGAACATCACCTTTATTTCTTGTCGCCGACTGCTTCCAACAGCAGCTCAACCGTCTGCTGCAACGTGTAGCTCTCGCCGACGGCCTGCATAAGAAACTCGTTTATCCTGTCTATCTTGCTAATCGCCTCGTCAAGCGCGGGGTTTGTGCCGTGCTTGTACGCGCCTATGGAGATAAGGTCGGAATTTGCCGTGTAAAGCGAAAGCAGGTTTCGCAGCTGTCCCGCCGCCATTTTATGCTCGGGCGCGGCTATCTCCGACATAAGTCGCGAAACGCTTTCAAGTATATCTATAGCGGGGTAGTGGTTCTGCGCCGCTATTTTACGCGATAGAATGATGTGTCCGTCGATTATGCCCCGCACCGTATCGGCTATGGGTTCGTTGGTGTCGTCGCCCTCAACAAGCACGGTATAAATGCCCGTTATCGAGCCCTCGGGGAAGTTCCCCGCGCGCTCAAGCAGCTTCGGCATATTGCTGTATATCGACGGCGTGTAGCCGCGCGCTATCGGCGGCTCGCCCGTGGACAGTCCCACCTCGCGCAGCGCCATTGCGTAACGCGTAAGGCTGTCCATCATCAGCAGTACGTCCTTGCCCTGCTTCATGAAGTACTCCGCGATAGCGGTAGCGGTAAGCGGGCATTTGCTGCGCATCATCGCAGGCTGGTCGGATGTCGCCACAACCAGCACCGAGCGCGCCATGCCCTCCGGCCCAAGGTCGCGCTCGATAAACTCGCGAACCTCTCTGCCTCTCTCGCCCACGAGCGCTATAACGTTCACGTCAGCCTTGACTTTTCGCGCTATCATGCCCATAAGCGTGGACTTACCAACGCCCGAGCCTGCGAAAATGCCCATTCTCTGACCCTTGCCCATTGTGAGCATTCCGTCGATGGCCTTTACGCCAAGCTCTATCGTTTCGTGTATCGGCGGCCTTGTAAACGGGTTTACGGGAATACCCGTTATCGACACCTCGTCGGTGTAGTCGATATCCCCGCCGCCGTCGAGCGGCTCGCCTGTGGCGTCTACAATGCGCCCCACAAGCCCCCGGCCCGCGCGGACGTTGAGCTTGTCGCCCGTGTTGTCAACAATGCTTCCCGGGCCTATGCCCTCAATATCGGTGTAGGGCATGAGCAGAATGTTGCTCTTGTTGAACCCCACTACCTCGGCTTTAATATATGATGTCATGTCCTTCGAGAATATTCTGCACACGTCGCCTATATTGCACGACGGGCCGCTTGCCTCGATGGTCATGCCGATGATTTTCTCGATTTTGCCCATACAGCGGAACGTTTCGCTTTTTGCTATATCGTCACGAAATGCTTTGAGTTCCACTGCCTACCTCCCCGCGCTTTTCCTGCGCGGAATTCTTCTTTTTCGCAGGCTCTCTGAAGCGCCCGCTGCCAAGCTCCTGTATCATTCGCAGCTGCGTGTTTATACCGGCGTCGGTTATCTCGCTGCCGTTATCGACAATCACCGTCCCCGGCTCTGCGTCGGGCAGAAGCTCCACCTCGACGTGTTCCGCGCCGCCGCACAGCTCCTTAAGGTACTCGTAGTCCCCCGCGAGCTGCTCTGTAGCACCGTTCTTGTCGAGCGTTATGCGTATGTTCTGCGCGCCGCTGAACTCCTTCGCCGCCTTTTTTATGAGCTTTTTCGCCGCCGTGCCGTCCTTTACGGCCATGCTGTCGAGCGTCACCTTGTTGGCGATAGCCATTATGGTGTCGAAAATCTCCTTTTCGTACCCTGCGAAAAGCTCCGTCTTTTCCTCGACTATGGACTGCGCGTACCGCTTCGCCTCGTCAAGAATCCCCTGACCCTCGCGGCGGCACACGTCTATGCCCTCGGTTCTGCCCTGCTCAAAGCCCTCCGCGCGCGCCTTTATGAATACGCTGTCGCGGTTCTGCTCCGCGTCTGCGGTTATCTGCGCGGCGTTCTCCTGCGCGGCTGCGGTAATGCTCTCCGCGCGGCGCTTCGCCTCGACTATCACCTGCTTGCCCTGCTCTATGTACTGCTCTTTAAGCCTTGCAAGCTCCTGTTCAAGGGCGGAAGCCGCCTCCTCGCGCTTTTCAAGCTCCTGCTCGCGCTCGTCCAGCAGCTCCTCGCGGGACTTCTGCTGCGGCTCGGGCGGGGCTTCGTACTGCACGGGCTTAACTTCCTCGGCTTCGGCGGGAGATGCGGCAGGCTCTCTCGGCGCGATGTTCACAACATTCGATATGTCAACGCCGCCTCCGCAATGAACCGAGCCTCTCCTTATAATCATAGAATATTCCCCTTAAGATAAAATGCGGGACTTTACGGCGTCAGGCGATTATCTCGTCGCCGCCGCCGCGCGCGATAGTAAGCGCGCCCTCCTGCTCAAGCCGCCTTATCACGCCGACAATGCGCTGCTGAGCGTCCTCCACGTCGCGCATACGCACGTTGTGCAGGTACTCGATATCCGCCTGCAGGCTCTCTCTCGCACGCGTGGAGATGTTGGAGAAAATGCACTCCGCAACCTCCTGCGTAGAACCCTTGAGCGCAATTGCAAGGTCCTTGGAATCCACCTGCTTCGCAAACTCCTGTATAGCCTTTGCGTCGAGCTGCACGATATCCTCGAATACGAACATCTTCTGCTTGATAAGGTCCGCAAGCTTCTGGTCTCTCGCAGACAGCTCGTCGAATATGTATTTCTCGGTAGCGCGGTCTACGTTGTTCATTATCTCCGCAACGTAGTTTATGCCGCCGATTTCCATGGACTCCGTGGTGGCGAGCCTTGCAAACTTCTTCTCGAGGCTCTCCTCGATAGCCTTTACTATCTCCGGGCTTGCCCTGTCCATGTTGGCTATTCTCTCAACTACCTCAACGCGCTTTTCCTTTGGCAGCTCGGAGAGTATCGCGGACGCCTGGTCGGTGCGCGCGTAGGACAGAATGAGCGCGATGGTCTGCGGGTGCTCGTTCTGCACGATTGCAAGAAGGTTCTTGTAATCCGCCTTGCGCACAAAGTCGAACGACTTTGTCTTAAGCTGCTTTGTTATGCGGTTGAGCAGGTTGGAAGCGGCTTCCTCGCCGAAAGCCTTTTCCAGTATCTGCTTTGCGTAGTCAAAGCCGCCCTCGGTAACTACCTTCTGCGTAAGGCACAGCTCGTAGAACTCGTTGAGGACCTCCTCCACCGTTTCAATGGGGTGGTAATCCATGCGCGCAAGCTCCATGGAGATTGCCTCAACCTCGTCGTCGGACAGGTGCTTGTATATTTTAGAGGCGTTTTCCGCGCCCATAGAAGCAAGCACTATGGCTATCTTCTGCGGGGCGGTAAGCTCGCCCGGTGCGGTTTCCTGCTTGTTTGACATTCAGTATCCCCTCCTTAAGCGGTCAGTCCTCACGCAGCATATTCTTGATGATAGAAGCCACGATTTCGGGACTGGATTTGGAGAACTCCGTGATTTCGCGCTTGAGTATCGTTTCGCGCGAATCCTTGCCCGCCTCCTCTGTAAGGCTCGCAATGTTGAAATCGACTTCCTCGGGTTCTTCGGGTTCTTGCGGAACTATCGGCTGCTGAGCGCCCGCGGCAGCCGCAGCGGCTGCCGCCTGCTCCTGTCTGTGGCGAATCTTGCGCTTTCTGCTTCTGCCCATGAAAAGGGAGATGATAAGCAGCATTATAAGCAGCACGCCAAGGCCTATAACCACGAACAACAGCGTATCGCGGAAGCTGTCAACAGGTCTTGTCCAGATGTCTATGCCGCTGTTTGTGCCTGCGGTAGTGCCGTTGTTGGGCAGCGCGAACACGGTGTTATACACCGACACGTTGTCAATGGAAGTACCCGCAGCCTTTGCCACGATATCCGCGAAATTCTCGCGCTCGGTATCGGACAGGCTGTTGGTGTCGATAAGCAGCGCCACGCTCAGCTTGTCTATCGAGTAGCCGTCCTTAAGCACCTCGGTCACAACGTTGGATACGTCGTACTGCTGCTCGTCCTTGTGGTAGTAGTAGCTCTGCCCGTCCTCCAGACCGACGTACGTCGGGTAGTCGGGCGATTCGTCGGCGTTGGGGGTAACGCCCACAAGACCGTCTGCGGAATCGAGCGCCGCGCCCTCGGTCACGTTAACGGAGTGGTCGAGAACGCCCGTGTTTTCGTCGCCGGAGGGTATGTACTCCGTGGACGTCTGCTTCATGTTGTCGTAATTGAGGAGCGCCGTAACGTTAATCGAGTAGCCGTTCTCGCCGAACGCGGGGTCGAACAGCCCGCGCAGGTTCTCCATAAGCGCTTCGCGGAACTCCTTCTGGAACTGCAGGCGCTTCTGCCCTATCGCAACGCCCGAGGCGTCAACAAGCCCGCTATTCTCCTCCTCCTCGGAAATCCACTGGTACTCGCGTCCCTTTGTGTCGATTATAGACACGTTGTCGTTTATCAGCCCGTCAACGCTTGACGTTACCATGCTGTAGATAGCGCGCACCTCGGAGTTTGTAAGCTCCTTGCCGTCGCGCAGCGCAAGCGTTATCGAGCAGGTGGGAATGCCCTTGTTCTCTACAATAACGTAGTCCTTGTCCTCGGGGATATCGAGGTTTACCGTAGCGCTCTGCACAGCCTCGAGCTGTACGAGCGTCGTTGCAAGGCGCGCCTCGCGCTGCTGGCGCTGCACCTCGCGCTTATCGGAATCCGTAGACCACAGGTCTATGCCGTCGTTCCATATGTCGTAGCTTGCGCTCTGCTTGGGGTAGCCCTGCACAGCAAGCTGCATTCTCAGGTAATCCACCTGCGTTTCGGGGACTAATATCTCGCCGCTGCTGTTCATGCTGACGTCCTCGACGCCCATGCCCTTTATCGCGGAGGATATCTCCTGCGCCTCAGCCGCGGTAAGCCCCGAGTACAGCACCGCCATATTTCTGCCCGCAGAAAGTATCGCCACTACCACGATAGCCGCAATAACGGCTATCGGTATGGAGATTATCAGCACCTTGACTACCTTGGAAAAGCCTGTCCACTTATCCTTAACGGCAGTCCCTATCTTCTTTAATCGTTCATTCATTCACGAAAGCCTCCGACGCAGATATCACACCTGCATATTGATGATGGTGCTGTAAGCGCTCAGAACCTCGTTCTTCACGGTAACAAGCATATCCACCGCAGTATTTGCCTTTTCAATGTTCGCCTGCACGGTTGCAAGGTCGTCGATATTGCCGAGCATTACGTCGATAGCGTCGCGGTCTACCTGCTCGTTGGTTTCGATAACGTTGTCCACCATGCCTCTGAACACGTCGAGGAAAGAGGCCTTGTCGGTATTTATCGCCGTGAGCGTCCTTTCAGACTCCATCGGCTTCATGCGGTCCATTCTCGACAGCTGGTCGAGAGATACAAGCTCTATCATTTTATGTATATCCTTTCACAAAGGTCGTTTTTAGCGTTACAACGGGGCTTATCAGCCCTTGCCTATGTTGAGCGCTTTCTGCGCCATCTGCGTTACCACGTTAAACACCTCGTAGTTCGCGTTGAACATATTGGACGCCTCCATAGCGTCAAGCTGCTCGGTCGCTACGTCAACGTTGGACTCGTACACGTATCCGTACTCGTCCGCCAGCGGGTGATTCGGGCTGTACACAGGCTCTGCAGGAGTGGGGTCGTCCACAACGCGGGTAGCCTCAACGCCCCTGAGCTGTATGTACTTGTAGAATTTCGACTCACCCTGCCCCATTTTGGTGCGCAGAATGCTCTTAAAGGACTTATCCTCGCCGAAAACCACCATCTGGCGCTTGTACGCCTCGTCCGCCGTAGTGCCTACGTTGTCGGCGTTCGCTATGTTCTGCGAGATTATGTCGAGGCGGAATCTCTCCGCGGTCATACCCGAAAGCGGGATATTAAGCGAGCTTAAAAATGCCATTGCTTACCTCCGTTACTTGGTGACGAGCGCGCTGTTCATACGCGTGAAGTTGCCGTTCATCTGGTTTATAAGCGCGTCGTACTGTATCTGCGCCCTTGCAAGCTCCGCGCTCTGCGTGTCCTGGTCAACATTGTTCTCGTCGCCCTGGTCGTTGGTGGCATAATCCGTTACCACTCTCTGTGACAGTCCAAGCTCCTTCTTGACTGAGCCGTCCGCGCGAAGCTTGTCGCGCAGAATGCCGCTGAACTCCAAATATTTGCATTTGTAACCGGGCGTATCCTGATTCGCAATGTTCTGGCTGATTATCTGCTGCTTCTGCCAGAGTACCGCGAGACCCTGCTCGGTTATTCTGAATGCCGTAGTATCAAAAAGTGCCATAAGTCTTTCCCCTTTGCTTTGCCTGCCATGCCGTCAGAGCCTGTCCGCCGCGGCAGACCGCCGCGCCGTTTCTTTACAGACTTATTTAAGAGCATGGCTATCCGTATTTTAATTATACACCATTTCAGAGCATATTGCAATATTTTTTTTGATTTTTTCACCACCTGTTGTTAAAATCTTAACCCGATAACCGCCCTTTTTTTGTTGAATCTTTCCCATTTTGAACCAAACATAGAATTTTAATCTTCATTTTTGTTAATTTTGCACATATGTTGTAATCGTTTTCCTTTTCTTTGCGCTCCCGCGCAAAGAAAAAGCCCCCGCTCCAAGACCTTGAAGCGGGGACAAATATTACAGATTATGGCGCTTAAACCGTTACTCGCATACCGCCAGAGCGCCGTCCTTTACGCCTATGTGTATCGTGTCGCCCTGATGAACGCTGTCCCCGAGTATCTCGCGCGCGATAAGCGTTTCGAGGTTGCGCTGGATATATCTCTTAAGCGGGCGCGCGCCGAAGCTCGGGTCGTAGCTGGAGTCCACGATGAGCTGCTTTGCTTCGTCCGTGATGTCGAGCGAAAGCTGCTTGTCCTTCAGGCGGCGGCGCAGGTCGTTCGTCTGAAGGTCGATTATGCCGAAAATCTCGTCCTTTGTAAGCGGCTTGTAGAACACAATCTCGTCAAGGCGGTTGAGGAACTCGGGGCGGAACGAACGCTTAAGCAGCGAGTCCACGTTCGCGCGCGCCTCGTCGGAAATAGTGCCGTCCTCGTTCATGCCGTCGAGAATGAACTGGCTACCGAGGTTCGAGGTGAGTATGATTATGGTGTTCTTGAAATCCACCGTTCTGCCCTGACTGTCGGTAACTCTGCCGTCGTCGAGTATCTGCAGCAGCACGTTGAACACGTCGGGGTGAGCCTTTTCCACCTCGTCGAAAAGCACAACGGAGTAGGGCTTTCTGCGCACCGCCTCGGTAAGCTGGCCGCCCTCCTCGTAGCCCACGTATCCTGGAGGCGCTCCGATAAGGCGGGATACGTTGTGCTTCTCCATGTATTCCGACATATCAATGCGCACAATGTTGTGTTCGTCGTCGAACAGCGCCTCGGCAAGAGCCTTTGCAAGCTCCGTTTTGCCTACGCCCGTAGGGCCTAGGAACAGGAACGAGCCCAGCGGCTTTCTCGGGTCGTTTATGCCCGCGCGCGAGCGCATGATAGCCTCCGTTACGCGGCTTACAGCCTCGTCCTGCCCGATAACGCGCTTATGCAGCGTTTCGCCGAGGTGGAGTATCTTCTGCCGCTCGCCCTCTACAAGCTTTGCCACGGGTATGCCCGTCCAGCGCGCTACAATCTTCGCTATCTCCTCCTCGCCTACCTTGTCGCGCAGCAGCGAGTCGTTCTTGGCCTGCTCTGCAAGCTCCTCCTCGGCTGCGAGTTCTTTTTGCAGGTTAGGCAGCTTGCCGTACTGCAGCTCTGCGGCGCGGTTAAGGTTGTACTCGCGCTTTGCCTTTTCTATCTCGGCGTTGGTGTTCTCTATCTCCTTGCGCAGGTCCTGCACGCGGGTGATAGCCTTTTTCTCGTTCTCCCACTTTGCTTTCATTGCGTCAAACTTCTCGCGCATTTCAGCAAGCTCTTTGCGTATCTCTGCAAGGTGTTCCTGCGAAAGCTTGTCGGTTTCCTTGGTGAGCGCCGCTTCCTCTATCTCGTGCTGCATGATGCTGCGGGATATCTCGTCCATCTCCGCAGGCATGGAGTCCATTTCGGTCTTTATCATCGCGCACGCCTCGTCCACAAGGTCTATAGCCTTATCGGGCAAAAAGCGGTCGGTGATGTAGCGGTTGGACAATACGGCGGCGGAAATAAGCGCGCCGTCGTGTATCTTTACGCCGTGGAACACCTCGTAGCGCTCCTTTAAGCCGCGCAGTATGGAAATGGTGTCCTCCACCGTAGGCTCGTCCACCTGCACCTTCTGGAAACGCCTTTCAAGCGCGGGGTCTTTTTCGATGTACTTTGAGTACTCGTCAAGCGTGGTAGCGCCTATGCAGTGCAGCTCGCCGCGCGCCAGCATGGGCTTTAGCAGGTTGCCCGCGTCCATAGCGCCGCTTGTCTTGCCCGCGCCCACGATAAGGTGTATTTCATCAATGAACAGAAGTATCCTGCCCTCGCTCTTTTTCACCTCGTTGAGTACCGCCTTAAGGCGCTCCTCAAACTCACCCTGATACTTAGCGCCCGCGATAAGCGCGCCCATATCCAGCGAGAACACCTTTCTGTCCTTAAGGTTTGCGGGTACGTCGCCGCGCACGATACGCAGCGCAAGGCCCTCCGCAATGGCGGTCTTGCCGACGCCCGGCTCGCCGATAAGGCAGGGGTTGTTCTTGGTTTTTCTCGAAAGAATGCGGATAACGTTTCTTATCTCGCTGTCCCTGCCGATAACGGGGTCGAGCTTGTTCTGCCGCGCAAGCTCCACAAGGTCCTGACCGTATTTCTTAAGCACGTCGTAGGTTTCCTCGGGGTTGCGCGAGGATACGCGCTGATTGCCGCGTATATCCGAAAGCGCCTTGAGCAGCCTGTTCTTCTCAACGCCAAAGCTCTTGAATATGCCCGCCGTGCCGCTCGAGCCTTTCTCAACAAGCGCTAAGAACAAATGCTCCACGGAAACGTAGTCGTCCTTCATGCGCTCCGCCTGCGCCTCCGCATCCGTCAGCACCCTGTCAAGGTCTGCGGAAACGTATATCTTTCCCGCCTCTCTGCCGCTGCCCGTAACGCGCGGCATGCCCTCGATAAACTTAAGCGCAGCCGCCTTTACGCCGTCCGCGTCAACGTTCATTTTAGTGAGAAGCTGCGGCACAACGCCGCCCTCGTCGTTTACAAGCGCATAGAGCAGATGCTCGGGTTCAACGCAGTTGTTCTGATAGCTCAGCGACAGGTCCTGCGCCTCCTGCACCGCGTCGAGCGATTTTTGTGTGTATTTGTTGGGGTTCATAATATTACCTCCTCGTCGTAAACGGATTACTCCGCATTATTGCATAAACTTAATGGAACGCGCCGCGCCGCTACAGAATGTACTTCTGCCGCGCGATATCGTGCCGATAGCACTCCCGCGCCGCCTGCGCCGCCGCAATGTCGTCGGGCAGCTTCGCGAAATACGCTTTCAGCGCCGCGTCGAACATCGTAAGATAATCCGCGACAGCAGCGCCAAGCTCGTCGTCCGAGATACTCCCCGCAGGCATATTGAACACCCGCGTGAATTTCCCGTCGTCGGCGGAGTAAACTATATCGTGCGCGTATTTCGGCACAACGTACTCCCGCTCGAACCTGCCCCAGAGCATTAAAAAGCCCACAAAATCCTGTATGAGCCTGTAGTTCTGCGTGCGCAGCTGCGCCCGCAGCCTGCCCGCGCTCTCCCGCCCGAGCGTGAATATCTCCACGCTGTAGCGTACCGTGGGCTTGTAGCGGTACTTAAGCGACGTGCGGCAGCTGAGCGTGCTGCCCGTGGGCTGCTCTACCATGTAAAAGCCGTCTTTCATCGCCTCTCTCGCGGAAGCAAGCACCCCGCGCAGGCGCATTTCGGGCGTGGCATAGCCCACGCGCTCTGCCAGCAGCTGGTTTATCATGGACGAGCGGCTCATGCCCGCGGCGCGCGCAAGCTCGTCCACCGCCTCAACCACGCTGTCCGACAGGACAAGGCTGTATATGCTTTTCTCCAAAGGGTTCACGCTCCTTTCCTTTGACTTTCGTCCTTGTCTGTTAATAATTGTACCACACTTTTAATAACTTGTCAAGCATTTTTAATAAAATTCTGCACAAATTTTTGCTTCATTATCTGTAGGAAATCTCTAAAAACCGGTTTGAAAAGGGAAAATGGGTAGAGTGCGCCGAATGCGATGAAAGCCGACGAAGTAAGGCTGTATGCCTTACGAGGAGGTGCAACACGACGTTGCGAAGCGAAATAACCGAGTGACGGCATGGACGCCGTCACATCAGAAATTTCGCTTGTTGAAAGAAGCAGTCGGTGCGCTATACACATTTTCACTCAAACAAGGTTTTTAAAGGTGACCTGTATATTTTTGTGTCGCCTTTACCTATTTATATATAGGCAGATTTGCCTGCGGCAGCCCGTGCGGCGGGCGGCTTTCGCGCATTCGGCAAAAATACGGACAAACGCGGGCGTTTTTTTGTAGAAAAAAGTCTTGTAATACTCACGCGAATATGATAAAATAGTAGACGGCGGAGTGTTTTCCCGCCTTACCCGAGTGTAAATTTATACCATTAAGGAGTATTTGTTATGCCAAACTACAATTCCTATGAAAGCCCTTTCTGCACGCGTTATGCAAGTAAGGAAATGCAGTACATCTTTTCCGCGGACAAGAAGTTCACCACGTGGAGAAAGCTCTGGGTCGCTCTCGCGCGCGGCGAGATGAAACTCGGGATAGACAAGATAACGCAGGAAATGGTGGACGAGCTTGAAGCCAACGTCAACAACATAAACTACGCCGTAGCCGAGGCGCGCGAGAAAGAGGTGCGCCACGACGTAATGTCCCACGTTTACGCCTACGGGCAGCAGTGTCCCAAGGCTGCGGGCATTATCCACCTCGGCGCTACGTCCTGCTACGTCGGCGACAACACCGACATCATCATCATGCGCGATGCGCTCAACCTTGTGCGCAAAAAGCTGCTAAACGTTATCGCAAACCTTGCGCGCTTTGCGGACAAGTACAAGGATATGCCCTGCCTTGCGTACACCCACCTGCAGCCCGCGCAGCCCACTACCGTAGGCAAGCGCGCAACGCTATGGCTGAACGAGCTGCTTATGGACCTTGAGGAGGTAGACTACCGCATAAAGAGCCTTAAGCTCCTCGGGCAGAAGGGCACTACAGGCACGCAGGCCTCCTTTGTGGAGCTTTTCGGCGGCGACAGCGCGAAGATAAAGGCGCTCGAAAAGTCGATAGCGCAGGAAATGGGCTTTGAGGAGTGCGTTCCCGTAAGCGGTCAGACCTACTCGCGCAAGATAGACGCGCAGGTGCTTTCCACCCTCGGCGGTATCGCGCAGAGCTGCTCGAAATTCAGCAACGACCTGCGCCTGCTGCAAAACTTCGAGGAAATGGAAGAACCGTTCGAGGCGCACCAGATAGGCTCGTCGGCTATGCCCTACAAGCGCAACCCCATGCGCAGCGAGAGAATAACCTCCCTTGCGCGCTATATCATGATAGACACGCTCAACCCCGCGTTCACCGCAGGCACGCAGTGGTTCGAGAGAACGCTCGACGACAGCGCCAACAAGCGCGTTTCCGTGGCTGAGGGCTTCCTTGCAACGGACGCTATACTCAACATAATGATGAACGTTACGGACGGCATGGTGGTTTACCCTGAAATGGTAAGACAGCGCCTGATGAAGAAGCTGCCCTTTATGGCTACCGAAAACATAATGATGAGAGCCGTAGAAAACGGCGGCAACCGTCAGGAGCTGCACGAGCTGCTGCGCACGCACTCACACGCAGCGGCAAAGCAGGTAAAAATGGGCGGCGAAAACGACCTTGCGGAGCGTATCGCGGCAGACCCCGCGTTCAAGATAACAAAGCAGGAGATAGAAGCGGTGCTTGTCCCCGAGAATTACGTTGGCAGAGCGCCCGAGCAGACCGCGGAGTTCCTTGCGGAATGCGTGCAGCCGCTGCTTGACGCAAACAAGGAGCTTCTCGGAGAAAAGGCCGAGCTTTCGGTTTAACGGAAAATCGCAGCATAGCCCTAACCCCCGCCGCGCAGGGCGGCTTATCGAACACAAGAACAGGAGCGTAACGCTTTGAAAAGATGGACGGCAGCGCCCGCGGCGCAGGATATCGGCGGGATAAAGGAACAATTCGGCGACTTTCTCGGCGAGCTGCTGCTGCGGCGCGGCATTGCCACAATAGAGGACGCGCGCGGCTTCTTCGCGTGCAGCAGCCTTTCAGACCCGCTGCAAATGCGCGATATGGAGCGCGCAGCGCAGGTGGTGCGCGAGGCGCTCGACGAGGGGCTGCGCATAACCGTCTACGGCGACTACGACTGCGACGGCGTTACGTCTACGGTAATGCTTTACAGCTACCTTGAAGCGCAGGGCGCGCAGGTGGACTTCTACATTCCCGACCGCAGCGAGGGCTACGGCATGAACATACCTGCGCTCAAAAAGCTGCTGGACGGCGGCACGGAGCTTATAATCACCGTTGACAACGGCATTTCCGCGCGCGAGGAAGCGGAGTATATCCGCTCGCGCGGGGCGAAGCTCGTTATAACCGACCACCACCAGCCCCCGCAGGAGCTGCCCGTGTGCGAAGCGTGCGTTGACCCGCACCGCGCGGACGACCTCTCCCCTTTCAAGGACCTGTGCGGCGCGGGCGTTGTGCTTAAGCTGCTTTGCGTACTTGAGGACGAGGAGTTTGTGATGGAGCAGTACGCCGACCTTGCCGCAGTCGGCACTATCGGCGACGTAATGCCGCTGCGCGGCGAAAACCGCTACATCGTGCAGCGCGGGCTTGAAAGCATACAGACCGCGCAGAACCTCGGGCTGTCGCGGCTGATACGCGCGGCAGGCTATTCCCCCGAAAGCATGACGGCGGGTACGCTCTCGTATTACATCTGCCCGAGGATAAACGCTGCGGGCAGAATAGCTGCGGGCGCAGGGCGCTCGGGCGCTGCCAAGGCGGCGCGGCTGCTGCTTGCGGACACGCCCGAGAGCGCTTCGCGCCTGTCGGACGAAATAATAATGCTAAACGACCAGCGCCGCGAGGCCGAGGTGCAGATAAACGCCGACATAGAGCGGCAGCTCGCCGCAGACCCATCGCTGCTGTGGCAAAGGGTGCTGATAATTTCGGGCAAGGGCTGGAATCACGGCGTTGCGGGCATTGCGTGCGCAAGGCTTATGGAGCGCTACGGCAAGCCCGTGTTCGTCATTTCAGAGGAGGACGGCGAGGGGCGCGGCTCTGCAAGGAGCATTGAGGGCTTCTCGGTACACAAGGCGCTTTCCGCGTGCGCGGACCTGCTCACAAAATTCGGCGGTCACCCCAAAGCGGGCGGGTTTTCGCTGCCCGCGGAGAATATCGAAGCGTTCCGCCGCCGCCTGATTGATTACGCGCGCGACAATTACGCGAGAATGCCCGACGCCGAGATATGCGCGGACATGGAAACGAGCTGCGCGGCGCTCACGCTCGAAAACGTTTCCGCGCTTAATCAGCTCGAGCCGTTCGGCGAGGGCAACAGGCAGCCGCTTTTCCTGCTTAAGGACTGCACGGTGCGCTCTGTGCGCTCGCTTAAGGGCGGCAAGTACACCTCGTTCGACGTGGAATCAGGCGGCAAAACGCTCAAGGCGCTTACGTTCAAAATACCGTTCGCGCGGTTTTTCGCTGGCGTCGGCAGCAGGGTGGACATTATAGCGTGCGCGGAGGTAAACGAGTACAACGGCGCGCGCTCCGTAAACCTTAAGGTGCAGGAACTGCGCCCCTCGGGCTTTGCGGAGGACAGGTTCTTTGCGGCCTCGCACGTTTACGAGCAGCTGCGCCGCGGCGAAAGCTGCGACCCGCGCCTAGCTCCCCGCGTTGTGCCGCAGGACAGGGCGGCTCTCATGAGCATTTACGACGCGGTGAAGAAAACAGGCGGGCAGATGTCAGCGGAAGAAATGTGCGTGTACGGCTGCGGGATAAACTACTGTATGCTGCGCATAACGCTCGACGCGTTCGCGGAGGCGGGCATGATAGAGCTCGACCCCGACGCGCAGAGCGCAAGGATAGTCCCCGTAAAGCAAAAGACCGACCTTTTTGCGCAGGGACTGCTGGCACAGCTGAACGAGGGATTTCATAAAATAAATACATAATGCGGCGGCGGACTGCTGCGGCAGCCATAAACAATGGGGAAAACGCGCTATGCGCAGCGAAAGGAAGGCACGAAATGGAAGCAGCGACCTGTTCATCTATAGAACAGCTGATGGAGAAAATAAAGCAGAGCGACAAGCAGTACGACGCGGACAAGATAATGCGCGCGTTCGAGGTCGCCGACAAGGCGCACGAGGGACAAATGCGCTCCTCCGGCGAAAAGTACATCACGCACCCGCTGGCCGTGGCTTCCATTCTGCTTGACTACTGCATGGACACCGACACGATATGCGCGGCGCTTCTGCACGACGTGGTGGAGGACACCGACGTTACGCTCGAGGAGCTGCAGAAGAAGTTCGGCGAAGACGTTGCGGTGATGGTTGACGGCGTTACCAAAATAGGTCTTGTGCCGCTCAACTCCAAGGAGGAGCAGCAGGCGGAGAACATACGCAAGATACTTATGGCAATGTCAAAGGATATCCGCGTTATCATAATAAAGCTTGCAGACCGCCTGCACAATATGCGCACGCTCTACGCGCGCCCGCCCGAGAAGCAGCGCAAAACCTCGCTTGAAACAATGAACTACTACGCCCCCATAGCGCACAGGCTCGGTATGTGCGACGTTAAGGAGGAGATGGAGGATATCGCTATCCACTATCTCGACCCCTACGGCTGCAAGGAGATAGAGCGGCTTCTCGACGTACACAAGGAGGAGCGCGACAACTTTATCGACACGATAAAGGCGCGTATCCGCGAGAGAATTTCCGACATAAAGCCCGAGCCTATAATTGAGGGGCGCGTTAAGTCCATTTACAGCATTTACAAAAAGCTCTATGTAAAGAACAAGCGCTTCGACGAGATTTACGATATCTACGCCGTGCGCGTTATCGTGCAGTCCGTTATAGAATGCTACAACGTGCTTGGCGTTATCCATGATATGTTCCGCCCGATACCCTACCGCTTCAAGGACTACATCGCAACGCCAAAGCCCAACCGCTATCAGTCGCTGCACACCACGGTAATAGGCCACGAGGGCATTCCGTTCGAGGTGCAGATACGCACCGTTGAAATGCACAACACCGCGCAGTACGGTATCGCCGCGCACTGGAAATACAAGGCGGGGCTTAAGGGCAGCGTAGCGGGCGAAAAGCGCTTCGACTGGATACGCCAGCTGCTGGAGCGCCAGCAGGAGGCGGACGATGTAGAGCAGCTCACCGACGCGATAAAAACCGACCTTGCAGCGGACGAGGTGTTTGTATTCTCGCCCAAGGGCGACGTTTTCTCGCTGCCAAAGGGCGCTACGGTAATAGATTTCGCTTATGCTATCCACACGCAGGTAGGCAACAAAATGACCGGCGCTCGCGTCGGCGGGAGAATGGTAAGCTTCGATTACAAGGTGAAAACGGGCGATATCATCGAGATACTCACCTCGGGTTCGCCCACCTACGGTCCTAACCGCAACTGGCTTGACATTGCAACCACCACCGAGGCCAAGGCGAAGATACGCTCGTGGTTCAAGAAAGAGTGCCGCGATGAGAACATAGCGCGCGGCAAGGAGGAAATAGAGCGCGAGTTCAAGCGCAACGACATAGAGGTAACGCCCGAGCTGCTTGAAGAAGCCGCCCGCAGGCAGCGCCTTGACAGCGTTGACGACCTGCTTGCAGCGGTAGGCTACGGCGGCGTTTCGCTGCAAAAGATAATGCAGCGCATAAAGGAGGACCAGCTGCGCGCGGCAAAGTCTGCGCCCCCCGCTCCGCAGACGCCCGAGCAGCTTTCCGCAGCTATCGAGCAGACCAACGAGCGCAGCCGCAGAAAGGGCATTATCATAGAGGGCGTGGACAACTGCCTTGTAAAGTTCGCGCACTGCTGCAGCCCGCTCCCGGGCGACCCTATAATAGGCTTTGTAACGCGCGGCTTCGGCGTTTCCATACACAAGCAGGACTGCATTAACGTTATAAACAACATGGATAACCCCGAGAACAAGGACCGCTGGATAAAGGCGAGCTGGGCGGGCGTTGACAACAGCACCTACCGCGCGGTGATAGACATAATCTCCGAGCAGAAAGCGTCCGTTATCGCGGACATCACCGCAGCCATCGCCGCAAACCATATCCCGCTGCACGAGATGAACCTCCACCAGCTTAAAAACGGCAACAACAACCTTGTTATAACCATTGAGATAGCAGGCGTCGAGCAGCTCACCAACATCATGGCAAGACTGCAGAAGATACCCGGCGTTATCTCCGTGGAGCGCACAGGCAAGCAATGACGGAGCTTCTGCAAGCGCACCCCATGTATGTTGCCGCCTGCGCGCTGCTTGTGCTGTTGGCGCTGCTTGCCGCGGCGCGCAGCAAAAAAGCTACGAACGCCCGCCTGCGCCGCAGGATAAGGCGCGGAGAATTTCTGCACTACACCGAGTTCGAGGAAAACTGGATAGTAAAGGACGCCCCCGTACCGACAGGGTACAAATACAACGACTTCCCCGGCTGTTACGTTATCATGATATTCGACAAGCCCGTGCATGGCAGGCGCTTTACAAATTACGAGAACATCTATATCGGGCAGTCCGTGACGGTATGCGCGCGGGTACACAACCACTTCAGCGGCAAGGGCAAGGGCGACCTGTACGCCGACATAAAGTACGGCAAGCAGGCGTACGTGCGCATTGTGCCGTGCAAAGCAAAGCGCCTTAACGACATGGAAACCGCCCTGATAGAGGCTTTCGGCGCGACGGAAAGCTACAACAAGACAAAGGGCGGCGCAAAAATAACCAAGGTAAAGAAATAACGGAGGCTGCATGGACAGACTTTTTATGCTCCCGTTGGGAGCGCTCGCTTCAAACTGCTACATCATTCCCGCTGAAAACAAGCAGGCGGTGGTCATAGACCCCGCGTCCGCTTCGGAGGTGTCAATGTTCCTTAAAAGTAAGGAGCTTACCCTCGGCGGGATAATCATAACGCACGGGCATTTCGACCACTTTTCGGGCGCGGCGCAGCTTGTGCGCGAGTATTCCGCGCCCGTATACGCGCCCGCCGCAGACGCGGAAATGCTCTTAAGCCCCGCAAAGTCGTGGGCGGACTTTATGCAGGGCGTTCAGTTTGAGCCACTAACGCCCGACCACACGTTTGCCGACGGCGACGTGTTCAGCGTGTGCGGTATTGAGTTTCGCGCTATGGCGTGTCCCGGGCATACGGCGGGAAGCTGCGTGCTGTTCTGCCCCGCGCTTGAAACGGCGTTCACGGGGGACGTTGTTTTCGCGGGAGCTGTAGGCAGAACGGACGGCTACTCGGGCAGCGCCGCGCAAATGAGAGAGAGCCTTGCAAAGCTTTCCGCCCTGAGCGGCGACTACACCCTGTGCTGCGGCCACGGCCCTATGACAAGCCTTGCGCACGAGCGGAAGTATAACCCGTACCTGTAAGAGCAAACCCCGCAAAGCCGCATAAGAGCGCGGTTTTTGCGGAGTTCTTAAAGAAAATTGAGGAAAAAGAAAATTTTTTTGAAAAAGTGCTTGACAAACGGGGCTTCGTGTGATATAATATACTAGTCGTTAAGGAAACGGACAGCGAGTAACGGATAAAACGCTGGTGTAGCTCAGTTGGTAGAGCAGCTGATTTGTAATCAGCAGGTCGGGGGTTCAAGTCCGTCCACCAGCTCCATTTTCTTTCGATATAATATGGGCGTGTTCCCGAGTGGCCAATGGGGGCAGACTGTAAATCTGTTGCGTTTTCGCTTCGGTGGTCCGAATCCACCCGCGCCCACCAAAACACCGCGTCTTTGCGACGCGGTGTTTTTCTGTCTGTATGTAAAATCCACAATGCAAAAGCGCCCTCCATACTGCGGAGGGCGCTTTGTTAGTTGATTTGTTTCAGCGTGCGGTAGATATCCTGCATTTGCTTGTCGGTGGCGGCAATGGTTTCCGCGCAGGTTTTTAGCTGCTGCGCAAGGTCTGCGGAAACCTCGGTGTCCGTCTTATACTTAAGCTCATGCTCAAGGCTCGCCCAGAAGTCCATTGCTATGGTGCGTATCTGCACCTCGACGTTGACAAGCTCCTTTCTGTCCGAAAGGTAAACGGGCGTTTCTATCACAAGGTGAAGACTGCGGTAGCCGTTGGGCTTCGGGGACTCGATATAGTCCTTTTTCTTTATGAGCCGCACGTCGTCCTGCATGGTAAGCAGGTCCGCAACGGTGTAAATATCCTCGATATAATTGCAGATAACGCGCACGCCCGCAATGTCATTGAGCGTTGAACGCGCCGCGTCGCAATTGAACGGAAGCCCCTTGCGCTGGAGCTTCTCCAGCATACTCTGCGGGGATTTCAGCCTGTCCTCTATATGGTGAATGGGGTTGTAGTCGTACTTCGTCTTGAACTCGCTGTCGAGTATCTCGAGCTTCGTCTTAACCTCGCGTATCGCCGACTCGTAAAGATGTTCAAGCTCCACAAACTGGTAAAGCTGGTCAAGAACCTGCTCCTGCATCTGCGCGGGGATAAGGCTCGTCACCTTTGAAAGCTCCGAAGGCGCGGAGGATACCGATTTTGATATATTCTTTCTGGTCATCTCTATTTCCTTTCATAATGCGCCAACACATTACTATACACATTATAACGGAACAATGCCAAGCTTTTGTCAAAAAGCTGTGAATATCGTGTGAAATTATTTCGTTCCCGCCGCGTCGTCCTGCATACTCTTAAGCAGCGCTTCGATATCGTCCTGCGACATCTTCCCGCCCGAGGTCTGCTCGGGTTCGGCGGGCGCGGGCGCAGGCTCGGGAGCTGTCGGCGCGTTCGCCGCAAGCAGCTTCTCTATTTCGTCCTGCGACATCTTCCCGCCCGAGGTTTGCTCGGGTTCGGCGGGCGCGGGCGCAGGCTCGGGAGCTGTCGGCGCGTTCGCCGCAAGCAGCTTCTCTATTTCGTCCTGCGACATCTTCCCGCCCGAGGTTTGCTCGGGTTCGGCGGGCGCGGGCGCAGGCTCGGGAGCTGTCGGCGCGTTCGCCGCAAGCAGCTTCTCTATTTCGTCCTGCGACATCATGCCTGTGCTTTCGGGTTCGGCGGGAGCTTCGTCTTCCGCAAGACCCGTCGAGCGCAGCAGGCTCTCTATTTCGTCCTCGGACATCTTGTTGTTTACAAGCGGCGCTTCCGCGCGCGGAGCGTCGGGTATAACCACGGGGCTTGTAACAACGGGCGAGGTTTTCAGCGCGTCGAAATCCACCGTATGCTGATTCAGTATCTCGCCGATATCCGCCTTATGCTGCGGCGCGGGCGCGGCAGCTGCGGGTTCTGCGGCGGGAACGAGCGCGGGCGCGGGCATTACCGCAGCCGCGGTAAGCTTGTTGAACTGCTCGAGTGCCTCGTCGTATGTAAGACTCTCGCCCTCAAACTTCAGCCAGTATTCGTCAAACGGCGTGATACCATGCGTGCGGCGGAGTATCTCGTAAACGCTGTATTTTTCAAGTCCCATAAGCGTAAGCTCGGGATATGTAAACGGCGTTTTATCCTGAAACACACGGCACGAAAAAAGGTAGTATATATCCGAAATCATAAGAGGACGCCTGATGGTCGTAAGCATATTTTCCTTGAATTTCGTAAGGATTTCGTACGACACCGCTTCGTCCTCGGATATATTGTAGCGGGCTACAGCCATATCCTCCCTGTAAACCTCAAAGCTCAGCGGGAGCGGAAGGTCGAAGGCGTGGTTGTCAACAAGTCTGTATCTGTATGCCTTGAGTATTTTTCCCATTGTAATTCCTCCAAAGCAGAAAAATCATCATACTTTATTGTAACATATTTTTTCCTTTTTAGCAATAGCATTTCAGTTTTTATTTTTTAAGAGGTATACCCGCAGGCTTGATATTGTAACCAAAACAGCAAAAGTCATTTTGTGAAAAGTTCATAAAATTTTAGTTTTTCAATGAAAGAATATGTTATTTGTGTTTACTTTATTTCGCTTATATGATATAATAAACAAAAGGCGCTTTGTTTGTCATAATAGGCGTCGGCTTATAGTCTGGCAGAATCTTTTCCGCTCTCTGCGGCGTTGCGCGGCAGGGGGAGGTTTTGTATTGCCACAGGGCGGCGTCTGCCATGCGCCGCTGCAAAAATAGCTTCCTGCAATAAGGGGGCGGAAATGGGGAGAAAAAATGAAAATCAGGACAACGATAATGATATCCGCAGCCTGCTTTGCCATACTGCCGATGGTAGTTTACTCGGTCTTTGCAGGTATGTTTGTCGGAAAGAACGGCGACGAGCAGTTCAAGGCGGAGCTTACCGACATTGTCAACAATCAGGCGGCAACGCTTCAGACCTATATCGACGCGGTTAAGGACGATATGACAACGCTTGCCTCTGCGCCGTGCATTATAGAGGCGGGTACAAACAGCCGCGCCGTATCCGACGCGGGCGACCTGCTCACAAGATTCGCCGAGGAAAACGCCTCCGCGACCGCCGCGCAGCTTGTTAACAGCGACGGCAAGGTAATAAACGGCAAGGACACGGGTACGGTGCTTGAGAATTACCAGAGCTACTCCGCCTATAAGGACGGCGTGCTTTACATAAACGACGTTGGCAGCGCGGAAAAAACGGGCGTTGCAAGCGGCTCGACAATGTTTATAAAGCAGCCCGTGGGCGACTGCACGCTCATTCTCTCCTACAGCATTTCCACCAACACCTTTATCTCCAAGGTGTCCAACAACTCCACGTTCTACAATCAGGGCAGACTTATCGTTATCGACCCTCGCCTTAACTGGACGGCAGGTTCGGGCTACAACGCAAACCTTAAGAGCCAGTACCCCGAGCAGATAACGAGCCGCATATCTTCTCTTGAAACGGGCGTTCCCACCGAGATTATAAGCTACGTTGCGAACGACGGCGCTATCCTTTCTTCGGACTACGTTGCAAGCATGGTAAGAGTAGGCGGCGAGGACGGACTTGTAGCGCTTGCAAGCTGCCCTGCTAACAGAAGCAACATCTTCTCCTCCTCGGCTACATCCCACGTTATCTGGGCGACCGTTCTGCTTGGCCTTGCCGCAGTCGGCGGCGCTGTAGCGGTTTCGATAATCGTTACAAAGCCCCTTAAGACCATTCAGGAAACGATAGTAAAGATTCGCCGCGGCGACCACGAGGCGCGTATCACCACCGTAAGCAACAACGAGTACGGACAGATTTCCCGCGCGTTCAACAACCTTGTTGACGAGATAGTTGTAAGCGAGGACAGATACAGAACCATTATCGAGATGTCCGACAACATCATATTCGAGTGGAACTTCAAGACAAACGAGGTGTTCTTCTCGAACAACTTCAACAAGAAGTTCTCCTACCGCGCTCCGTCCGACCACTTCGGCGACAGCTTCCTGCTCAAGGCGAAGCTTCACCCCGACGATGTTGAGCGCTACCGCGAGGACCTCAACCAGCTTGAAAAGGGCAAGGGCTTCGAGCATAACGAGTACCGCATGAAGAACATCTACGGCGACTTCATTTGGGTGCTTATGAGAACCGCTACCCTGCACGACAAGGACGGCAAACCGCTTAAGGTAGTCGGCGTTATGGTCGATATCGACCGCGCGAAGAAGTCCGAGCAGCAGCTCACCGTACAGGCAAGCTACGACGCTCTTACAGAGCTTTACAACAGAGAAACCATTGAGAGCCAGATTGACAACGAGATTCTTCTCTCCGAGGCGAGAAAGAGCGAGATGGCGGTTCTGTTTATCGACGTGGACGACTTCAAGCACTTCAACGATAACTACAGCCACGCAACGGGCGACCAGGTGCTTAAGTTCGTCGCTAAGACGATTCAGGGCATTGTCGGCGATTACGGCTTTGCGGGCAGATACGGCGGCGACGAGTTCATAGCGTGCATTCGCAACGCCGAGGTCAACTCCCCCGCAACCGCCGCGCAGCAGATAATCGCAAAGCTTGACGAGGGCTTTGACGCGGACATCGGCGAGCGCCTTTCGGTAAGCGTTTCCATCGGTGTGGCAATCATCAAGGACGACTACAACACGCGCGTTGAGTACCTTATCGGTAAGGCGGACGACGCGATGTATTCCGTTAAAAAGAGCGGCAAGAGCAACTACGCATTCATCTGATGAACAACGAAAGCCCCGACTGAAAGCGGTCGGGGCTTTTTTCTGAAAAATGGAGGACGAATTATGAAGCACTTAAGGTTAATAGCGGCACTGGTGGCGCTGGCGCTCTGCGGCGGTATATGCGGGTGCGCGGACAGCACAAGCAGTACAAGCAGCGCGGACGTCTCGAGCAATCCGGGCGCAATTAGCGCCGACACGAGCGCTGCAAGCGAGTCCACGCCCGTTATCACTACCACCACAACCGACCCCACTACCTGCACCTTCCCCATGGACGAGCAAGAGCCGACGGAGGAATCCGCGCAGGCTCAGGAGAGCGAAGAAGCCGTAGAGCCTATCGTTCGCGACGAAAGCTACGAGTGGGACAAGGTGATAGCGCTCACCTTTGACGACGGCCCGAACACAACGACAACGCGCGAGGTGCTTGAAATGCTCAAAAAGCACGGCGTTGTGGCGACGTTCTTCCTTATCGGCGACAATATAAACGACGAATCCGCAAAGGTCGTTAAGTACGCGTACGACCTCGGCTGCGAGATAAACAACCACAGCAAAACGCACAGCTATATGTCAGGCATGACCGCCGAGGAGGTAAAGGCGGAGTTCGACTACGTTGACGAGCGCGTTTACGAGATAACGGGCGAGCATACCCGCTTCTTCCGACCGCCGTATATCGACGTCAGCGACGTTATGTGGGAGAATATCGACGTGCCGTTCATCTCGGGCATAGGCTGCAACGACTGGGAGGACAAGGTGACCGCCGACAGGCGCACCAAGGTGATACTCAAAAAAGTAAAGGACGGCAGCATAATCCTCCTGCACGACGCAGAGGGCAACAGCATGACCGTCGAGGCGCTCGACACAATGATACCTGAGCTTAAGGCGCAGGGCTACAAGTTCGTAACGCTCACCGAGCTGTTCGAGGAAAAGGGTGTAGAGCCTGTAACGCAGATGATTTACTCGAACGTGCTGCAGGAAAGTATGTGGGGGTAAAATAAGGCGGGGTGGACTAAAATGTCCACCCCTCAGCCTGTCGAAAAAGTCCATTTTGCCCGCGTATGCGGGCTTTGAAATAACTTTTTTGCCTCGGGCTTCCCGAGGCAAAAAACACTTCTATCCGCACAAGTGTGCGGTTTGGCGGCAAGCCGTCAAACCGTGCGCGCAGTGCGGATGTCCCGTCGGAAAACCCCCGTATGGGGGTTTTTCGACGGTCTGAATGTCCACCCCTTTATTTGTAGTTATGCTCTTATAATTCTTGATGTTTGCCAATGCTTTGGACTGATATATACCAAAATGCCAATAAAACCAAAATAGTAAATGCGCCCGCCGAAAACGAGGCTTGTTCCCCGCTCACCGCTTAACATAGCGCGTCAGCAGCTCGTCGGGCTGCATAACGGCAACCCCCGCCGCCTGCGCCCCCTCGCCGCTCGCGCCGATGAAAAACCCGTTTTTCTCCAGCACAACGGTGTCGGGCATAACCGCCGTGTCAACGCCGCGCAGGTCGCGGGTTATGCCCACGCCAAGGCGCTTAAGAAACGCCTCCTTGCGCACCCACGCGCGCAGAAAGTCCTCTGCGGTGCGTACCTGCGCGCGCTCGCTTTCGGACAGAACGCGCGCGTACAGCCCCTCGCTTATGCGGCGCGAGCGCGGCTCTATATCCGTGCCAACCTCGCCCTGCGCCGAGAACGCCGCGCATACCGCGCCCTTTGTGTGCGACAGCGAAAACCACGACCCGCCGCCCTTAACGTAGGGCTTCCCGAACGGCCCGCGCTCAAACTCCACCCGCTGCCGAAGCCCACGCGCGCCGCCCCTGCGGCGTATCTCGGACAGCACGAGCAGCTCCGCCAGCAGCGCGTTCACCTTGTCGCCCTCGCCCCTTTTGCGCAGAATGCTCTCGCGGCGCGCCTTTGTAACGCACGGGAGAAAGCCGCTTACTTCAGCGAAGCTAAGCCCCGCCGTTTCTATAAGAATTATGTCCAAAATGCAACTCCTCTGAAAAAATACTGCCGCGCCTTTCAGCGCGGCAGTAACTTGTATCAGCCTATAAGATACCACTCGCCGCCCGCCATAATGCAGGTAACGTCCGAGGTGTCGGTCTTTGTGCCGTTCGCCGTTTTTGCGGTAAGCGTAATGTTTGCGGTGTAACCCTTGTCGGGCGCTGCGCCGTTCAGAAGCGCCGCATAATTCTTGAGCTTTGCGCTGCTTATCGTCGTGGTCTTGTTTATCTTCACGGAAACCTCTGTAATAGAGTCCATGTCAAGCCCCTCGTCGGCGTACTGCTGCTTTAGCGCCTCGCCGTACTTCGCGCAGTATTCCTTAAGCGACAGCCCCTCCTCTTTGAAAAGGCCGTCAAGGAACTCAACGTAGCTTGCAGGGTACGCGCGCTTTACCGCGCCGTAGTAATCCCCGTCCACAAGCGAAAGCGTGAATAAGTCCGTGAGAAGCGCGCTTATCGCGTTGTTGTCGATAGCTGCGGCGAGCTTTGCGCAGGTGTTCTTGCCCTTAATCGTGGTCGCAGCAACCGCCGCAAGGGTGAGCGACTTGGGCGTTCCCTTAATAACGCCCGTTGAGCCTACCGTAAGCTTGCCGTTAATCGTGACGTTTGACTTTTTGCCGAGGCTCGCCGTACCCGAAACGGTAAGCTTGCCCGTTTTGTACTCGTAAAGCTTGCCGCTTACCGCAAGGGTCGCGCCCTTTGCAACTGTAAGCGTTCCCTTTACGTTAAGCGTACCCTTTGTGCCTATGGCGAGCTTTGCTCCGTTTTTCACGGTAAGCGTTGCGCCCTTGGGCAGGGTAACCTTTTTGGAGATGGTAAGATTCTTTGTTACAACGTACGCCTTGCCCGCTTTCATAGCGGTCTTGCCGTTCCATTCCGCAGCCTTTGCGGCGTATTCGCGCACCGTCTGCGCGGTCTGTACGGGCGCGGGAGCTTCCGCGAACGCCGTTGTCATGCCTGCCATGAGTGCGCCGCTAAGCAGCAGCGCGGTAATTTTCTTAATCATTGTCTGCCCTTTCCTTTATAAGTCAGATTGCGCTCATATCCTGCTCGGCGTACAGATACCATCTGCCGCCGCTGTATACCATTATGCCGCCCATGTCAGACGGGTCGGTGGTCTGGTCGCCTACATTCAGAGTGTATATTGCGGACACGTCAGCCGCGCGCTCGATAGTGCCATAGAGGGGCGCGTATACGCTCTCGGGCAGCTCGGATACGTCCATGTAGGTTATGGTAAGGTCGCCCATGTTTACGCCCGTGATATCGCCGCCGTACTGGTACTCGAACATGGCAACGATGTAAGAGGTAATGCTGTTTATCGCTTCCTCAAAGGAAACGTCGTCGGAATAGCCGTATTCCTCCTCAAGCTCCTTCAGCTGCTTTTTGTAATCCTCTTCCATTGCCGCAATAACGCCCGCGGGGTAAGACTCCAAATAAGCGTCGTATGCCTTGCCGTCAATGAATACCTTTTTCTCCAGACTCTCCAAAAGCTGCATGATAGCCGCGCTGTCGTAAGCCTTAAGCAGCTTCTGCGAGGTGAGCTTGCCGTTTATTGCGAACTTAACGTTCTTGCCGAGGTTGAGCGTTTTCGGCTCGCCCGAGATAACGCCGCCCTTTTTGAGCGTAACGCTGCCGTTAAGCGTAAGCGCGGACTTTTTGCCGAGCTTTACCGTACCCGAAACAACGAGCTTTTTGCCCTTTGCCTGCGTAAGCGCGCCGCTTACCGCAAGGGTAGAACCCTTGCCCACCGTTACCGTGCCGTTTATCGTAAGCGAACCCTTAGCGCCTACGGAGAGCTTCGCGCCGTTCTTTATCGTGAGCTTTGCGCCCTTGGGAACGGTAACGTCCTTGGATATTGTAAGGTCCTTTGTAACAACGTAGGACTTGCCCGACTTAAGCGCGGTCTTGCCGTTCCATTCCGCAGCCTTTGCGGCGTATTCGCGCACCGTCTGCGCGGTCTGTACGGGCGCGGGAGCTTCCGCGAACGCTGTTGTCATGCCTGCCAGAAGTACGCTGCTGAGGATAAGTGCCGAGATTTTCTTGAACATTGTGAGTTCCTCCCTTTGGTGTTATTTCAGGTCATACCTTGCAGTAAACGACGGCGTAATCAAACGGGGATACGGTTATCTTCCCGTCCGCAATGCCCCTGTTGTAGCGGTCGAACGCGGGCGTAAAGTCGTAGAACATATCCGTCATGTCGTTTTGTATTTCAAAGGTGTGGCCCTTTGTGGACTTGTTAAGGTAGATTATCGCAGCCTCGCGCGAAATGCGGTCGTACCGTGCGAATACGCACACGTTGTCGTCAACCTCGATAAAGCGCATTTCGCCCTGCCTGAACGCGCGCGTTCCCTTGCGCACAAGCGAAAGCTGCTTTGTAAACTCGATAAGCTCGAGATTCTCCCTGCCCCACGGGTAGCAGCGGCGGTTGAACGGGTCGCGGTAGCCCTCCATGCCCGCCTCGTCGCCGTAGTAAATAGACGGCACGCCCGGCAGGAAGAACTGAAGCACCATAGCGCACTTGAGCAGCGAAACGCCGTAAAGGTACTGCGCGGGGTCGAGCATACGCTCGCTCTGCCAGTCCTTGTCGTGCCAGCCTACCTCCTCGCCGCCAAGCCGCGTGAGCGCGCGCTCGGTGTCGTGAGTGGACAGGAAGTTCATAAGCATATCTATAGCGGGCTTCGGGTAGTGGTCGAGTATCGTAAGTATGCTGTTTCTGAACGCGTTTCCGTCCGCGTATTTGATGTAGTTGAGTATCGCTTCCTTGAACGGGTAGTTCATAACGCTGTCGAGCTGCCCGCCTATAAGGTAGCGGCGGCGCACGCCGTAGCTCTCCTTGTTGGAAGCGTCCTCCCATACCTCGCCGTAAATTATCTTGTCGCCGCCCATTTTCTTGACTGCCTTGTTAAGGTTGTCAAGAAACTCGTCGGGCAGCTCGTCTGCAACGTCAAGTCGCCAGCCGCGCGCGCCCGCGTCAATCCACTTTTGCAGAATGCCGCCGTCGCCGCAGATGTACTCGGTATAGTCCTTGTTGTTCTCGTTTACGTTGGGGAGCGTTGTAATGCCCCACCAGCTGTCGTACTTATCAGGGTAGCCCGTAAAGCTGTACCACGGGTAGTAGGGGGAGTTTTTGTCGCGGTAAGCGCCCGTATGCTCGCCGTACCTGCCGAACTTGTTAAAGTATATGGAATCCGCGCCCGTGTGCGAGAAAACGCCGTCGAGAATGATGTCTATGCCAAGCTCCTTAGCCTTTGCGCAAAGCTCGCGGAAGTCCTCCTCCGTGCCGAGCAGCGGGTCTATCTTCTCATAGTTAGCGGTGTTGTAGCGGTGGTTCTCGTGCGCCTCGAAAATGGGGTTTAAGTATATTATGGTAGCGCCTATATCCTTTATGTAGGGCAGCTTTTCGATAATGCCGCGCAGGTCGCCGCAGAAATAGTCGTTGTTGCGCACAACGCCCTTATTGTCCGGCTTGTATTCGGGCGTGCCGTACCAGTCCTCGCGCAGCTTTCTGTCCGCGGGTACGCCCTCGTGTTCCACCCCGCTCTTGCAAAAGCGGTCGGGGAATATCTGATACATGATACCGCCGCGAATAAAATCGGGGGTGTAAAGGTTCTCGTCAAAAACTGTAAGCTGGAACAGGTTCTCGCCCTCGAAAACGCCCTCGCTCGGACCATGGCGCTTGATATAGCGGCGTCTGCCGTCAAGCACGCAGGTGAAGTAGTAGTGGTGAACGCCCGTGTTGTTGGGTGTGAAAACGCAGGAATACGTGTCGGTGTCGCCGCTTTCGTCCTGGATTATAAGCTCTATGAACCGCTCTTTGAAGCCTGGGCGGAACATTACCAGAGTAAGTCCCTGCAGCCGCATTTCCTTTGGAACGCGCACGTTGAACATACTCGGCTGACCGCGCCGCAGCGCGCCGAATGGGTGCTTGTAGTTAGTGTCAAAACAGTCAAACAAAGGCGTTGACATCTCTTAATCTCCTTACTGCCGCGTGCCGCAAAGCGCGCGAGCCAAACGTTATGGCAAATGCCTTATGGGAACTTCTAAAAACCGGTTTGAAAAGGGAAAATGGGTAGAGTGTGCCGAATGCGATGAAAGCCGACGAAGTAAGGCTGTATGCCTTACGAGGAGGTGCAACACGACGTTGCGAAGCGAAATAACCGAGTGACGGCATGGACGCCGTCACATCAGAAATTTCGCTTGTTGAAAGAAGCAGTCGGTGCGCTATACACATTTTCACTCAAACAAGGTTTTTAGAGGTGACCTTATTATATTATTGTACCATATTTACCCCGCCCGTGTCAATGCCGAATGCGGTAATTCACGCGCATTATTCGCTTTTTGGCAGCGCGTCGCCGCAATCCGCCTTGCGCGCCGCCTTGAAAAGCGGGCTGCTGCGCGTTACCGTGCGCTCCTGCAAGCCCTCGGGCGTGCAAAGCGAAAGCGTTATCCGCCCGCTTTCTATGCGCGGGTGGCGCAGCACCCTCGCAGCGCAGGGCGAAACGTCCGCGCGCAGCGCCGTTATAAAGCAGAACTTCTCGTCCTCGTACGGTGCGCTGCCGCCCTTAAGCTGCTTGTGCAGCCGCGTGCGCGGCACTCTCACCGTAAAATGACACCAGTCGTCCGCGGGCAGGGGGCATTCCGTTACAGCGGGGCATGGGGCGGCTATCCGCGCGCCGAGCGCCAAAAGCTGCCCGCGCGCCGCCTTTAGCTGCGCAAAGCCTGCGGGCGTGCCGGGTTCTATTATAAGCAGCGCCTGCTGCGCGGCGTTCCACAGCCGCTCTACCGCCGTTTTGCGGCAAGCGGGGGTCATTTCGTTAAGGCAGTAGGACGACAGCACGAGCGCGGCGCTTCTCGGCAGTCCGTCCGCAAGGTCCGCGCGAACCCAGCGCGCGTTTATGCCGCCCGCCGTGAGAAGCCGCCGCCCCGCGTCTATCATGCTCTGCTCGCGCTCAACGCAGGTTATGTCGGCGCAGCCCGTAAGCGCGTACGCCGCAGCGGCGGCAGCGCCCGTACCCGCGCCCGCGTCAAGCACGGTTTCGGGGGAAAGCTCGCAGCATTCCATCGACAGCGCGAGCGCGCGGCTTACTGCGGCGTAGGTCGCGGGCATTCTCGCGGCGGCGTAGGCTAATATGTCGAGCTTTCCGCCGACAAGGCGCTTGCCCGTACCCCCGCCCTCGCGGTAGCGCTCGGACAGACGCTCGGCAGCGCCGCACAGCGCGTCGGGGCGCTCGCCCTCGATAAGCCGCAGCGTTTCCTCGCGTATTTCTATAGGCAGCTCGTACATCAGAACAGGTTATTCCTTATTTCCTTTGCGGCAAACGCACCCTCGAGCGCCTGCCCGTTTTCCATAGGGTGCAGCCCGTCGCGCAGGTAGCGCCCCTGCCCGCCCATTACCTCGAACTTCTCGCAGATACCGCACCCGCCGAAGCAGTCTATCACCTGCACCGACATACCCTGACACATGGCGCGCATTACCTCGATAAGGCGCTTGTTCTTTATATTGTGCGCGGGGTCTGCCGCCTGTATGGGTGTAAGCGCAAACACGCGGCACTCGGGGAATTCGCGCATTATGCTCTCGATACACCAACGCATAGCGCCCGCGGTGGTAAACGTGTCCACGCTTTCAAGGGGAGCTGCAAGCGCCTGCTCCGCGCTGCCAAAATGCCCGTCAAGGTCGTTTGTGCCGTATGCTAACGCGAACACGTCGGGTACGGGGAACTCGCCGCTCTTAACCTCGGCGATAAAGCGCTGTATATGTACGACGGCGCAGTTGTTCATGCGCATTTGCATTTCTACGGGGTCGTCCGTATGTTCCCACCCCCATGAGATACCCGCGAAGCCCTCCGTGCCGTAGTCCTGCGTGGTCAGGGTCTGCCCCGCGCACTCAACGGTGCGCCTGTACCATACCGAGCTGCCCACGGCGGTGTTGTGGTGGCTTGCAAAGCCAAGCGTGCGCGCAACATGGGTGCTCCATTGATTGCCCTGCGTTATGCTGTCGCCCGATACGCCGAAATTAAGTGTGCTTAAGTCTTTCATAATATAATGCCTCCCTTTTTATTCTTATTATATTGTACACCCTGAGCCGCTTATTGTCAAGATTTTTCAGATAATGCACTAGCGGACACGCGCGGTTATAATGCGATTTTTCAAATCGGCGGAAAAGTTTTTGAAAAAATTTTCGCTACCCCCTTGACAAATCGGAACAAACAGATTATACTGTATATATAACACATCAACAGTTATAAAAAAGGAGTGATTCCGAATGTCATTAAAAGTAGACAGCATAGTTAAGAAGTACGGCGAATACACCGCCGTAAACGGGCTTAGCTTTGAGATGAAGCAGCCCGGGGTGTTCGCGCTGCTTGGCACAAACGGCGCAGGCAAAACCACGTCCATACGCATTATTCTCGGAATGCTGGCGTGCGACAGCGGCGAGGTAACGCGCGACGGCAAGCCGTTTCTTGCGGCAAACGAGCCTATAGGCTACCTTGCGGAGGAGCGCGGGCTTTACCCGAAGATAAGGATAATCGACCAGCTCATGTATTTCGCAACGCTTAAGGGCATGAAGCGCGAGGCCGCCGACCGCGCCATAACCTACTGGATGGACCGCCTTAACGTAAGCGAGTACCGCAACAAGCGCGCCGACCAGCTCTCAAAGGGCAACCAGCAGAAAATACAGCTTATAGCGGCGCTTGCGCCCGACCCGCAGCTGCTTATACTCGACGAGCCGCTAAGCGGCCTCGACCCCGTGAACGCCGAGCTTTTCAAGGGCGTTATCCGCGAGGAAATGCAAAAAAACAAGTACATTATAATGTCCTCTCACCAGATGGCGACGATAGAGGAGTTCTGCAGCGATATCGTGATACTAAACAAGGGCGAAACGGTGCTGCAGGGCAACCTTAACGAGATAAAGAAGTCCTACGGGCGCGTAAAGCTCACCGTAAAGTGCGAGGGCGACGTCTCCGCTATGGCGGCGGAGTGCGGGCTTGTCCCGACGGAGGTAACGCCCAACGGCTCAAGCTTCAACGTAAAAAGCGAGGAGCAGGCGCACGCGCTGCTCAAGCTTATAATGGAGCGCTCCGTGCCGCTTATCAAGTACGAGCTGCGCGAGCCGTCGCTCAACGAGATATTTATTGAAAGGGTGGGTAAGACTGATGAGAACTAAGGGTTGGCAGAAGGTATTATCCTTTACGCTCGTTCAGCATATGAAAACAAAGTCGTTTATTGTCGGAACGATAGTAATATGCGTTATTGTGGCGCTGCTTGTGGCGGGGCTTAACATAATCCCGAAGCTAGTTTCGGGCGAGGAGGACATCTCAGCGGACGCTGCAGGCTCTCCCGCGTCGTTCTCCGCGGTATACCTTATGGACGACAGCGGGCTTCTCACCGCCGAGGACGAGACGGCGCTCACCGAGAGCGGCGTTACGCTTAAGAGCGCGGACAAGGGCTTTGCCGAGCTTATAGAAGCGCTCAGCGGCAGCACCGCCGAGGAGGCGCTTGTGCTTATCTCCGCAGACGAAGCGGACGGCGAAACCTTGGGCTACCGCGTAAAGACCTACTATTCCCCCGCAGCCGACAGCAAGGCTGTTGACGCGCTTACAGCGCTCGCTTCCGAGCGCGTGGAGTACCGCAATATGCTGAACGCGGGCGTTACCCCCGAAAGCTACGCCATGTCGCAGCGCTACGTGCAGACTTCCAAAATACAGGCGGGCAGCGACGAGTGGAACGTGTTTGAAAGCGCGATAAACTACTCCGTGCCTATAGCGGTGTCGCTGGTGCTGTTCATGCTGATATTCTGCTACGGCTCTACCGTGGCGCAGTCTATAGCTACGGAAAAGACAAGCCGCGTAATGGAGCTGCTGCTTACGTCCGTAAGGCCGCTTGCGGTGGTAATAGGCAAGGTGCTTGCAATGGGTATAGTGAGTCTCATGCAGTTCCTGCTTATTATAATAGTGGGCGTTGTAACGCTCTTTGCAACAATGCCGTTCGGCATTATGGGCGACGTTTCCGCGATAATGAGCGACCCTGCGCTTCAGCAGGTAGCCGAAAACGCGCAGATAGCGGAGGCGGTAACGAACAGCTTCAGCCACTTCACGCTCGGCAACGTTGTCCTGATTTTCCTGATATTCATACTGGGCTTCTTGTTCTACTCAATGCTCGCGGCGCTTGTCGGCGCAAGCATAAGCCGCATGGAGGACCTGCAGCAGGCAATGCAGCCGTATTCGCTGCTCGGCGTTGTGGGCGTGTACCTTGCGTACTTCCCCGTAATGTTCAATGTAGACAGCATTGAAACGGGCGCTGCGACGACAAATCCCGTGCAGATTTTCTCCTACTACTTCCCCGTGAGCAGCCCGTTCGCGCTGCCGAGCGCGCTTATCCTCGGCACGATATCGCCGCTTCAGGGCGTTATCGCGGTGCTGATTCTCGCGGTGTTCGTGGTGCTTGTGGCGATACTTGTAAGCAAGGTGTACGAGGCTATAATCCTGCACAACGGCAGCCGCATAAAGATGGCGGATATGATAAAGCTTGCCGTTAGAAAGTAAGCGCTTACCGATATAATAAAGGGGCTGTCCGCAACGGGCAGCCCTTGTCTTTTGGGCTTAATTTAGCGCAAAATGGGAAAAATCTCACAAATCATATTGACAAAAAGCAGAGTTTGTAATAAAATATAATAAATACCCTGCGGCGGAATGCGCCACAATTCGGGGTTGGTGAACGGAGGAACAGGCTATGGCTCTTATTAACATGATGGAAAAGTTTGTAGATGACAAGCTCGCCACAATGCTTGTAAGCGAAAACTGCTGCAAGTGCGAGCGCTGCCTTGAGGATATGAAGGCTATAGCCCTCAACAAGCTTCCTGCGAAGTACGTAAGCACGCACAACGGCGAGCTTTTCTCAAAGCTTGACAGCACAATCCGCCAGAACAGCGCAGACATCACCATTGCGGTGTCAAGCGCTATCGCGTGCGTTTCCAGAAATCCCGCACACGGCAAGTAAACAGCATAGCAAACGCCTCTGCGAATGTGCAGGGGCGTTTTTGCGCCCGTTTTCCGCGCAGCAATAGCGGCATACCGCGCGCTCTGTAAACGAAAACTGCAAACGAAAAATCCCCCCGCGTAAAGCAGGGGGGAAAATTCTTTTCAAGCCTTTATCCGAAAATCAGTTTGCTCTCTCAACAAGACCGGAGCGCAGGCAGCGTGTGCAGGCATTTACTCTGCAAGGAGTGCCGTTTACTATTGCCTTGACCTTCTTAACGTTCGGCTTATAGGTTCTGTTGCTGCGTCTGTGAGAGTGGGAAACCTTTATACCAAAGGTAACGCTCTTTCCGCAGATTTCACATTTTGCCATTTGAAGCACCTACCTCTCTACTGATATTTATTCAGTAACAAATAATATTTTAACAGAAACCGCTCGAAATTGCAAGTACATATTTCAAATTTCCCGCATTTTTGTAGACAATCACAATACTATACCTGCAAAGCACGGCGGTTTTCGTCATTATGACGGGCTGCGGCTTTTATTCGTCAGATAACGACAAAGCCGACCTTTTTCTGCACCTTCTGTAAGGTCTTGCGGGAGGCCTTAAACGCCTTTTCCGCGCCCTTCTTCATGCACTCCTCAATGTAGCCCTTGTCCGCGAAAATGCGCTTGAACTCGCCCTGCATGGGCGCGAGCATATCCGCTACAGCTTCGCCTACTGCCATTTTGAAGTCGCCGTAGCCGCGCCCCGCGAACTCCTTTTCGATTTTCTCAAAGCTCTTGCCCGTAACTGCGGAGTAAATGGACATGAGGTTTATTATGCCGTCCTTGCCCTCGCGTACGCATACCTCGGTTTCGCTGTCGGTAACGGCGCGCTTGAACTTGCGGATAATGGTGTCCTTGTCGTCAAGTATCCATACGGAGGCGTTGGGGTTCTCGTCGGACTTGCTCATCTTCTTTGTGGGCTCTTGCAGCGACATTACCTTGGCGGTGGTTTTTGTGGTATAGCCCTCGGGCATGGTGAACACGTCGCCGTAAATGCCGTTGAAGCGCTGGACGATATTGCGCGCAAGCTCAAGGTGCTGGCTCTGGTCAACGCCTACGGGTACAAGGTCCGCCTGATAAAGCAGAATGTCCGCAGCCATAAGCACGGGGTAGGTGAAAAGCCCCGCGTTTATGTTGTCGGGGTGCTTTTCGCTCTTGTCCTTGAACTGCGTCATGCGGGACAGCTCGCCGAACTGCGTGTAGCACGAGAGTATCCACGAAAGCTCCGCGTGGTTGGGGTTATGCCCCTGCACGAAAAGCGTGGACTTTTCGGGGTCAAGCCCCATTGCGATAAGCAGCGCGTAGCTCTCCTTTATCTGGTTGCGCAGCTTTACGGGGTCTTGCCTTACGGTTATGGAGTGCAGGTCTACTATAGAATAGGTGCAGTCGTAATCTTCCTGAAGCTTTACCCAGTTTATCATAGCGCCAAGATAGTTGCCCAGGTGTGGGGTGTTTGTGGGCTGAATGCCGCTGAAAATCTTCTTTTTTTCTTCCATCATATTCTCCTTTTATGTTCAGACAAGCAGCTCTTTCGCCGCTTTGCCGAGTATCTCAACGCCAACGTCTATCTGGTGGTCGGTGGGGGTGGAGTAGTTCAGGCGGAACGAATGCGACGCGGCGCTTTCGTCAGCCGAGAACGCGTTGCCGGGAACGACAGCCACCTTTCTCTTTACCGCCTCGGTGCAGAAGCGGTTCATATCGAAGCGCTCGGGAAGCGTCGCCCATATGAAAAGCCCGCCCTGCGGCTCGGTAAGCTCCACGAAATCGGGCAGCACCTCTTTAAGCCCCATGCGCATTCTCTCGCACTTAGCGCGGTAGATAGCGCGCAGCATTTCAAGGTGACCCTCAAAGTTCACCGTCATAAGGAAACGGTAGGTGAGCATCTGCGCCCATATGTTGGTATGCACCGTGCTTGTCTGTATGCCGACTACCGCCTTTGCGGATATCTCCGCGGGCGCTATGAGATAGCCCACGCGAAGTCCCGGCGCAAGGGTCTTTGAGAACGTACCCGCATACAGCACGATACCGTCGCGGTCAAGCTCCTTTATGCAAGGAACGTTCTCCCCCGCAAAGCGCAGCGCGCCGTAGGGGTTGTCCTCGAGAATGTAAACGCCGTACTTCTTTGCAAGCGCGAGAATCTGCTTTCTGCGCTCAAGGGTCGTTGTTTTGCCCGTGGGGTTCTGGAAGTTGGGTATGGTGTAGATGAACTTTGCGCGGGGGTTGTCCTTAAGCGCCTGCTCAAGTACGTCGGGCTTCATGCCGTCGCCGTCCATAGGTATGCCTGCGAGCTTTGCGCCATAGCTTCTGAAAGAGTTGAGCGAGCCTATGAAAGAGGGGTCTTCGCATATCACCACGTCGCCCTCGTTGCAGAGTATCTTCGCTACGGTTTCAATAGCCTGCTGCGCGCCTGCGGTTATTATAATGCTGTCGCCGTCCGCGAATATTCCCTGCTGCGTAAGGTCGCTGCGCAGCTTGTCGCGTAAGGGCGCGTAGCCCTCCGTAACAGCGTATTGCAGCGCGCTTATTGGCTCGTTTTCAAGTATATCGGCGGAAAGCTTCGCTATCACCTCCGTGGGGAACGCCTCGGGCGCGGGGTTGCCTGCGGCAAAGCTTATTACCTCGGGGTCTGCGGTGAACTTCAGAATTTCTCTTATCGCGGACGGCTGAAGCCCCGACACGCGGTCTGAAAACGGTTTGTACATTTCCTTTCTTTCTCCTTTATTATAGTATATTCGAGCCTGCCTTATCGCGCAGGCGGGTATGTCATACGCTTATATTATAACACAACCCCGCCGCTTTGTAAAGCACATTTTTACGCCCGCATATTTATTGCTGCTTAACATTTTGCGAAGCGTTCGACAAAAAGCGCTATAATAAATGCTCGCCTCATGTCATGTTATGTGAAAGTTATGGGAAAATTAAAAAAATATAAAAACCTACTGTACATTTTTGAAATTATCATGTATAATATTACTGTAGTGTTACAATTGGTTTAAGGAAAAACAGACGGCAGGACTTTGGCTGTCGGAAAAAACAGGAGTCTGGAAATGGGATTCAACGAAATCGTAAGCATGGTATGCGGTATGCTCGGCGGACTTGCGCTGTTCCTTTTCGGAATGCACACGCTCAGCAATTCGCTTGAAAAGCTTGCAGGCGGCAAGCTTGAGAAATGGCTCGAAAAGGTCACGTCAAGCCCCATAAAGGGCGTGGCGCTGGGCGCGGGCGTAACGGCGCTCATTCAGTCGTCCGCAGCGACGACCGTCATGCTCATAGGCTTTGTAAACTCAGGAATAATGAAGCTTTCGCAGGCTATCGGCGTTATCATGGGCGCGAATATCGGTACGACCGCAACGGCGTGGCTGGTGTCGCTCTCGGCGGTGGACAGCGGCGAGGGCGTGATGGCGCTTTTCAGCACCTCCACGATAATGCCCGTTATTGCAGTCTTGGGCGTTTTCATGCTGATGTTTGTGAAATCCGACAAGGTTAAGACGTTCGGCTCGATACTGGCGGGCTTCGGTACGCTTATGCTGGGACTCGACATAATGTCCTCGGCGGCTTCGGTGCTGGAGGGCAACGAGGCGTTCTGCAACGCGATGGTAATGTTCTCGAACCCCATTCTGGGCGTTCTCGCGGGCGCTGTGCTTACTGCGCTGCTCCAGTCCTCGTCCGTATCCATCGGTATCTTACAGTCCCTGTCGAACGCTACGGGCAGCATAACCTACTCCATAGCGCTGCCCATAATCCTCGGACAGAACATAGGCACGTGCGTTACGGCGCTGCTTTCGTCCATAGGCTCTAACAAGGGCGCTAAGCGCGTCGCTATCGTCCACCTTTACTTCAACGTTATCGGCACGATAGTATTCCTTGCATTGTTCTACATTGTGCAGGCGTTTGTGGATATGCCGTTTATGCAGAACTCGCTCGATTCCGTCGGGATAGCGATTACCCACACCTCGTTCAACGTGCTTGCAACGGCGCTCTTCCTGCCGTTTACAAAACAGCTTGAAAAGCTCGCGTGCCTTACCATACGCGACGACCCCGGCGAGGAGACCAACGCCATGCCGCTTCTTGACGAGCGCTTCCTCAATACCCCGTCCGTCGCTATAGAGCAGTGCAGGAACGTTGCGCGCAAAATGGCGGAGCTTACCAAAAAGACCCTGCTTATGTCGCTAGACCTTGTAATGTCCTTCGACCCGAAAAAGGCGCAGGAGGTAAACGACAACGAAAATACGATAGACATATATGAGGACAAGATAGGTTCGTATATCCTTAAAATAAGCAGCAAGGACCTGTCCGTAAACGACAGCAAGATAGTTTCGGGAATGCTGCACACGATAGGCGACCTTGAGCGCATATCCGACCACGCCGTGAACATCACCGAGGCTGCGGAGGAAATGCACCAGAAGAAGATAATGTTCTCCGAGCAGGCGCGCGAGGAAGTCAAGATAATAATCCGCGCGGTAACGGAGATTCTCGATATGTCGATAACGGCGTTCGTAAACGAGGATATATCCCTCGCAAAGGAAGTCGAGCCGCTCGAGGACGTTATCGACCAGCTGCGCGACGAGCTTAAGTCCCGCCATATAGAGCGGCTTCGCAGCGGAATATGCACGATAGAGCTTGGCTTTATCCTGCAGGACCTGCTCACAAATTTCGAGCGCGTGTCCGACCATTGCTCGAACATCGCCGTGTGCCTTATCCGAATAAGCGAGAACAGCATGGATACGCACGAGTATATGAACGAGCTTAAGCGGCTTGACAAGAGCTACTTTATGGACGAGTTCAACGCGTACAAGCAAAAGTACCCGCTGCCCGGCGCTGCCGAGGGCAAGACGTAACGCCAAATTCGGCTATACAACAGAATATGTCGCTGTCGCTTCGCAGCCTGCGGGGCGGCAGCGTTTTGTTTTCGGGAGAACCGCCCGTCGGAAGCGCCGCGTCCGCCCGCGCGGTTTGCTGCCTGACGAAAAGAAAATAGGCGCTTTGCGTGTGAAAATCGGAAAAACCCCTTGATTTTTTTTGAGGAATAGGGTATAATAGTAGTGTTATGAATAGAATAAATGCTCTCGCTTATGGGGACAGGCCCTGTGCAACGGAGTGCTGTGAACCATGTCAGGCGGGGAACCGAGCAGCATTAAGCGGATTTCTCCGTGTGCCGCAGTCAGCCTGTTCCCATAATCGAGGGCATTTGTTTTTTGCCCGCAGGGCAGTAAGGGGTGAAACGCGTGTATCTGGCGCTATACAGAAAGTACCGTCCGAGGACGTTTGACGATGTTATTTCGCAGGAGCATATCACAACAACGCTCAAAAATCAGATAACGACGGGGACAGCCGCCCACGCGTACCTTTTCACAGGCTCGCGCGGGACGGGCAAAACCACCTGCGCGAAGATACTCGCAATGGCGGTGAACTGCCTGCACCCCGTAAACGGCAACCCCTGCCTCGAGTGCGCCGCCTGCCGCGAGATAGCGGACGGTTCTGCGGTGGACATTGTTGAAATGGACGCGGCGAGCAACAACGGCGTGGACGACGTAAGGGCGCTGCGCGACGAGATGAGCTACACGCCCGTAAGCTGCAAGTACCGCGTGTATATCATAGACGAGGTGCATATGCTGAGCGCGAACGCGTTCAACGCCCTGCTTAAAACGCTTGAAGAACCGCCCGAACACGTAAAGTTCATTCTCGCGACGACCGAGCTGCACAAGGTGCTGCCTACGATAATCTCCCGCTGCCAGCGGTTCGACTTCCGCAGGATAAACCCTGCGGACAGCGTAAAGCGGCTGCTTTACGTAGCGGCGCAGGAGGGCTTTACGCTTGACGAGGACGCGGCTGAGCTTATAGCGCAGCTGAGCGACGGCGGTATGCGCGACGCGCTGTCGCTTTTAGACCGCTGCATGAACATAGACGGCGGCAGGGTGACCGCGCAGGCGGTGCGCGACTGCGCGGGCGTTGCGGACAGCAGGTATCTGTACAGCTTTTCGCAGATGATAGCCGCAGGCGACGCGCCCGGGTGTCTTAAGCTCCTCAACACGCTATACGCCGACTCAAAGGACATAGCGCGCGTTATAGACGAACTCAGCACGCATTACCGCGACCTTATGCTGCGCAAGGCAGCCCCTGCGGACAGGGCGCTGTTAAGCGTTATCTCTGCGGAGTACCCGCAGCTTGACGCGGCGGCGGAGCTTTATTCGCTCGAGGATATACTCAGATGTCTGACCCTGCTCCGGCAGTGCGCGGACTCGATAGGCAAATCGCGCCAGAGAAAAACGCTTGCGGAAATGTGCCTTGTGCGTATGTGCCTTAAGCTTTCCGCGCAGACCGAGGGCGCGCCCAAGCCCCCCGCCATGAACGTTGTAAGACCCGCGCCCTCTGCGAATCTTCCCGCAGGGACGGCGGTGCAGATATTTGACATAGAACAGCCCGCAGAGCGGTTCGAGCCTACCCCGACAGAAAAGCTCTCACCGCAGAACGCAGCGGCTCTTGACAAGCTAAGGGCGCTGAAGCACAGCGAACCTGCAAAAAGCGCACCGACTCCCGCGCCCGCGCCTATTCAGCCCGCGCAGGCGGAAGCGAAGCCGAGCGCCGATTCGGGCGAGCAGCTTTCGCAAAGTTCAGCGCTTTCGCAGGAAGCCGAGCCTGCCGTTAAGGATATGAAGCCGAGCGCCGCCGAGAGCGCGCCGCCCGCGCAGAGCGAGAACACGCCGAGCGCGCCGTTCGACGAAGCGCCCCCGTTAGAGGAAGCTCCGCCCGAGTACGAAGCGCCGCCGTGGGAGGGGCTTACTCCCCCGCCCGAAGACGAACCGCCCGTATCGCGAGAAAATGCGGGACAGGCTGTTCTCGCAGAACGCGCCGTTCCCGCAGAACGCGCCGTTCCCACTGAGCAAGCCGTTCCCGCAGAACACGCTGTTCCCGCAGAACACGCTGTTCCGGCGGAGGAAAAAGCGGCGGAGCAAAAGCCCGCGCCGCGCGAGATAACGCAGGCGGAGTGGGAGCAGGCGGTAGAGCGGCTCTACCCGATGACGAGAGCGCTGTTTAACGGCACGCGCGTGCAGACAAAGGACGGCGTGCTTGAAATACACACCGCAAACAAGCTGCTGATACAGGGCGGCTCAGACGGCGTGCAAAGCTACGAGCGCGAGATAAGCGAAGCGCTGGGCGCGGATATCCGCATAAGGATAGTTCCCGTAGAGGAAAAAACGGCGGCAGAGGAACTCTCCGCTGTTGAAAAGCTCCTTGACAAGGCTAAGGGGCTGGATATAGAAGTAATTTACAAGTGAAAGGAAATTTTATTATGAAAGCAAGATTACCCAAGGAATATCAGAATTCCACCCCCAACATGAACCAGATGGTAAAAAAAGCGCAGAAAATGCAGGACGACATCGCAAAGGTTCAGGAGGAGCTTGAAACCAAGGAGTTTACAAAGCAGGTTGGCGGCGGCGCTATCGAGCTTGTTATGACAGGCGACAAGCAGCTTAAGAGCGTTAAGATAAAGCCCGAGGTCGTTGACCCCGAGGACATAGAGATGCTTCAGGACCTCATCATAAGCGGTGTAAACGAGATACTTAAAGAAGTTGACGACTACGGCGCGGCAGAGATGGAAAAGGTAACGGGCGGCGTTTCGTTCCCCGGGTTCATCTGATTTAAGCGGTCACACGGCATTTCAGAACAGTCTGTTGAAATAACTTTTTTGCCTTGGGCTTCCCGAGGCAAAAAACACTTTTATCTCAGCAAGTGTACGAATTGTCGGTTATCCGACAATGAGTGCGCGCAGCTGAGATGCTTCGGCGGAAAACCCCCGTATGTGGGTTTTTCGACGGTTCAGAGCGGTCCTGTAAAAGGGCCGCTTTTCGGGATTTATGAGAGATGAAGCAAGCGCGCTTCTGCGGCTGCCGCCCGTGATGTTTGCGCCATTTTTTGCGGCAGGGCTGTATGCTGCGTATTACGTCGGCGACATAGCGAGAGCCGTTATTGCCGTGGCTGCGGCGGGCGTGCTGGCGCTGCTTGCATTCCGCAGAAAACGCGCCGCAGTATGCGCTGCGGGCGCGCTTGCAGGCGTGCTTTGCATGAGCGGCTGGGTGCAGCTTTACGCAAAGCCCGTGCAAAGTTACGCGGGTACGGCCGTTGAAACGCAGTACGTAATCACAGAAATTACCGATACCGCAGGCGACTGGCAGGCGTTTACGGCGCTAGTGCGGCTTGACGGCAGGGACGTTCGCGCAAGGCTCACTTCTGCGAAAAGCGGCGAGGTTGGCGCGACTGTGCGCGCGTTGGTGGAGCTTAGCGCGCTCGACGAGCAATATACCGCGCGCTCCCATGCGCAGGGCATAATGCTCGAGGGAGAAGTCGCTGAGATACGCGGGGTAGAGCGCCCAGTAACGCCGCGCACGCTGCTTGCGGCGATAAGGCGGATGCTCGCCGCGGCGCTTGAACGCGAGCTGAACGGCGAACAACGCGCGCTTGCAAAGGCGCTGCTCATAGGCGACACGTCAGAGCTTTCGCTTAAGCAGAGCGAGTTTATGCGCATTGCGGGCATTTCGCATTACAGCGCGGTTTCAGGGACGCATTTTGCGGTGTTCGCCGCGTTTTTGCTGCTGCTTTTGCCCGACAGAAGCAGGCTTTTGCGCACGTGGCTCGCCCTGCTTTCCGTGCCGCTTGCGGCGCTGCTTTTCGGCGGGCAGGTTTCCGTTATACGCTCGGCGGTAATGCTTGCGCTGTGCTACGTCGGGGAGCTTTTCGGCAGGAAAACGGTTCTGCTGAACTCGCTTTGCGTTGCGGCGACTGTGATATGCGCGGCAAATCCCGCAGCCGCGCTTGACGCGGGACTGCAAATGTCTGTGCTTGGCGTTTTTGGCGCAGGGTTCGTGGGCGTGCGGCTTGCAGAGCCGATTGAGCGGGCGCTGCCCGAGGGAATGCAGCGGCTGCGGCCGCTCGTCAAGCCCGCTGCGGCTTCTTTGGGCGCTGTGATATGCACAAGCCCCGTGGGGATAGCGTGCTTCGGCGGCGTTTCCGCTGCGGGAGCATTTACTACGCTGCTGATTGCGCCGATTTTCGCGTGCGCTATGGGCGCGGGTATGATGTATTTTGTTACGGGACTACCGCTGCCGGCGGACGTTCTCGGACGGCTTCTGGGGCTTATATCAAGCTTTGCGGAGTTCTTCGGGAAAATGCGCACGCTGTGGTTCGCTATGGATTACAGACTCGCCGCGCTGCCTGCGCTTTTGTGCGCGGTGCTTGCTGCGTGGGCTGCGTTCCGCCCCGAACATATACCGCGCGTGAAGTTTACGGCGTGCGGGGCGCTCGTTACGTTTTCAATGCTTATGTGCCTTGTCGCGCGCGAATGGCGCAGCAGGGCGGAGTTTGTAAGCGACGGTGCAAGCGGCGCTGCGATTGTGTGCATAGGCGACAACGCCGCGGTACTGGTTTCGGGCAGCGGCAGCGAGCGCCTTGCAAGGCAAATTGCAGAGCGCTTCGACCGCAGCGGGATACACCGCGTGGCTTTTGTGGCGGGCGCGGATATAGGCGCGCAGGGAGCGGCGGCGCTTGAGGAGCTGTCGCAGATTGTCGAGGTGGAGCGCGTGTACGTCCCGCAGGAAACCGCCGCGCTGAACCTTGCGCAGGGCGCTGCGCGCACGGACGCGCAGGTTTGCAGCATGACCGCAGGCAGCGTTACGATTACCGCGGACAGGGCGGGCGGTATGCGCGCGGGAGATATCGTGCTTTATTACGGCAAGCGCGCCGCGCCCGAAAATTGCGCGCAGCTTGCGCTTTATGCCTCGCCGCGGCAGGAGCTGCCCGAAAACGGAGTGTGCATTTACGGCGAGGTTTACACGGTAGCGCTTAGGGACGTGTACGAGATAACGATAAACGAAAGGTGAGTACTATGGCAGAGTTTATTTCAGCGCCGCTTGCGCTTGCGGCGGAGCAGTTCGCAAAGCTTCCGGGAATCGGCATAAAAACCGCGCAGCGGCTCGCGTATCATATGCTCAATCTCCCCGTGGAGGAGGTAGAGGAGTTTGCGCAGGGCATTTTGCAGGCGCGCAGGGGCGTTCAGCTTTGCAGGTGCTGCCAGAACTTCACGGACAGCGAGGTATGCTCGATTTGCGCGGACGACGAGCGCGATAAGAGCGTTATCTGCGTTGTGGAAAGCCCAAAGGACGTTTCTGCGTTTGAGCGCTCGGGCGGGTACGACGGCGTGTACCACGTGCTGCACGGGCTGCTGTCGCCAATGGACGGCGTTTCCGCGGAGGATTTGAAGATAAAGGAGCTTATGTCGCGCCTGTACGACGCAAAAGAGGTTATAATGGCGACCAACCCCACGGTAGAAGGCGAAGCCACAGCAATGTACCTAGGACGGCTGATAAAGCCCATGGGCATAAAAGTAACCAGACTGGCCTACGGCCTCCCCGCAGGCTCAGCCCTAGAGTTCGCCGACGACGTAACGCTGGCCAAAGCGCTTGAAAACCGCAACGAGCTGTAATAAAACAGAGGCTGAGAAATCAGCCCCTTTTTTCTATAGATAAAGCCACACCCCCACGCATATACCGCCCCAAGCCACGGATTTAGCCCTCTGCCCTGTCAAGCCACAAACCTACAAGGAGCGCCCCACCAATACAACCGCGTGTAATCAAACGCGGGGCAATTCCCACACAGCCACAAGAAAAACGGGGAAAGGGGGTGAGGGTTGAGGGGAAAAGGAGCGCGAGGGAAAACCCGACTGGGAGAGGGCGCAAACAGGACGTTTGCGGCGTTGCCCCAAAAGGCGGCACGACGCCGCCAACTAAGGGCAACAGGGAAGTCCCCGTTTTTGTCGGATTTTCTTCTTACCCCTCTCCCAAGAGGGTGTTCCCTCGCACCGCAGGGACATAGTATGTCCCAAAGCTGAGCCGCCGATAGCGTAGGCGCTATCTAAATCAAGCGCCTAGCCTTAGCAGGGGCTTCCCCGCTTCCCGAAGCGGCGCACCCCATCAAGCAAATTCGCCCGCGCGAATATACTCCTCGCTGTCGGGGTCAACAGGGGCGAAAAGCCCCATGTCCTCCGCCCCGAGTACGGAGCAGTAGAACGAGCCGTTCTCGGTCTCGCCGTCCCCCGCGTCGGAGCGGTCAACTATAATGCCGTTCCAGCCGTACAAGCAGCCGCTGATTGCGTGCGGTCCATCGCAGCATTCGCAGGCGTAGCGGCACTTGCACATGAATATCGTCATAATCGCGCGCGGGTTGAGCGCGAAAGAGTCAACGCCCGCGAACTCGCCGTCGTACTTGTAGAGTACGCTCTCAAAGGACCTGAGAAGCTCCAGCTTATCCGCGTCTTCCGTTATCTCCATGCTGTCGTCGAATACGCCGCTTATCTCCATGTCCTTTTTGAGGTAGCCCGAGTATTCGTTCGCTATGTAGAGCGGCTTTTCGTCCGCCTTGAACTGCGTGTATGCGCTCACATAGCCCCCCGCAAGCTTCTTTACGTCGCCGAAGCTCAGTATTCTGCCGCCCTTGCCTGCCGCCGCGCGCCCCTTTGCGCTAAGCATACCGCCTGCGGATACCTGCAGGTCGCCGTATACCGGCAGCTTGCCCTTTGCGCCCACGAAAACCGTTCCGTTGGCAACGCACGCCGCCTTTGACTTGATAACCGCCTGCCCGTTTACCGTAAGCTTCGCGCTGCTGTGAACGATAAGCGCGCCCTTTACAACAAGCTTTGCGCCCTGCTTTACGGTGAGCTTTCCGCCGTTTTCCACAACTATCATTGAGCTTGCAGGGAGCGTTTTGCCCGCGCTTACCGTTACGGAAGCGCCGTCCTTTATAAAGTAGCAGGTGTTCGCCTTAAGCTTTGATTTGCCGTCCCATTCCCGCTGCTTAAGCACGGTGCTTGCCGCCGCCACGGGCAGACCCTCGCTGTCGCGCTCGCGCATTTCGCCCGCAAGCGCGGACAGCTCCGCTTCGTGCGTTACATCGTCCGCAGCGGCGGTAAGCGCGCAGGACGCCGTCATTGCAAGCGCCAGTATTCCCGAAAAAATTATGCTTTTAAGTTTCATGTTATTATCTTCCCGTTATTCCAGATAACCGTTTACTATTCTCACCATCATGTCGTTGAGCTTCTCCACGTTGTACGCGCCTACCGTAGGCTCTATGTGTCCGCCGCCTATGCCGCTGTCGTCGGTAAGGAACGTGTACGTGCCGCCCGTGGTGAACGCCATTGTGCGCAGCAGGTACTCCGTCGTCTTGTCAATGCCGCTCGAAGCTATCGGGATAATGCGTATGCCCTTTTCGGCTGCCTGCTTTATAAGCAGGTTTACGCTGTCCACTATCTGCACGTCGTCGTGAGGGGGCGCGTCAAGCACCAGAAAGAGTATCTTAACGCTGTCCTCGGCCCAGTCGTGGTTGTTGACAGCGCTCTCAAGCGCGGTATGCACCGCCTCGGGGAAGTCGCCGCCGCCCGCCGCAGACTGCTCGGCTATGGCGCTGCACGCCGCGTTTATGTCGGTAGTGAACGGGTACTCGCGCACGACATACTCGTCGCCCTCGTCGCGGTAGAAGTTGACGGACAGCCGCGTGGGGATATTCGCGTTGTCCTCGCGCACGCGCGTGATTATGTCCTTAAGCTCCTCTTGAAGATAGCTCAGCTCGTCCCACATAGAACCCGTTGTGTCGCACATTATCATGAAATCAAGCTTTTTCTCTGCGGCTGCGGGCGCGCCGTCAAGCTCTATCTCAACAGCGGCGTTGTCAAGCACGCCGCCCACGGAAGCGCTCAGGCCGAGGTACTGCGCCGTTATAGGCTCTGTAGGGCCGTTTATCGCCTTGTAGAACAGATACGCCCTGCCCTTGTTGTCGGTAACGGCGTCCGCATAGGCGTTCGGGCAGGAGACCCGCGCGCCCTCGACGGGCTTGCCGGCGCTCGTTACGGTAACGGCAATGCGCATTTCGTAGGGTATGCGCCAGTCGCTCTTGAACTGCTCCCAGTCGTTGCGCGAGCCGTAAAGCGCGTTCCAGTCGGACCAGTGGTCGTTGTCGCGCCACTCGCCGCCCGTGAGAAGCCCCGCCTCGGGCGGTATCTGCGGTTCTTCATAGGGCGGGTCTATCCAGATTTCATCGCAGTCGCCCGCCGCTTCTGCGGGAAGCATTGCGGCCTCGTCATATGCGTCGGCAAAGGCAACGTCCTCGGCTATGTCGAACATTCCGCTCTCTGTAAGACCCGCCAGCACCTCGTCGCCGTATCCGCCGTCCGCGCCTACCCCGCCGATATCGTGCGGGCCGTAGGTGGCAGCGGGCGCTGTCGCCGCAGGCTTTGCGGGTTCGGTGGAGCTTGCGGATTCCGCAGGCTTCTCGGACTTCGCGCCAACCGACTTGTCCGCGCTCAAAGCGGTATCGGCGGCGGGCTTTTCCGCAGCCGTGCTTTCCCCTGCCGAAGCTGCGGGAGCTATGGGCGCTGCCGTTGTCGCCGCGGGGGAATCGGTCGCGGCGGAGGGCGCTGTACCCGAAATACCCGCCGTCCCCGCAGCGCCGTCAGTCCCCGCAGTACCGGCAGCGCCCGCTATACTGCCCGCGCCCGACGAACCTGCGGCAGGCTCTGACTTAGCGGCGCAGCCCGCAGTTAAAAGCACGGATAGAATGGCGATAAGAGATAATCCTTTTTTCATGTTAAGCCTCCTTTGTAAGAGCTGAAAATTTTTCGCTTCTGCAAGTAATACCCCGCACGGAAGAAAAAGGTTGCATTTCCTCAAAAAAATTACGCAAGCTATTGACGAATGGATGAAAAAATGGTATAATTAGTGAAAGCGTTGGCGCTTTATGCGGGGACGATTCCCGCGAAAAAACGCCGCGGCGCTTTCCTACGGCTCTGCGCGGCGTGCGCAGAAATACTGTAAGATAAGGAGAAATCTCAATGGGACTTATTAAGGCAGCACTTAACGCTCTGGGCGGAACGCTCGAGGACCAGTACAAGGAATACATCTACTGTGACGCAATGCCTGCGGACATTCTCGCGGTAAAGGGACATAAGCGCGTAGCATCGCGCGGGACGAACAAGGGCGACGACAACATAATCACCGACGGCAGCGTTATCGCCGTAAACGAGGGACAGTGCGCCCTTATCGTTGTGGACGGCAAGGTAAGCGAGGTCGCAGCGGAAGCGGGCGTGTTCACGTTCAAGTCCGACGCTTCCCCCTCGGTGTTCTCCGGCAAGCTCGGCGACAGCCTGCTGGCTTCCCTTAAGGACGTAGGCGCGCGTATCTCCTACGGCGGGCAGGCAGGGCGCGACCAGCGCGTTTACTACATAAACCTCAAGGAGATAGTAGGCAACAAGTACGGCACGGCTACGGCAATACCCTTCCGCGTGCTTGACACAAACATAGGCCTTGACGTAGACGTTTCCCTGCGCTGCAACGGCGAGTACTCCTATAAGATAGTAAACCCCGTTCTTTTCTATACGAACGTATGCGGCAATTTCGGCGAGAGCTATTCGCGCTCGAGCATTGACAGTATGCTTAAGTCCGAGATAATCACCGCGCTCCAGCCCGCACTCGGCAAGCTGTCCGAAAAAGGCATTCGCCCGAGTATGCTCCCCGCGCACGTTGAGGAGATAACGCAGGCGCTCAACGAGGTGCTTTCCAAGAAGTGGGGCGAGCTGCGCGGCATTTCCGTTTACTCTTTCGCTATGAATCCCCCCTCCCTGCCGCAGGACCAGCAGGAGATGATTACGAACCTCCAGCGCACCGCGGTTATGCGCAATGCAAACATGGCTGCCGCTACGCTTGTAGACGCGCAGGCAAAGGCTATGCAGACCGCCGCAGGCAATCAGGGCGGCGCTATGATGGGCTTTATGGGCATGAATATGGCGCAGCAGCAGGGCGGGATAAACGCGGCTCAGCTTTTCCAGATGGGCGCGCAGCAGCAGGCACAGCAGCAACAGCAGCAGCCCGCGCAGGCAGCTCCCGCAGCACAGGCAGCTCCTGCCGGTTCATGGAAATGCTCGTGCGGCACGCAGAACACGAGCAAATTCTGCCAGAACTGCGGCGCTCCCAAGCCCGCCGAGGCTGAGGGCTGGACCTGCTCGTGCGGCGCGCTCAACAAGGGCAAGTTCTGCCAGAACTGCGGCAAGCCCAAGCCCGCAGGCGCACCGCTCTACAAGTGCGACAAGTGCGGCTGGACTCCTGAAGACCCGCACAATCCCCCCAAGTTCTGCCCCGAGTGCGGCGACATTTTCGACGCTAACGACATAACCTGACGGCTTTTCGGGGACGGCGTGAGGAAACGGCGAAAACCCCATGCGGGGGTTTCCGCCGATACATCCGCACAGCGCGCACGGTTTGACGGCTTACCGCCAAACCGTACACTTGTACGGATAAAAGTTTTTTTGCCTCGGGAAACCCGAGGCAAAAAATAATTTTAATATTTATAAGCGCTGTCCCCATTTTTTTGTGAAAGGAGTAACAGGTGTCAACCTTACTTGAATACAAATGCCCATGCTGCGGCGGCAAGCTGGAATTTGACAGCACGCTGCAGCAGATGAAATGCCCCTACTGCGACAACACTATTGAGGTAGAGGCGCTTAAAGAGCTTGACAACGAGCTTTCCGCAGAGCAGCCCGACAGTATGCCGTGGCAGACCGGCGCGGGCGGCGAGTGGGGCGCGGGCGAAGCGGACGGGCTTAAAGTATACGTCTGCGAGAGCTGCGGCGGTGAAATTGCCGCGGACGAAACCACGGGCGCTTCTACCTGCCCCTACTGCGACAGCCCAGTTGTTATGAAGGGCAGCTTCGCAGGAAGCCTGCGCCCGGACTGTCTTATACCGTTCAAGCTCAACAAGGAGCAGGCCATAGCCGCGCTTAACGAACACCTTAAGGGCAAAAAGCTGCTGCCCAAGGTTTTCAAGCAGCAGAATCACATTGAGGAAATAAAGGCGCTTTACGTACCGTTCTGGCTGTTTGACGCAAAGGCTGAGGCCTCCATGCGCTACAAGGGCGAGAAGATTCGCACATGGTCGAGGGGTAACAAGGAATACACCGAAACCAGCCACTTTGCGCTTATAAGAAAGGGCAGCATAAAGTTTGAAACCGTCCCCGTTGACGGCTCGTCAAAGGTCGCAGACGACCTTATGGAGAGCATAGAGCCGTTCGATTTCAGGCAGGCGCAGGACTTCCAGACGGCGTACCTTGCAGGCTACCTTGCGGACAAGTACGACATCTCCGACGAGCAGTGCGTTGAGCGCGCAAACGAGCGCATAAAGCACTCCACCGAGCAGAAGTTCGAGGACACCACGCGCGACTTTGTGGGCGTTACAAAGCAGTCGGGCAGCATTCAGCTGACAGACGGCAAAACGCGCTACGCGCTCTGCCCCGTGTGGCTTCTCACCACAAAATGGAACGGCGAGACCTTTACCTTTGCAATGAACGGGCAGACGGGCAAATTCGTTGGCAATCTGCCCACAGACAAGGGTATTTTCTGGCGTTATTTCTTTGGAATAGGCGTAACGGCGGCGGTTCTGTCCTACGCTGTAATGTTCCTTATTCATCTGCTGTAAGGAGGGCGCGCGAATGAAAAAACTTATCACAGCTTTTGCCTGCGCTCTTACAATGTGCGCTTTAAGCGTGTGCGCCTTTGCTGACGGCAGGCTTTACGACGGCGCGGGGCTTCTCTCCGACGACGAGGCGGCGCAGGTAAGCGCGCTTCTCGACGAGGTGAGCGACGCGCACAGCGCAAACGTAGTTATCGTAACTACAAACGACGCGCTCGGCGACCCCGAGGCTGACGCCCGCGCCACGTACGAGGGTTCGTTCGACGGCGACGGCGTTATATTCCTGCTTAGCATGGACGGCAGAGAGTGGGCGATATGGGCGACCGAGGGCTATGCGCGCTACGCGCTAAACGAAAGCGCGCGCGAAAAGGTGTTCGCCGACATTAAGGACGACCTTAAGCGCAACGACTTTGCCGCAGGCTTTACGGGCTTTGCCGAGGGCTGCGACGAAATGCTCACCCTTGCGGACAACGGCTCTCCCTACAAAAAGCCCATGAGTCCGTGGAGCGTTCCCATAGCGCTTGGCATAGGGCTTGTTGCGGCGCTTATCGGCACAGGCACGCTGAAAGCGCAGCTGCGTTCTGTCGCGGCGCAGCGCAACGCCAACAATTACATTCCAAACAACGGCTTTAACCTTACATACAGCCGCGACATCTTCCTCTACAAAACGCTCGAGGTAATAGAACACGAGAGCGACAGCAGCTCCTCAAGCGACGACGACGGCGGCAGCCACGGCACGTTCTGACAAACCGTCGTAAAACCGAAGCAAAAAGCGATTCAAAGCCTGCATATGCGGGCAAAATGCAGACAGACTGAAGCCCTCTCACTTAGCATGAGAGGGCTTTTGCTATATTGTACCGTTTTCGTGGTTCTTCAGAATGAAGTCGTAAACCACCGCCTTGTCGTACGTCTGCGCGCCGCCGCTTTCGTCGGTGTACGTACCGTACCAGCGGACTATCGTCCTGCCGTCCTCAAAGGTCATGTCGGTTTCTATGTGATAGGGTTTGCCGCAGTTTTCTGCAATGTCCAATATCACGGCGCGGTTTCTGTCGTTAAACTCAAATATCCGTTCCTCGGTTTTTGGCAAAATAAGCTCGCCGAAAAGCGGAGAGTATATGACAGTCCACGATTCGATATACTCGTCGCTGGACTCCGTATAGCTCTTGCTTATCTGACAAAGCCCCGTGTTGTAGATATATATCATATATCCACCAAGCCACACGACAGCCCCCAGCAGAATAGCGCCAAGCGCTACAGACCGTCGAAAAACCCCCATACGGGGGTTTCCCGACGGGGCATCCGCACTGCGCGCACGGTTTGACGGCTTGCCGCCAAACCGCACACTTGTGCGGATAGAAGTGTTTTTTGCCTCGGGAAGCCCGAGGCAAAAAAGTTATTTCAAAGCCCGCATACGCGGGCAAAATGGACTTTTTCAACAGGCTGTAGCGCCAAGCGCTATAAGTATCTTCTTTTTCATTACTGCTCCTCCCTTATTTTAAGCGTTAAGAGCATTCGCTCCGCCTGCTCTGCGGTCACGCCGCCGCGTATCTCAAATATGTAGTCCCCGCCGTCAAGCACAAAGCACAGCCCTTTTTCGTCATAGAACCACAGCGCGCTCCGTCCGTTTATCACGCCCTCGCTAACGCTGCCGACGGCTTCTGTAACAGAGCCGTAAAAATAGCAGCTCTTTACCGCCTGCTTAAATGTAAAGCGCTCTTTTCCGTCGGTATATTCGCACTTTCTGCTAAGCGGCAGCAAATATTCGGGCGTAATCACCCTGCTTAAAGCAAAGCCCTCGGGCAGCTCGGCAGGCTCGTAATATTCAAGTATCCTGTCGGGACTCTCGCCCTGCGCCGTATAGCCGTTTATGCCCATGTAGCGCTCCGAGCGGAACACGCCAAGCCCCGCAATGCAGCGCGTTACCGTGCAGGCGGTAGCAGCCCCCGCGCACGCCAGCAGCAGGGCGACAAACGCGTATTTAAGCGCCTTTCTGGGATTTACCCTAGGCGCTAGCAGCAGCCGCATTTCCCTGCGGTATTTGCGCGAAAACCTGTGCTTCGGCATATCGGGTATATCGCGCAGAATGCTCTGCGAGAGCATTGCACATAGCTCCGAATCCAAGCCGTTCATTTTTCACCTCCCAATAACGTGCGCAGCTCGCCGTACGCCGCAGACAGCCGCTTTCGCACCGCGGACTGCGTTATGCCGAAAAGCCCGCCGATATCCCTTGTGGAAAGCTCCTGCACGTATCGCAGGAATATCACCTCGCGGCTTCGCAGCGAGAGCCGCTCTATCGCGCGCGAAAGCTCCGCGCTGCGAAGCGCGCAGAGGAATTTTTCCTCCACGTCCTCGCCGCCCTGCGAAAGGTCGGGTTCGGGGTCGGCGGTTATGCGGGCGTTGCGGTTGTAGATGTCTATGGCGGCGTTGCGGCATATCGTCACAAGCAGCGCACGCGTCTGCGCGCCGTTGTCAAACCGCAGCCGCCCGAACCTGTCGGCTACACGCTGAAACGTTGTCATCACGGCGTCCTCCGCGTCCTCGCGGTTATGCACGACGGAGTACGCCGCGCGGTACAAAAGCTGTTCGTTTTGCCTGTACAGGTCCTCAACAAAGCCGCGCTGCTCCTCGTTTACAAGTATTCTTGCTGCGTATGACAGCATTGCGCCACCTCCGAAAAAGCTCTTTCATATATTATAACAGCTAAAAGGCAAAAGCGGGAATGCCTTTTTCAAAAAACACGCAAAAAAAGCGGGCGCTGCTCAAAAAAGCGCCTGCTTTATGGTTTAAGATTTAAGGCTGGCGAGAAAGGTGCAGCTGCTAGGAAACGTTATTTCGGCTAGGCTTTGTGCCTGCCGAAATAACGTTGACGACGCAGCAGGACGCTGCGAAGCGTAAGCCAAAAGCGCGGCATGGACGCCGCGCTGCCTAGCTTACGCCTACAGATGTGCCTTTATCGTCAGCCTGCAAACGCTAGTCCTTGGACTTATAGTACAGCATACAATGGCAGTAGCCCTCAAAATCGGGGTCTGCAATCTGCCGCCTGAACTCCTCGCAGATACACTTGTTCTCTGGAGTCCTTGCAAGACGGCAGGGGCAGTAGCCGCCCGTTTTCTTAAGCCCCTCGCGCACCGCCTTTACTATCTCCTTGTTCTCGTTTTCCCTTACAGCCACAAAACCTCACCTCCATAAAAAGCGCGGCAGCACATTATGCCGCCGCTCCTCTATGATGTCAGTCTATTTCGACGGAAATCTTCTCGTCCGCCCTTACTGCGCCTGCGCGCATTACTGTACGGATAGCCTTGGCGATTCTTCCCTGCTTTCCGATAACGCGGCCCATGTCGTCGGGGGCAACGTGCAGGTGATACACGGTAACGCCCTCTGCGTCAGGCTCGTCGGCTGTTACCTGTACGGCGCTCTTGTCCTCAACGAGGGCGGAGGCTATGGTTATAAGCAGCTCTTTCATCATATATTATCCCTCCTTAGGGGTTTGTTACGGTCACGGGCTTGCGCCCGCTTGTGCGGATACCGCAAAATCAGCCCTTGAGCAGTCTCTTTACGGTGTCGGTAGGCTGTGCGCCGTTCTTTATCCACTCCTCAGCCTTCTCCTTGTCGATGCTTACAACAACGGGGTCTTTGGTGGGGTCGTAGTAGCCCAGCTCCTCAATGAAACGCCCATCTCTGGGGAAACGGGAATCTGCAACAACTACACGGTAGAACGGAGCTTTCTTTGCGCCCATTCTTCTGAGTCTGATTTTTACTGCCATTTTATTATTCTCCCTTCAATACTTATATATTCATGTGTATATACACAATGAAATCAAACAAACGCCTCATAGCATATTACCGCCAACCCCACTACAACGAACAGAAATCCGACAACGCCGTAGACTATCCGCGCCGCCGTCCTGCCGACGAGGTTTACAAAGCGCCGTGCCTTGCGCGTGTTGAAGTACCACTCAAAATTGAACACGCAGCATACAACGACAAATGCGCCGCACAGCATAAGCACTATACCCATGAGTATATTCACAGCTTTTCTCCTTTACATCGGGAAGCCGCCCATGCCGCCCATTCCACCCATATTCATGGGGAATCTCGGCATACGCTTTTTCTTGCCCTTTCCTGTAAAACCCATCTGCTTCATCATCTTCTGCATCTGCTCAAACTGGCGCAGCAGCTGGTTTACGTCCTCAACGCGCGTGCCGCTGCCCGCTGCAATGCGGCGCTTTCTTTTCGCGTCGATTATCGAGGGCTTCTCGCGCTCGCGTGGGGTCATTGACGAAATAATAGCCTTTGTGCGCGGCATTTTCTTTTCGTCTATGTCTTCTTCCTTTACCTTGCCCGAAACGCCCGGGAGCATATTGATAATGGAGTGAATGCTGCCCATTTTCTCAATCTGCTCAAACTGCGCGTAAAGGTCGTTAAGGTCGAACTTATTCTCCTGCATTTTCTGCATGGCCTTGGCAGCCGCCTTTTCGTCAATAGCTGTCTTTGCCTTGTCGATAAGCGTCAGCACGTCGCCCATGCCTAAAATGCGGCTCGCCATTCTGTCTGGGTAGAACGGCTCGATATCGTCGAGCTTCTCGCCTATGCCCGCAAACTTTATCGGCTTTCCCGTTATCGCAAGCACAGTGAGCGCCGCGCCGCCTCTCGTATCGCCGTCAAGCTTCGTAAGGATAACGCCCGTGATGTCAAGCGCGCCGTTGAAGCTCTCCGCAACGTTTACCGCGTCCTGTCCGAGCATGGAATCCACAACGAGAAGTATCTCGTTCGGGCTTGTTTCGCGCTTGATGTTCTTAAGCTCCTCCATCAGCTGCTCGTCTATATGCAGACGACCCGCCGTATCGAGCAGCACAACGTCGAATCCGTTGTCGCGCGCGTACTTTATGCCCTCTTTCGCTATCTTCACGGGGTCGCCCTGACCCATCTCAAAAACGTGCGCTCCCGCCTTTTCGCCTACCACCTTAAGCTGCTCTATCGCCGCGGGACGGTACACGTCGCACGCCACAAGCAGCGGACGGCGGTTCTGCCCGATAAGGTGCTTGGCAAGCTTAGCGCAATGCGTGGTTTTACCCGCGCCCTGCAAACCGCACATCATAATAACGCACGGCGGCTTTGACGGGAAATCGAGCTTGGCGGTGGTGTTGCCCATGAGCGCTATAAGCTCGGAATGCACTATATCTATTACCTGCTGCGCGGGAGTAAGGCTTTCCATTACCTTCTCGCCCACAGCTTTTTCGCTGACCCTGTTTACAAAGTCCTTTGCGACCTTGTAGTTAACGTCGGCGTCAAGCAGCGCCATGCGCACCTCTCGCATTGCGTCCTTTATGTCCTTTTCGCTGAGCTTTCCGTGACCCTTAAGCTTGCTGAAAACCCCGCTGAGCTTTGAGGAAAGACCCTCGAATGCCATTGTGACGCCTCCTTACATAATCTCTACAGCTCGCTTTCCATGCCGCGCAGCAGCGCGTAAAGCTCCTCGAGCCGCCTGCTGCCGCCGCACTCCTCCGCGAGCGCTGCGCACAGCTGCTTCGCCTCTCCAAGCTGCGCGGACAGCCGCTTCAGCCTTTTCGCAAAGCCGAGCGCCTGCTCAAGCTCCGTCAGCCGCTGCTCGCCCTTTTTCATCGAGTTCGACACGCTCTGCCGCGTAACGCCGCCCATCTCCTCGGCTATCTCCGAAAGGGAAAGGTCCGCGTTGCAGCGCATATCCAGCACCTCGCGCTGGGTCTTTGAAAGCAGCTCTCCGTATATGTCAAGCAGTAAAACAAAATCCGTAACGTTTTCCATAAAACCGCCTTTTCTGCGGTGTAAACCAAAAACGATTTACAGCAACGTTTGTATTATACCACACTCCCCGCGTTTTGTCAAGGGGTAGCGCGTATTTTTTTGCATTTCGGGCGAAATTTCGCGCGCGCCGCCCGCCGAGCGCTGAACGCGGGCGAAAAAAAGGGGTCGTATCGCGATTACCGCGCTTTGCGGTGCTCGTGATACGACCCCTCTCAATGAGAAAGAGTCTAAATTATAATTTATCTGTCTTTCGCCATAGGCTGTAACGCACCAAATCAGTCGGTTTACCCAGCCGACGCAGTGTGCCTGACGGAATCTCTCCGCGCGGAATACCGCCCCGTCCTGCGCTAGAAACCGATTCTACGCGTCAGAACTTGCGCTTGCGCACAAAATGTAATTTACGCCGCTCGTATAATCGCGGGTACGAATGTCCTCCGCCCTGCGCCATGACCTTGCTCGCGGGACTTTGCGGCAAGGGTGTGATAGCTGAAAACAAACGGGAGCGAAACGCCGCCCGATATTTTCATAAGCGCTGAAAAAGCCAAACGTCCCCGTTATTTCCGTGCGGAAGTAAACGGTTTGAAAAGCCCTCCGCCGCGCCTTGTATCCGCAGCATTCCCGATAATGCGCTTTTACTCGGCTTAAGCGTCCGCCTTTTCACCTTATATTCTAACCGATTTTGCTTTTCTTGTCAAGTGCTTTTTCTTGGTTTTGGGCAAGTTTTGCGGATTTTTCCCGCTATTTGACAAAAACCCGCCCCGACTGAAAAATCGGAGCGGAAAATGTACTTTTATGGGAACCTCTAAAAACCGGTTTGAAAAGGGAAAATGGGTAGAGTGCGCCGAATGCGATGAAAGCCGACGAAGTAAGGCTGTATGCCTTACGAGGAGGCTTGAAGAAGCAGGCGGTGTGCTATACACATTTTCACTAAAACAAGGTTTTTAGAGGTGACCTTATAAAAGCAGTCCTGCTTATGAGCGCATTGCGCGCATGGCGTTGATTATCGCAATAACCGAAACGCCCACGTCCGCGAACACCGCAGCCCACATATTAGATATATTAAGCACCGCCAGAATAAGCACCGCCGCCTTTACGCCAAGCGCGAACACTATGTTCTCCGTTACTATCCTGTGCGTTTTGCGCGCTATTTTTATCGCCGCGGGAATATTCGAGATATTGTCGTTCATCAGCACGATATCCGCGGCTTCTATGGCGGCGTCGCTGCCAAGACCACCCATTGCAATGCCAACGTCCGCGCGCGCAAGAGAGGGCGCGTCGTTCATGCCGTCGCCCACGAACACAAGCGTGCTTTTCGCGGGCTTCGCCTTGTAAAGCTCCTCAACAAGCGCCACCTTGCCGTCGGGCAGAAGCTCGGTATGCACCTCGTCTATGCCAAGCTGCGCCGCTGCAGCCTCGCCCGCAGCCTTTCTGTCGCCTGTCAGCATTACGGTCTTTGCCGTGCAAAGCCGCTTTATCTCGGCGAGAGCCTCGCCCGCGCCGTCCTTTACCGTGTCGCTTATAACGATATACCCAAGGTATTTGCCGCCGCGCGCGCAATGCACCACCGTTCCCGTGCTGGAAACCTCGGCGGCAGCCGCGCCCGCGCGCTTCATAAGCCTTAAGTTGCCCGCGTATACGTCCTCGCCGTCTACGCTCGCCCTAACGCCAAAGCCCGCAAGCTCCTCGGAGTCCTGCGCGTGCGGTATCTCGCCCGCTTTCTGCGCGGCGCTTACGACAGAAAGCGCTATCGGGTGGTTTGAAAAGCGCTCCGCCGCAGCGCACAGGCTTAAAAGCTCCGCGCGCTCCACGCCGCTCGCGGGGCATACCTCCGTTACCGAAAAACTGCCCTTTGTGAGCGTACCCGTCTTATCGAAAACAAACGTCTGCGCACGGTTGAGCGCTTCGAGATAGTTCGCGCCCTTTACCATAATACCGCGCTTTGAAGCGCCGCCGATACCGCCGAAATAGGACAGCGGCACGGAAATTACCAGCGCGCACGGACACGAAACCACAAGGAACGTTAGCGCCTGATATATCCACTTCTTCCAGACCTCGCCGCTTACCCATGCGCCGCCCGTAAGCGACGTGAAAAGCGGAGGTACTACCGCCAGCAGCACCGCGCCGATAACCACAATAGGCGTGTACCAGCGTGCAAACTTTGTGATGAAGTTCTCGGTCTTCGCCTTGTTTTCGCTCGAGTTTTCAACAAGCTCGAGTATGCGGGACACGGTGGAATCGGAGTACGGGCGGCTTACGCGCACCTTTATAAGCCCTGTGGTATTGATACAGCCGCTTATAACCTCGTCGCCCTCGCCTACCTCGCGCAGGGCGCTCTCGCCCGTAAGCGCCGCGGTGTTAAGCCCGCTTGCGCCGAAAATGACCGTGCCGTCGAGCGGAACGCGCTCGCCGGGCTTTATAACGATAGTTTCGCCAACGGCTACGTCCTCGGGTGAAACCTCGGAAATCTCGCCGCCGCGCTCAACGTTCGCGTACTCGGGGTTTATGTCCATCATGTCCGAAATGGACTTGCGGGACTTACCCACCGCAACCGACTGGAACAGCTCGCCTACCTGATAGAATATCATTACTGCGACGCCCTCTTTGTAGTCGCCCACAGCCATTGCGCCAATGGAAGCAAGCGCCATCAGAAAGTTCTCGTCGAACACCTGCCCGTGGGCTATGTTGCGCACGGCCTTCCACAGGATATCCCAGCCGACGGTGAAGTACGCCGCCAGAAATACCCCCAGCCGCACAAACCACAGCGCGTTCAGCTCCTCCTGCTCGGGTATAAAAAAGCCTGCGGCGAAGATAACGCCCGCTGCGATAATGCGCACGAGCATTTTTTTGTTCTTTCTGCTCATAGCACTTCCTCCTATAAGAACGCCCGATTACTTGACTACTATCTCGCAGTCGGGTTCAACCTTTTTGCATACCGCAACGGCCTTTTTCAGCACGTCCTCGAATACGGCGTCGTCCGCTTCGAGCGTAAGCTTCTGCTGCATAAAGGATACGGCAGCCGCCGTAACGCCGTCTATCTTCTTGATGGCGTCCTCCATCTTTGCAGCGCAGTTTGCGCAGTCAAGGTCGATAAGCTTGAATGTCTTTTTCATGGTTTTGTTGTCCTTTCTTAATGTGTTATATTTTTCGAGAAAGTCCCGAGCCTTGCATTGTCAGAGCGGTTTTTTTATAACCGCAAACGCGCAGGGGATAACGCCCCTTATGAGCTTCATCTTTACCTCGCCGCAGTCCATGTTAACGAGAAGCTCCTTATACTGCGCGGGCGTCCAGCTGTTTGCGGGGTTAAAGCCCATTTTACCGTACACCTTAAGCAGAATGCCGTTCTGCTTTCCGAGCGTCATAAACGTGGGCAGCAGCACGCGCCCGCCCTTTTTGGTAACGCGCATAAGCTCGCGCACCGCGCCCTCGGGGTTTTCCAGCAGGTGAAGCACGTTGCCCGCAATCGTCACGTCGTAGGTTTCGTCTGCGTCCTTAAGGTCGAAGATGTTGCGCTTCTCAAACGTTATGTTGCCGAAGCCGCGAGCCGCAGCCTTTCTGCGGGCGTTCGCCAGCATTTTTACGGAAAGGTCCGTGCATACGACGCTCTGTGCGCGCTCCGCCGCCGCAAGGGAAAGCTCCCCCGTACCCGCAGCGCAGTCGAGAACAGCCGCGCCGCGCGGTATCAGCCTGCGCACGGCGTCCGTCATCTCGCGGTATACCTTGCCGTTAAAGCTCTCGGATATATCGTAAAAATCCGATATCCTGTCCCAGAAATCCATGCTTTTCACTCCTTATTCGCTTATATGCTCAAACCCCTGGTCGAGTATCGTTGTAACGTGGCTGTCTGCAAGCGCGTAAAAAACAGTCTTGCCCTCGCGCCTGAAGCTTACAAGCCCCGCGTTCTTCAGAATCTTAAGCTGGTGCGACACCGCGGAGGACGTCATGCCAACAGCCGTTGATATGTCGCACACGCAAAGCTCGCCGCTTTCAAGCGTGGTAAGTATCTTAATGCGGGTGCTGTCCCCGAACACCTTGAACAGCTCCGCGAGGTCTATCAGCGTGTCCTCGTCGGGCATTCTCGCGGCTATCCTCTCAATAGCGTCGGGGTGCGCGTGCATATATTCGCAGTGCGGTATGTCGTTTATCATGCGGCTCGCTCACTTTCTTATTCATTCAATTGAACACCTGTTCATCTGTTTGAGTGTATTATACACCTTTTCACTCGGTTTGTCAATAGCCCGCGCGAATTTTTTTGTGATTTGCAAAAAATCTTTGTTAAAGCTAAAGCGGGGGCTGTCGGCAGTCCCCCGCTTACATTTGTCAGAAAGAACGCCGCTCGCCTTACGCGTGCGGCTGCGCCTTTATCAACAGACTGAAACGGGGGTCTGCTTCATGCAAACCCCCGCCATTTGTTCAGCTATGTATGCCGATTAGCCCTCCTGCGGAGCGCCAACAGGACATGTGCCTGCGCAAGCGCCGCAGTCGATGCAAGCGTCAGCGTCGATAACGTACTTGCCGTCACCCTCGGAAATTGCGTTTACGGGGCAGCCATCAGCGCAAGCGCCGCAAGCGATGCACTCGTCAGAAATTACGTATGCCATATCAGTATCCTCCTGTGAAAATAAAAATCAGCCATTCAGCCAAGGCGTTCAGCCTTTATAATATTGTAGCATATTTTCAGAAAAAATCAATATTGAATTTATAGAAATTTTTTCGGAATTTTTGTGTATTTTATCTTAGGCAAAGCTAACTCGCGCCGCTCTATCACTTGCAATGCGGCTCTGCCGCCTTTGGTGAATATGACGGAGCAATCCCGCAGAATAAACTTGCTTTATTATAGTATGAAAAGCACGCGCCGAGAGCCGCAAAAAAATTCCAAAAATATATGAAAACTTTGCAACCTTTTTTTGCCGAGCGCAGTATTACTGTCAAAAGGGGAAAAATCCCGAAGCGCATAAGCGTTATTTTTAAGGAGGTATGCACAATGAAAAAATCACTAGCTCTGACAATGGCGGCGCTCATGTCCGTTTCAACGGGCATTACCGCCTTTGCGGAAACCACGAACAAGGAGCTTGAGTCCACCCTTTCCATGGTAAAGGAGCGCGTAAGCGTTCCCGCAGAGCTTTCCGAGTTCGACTATTCCGTGCGCAAGCAAGGCCCTGTAAACGTCTACAGCTTTAACTGGACTACGCCTGACAGCGCGAACGACTTCCGCTACATAAACGTTACCGCTTACGGCAGCGTTATCACAGGCTACTACAGCTACAACACCGACAAATCCGAGTACACCGACAGCGCGCTGCTCGCAAAGCTCTCCGCAGACCAGCTTTACGCAAAGGCAAAGGCTGCCATAAAGAAGCTCGACCCCGACATCGCGAACAGCATAAGCGTCGATAAGGATTCGCTTTCAATGTGGCTTTACAGCACCGCCGCTTCGTTCCGGCTCACGCGCACAAAGAACGGCGTTCCCGTTGCGAACGACACGGGCAGAATCACCATAAACAAGAACACGGGCGAGCTTATTTCGTTTAACATAAACTGGCACCCCAAGGCGGCGTTCAAGTCAAAAAAGGGCGCGCTCACCACGGACGAGGCATGGGAAAAGTACGCCGAGCTTATCGGTATCGAGCCGCAGTACGACATCACCTACGACTGGGAGAAGAACGAATACTCCGCAAGGCTTGTTTACGCGCAGACCGACAGCGGCGAAATTAACGCATACACGGGCGCGCGCAGCGACTTCTACGCGGACAGCTTCTACGGCGGCGAGGACGATATGGCGGAAACCTGCGAGGAGGCTGCGGACTCGGAAAACGACGGCGGCAAGGGCAACAACTTTACCCAGCAGGAGCTTGAGGAGATAAACAAGAAGCTCCCCTACGGCAGCGAGGAGGGCGCTGTAAAGCTCATCAAGAGCAACAAGTACCTGCGCTTCAGCGACGGCATGGTGCTTAACTACGACTACCTCTACAAGGACAGCGCCTACAGCGAGCCGCGCTATTTCTACAGCGCTTCGTTCTCAACGGACATTCCGCAGGACTACTGGGACGAGCCAGAGCCTGAGCCTTTAGAAAACGCGGATACCCCCGCGAAATACGAGAGCATAAGCATAACAGTTGACGCGCAGACGGGCGAAATACAGTCGTACAGCTACTGGAGCGACACCACCGTTACCGAAAGCTACGACCTGAAGAAGGCCGACAAGAAAGCGGCTGCTATAGCAAAGGCGTTCGCGCCCGCGTACATTGACGAGTACACAATAGTAGGCAGCCGGACCAACGACTACACCGCGGAGAATGCCAAGCCGCAGATTTACGGCAGCACCCACAGCTTCGGCAGGGCGGTAAACGGCATAGCGGTAAACGGCGACAACATCAACATCGAGCTTGACGCGGACATGAAGCTTACGGGCTACTGCTTAAGCTACCACGACGTTGAGTTCGCCTCCCCCGAGAATATGCTTTCGGCTGAGCAGATAATGGCGAAGTTCCGCGAGAGCAATACGCTCGACCTTTACTACCTTGCGAGAACGGGCAATAAGAGAACGGGAACGGTGCTTGTATACGGCTGCGACAACGACGTTTACGCGGACGCGTTCACGGGAGAACCCGTTTACACATGGGCGGAGCTTCAGGAAAGCGACCTTTCGGGCATAACCGATACAGCGCTTCTCAGAAAGGCGCAGGAGCTTGAATACAACGGCCTTACCATAATGCGCAAGGGCGAAAAGCAGACCGACGCCGTATCTCAGTATGAGTTTGCGGACCTTATCAGCAGATTCACCGACGGCAGGCTTTACCGCCTTAAGGACAGCCTTACTCTCCCGAGCGGCGCGGTGTTCAGGTACGACGAGCAGAAGCTCACCCGCGCGGACGCTATGGTGATTTACGCGGCTGCTGCGTGCGGCACAAAGCTCACCGAAATGCAGGGTATATTCAAAAACCCGTTCACGGACGTTGACGACGGCGACAAATTCCTCGGCTGCTACGCCGCGGCGTACGCTCTCGGCGCAACAGATGGCAGCGCGCTTAACGGCAGCGCGGCGTACACCTACGCAGAGCTTATCAACCTTGTTTACGACAATCTTACATGATATGACTCCAAAATAACCTAACCGCAAAGCCCGCAGGCTGCTCGTCTGCGGGCTTCGAGACCGTCGAAAAACCCCCATACGGGGGTTTTCCGCCGAAACATCCGCACTGCGCGCACGGTTTGACGGCTTGCCGCCAAACCGCACACTTGTGCGGATAGAAGTGTTTTTTGCCTCGGGAAACCCGAGGCAAAAAAGTTATTTCAAAGCCCGCATACGCGGGCAAAATGGACTTTTTCAACAGGCTGAAAGCCCGCAGGCTGCTCGTCTGCGGGCTTTGCCTGTAAAAGCAACTTTTTTCGACAGTCTGAATCTGCGGGATTTCAGCGCGTTAAGGGGCTTGTTGAAATGGCACAAACTGCGGCGGCTTTTTTATCTATTCTGACATATTTTCCGAAAGAGCCTTTATTTTTTCCGCGATTCGTGATATAGTTTAATATGGGGGAGCAGGGTGCTTTCCACAACTATACGAGGACTTGTTTTATGAAGAATATATTCCTGCGGGCGGCTGCGCTCGCTTCCGCTGCGGCTGCGGCGCTTTCGCTTTCGGGCTGCTACTTCTTCCCTGCGGAGGAGGAGCTTTTAGAGCCGCCCACGGTCGCGGTAGAGGACGTTGCGTACTCCACCTACACCGCGCGCATAAAGACCATTTCCGACCAGACCATAGCCACGGGCTACGTCTCGTCAAAGAGCGAGTACAGCGCGGCTTTCCCCGAAAGCGGCGGCACGCTCAAAAAGATATATGTAAACGCGGGCCAGTTTGTGGAGGAGGGCGAGCTTCTCGCCGAGCTTGACACGGGCGAGCTGCCCTACCTTTACGAGCAGCAGAAGCTTATCGTGCAGAAAGCCGCACTCTCCGCGAATACCTCGCAGGAGGCGGCGCTCGAATACGAGATACAGCAGAACACTCTCGCGGAGTACGAGCGGCAGATGCAGAACTCCCGCCTGTACGCGGGAATGGCGGGGCAGGTGTGCTTTACCGCCGAGATAAAGCCCGGTTCTACCGTTACCGCTTACAAAACCGTTGTTAAGGTGGTAGACCCGAACAATCTTTTCGTAAAGTACACGTCAAGCTCGCTTAAATCGTTCCCGCTCGGCAAAGACGTTACGCTTACCATAGGCGGCGAGGACTTCGCGGGCTATGTTTCCAAAACGCCTGCCGCCGTGACGGAGGGGCTTTACGACGACTACCCCGAGCTTGCCGCGGATACCGAGTCCGTTTTATGCGAGTTTACGGGCGGGCTGCCCTCGATACTCACCGTGGGGCAGCTTGCGGACATCACCGCCGTTTATGAAACGCACGAGAACGCCGTTGTTATCTCCAAGAACCTTGTGCGCTCAGACGGCGACAGGAAGTACGTGTTTATACTTGACGAGAACGACAGCAAGCGCGAGGTGGAAATAGTAACAGGCATAGAGAACGCCACCGAGGTAGAGATAGTGAGCGGTCTTAACGCAGGCGACAAGGTTGTCGTCCGCTGACGCTTAACGGAGGTATTCAAATTGCTTACCCTTCTTTTCAGAAAAATGCTCAACACCCGCGTTATGGTGCTGTGCCTTTTCATAGGCTTCCTTATGGCGGCGGGAATGATGAGTACCGTCCCCGTTTACATGGATTCCTCTTTGCAGCGTATTCTTATAAAGGATATGCAGGCGTATCAGCAGGACACGGGGCTTTACCCCGGCGAATACGTGGCGACGCGCGCGCTCGGGCTGCGCCTTTCAAACGAGGAGCGCATGGCTGCGGCAGATACGCTCTCGCAGCTTTCCGCGCAGCGCACCGCGCTTATAGATATGCCAAGCACCAACAAAAAGCTTATCCTGCTCGACGAGTTCCAGTACTTTCTGGGCGCTGTAAGCACCCGCAGCAAGGTAATGGCCATGACGGACATAGAGGACCACATAACCATAACCGAGGGCAGAATGTACAGCGCCGAGCGCGCTGCGGACGGCAGCTACGAGGTGATATGCGACGCCGAGGCGCTTAAGTACTTAGGCGCGGTGTGCGGGCGCACCTACAGCATACAAAACAGCTTCTACACGCAGTCCGAGCCGCTGTCCGTAACGATAGTCGGCATATTCGAGCCAAAGGACGAAAAGGACACCTACTGGAGCGAAACGTTCGACTCCTACCTGAACGCGCTGTTTATGGACTACGACCTGTTCACGGGGGACTATATGCAGACGGGCGTTACAATGCTAAGCGGCGTGACGTTCCGCTGCGCGTTCGACTATCAGAAGATGGACTTAAACTCCCTCGACAGGATAACCGCGGCGATAGCGCAGGACTTTGAGATATACCCCGCTAACGGCTATTCGTTCAGCATGGGCGTTTACGACATTCTTACGGAATACGCCGTGCGCGCGGATAAGCTGCGGCAAATGCTGTGGATATTGCAGATACCCTCGCTTATAATGCTGGCGTTCTACCTTTTCATGGTGTCGCAGCTTAACGTTGAGCAGGAAAAGAACGAGATTGCCGTGCTGAAAAGCCGCGGCGCTTCCTCGCGTCAGATATTCGGCATTTACGCGATGGAAACGGGCGTGCTTGGGCTTGTAACGCTTATCATAGCGCCGTTTATAGGGCTTGCGCTGTGCCGCTTCCTCGGCGTGTCCAACGGCTTTCTGGAGTTTGTGAACCGCGCGGGGCTTGCAGCAAAGCTTTCGTGGGGAGCGTTCGCTTACGCGCTGCTGGCGGTAGCGATATTCTTTGCGACTACCATGCTGCCGATTATCCCCGCCTCAAAGCTCACCATTGTAAAGTACAAGCAGAGCAAGGCGCGCGTTGTAAAAATGGCGCTCTGGGAGAAGCTCGGCGCGGACGTGCTGCTGCTTGGCGGCTCGCTTGTGTGGTGGTATTTCGCCTCGCGCAGCATTAACAGGCTGTTTGCGGACGGCACGTACACCTCCGACGGCAGCATAAACCCGCGCTACTTTATTTTCGCGGCTATGTTCATTATGGGCGCGGGGCTGCTGTTTATAAGGCTCTACCCTTACCTGCTGCGGCTTGTGTACCACCTCGGGCGCAGGTTCTGGTCGGTGTCGCAGTATGTCGCGATAACCTCCGTTGCGCGCTCGCAGGGCGGCAGGGAGCGCTTTCTCATGCTGTTCCTAGTTATAACGTTCGGGCTTGGCATATTCTCCGCGAACACCGCGCGCGCGATAAACAACTCGCGCTCGGACCGCATTTACTATTCCACGGGCGCGGACGTTGTGCTGAGAGCGTTCTGGCGCACCGAAAGCAGCGACGACGACAGCGGCTACATAGAACCCGATTTCTCGCAGTACGAGAGCCTTTCGGGCGTTGAGTGCGCGACTAAGGTGCTGCGCACGGACGTTTCACTCGCGGTAAACGGCGAGCGGCAGCGCTCCGCGGAGCTTATGGCGATAGAGCCGGGCAAGTTCTCGCAGACCGCGTGGTTCAGAAGCGACCTGCTGCCCGTGCATTGGTGGAACTACTGCGCGGCTCTTGTGGACTGCCGCTCGGGCGCGCTTGCAAGCCGCTCGCTTGAAGAAAAGGGCTACCAGCTGGGCGACACCGTTACCGTGCGCTGGGGCGGCAACGACAGCATAGACCTCACCATAATAGCCTTTGTTGACTACTGGCCCGCAGTAGACCCCACGCAGACCGAGGAAATAAGCGGCGCTCCAGTTCTCACCGACCATATAATTGCAAACTACAACTATATACGCAAGCTTACCGAGCTTGAGCCGTACGAGGTATGGCTGAAAATGGCGGACGGCGCTACTAGCGAGCAGCTTTACGCCGACATAGCCGAAAAGAACATGAAGCTTCAGAGCCTTACCGACGCTTCGCAGCTGCTTATCGCGGAAAAGACCGACCCCGAGCTACAGGGCATGAACGGCGCGCTTACGCTCGGCTTTGTGGTGATAATGCTTATGAGCCTTATCGGCTTCCTTATTTACTGGGTGATTTCCATTCGCTCACGCACGCTGCAGTTCGGCGTGCTGCGCGCTATGGGCGTTACGTTTAAGGAGATAATAGCGACGCTCGGCTACGAGCAGCTGCTGGTGTCAGTCGCCTCTATAGCGGCGGGGTTTGTCGTCGGGGGCATGGCAAGCGACATATTCGTGCCGCTTTTCCGCACAATGTACGACGCGGCGAACCAAGTGCCGCCGTTTATCGTGCGCGGCGACGCGGGCGACTATATTAAGATGTACGTTATCATAGCGGTAATGCTCGCGGGCGGCTTCGCGGTACTCGGCGGGATTATAAAGCGCATAAACATCAACAAGGCGCTTAAGCTCGGCGAGGACTAAGCCGCGCAAATAAGCCGCTCACGCGCGGCAAACGCGCCTTTGTGAGCGGGTTCAGAAAAAATTTTCAAAAACCCCTTGCATTTTTGATATGCGTGTGCTATAATTAAGTGTATTATGAGAAAAAATGAATCGGGGTCACAATAATACCGTGATAACGCGCCGAGTTTTTGGTGAAAATATATAAGCCGTAAACAGGCGTATTCCCCCGAAAACCGATACGGAGGTGAAAACAAATGCCGAATATTAAATCCGCTAAGAAAAGGGTTCTCGTTGCCAAGAAGAGAAACGACGCTAACAAGGCTGCAAAGTCCGAGTTCAAGACCGTACTCAAGAAGGCACGTGCCGAGGGCGCTGACGCAGCAGCTGTAAAGACAGCGGTTGTTACCGTTGACAAGGCAGTGGGCAAGGGTCTTATCCACAAGAACAAGGCAGCCCGTCTCAAGAGCCAGCTTGCCAAGAAGGCAAACGAAACAGCTTGATTTCCCGTGAGGGATTCCGCCCGCGAATCGAATGGTTTGCGGGTGGTTGTTTTATACGGGGATTTTTCCCCGCAGACATATATGGGGAGGTTTTACTATGGGAATAAGACGAGCGGAACGCGAAATAACGGATATAAAGGAAATAGAGCAGATACTCTCTCGCGCGCAGGTGTGCCGCCTTGCGCTGTTCAACGGGGATTTTCCCTACATAATACCGATGTGCTTCGGCTACGACCTTGACAGCGACCACCTTGAGCTGTACTTCCACTGCGCGGCAAAGGGCAAGAAAATAGACCTTATCAAGGAGAACAACAACGCGGCGTTCGAGATAGACCGCCTTATCGATATAGCACAGGGGGATATCGCCTGCACCTGCACCGCGCATTACGAGTGCATAACAGGCACGGGTACTATCGACATAATAAACGGTATCGACAAGATAACGGGACTTAACCGCATTACCAAAAAGTACATGAACACCCGCACGGAGCAGAAATATTCCGAGCAGATGCTTAACAGCGTTGTTATACTTAAGCTTACCGCAGAGGAATTTTGCTGCAAGGCAAACCGCGCGGACGATTAAACGGCGCTTTTACGCCGCGCAGGCGGCTTTTCACGGCAAAAAGGAGCATTGATGAACAAGGACGAATTGCTTAAGCGCATAGCAGAATGGGGCGAAAACGGCGAGTATGAGCGGATAATCAGCACCGTGCTTGCGCTGCCCGAGGCAGAGGTAGACGACGATATTTTAGTGCAGCTTGCTACCGCGTACAACAGCACGGGCGAGTACAAAAAGGCTATCGCAGTGCTTGAGGGGCTGCGCGCGCGGCAGGAGAGCAGCTGGCGCTGGCAGTACTGCTTAGGCTACGCGCTGGTGAACGCCGCAGACGACGAGGAATGCGACAACGACAGCGACCTGCGCCTGAACATTCTCGAGCGCGCGAGAACGTGCTTTTCGCGCTGCATGATACTCAACCCGCCCGAGGGCTGCCTTGAAGACTGCGACGCTTATATGCAGACGATAGAGGACGAGCTTTTCGGGGACGAGGAGTGCGACGAGGACGGCGGCGGCGACTTTTATGAGGACGACGACGCGGACGCGCTCGAGGACCATATAAAGGCGCATTTCGGCGAGTTCCCGTCGGTTTACAGGGAGCTGAGCGCACCCGACATTTACGTTGATATCTGCGTTATTCCGCCAACGGAAAAGCGCAGGTACTATACGCTTGTAACGTTCGGCATGGGCTCGCGCGCTATGGACGTTCCCGAGCAGTACGCCGACCAGCCCGCGCGCATAGAGCTTATAATGCGCCTGCCGCCCGAGTGGAAGGTGGGCGAGTCCGCAGAGGAATGGAACTGGCCGCTTATCGTGCTTAAAAATCTCGGGCGGCTGCCCGTAAGCTGCGACTCGTGGCTGGGGCGCTGCCATACCGTAGACAACCGCGAAACCTTTGCGGAGAACACGCGGCTGTCCGCAACAATGCTTTTAGACCCCGACTGGCTGCCCGAAGACGCGCGCACCTGCGCCCTGCCGAGCGGCGAAACCGTCGAGTTTTTCGAGGTAGTTCCCATTTACCGCGAGGAAATGATATACAAGGTTGACAACAGCGCGGAGGAGCTTCTGAAGCGGCTCGGCGGGGCTGCGTTCAACAGGGTGGTGGACATAAACCGCCCGAGCGCCGTGCCGCGCGATTACGCGCCCGCACAGAGCGGCTTCTGGGACGCAATGCTCGACAGGGACTGCGAGCATCTGGCTTCAATACGCAGCAAGGGGCTTGCCGTTGACGAAAAGAACGCGCTTAGCCACATAGCGATTTTTCTGCGCTGGTGTATTGCAAGCGACGTCTGCTCCGAGGAGCTGACGGAGCGCTTCCCCGAGGTGGTGCGCGGCGTTAAGGACGGCACGCTCACCGACCTGCGCGATTTTATCCGAAAGCGCTACGACGGCGCGCTTTTCGACTCGCTTATTGCGGACGAATACCGCGATTTCGCGGACTCGTACTATTATTTCGGCGACGACGGCTTCCCGAGCGACGTTGACAGGTGCGCGGAGGAATACTTCGGCAAGGAGCGCTGCGAAAGCGCGGAGTTTCAGGACGAAGCGTACCTTTTTATGCCGTTTGACGAGGACTACTATACAAGGCTCGCTTCAAAAATAACGCGCGCGTTTATGCGCTTCGACCTGCGCACAAACGAGTTTTCGCGGCAGGTGTTTTTTGAGGAAGCGGCTGAGAACCTGCTGGGCTATATGTGCAGCAGCGTCGCGGGCGGCGACGAGGCTGCCGCAGAATACGCGCGCGCAGCCGAGCAGGCCCGCGCGGACGGCAGCGCTCCCCTGCTGATAATAGACGGCACGGAGGCGGCAGTCGGCAGCCTGAGCGCGTTTGCGGACGAAGCCTGCACCGCGCGCGTGTGCGCCTCGGACTACCCCGCGGCGACGTTCGGCGAAGCGATAAGGAAAATCACAGCCCCGTTTACGCGGGACGACGAGCCTGTACCGCAGGAAATTTTGCAGGCGGCGCAGCGCGCTGCGGAGCGCTACGGCGTGCGGCCTTTAATAATCTGCCGCGACCCCGCGCTCGTAACGCGCGTGTATATCCCCTGCGAAAGCGGCTGCTACTCGGTAAGCCGCAAGGCGGACGCTCTTATACGCACGCAGCGCGTAAGCGAGCTGCTGTTCTCGCAGCTGCCCGCGGCTATGTCGCTTTATTTCCCCTCGAACGACATCGACAAACGGCTCGGGCTGCCCTGCATATATCTCGGCGCGCTGCCGATTAAGACTGCGGCGCAGATGTTCGCCGCCATAAAAGAGGCAGCGCGCGGTTCGGGCAGGACTCTTTTCCCGCTGGTATGCTGCGACTGCGACGGGCATAAGCGCTCGGAGCAGCTTAAGGAGGCGCTAGAGAACGCTTCGCAGCAGCTTGTGATAGCGCAGCTGCCGCAGGGGCGCGGCATAGGCGACGCAGTACAGCTGCTCGTGCGGGAGGAGCTGCCGCGCGTTCCCCGCCCGAAAACGGCGGAGCGGCTGGAAAAGCTGCTGGGCGAAGCGCCCGCGGTAGTCGTTAACGAGGGCATTGCGATAGACATGACGCTATTTTTGCCGCAGGGCGGCGATTACCTGCCCGTGCGAATGCCGCTCGGCATACCCGAGCATACAACGCTAAACAACCTTGCCGCGCTTACAAGCAGCGCGCTTGGCTGCGAATGCTCGCACTTTGTCACAATGCACGGGGACAGGGCGTTTTTGCAGGCGTATTCCCGCGCGTTTGAAGCGGCGGGCGCGCGTGGGTTCGCACCGCTGCTTATAAAGGCCTCGCCCGAGCTGCCCGAGGCTTTGCTTAAGCGCCCGCCAAAGGCAGACAAGGGCGCATATGACGAAAGGCTGCGCGCCATGCTTGAAAAGGCGCGAGCGGCGGGCGATATCCCGCAGGGCGTGCCGCTCACAAAATTTGTGACGATAAGAAACGCGGGCGGCGGGGTATGCCCCATGCTTGCCTGCAAACTGGCGGCTGACGACGCCGCGCGGGTTCTTTGCAGGTTCGGCGTGTTTGGCGGCGTTGACGAGCGGGACGTAAGCCGCGTGCTGGCGCTCTGGCGGGAGAAATACGGAGCTATACCCGCCCTGCTTGACGTTGACACGCTGGAGTTTTACGTGCGCCGCCCCGCGCAGCCGCAGGACGTGCGCGAGCTTGCCGCCCAGATGCTTGCCCTGTGCGAGGGCTTAAGCGCGATTACGGGCTTTAAGGAGCTTGCGGGAAGCCTTGCAGGCTCGAGTGTGTGGTTTTTCTGCCGTAGGGCAAAATAATACAAGGTCACCTCTAAAAACCTTGTTTGAGTGAAAATGTGTATAGCACACCGCCTGCTTCTTCAAGCCTCCTCGTAAGGCATACAGCCTTACTTCGTCGGCTTTCCTCGCATTCGGCGCACTCTACCCATTTTCCCTTTTCAAACCGGTTTTTAGAGGTGACCACAAAATAATTAAAAGGGAGAAAAAAGGCATGAGATTTTTTGGAGGTATAAGGCAGCTTATCTCGTCGATAGGCTTCATAATCATCGGCATTGTTACTATCGTAATTTTCTCGGGCGAGCTTGCGGACCAGGCGAAAACGCCCTACAGCTACGACGACCTGCGCCACACGGACTACAAGGCGGGCATGATGGTGGAGGGCGTGCTTTCGGGCAACTACGGCAGCTATGCGGAGCTTACCGACACCGACGACAGCGGCAGGACAAAGACCGTTGGCTACTACTACCTTATCGACGCGGGCAGCGAGGGTTTCATCTCGCTCTACACCCCGCGCAACGACCTTATCACAAAGCTTGAAAAGCAATACGGTCAGATGGACGGCGTTGTAACGGAGTTTGTGCCGTTCAAGGGCAAGGTGACGGCGATGGACAGCGAGGACATAGGGCTTTACCGCGACTACATGGGCTATCTCGGGCTTACGGAGGAGGAGATGGACGCGTACGCGCCGAATCTCTACATAAAGGTAATAGACTACTCGGCTCACCCCGCTATTATCGTTGCCGGCGCGGGCGCTTTGCTTATCGGTCTGTTAGGACTGGTATTCTATATTCTCAGAAAGCTGAGGGGTCGCTGAAAGGAGCGTTCCTATGACATTGCAGGAGCTTATCGATTCCTCGCGCCGAATTGTGTTCTTCGGCGGCGCGGGCGTTTCCACCGAAAGCGGCATTCCCGACTTTCGCAGCGCGGACGGGCTGTATAACCAAAAATACAAATACCCGCCCGAAACCATCATAAGCCACTCGTTTTACCTTTCGCATACGGAGGAGTTCTGGCGGTTCTACCGCGAAAAGATGATTTTCCCCGAAGCGAAGCCAAACGCCGCGCACTACAAGCTCGCCGAGCTTGAACGGGCGGGCAGGCTGTCGTGCGTTATCACGCAGAACATAGACGGGCTGCACTACGCGGCGGGCAGCAGGAACGTTATAGAGCTTCACGGCAGCGTTCACCGCAATTACTGCGAGAAGTGCCGCGCGCTTTACGGCTTAAGCGCCGTGATGGACGGCGAGGGCGTTCCGCGCTGCAAATGCGGCGGCAGGATAAAACCCGACGTTGTGCTTTACGAAGAACCGCTCGACAACGCCGCGCTCACCCGCGCGGAGGAGGAAATTGCCGCAGCGGATACGCTTATAATCGGCGGCACTTCGCTTGCGGTGTACCCCGCGGCGGGGCTTGTAAGGGGCTTTGCGGGCGCAACCGCCGTGATAAACAAAAGCCCCACGCCCGCAGACGCGTTCGCGGACGTTCTCGTAAGCGAAAGCATAGGCAGGGCGCTCGGCGATATCGTCGTTCGCTGAAGCGTACATCACGCGTAGGATAAGGAGAAAGCATGGATATAAAGACCGTCACCTATCAATGCCCCAACTGCGCCGCCGCGCTCGAGTTTGACGAGGGCGCGGGGAATTTCCGCTGCTACTACTGCGACAGCACGTTCACCGAGGAGCAGATAAAGAGCATTTTTGCGGGAAACGAGGGCATGAGCCTTGACAAAAACGAGCCGCAGCTCAACGCGCAGCAACAGCAGGACGAGGAGTTTTCGGGGCAGAGCGCGCTTTACAGCTGCCCCAACTGCGGCGCGGGCGTTATATGCGACAGCCTTACCGCGTCAACGCGCTGCCATTTCTGCCACACGCCCGTTATTCTCACAGGCAGGCTTTCAGGCGAATACAAGCCCGATATGATAATCCCCTTTGCCACGACGCGCGAACACGCCGAGAAAAGCTTCCGCGAGTACATAAAGGGTAAGCTGCTGCTGCCGCGCGGGTTTAAGGACGAGGCGCAGATAAGCAACATCTCTGCGCTTTACGTTCCCTACTGGCTTAAAAGCGGCGTCGCGTGCGCTTCAATCACGGGCGAGGGGCAGATAGAAACGCGCTACAGGAGCGGCGGGTCTACCTACATAAAAACAAAGGTATACCGCGTTGAGCGCGGCGGCGAGATGATTTTCATTCGCGTGCCGTGCGACGGCTCAAAGCGCATTGACGACTCGCTTATGGAGGCTATAGAGCCGTTCAATTACTCGGGGCTGAAGCCCTTTTCCATGTCCTACCTTTCGGGCAAGGCGGCGGAAAAGTACGACGTCACCCGCGAGGAGGCGGCGGTGCGCATTGACGAGCGCATTAAGCAGGCGGCGGCGGAAATGCTGAAAAGCGCCGCGCCCGAGTACACCAAGCTCACCGTGCAGCAGACAACGCTCGGCTACAGGCAGCCTACCTACGTTTACGCGCTGCTGCCCGTGTGGTTCTTAAACTACAACTACAGGGGCAAGGACTACGCCTTTGTTATGAACGGACAGACGGGCGCAATGTTCGGCGAGCTGCCGATAAGCCGCCTTAAGCGTTTTCTTATAGGTCTGGGCGTTTTTGCGATAGTGGAGCTTGTGGCGCTATTTTTCGGAGGTGGTTTCTTTGCATAAGCTTGTTGCGCTTACGAAAAGGGCGCTCTGCGCGGCGCTTTGCCTTATGATATGCGCGGCGGCTCTTGCGCTGCCCGTAAGCGCGGAGGAATACACCGCCCTGCTTATTGACGAAATCGGCTTTCTCACCACCGTTGAAACGCAGGAGGTTTACGAGCGTATGCAGCAGGCCGCGCAGAACGCTCAATGCAACATAATCCTCAACATAGGCGAAAACATTAACGCCGACAACGAGCGCGCCCATACCGAAAAGCTTATCGACGCGAACTTCGGCAGGGAAAGCGACACCGTGGCGCTATTCCTTGCAACAAACACGCAGCACGATTACGACGACTCGCTGTCAGCTTCGGGCAAATGCTCAAAGCCCGTGGGCGAAAAGAGCAGCACGGTTTTGAACGCGGTTTACAGCGGGCTTGACAGCAGCGGCTGGAAAGGCGCTTCGCTTGCGTACTGCGACAAGGTTGAGGAGCTTATGACGGGCGCTGCCGCCGAGGCGGATACCGCGTATACCGCGCGGCTCTCAGACCTGCAGGGCGTGCTTTCGGAGAGCGACAAAGCTTCCCTTACCGCCGCCATGGAGCAGACCGCGAACGAAATCGGCTGCAACGTGGGCGTTGTTATAACGGACGACTTAGGCGGCAAAAGCGACCGCGGCTACGCCGACGATTTTCTTGACGAAAGCTTCGGCTTCGGCGCGAACGCTGTTGTGCTGCTCTTTAACAACGACCGCTCAAACATGAATTACGTTGACTGGATATCCACCTGCGGAGCGGCGCAGGATATGTTCAACACACGCACGGACAGCATATTCGACCGCGTTTACGACGTACTGGGCGACGACAACTACTACGGCGCGATAAACGCGTTCTGCGGGGCGCTGAGCGATTACAGCAAGTCTACAGCGGGCAGCTCGTCGGGGCATTACACGTTTGAGTATCACTCCTCGGACCACTCGGACGACCGCAGCATTATATCGATGTTCGTTGCGCCGACGGTATTCGCCGTGCTTGCTACGCTTGTCATAATGGGCATACTTTCATCGGGCTACAAAAGGAAAAAGCCGCTTAGCGCCGCGGTTTACTTTGACAAGCAGAGAACCCGCGTCACGCACAAAAGCGACGTGTTCCTGCGGCAGTCCACCATGTGCATAAACACTAGCAGCAGCAGCTCGCACCGCAGCGGCGGGCATCACAGCGGGGGCGGCGGACACCACAGCAGCAGCCACAGCAGCCACGGCGGCGGAGGAGGCAGAAGAAGATGAAACTTGTTATTCAGCGCGTGGAGCGCGCGAGCGTTATAGCCAACGGCACGCCCTCGGGCTGCATAGGCAGGGGATTTCTCGTGCTGCTGGGCGTTGGCGCAGACGATACCGAAAAGGACTGCGAGCGCCTTGCGGCAAAGCTTGTAAAGCTCAGGATATTCGAGGACGCGCAGGGCAAAACCAACCTCTCGCTTAAGGACGTGGGGGGAGCGCTTCTCGTTGTGTCGCAGTTTACGCTTTACGCGGACTGCACAAGCGGCAACCGCCCCTTTTTCGGCGGCGTTAAGCCCCCCGAGGAGGCGAACCGCCTTTACGAGTACTTTGTGGAGCTTTGCCGCAAAGAAGTCCCGCAGGTGGAAACGGGCGTTTTCGGCGCGGACATGAAAGTGGAGCTGCTGAACGATGGACCTTTTACCATTATACTGGAATAACGCTGCGCGGCTGTTTTTCGGACAGCCGCACAGCTTTTCAAGGAGAACGCTATGATTTATCTTGACTACGCGGCAAGCGCCCCCGTAAGCGCCGCGGCTATGGCGGCGGCAGCGCCGTTTTTTACGGAGTGCTTTGCGAACCCCGCTTCGATACACGCGCACGGGCGAAAGGCGGCGCTTGCCGTAATGGCGGCGCGCGAGCGATGCGCGCAGGCGCTCGGCGCTTCGCCCGAGGAGATATTCTTTACAAGCGGCGGCACGGAGAGCGACAACTGGGCGGTGTTCTCCGCGGCGGCGCGCGACCCGCGCAGGCGGCACATTGTCACAAGCGCCATAGAACACCCCGCCGTGCTGAGCGCCTGTGCCGAGCTTGAACGGCGAGGCTATGAGGTAACGCGCGTTCTCCCCGACGGCGAGGGGCTTATCTCCCCGCAGGACGTTGAGCGCGCGCTGCGTCCCGACACCGCGCTTTGCACGATAATGACCGCCAACAACGAGGTGGGGACTGTTCAGCCCGTGGACGAGATAGCAGCGCTCTGTGACGCGCACGGTGTGCTGTTCCATACGGACGCGGTGCAGGCGGCGGGGAACATTCCGCTTGACCTGAGGGAGCTGCGCGCGGATATGCTCTCACTTTCTGCGCACAAGCTGGGCGGCTTTAAGGGAAGCGGGCTGCTGTACGTCCGCAGGGGTACGGAGCTTCCCCCATACATTTACGGCGGCGGGCAGCAGCGCGGAATGCGCAGCGGCACGGAAAACGTCCCCGCAGTGTGCGCGCTTGGCGCTGCGCTTGAAGAAGCGGCGCGGGATATCCCTAAAAAGGCTGCGCGTACCGCAGCAGTGCGCGACGCGCTTATAGACCGCCTGTCGCTCATACCGCGCGCCCGCCTTAACGGCAGCCGCGAAAAGCGCCTTTGCGGCAACGTCAACTTCTCGTTTGAGGGCGTTGAGGGCGAAAGCCTTGTGCTTAACCTCGACCTCGCGGGGGTGTGCGCCAGTTCCGCCTCTGCGTGCGCGGGCGGTACGGGCGCGCGCTCCCACGTGCTGCGCGCAATGGGGCTTGACGAGGAGCGCCTGCGCGGGTCGCTGCGGCTTACGCTCTCGCACTCCACCACAATGCAGCAGGCGCTTACAGCCGCAGAGCTTACCGCGCGTTGCGTGGAGCGGCTGCGCGCGCTTTCCGAGGGGTGATTCCGGCGCAGAATAGTTTTTTGGACAAATCTTCTATATTGTCAGTTGCACCGAAGAAAATTCCGTGCTATAATCTATGGTATCAGGGAAACTGTATATTCAAATGGGAATCTCTGAAAACGGTTTGAAAAGGGAAAACGGGCTGAGTGCGCCGCACACGTTTTTCCTCAAACGCGGTTTTCAGACGCAACCAAGTATAATGGAGTGATGAAATGAGTACGCAGAAGAAAAAGCAGACGCCTATAGAAAAGGTTGCCGCGCTTATCGTTGACAAGCGCAAGGCATTTTACCTTTTCTATATAATCGCGGGGATATTCTGTGCGGTAGCGACAGGCTGGGTTCAGGTAAACAACGACATAACAAGCTACCTGCCCGACAGCTCCGAAACCCGCACGGGACTTACCATTATGAACGACCAGTTCGTGACATACGGCACGGGCAGCATAATGCTCGACAATATCACGCTCGAATCCGCGCAGAAAGTAGCGGAGGACCTTGAAAAGATAGACGGCGTGAGCTCTGTAACCATAGCGGACGGCGAGGACGGCTACAAGGACGGCTCTGCGCTGCTTAGCGTTACCTTTGACGGCGAAACGGACGACCAAATTTCAAAGGACGCCATGATACAGATAAAGCAGCAATTAGAGCCGTACGACGTGTACATATCGAGCGACGTGGGCAACAGCAGCTCGGACACGATAGCGGCGGAAATGCAGGTAGTCGTCGTTATCGTGCTTGTTATAATCATAGGCGTGCTGCTGTTCACCTCGCACACCTACGTTGAGATACCCGTGCTGCTGATGACTTTCGGCGCGGCGGCGCTGCTCAACATGGGTACAAACTTCCTGCTGGGCGAGATATCGTTCGTGTCCAACTCCATTGCGGTAGTGCTTCAGCTGGCGCTTGCAATAGACTACGCGATAATCCTGTGCAACCGCTACACCGAGGAGCGCGTAAGCATGGGCGCGCGCGAGGCGGTAATAACCGCGCTAAGCAAGGCTATCCCCGAGATATCCTCGAGCTGCCTTACCACGGTTTCGGGCATGGTAGCGATGATGCTTATGCAGTTCAAGCTCGGTCTTGACCTTGGACTTGTGCTTGTAAAGGCTATCTTCTTCAGCATTTTCTCGGTGTTCACGCTTATGCCAGGGCTGCTGATGTCCTTTTCAAACGGCATTGACAAAACGCACCACCGCAACTTCGTACCAAACATTACCGCTGTCGGCAAGCTTGACGTAAAAACGCGCTTCGTTGTGCCGCCCATTTTCGCGGTGCTGCTTGTCGCGGGCTTTATCCTCTCAAACAACACTAACTACGTTTACGGCTACTCCACGCTTTCCACCTACACCAAAAACGACTCGCAGATAGCCGAGGAAAAGATAAACGACAAGTTCGGCTCGGACAACCTTGTCGTTGTTATCGTGCCTGCGGGCGACTACAACAAGGAACACCTGCTGCTAGAGCGAATGGAGAGCCTTGACGAGGTAGACTCCGCGATGGGACTTGCCAACATTGAGGCAATGGACGGCTACGTGCTTACCGACGCGCTCACCCCGCGCCAGTTTGCGGAGCTTACGGACATGGACATAGAGGTGGTGCAGCTTGCCTACGCCGCCTATGCCGCAAACCAGGAAAACTACGGGCAGATAGTGAGCAGCGTAAACAACTACGCCGTGCCGCTCATTGATATGTTCGGCTTTATATACGATGAAAAGGAGCAGGGCTACGTCACGCTCGACGACGATATGAACGAGCAGATTGACGACCTTAACGACCAGCTGAGCGACGCGAAAAAGCAACTGAAAACCGACGAATACAGCCGTATGCTGCTGTACACCAACATTCCCGAGGAGGGCGAGCAGACCTTTGAGTTCCTTGACAGGCTGCACGAGGTAGTACGCGAGTATTACCCCGAAAACTCATACGTTGTGGGCGACTCCACCAGCGACTACGACCTGTCGTCGAGCTTCTCCACGGATAACCTTATGGTAAGCGTTCTGTCGCTGCTGTTCGTGCTTGTTATACTTGTGTTCACGTTCAAGTCCGCGGGACTGCCCGTGCTGCTGCTCGCGATAATTCAGGGCGCTATATGGATAAACTTCTCAGTCCCAGTTATCACGGACACCAACATATTCTTCTTAAGCTACCTTATCGTAAGCTCCATTCAGATGGGCGCGAATATCGACTACGCGATAGTTATTTCCAGCCGCTACACCGAGCTTAAAAAGGAAATGCCGATAAAAGACGCTATCGTAGAAACGCTCAATCAGGCGTTCCCGACGATTATCACCTCGGGCGCTATACTCGCTATAGCGGGCCTGCTCATAGGCTTCCTGTCGTCCGACCCCGCGATATCCTCGATAGGCATATGCTTAGGGCGCGGCACGCTTATCTCGATAGGGCTTGTAATGTTCGTGCTGCCGCAGATACTGCTGCTTGGCGACACGATAATAGAAAAGACCTCGTTCACGCTGAAGCGCCGCGACCTTATACAGAAGCGCTCGGGCTATATGCGCGTGAACGGCCGCGTGCGCGGTTATGTTTCGGGTATCGTTGACGCGCAGATTTGCGGTATAGTCCACGGCGAAATAAGCGCGCAGCTTGAAAGCGACGCCGCCGAGGAAATGACAAGCCGCGTTGACCGACAGATAATAAACCACATAGACTCGGACGGCAAGCACATCAAGGACATAACCTCGGTGACGGACGATATAGACGATATAATGGAAGAAACGGAGGACGCAGACAGATGAAGCACACAAAAAGGATAGTATCCATACTGGCGGCTTTTGCGCTCGGGCTTTCCTCCCTGTCGTACTGCCCCGCATATGCAGCGCCTGCGTCGGCGGGCGTTAAGGCGCAGGACGGCGCGCAGCGCCTTGAAATAGCAAGCGCGGCAGACCTTGCGGCGTTTGCGAAAGCGTGCAGCCTTGACTCCTACAGCGACGGGCTTTACGTCGCGCTTTCAGCGGATATAGAGCTTTCGGACACGTTCGAGCCTGTGCCGATATTCCGCGGCACGTTCGACGGCGGCGGGCATACTGTTTCGGGACTCAGCATAAGCAAAGACGGCTCATATATCGGACTTTTCCGCTTTATAGAGCGCGGCGCGGTGGTTAAGGACCTTACCGTAAAGGGTACGGTAGAGCCTAAGGGCAGCGCGGAATACGTGGGCGGCATTGCGGGCAGCAACGCGGGTAACATTGTAAACTGCACATTCGCGGGCAAAATCAAGGGCGAGGACAATGTAGGCGGCATTGCCGGCATTAACGAAAAAACAGGGCTTATCTCGGGCTGCGAAGCCACGGGCGCGGCGACGGGTTCGCACGAAACAGGCGGCATTGCGGGTACAAGCAGCGGCACGATATTAAACAGCACAAGCCATTGCAGCGTAAACACCACCGCTTCGGAAGCAAAGCTTTCCATTGAGGACATAGACTGGGACAGCATAATCTCCTCGGAAGAACCCGCCTCCATGACGGACGCGGGCGGTATCGCGGGCTACTCCGACGGCATAATACAGGGCTGCGAGAACTTCGGCACGGTAGGCTACCCGCATATCGGCTATAACGTGGGCGGAATCGTCGGCAGGCAGTCGGGCTTTGTAAACAGCTGCGTAAACCATGCCGAGATATTCGGCAGAAAAGACGTTGGCGGCATTGCGGGACAGATGGAACCCTACCGCAGCATAGACTTCGACAAGGACACCGTGCAGAAGCTGCTTGACGAGCTTGACGTACTCGGCGGGCTTGTAGACAAGCTCACCGACGACGCGGAAAACGCGGGTCACGCCGTTGACGACAAGGTGCAGGGGCTTACATGGCAGATGGATAAGCTCAGGCAGTCCGCTGACGACATAGCCGACCGCACCGAAAACATCTACAACGGCTGGGCGGACGGCATAAACGAGGTTTCCGCGCGCGCGGACGAAGCGCTTGACGGGCTTGCGCCCGCGCTTGACGGCTTCTCCGAGGCGCTCGACCTTATGAGCGAGTTCAGCAGCGCGCTTGAAGCGGCGTTCGACAGCGTTAGCGCAGCCAACGACGATATGCAAAACGCCATAGACGAGGGCAAGGCGGGGCTTGACATACTCAACGGCGCGCTCGACGATATTTCCTCCGCGCTCAACGACATAAGCGCGGCGGTGTCCGACCTGCGCAAGTCGCTCGGCGACACGGACAAGGTACAGGCGGCGCTAACGTCAATTATAAGCTCGCTTAAGGACGTAAACGGCAGCGTTAAGGACGTAACAGCGGCGCTCACAAAAATAGGCAAGGCGTGCGACGAGCTTGAGCAATGGCTCACGGGAAGCGACTTCAAGCAGCTTGGCGACGCGCTCTCAAGCCTTGGCAGCAGTATGCAGGACGTTACAAAGGCGCTCAGCAAAATGAGCAGCGCCCTTGAAAAGATAGCGGGTTCTGTTGACGCGGAAAAAATGCAGGAGGGCTTCGACGAGCTTTCGAGCGCGGCAGGCGACCTCAGCAAGGCGGCGGTGCATATCGCTATCGCAATCGGCGAGGCTTCCTCCACGACCCCTGACACAGACAAGATAAAAGACGAGCTTTCATCTGCCGCAGACGACGTTGCAAGCGCTGCGAACCACCTCTCCGCGGCTGCGGACAAGATAAACGACGCTATCGACTCAAAGCAGCTGAACGAGGGGCTTTCAGAGCTTGAAAAGGCTGCGGGCGAGCTTGCGGACGCGCTCGATAAGGCGCAGAAAGCAATAAAGGACGCAAACGACGCCTTCGACAAAATAAAGGACTCTGACGTTCCCGAGGACGCATACGACGAAATCTCAAAGCAGATGAAGCGCATTAACAGCGCGCTGTCCTCCATCTCCGACTCTATGGACGATGTGAACGACGCGCTTGCCGAGATAAACGAGCAGGTAGACCTCGGCGCGCTCGGCGACAGCCTTGACGCTATCTCCTCCGCCGCATCAAAGCTCTCAAAGGCTTCGGACGCCATCTCCTCCTCGCAGAAGAATTTCGACGCGGCTGCGGACTCGCTCTCTGCGGCGCTTGATACGCTCGCGGGCGCTTCCGAGGCGGCTTCGGACGCTTCGGGCTACCTCTCAGACGCGTGCGCGGCGTTCTCTGACGCGGTGGACATACTTTCTGATACCGTGCATTCCCTCGCAGACAAGCCCGTTATCGAGTTCCCCGCGGCGGACGACGAATACAGCGCTGCTGTGGACGGCTTCTCCAACGACTTTGCGGGGATAACGAACGCGCTGTCCTCTATAAGCAGCACCGCCTCCGCGCAGGGGGACGTTCTGCTTGACGATATGCGCGAGATAAACGATGAGCTTCAGAATATCGCCGACATTTTGCAGGAGCTTAAGGACAAGGCAATGAACAACGACGAGGGCGGCGACGGCGTTGCAACGGACGTTTCCGAGGACGGCTCTACAAGCAGGCAGGGCAAGGCGCTTGCCTGCACCAACTACGGCGGCGTTCAGGGCGACGTGAATGTAGGCGGTATCACGGGTTCTATGGCAATAGACTTCGACTTCGACCCCGAGGACGACATAGCGCGCAACGGCGACACGTCGCTGAGCTTCAGCTATAAAATACGCGACGTTATCGAAAGCAGCGCAAACTACGGCGAGATAACCGTGAAAAAGAACTACGGCGGCGGTATCGTCGGCAAAATGGACATGGGCGCGGTAAACGCCTGCACCGAAAGCGGCAAGGTAACAAGCACCGCAGGCAGCTACGCGGGCGGCATCGCGGGCTACTCCACCGCCGCTATAAGAAAGTGCGTTTCCCGTGCGGCAATAAGCGCTTCAAGCTATGTCGGCGGCATTGCGGGGCAGGGGCTTATCCTTACGGACAACGCAGCGCTCCTTGATGTGTCCGACTGCACCGAGCGCGCGGGCGCTATCGCGGGCTACGTGGATTTCTCCGACGACGGCACGGAATTAAGCGGCAACGTTTTTGTAGACAGAGGCACGGCGGGCGTTGACGGCATAAGCTACGCGAAAAAGGCGTACCCCGTGGATTACGAGGCGTTCGCGCAGCTTGCGGGCAGCGCGGCCGTGATAAGCGTTACCTTTACCGTGGACGGCGAGGAGCTTTCCACCGTGCGCGTGGAATACGGCGGAGCGCTCTCCGAGAGCGACTTCCCCGCTATCCCCGAAAAAGAGGGCTGCTTTGCGCAGTGGTCTGAGTTCGACAGCAGCTGCATTACCTACCCCGTAGTTGCGCAAGCCGTTTACACGCCCTACGTCACCTCGATAGAGAGCGCGCAGAAATCCGAGGACGGCTTTGCGCTGGTGCTTGCGGACGGCGTTTTCGGCGACGGCAGCACGATAAGCGTTGAAACGCAGAGCAGCAGCGTGTTCGCACCCGACGAAAACAGCGAGCTGCGGCTCGTAACCATCTCCTGCGATATCCCGCAGGGCAGCACGTCGCGGCTGCGCTTCCTTGCGCCGCATGGCAAGGGTACAACGGACGTTATGCAATACGTAAACGGCGCGTGGAAGTCCGTGAAGTTCACCGAAAACGGCAGCTACCTTATCGTAGAAGCGCCCTCGCTCGAAAACGGCAGCGGCTCGTTCTGCGTGTGCCGCAGGCCGTTCGAGTACCTCACGGCGATTATTATAGGCGGCTGCGCGCTTGTGGCGGTAATCAACATCGTTCTGTGGACGATTCTTATTAAGAAGAAGCACTCCGCCAGAAAGGCGGCAAAACAGGCCGAAAAGCCCGAAGAAGCCGCGCAGAACGCGGAGAAGGATTCCGAAGAAAGTAAGAACACCGTAAACGAATAAATCCTGAAAGGGACTGCCTGCGCAGTCCCTTTTTTGGCACACTTTTATAAATGCGGCGTATTAAGCCCATTTATTCGTTGACTTACGCCCCCGCGCGCAGTATAATGTAATCAAGAGAAAGAAGCCGCCGTAAGCGGCGGAGCTTATACAGCCAACGGAGGTGCGCCATGCTAACGCTTCTTTATATTATCCTTATACCCGTTCTGATTCTGCTGTCGGCAGCCAAGGGTAAATAAGCTGAATCCCGCCACTTTTTGGCGGGATTTGAGACCGTCGAAAAACCCCCATACGGGGGTTTTCCGACGGGACATCCGCGCTGCGCGCACGGTTGCGTAAGCGCAGCGTCGCGTACACACTTGTGCGGATAGAAGTGTTTTTTGCCTCGGGAAACCCGAGGCAAAAAAGTTATTTCAAAGCCCGCATACGCGGGCAAAATGGACTTTTTCAACAAGCTGGAATCCCGCCACTTTTTGGCGGGATTTTTTTATACCTCACTTTCGGCTGTAAAGGGTTGTAAAATCCGCGAGAATGTGCTACAATATTTATGGACATTATAATTATTCGACCCTTTGCTTATGACGGGGTATTTTTTGTAAAAAAGCCGCGACCCTTTCTGCGGAATGCTGTCTTAGTCAGTAAGGACGCAGAAAAGCGGCGAAAGGAGCAGTTATGTGCGACCAGGACATAATCGCGCTGTTCTTTGAGCGCAGCGAAAGAGCGCTGGCAGAGGTGCGCGCGCAGTACGGCAGGCTTATACAGAGCGTTTCGTATTCCATACTGCACAGCGCGGAGGACGCGGAGGAATGCGAAAACGACGTGTACCTGCGCGCGTGGGAGAGCATTCCCCCCACAAAGCCCGAACACCTGTCTGCGTATCTATGCGTCATTGCGCGCAGGACGGCGATAAACCGTTACAAATACAATCACGCCGCAAAGCGCGGAGAGGACGCTCTCCCGCTGGAGGAGCTGGGCGAGTGCATTCGCGGCAGCATGAGCGCGGAGGACAGGCTGAGCGAAAAGGAACTCAGCGCCCTGCTCAACAGCTTCCTTGAGGAGCAGGACGTGAACACGCGCGTTATATTCATGCGGCGTTTCTGGCTCGGGGAAAACATCTCGCAGATATCCGCGCGCCTTAACACAAGCGACAGCATGGTAAAGTCGCGCATATCGCGGACGCTGAAAAAGCTTCGCGGCTTTCTTGAAAGCCACGGCTACAGCGTGTGAACAAAAGGAGGAAAGGCAATGAGCTTTGAACTGACAAACGAGCTGGTAGACGAGGCTCTGTGCGGAATAAAGGAGAGCTTCGTGCATGAAATGCTGCTTGCGGACAGGCTTGACAAAACGCTGCTTAAGCGCTTTGTAGCGGTAGCCGTACCCGTGGCGGCGGCAGCGGCGGTAGTCGCAATAGCGTTCGGCGTAGGGCGCGGGCGTATTCCCGCGGCAAGCGCGGGCGCGCTTATAAGGCATATCGACCAGCACTGACTTTGCGAAAGGACAGCATTATGGATGACAATTATAACGCAAATTCCCGGAATAATTTCAGCACACAGCAAAATCCACAGCAGCCCTCTCCCACAAACAATAACGCGGCGCAGAACCAATATGCCGCGCCGCAGCCCACGGCGAGCGTTCCCCCAAAAGCCCCCGTATCGGGCGGGGAGATGTTTGTAGGGCTTAACGTGTTAAGCAAAATCGGCGTTATCTTTATCATAATCGGCGTTATCGCGTTTACAGCCGTGTCCGAGGGCTACCTCTCGGGCGAGGTGCGCGGCGGGCTTATGTACCTTGTCGGCGCGCTTATGGCGGGCGCGGGCGAGTTCTTCTACAGAAAGAAGTCCAAGGTCTTCGCACGAACGCTTACCCTCGGCGCTCTTGTGGAGTGGTCCGTGGCGGTGCTTGTAAGCTACTATTCGCTCGAGGCGTTCGGGTGCGTCGGCGCGATAGTCGGCGCGGCGCTTACGGCGGCTGTCGGCGTGCTGTTCGCGTGGCGCTACGACTCGCGCATGGTGCTTTGCACGGCGCTTGTATGCGCAGTGCCGCCCTTTTTCGCGGAGGCGGACGCGCGCGCGGGTCTTATTGCGGGCGCTGCCGTTGTGCTGCTTACTCAGGCGGCGGCTTACGTACTCTCGCACAAAAAGAAATGGCAGTGCGCGCTGTGGACGGGGCTTGTATGCTCGTTCGTGCTTACGTGGGCGGTGATATTTGTAGCAAACAGGGCATACCGCGGCGAGCTTCTGCCTATTCTCGCCATATCCGTTGGATTTACGCTGTTGGCATACGGGCTTATCGTCGGGGCGCAGTTTATACGCTCCATGCGCAACGGCGGCACGCTTGAAGCAGGCGGCGGCGCGCTGCTCGTGATATCGTCCGTTCTCGGCGGGCTGTTTACGCTTATGATACTGTGGGAAAAGGTTTCCCGCGAAACGGGCGGCGCGGCTACGCTTTGTATTGCGGCGGTAATGGCTGTGCTTGCAATAGCGGCAAAGCTGCGCTACGACGGCAGCAAGCTTACGACTGCGCTTGTAAACACGGTGCTGGCGTTTGTTCCTATCGGACTTTTCGCGCTTGTAAGCGGGCGGTGGTTTATCGTGGCGCTTACGGTTTACGGCACGGCGCTCGCGCTTGCGGGGCTCTACGCGGACAGGCGCTACCTGCGCGCGTGGGGCTACAGCGTGCTTGGCGCGTCGGAGTTCCTTTTCCTTACGATAGGGTTGCTTAACAGCGAAAACAGCGCGTTCCCCGTGCAGTTTGGCGTGAACGCTGCGGCGTTCATAGCGCTTATGATATGTCGGGCGGCAAAGGGGTGCAGAAGCCCGCTTTTCTCCGCCTACAGCGCGCTTGCAATATTCAACGCGGGCTTCTTCGGCGTGTATATTATCTACGACATTCTCTCGTCGCCGTTCTCCGCGCACGCGGGCGGCGGGTTCTATGCGGCGGCGTTCAGCGCGCTGCTGTGGCTGGCGCTCGGGTTTACGGCGGGAAAGCTCTCCTTTATGGGCAAGGGCGCGGGCATAAGCGCGCTGATACTCGACTTCCTCGGGCTGTGCTGGCTGCTTGGCGCTAACATCGCCTCCGCAAAAATAACTGCGGACAGCGTGGGCGCTATAATTCTCGTTATCCTAGCAAATCTCGTGTCGCTCGCCTCCGTGCTTGACGCGGTAAAGCGCATTGAGGCGCTCTCTGGGCGCGCGGTACGGTCCGTGGCGCTTATCGTGTCGTCCTACGGGCTGTTTATTACAACGCTCGTTCTCGGCGTAAACAACTGGGTGACGTTCACAAGCTGCATTATAAGCATTGTGTACCTGCTTACCGCCGCGGCGTGGATAACCTACGGCTTCCTGCGCGAGCGCCCGCTTACAAGGCGCTTCGGGCTGGCGCTGGCGCTGCTGTCCTCCGCAAAGCTGTTCCTTATCGACTTCTCGGGGATAAACGCCATGGGGCGCACGCTTATGTTCATAGGCTTCGGTATTACGCTGCTGTGCATAAGCTTCGCATATGGGTTCTTTGAGCATAAGATGAAGCGGTGATTTCTGCACCGTGTCATATCGCTATCTCGTATAAGAATGCTAAGTGAAGCGTTCAATTACTTCTTAAGGAGAATTTATGGAATATACGATTCGCGAAATTACCGAAACGGAATACGGCATATTAAGCGACTTCCTTTATGAGGCGATTTTTGTCCCACAGGGGGCGCAGCCGCCTCCGCGCGATATCGTAAGCAAGCCCGAGCTGCAGGTGTACATTTCCGACTTTGGAAAAAGAGCGGGCGACTGCTGTCTTGTCGCACAGGCGGATAACAAGCCTGTCGGCGCGGTATGGGCGCGCATTATGGACGATTACGGACACGTTGACAATGAAACGCCGTCCCTAGCTATCTCCCTTTATGCGCAGTACAGAAAGCGCGGAATAGGAACGGCGCTTATGAAAGCAATACTTGCCCTGCTGCGGGCAAAGCGTTATAAGCAGGTTTCGCTTGCGGTGCAGAAAGAAAACTACGCCGTAAAAATGTACAAAAGCGTGGGCTTTGAAATTGTCGGCGAGAACGAATCGGAATACATCATGATTTGCAAACTAGCATAATTCCGCATAAAAATGCAGCCCGAAAAGCGCGTGCTTCTCGGGCTGCTGATTATTTTACGTGCTTACCACTCGTCATACGCAAACAGTCTGTTTATGCTGGCGTTAGTTTCGCCGACTTTGTCGTACCATACGAACGGGTAGTATGCGGTGTATTCGGTGGTAGTGCCGTCCTCCTCGGTGTAGAGCCTTGGCTCGGGTTCTATGCCGACTATGTGATGTTCGTCAATACGGTAGAGGTCAAGCTCGCAGTCTATGTCGGTTATCTCAAGCTCCTTTGTCGGACAATTGCTCGACCACTCGCCCGTGTCGGGGTCGCGAATGCCCGATACGACGCCTATGGTGCTTTTGCCGATATATTCACAGCCGCGAACAGCTTCTATGTCAAGGAAAGCGGGCTTAAGGCTGAGGTCGGGGTCGTGCTCGTAGGTGTGCCAGTCCTGATATGCAACGCCGTCTACCACCTTGTACGCCAGCGGCACGCACGGCACAGAACCGTACTGCCTGCCGTCGTAAAGGAGCGTCGGCGCGGGACTGTAAAACATCGAATACCGCTCAAACGTCATCATATAGTATATGTCTGCGCCCTCAACGTCCGCTGCGGCAACGCCCGCGTTCTGCGCGCTTTGCAGGTACTCCTCCCTGCTGTACGGCATAACGAGAAGCGCCTTCTTCTTCAAGCCGAACTCGTCCTGCGTGAAGCAGTACGCTCCCATGCACTCTGAAATATCGGCAAAGTTGGTTTCGTTGCGCCTGATATTCGTCGCGTCCACCTTGTCCGTAAACGTTATTCCGGCAAGGTCAGTCCAGTTTTCGTCCGTAAGATACCCGCCGTACATCTCCTCGGGCGTTCCCATGCCGAGCGAAACGAACGAGCCGTCCTTAACGGCATAGAAGAACGACTGCAATACATCATAGCTGTAAAGTACGCCGTCAATGTCAAGCGTGTAAAACCCCTTGTCCCACTTCGACGGCACAGTATCGTCCGAATCCTCGTTGGAAAGGGGCAGGCTTTCCGCCTGCCCTATGCCGCTGTATTCGCAGTACACCGTGCTTTCGTACCCCTGCGCGCACTTAAGCGTCGCCGCGCCAAAGTCTACGTCCACCGTAACGCTCTCGCCGTTTATGTCGAATATAATGCTGTCCTTGTCGGTCGTCCAGCTGCGCGAAAGGTTGAAGCTGCTCTTATCCGCGCCCTTTTCGGGGCGGTCCGCAGGGTTTTCGTAATAACGCTCAAGCTGCGCTATGCAGCCGTCCTTTACGATATAAAGCGTTGCCTGCGTAAGCTCGCCGTCCTCGCGCGTGGAAAGAAGCACGCTTCCGCTTTCAAGCTCTATTACCGAGAAATACGGCGCTTCGCCGCTCGCGGGGAACTCCGTGCCGCTCTGCCCCAGCGTGTACCCTACAAGCATAAGAGTCCTGTCGGCTACCGTGGCGTTTTGGGATATCTCAACGGCGCAGTCGCCCCTGTACGCGTCCTCCGTTTGCTCCATCAAGTTATAGATATACACCCTGCAATCGTACTTGCTGCCGCCGCTTCTTAGCGCGCATTCATAAACCGTAACGGGGTTGTCGGCGTCGTAGCGCTTTATCCGCTCTGCCCTGCCGCTGTCGGTAATGGTCGCGGTGGATTCAGCCGAAGATTCTGCGTTATTCTCCGCAGATTCCGCCGCACCGAGCGAAGCCGTGCTTTCCGCGCCCGAGGTTTCCGGCGGCGTTTTGGCGCAGCCCGTAAGCATGAGTGAAACGAGCGCCGCCGCAAGCGCTGCTTTTTTGTAGTTCATGGTGAAAAACTCCTTTATATAGTATTACCATACCTTTACGCCTTGCAATGACATTCTATCATATCCTGCCGCACTTGTCAATATGTCAGTCGTTTTTTGTAGAATGTCACAATAACACCCTGCCCCGTTTATTACATTTAACTATTGCACAAAAAATATCTTGCGCGCCCCGTTTTGCCTTTTTATGAATGCCCCGCTCAAAAATCCCCTTTTTGCGGAAAAACATGCTATAATTAAAACAAAATAAAAAGGAGCGGCTATGGAATTTTGAAATTTATAAATCTTACCCCCGAAAACATTGCAGCCGAACACCTTTGCTGCATAATCCGCAGCAAAAAGCCCCACGCGGGCGTTGAAGCAAAGCGCGAATGGCTTGCGCGGCGGCTTTGCGAGGGTCACGTTTTCAGAAAGCTCGACGTAAAGGGCGCGGTCTTTATCGAATACGCCCCGCTTGACAAGGCATGGACGCCGATAACGGGCGCGAACTGCCTCTACATATACTGCCTGTGGGTGAACACGCTTAGGGGCGAGGGCTACGGGCGGCAGCTCATGGAATACTGCATTGAGGACGCGCGTGCGCAGGGCAGGTCGGGCGTGTGTATGCTGGGCGCGAAAAAGCAAAAGGCGTGGCTCTCCGACCAGCAGTTTGCAAAGCGCTTCGGCTTTAAGACGGTGGACGAAACCGCAGGCGGGTTCGAGCTGCTGGCGCTCTCGTTCGACGGCAGCGCGCCCGCGTTCACGCCCGCCGCAAGGGCGGAGGCGATAGAGAGCCGCGCGCTCACCGCCTACTACACCCCGCAATGCCCCTACACCGTGCAGGCGCTGGCCGCCGTGCGCGAGGTCTGCGCGGAAAAGGGCGTTCCCTGCGATATTGTCTGCGTGGATTCGCTTGAAGCGGCAAAGGCTCTGCCCTGCGCGTTCAACAACTTTGCGCTGTTTTACAACGGAAAGCTGCAAACCGTAAACCTCCCCGACGCCGCGCTGCTGCGCCGTATTCTTAAATAGCGCTTCCCCGCCGTTCCATGCGCTGTAAGCAGGTAACGGCGGGGATTTTTGCGCAAAAAAAAGCCGCAGACAAGGGGGTGTCTGCGGAAACTCAAATAAATTTGCCGACTGTTTGGGGAAAAACAGCTTTTACCGGCCTAAATAATTGGGGAAAATATATTAAGAAGTATGTTAGCCATAAGCTACAATACTATCTTGCAAATATTTATTACGATATAATTATAGCATTTTCTTATGCTTTTTGCAACAATTATTTCTCCCAAATTTTAAGGCGTTTATTTGTTATATTTGTACAAAAGCATGAACATTCAGCACATTCTCGCCTGCTCACGCGGCGAGCGCCGAAAAGAGCTTTATGAACATCTCGGACGCCAGCAGCACAAGCGGCATTGTCGCCACGCTTGCAACCGTGGAAAGCGCGAAATGCCCGCCCGCGTACTCCGCGTCCCGCCCGAACTTGTAAGCGAACATTATAGTAGCCGAAGCCGTGGGCGATGCCGCCGCAAGCAGCACGGTATTTATCACAAGCGGCTGCACGCCCAGCAGCGTGAGCGGCGCAAAGAGCGCTGCCAGCGCCGCAGGCACGATAAGCAGCTTGAACGCCTGCACGTAGTACACACGCAGGCTCTTAAAGCCGCTTGCAAGACCCGCGCCCGCTATCGCAGACCCCGAAACAATCATCGCGAGCGGCGTGTTCATAGCGCCGAGGTAATCGAGCGGTATTTGCAGCAGCGAGGGCAGGCGCAGCCCCGTAAAGAAGCACACAAGTCCCGCCGCCGTTGAAAGCACCGCGGGCGAAACAAGCGCCTTAAACAGGCTCTTTCCAAGCCCGCCGCCCGTGCCGCGCATGATAAGCAGCCCATGCGTCCACAGCATAAGGTTGAATATGGTGATGTACCCCGTAAGGTAGAACACACCCTCGCTGCCGAACGCCGAGTCTATAAGCGGAATGCCCATGAACGCGCAGTTGGAGTACACTATTGCGAAGCGCTCCACCTCGGCGCGTTCGCGCCCCTTTTTTACGGCAAGGTTCGCAAACAGCACAAGCACCGCGTGCGATACGGCGGACAGCGCAAATGCAATAAGCAGCCCTTTGAGCAGCGCGGCGTCAAATTCGGTCTGGTAGGCGTTGAATATGACGATGGGGTTTATCACGCAGATAGCGATGTTGGACAGCTGCTTTGTCGCGTCCTCGCTCAGCATACCGCCCTTGCGCAGCGCGAATCCAACCGCAAGAAGTATAAACATTATAACCGCCTGAACGGCGATAACAAGCGCAGAAGCCATCAGAGAGTGCCTTTCTTCGGGCGCTTTTCATCAAGGAACGCGCCGAGCCTTGCCCTAAGCGGCATTGCAAGCGCGCACGCTGCCGCTATCTTTATCGCGTCCCCGGGGAGGAACGGCACAACGCACGCCATAAGCGCCGCCGCAACCGAAGCGCCCGTTATAGCGCCGTCCGCCGTGCTTACAAGAAACCACGCCGTACCGAAAAGGTAGCACACCGCCGTGCCCAGCACCATACCGAGCGGAAGCGTCCACACGCGCTTTGTCCTGTCGTAAATAAGCCCCGACAGCAGCGCGCAGGGAACGTAGCCGATAATGTAGCCGCCTGTAACGCCGAGGAGCTTTGCAAGCCCTCCCGTAAAGCCCGAGAACACGGGCAGCCCCACAGCGCCTATGAGAATGTACACAACCACCGCGAGCGCGCCGCGCTTAGAGCCGAGAAGCCCTCCCGCAAGGTACACCGCAAACGTCGCAAGCGATATCGGCACAAGCCCCACGGGCAGCGAAAAGGGCGCTGCAATGCAGATGAGCGCCGCCATTATAGCGGTGAACACCATGCTCTTTACGGTAAACAGTTCGTTTTTCTTTTCCATTGTCTTCTCTCTTTCTTTTGCTAGTCTGTCCGATTTTTGGGATAAAATACCTTAAGGCAGCTGTACGGCGCTGCCTTTATTTCAGGCTGATGGCTGAAAGCTTTTCGTCGGTCGTGAAGCCGCGCAGCCCCTCTGTCACCATCTTTACCGAAATATCCGTGAGGAATGCAAGGTCGCCCGTGCAGCCGTTGTCAAACCAATCCGCGTAGAGCGCAAGCACGCCCGACACCATGAACTGCGACACCGCGCTTATGGTCGCCTCGTCCTTAAGCGCGCCTATATTCTTAAGCGACACCTCGAGCGCCCTGCGCAGCATTGCCTTTATCCTGCCGTTGTTGAACACGTCGGGATTGAGCTTCATAAGGTCGAAAAGCTCCCTGCGCTTTACTATAAGCTCGCCTATGTCGCGGAACACCACGCCCGCGTCAAGCACGCTGTTGTTGCTGCTGCGCAGGATATCCGAAAATTCCGCGAGTATCTCGTTTTCAAGCTCCGTCACAACGTCCGCTACGGTTTTGTAGTGGCGGTAGAACGTTTTGCGGTTTATCATGGCGCGCGCGGAAAGCTCCGACACGGTTATGTCGGAAAGCTCCTTTTCGCCCATAAGCACAATAAGCGTTTCGCGAATAGTGCGGCGGGTCTTTATAACGCGCAGGTCGCTGCTGCCTGTCAACGGCGCACCTCCTCACAACAATATAATTGTATCACTTTTGTGCGGGTATGTCAAACGGAATTTTCAGCCGCGCTATGTTTTATTCATATATTCTGCTGTCCATATTGAATACCAGCTTCCACGCGCCGTCCATGTTCTTCCATGTGGAGGTTATGTGGAACGTACCCGAAAGGTCGCTGTTTTCGGGCGCTGCCGCCGTTGTTTTTATAATGTAATGCACCTGTACTATGTCGGCGGTCTGCACGGGCGCTTCAAACGCGGATATGGCGTATTCCGCGCAGTCGAAGCCTGCTATAAGCCCCGCGTACTCCGCGCCCGAGAGCCTTGCGCCCCCGCACACCATAACGGCGTTTTCGTCCACAAGCGCGAGAAACGCGGCGCTGTCCCTGTTCTTTGCCGCCTCCCACATCATTTCCTCGCGGCGTCTTATAATCTCTGTCATGGTTTTTCCTCCGTAATATGCGTTACAGCGCGGTGAACTGCCCCTCGGTAGAGGGCGGCGCTGCGCTTATCGTGTAGTCGCGCTCCTCGATAAAGCCGCACTTTTCCAGATGGCTGCGCGTGCAGGAAAGGGCGGTGTCGGGGGTGTTGTTTTCGCGGCTCAGGTGTCCTAATATAATGTGGCGCGTGCCGTTTCTCACAAGCTTTTCGGCAAAGCGCGCGGCGGCTTCGTTTGACAGGTGTCCCTTGTCGCTTAAAATGCGCTTTTTAAGCTCAAAGCCGTAGCGCAGGTTGCGGCGCAGCATATCCACGTCGTGGTTGCTTTCAAGCAGCACCGCCTCGCAGCCGATAAGCGCGGTCTCCGCCTCGGGCGTAACAACGCCCGTGTCCGTGCAGACGCCCACGCGCCTGCCCATGTATGTAACGGCGTAGCCCACGCTCTGCGCGGCGTCGTGCGAAGTGCGAAACGCGCTCACGCGGAAATCGGCGCTCACGTAGTCCTCTTTCATTATATCGAATATCCGCGCGTCCGCGGGTATCTTCCCCGCCGCAACGAGCTGCTGCGCCGTCCCCGCCGTTGCAAACACGGGGATATTCGTGTGCTTGATTATCTGCTCAAGCCCCTTTATATGGTCGGAATGCTCGTGCGTTATAAACACCGCCTCAACCTCGCCCATGTCCGTTTCTATAAGGGAGAGCGCGTTTTTCAGCGCCCTGAACGAGCAGCCCGCGTCAACGAGAATACCGTGGCCGCGCGTGCCGATAAACAGCGAGTTCCCCTCGCTTGACGAGCATATAGGATACAATCTCATGCTAAGCCTTTCTAAAACAAAAACGAGCGGAACGGCACACGCCGCAGCCGCTCGTTATTCCTGTGCTTTACTTACTGCGCCTTTGGGAGCGCCTCGACAGGCTCCGGCTCGTCAACCTTGCGTATATCCGCGCCAAGGCTGCGCAGCTTTACCTCCATATTCTCATAACCGCGCTCAACGTGGTAAATGTCGTATATCTCGGTGACGCCCTCCGCGCCAAGCCCTGCTACGATAAGCGCAGCGCCCGCGCGCAGGTCCGTGGCCTTTACGGGCGCGCCCTTAAGGTGCTCAACACCCTCAATAACGGCAACCCTGCCCTCGACGGAGATATTAGCGCCCATGCGGCGCAGTTCGTCAACGTATCTGAAGCGGTTGTCGAAAATGCTCTCGGTCACCATGCTTGCGCCCTTTGCGCAGGTAAGCACGGCAGCCATCTGCGGCTGCATATCCGTCGGGAAGCCGGGGTGCGGCTGGGTTTTTATAGTCGTACCCGTGTAGCCATCCGCGCCTATAACGCGCACGGCGTCGTCAAACTGCTCTACCGTAACGCCTATCTTGACAAGCTTGTTTGTTATCGGCTCAAGGTGCTTTGGAATAACGTTCTTTATAAGAATATCGCTGCGGGTCGCCGCGGCAATCGCCATAAACGTCCCCGCCTCTATCTGGTCGGGAATAACGCTGTAGGTCGTGCCGTGCAGGTACTTCACGCCGCGTATCTTGATAACGTCCGTACCCGCGCCGAGAATTTCCGCGCCCATAGAATTAAGGCAATTGGCGAGGTCCACAACGTGCGGCTCTTTCGCGGCGTTTTCGATAACGGTAAGGCCGTTCGCCTTTACCGCCGCCATAATACCGTTTATAGTAGCTCCAACGGAGTTCTTGTCAAAGAATATCTGCGTACCCACAAGCTCGTCCGCGTGGATATTGACCATGCCGCCGTCTATGGTATACTGCGCGCCGAGCGCGGAGAAGCACTTAAGGTGCTGGTCTATCGGCCTGTCGCCGAGATTGCAGCCGCCCGGCATAGAAACGTGCGCCTCGTGGAAGCGCCCGAGAAGCGTCCCCAAAAAGTAGGTCGTGGCTCTCATGAGCTTCGCCTTTTCGTAGGGAATGGGCAAATCGCGCAGGCCGCGCGTGTCAATCTCGACTGTCGTCTTGTCAAGGAATCTGATATTCGCGCCCATCTCGCTCATTATCTGGAGCGTGATGTTCACATCGCTTATGTTGGGTATATTTTCAATAACGCAAGGCTCGTCGGCGAGAATCACCGCGGGCAGAATGGCAGCGACCGCGTTTTTCGCGCCGCTTATAACCACCTCGCCGCCCAGCTTCTTTCCGCCGTTAATAACGTATTTTTCCAAAAGAACACTTCCCCCTGCCCTGCCAAGACGCAGAGCAATTTTATATGAGTATGTAAACGCGGCGTTCCTGCCGCAGAAAATAGCTATGTTATACTGCGAGAGGCGCGGGATTTTTGCGAAAATTCCGCGGAAAAAGCGGACGTGCGCGCTCACACTTGAATATTATAGCATACTTTTAATCAAAAATAAAGTCCTGCGGCGCATTTTTTTTATTTGCCGAGCTATTTTGTTAAAAGAGAACAAAAAAACGGGGTAAAGGTTGACCATTTTTTACAGAAGCAAAAGGAGGGGGAGCGCCGTACTCGGCGGGGGGGAATGTTCGCCGTATCGGCGAGGGAATGCGCCCGCTCGGCGGCGTGCCGCTTTGGTAAGCGGGGGAGTCCCTGCGAGGGACGGGGCGCTCAACTTATTTTCTAGCTGCGCTATCGGCGGCTCAGCTTTGGGACATACTATGTCCCTGCATTGCGAGGGAACACCCTCTTGGGAGAGGGGGAAGAACAAAATCCGACAAAAACGGGGACTTCCCCCTCTCCCAGTCGGGTTTTCCCTCGCGCTCCTTTTCCCCTCAACTCTCTCCCCCTTTCCCCGTTTTTCTTGTGGCTGCGTGGGATTTGCCCTACGGCTGGTTCGGTGCGGTCGTGTTGGTGGGGCGCTCTTTGTAGGTTTGTGGCTTGATAAAGCAGAGGGCTAAATCCTTTGCTGGGGTGATATATGCGCGGTTTTGAGTGGGGACTTAAGGCAACACCGCATAATCGCCCCCAAAAACGGGACACAGTTTCAAACATTTGGTAAACGCCAGTGTATCTCT
>CAKSIT010000005.1 GCA_934462925.1 uncultured Oscillospiraceae bacterium | reverse complement strand
CGTACACTCTACGGGAAGTACGGCGAAAAGCTCGATCTTATGAAATTCATGATAGGCTCGGCGCTGCTGTGTCTGATTTGTTACATTACTGCCTCCCTGTCGGGAATACCTGTAATCGGACTTCTCGGCTGCATAATGTGCGGATTCTCGGTAGGTATCATGTGGCCCGGTTCTATAAGCATCTGTTCGGGAAAAATACCCACCGGCGGAACTGCAATGTTTGCACTCCTCGCCATGGCTGGTGACCTTGGCGGAGCACTCGGTCCCGCTATTGTAGGAAATATCACCCAGAATGCAGGTAATGATATGCAGAAAGGTATGCTTTCAGGCTGTGCATTTCCACTGATACTTATGATAGCGCTCATGCTGCTGAACAGAGCCGGACGCAGGAATAACTGATCGTATCCGGCAGGTTTATGCAAAGCTACAATAGAAAAAAGGCACCATGTATTTAAACGTGATGCCTTTTGTTTTTCATACGATGCCGGCGGTCAATTTGCAGATTTCACATAACCTGTTCTATACTTCTGAACTGCGACGGGGTAATACTCTCGAACCTTTTGAAAATCTTGCAACTTTATATATTCTTAGTGGCTAAATTTCACAGTTCTGAACCACAGATTGAATTTTAATATATGCAGATGTTGCTGCAATGGGATAAAAGTAGCTCTTTATGGAAGCGACACTAAGGTTAGAATGGTAAAATAACAGAGCCGCAGGACTGCTCAAATTTTAATAAGCAAGTCCTGCGGCTTTTTGTTGTTTTTAGGAATAATTTAAAAGTGCATACCCCTTGCCGAAAATGCACACCCTTACGACCTTTCGTTAAATAGTATTTAGGTAAAAAATAGAAAAGGCTCTGCCGTGACCGTTTTTCAGTCATCGCAGAGCCTTCTTTCGTTAAATTGTGTTGATAAATCCCATTAAATAAGAACTTTCGGATAAAGAAAACGGACACCAATCAAGATACGCATTGTATCAAAATTGGTGTCCTGTTATGGTCGAGATGACAGGATTCGAACCTGCGACCTCTGCGTCCCGAACGCAGCGCTCTACCAAACTGAGCCACATCTCGAAAAGAGCTGCAATATCTGCAACGCTAATATTATATCATACCCCGACAAAAAAATCAAGGGGTTTTTGAAAAAAATCCAAATTTCTTTTTGCTGCGCACCACTTATTGACAACCCGCCGAATCTATGCTAAAATAAACTATACAAATCAAAAGGAGCATAGCAATGGATAAAAGACCGCATTTCAGCGCACTTAACATAATTCACAGGGTAATAAGCGAGCATATATGCGAGGGCGACATATGCATTGACGCCACGGCGGGCAGGGGAGGGGACACGCTCTTTCTCGCGCGGCTTGTGGGGGAGAGCGGCCATGTGACCGCGTTCGACATACAGCAGGACGCGGTTGACAGCACGCGCAGGCTGCTTGAAGAAAACGGTATGTCGCACCGCGCCGACGTGCTGCTTAAAAGCCACAGCGAAATGGACGAGCTTTTCGCGGAGGAATCCGTGTCGCTTATAACGTTTAACTTTGGCTGGCTGCCCGGGGGCGACCACAATATTTTCACAAACAAAACCACCAGCATTGCAGCCATAGAAAAGGGGCTGCGGCTGCTCAAAAGCGGCGGAATCATGACGCTTATCATGTATTACGGCAGGGAAACGGGATTTGAGGAGCGCGACGCGCTGCTCGAGTTTTTGCCGACTATCGACAGCAGCAGATTCACCGTTATTGAAATGCCGTTTGTTAACCGTCCCAACTGCCCGCCGATTCCCGTGCTGATATTAAAGGACAGATAATTATGGGCTTTAACGAGTATATGACCGCGCTCTATCGGCGAAAGCTTTTATTGTGGGAAAGCGCGCCCGACAAAGCGGAGCTCTACGAGGCGCGGCAGTATCTCAGATACGTCGAAGACCTTTCGGACGAGGGCTACGTCTACCTTGAAAACGCATTAGAAAGCGCTTTTAGCGGAATGAGCCGCCTGCGCACGTTGATTGCCCAAAACGGCGGAGAGCCGTTTTTGCTGTCGCAAAGAATAGGAAGGGTCGGGCTTTGGCGGCGAGCCGACGGAGTTTTCAGCATACCTTAAAAGCGTTGCGGAGCAGGCGCGCAGATTCCCGCCGAAGCCAAAGCCGTTTATTGATGAAATGCTTGCCTACAGCGCGTGGCTTAAAGGCGCGGAGGGCGGCGCGGCATTCGTTTTCCTGCTGCGCGATACGCTTATACCGTACCTTGATTTCGCGGGCGATATCAGCTTTTCGGGGCGGGCGTACGCTTACCCGATAGGCAGGAAGTACTTTAAGCTTGCCGCGGGCTGCGGGGATTTTGACGACAAGGCGCGCGCCGTGATTTACGAAGCGCTTGAAGCGGGCACTTCGGATTTTACGGAGTTCCGGAGCTATTGCAGGCCGCGCCTTTGTGCCCTGCTTGAAAGCGTTCCCGCAGTCAGAAACGCGCTTCGCGGGCTGTTTTCGGGTATCGGCGCGGAGCGCATAATCGTCGTTGAATCGGGCGTGCATGGCACGATACCGCTGCTGCTTATGGCGGCTGACGAGCGCGCGGAAATGCGTATGTACACCGCAGCGCCGTTTTTGTGGGAGCAGCTCGGCGGGTTCTGTTATACGCGTGCTTACGAGAACGCGCGCCGCTTTGAAACGGTCGAGTGCCGGGAGTCGTTTTTTGAGCTTTGCGGCTGCTCGGGCGTGCGCTTTTTCGTGCAGGAAACGACTTCCCCCGCCGTAAGGGAAGCCGCGCTCGGCGAGCTTTCCTATGCCATTAACAGGTGAAGCGCGGCAGGGAAATGTTAGCGCATTTTGTGCAGAACGGAACATAAAAAGGGGGCGGAAAACCGTCCCCTTAATTATTATGTTATACCTTAAGCGGCGCTTGCTGCGCTCTGCGTTTCGGGCTGCTCGGGTACGCCCGCAATCTCGTGAATGAGCGCGCGGTCGGAGTCGTTGGAAATGCGGCAGAGCCGGCGCGAATAGAAGTTATTGCAAACGTCCCACAGAACAGGCACGAAGCCGTATTCCCCGCACATATCCATGATAGTCTTAAGCGCCTGCGTAGACTCGGTGACTGTCGCGTTTCCTGCGAAGCGGCTCTCCTCGTAAATCGCGGTGCATTCGCCGACGAAAACGGGTATGCCCTTGTCTGTAAACGCGTTTTTAAGCAGTTCGCACTGCGCGCGGGAGTAGTCGAGCCATTCCTGCCCGCCAATCCTGTTGGTCCAGTACATTGCGTTGTCTATGTAGTGTACGCTCACCATAAGGCGGTTTTCTGCGGTATCTGTCGGCATTACAAAGCGCGCGTCCGTGGTTTTGTCTATGTTCGTCCAGTAGCCCGACACGATAAGAAGGCGCTGCGCGTTGTTTCCGCCCGTTGCGCGAACCGCGTCAACAAACGTCTGATTCATCTCGTTTACATAGCTGAACAGCTCGTCCTCGGAGAGGTTTGCGCCCTCGCAGCTTGAACCGAGATTCTCGTTGTAGCCCTCGAATATAAGGTAGTCGGAGTATTCCGCGTAGCGCTGCGCTATCTGCGTCCAGAGGGTCTTGGCTATGTTTACGGCGTCCTCGCGGGCGTAGTGCTTGATGATGTACTCATCATAGTGGTGTATGTTGATTACAACGTACAGCCCGTTGTTTCTGCAATAGTTGATAAGTTCCTCAACGCGGTTAAAGTACGTGGGGTTTATCGTGAACGTGCCGTCGTCAGCCATCATGTTTCCCCAGTATACTGGAATACGCACCGTGTTGAAGCCCTCCGCCGCCATGCCGTCTATAATATCCTGCGTGGTTTCTATAGCGCCCCAGCAGCGCTCGTAATCAAGCGGGGTATCGTTGCCGATAACCGAGCAGCCTGTGGTCGCCCTGTCAAGGTTCTGATAAGACGCCTCCATTGTATTGCCAAGGTTAATGCCTATGCCAAGCTCCTTTGCATAGTCGTTTGCGGTCATGTCCTCGCGCATTTTGCCGTTGTCTATGGTCGTTATTCCGTTCTGCGAGGGGTGCGGCTCGTCGGGTTTTTCTTTCTTGCAGCCCGAAAGCATAGTGAGCGACATAACCCATGCCATTATTACCGAAATAATATTTGCGCAGTTCATATTGTAACCTCCGTTTCAGCCGTGTTAGCTTATGGTCACCTCTAAAAACCTTGTTTGAGTGAAAATGTGTATAGCACACCGCCTGCTTCTTCAAACCTCCTCGTAAGGCATACAGCCTTACTTCGTCGGCTTTCATCGCATTCGGTGCACTCTACCCATTTTCCCTTTTCAAACCGGTTTTTAGAGGTTTCCTTATGCCTTAATTATAACGCGCCGTAAGCTTTTTCACAATAGCACACTATGTCAGATAAAGTTGCATTTTGTGCAAATTTCAGCATAATGAAAAGGGGAGCGCTGAACTCCCCTCGAATATTTATAGCGTTTTGCGGTACTCCGACGGCGTTTTGCCGCAGACCTCGCGGAACTGCCGCATGAAATGCGAGCAAGTGCCGTAGCCGCAGCGCAGCGAAATCTCGCTTACCGAAAGCCGCGTGCAGGACAAAAGCTGCTTTGCCTTTTCAATGCGGCCCTTGATTATGTCGCTGCTGGCGCTCACGCCAAAGTACTTTTTGTACAGGTGCTGAAAGCCCGAGCGGCTCATGCCAAGCTCCTGCGCCATGGCGTCAATGTTGGTTATGCTTTCGGGTGCGTTGTACATTCGCGCGCGCAGGTGCGAGAGCTTTGTGTTGCGCTCGTTGTAGAGCGCGCTGTCGTAGAGCGTTGTGTTGCTGAGCGCGCGGCTTAGCCGCATAAGCAGTATAAGCAGGTAGTGCGCGACAAGCTCCTCGCGGTATTTTTCCGCGGAATAGAACTCGTAGGTCATGATATGCACAAGGTCGGACAGGCTGTCGAGTCCGCCTACCGTTACGGGCTTGTCTATGGGTATGCCAAGCGAAGCGAGAAGCTCAGCGTCGCCGTCTTCTTCCGCCGCGAACAGCCAGTCGTCCGCGTATTCCTTGCCCTTTGCGCGGTATGTAACGCAGGTCTTGCCCGATATCAGCACAAAGCTCCCTGCGGGAACGTCGCATACGCTGCCGTTTATCTCAAACACCGAGTCGCGGCGGATAAGCAGCATTAACCAACAGCCAAAGCCGCTCGGAGCGCTCATTTCAAAGTCGCTTCCGTGTACGTGGTTGTATCCGATAGAGCCTATCTTCATCAGAGCCTCCTTTTCACTTCTTCCAAGTTGCGGGCGTAAACAGCAGCAGCATGGGGAACAGCTCGAGCCTTCCCGCGAGCATATCAAAAATCAGCACAGCCTTTGACGTGTCCGAGAAAAACCCGAAATTCTCCATAGGTCCTACAAGGTTAAGACCCGGACCTACGTTGTTCATTGCCGTAAGAACGGCGGTAAAGTTGGTGATAAGGTCGTGGTTGTCAAAGGAGATTACCGTTATTGACCCCACGAAAATAAGCAGGTACGCCACCATGTATACGTTCACGGCGCGTACTACCTCGTGTTCAATGGGCTGCGAGTCTATCTTTATCTTCTTCACCTGCCGCGGGTGAACCATCGTTTGCAGTTCCTTTGCCATGCTTTTTACAAGGATAACAAGCCTTGACACCTTAAAGCCGCCGCCCGTGCTGCCCGCGCACGCGCCTATAAACATCACAAGCACAATCATCGTGCGCGAAAGCTCGGGCCAGAGGTTGTAATCGACCGTTGCAAAGCCCGTGGTTGAGATAAGCGAAGCCACCGTAAAAATACTGTTTCTGAACGCCTCGCCGAACGACGAATACAGCCCGCTTATGTTCACCGCTATGACAAGGCTTGCGCACGCCACGATTATAAGGAACGTTCTCACCTCGGTGTTGAACGCCTCGCGAATCCTGCCCGCAATGATAAGGAAAAAGCAGGTAAAGTTCACCGAGCAGAGCAGCATGAACACCGTTACCACGATTTGTATGTACGGCGAAAAGCCGCTAAGCCCGCTGTTGTAGATGAAAAAACCGCCCGTACCCGCGGTTGAAAACGCGGTGTTTAGCGCTTCAAACACGGTCATGCCGCCGCAAAGCAGCAGCACAAACTCCACAAGGGTAAGCACAAAGTAGATTGAATAAAGCAGCAGCGCAGTGGTTTTAACGCGCGGTACAAGTTTGCTTACGGAAGGCCCGGGGCTTTCCGCTTTCATGATGTGCATATTGCGCGCGCCCGACAGCGGCAGGAAAGCCATGATAAACACAAGCACGCCCATACCGCCGACCCAGTGCGAAAAGCTGCGCCACATACGGCTTGCCATTGAAAGCGCTTCAACGTCGGAGAGAATGCTTGCGCCGGTTGTTGTAAAGCCCGAGACAGTTTCAAAAAGCGCGTCCACAAACGATGGTATCTCGCCCGATATCCACAGCGGCAGCGCCCCGAAAAGCGAGAGCGTTACCCAGCTGAGCGCCACTATCACCTCGCCCTCGCGGGAATAGAGGCTTGTTTTCTGCGGCTTTTTCATGATAAGAAGCCCGCCCGCAGCAGCACATATCGCGGCAGAACCCGCGTAGCTCCACACGATATGCTCCGCGTACACAAGCGCCGTGATTATCGGTACAGCCATAAACAGCGCCTCAAACACAAGTATCCAGCCGAGGACGTAGGTTATCATTCTGTAGTTCATTGCGCCCTCCGCTTACTTTTTAAGTATGTCGGTGATGTCGTGCAGCGCGGTCTGCCGCGACACTATAACTACCGTATCGCCCGTTTGCAGGCAGTCAGGTCCGCGCGGTATAAGCACCTTTCTGTCGCGGATTATCGCCGCCACGAGAATGCCGCGCCGCAGGCTGAGCTTCATAAGCGGCACGCCAACAACGCCCGACGGCTCGCGTATAACAAACTCCGAGGCCTCTATCTTGCCCTTTATTACGTTATAAAGGCGCTCGACATTGCTGCCTATGGTGTTTTTCATCGCGCGGACATACCGCACGATAGATTCGGCGGTTATATTTTTGGGGTAGATTATCGAATCAAGGTCGAGGTGGTTTATTACGCTGTCAAAGTCGATACGGTTTATTTTTGTAACGAGTTTCGCGCGGCCCGCGCTCTTGGCAAAGAGCGACAGCAGAATGTTCTCCTCGTCAAGGTTTGTGAGCGCCACAAAGCCGTCGGTGCTTTCAAGCCCCGCTTCAAGCAGCACCTCGCGGTCGGAGGCGTCGCCCTCTATTACCGTTACCTCGTCAAGCAGCACGGAAAGCTCCTCCGCGCGCTCGGGGTCTTTTTCTATCACCTTTATGCCTATACCAGACGGCAGAAGCGTGTTGCAAAGATAGTGGCATATTTCTCCGCCGCCCGCTATGATAACGTCGCGCACGGAGTCCATTTTGTACTTTATTTTGCGGAAGAAATCGCTTGCCTTGCGCGGGGTGGCGACGATAGAGATAACGTCGCGCTCCTCGAAAACAAAGTCGCCGTATGCTATGAACGCTTCCTCGCCGCGCTCAATGGTGCATACAAGCGCGTCGCTGTGGAACTTTGCGGAGATGTCCTTTACGGCGCAGCCTGCAAGCGGGCAGCCCTCGGGCAGGCGGAACTTCACAAGCTCCACGCGGCCGCTTGCAAAGGTGTCTATCTTTATCGCAGAGGGGAAGCGCAGAACGCGCGCTATTTCCTCAGCGGCCTCCATTTCGGGATTTATTACCATGGCAAGCCCAAGCACGTTTTTAAGGAACGGCGCGTCGGTGTTGTACTGCGGGTCTCTTACGCGGGCTATGGTGCGGCAGTCGCCCACCTTGCGCGCAATAAGGCAGCACAGCAGGTTCAGCTCGTCCGAGCCTGTCACGGCTATAAGCAGGTCGGCGTCCTCAATACCCGCCTTTTGCTGCACGGCGTGCGTAGCGCCGTTGCCCGTAACGCCCATTACGTCGCAGCGCGCGGTTATCTCGTCAACCTTTTCCTGCTTTGTGTCTATAACGGTGATGTTGCTGCCTTCTTCGTTAAGCTCCTGCGCCAGCGTTTGCCCAACCTTGCCGCAGCCGACTATAATTATATTCAAATCAGAGATACCTCCGTATGTATTTCTTTATATAATATACACCATTTCGCCGCAAAAGTCAATCGGGTTTGCGGGGCGTTGTCAAAATTTGTCGTGCAAAGCGAAGCCGCCCGCATTCTTGCGTGGGCGGCTAAACTATTACAGGTCGCGCAGTGCGGCTTTTTTTGCAAACAGGTACGACAGGAAAGCTGCTGCCGCCGCTGCCGCGGGAACACCCGCGTAGCATATGAGCCTTAGCGCCGCGGGCGGTATCTCTCCCGCGGCAAGGGGGAAGCTTACGGCTATTGCGGCAATCGCCATAAGTATTACGCAAATAAGGTAAACCGTATTTACCGTGCGCGAGCCGTACCGCAGCGCAACAGGCACGACAGGGGAAAGCGCGATGAGCTGTAAAAGCCCCGCAACTATCGGCGCTGTTATAAATACCTCAAGCTCAAGGTGTACATTGAGCATATAAACGGCGCAGAGGTAAACCGCTATATTCATCGCCATAACTATGGCGCTTATAATTGCAACGATAACTCCGCACGAAAGCAGCCTTGCCGCGGCGGCGCGTCCCGCAGAAATCGGCATGGCGCGTTCAAGCCGTATCCAGCCGCACTTTTCATCAGAAGCGAAGCTGTTGAGTATAAACGATGAAAAAGTCACAACGCCCGCATAGTTATAGAAAACCGTCAAAAACGATATTAAATCGGCATTTTCCCACGCCAGGCAAACACAGGCGTAGAAAGTCACTAAAAGCAGCGGAGTTCCGAGCAGCAGCGTCGAGCGCGCGCCGTACAGATTTTTCAGCAGTATCCCTTTCAACAAACGTCACCCCTTTTCAGCCTTAACCACAAAAATACATATACAACGGCGTATATAAGCGCTGTCGTCCCGAAAAAGCAGAGCGTTCCCGCACGCGTTGAAACAAACTCTAAGAAATCGTTAGTGATGGATTCCAGATTATCCATACTCGCCGCCATCGTAAATCCTGCAAGAGTGCCTACGCCCAAACCTACTACAAGAGAAGCTTTTTCCTGACTTTTGAACACCACCGTAAGCGGCGTTATTATCCATGAAATCAGCCCGAACACCGCAGACACGCCGAGACACAGCAATAACATATCCGCGGAAAGGCTTTTTTCCGTAGCAATTGCGCTTGCTGTCTGTACAATGCACGCAAGCACCGTTCCTGCCGCGACTGCGATAAGATTCGCTGCAAGCTCTGAGAGAGCGGCAGTCCCCGCGCTTATACCGCCCGCAAGCGCAGTATCCATAAAGCGGCATTTTATGTTGTTTTCAAGCGATTTTGACAGCCCTTCCTCGATAATTACGCACAAAATAACGGAGAGAACGAATGTAATAAAGCTTGTCAACATCTCGGCTTTGGGGAAGATGAGCGGGAGGACAGCCGCCGCAACGCTCGCCGCCGCGCAGACGATAAGCGCCGCCAGAATATACCCCCTGCAGCGCACAAAGGTAACGTAAAGCAGGCCGCTCATGACTGCCCCTCCTTTACATAGTAGACCATTATCTCGTCGATAGTGGGGGCGTCGGCGGTGATGTCGGGGTACTTGTCTGCGGCGGCAGTCAGCACCTCGCAGCAGTACCTGCCCTGTCTCATGCCGATTATATCCTGCTTGTCGATGAGCGCGAGCTGCTCCTCGCTGCATTTGAGAATGCGGTGCTTTTCAAGCATTTCGTTGCGCTCGTCAAAGAAAACAACGCGCCCCTTATGTATGAAGCAGATGTAGTCCGCGATATGCTCAAGGTCGCTTGTTATGTGGGAGGAGAGCAGGATAGAGTGGTTTTCGTCCTGCATAAATTCAAGCAATAGGTCGAGTATCTCGCTGCGCACTATCGGGTCAAGGCCGCCCGTGGGTTCGTCAAGCACAAGCAGCTCGGGCGAGTGCGCAAGCGCCGCCGCAATTGAAAGGCGCATTCCCATGCCGCGCGAAAACTTGCGCAGCTTTTGGTTGAGGGGCAGCTCGAAGCGGTCAAGGTACTTAAAAAAGCACGCGCTGTCCCATGTTTTGTATATTCCCGCCATAACGCGGTCAAGCTGGCGCGCGTTAAGCATATCAGGGAAGCAGGGCGTGTCGAACACAACGCCTATCTTCTCCTTGACAGCGCACGAAAGATTTGGCGATTCGTCGCCGAGAACGGTTATTTTGCCGCCCTCGGTATGAATAAGCCCCAGTATAGCCTTTATAGTCGTGGATTTGCCCGCGCCGTTCTCGCCGATAAACCCGACAATGCACCCGCGCGGAACGCGGAAGCTTACATTATCGAGCGCGAATTTGCCGAATGAACGCGAAACTCCGTTAAGTTCAATGCTGTTTTCCATAGTGCCCTCCAAAAAAACGTCAGCCGTCGTAAAACATTTCAAGGATATCAATCAGCTCCTGCTTTGAAACGCCGCTCATGAGCGCTTTCTGCGCCGCGGCGGACAGGTGCTGCTCTATCTCCCGCAGGCTCTGCTCGCGCAGAAGCTCGGGATTCTGGGCGCTTACAAAGCTGCCGCGCCCCGTAAAGGATTCGATAAGCCCCTCCTGCTCGAGGATTTCGTAGGCGCGCTTGGTGGTTATAACGCTCACGCGCAGGTCCTGCGCAAGCGTTCTCATGGAGGGGAGCGGGTCGCCCTCCTTAAGCTCGCCCGAAAGTATCTTCGCCTTTATCTGAGATGATATCTGCTCATAGATAGGCGACTTGTCGGTGTTTGTGATTATGATGTTCATGTAATGCCTCGCCTGCCGCGGCACGGTCTGCGCATGGCTGTGTTATGCGGCGTTCTTCCGAAAGAATTTGTATACCGGTTGGGATAGATAATGTGCTTTTTGTGTATATTGTATCTATCTCATATATACAATATACCATTTTGCTTTATGTTTGTCAATAGCTTTTGCCAAAAAATTTTTAGCTTATGTAAGGAAAAGCACGCCGAAATGTTCAAATCTTAATATAACCTAAAATATTTAAGATTGAAAAACACGCCCGCAGCCGCTATAATATAACCATAGCACAGACCGCTCTTGATGCGGTGAAATCGTGACAGAAGGAGTACAGTCAATGGGCATAGTGAAAAAAATAATATCGTCGGCGCTGTGTGCCGCTCTTGCGGTAACGGCTGCGGCGAATCTGCCAAAAACGGCGGCAGCGGAGGGAAAGAGCATGAAGGTAACGATTGACGGAACAAAGGCGCAGACGGCTGAGAACAAGCTCTACCGCGGCGCGGGCATGGTAAGCGCGAACAACTCCTCGCGCCTGCTGCTCGACTACAAGGCGCAGAACCCCAAAGCTTACGCGCAGCTGCTCGAGTACATATTCGGCGAGAGCGGCGTTGGCATTAACCACCTTAAGATAGAGATGGGCGCGGACGTTAACAGCTCCTCTGGTACAGAGCCGAACGTTATGCGCCGCGAGGACGACACCCCCGACGTAACGCGCGGCGCGGGCTTTCAGCTTGCGGCGGACGCAAAGGCGGTGAACCCCGACCTCACGCTTGATATGCTTTACTGGAGCGAGCCGCTCTGGGTATCCGAGGCGGAGGACGAGTACGCGGCGCGCTACAAGTGGTACAAGAGCCTGCTTGACGCCGCATACGACACCTACGGCCTTGTATTCGACTACGTGAGCGCGGTGCGCAACGAGCGCGCATGCGACGCGGAGTGGGTAAAGTACTTCTCTCAGCACCTTAAGGCGGAAACCGACGGCCGCTACGACTATTCTAAGATAAAGATAGTCGGCGGCGAGGAGGTAACCTCGTGGAACATGGCTTCCAAAATGCTTAAGGACGAGGAGCTGCTTGAAGCGGTAGACGTTGTAGGCAGCCACTACACCTCATGGTCGAGCGCAGACGCAAAGAAGCTTGCGGACGAATACGGCAAGGAGCTGTGGTTCAGCGAGGCAAGCTCGCCCATGGAATACGCGGGCGCGTTCAGGCTTGACAAGAGCGGCTCGGGCATGGCTGACATAAACGGCGTTCTCGACGTTGCAAACAGAATTATCACAATGTATCCGGGCGGATACATGACGCTCTACGAGTATCAGCCGGTTGTTTCCGCGTACTACGACGGCGTTACCTACTGCCACAAGCAGCTTATCACCGCTAACGAGCCGTGGAGCGGCGCGTATACGCTCGACAGCGGATTTTTCATGTCGCTGCATTTCTCGCAGTTCATTAAAAAGGGCTGGGCGTTTGTTGACGGCGCGTGCTACGGCGACGGAAAGGCGGGCGGCGACGGCCACGCGATAGTTGACGCGACCTACAGCTACATCACCGCGACCGATACCGCAACGGGGGATTACAGCTTTGTTGCCACAAACACCACCGCAGAGCCTATAACCTATGAGTTCACGGTAAAGGAGCTTGCGGGCGCTTCAAAGGCGGTAAACGTGTGGGAAACGCGCGGTCCTGACGGCGAAGCGGCTGACGAAAACTTCTTTAAGCACATTGACACCATAACCCCGCAGGAAAACGGCGGCGAGTACACGTTCAGCTACACGTTAAAGCCCTATTCGCTTGTAACGCTTTCTACTGTAGAGCTTGCGGAGCGCGAGTACGCCTCTGTTGAAAGCGAGGTACTCCCGCTGCCTTACAGCGACGGCTACGAGTACGATTTCGACCTTTCCGCACGCGGCGGCGCGCCCCTTTACACTACCGACGAGGGCGGCGCTTTCGAGGTGCGCGAGGTTGACGGCAGAAACGTTCTCATGCAGATTGTAACGCCCGACATAAAGAGCGAGGAGTGGGGTTCTACCCCCAGCCCCGAAACCAACTTCGGCGACGACAGGTGGCTGGACTACTCCGTAAGCGTTGAAACAAAGCTTGCCGCAAGCGACGTCCCCGAGGAAAACTACACGGGCGTAGGACTGCGCTATAATCTCGGCGACTCGGGCAAGAGCGGCTGGTGGTTACAGGTATACGAAAACGGCGACTGGAAGCTCAAGCGCAACAAGCGCATAAAGCTCGAGGGCAGCATAAGCGGCTTTGACAGCACAGTATGGAACACGCTCAAGGTAGAGGCGGTAGACAAGACCGTGCGCGCGTGGGTAAACGGCGAGCTTATCGCGGAGTATGAGAGCGACGAGGCAATGCTTTCCGCAGGCAGGGCGGCGCTTTACAGCAGCTATAACAACAACTGCTTCGACAACTTCACCGCGCAGCCCGCAGAGGGCGGCGAGACGTACGTTACCCGCTGCGACAATTCCGACGCGTGCTTTACTTACGACGGCGCGTGGGAGCATAACGTAATGAGCAGCTTCAAGAATTACAAGCGCACCATTTCCACAGGCACGGAGGGCGCTAAGCTTACTGTTAAGTTCAGCGGCACGGGTATCGGTCTTACGGGCGAAAACAAGGACGGCGGCACTATTTCCGTGGAAATAGACGGCGTGCAGGTTGCGGGCGAGTTTGAAACGGGCGGCGTAGGCTCGCGCGAAACGGCGTACTTTGTAAGAGGTCTTGAAAACGGCGAGCATACGCTCACATTAAGCGTTATAAGCGGCAAGTTCGCCTGCGACGCGGCAGAGGTAACCGGCGGCGAGGTAAAGCTCCTGTCCGAAAAGGCGGACGAAACCGAGCAGGCTACGGGCGAAGCGCAGACTGCGGCTGCGGCTGACGGCGCGCAGACGGCTGAAAGCGCCAACAACGCGCAGAGCGGTTCGGCTTCCGACAAGAAGTTCCCCGTAGTACCCGTCGCGGTTGGCGCGGGAGTTGTTGCGGCAGGCGCTGCAGCGGCAGTAATCATAGCGAAAAGAAGGAAGAAGTAATTGCAGCTTTCACGGGACATGACCACGGGGAGCGAGTGGCGGCATATAGTACGCTTCGCGCTCCCGCTGCTGGCGGGAAACCTTTTGCAGCAGGTATACAACATCGCCGACACGATGATAGTCGGGCAGTACTTAGGCGACAGCGCGCTTGCGGCGGTCGGCGCTACGGGCTCGATAACCTATTTCTTTTACACGCTTTGCCTTGGGCTTGCCACGGGCGCGGGCGTAATCATTTCGCAGTATTTCGGCTCAAGAAGCTATAAAGAGCTTCGCAGCGCGGTTTTTTCCTCGGCGGCTGTCACCGCAGTGTTTGGCATAGTTACAAGCGCCGCGGCAATGCTGCTAACAGAGCCTGTTCTGCGGCTGCTCAACACCCCCGAAACGCTGCTGCCCACGTCCGTTGAGTATATGAGAATAGCGGTAGGCGGCACGGTATGCGTTGCTGCGTACAACTGGATAAACGCGGTAATGCGTTCCCTTGGCGATTCGCGAACGCCGCTTATATTCTTAGGCGTGGCGAGCGTGCTAAACGTCGGGCTGGATTTCCTTTTCGTGCTGGGCTTTGAGCTTGGCGCGGGCGGCGCGGCTGCGGCTACGGTCATTTCGCAGGGACTGTCCGCGGCAATGTGCATTGCGTTCGCGTTCAGAAAGAACGAGCTGCTGCGGCTCACGCGGGAGGATATGCGCCCCGACGGCAAGATGATGTTAAAATGCGTGACAACGGGGCTTCCCATTGCGGCGCAGAACGGTCTTATCTCCATTTCCATGATAGCGATACAGCGCGTTACCAACGGATTCGGCGAAACGGTAATGGCGGCGTACACCGCCTCAATGCGTATAGAGCAGTTTGTGCAGCAGCCGTTCTCGTCGCTCAACGCAGCGCTCTCGTCTTTTGTTGGGCAGAACATAGGTGCAGGCAGGCGCGACAGGGCGCTAAAGGGGTGCAGGGTAACGCTTCTCATTTCATCGGGCTTTGCAACAGTGGCTGCTGCGGTGTTCTTCTTCGCTTCACGCGCGCTTGCGGGCTGCTTTGTAAGCGGCGCGGGCGTTATCGAGATGTGCGGCGCGGCGCTTTCGCTCACGGCGTGCTTCTACGTGTTCCTCGGCATGATACACGTGCTGCGCGGCTTCCTCAACGGCGCGGGCGACACGGGCTACGCGCTCGCCAACGGTCTGACGGAAGTAATAACGCGCGTGGGGCTGTCGCTGGTGCTTACGAAAACGGCGCTCGGCTGCGGCGGTATATGGCTCACCACCTGCATAACGTGGCTTTTCACGGCGCTTGTTAGCCTTATAAGGTATAAGAGCGGCGCGTGGACGCGCAAGAGCATAGTTCCTGTAAAGGAAGAAAATAAGGCGTAAAAAAATGGGCGCGGGGCGTAATGCTCCGCGCCCTCAGTCTGTCGAAAAAGTCATTTTTGCCTGCGTATGCGGGCTTTGAAATAACTTTTTTGCCTCGGGCTTCCCGAGGCAAAAAACACTTCTATCCGCACAAGTGTGCAAGCGACACCTCGCTACGCTCGGCTTACGCAACCGTGCGCGCAGTGCGGATGTTTCGGCGGAAAACCCCCGTATGGGGGTTTTTCGACGGTCTCTGGGCGCGGGGCGAAATGCTCCGCGCCCTTGTTGACTTTCAAGACAAAATGTGTTATCCTCAATATAGCAAAAAAAGTCGAGATGTAAAGGCTTCCGATATCGTATAATTACAGCAGGGAGGTGAAAGGCGTGACAGAACAGATACTCGCCGTACAGCGAATGCAGGACTACATTGCAGAGCATATAAACGAGCAGATAACCGCTGCAGAACTCGCGCGGGCTGCGCGGTATTCGCCGTGGTATTCCTACAGGCTGTTTACTCGGCTTACGGGGCTTACTCCGTCTGACTATATCCGCAGATACAGGCTCTCGCGCTCGGCGCTGCGGCTCAGGGGCGGCGGCTGCCGCGTTATTGACGCGGCGCTTGAAGCGGGCTTCGACAGCGCGGACGGCTACACGAGGGCGTTTTGCAGGGAATTCGGCTGCAAGCCGTACGCATACGCGAAAAGCCGCGTTCCGCTCACGCTTTTCGTTCCCTATGGAGTAAAGTACAGGGAAATGCGAAAGGAAGTAATCAACATGGAAAATGCAAAGACCGTTTTTATTCAGAAGGTAACAAAGCCCGCGCGCAGGGCGCTTATCAAGCGCGGCGTTAAGGCGCGCGACTACTTCGCATACTGCGAGGAGGTAGGCTGCGACGTTTGGGGGACGCTTCTCAGCATGGATTCGCTTTGCGGCGAGCCTGTGAGTATGTGGCTGCCCGAACGGCTGAGAAAGGCGGGAACATCGGTTTATGTTCAGGGCGTTGAAGTAGCGCGGGACTACAGCGGGCAGATACCCGAGGGCTTCGACGTGATAGACCTGCCCGAAGCCGAGTACCTTATGTTCCGCGGCGAGCCCTTTAAGGAAGAGGACTACTGCGAGGCAATAGAGGCGGTTCGCTGCGCCGCAGACCGCTACGACCCGTCGTTCATCGGCTGCGAATGGGACGAGCAGTCGCCCGCGATTCAGCTTGAACCCCGCGGCGATCGCGGCTACATTGAGCTGCGCGCGGTAAAGGAAAAATGATATAGAAAAGGGCGCGGGGCGTAATGCTCCGCGCCTTTGCATATACCAAAAAACCTTAAAGAAACTGCCGCTCCCACGCTCTTAAGCGCCGAAGTTCGTCCTCGGTGTGAATCCGGTGCGCCGCGTTTTCAAGCACAGTCAGCCCGCACCCGTTTTCCGCCGCGAAGCGCTCCATAACCGCGCGCGGCGTTATCTCGTCGTTTTCGCCGAAGAATATGTGCGTGTCGGGGCATATTGCGTGCGCGGGGTTCTCGCAGGCGTAAACAAAGTAGTCCCACGACAGCGGCTGACCGTTCGGAACGTCAATTTCGCGCTGCGCTCTCAGCCGCTCCTCGGAAACGCAAGATTGCTGCATACTGCGGCGGATAAAGCCTTCCATGTCAACGAGAGGGGAGAGCAGCAGGCACTTTTCCGCCTGCCCGCCAAACGCCTGCATGGAAAGCCACGCGCCTATGCTCACCGCGTAAACGCAGACGTGCTGCCAATTTGCCTGCGCATAGCGCATGACCCCGCGCAGCTCGGGGACTGCCACCCACGGCAGCAGGAGAGCGCCGTCCGTGCGCCCGCCATGCTCGGGCAGGTCCACGGCAAGCACCTGCCAGCCGCTTTCGCAGGCGATTTGCGCAAAGCCCTCCGCGTCGCGGCGGCTGCCAAACAGCCCATGTATGTAGATAAAAACGCGCTCAGAACGCTCGCCGTAAAGCGCGGCGGGAACTTTTTCTATACAAAATTCTTTCATAATATCACCTTTTCATAATAAAAGCGCCCGCTGTGAAGCCTTGTGCAGCTTCACGGCGGGCGCATAACACGCTCGTCAGGATTCCTGCGGCGCGCTTCGCTTGTTTTTCTTGTTAAAGTACATAAGCTTATCGGACTTCTTGATAAGCTCGTCAAGATCCTCTGCGTCGGAGCTTGATAGCACGTACATACCAAGGCTTGCGCTTATAGAATACGGCTTGCCCGAGGAAGCGTTGTATTCCGCAAGCTTTTTGTTGTACTCCTCGCGCAGGGTTTTCTCGTCGAGTACGCCGTTGTACACGCCCAGCATTTCATCTCCGCCGAAGCGCAGGCACAGCGTACCCTCGGGGCAGGCGTCGCGCAGCGCGTGCGCGGAGGCTCTTATGGCGTTGTCGCCCTCGTCGTGGCCGTATTTGTCATTTATGTGCTTAAGCCCGTCAAGGTCGGTAAGCACAACGGTAAGCTTGCGGTCGGGGTCGGTGTTGGCGCTTATCATGCGGCGGTATTCGCGGATAAAACCGTTGCGGTTGTACAGGCCCGTAAGGTTGTCGAGCTTGTACATCTCCTCAATCTGCCAGTTTATGTAGCGCTGATAGCGCATATTGCGCAGCCCGCCTATAGCGTTGTTGAACGCGTTGACCGCCTGCGGCACTTTAATGTAGTTGCCGATTTCAAGGTTGTGGAAGTGGAACACAACATACCCTATAGGCACGTCTATAACGTTCAGCCCGTAGAATATGATAGGCACGTTGTAGTGAAGCACCGAGTCAATGTCGGGCAGGTAAAACTTCACGGGGAACTCAACGTGCTTTCTGCGCTCTACTGTGTCCGTCGTGTAGATTTGCAGCGCCGTGTCGCCGTAGGCAGGGCCGTCGGGTCTTACCGCAGGGTTCTTGGTACTGTCGTTTACCGCCTTGTGGATAATAAGGTGCAAATCGTAAAAATTCGCCTTGTCAATGAACTTTGTGGCGTCCTCAAACGTTTCGCAGGTAAGGAATCGGGAGGACATCTTGTACATGGTGTACTCCTCCTCCTGATAACGGTAGAAGCGGTTGTTAACGTCAAAAAGCTGGTCCGCAGCGTTTATCGGCGGGACTTTCCTGCACCCGCAGGACTCGGACAGAATAAGCGAGGGCATAACATAATATTCGGCGTTAAGCGGCTTGCCCGCTTCGCTTTCGCTGATTATCCCGCAGATACCCTGCGCCAGCCGCTCGTAGCTGCACTCGCACGAGGTCATGCGCGGAATAGAGAACTTGATGTCGTCTATCCCGTCGAAGCCCGTTACAATAACGTCCTCGGGGACTTTTATGCCGTGGTCAATCAGGGTCTGCGCGGCGGCTATTGCCATGGTGTCGTTCGCGCAGATAAGCGCTTCGGGCAGGTTTCCACACGCAATAAGCTTCTCTACGGCAGTCTTTGTCGGGTCGGCCCAGAAGTCGCCGTAGCTTACCATGCTGCGGTCGAACTGAATACCCCTGTCATGCAGCACCTTGGCAAAAACGCCTATGCGCACGTCGGAATACTCGTTGCCCCTTATACCCGCTATCATGTGAACGCGCCTTGCGTTATGCACGTCTATTACGTGCTTTACCATTTCCTCGAAGCCCTTGTCGTAGCTGAAGCCGATTCTGACAGCGCCCTCGTACTCCTTGCCGATAACAATGCACAGCTTGCCCTTTGCGCGCGTATTGCCGATTATGCTATGCACAACGTTGGGGTCTTTTATTTTCTCGCCGAATATAACAACAGCGTCGGTGATGTCGTAATTTATAAGGTCAAATACGGCGGCCTGTCCCGCTTCCTCGGACGTCCTCCAGAAAAGGTCGGTGCTTGTGGCAAATACCATCAGCCTCCACTCGGGCGAGGGAAGGCACTTTTGCATAGATGTGATAAGCTTATGACAGTCGCTGTCGTTGATTCTCGGCAGACACAGCGCGATGATTTTCTTTCCGTTAAGTATAGCGAATCACCCTTTCGGTCAAGTGTTGCTGCAAGTGCAAAAATCGCGCCACACACGATTTTCTCCGATACATACGGCTATTATAACACACTTTTTTCAAATTTGCAATAGCTGTATAAAATTTTTATAGTTATTGAAATTGAAAATATAATTACATTTTTGGAATCCCCCTTGACAAATCGGACAAAATGTATTAAAATCAGAGATATAAAAACGTTTTCATTGTCACTTATACAGAAACATCTGTATCGGTGCATGACAATATCTGTAAAAGGAGAGCAGAGCTATGGCATACATACTTGGCGTTGATATCGGCACTTCCGGCACAAAAACCGTGCTTTTTTCAGAGGACGGCACGCCTGTTTCCTCCGCGACCTACGAGTACCCCCTTTACACCCCACAGAACGGCTATGCGGAGCAAGAGCCGCTTGACTGGTGGAACGCTTCTGTAAACGGAATCAAGGACGTTATCGCGCAGAGCGGCGTTCCCGCAGAGGAGATAAAGGGCATAGGCCTTTCGGGGCAGATGCACGGGCTTGTAATGCTCGACGCGGACAACAAGCCTATCCGCCGCTCCATTATATGGTGCGACCAGCGCACGGCTAAGGAAGTCGTTGAAATCACCGACAAGGTAGGCGCTGACAGGCTTATAGACATCACCGCAAACCCCGCTATCACGGGCTTCACCGCAGCGAAAATAATGTGGGTAAAGAACAACGAACCCGAGAACTACGAGCGCTGCCGCCACATTCTTCTGCCCAAGGACTACATCAGGTTCATGCTTACGGGCGAGTTTGCAACGGAGGTTTCCGACGCTTCGGGAATGCAGCTGCTCGATATCCCTAACCGCTGCTGGAGCGACGAGGTGCTTACAAAACTCGGTATCGACAAGGCGCTGCTCGCAAAGGTTTACGAGTCGCCCGAGATAACAGGACAGATTACCGCGCACACCGCAGAGCTTACGGGGCTTAAGGCAGGCACTCCCGTTGTGGGCGGCGCGGGTGATAACGCGGCTGCCGCTGTAGGCACGGGCGTTGTTGAGGACGGCAAGGCGTTCACGACTATAGGCTCGAGCGGCGTTGTGTTCGCGCACACGTCCGATATTTCTATCGACAAGAAGGGCAGAGTGCATACGTTCTGCTGCGCAGTTCCTAACTGCTGGCACGTTATGGGCGTAACGCAGTCTGCGGGACTTTCGCTAAAGTGGTTCAGGGACAACTTTGCGTGGGCGGAGATGGAAACGGCGCTCGGTATGGGCGTTGACCCGTACTACATTATGGATAAGGAAGCGGGCGGCGTTCCTATTGGCGCTAACCGTCTGCTTTATATGCCCTACCTTAACGGCGAGAGAACGCCGCACCTCGACCCCAACGCGCGCGGCGTGTTCTTCGGGCTGAGCGCTATGCACAAGAAAAAGGATATGCTCCGTGCCGTAATGGAGGGCGTAAGCTATTCGCTGCGCGACTGCGTTGAGGTTATGCGTGAAATGAACATAAACGTAAGCGACATGATGGCGTGCGGCGGCGGCGGAACTTCTCCGCTGTGGCGTCAGATGCTTGCGGACCTCTATGGCTGCAAGGTAAAGACCACGCTCAACAAGGAAGGGCCTGCGCTCGGCGTTGCGCTTCTTGCGGCTGTTGGCGCGGGAATATACAGCAGCGTTCCCGAGGCGTGCGCGGCTGTCATCAAGCCCGAAAAGGTGCAAGAGCCTATCTCCGAGAACATCGGGCAGTACGAGCGCGTATACCAGCTTTACAGAAAGCTTTACCCCGCGATGAAGCAGAGCTTCGAGGCGCTTGCAGAGCTTTGATTCGGCATATTCACCCCCGCGTTCGACCACGCGGGGGTTTGGCTGTGCGGCTGTATAAAGCCCGCCGCCCTATTTCCGTGCAGGAATGCTCGCGCGGGATTGCAAAATCGGACTAAAATTTTCAGCGCGCATAAAAACCCCTTGAAAAAAGGAGGCGCTTGTGCTATAATAGATGAAAGGTGTATTCGCGGGCGGTTGGCTAAAGCGCCATGCAGGGTGCATTTTCGGGATAATTATACCGTGCCGTGCGGCGCGGTATAATAATAAAGACAACCCATTCCACAAACGAAAGGAAGTTTTCTATGGCAAAGATTGCCGTTCTGGGCTATGGTGTAGTTGGCTCGGGCACTGTCGAGGTGTTCTATAAAAACAAAAAGAGCCTTGAAGAAAAGGCGGGGCAGGCGCTCGACATCAAGTACATTCTTGACTTAAGAGATTTCCCCGACAGCCCTTATCAGGACAAATTCGTAAAGGACTTCAACATAATACTCAACGACCCTGAAATAAGCGTTGTTACCGAGGTTATCGGCGGGCTTAAGCCTGCGTACGACTTCGTGAAATCCTCGCTTCTTGCGGGCAAGAGCGTTGTAACGTCCAACAAGGAGCTTGTCGCGGCAAAGGGCGCGGAGCTTCTCGCTATCGCAAAAGAAAAGAACGTGAACTTCTTCTTCGAGGCGAGCGTAGGCGGCGGCATTCCTATAATAAAGCCCCTGCACACCTGCCTTTCCGCGAACGAGATAGACGAGATTGCAGGCATTCTTAACGGAACTACAAACTTCATTCTCACCAAGATGATACGCGACGGCATGAGCTTTGACGACGCGCTTGCAACTGCGCAGAGGCTCGGCTACGCGGAGAGAAACCCCTCCGCGGACGTTGACGGTCACGACGCGTGCCGCAAGATTTGCATACTGGCGTCGCTCGCGTTTGGTAAGCACGTTTACCCCGAGAGCGTTCACACCGAGGGTATCACAAAAATAACGCTTGAGGACGTTGAATATGTCGGCAGCTACGACGCGAAAATAAAGCTTATAGGCTGCGCAAAGCGCGAGGACGGCGGCATGATTTCCATAGGCGTGTTCCCCGCGGTTATTAAGGACGACAGCCAGCTTGCGGGCGTAAACGACGTGTTTAACGCGATACTGGTGCGCGGCGACGCTACGGGCGACGTTGTGTTCTACGGAAAGGGCGCGGGTATGCTCCCCACGGCAAGCGCGGTCGTTTCCGATATAATTTCCGCTGTCAAGCATTCGGGTACAAGCAGGTCGCTTACATGGGCTGACAGCGCTCAGGACTTCATAAAGAGCTTTGACGAGTTCCGATGCGCGAATTACATAAGGCTGCGCGCGGATAATACAGATGTCACGAAAGCGGTCGTTAAGGCTGTTTACGGAGATGTCGAGTACCTTTCTGCCAAAAAGCAGCCCGAAAACGAGCTTGCCTTCATCACAGGGGTCATGTCCGAAAAGGACGCTGCTGACGCTTGTGCCAAGGTGGCTGACGGCGCGGAGATTCTTGGCAGGATTCGCGTTCTTGACTATTGATAGGGTTCGGAGGTAAGCGATATGAGCGATTCGGAAAGTCTTAAGTACAAGCGCGTTCTGCTGAAGCTGAGCGGAGAGGCGCTTGCAGGCGGCAAGGAAAGCGGGCTTGATATGCCCACCATCGAGAATATATGCGCGAGCATAAAAAAGTGTGTTGACGCGGGCGCGCAGATAGGCATTGTAGTCGGCGGCGGCAACTTCTGGCGCGGCAGAAGCTCGGAGGGCATGGACAGGGCGCGCGCAGACCACATAGGTATGCTCGCGACGACGATGAACGCGCTTGCGGTAGCGGACGTGCTTGAAAAGCAGGGCGTTACGGTGCGCGTTCAGACGGCGATAACCATGCAGCAGGTCGCAGAGCCGTTCATTCTCGGCAAGGCGATACGTCACCTTGAAAAGGGCAGGGTAGTCATTTTCGGGTGCGGCACGGGCAATCCGTTCTTTTCAACGGATTCCGCCGCTTCTTTAAGGGCTGCGGAGCTTGGCGCGGACATTATTCTTAAAGCGACGATGGTTGACGGCATTTACGACAAAGACCCCAAAAAGTTCCCTGACGCCGTTAAGTACGACGTTATCACTCACCACGACATTCTTGTTAAAAAGCTGCAGGTTATGGACAGCGCAGCGGCTGCCATCTGCACAGAAAATAATATTCCCATAATCGTATTCAACCTTGACAGACCCGACAATATTTACGACGCGGTCATGGGCAAGAGCGTAGGCACGCTTGTTACAAAGCACAAGGTTTAAGGCAAAGCCGAAAAATTCATCACAGAACAGGAGAACCGATATGAAAGAAATTCTCGATACCTGCAAGGAAAAGATGGGAAAGTGCGTAGCTTCCCTTGAAAGCGAGCTTGCTACGATTCGCGCGGGCAGAGCGAACCCCGCCGTACTCGACAAGATAAGCGTTGATTATTACGGCACAGCCACTCCGATAAATCAGATGGCTTCCGTTTCCGTGTCCGAGGCGCGCATTCTCGTTGTGCAGCCGTACGACGCTTCCATGCTCAAGGCTATAGAAAAGGCTATTCAGGCAAGCGACCTTGGCATCAACCCCACAAACGACGGCAGAGTACTCAGAATCATGTTCCCGCAGCTTACCGAGGAGCGCAGAAAAGAGCTTTGCAAGACCATAAGCAAGTACTGCGAGGAGGGCAAGGTTGCCGTAAGAAACGTCCGCCGCGACGCTATGGATAAGCTTAAGGCGAAGAAAAAGGCGAACGAGATAACCGAGGACGACGTTAAGGAAGCGGAGAAGAAGGTACAGAAGCATACCGACAAGTTCATCGAGGATATCGACAAAATCTGCGCCGACAAGGAAAAGGAGATTATGGCTATCTGATGCCTAATGGAGCAGTGCCGAGGCATATCGGTTTTATAATGGACGGCAATGGCAGGTGGGCTAAAAAGCGTGGACTTCCGCGTAATATGGGTCACCGCGAAGGCGCTGCCGTGTTCAAAAAGGCAATAAACTGGTGCAGGGAGCTTGGCGTGGAATGCGCAACGTTCTACGCGTTCTCAACGGAGAACTGGTCGCGCCCCGAGGACGAGGTGCGCGGGATAATGAATCTTCTGCGCAGATATATTGCCGACATTCGCGCATATACAAAGGAAAATATCCGTATAGTGATACTGGGCGATATCTCCGCGTTCGAGCCTGACATTCAGGCGGACCTGCTGGACATTATGCAGACGTCTGAAAAGAACGACGGCTTTATAGCGGGCATAGCGCTAAACTACGGCGGCAGGGCGGAAATTACGTCCGTTTGCCGCAGCATTGCCGCAGACTGTGCGGCAGGCAGGCTGAATGCAGCGGATATAGACGAGGCGGAAATCGAAAGGCGGCTTTATACGTCTATGATGCCGCCGCTTGACCTTGTGATAAGACCCAGCGGCGAGCAGCGGCTGTCGAACTTTCTCATATGGCAGGCGGCGTACGCCGAATTCGTCTTTATGGACGTTCTCTGGCCTGATTTCACAAAAAAAGAGCTTGAATACGCGATAGAAGTCTACGAGGGGCGCAGCCGCAGATTCGGCGGAGTGTAAGCAATTCGGCGCGGGCTTTGCCCGTTTTGAACCGTATTCAGTAGAAAGGAATTTTATGCTCACAAGAATTCTTTCTGCTTTGGTTGGTATTGTTTTTGGTGTAGGGGTTATACTTTTAGATAACCTGTGGCTGTATATCGGCGTATTATCCATCATAGGCGCAATAGGCGTGTGGGAGCTTACAAAGGCTGTTAAATGCGAAAAACACAAGGCAATGCGATGGTATTGCATAATCGTTTCCGCGCTTGTGCCGTCGGTGCTATGCTCGGATTTGTTTCGTCCGTTTGCTTCGGTACTCTTTGTGGCGTTTATTATCGTGCTTTTTGTGTTCCTGCTTGCAGGTCACAAAAAAATCCGTTTTGAGGAAATGGCTATGTGCGGCGCGGCGGCTATATTCATTCCGTTTGCGCTGTCGTGCATTATTCTTATAAGGTATTCGTCGGACAACAGCCTGCTTGGCGTGTCGCTTATTTTCTACACGCTTTTCTGCGCGTGGTTTGGCGATTCGGGCGCATATTTTGTCGGGACGTTTCTCGGCAAGCACAAGCTGTGTCCCGAAATAAGCCCTAAGAAAACTGTCGAGGGGCTGATAGGCGGCATTGTAACCGTTGGCGTGGTATGCCTTATACACTGCCTTATTTTCAACCTGCTGATATCCGACGGCGCTTATATGTCCTATGCGGTTCTTATCCCCGTGGGAATGGCGGCAAGCGGAATAGGCGTGCTTGGCGACCTGTCCGCTTCGGTGATAAAGCGGCAGTTTGACGTAAAGGACTTCGGCAACATCATGCCCGGTCACGGCGGCGTTCTCGACAGATTCGACAGCGTTCTTTTCGTTGCGCCGTTTCTTTACATTGTATTCAATTTTCTCGACCACACCATGTAAAAGCCTTGCCCATTCACCGTTGTGAATGGGTTTGCTTGTCAGATAAAGGGAGTTTTTTCATGAAGAAAATCGTTCTGCTCGGCTCTACAGGCTCTATAGGCACGCAGACGCTTGACGTGTGCAGGGCGCGCGGCTACGGAGTAAGGGCGCTTTCTGCAAACACCCGCACGGAGCTGCTGGAACGGCAGGCGCGCGAGTTCAGCCCCGAATACGTGTGCGTTACGGACAAAGCGGCGTACGCCGACATAAAAACGCGCCTAGCGGACACGCCGATAAAGGTGCTTTTCGGGGTGGAGGGCTTATGCGAGCTTGCGCGGCTCGACTGCTACCGCGTTGTGAACGCGGTGGTAGGCATGGTGGGGCTTGAACCCACGCTTGCCGCAGCCGAGGCGGGACGGAGCATAGCTCTCGCGAACAAGGAAACGCTCGTTGCGGGCGGACGGCTTGTAAAGCAGACGGTAAAGCGCTGCGGCGCGGAGCTTCTGCCGATAGACAGCGAGCATTCCGCGATATTCCAATGCCTGATGGGCGCAATGGGAAACCGCCCCGCAAAGCTTATTCTTACCGCTTCGGGCGGTCCTTTTTTCGGTATGAGGGCAGACGAGCTTGAAAACGTAACGCGCGAGCAGGCGCTTAAGCACCCCAACTGGAGCATGGGCGCAAAAATCACAACGGACAGCGCAACGCTCATGAACAAGGGGCTTGAGCTTATCGAAGCGGTGCGGTTGTTCGACGTTTCGCCCGAGCAGGTGGAAGTCGTGGTTCACAGGCAGAGCATAATCCACTCCGCGGTTGAGTTTGACGACGGCGCTATAATCGCGCAGCTCGGGAGCGCCGATATGCGCCTGCCGATACAGCTTGCGCTGACATATCCCGAGCGGCTGCCGTGTCCTGCGAAAAAGCTCTCGCTCTTTGACGTGGGCGCGCTCACGTTCGACAGACCCGACGAGGACGCATTTGTGTGCCTGCGCGCGGCGAGAATGGCTATAGCGCGCGAGGGCAACGCGCCGTGTATTGTCAACAGCGCGAACGAAGCCGCAGTTGCGCTCTTTCTTGCGGGAAAAATACGTTTTACCGATATCGGGCGCGCGGTCATGCGCTCGCTTGAAAGCGTGCGCTTTATCGAAGAACCGTCGCTTGCGGATATCCTCGCAACAAAGGCTGAGGCGGAGGAGTTCGTGCATTCATTTCTTGGCAAATAGATTCTGGAGGGCATATGCTTCAAATAATTCTGGCAATACTTGTATTTTGCGTTATAATAATCATTCACGAGCTTGGACATTTCCTCGTAGCCAAGGCGTGCGGGATATACGTTAAGGAATTTGCGATAGGCATGGGGCCTGTGATATTCCGCAAGAGCGGTAAGGAAACTGACTTTGTGCTGCGCCTGCTGCCTATAGGCGGCGCGTGCGTTATGGAGGGCGAGGACGGCGGCTACGAAAACGCGGAGCTTGACGAGCAGGGCAACGTAATCGCAGAAGGAAAACCAACTAATCCTCGCGCGTTTAACCGCAAGCCCGTTTGGCAGCGAATGCTCGTTATCCTCGCAGGGCCCGTGATGAATCTTATTTTGGGTTTCATTGTAGTTGTCGTGTCGCTTTGCACGTCAAAGGCAATAGCTTCAACAACTATTAGCGAGTTTCAGCCAAATTCAGTAAGCAGCAGCTTTTTGCAGGTTGACGACAGGGTGCTTGCCGTTGACGGCATGACCGTGTTCACATCCTCGGACATTATTTACAAGCTGCAATCAAGCGACAGGGTGAACGACGCGGGAAACCTCGTTTTCGACTTTAAGGTGAAGCGCGGCGGCGAAACGCGCCTGCTAAAGGACGTTGAGTTTACCACCACGCAAAAAGAAGACGGCAGCAGCTCGATTTACTTTGACTTTTACGTTTACAGGCTGGAAAAGAATTTTGTAAACATCGTAAGCGAGGGCTTCCGCGAAACCTGCTCCACGGGCAGGCTTATTATCATGTCGCTTATAGATATTCTGCGCGGCAAGTACGGGCTTAACGAAATGTCCGGGCCTGTCGGGGTCGTGCAGGTAGTGTCGCAGAGCGTTTCCTACGGTTTTTCGCAGTTTATGAGCCTTGTGTCGCTTATCACGATAAACGTAGGCGTGTTCAACCTGCTGCCCATACCCGCGCTTGACGGCTGCCGCTTTTTGTTTTTGCTTGTCGAGGCGATACGCCGCAAGCCGCTTAAGCCGCAGGTGGAGGGCATGGTGCATTTCGCGGGCTTTGCGCTGCTTATGCTGCTGATGATTTTTGTAACGTTCAACGACATATTCAGGCTTGTTAAGGGAGGGTGAGCATTGAGCGCAAGAAAGGTAAAGGTCGGCGGGCTTACGCTCGGCGACGGAAAGATATACGTGCAGTCCATGCTCAACACCCCCGCGGAGGATATAGCCGCAAGCGTTGCGCAGGCGCAGGCGCTTGAGGCGGCGGGCTGCGAGATAATCCGCGCCGCCGTGCCGCGCGAGGAGGACGCCGTGCTTATAAGAGCGCTCAAAAACGCCGTAAGCGTGCCTATCGTCGCGGATATACATTTCGACCACAAAATAGCGCTGCGCTGCGCTGAGGCGGGCGTTGACAAGATACGCATAAACCCCGGCAATATCGGCAGCGAGCAAAAGGTGCGCGAGGTAGCCGCAGCTTGTAAGGAGCGCGGCATTCCGATAAGGATAGGCGTAAACTCGGGGTCGCTCGAACGAGAGCTGCTCGACAGATACGGCGCGCCCGTACCCGAGGCGCTTGTGGAAAGCGCGCTGCGGCACGCTTCTCTGCTTGAAAAATGCGGGTTCGAGGATATTGTGATTAGCATAAAATCCTCTGACGTAAGGCTTATGATAGCGGCTTACAGGCTGCTTGCAAAGCGCGTGGATTACCCGCTGCACCTTGGCGTGACCGAAGCGGGTACGGAGCGCATGGGGGTAATAAAGTCGGCTGTGGGCATAGGCTCGCTGCTGTGCGACGGCATAGGCGACACTATACGCGTTTCGCTTACCGCAGACCCCGTGCAGGAGGTATTCGCCGCAAGGGATATCCTGCGCGCGTGCGGCATGGGACGGGGCGTGCAGATAGTTTCCTGCCCGACCTGCGGCAGGACGAAAATAGACCTGATTTCGCTTGCGCAGAGCGTTGAACAGGCGCTTGCAGGCGTGGACAAGCCGTTAAAGGTGGCGGTAATGGGCTGCGCCGTAAACGGTCCCGGCGAGGCGCGCGAAGCCGACATAGGCATAGCAGGCGGCAGGGGCGAGGCGCTGCTTTTCAAAAAGGGGCAGCTGCTTAGGAAAGTCCCCGAGGACAGGATAGTTGAGGAGCTTCTCCGCGAAATAGAAATGATGTAATGGGAAAGGACAGGGAAAATGCCCGCACAGCTAAAATCACTTTTTGATGGTAACGATATAGGACTGCCGCAGGCCATAGCCGACGGCTATGTTGAGAAAATAGTATACACACAGGCGAAGAACGCGCTTAACATCTCGCTGTCGCTTTCGGCGCTTGTAACGGCGGCGCAGCTGTCCGAGGCATCGGACATATGCTCGCAGAAGCTTTGCGCTGCGGTAAGCGTTTACCCCAAATACAGCGCAGAGCTTTTCTCGCAGGACGCCGTGCGCGAGATAATCGGGCTTATCAAGCAAAAAAACGTGTCTGTAAACGGCTATTTTGACAACGCAGACATCGCCATAAACGGCGACGAAATAGAGATAACGCTTAAGGCTGCGGGACTTTCCGTGCTTGAAAGCATGGAAATGGACAGGAAAATAGAGAACTTTGTGCGCGGCTTTTTCGGCAGGAGCGTTCATGTAACGCTTACGTCAAGCGCGGGCGCGGTGGACGAGCTTATAAGCAGGGAAGAACCGCTGCCCGTGGTGCAGATAACCGAGGAAGCGCCCAGAGCAAACGACAAGAAGCAGTACCGCTCCGCAGGCGGAAACTCGCGCCGCCCGCAGATACTCGCAGAGCCGAAGGAGATAACGCTGCCGTTTACCAACGAGCATTTCGACCAGAAAGCAACGCTTTTTTACGGCAGGGAGAACTTCGAGCCGCCCGCGCCCATGTCCGAGCATTTCGGCAATCAGGACGAAGCCACGGTATGGGGTACGGTGTTCAAAACCGAGGACAAAACCTCGCGCGACGGCAAGACGTTCATTTTCACCGCGTATTTTTCCGACAGGACGTCCTCTGAGATAATCAAGATAATAACAGGCGTTGAGAACGCCGACGCGATAAAGGCGAACATCAAGGAGGGCAAGTCGATAATCGTATGCGGCAAGTTCGAGTTTGACTCTTTCGCGCAGGCGCTTAATATGCGTCCGTACTCAATTGCGGGCATAAAAACGCTGCAGCGCAAGGACAACGCGCCCGAAAAGCGCGTGGAGCTGCATATGCATACGAATATGTCGGATATGGACGCCATCACTCCCGCTTCAGAGCTTGTAAAGCAGGCGTTTTCATGGGGACACCGCGCCGTTGCCATTACCGACCACGGCAACGTGCAGGCGTATCCCGAGGCTATGAACACCATTGAGAAGATACAGAAGGACGGCGGCGAAATGAAGCTCATCTACGGCGTAGAGGCTTATTTCGTCAACGACTCGGGCGCGCTTGTTTCGGGGTGCGAGGGGTATTCGGTAAACGACGACATAATCGTATTCGACCTTGAAACCACGGGACTTTCGCCCGACACCGAAAGGATAACGGAAATAGGCGCGGTAAGGCTGCGCGGACTGGAGATAGTCGAGGAGTTCCAGACGTTTGTGAACCCCGGGAAGCCTATCCCCGCTAATATCACCGATATCACGGGCATTACCGATGAAATGGTTGCGGACGCCCCCGGCGAGCGCGAGGCGCTTGAAAAATTCATTGCCTTTGCGGGAAAGGGCGTGCTTGTGGCGCACAACGCGTCGTTCGACACCTCTTTTATAAGAACCGCCGCGGAGCGGCAGGGCATTGAATACGCCTTTACATACATCGACACGCTTGCGCTTATGAGAGCGGCACTCCCGCACCTCAGAAACCACAAGCTCGATACCGTTGCAAAGGAATACAAGCTCGGCGATTTCAACCACCACCGCGCGATAGACGACGCAAAAATGCTCGCCATGATTTTCATGACGTTCATGAAGAACACGCAGAAGCTCGGCAAGCTTGAAAAGCTGGGCGATATCAACGCGCTCATAGGCAGCGTTGACGTAAAGAAGCTGCCTGCGTTCCACATGATAATTCTCGTGAAAAATAAGGTCGGGCTTAAGAATCTCTACAAGCTTATTTCTCTCTCAAACCTCGAGTATTTCTACAAGAAGCCGCGCATTCCGCTGTCTGCGCTTAAAAAGCACCGCGAGGGGCTTATAATCGGCAGCGCGTGCGAGGCGGGCGAGCTTTTCCGCGCGATACTTGAAAAGAAGCCCGAAAGCGAGATAGAGAAGATAGCCTCGCTTTACGACTATCTTGAGATACAGCCCATAGGCAACAACGAGTTTCTTGTACGCGAACAGCGCGTTGCAGACGATGAGGCGCTGCGCGACCTCAACCGAAAGATAGTGGCGCTCGGCGAAAAGCTGGGGCTGCCCGTTGTTGCTACGTGCGACGTGCATTTCAAGGACAGGGAGGACGGCATATTCCGCTCTATCCTACAGGCAGGGCAAGGGTACAAGGACGCCGACAACCAAGCGCCGCTTTTCTTCCGCACGACGGAGGAAATGCTTGCGGAGTTCGAGTACCTAGGCGCGGAAAAGGCGCACGAGGTAGTCATAAAGAACACAAACATGATTGCCGACATGATAGACGGCGATATCCGCCCGATACCCAAGGGAACGTACACCCCGTCGATAGAGGGCGCGGAGCAGGAGCTTCAGGACCTTTGCTGGTCAAGGGCGATGAACTGGTACGGCTATGAGGACAAGATACCCGAGTACGTTTCGGCGCGCCTGCAAAAGGAGCTTGACGCTATCATAAAATACGGCTTCTCGGTGCTTTACATGATAGCGCAGAAGCTCGTTAAGTACTCCGAGGACAACGGCTACCTCGTAGGCTCGCGAGGCTCTGTAGGCTCGTCGTTCGTGGCGATAATGTCGGGTATTTCTGAGGTGAACCCGCTTGCGCCGCACTACCGCTGCCCCAAGTGCTGCTGGAACGAGTTTGTAAGGGACGGCTCTGTAGGCTCGGGCTTCGACCTGCCGCAGAAGAACTGCCCCAAGTGCGGCACGGACATGATACGCGACGGTCACGATATCCCGTTTGAAACGTTCCTCGGCTTCAAGGGCGACAAAGCGCCCGATATCGACCTTAACTTCTCGGGCGAGGTACAGGGAAAGGTCCACCGCTACACAGAAGAACTTTTCGGTAAGGACCACGTTTTCAAGGCGGGAACTATCTCCGCTGTGCAGGACAAGACCGCGTACGGCTTTGTAAAGAAATACTGCGAGGAGCGCGGCATATCTTTCAACAACGCGGAAATGGAGCGCCTTGCCATCGGCTGCACAGGCGTTAAGAGAACGACATCGCAGCACCCCGGCGGCATGGTCGTTGTTCCGAGCGAATACGAGGTTTACGACTTTACCCCCGTGCAGCACCCCGCAGACAAGACCGAGAGCGACATGATAACAACGCACTTCGACTTCCACGCGCTGCACGACACGATTCTCAAGCTTGACGAGCTGGGACATGATGTGCCTACGCTCTACAAGCACCTTGAGGACATGACGGGGATTAAGATTGCGGACGTACCGACGACCGACCCGCAGATATACAAGCTGTTCCTGACGCCTGAGCCGCTGGGCATAAGCGCAGAGGAGCTTGGCGCGACAAGCGGCACATACGGCATACCCGAGTTCGGCACAAGCTTTGCAATGCAGATGCTTGCGGACGCGCAGCCGCAGAACTTCTCCGACCTGTTACAGATTTCGGGACTGTCGCACGGCACGGACGTATGGCTCGGCAATGCGCAGGAGCTTATCAAAAACGGCACTTGCACGATTTCCGAGGTTATAGGAACGCGCGACAACATCATGGTTTACCTTATGCACAAGGGCGTTGAGCCGTCGCTTGCTTTTAAAATAATGGAAATCACGCGTAAGGGCAACGCAAAGAAGCTCTTTACCGAGGAACATTACAAGGCGTTTAAGGACAACAACGTACCCGACTGGTACGTTGACAGCTGCAAGAAGATAAAGTATATGTTCCCTAAGGCGCATGCGGCGGCATACGTTACCGCGGCTGTAAAGCTCTGCTGGTTCAAGATTTACCACCCGTGCGAGTTTTACGCGGCAACGCTCACAAAGCACACGGAAAACCTTGAAATAGACACCGTGCTTAAGGGAAAGGTTGCGGTAAAGCAGCGCATTAAGGAAATACAGGGTATGTCAAACATAGGCGTAAAGGAAAAGGGCATACTCGACGCGCTGCTGCTGGTTTACGAAATGATGCTGCGCGGTATCGGCGTGCTGCCCGTTGACGCAAAGCTTTCGGGCGCTGTAACCTACCATGTGGAGGACGGAAAGCTGCGCCTGCCGTTCCTTGCTGTCGCGGGCTGTGGTGAAAACGCCGCGTACAAGCTCAAGGCGGCCATAGACTCGGGCAAATGCGGGTGCATAGACGAGATACAGGCGGAAAGCGGCGTTAACTCCACCACTATAGACAAGCTTAAGGAAATGGGCGCGTTTAAGGGAATGCCGCAGTCTGCACAGCTTTCGCTGTTTGATTTCTAAAGGACAATTGCGCCAAAAAAAAACGCGATTGTTGGAAATAATAGGGCGTTTCGCCGAAAAACACGCGCACACAAGTCCCGCTCTTGACAAAAAGAGAATGATGTGCTATCATACTATCATGATAGCGTGATAGCACGTTATTAAACTAAAGTGCATTGAGAGGTTACGACATTTGAAAAGATACGACCTGCTGACTCCTGAGGGAACAAGGGATTTGCTTTTTGAGGAATGCGCCGCAAAGCGCACGATAGCCGACAGGCTGACAAGGCTGTTCGAGAGCTACGGCTACTCCGAGGTTATGACGCCCGGGCTTGAGTTTTACGATGTGTTCAACGGAAAGGTGCGGTACTTCCCGCCCGAAACCATGTACAAGCTTGTTGACGGCAAGAACCGCCTTATGGTGCTTCGACCCGACAACACCATGCCGATAGCGCGCCTTGCCGCGACAAGACTTCGCGCGGAGGAGCTGCCGCTGAAGCTTTTTTACAACCAGAGCATTTTTGTGGTGAACCCCAAAAACAGCGGCCGCGACGACGAGTTCACGCAAAGCGGCATTGAGATACTCGGAGGCAAAAGCGGCGCGGCGGATATCGAGGCGATAACGATAGCTGCGAAATCGCTTGCGGTGTGCGACGACGACTACCGCCTTGAAATAGGCGAGAGCGGCATTTTCCGCACGATGATAGACGACCTTGGCACGGACGAGGAAACCGCCGAAGCTATACGCGGCCTTATCGAAGCGAAAAACTACCCCGCGCTGAACGACGTTCTGAGCGGCAGCGATACTCCCGCCGCGCGCGGAATAAGGAAGCTGCCCGCGCTTTTCGGCGGCAGGGAGGTATTTGCGCAGGCGCGCGAGTATATGTATTCCCAAGCGCTGCGCGAAAAGCTAGACGGGCTGGAGCGGCTGTACGAGCTGCTTTGCGGCGCAGGTCTTGACGGCAAGCTGCGCGTAGATTTGGGGCTTGTCCACAAGAAAAACTACTACACGGGCATTATCTTCCGCGGGTATGTAGAGGGCTACGGTCAGCCCGCGCTTTCGGGCGGACGTTACGACACGCTCCTCGGCGACTTTGGCAGGGACGTTACGGCGGTAGGCTTTGCGATAAACGTAGAGGCTGCGGCAAAGGGGCTGCTCAGGCGCTCGGCGGGGTCGCTCAAAAAAGTACCCGACGTGCTTGTGTTTGCGCCGGACGACGCGCAGACGGCGGCGCTGAAGCACTCCGAGCGGCTTATAGAAAGCGGGCTTAGGGTGTACAACGGGCTGTTCGACAACCTTGAGGAAGCGAGAAAATACGCGCTTTCACACGGAATAAAGCGCATTGACGCGGTGTCTGCGGACGGCAGCGCGCAGTCGCAGGAGGTGTGAGCATGGAAAACAGAAAGGTAAGAATAGCTCTCACCAAGGGCAGAATCGAGGACAAGGCGGTAGGCCTGCTTGAAAAGGCGGGATACGACGTAAGCGAGCTTCGCGCAAAGGGCAGGCGGCTTATTCTGCCGATACCCGGCGAGGATATAGAGGTTGTGCTTGCAAAGGCGGCGGACGTTATCACATATGTGGAGCATGGCGTGTGCGACATAGGCGTTGTCGGCAAGGACACGATAATGGAGCATGGCGGAAAGTTCTTTGAGATTGCCGACCTCGGCTTTGGCAAGTGCCGCTTTGCGCTTGCAGTGAAGAAAGGCACGGACTTTTACAGCGGTTACGGCGTAAAGACCGTTGCAACAAAATACCCCGAGGTAACGCGCGGCTTCTTTGAGGCAAAGGGCATGGACGTGGATATCGTAAAGATAGAGGGTTCTGTGGAGCTGGCGCCGCTTGTGGGGCTTGCGGACGGTATCGTAGATATCGTTGAAACAGGCACTACCCTTAAGGAAAACGGGCTGGAAGTCTGCGAGGACGTAGCGCCCATATCCGCGCGGCTTATTGTTAACACGGTAAGCATGAAGCTAAAGCAGGAGCGCATTGACGAAATAGTAAGGCTTATAGAGGAGAATTTGTGATGATAAAGATAATCAAGGCTGACGGCTCTGAAAAGCAGTTTCTCGCAGACGTTGAAAAGCGCGCGGGCGAGGTAAACACGGAGGTTGAAAAGACCGTCCGCGAAATACTTGCGCAGGTAAAGGCGCGCGGCGACGCGGCGGTAAAGGAATACACCGCGAAGTTCGACTGCCCGAACGCGGCGTTCTACCGCGTACCCGACGAGGCTATACAGGACGCGCTCACCGAGGCGAACGAAACAAGCCCCGACTTCGTAAACGCAATGCTCAACGCCGTTGAGAACATCACGGCGTTCCACACCAGACAAAAGCGCGAGGGCTTTTGCGTGACTGAGGAAAACGGCGTTATAATGGGACAGCGCGTGCGCGGCCTCGACATGGTGGGACTGTACGTCCCCGGCGGCACGGCGGCGTATCCCTCGTCGGTGCTTATGAACGCCATTCCCGCAAAAATAGCGGGCGTAAAGGAAATAATCATGGTGACCCCGCCCTTAAAGGACGGCACGGCGAACAAGGATATTCTCGTTGCGGCGGCGCTCTGCGGCGTTGACAGGATATATCTTGCGGGCGGCGCGCAGGCTGTAGCGGCGCTTGCCTACGGAACGGAAGAAATTCCCCGCGTTTCAAAGATAGTAGGTCCCGGCAACATATTTGTCTCAACGGCGAAAAAGCTGCTTTACGGCACGGTTGACATCGATATGTTCGCAGGACCGAGCGAGATACTCGTGCTTGCGGACGAGAGCGCGAACCCCGTTTACCTCGCCGCAGACCTCTTGTCGCAGGCGGAGCACGACAAGCTTGCAAGCGCAATCATGATAACGACCGACATGGATATTGCAGCAAGAACGCAGGCGGAGATAGAGCGGCAGGTGCAGGCGCTTTCCAGAAAGGAAATAATCGAGCATTCGTTTACGAACTACGGTGCGATAATCGTCTGCGACGACATGGACTACGCGGTTGAGCTTGCTAACAAGCTCGCGCCCGAACACCTTGAGGTGTGCTGCGCGAATCCTATGGAATACGTCGGCAAGCTCGACAACGTGGGGTCGGTGTTCTTGGGGCAGTATTCGCCCGAGCCGCTCGGCGACTACTACGCAGGACCTAACCACATTCTGCCCACAAGCGGTACGGCGCGCTTCTTCTCGCCGCTCGGCGTGGAGAGCTTCCTTAAGCGTTCGAGTTACATATGCTACACCAAGGACGCGCTGCTTGATGCCGCGGACGACATCATTCTCATAGCAAACCGCGAGAAGCTGACCGCGCACGCTAATTCCATCATCGTAAGAAAAGAAAACTAACGGCACGACCGCGAGGGAGCGGCAGGCACTCTGTCCGCTTCCGCGCGGAATTGCCGTATACGGGAGTAAATACATGAACAGAACCGCTGAAATAACCAGAAAGACAAAGGAAACCGACATAACGCTTTCCCTCGACCTTGACGAGGGCGGAAAGGTTTCGATTAACACAGGGATAGGCTTTCTCGACCATATGCTGACCGCGCTTGCGGTTCACGGCGGCTTTTCGCTGACGGTAAAGTGCGACGGCGACCTTTACGTCGACGGCCACCACACCACCGAGGACATAGGAATAGTGCTTGGCAAGGCGTTTGCGCAGGCGCTTGGCGACAAGGCGGGAATCATGCGCTACGGCTCGGCGTTTATCCCTATGGACGAGGCGCTGGCGTTCTGCGCGCTGGATATAAGCGCGCGGCCGTTCCTTGTGTTCAACGCGCAGTTTACCAACGCCATGATAGGGCAGTACGACAGCTGCCTTACGGAGGAGTTTATGCGCGCGTTTGCGTTTAACGCGGGGATAACCCTGCACCTGCGCTGCGAATACGGCAGCAACGACCACCACAAGACCGAGGCGCTGTTCAAGGCGCTTGCATATGCGCTCAAAACGGCTGTAAAGCGCAACACCGACGGCACGGCGGTTTCCACAAAGGGAATGCTGTAATGCAGGGCTACAACCTTATCGCGGTATTTTCGCCCGACGGCGAGCGGACGCTTATGTGCCGCAGGATAAAAGAGCCGTACAAGGGGCTTATAAACTTCGTCGGCGGCAAGATAGAGCATGGCGAGAGCGGGGAAGCGGCGGCGTACCGCGAGCTTTCCGAGGAAACGGGGATAACGCGCGGGGATATTTCCCTCGTTCATCTCATGGATTTTTCCTATCCGCTCGACCCGTGTTATGTAGAGGTATGGGCGGGACAGCTGAAGCGCGGCGTTCAGCCTTTCGGCGACGAGAACCCCCTGTTCTGGAGCGGCATGGACTGCGACTTCTTTGACATGAAGCAATACGCGGGAGAGGGCAACATCGGACATATCATGGAGCATATAAAGATAAACAGCTGCAGGATATTCCACAGGAAAGGAACATGGCTATGACAGCGATAATCGACTATGGCGCGGGAAATCTCTTCAGCGTGAAAAACGCGCTGGACTTTCTCGGCATAGAAAACACAATAACACATTCCGCAGACGACCTGCGCGCGGCGGACAGGCTCATTCTCCCGGGCGTGGGCGCGTTTCCCGACGCTATGAGAATGCTTGGCGAATCGGGGCTTATAGACGTGATAAAGGAGCAGGTGCAGACAAAGCCGCTGCTCGGGATATGCCTTGGAATGCAGATGCTTTTCGACAAGGGGTACGAGTTCGGCGAAACGGACGGGCTTGGGCTTATTCGCGGCAGCGTGCGCCTTATGCACCCCGAGGGGGGGCTTGCCGTACCGCACATCGGCTGGAACAGCCTTGAAAAGAACGTTCCCTGCCGCCTGCTTGAAATCGTGGCAGAGGGGGAGTACGTGTACTTCGTGCATTCCTACGCTGCAGAGTGCGAGGGCGCGAATGTCGCAGCTTACTGCGACTACGGCATGAAAGTCCCTGCGCTTGTTTTCTCGGGGAACGTCTACGGCGCGCAGTTCCACCCCGAAAAAAGCGGCGCAACAGGGCTTAATATACTCAAAAGCTTTGCCGCGCTTTAATTGCGCGAACGCTACCGCGTAAAAGTTATATTTTACGCAATAGCGCAAGTGGATAGGGAGCAAAAACGACAGGGAAGAACAGGAGAACGACATGATAATCTTACCCGCGATAGACATAAAGGACGGAAACTGCGTAAGGCTGTTTAAGGGCGATTACGGCACGGTGCAGAAAGTAGCAGAAAGCTACATGGACGCCGCGCGCTCGTTTGAGGCGGCGGGCGCAGAGTGGATACACATGGTTGACCTTGACGGCGCAAAGGACGCGTCGCAGCAGAACAGGGACATATTTCTCGACGTTGCGGCAAATACGGGGCTTAAGGTAGAGGTAGGCGGCGGAATCCGCTCTATGGATACGGTGGAGATGTACCTTTCGCAGGGCGTTGAGCGCGTTATAATCGGCTCTGCGGCGGTAAAGAACCCCGAGCTTGTAAAAACGGCGGTGCGCGAGTACAAGGACAGGATAGCGGTAGGCATTGACGCCAAAAACGGCTATGTAGCGACCGAGGGCTGGCTTGAAAGCTCGGACGTTTACTTTACCGACCTTGCAAAGGCAATGGCGGACGTTGGCGTAAAGTACATCATATTCACAGACATTTCAAAGGACGGCACGCTTTCGGGCGTGAACGCTTCGCAGCTTGACGAGATAAACCGCGCGTGCGGGTGCAATATAATAGCAAGCGGCGGCGTGCATACTATCGAGGACATCCGCATATGCAAGCGGCTCGGGCTGTACGGCACTATCTGCGGCAAATCCATTTACAGCGGCACGCTTGACCTTAAGCAGGCTATAACCGAAGCGAAGGGCTGACAAGCAGAAAGGAGCGTTTATGCTTGCAAAGAGAATAATCCCCTGCCTTGACGTACGCAGCGGAAAGGTAGTTAAGGGCGTTAATTTTGAGGGAATAAAGGACGTTGGCGACCCCGTTCAGCTTGCGGTGGAATACAACAGGCAGGGCGCGGACGAGATAGTGTTTTACGACATCACCGCCTCTTTCGAGGGGCGCGGAGTTATGCTGGACGTAGTGCGCAATACCGCGCGGCAGGTATTCGTGCCGCTGTGCGTTGGCGGCGGCATTGCAACCGTGCAGGATTTCCGCGACACGCTGCGCGCGGGCGCGGACAAGGTGTCGGTAAACTCGCAGGCGGTAAAGAACCCTAAGCTCATAAGCGACGCTGCGGAGATATTCGGCAGCCAGTGCGTCGTTGTCGGCATTGACGCAAAGCGCAACGGCAAGGGCGGCTACAGCGTTTATATAAACGGCGGGCGCGTTGATATGGGGCTTGACCTTGGCGACTGGGTAAAGGAAATCGAGGAGCGCGGCGCGGGCGAGATTTGCCTTAACTCCATTGACACGGACGGCGTGCGCGGCGGTTTCGACACGGAAATGCTGAACTTCGTTTGCAGCCGCGTGTCTATTCCCGTGATTGCAAGCGGCGGGTGCGGCTCTATCAACCATTTTTCACAAGTTTTCGAGCAGACGGGCGCTTCGGCGGCGCTTGCGGCTTCGCTGTTCCATTTCGGGGAGCTTACCGTGGGCGAGGTGAAGCAGCACCTGCGCGAGCATAATATTCCTGTAAGGGGCTGAAAGGAGATACCATGCAGCTTTTTCAGAAGAAGCCGAGCGAGTGCGCTCAGAAGATAATCGACTTTATAGGCTGCCCGTGCGAGTATTTCCCCGCAGGCAGCAGCGAGAAAGTGATACTCAACGCCTACGACGACGCGTTCGCGCGAAGCGGGCTTGACGGGTGCATTCCCGTTATAGTTATAGCAGACGACACGCTTGCGGAGTGGTTTGACGTCACGCGCGACGACCTTGGCGGGCAGTCCCTTGAGGACTGGCGCGCGGAGCTTCTTTCGCAGCCGCTGCCCGACGTTGAGGAGTGGCTGGGCGATATGCTGGCGGAGCTTGGCTTCTCGCCCGATTGCGACTACATGGGCGAAATAACGGGCGGCGGCAGGCAGGACAGGCTCGAGGGCATAAAGGACTTCAACGGGAAAACGCAGGAGTGCATTCTCGCGAAAATCCCCGTTAAAGAGCCGTGGCAGGTGTTTGCTTACGTGCCGTTCGGCGGCTGGAACGAATGCCCGCCCCCCGAGCTTATGATGGCAGCGGCAAAGCGCTGGTATGAGAGATACCGCGCCGTCCCCGCGCTTATTTCGCACGACACGCTTGAGATGTCTGCCGTACCGCTTAAGGACGTTGAAACGGCGCTTGCCGCGGCGCAGGAGCTGTTCGCGTTCTGCCCCGACTGCGTATTTCAGGGCGTTGGCATGGTGGGAGCGCTCGCGCACACGCTCATGCAGTCCACCGTGTGGTTTTTCTGGTGGGATTGACAGAAGCGCTGCCATGGTGTATAATTAAAGCTAAAGGCTGCAAATTCATCAACGGAGAACGATATGGACTTAAAGAAATACTTCAAAAAGGCGGAGCTTATACCCGCGATAATACAGGACGCCGAAAACGGCGAGGTTCTCATGCTCGCTTACATGAACGAGGAGAGCATGGCGAAAACGCTTGAAACGGGCTACACGTGGTTCTGGAGTCGCTCGCGGCAGGAGCTGTGGAACAAGGGCGCTACCTCGGGTCACGTGCAGAAGGTCGTTGAGATATACGGCGACTGCGACGACGATACGCTGCTGATAAAGGTCGTTCAGACGGGGGCGGCGTGCCACACGGGAAACCGCACCTGCTTTTTTGACAGGATAAAGTAATGCGGTTACTGTACGGTACGGGCAATCCCGCAAAGCTGGCTTCCATGCGCCGCAGCCTTGACGGCATGGGAATAGAGCTGCTGGGGCTTTGCGATATGGCGCAGCCGCCGCGGGCTGTAGACGAAAGCGGCAGCAGCCCGCAGGAAAACGCGCGGCTGAAAGCGCTCGCGTATTACAGGCAGTACGGCGTGCCGACCTTTTCGTGCGACAGCGGGCTGTATTTCGATGGGCTGCCCGATGAGCTTCAGCCGGGTACGCATGTGCGCAATGTAGGCGGCAAAAGGCTCAGCGACGATGAAATGACCGACTACTACAGCGCGCTTGCCCGCAGATACGGCAGAATCACCGCGCAGTACCTTAACGCAATATGCTTTGTTATGTCGGAAAACGAGATATACGAGCATATGGGCGCGGATATTTCGGGCAGCAAATTTTACATTACCGACAAGCCGCACCCCAAAAGGGTGGACGGCTACCCGCTTGACAGGATATCGCTAAATATCCGCACGGGCAAGTATTATTACGACATGACGCAGGACGAATACCTGCTTGAAGAAAGCTTTGGCGGGGGCTTCCGCAGCTTTTTCGCCAATGCTCTGGGAATAAAGGAGTAACGAATATGATGGACGCATTCAGAGATATGTACGACGTGGTAACGGACCGCAGGGCAAATCCGCAGGAGGGTTCTTACACCTGCTATCTTTTTGATAAGGGCATTGATAAGATTCTTAAAAAGTGCGGCGAGGAATGCACCGAAATGGTAATCGCCGCAAAAAACAAGGACAACGACGAGCTTGCAAACGAGATAAACGACCTGCTGTATCACATGATAGTGATGATGGCTGAGCGCGGCGTTACCGTGGACGACATTGAAAAGATAATGGTGGAGCGCAGCCGCAAGATAGGCAATCTCAAGCAGTTCCACGTAAGCGACCACAACACATGATATGGAAATAAGAAAATTTATTGAGGGCTACGGCGACGACGTTTACGCGTTCGCGCTTGTCGTGACCAAAAACTACGATTCCGCGAAAATGGTGTTTTTGAAAACCGCGCTCAGGTGTGCCGAGCATGACAGCCTGAGCGGGTTTATTTCCGCTGCGTTTGAGGAGTGCCGCGCCGCAGACTTAAACGAAGAAGCCACAACGTTTTCCGTCGAGGGGCTTTCTGAAAAGCAGGAAGCGCTTCTCGGCATGGTACTCACAAAGCCGCAGATAGTGCGCGCTATGGTGCATATGTTCTACGAAAACGACATGGACGCGGCTTCCGCTGCGAAAGCGCTCGGTATAAGCGAGCGCCATGTCACGCAGCAGCTCGAGGCGCTCGGCGAGCTTAACGGCGCGCTGGAGGACGGCTACAAGGACATCTGCACGCACCTGCGCGCGCAGGACAGCTTAAAGGAATACGCCATAAAGGCGGCAGAAACCAACGACGGGCGGCTGTTTGAGGTAAAGCGCGAGGCTGTGCCACGCCATAAGTGGACGAAAAAGGGTAAGATAGCCATTACAATAGTGGCGGTATGCGCAGTTTTTGTGGGAATGTTCGTGATACCTCTCACGGAGATGTACAAGAAAATGCAGGAGGAGCTTTACGGCATAAGCTACGAAGAACCTGCAACGGACGAAATATTCCGCTATACCCTTGAAGCGGGGGAGAGCGAGCAGCAGGAAAGTTCGGAGGAAAGCGCGCAGCAGGAAAACTGAGCGTTTTTGTTAAAATTTTTTCAAAATATCTTGCTTTTTGGGCGAATATGAGTTATAATTATATCGGTATCGGGTGTGTCCGATAAATTTCACACAAAGGAGAAATAAAACAATGTTAGTTTCTGCAAAGGAAATGCTTACCAAGGCTCGCGACGGCAAGTACGCAGTAGGTCAGTTCAACATCAACAACCTCGAGTGGACAAAGGCTATTCTGCTCACCGCTCAGGAGCTTCAGTCCCCTGTAATCCTCGGCGTATCCGAGGGCGCAGGCAAGTATATGTGCGGCTACAAGACTGTTGTCGGCATGGTAAAGGGCATGATTGAGGAGCTTAATATCACAGTTCCCGTTGCGCTTCACCTTGACCACGGCACGTTTGAGGGCGCAAAGGCTTGTATCAACGCAGGCTTCTCCTCCATAATGTTCGACGGTTCTCACTACCCCATTGAGGAGAACATTGCAAAGACCACCGCTCTTGTAAACACCTGCGATATCCTCGGTCTGTCCCTTGAGGCAGAGGTTGGCTCTATCGGCGGCGAGGAAGACGGCGTAATCGGCATGGGCGAGTGCGCAGACCCCAACGAGTGCAAGATGGTCGCTGACCTTGGCGTTACCATGCTCGCAGCAGGTATCGGCAACATTCACGGCAAGTACCCCGCAAACTGGCCCGGTCTTTCCTTCGATACGCTTGCAGCTATCAAGGAGAAGGTTGGCGATATGCCCCTCGTACTGCACGGCGGCACAGGCATTCCCGACGATATGATTAAGAAGGCAATCTCTCTCGGCGTTGCTAAGATTAATGTTAACACCGAGTGCCAGCTGGTATTCCAGGAGGCAACAAGAGGTTACATTGAGGCAGGTAAGGACCAGCAAGGCAAGGGCTTCGACCCCAGAAAGCTGCTCGCTCCCGGCTACGAGGCTATCAAGGCTAAGGTTAAGGAGAAGATGGAGCTGTTCGGTTCTGTCGGCAAGGCTTAATTGCATAAATAAAGCAGCCGCCGCGCGTTATGCGCGGCGGTTTTATTATGTGCGCTTTTTTCCGTGGTAGAAAACAATCCCCGCGATATCGGCGAGCAGCCAGCCTATGGGTATCGACAGCCATATTGCCGTAACCCCAAGCGGTGTATTCGGCGCAAGCGCGTACGACAGCACCACGCGCGTTCCAAGGGAAATTACTGTAAGAATAAGCGAGATGTGCGGTCTGCCTACGCCCCTGAAATACCCGTACCACAAGAACAGCACGCCTATGCCGACGTACATTGCGCCCTCTATTCTGAGGTATTTTGCGCCCTCGGCTATCATGGTAAGCTCGGCGCTGTCGATAAAAATTCTCATCAGATTTTCGGCGTTCATAAAAATTACAACTGAAACCGCTAAGCAAAATACCGCTGAAGCCGCAAACGCGGTTTTTGTCCCTTTTCTTATCCGCTCGCGCTCTCCCGCGCCATAGTTCTGCGAAACGAAAAGCGAGTACGCGTTGCCGAACTCCTGCGCGGGCATATACGCCAGCGTGTCGATTTTGACCGCCGCTGCAAACGCCGCCATTATCACCGTGTCAAAGCTGTTGACAAGCCCCTGTATCATGAGAATGCCGAAATTCATTACAGACTGCTGAACGCAGGTGGAAGCGTCGTTTATGATTATTTGCCTTAGGCGGTGAGGGCTGCCCGCCGCGGCTTCCTTGCTTTTTAGTATCGGGAGCTTAAGCCGCGCGTACAGCAAAAGCCCCACGCCCGCCACCGCCTGTGAAATAACCGTGGCAAGCGCCGCGCCGCCCACTCCCATTTTTAGCACGGGTACAAACAGCAAGTCAAGCAGGACGTTAAGTACAGACGATATCATCAGCATAATAAGCGGGATAACCTGTTTGCCGACCGCTCTCAGCAGATATGCAAAAAAGTTATAGAGGAACACAAAAATTATTCCCGAAAATACGATAAGCACATATTCTCTGGTAAGCTCCATAAGCTCCTGCGGAGTCTGAAGCACACGCAGGATAACGCCCGCAGAAGGGTAAACCATAAGTTCAAGCGCGACAGAAACCGCAAGAATAAACTTGAACGAGAGCCTTATATCCTCCTTAAGCTGTGCGCCGTTTCCAGCGCCGTAATCAGCGGAGAAAAACGCCCCGCTGCCCATGCAAAGCCCTATTATTACCGAAGAAATAAACACCATAAGCGTATACGCAGACCCTACAGCCGCTAGAGCGTCCGCGCTTATGCACCTGCCGACAATGAGCGCGTCGGCAAAATTATATACTTGCTGCAGCATATTTCCCGCAATCATCGGCAGGGAAAACCTTATCAGTTCTTTAAATATCGGACCTTTTGTAAGCTCTGTGTCTCTCATAAAACCCTCTTTAGCGCGGTATAGTTTAAGCAGTCAACAACTAAAAAATGCCCTGACGCACACGCGGCGCATCAAAGCATTTATAGATTGTTCGGCAGCGCTTTGTTAACACAAGCAAATTTTCTCAACAAGCGCGTACCATTTCCTTGGGGTGAACGACCAGAAGCTCCTCGTACGTCGCCTTTATCATTATCCACGTCATGATACCCGCCTTGACTTTTCCCGCCTTGTCCATATCAGAGCAGCCGATGATTCCGTACTGAATATGTATGTTATGCCTTGCGGCAAGGTGCGCCACAAACGTTCCGCCAAGGGAGCAGCCGTAGGCGGCGCGTATTTTTTCGCCGTAATTGTATGTATCGCTCTATCTTGTCTAGCTCGTTTTCAACGGTAGAGTAGCTTTCCGTGTCGCTCTCGTCAAAGCCCGTATACGCGACCACCGCAACAAGGAATTTTTCGGACAGCTCGTCTATAACGCCCACGAAATTGCCTCTCCGGTAACACATTGTCCCCGGGAATAGCATGATAACGGGATTCGTTTTTTCGCCGAACTCATGAACTGTCATTTCCTGATTCCACCGATTTTCTTTGGTTCACAGGCGCGAATTTTGCTTTTATGCGAAAAAAGCACGGTAGTTACGATACCCTTGTACCACTACCGTGCTGTTTGGTGGAGATAAGGGGATTCGAATTTTCAAATAAAGGGATTGTGCTTTGACGCAAGAGAGCCGATTCGTTTGTATGATTGAATTTGCATGTGCGGTTGTTTTATATCTTTTTGTCGCTTGTTGCGAAAATAATGGACAAACAATGGACAAGTTACTTGGCACTTTCGCACCGCATTGCTTATTTCATTATACTTATATTTTTTGAATTTGTCAACCCCCGGACTTATCACGCGATTTACGCATGGTGTTTTATGGAACCATCATTGTTCTGATAATGAAAGGAGAGTTTATGATGGATGAAATTTATGCGAAACTTAACGACGGTATTGGAAAGCACCTCGATGAACTGGCAAAGTTCGATGTGGGCAGCTCCGAGATGTCAAAGGCAATTGATGATGTTGCTGTACTGTACAAGCTTCGTATTGAGGAGGAGAAAATCGAACTCGAAAGAGAACGTGTTGCGGCTGAAAAGTCCGAAAAGGACAAGCACACGATTTTCGATAAAAAGAAACTCATAATCGATACGGCTATTGCAGGGGCAGAATTGATATTGCCGCTGACAGTCTACGGTGTTCTGTCCTATATCGGATTCGCTCGTGAATTCGATGGGGTTGTATCCTCGGATACGTTAAAAAGAGTGTTAAACAGCATCAAACCCAAAAAGTGATTATGACTTACGATGGTTCTGCAAGAGGAGAGCGTGTTTTACATGCTCTCTTTTTGTTTGCGCAGGGTTATTTCCTCGCGGATTTTACAATTGATATTATGACAGCGTAATTACCTGTCATAACTTAAGGAGGGATAAAAGGGCGCTCTTTATCTCGGTAGGACGTCAGAATTGATATTCTGACAGATTGCGGAGGTGAAATATGAGCCAAGAAATAATAAAACCCGAAGGTCAGGAACTATTAAACTACATTAACGAAGGGTATCCTATATGTGAAAGGTGCGGCGCACTTATGAATTTGAAAATACTTACAGCGAATGATTATCGCTATGTGTGTCCCGCGTGCGGTTTTGATATTGATACAGACGACTATAAGCCGCAGGAAACCGATGGATGGGACCCGAGAATGGAGGAACTGGTCGGTCGGATAGAAGAATGATATTTTGGCAGCGGAGGGCGCAGGTAAAACCTGCACTCTTCGTTTTTTGGAGGGTGGGTTCATGCGACAGCATTATATTCGTCCGGCTATTAGTCTTTCCATGTATGGGGAGGTTTATATTTGCGACCATCCGTTATACGACAGATGCACGCTGTTCCGTATCGGCAACAGAGGACTGGCTGTGATACAGCAGCGATATGACGAACTGTCAAAGGCGACATACTGGGGCGAGATAGACCCGTGGCTTACGGATGATATTTACCTTAATCCGAGCTTTACGGAATGCTTTGAGGAATACTCGGGCTTTGGAGCTGCGGGAATGTTTCCGACGCTTACGGTACGGCAGATAATGTGGCGGCTTAAGATGAAGCCATTACCGAAGCAGATTTGGGAAACGTCGTTCGACAAACGGGTAATTTGATTTTTACGCGAAATTTACAAGCGATATTGTGAGAGAGGGATAGCTCGTTGGACAGAGCTGCGGGGATTGATATTCTCCGCTGCAACCTCTCTTTAGTTTTGAAAGGAGATTTTATGGACGAATTGAAAATCAGGACACCGCTTGTAAAGGCGCTTATCAGTAGGATTCTGAAAAAAGCTATTAAAAAGAGTCTTGGGTGCGAGGTCAACATCTTTCTGCACGACCTGTCCGTAACGGTAAAGGACGGAGTGGCAGATGTTCGTGTAGAAGCACGGGGGGAAATTGAAGTGCAGGAGCTTTCCCGCGCTTTGAAAACGGCAGGGCTGGAATAGCGTAGCTGAGGGGCGGTATTGATATTTACCGTCCCTTTTCTGTTTGACGAAAGGAGAAACACCATGGACGATGAGAGATTCAGGCTGATAATTGAAGATTACAGGCTGGATTGCCAGTGTCCTGAGCGGATATTCCGCAATGAGGAACGGTTTGAAAAGGCTAGTCTGTGCAACTGGGCGCTCGACGAGCTTACCGCATATGTTATGCGGCGTCCGCACAAGGACAAACTTTCTGCGGTGCGTGAGTTTGCCCGTAAGATGAGGTCGTATATGCGCAGGTATCCGCGAACGCAGACCGTGTTCTTTACCGCTGCCGATGTTGCGGATGACATAGCGGATATTCTGTTAGGCGCTCTTACGAACACAAGCGGAAATGATATTTGAGGAGGGTTAATGTGAAGCTTGATACTTACAAGATGATATGCGAGCTGGCGCCTTTTCTCGCCTCGCGGTCAGGAGGCGTAATAAGTCGGTTCGGCGCGACTGATATTCTTGTGAATGTTTTTAACAACGTCGATATATTCGAGGCTATTGACATGGCGCTGCGTGCTATGGCCGTTAAGAATGATATTCCGCGTCCTGTAATCGACCGTATGACGCGCGAGCGGCTGTACTGGCTTATAGCGGTCATGACTGATGTGCTGAAAGGAGTAGAAAACGATGAAAAATAGCGGCAGAATGGTTATTTCGGGGATATGCTCCGCGATGGCGGTGCTTGGCGTTGTGGGAACTGCTGTTTCGGCGGTGGCGGCTACGCCAAAGGCGATTGATATTCTCAGAAAAGCCGAACGTAAAAAGGGACGGGAGCTTGATATTTCCGAAAAGGTCAAGGCGGCGTGGAAAGCTTATATTCCCACGGCGCTAATCGGTTTATCGACCGCTGCCTGCATTGTCGGAGCAAGCGTGCTTGGAAGAAGGGCGCAGATGTCCGCGGCGGGCGCTTATATGGCGGCTGCGAACGCCTATGAGCAATACAAGCTGAAGAACATTGAGGTGAACGGTCTCGACGCCCACCACAAGGTGCTTGACGCGCTTGCTGCCGAAAAGAGCAGCGGCGAGATAATTTCCGCCTATGATTGCTGCGGAAGCTCCTGCCTTGATTTTGGCGACAACGACGAAGAGGCGCTTTTCTACGACGTATTTTCGGAAAGATATTTTACGTCGACAGTAAACCGTGTGCTGCAGGCGGAATACCACTTTAACCGCAACTTTGTCCTGCGTGGGGAGGCGTGTATCAACGAGTTCTACGAGTTTCTCGGCATAAAGCCGATAGACGACGGGGGCTGCTATGGATATTCTATTGAGAACGGTCTGATGTGGATAGATTTTGACCACCACAAGACTGCGCTTGAGGACGGCTTGGAAGCGCGCGTCATTGATATTCCGTGGTCGCCGCAGAGGTTAGACCTGTACCTATAAGGAGGTGAACGGTTATGAGCAAATACGATACCCTGCTGCGAGCTGCGTTTAATATGGTAGCATTAGATATGTTGGCAGACCTGTATGAGGACAAGGCCGTGAAACCTGCGGCAAAAAGTAACGAAGAGAACGTTGAAATCGACGTTGAAGCCGAAACGAAAGACGAGGAGTAATCACTATGGGCAGAAAGATAAGACCTATGGTCAGAACCAGAGAAGAGGTTGCAGACGAACGATTAACTACCGTTTATTATGTTCTTTACTTGGATACGGACGACAATCAGTATCACGTGTACTATAGGTCCGTAAACGCTCGCGATGTGATTAAATTTCTGCACGAACAGTTCGGTTTCATTGATATTCTGAGTATCGACAGACCGCTTACAATTAGCGAATGCTCTGCGAGAGGTATGTCGCGCGAAAACAGCAAGCCCTTTTGTGAAAGGAGGTGAATACTCATGAAAATCAAGAATTTACTGGCAGGCGCGCTTGTACTGGCGGCAGCGGCAATAGTCGCGATTGACCCCATAAAGGCGCATATCGCAGAAGCAACTACCGATGAGAAAGAGGAAAGCACCGAAATCGAAGAAGCAAACGAAGATGAGGAGGAGTCCTGAACAAGGACTCTTTCTCTTTGTTTCGGGCATTGATATTTCGGCACGCGAAAAAAACAAGCCATTTTGTGAAAGGAGGTGAATGCTCATGAACGGAAAGATGTTAAGAATCGTCGGCGGAGCGGCAGCCGTTGTCGGAATGCTGGCAGCAGCAATCGGCAGCTGGGTGCAGGAACGTCAGATAGAACTGACTATCGACGAGAAGGTCATGGCGGCACTTTACGAAAACAAGGAAGAAGAAGAAAACGAAGATGAGGAGGAGTCCTGAACAAGGACTCTTTCTCTTTGTTTTCGATGATATTCTGAAAGGAGAAAATCATGGCAAACTTAAACGGCATTATCAAAAGCGTAGGAGCTGCGGCTTCAAAGCATACGCCCGAGCTGCTGACTGCGTTTGGCATTGCGAATATGCTTGCGGGTGTAGTATTTGCTGTGCGGGCGACTCCGAAAGCCATTGATATTATCAAGGCTGAGGAGAACGAAAAGGGAAAGCCGCTTACAAAGCCCGAAATTGTGGCTGCGGCATGGAAGCCTTATATTCCGACTGCGGTATTCTGCGCGGTGGGTGTGGTGTGTTTTATTGCTTCAGCGGCGGTGAACAAGAACCGCTGCGCGGCGCTTACGACCGCTTATACTCTTTCGGAGACGGCTTTGCGTGAATACTCGGACGAGGTGAAAGAGGTAGTTGGCGAGAAGAAAGAGCAGGAGATACACACCAAGGTCGTTCAGAAGAAAATCGACAAGCTTCCTGTGAACGATAACGAAATAATCGTCACGGGAGAGGAAAGAACCCTTTGCTACGACGCTTTTGCGGGAAGATATTTTTACTCGGACCGCATTAAGATAGATAAGGCGGTAAACGAACTCAACCGCATGATATTGAGCGACGATTTTGCCTCGCTCAATGATTTTTACGACCTGGTCGGGCTTGAGTGTACAAAGCTCGGCGATATGCTCGGCTGGTCGGGGAAAAAGGCGATAAACATTGACGCACGGTACAGCTCGCACCTTGCGTCTAACGGGCAGCCGTGCCTTGCGGTGTCGTTCAACATAGCGCCGCGGTACGAATACAACCTGTAAGGAGGATTGATATTTGTGGAAAACTACCCTTCAAACTCGCATAAGTCGAGGGAAAAGGCGGCAGCAGAGCCTGAAAAGAAGACCATAAACAAGGTTATTGTCGGGAACGCAAGAACAGAGAAGAAAGGCGGACTGAGGAAATTCCTCGGGGCGTTCTTCTCGGATGATATTTCTGACATAAAGAGCTATGTCTGGCACAACGTCATTGTGCCTGCCGTCAAGCGAACGCTGAGCGACGCAGTAGATGTTGCCCTGAACGGGGAATCCTCGAAGAAGAACCGATACCAGTCGTATGTGGGAAGCTATCGCGGCGGATATACAAAAGATGCTCCCGAAAAGAGGTTTGATATTCGTAATCTCTATGAGATAGACGATATTATCCTCGACAGCTACGGCGACGCCGAACTGATATTGGACGAGATGAACGCCGCTATAGACAAGTACGGACTTGTGAGCGTATCGGATTTGTACGATATGCTCGGGAAGCCCGACGGAAGTCACACCGACTGCAAGTACGGGTGGACCTCGCTCAGGACCGCTCGTATAGTCCCTGTGAGAAATGGATATGCCCTGAGACTTCCGAGGGTCATTCCGCTGAACAATATTTAAGGAGGACGTCATGGTATACGGATATCTTACGAGCAACGGCTATTACGGCATGGTAGAGGGGCGTTATATGCTTTTCGCAACGGAAGATGAGTACCGCGAATATCTTGCGACGGAATACGAATGCTTCGGAACTACTGCCGAGGGGGCGGATACCAACGCCGCGCTTTCCGCAGAACCGACATTTTACGAATATCAAACCTCCGAGGACGGAGTCATGGTAAACGGATATCATTCTGAGGACGGATTCTACGGTATGGTAGACGGGAAATATATGCTCTTTGAAACGCCTGAAAAGTATCTTGAGTTTCTTGAAGAAAGGGAGAACGACGATGACAAGGAATGATATTCTTACCAAGGCTGCCGACATTGTCGGCGGTCACAGGGCAACAGACTATGGCGAACCCGAGGACAATTTCGGTATCGTCGCGCAGCTCTGGTCGGCTTATCTCGGCATTGATATTTCGTCGGTGGACGTTTCGATGCTGATGGTGCTGTTCAAGTCGGCGCGGGTGAAATCCGGTACGGGTACGGAGGACAGCTTCATTGATATTGCGGGGTATGCCGCATGCGGCGGGGAGATAGCTGCTAATGCAGCGTCCGAGTCGGGTGACAATGCGGTTTGCAGCGCTGCAGAAAAGAAAAACTCGCAGGGTGATATTGGTCCGGAATTTGTTCGTGATATCAGGCTTAAGGATGACTTCAACGGCGGACATATTATGGATGTAATAAGAACGCTTATAGACAATAACGGCTATATCTCCATTCACGCTATTCATAATATTTATGGCGTTTACGGGGAGGGCGATTATTCTGACTATTCATTTATAGTGACCAACCTTAACGGCATTGATATCCGCGAGCATAATGGGAGTTGTTATTTGCACTTACCGGCGGTTAAATATGCATCTTACAAAGAACAATGTGCTATAAGCCATAATCACCAGCCCAAAGCAACAAAATCACATAAATGCTTTGGTACTCCAATAAAAAAATGTCTGGCATCGGATATGGTACACAGCATCGACACTGATGGTATTACATTTACCAACGAAATATACGCCAGACGAGTGTATTATATGACAGATGACACGTTGTCGTTAAACCATTCCGTAACGGAGAGCGAACTTAACCGGTTCATCGGCATAAAGGATATGCCTGCGACAGATAAATACGGCTGGGATTCACTTGCGGGCTTTATGCTTGTCGGCGAAAGGCTCAGGATTCCGCTGATGAAGAAACTATGAAATATTGATATTTAAGGAGGAACTTTTATGTCCAACAAGGTAATAAACGGCGCTAAGAGCGCTCTGAACAAGCTTGGGTTTGCTATGAAGAAGCACAGCCCTACTATACTTATGGTAACAGGCGTCGTCGGGGTAATCGGCGGCGCGGTTATGGCGTGCGTAGCAACGACAAAGGTCAGCGAGGTGCTGGAACACAGAAAAGAACAGCTTGAATCGGTTGATACTGTGCTTAACGACAAGGACAAGACCGAAGAATACTCTGAGGACGACGCTCGCAGAGACAGGCTGACGATAAACATTCAGAGCGGCGCAAAACTGGTGACGCTGTATGCTCCCGCGGTGGCGGTCGAGTTTGGCGCTATTGCCTGCATACTGGCTTCGCACGACATTATGAAGAAAAGAAGCGCGGCTCTGGCGGCGGCTTATGCTACGGTTGACGCGGGGTTCAAGAAGTACCGCAAGCGCGTGGCGGACAAGCTCGGTGTGGACGCTGAACACGATATAGCTCTTGATATTAAAGAGGAAAAGGTTGAGGCTGCCGAGACCGACCCCGAAACGGGCAAGACAAAGAAAGTCAGGAAAAGCGTAAGCACGGTGACAGGGGGACTTGGCGGCAGTCCCTACTCAATGATATTCTCCGCAGACACAAGCAAGGCGTGGGAAAAGGAACACGAATACAACATGATGTACCTGCGGGCGGAACAGCAGTACGCTACGGACAGGCTCAGGGCGCGCGGATATTTGTATCTGAACGAGATATTGGAGCGCCTTGGCATGGACGGAACTAAGATGGGACAGATAGTCGGTTGGGTTTACGACCCCGATAACCCCGATTACGATAACTACGTTGATTTCGGAGTCATGGAGCTTGAGGCCGCCGACGGCAAAAAGGCGATACTTCTGGACTTCAACGTTCAGGGCAACATACTTGACCTTATGTAAGGAGGGCTTGATATTTATGAAGCTGGCTAAGGTTATTGCGGGAGTGGTTTCCGCGCTGGGGCTGATGCTCACTTTCGGCTCTGTGGGAAACCTTGACTATACGGAAGCGTGCGGGCAGGCTCTGTCCGCCGCTGATATTTTCACGGAGTTTGGCAAAGCGTGGATTGGGCTGCTGATATTTACGGCGGGTGCAGGGGCTATATGGCTTATCGAACGCTATCAGGAATGGAAAGAAACATCGGAAGCGTTCGCGAACCTTGGCGAGCGTACGAAAGAAACCGCAGAAGCATTCAAGCGCTTTGGCGAAAGTACAAAAGACACAGCGGAAGCGCTCGAGCGCTTTGGTGAGACTAGGAGGAACAGAACATGAGCAATGCAACGGGCATATTGATATTCTGCTTTGGCGCTGCCGTTGGAGCGGCGGGAGCATGGATATTTGCAAAGAAGAAGTTTGAGGAGCTGGCACGGACGGAAATAGAGTCTGTAAAGGATATTTACAGGGCTAAAGCGTGCGGCGCTGATATTTCCGATAACGATACCGCAGCCCCCGACAACGAAAAGTCCGAAGAGCTGATGGAGTACTACAATACCATCAAGAAGAACAACTACGACGGAAAGAGCGACGCTGAGAAGTCTCCGTCGGCGGCGTATGTGATATCTCCCGACTCATTCGGAGAGCTTGACTACGAGCAGATAAGCCTGAACTACTGGGCCGACAAGTATCTGACGGACGAAAACGACGAAATCATTGATAATCCTGTTGGTATTCTCGGCGACAAGGCGCTGAGCAGCTTCGGCGAGGATGATATCGTATATGTCCGAAACGACGAGCTGAGGGTGGATTATGAGGTATGCCTTGACCACAGAAAGTTTGCCGACTACTATGCAAAGGCTTATCCCGGAAAGACTTTAGGCTGATATGGGATACGGCATCAGAACCAGATACTTAAAGTGGATGTCGTCATTGATATTCGGCGACGGTATCTGCAATTACTCGGAGCTGCTTGAGGCGCTGAATGATATTCCGTTCCGCTATATCCTTGAAATGGACAAGAACCGCGAGATGGACGGCGCTGCCCTGCGATACCGCTTCGGGTATGAGAAAGGTATCTCGGGTGATGATATTTCGGCGGCTATAGGAGACGACCCCTGCAGCGTACTTGAGATGATGACTGCTCTGTGTCTGAGGTGCGTGGAACAGATTCTCGACGAGAATATTCATGCGCAAGTGAGAACTATGTTCTGCGATATGCTGCGCTCGCTCGGTATCGACAATCAGACGGGCAGGAACATTGATATTCTTGCGGTACGGCACAGCGTGGAGCGGTTTCTTGACAGAAACTACCGAAAAGACGGACGGGGAGGGCTGTTTACGGTTTCCTCCCCCGACCGTGACATGAGGAATGTTGAGATTTGGTATCAGATGTGCCTTTATCTCGACGAACGAATGACCGATTGATATTTGGAGGAATTCGACTATGAGGAAGAATTATTATATTACGGTGAACCCGAACACGACCCGCTTCATCAGGAAGCAGAGAGGAATTAACCTGCGTATGGGGCTGGGACTGCTGCTTACGGCGGGTGTAATTGCCTGCGTGGAAAATCAGATAATCGCGCAGCAGAACAGGATTGCGGAGCTTGAAAGCAGAGTCAGGGAACTGGAATGCGCAAATACAGATTGATATTCTCAAAACGGAAAGGAGGTGGCGGCGGTGCTGGATTTTATGATGGTATCGACCAGAAGTCCGAAGCAAGGAATAGTCGAGATATACCCGAAATTCATCATAAAAACGCCTGCTGACCTCATGATTCGCGGCGGGGATTTTTATGCGGTATGGGTGGAAGACCGAGGTATGTGGTCCACGAACGAACAGGACGTTCTCCGGCTTATCGACCGGGAGCTGGATGGATATTCTGAGGAGAACCGCTCGCGCTTCGAGGGGTGCAATGTGAGAGTCCTGCATATGTGGGACAGCAGCTCGGGCATGATAGACTGCTGGCACAAATACTGTCAGAAGCAGATGCGCGACAGCTTTCATATGCTGGACGAGAAAATTATATTTTCGGGCGACCCGTACGAGCGGAGCGATTACTCCAGCAAGCGGCTGTCTTATCCTCTTGTCAAGGGCGACATCAGCGCGTACGACAGGCTGATGTCCGTTTTATATTCTGCGGAGGAACGCAGGAAGATAGAATGGGCTATCGGGGCTATTGTCACGGGTGATTCAAAGAATATACAGAAGTTTGCAGTGCTTTATGGAGCGGCAGGTACGGGTAAATCGACCGTACTGCACATCATAGAGATGCTGTTTGACGGATATTACACGGTGTTTGACGCAAGAGCGCTGGGTTCATCCTCCAACGCGTTTGCACTGGAGGCGTTCAAGACGAACCCGCTGGTCGCCATACAGCATGACGGCGACTTATCCCACATTGAGGACAATACGCGCCTGAACAGTCTTGTTTCTCACGAGCTGATGACAGTCAACGAGAAATTCAAGTCGGCGTATGCCAACTCGTTCAAGTGCTTCCTCTTTATGGGTACGAACAAGCCTGTGAGAATAACCGACGCAAAGTCGGGTCTTATCAGAAGACTTATTGATATTTCGCCGACAGGCAACAAGATTCCGTCGGCGGAGTATCGCTCGCTGCGAAAAAAGATATCCTTTGAGCTGAGCGGAATCGCCTATCACTGCAGGGAGGTCTACCTTGCCGACCCCGGATATTTTGACGACTATATCCCGACTGCGATGATGGGCGCTTCAAACGACTTCTACAATTATATTCTCGACGCGTACAGTGTGTTCCTAAAGGACGATTCGACAACGCTGCGCTCGGCGTGGGAGAGATACAAGACGTGGTGCGAGGATACCAAGGTTTCGTACCCGTACTCGCAGAGAGTGTTCAAGGAGGAGCTTAAGAACTACTTCCGCGAATACTCCGAGCGCTGCGTGACCGAGGACGGCTCAAGGGTGCGCAGTCTGTACAGGGGATTCCGCACGGACAGGTTCGAGGTCGGGATGGAAAAGCCTTCAAAGACCGAGCCGCCGAAGCAGGAAAGCTGGCTGATATTTGACGGCGCTTCATCGGTGTTCGATGATATTTGCAGCGACTGCCCTGCGCAGTATGCGAACGAGAATGATATTCCCGTGAAGAAGTGGGGCGACGTTACTACTACGCTTGCTGATATTGACACGCGCAGGCTTCATTACGTAAAGATATCGAATCCGCAGCATATCGTTGTTGACTTTGATATTCGCGGAGCGGACGGCAAAAAGTCGCGCGAGCTGAACATGAAAGCGGCTTCGGAGTTTCCGCCCACATATGCGGAGCTCAGCAAGAGCGGAGAGGGTATTCACCTGCATTATATTTACACGGGCGATGTATCTAGGCTCAGCAGAGTCTTTGACGACCATGTTGAGATAAAGATATTTACGGGCAAAAGCTCTTTGCGGCGAAAACTGACGGAATGCAACAGCCTGCCTATTGCCGAGATAGGCTCGGGGCTGCCTTTGAAAGGAGAGAGGAATGTGATAGACTTTAAGGGGCTTATCAATGAACGTTCCCTGCGTACGTTCATCAAGCGCAACTTAAGGAAAGAGTACCATGCCAACACCAAACCGAGCATCGACTTTATATTTAAGGGGCTTGAGGATATGTACGAGAGCGGCAAGGGGTATGACGTGTCGGATATGCAGAATGATATTCTGGCGTTTGCGGCGCAGAGTACCAACAACGCCGACTACTGCCTGAAGATGGTTTCCAAGATGAAGTTCAGGTCGGCTGAACCGAGCGCGCCTGATATTTCCGCAGACGACGAAATATTGATATTCTTCGACGTCGAGGTGTTTCCGAATCTGTTTCTCGTGAGCTGGAAAAAAGCGGGCGAGGAAAACAGGGTCGTTCGTATGATAAATCCGAAGCCCGCTGATATCGAGGCGCTTTTACGGTACAAGCTGATAGGGTTCAACTGTAGGCGTTATGATAATCATATGCTGTACGCAAGACTCATGGGCTATGATATTCCGCAGCTTTACGAGCTGTCGCAGAAAATCATCAACGAGGGCAAGGGCTTCTTCGGGGAGGCGTACAACCTGTCCTACACGGATGTGTATGATTTTTCGAGCAAGAAGCAGTCGCTGAAAAAGTTCGAGATAGAGCTTGGGATACATCATCAGGAGCTGGGGCTGCCATGGGACAAGCCTGTCCCCGAATATATGTGGGACAAGGTGGCGACATACTGTGACAACGACGTTCTTGCGACGGAGGCGGTATTCAACGCGAGAAAAGCAGACTTTACGGCGCGGCAGGTGCTGGCTGATATTGCGGGAATGACGGTGAACGACACTACCAATTCACTCACCACTCAAATTATATTCGGCGGAAACCGCAAGCCGCAGGATAAGTTCAACTACCGCTTTATGGGCGGGGATATCCCTGTGACTGATATTCGCACGAGGGTCGACGAATGGACAGTCTTTGACGCGGAAGGTCGACCGTTATTTCCCGGATATTCTTATGAAAAGGGAGTGTCCACCTACCGCGGCGAGGAAGTAGGCGAGGGCGGATATGTCTTTGCGACGCCGGGTATTTACGGCGACGTCGCGCTGCTTGATATTTCTTCAATGCACCCGTCGAGCGTTGTTGCAGAGAACTTGTTCGGCGACGAATATACGGCGCGGTTCAATGATATTCTGAACACGCGCCTTGCGATAAAACACAAGGGCTTCGACAAGGCGCGCTCAATGCTGGGTGGAGTGCTTGCGAAGTATCTCGGGGACGAATCCTCGGCGGACGACTTGGCGCAGGCGCTGAAAATCGCCATAAATTCGGTTTACGGGCTTACAGCGGCGAAGTTCGACAATCCGTTCCGTGATATTCGCAATGTGGACAATATCGTGGCAAAGAGAGGGGCGCTGTTTATGGTGAACCTCAAGCACGAGGTTCAGGAACGCGGGTTCGTTGTGGCGCACATCAAGACGGACTCTATCAAGATACCGAATGCTACGCCTGATATTATCGCTTTCGTGCAGGAATACGGCAGGCTTTACGGCTACAACTTTGAACATGAGGCTACATACGACCGTATGTGTCTTGTGAACGACGCGGTTTATATTGCAAAGTATGCCACGGTGGAGCGCTGCATTGATATTTACGGCGAGGAATACGTCAACAGCGAAAAAGATATTTGCAAGGGCAACAAGAAGCACCCGGGCGAATGGACTGCGACAGGCACGCAGTTTCAGGTGCCGTATGTGTTCAAGAAGCTGTTTACCAAGGATGATATTTGCTTCGGCGATATGTGTGAAACAAAGTCGGTGAGCAGCGGAGCGATGTACCTTGACATGAACGAGGGACTGCCTGATATTTCCGAATACGAAGCGGTAAAGTCGCTGCAGAAGAAGTCAGAGAAACTCACACGAAAGGAAAGCGAGCTGCTGAACAGGTTTATTGATATTTCGGACGAGGAGCTTGACGAGCGCATTGCACAGGGACACTCCTACCACTTTATAGGCAAGGTGGGGCAGTTCTGCCCGATAAAGGCGGGCTGCGGAGGCGGCGTGCTTCTGCGCGAGAGCGACGGAAGATATTCTTCTGTGGGGGGCGCTAAGGACTACCGCTGGCTTGAGGCGGAGATGGTAAAGCAGCTTGGAAAGGAGGCTGATATTGACAGGACCTACTACGACAACCTTGTGAACAAGGCAGTCGAGGCGATATCCGAATACGGGGACTTTGAGCAGTTCGTTTCGGACGAGCCTGTCCCAAAGGCGCAGGGAAACTGGCCGCCTGAGGACACCTGCCCGCACGGTATGCCCTGCGGCAGATTTATGTGCACGGGATGTGCAAACTTTACGGACAATGAACACGACATGTATTGCAAGCTCGGGTATGATATTTACCCGTTCTGAGCATTGATATTTCAAAAAGGAGTAAAACCATGAACATTACATACGCACCCAATGATATTTTACAGATAGACGACGCTAAGGTCATCTTCCGCAACTTCTCAGGCGCGGCGGGCAAGTACAACCGCGAGGGCGACCGCAACTTCGCGGTCGTTATACCCGATAATGATATTGCGAACGAGCTTATCGAGCGCGGCTGGAACGTTACGATAAAGCCACCCCGCGAGGAGGGCGAAGACCCGTTCCGCTACCTCAAGGTAAAGCTTAAATTCAACGAGTATGGTCCTGCGGTTTACCTCAGGACAAACGGCGCAAAGAACAAGCTCGACGAAGATACCATAGGGGTGCTTGATAACATTGATATTCTCTCGGTGAGTCTTGATATTCGCCCTTACAACTGGGAAGTCAACGGCGAAACGGGGCGCAGCGCGTATCTTCAGGCTATGTGCGTGACACAGAAAGTCGACCGCTTTGCGGGGGAGGAATGACAATGATATCCTTTGACATCGGAACGCTGGAACAGAGCATTGATATTCAGCAGAGGGTCGGAACAAATGACGCTTTCCGTGACGCGGTCAGTGATATTCTGCTGAGATACGTTCGCGGCGACTGGGGCGACGCTCCGTATGGTATTTGCGAGGTCAACGACCGTCATGCGGCCGAGGGCGGAGCTATAGCGGCGCTGTATATACTTCCCGACGGAACGAATATACTGGTCGAAACCAACGCTTCTCACGACAAGACAACAATGAGGGTTATGGAATAGGCTATGGAACTCTACGATTATCAGCTTGAGGCTGTGAAAAAAATGAAGAACGGCTGCATACTCTGCGGGGGCGTTGGTTCGGGGAAATCCCGCACGGCGCTTGCTTACTACTTCATGAAGAACGGCGGAGAGCTGGGCGATGGATATTTTCCGATGTCAGACCCGCCGCAGGACCTTGTGGTCATTACCACAGCGAGAAAGAGGGACACACTGGAATGGGAGGGCGAATGTGCGCCCTTCCTCATTTCCCCCGACAGGAATATTGATATTTACGCACACAAAGTGATTATCGACTCATGGAACAACATCGGCAAGTACACGGACGCGGAGGGCGCGTTCTTTATATTTGACGAGCAGCGGGTCGTGGGGCGCGGCGAGTGGGTGAAATCGTTCCTGAAAATTGCTAAGAGCAACGACTGGATATTACTGTCTGCCACCCCGGGGGATTCATGGCAGGATTATATTCCCGTGTTCCTTGCGAACGGGTTCTACAAGAACAGGACCGAGTTTGTGCGGGAGCATGTGATATTTAACCCGCGAGTCAAGTTCCCCAAGGTGGACCGATATATCAACACGGGGCGGCTTATTCGGCTGAGGGACTCGATTCTTGTGGATATGGACTTCAAGCGGAATACAAAAGCCAACCACATTGATATTTTCACCGAATACGACCCTGCGGTCTACAAAGATATTTTTAAGAGGAGGTGGAATATCTGGGAAGACAGGCCGCTTGAAACGGGCGGCGAGTTATGCTTTGCTCTGCGGAGAGTCGTGAATTCCGACCCCTCCCGGGGGAGGGAGGTCATTGATATTCTGAAAAAGCACCGCAAGGTAATTATATTTTACAACTTTGACTACGAGCTTGATATTCTGAAGAATCTGCCCTACCCCGAGAAAATTGATATTTCCGAATGGAACGGACACAAACATCAGCCCGTCCCCGAGGGGGATAGCTGGGTTTATCTCGTGCAATACACGGCAGGCTGCGAGGGGTGGAACTGTATCAGAACGGACACCATTATATTTTACTCGCAGACTTACAGCTACAAGGTCATGGAGCAGGCGAGCGGCAGGATAGACAGGCTCAACACGCCGTTCTACGATTTATATTTTTACCATCTGAAGTCCCATGCTTCCATTGATATTTCAATATCGAGGGCGCTCGGGGCTAAGAAAGACTTCAATATCGGGCGGTTTGTCAATACGCATAAATAGCAACTCATTTTACGGAAAGGAGGTAAAATCTATGAAAGAATTTATTGCTACCAGCAATCGTCAGCTCGGCGAGTGCATACGGCTGTTGAGTTCATATGGATTAAACGGTAGGTTCAGCACAACATTCAATAAGAAAGGACATATCGTATTTCATATATGGGTCGACATCGACGACATACTTTATAACGAGTTGAAAATGCGGTATGCGTGCATGATTTCATAGCACAATCTGTCCATGACAGGGTAAGGGGCTGTAACAAGCCCTTTACTTTTTGCGTTGTCTGTGTTATAATGTAGTTAAAGATAGCCTATTGATATTTTGAGGAGGTGGTTGTGTGAAAATCAAAGTTGACGTGGCAGAACCGGTTAAACAGAAAGACGGCACATGGAAGCTGGAATGCCGACAGGAGTATCAGGAGATTCCAAACCTCGGACGAGCAGAGGTAATGTGCAATATGTGCGGCTGCCGAGAGTATCCCGGATGCAAAAAGCAGTGCGACATATATGTCAGAAAAACGCTTGCATCCGTCAGAAGAAGCGTCTAAAATTCTATAACGACATAATATTTTGTAAGGACCGTAACTGTAACGGTCCTTTTCTTTTTTGGAGGAATTGCAATGTTAGAAATCATTGAGGCGGTAAACCTATCGCCTGAGCAGTACAGAATGGTCATTCAGGGAATGAGGAATCCACACAACAGCTGGAATAGCTCGGACAGCGAGTTTGATGAGAACGAGGGCTTCGTGCTGGGAGAGAACGACAGACAGCTCATGAGAAAGCTGTCGGCGCTGACGCCTGAGCATGCGAAGTTTCGTCGTATGATGTACGTATGGGTCACCATAAATGCACCCCTGTACTGGTGGAAGCAGTTCGATACGTACAAGGTGGGTACGGTGTCGAATTCCTGCTCCACCATGCACCGTATCGCTAAAAAGCCGTTTGTTATGTCGGATTTCTCGCACGACTACATGTCGGACGAGCGTATCTGGCGCGAGCAGGATTCGTATAGAATGTTCTCGGGAAAAGACGTACTGGAGAGGTTCGTGATACCTATGCTGAACCGCCTGAGGCTAGTGTATTTGGAGACTAAGTCGCTGGAATACTGGCATACCATGATACAGCTTCTCCCGTCATCGTACAATCAGAGGAGGACAATTTCGCTGTCTTATGAGTCGTTAAGTAACATTTACAGACAGCGAAATAACCACAAACTGCCTGAATGGGTCACTTTGTGCGAATGGATGAAGACGCTGCCTTGCAGTGAACTCATTACGTTGGAGGTGAACTGACATGGCTAAACTGGGCGATAAGAACGACGGGAAGCACAATGAGCATGGTTACTCAGACCCGACAGCGTCGGCGGCATTCCGCAACCTGTCGCGCGAAGAACAAAAGCTCAGCAAGTTGCTTAGAATAATCTTTGCCGCTTGCGACCTTGCTGGTTTTGAACTTGAGGGACGAATCTCGCTTATAGACAAGAAAACTGGCAAACGCTTTACTTAACAAAAGGTGGTCATTTCTAGCCTTTTGCCCACTTTTAATTTGGATTAAGAGGTTTCTTTGTACCGAGTTCGATTTCAAAAGTGGGCATTTGGCCAACAAAGGCTTGTAGTTAAGTGCCAGCAAATGGCTCAACCATGCGGTTTGACAGCGTTTTGCCCATTTGCCCGCTTTTGTTTGCTATTTAATACGATAATAAAAAATAAAGTATAATATAATACGCTTAAAAATCGGACATTTGGGCAAATAGAATTGACAACAAACACGAATTGTGCTATAATTCACTATGGCACTTTGTACAAACCCACTTCTACAGAAAGACACCCGGGGGAGGGTATCCAAAATAGCACCCCCCCTCCTTTATCGCGGCGGTCTTCAAAAAATCTCCGGAGGGAATTTTTCCAGAGTGTTTTAGTGGGGTTGACGATATTTTATGGAGGACGTGTACATGAAGAAGATTTTTTTGATGACAGTTATGGCGTCTTTGCTGATGTGCGCTGGGTGCGCTAACAAAAGCGAGAGCAATGTAGGTTCTGCGGGTGATAATTCCAGCAGTAAAGTTACGGTAAGTGCGTCGGTTGACGGTAATTCTGCGGATGAAGCCGCGGATAGTGCTTCTGAAGTGACGGATAGCAGCGCTGAAGTTTCTTTGGCTGGAATGCTGCCTGACGCTTCAGCGATATTTGAGGAAGCAACGTTCGATGTTGTAAGCGATGGCGAAAAGATATATTGCTTTACGGTGGACGGATACAAGGACGGCGAGTATGACAAGTACGTCGAAGCGTGCAAGGACATATTTACCGACGTGAAGTTTGACACCCACACAGACAGCAACAACAAGTTTGAGGCTAAGACTGAAGACGGCAAATACTATGTTTCGGTGCAACTGATTTTTGAGCAGAACTCCTTTACTGTTACTTGCGGCGTCAGCAGAACTTAACCTATGACTTAACATTACCGTTTATAGAAAGGGACTGATATAATGCAGTCCCTTGAGACCGTCGAAAAACCCCATACGGGGGTTTTCCGACGAAACATCCGCACTGCGCGCACGGTTTGGCGGCAAGCCGTCAAACCGCACACTTGTGCGGATAGAAGTGTTTTTTGCCTCGGGAAGCCCGAGGCAAAAAAGTTATTTCAAAGCCCGCATACGCAGGCAAAAATGACTTTTTCGACAGACTGAAGGGACTGATATAATGCAGTCCCTTTTTCTTTGCTAACAATGACTTTTCTTTTTGCGCGAACCCTGCAGGGTATTTTGTGAAAGGAAGTGAATACTCGATGAAAGTCAAACTTATACTGGGACAAATCGGAATGTTTATGTACCCATTTATATTGGCCGGAGCAGCAATTGGCGTTGTGGGAGGTTCAATAATTGGTGTCCATAGCATACTTAAGCACGTAACAGAAAAGAAAGATGACAACGAGAATAGCGTCGAAATTGAAGTGAAATCGGAAGAAAACAATTTAGAATTGACATAAGGTCAATAAAAGAACGAAGTCTGTACAAGGCTTCTTCTTTTTGCTTTCGGCACGCGAAAATAACAAGCCATATTGTGAAAGGAAGTGATTACTCATGAAAATCAAACTTTTACTGGCAGGTGCGGTAGCATTAGCGGGAGCTGCAACGGTTGCAGCTATCACTATAAAGAACCGTGTTACAGAAAAGAAAGATGACAATGAGAATAACATTGAAATCGAAGTAGAATCGGAAGAAACTAATTTACTATTAACGTAATGTTAAAAAAGATGAAGTCTGTACAAGGCTTCTTCTTTTTTGCCTATAGAGATACGAGAAAACAACAAGCTATATTGTGGTCACCTCTAAAAACCTTGTTTGAGTGAAAATGTGTATAGCGCACCGACTGCTTCTTCAAACCTCCTCGTAAGGCATACAGCCTTACGAGGAGGCTTTCATCGCATTCGGCACACTCTACCCATTTTCCCTTTTCAAACCGGTTTTTAGAAGTTCCCTTGTGAAAGGAAGTGATTCTTATGCCATTAAAAATGCGTAAGGTAAAATTCTAATACCGGATGAGTTACAGAAGCGTCTCGAAAAGCTGTGTAGATTTACGCAGGGAAAGAGCATTGTGTTATGCCATCTGTTTTACAGCCTTTACTGCATAACGTATAACGCACTGGTTAATAAATTCTATCGTTATTATCGTTAAAACGTATGTGAAAGAAAGGTCGTTTACAGCGGATTTTCTTTTTGCTGGTTTTACGTACGCGAAAAAAACATGCCCTTTTATGAAGAGAGAGTAGAAACTGCTCTTGCTTTTATTTTTTTTGTAGAAAGGGGTGCTATCGGATTGGCAAGAAGCGCGAGGCTGGAAAGCGGGTTTCAGGACAGACTTATCGAATGCCTCAAGGGAATGTTTCCCGGAAGCATGGTGTTCAAGATGGACCAGATACAGGGAGTTCCTGACCTGCTTATATTATTCGGCGGGAAATGGGCGGCGCTTGAATGCAAGCGGTGCGAATCAGCTACTCATCAGGCAAATCAGGATTACTACATAAATTTTATGAACATGATGTCGTTCGCAAGGTTTATATATCCTGAGAACAAGGATATTGTGCTTGCAGAGTTGACACGGTTTTTTACCGAAAGATAATGTCTGCATATATTTTTCTGCTGCTGCGCCTTTAAGCAGAAGCAGTAATGAACGCCTGCTTTCTTAATGACAATCATATTTGTTACCCGTATGGTATCAGGAACACCATGCGGGTATTTTTCTGAAAGGAGAACCGCATGAACTTTAACGACCATTCAAAACTGGTTGGTATGCACGCTTTCCTCGGAGCGAGCAAGTACCACTGGATAAATTACGACGAGGATAAGGTTGCCGATGTTTACGAAAAAGCGCAGGCTGTGCTGCGAGGGACAATGCTGCATGATTTTGCGGCACAGTGCATTCGCCTTGGTCAGAGGCTTCCGCAGTCCCGTAAGACATTGAACACATACGTAAACGACGCTATCGGGTTCAAGATGGCACCGGAGCAAATTCTGTACTATTCGGATAATTGCTTTGGAACAGCTGACGCTATATCCTTTCGTAACAATGCGTTGCGCATACACGACCTTAAAACGGGCAGCGTCCCTGCTCACATCGAACAGCTGGAGGTATACGCGGCGCTGTTTTGCCTTGAATACCGAACAAAGCCTGCGGATATTGAAATAGTGCTTCGTATCTATCAGAACAACGATGTTGTCGAGGTAATACCGAAGCCCGAGGATATTTCGGCAATAATCGACAAAATCGTTGCCTTTGACAAGGTGATAAACAAACTCAGAGAACAGGAGAATTAAAACCATGGCGAAGTATGACGACGATATTCTGATGCACTATGGAATGCCGCGGCGTTCGGGCCGCTATCCGTGGGGGTCGGGGGATAACCCTTATCAGCACAGCGGAGATTTTTTGTCACGAGTGGACGAGCTGAAAAGGGAAGGGCTGTCTGAAAAGCAGATAGCGGACGCGTTCGGGATGTCTACGACGGAGTTCAGAGTGCAAAAGTCCGTTGCGAGCGACGAGCAGAGAGCTTTGAAAGTTGCTACAGCAAAGGCACTCAGGGACAAGGGTCTCAGTCTTCAGCAAATAGCAGAAAAGATGGGATATTCAAACGACAGCTCGGTGCGCTCATTGCTGAACACAAATTCGGAAGCGAGGATGAATCAGGCAAAGGCAACGGCGGAGTTCCTTAAAAAGCAGATAGCCGAAAATGGAATGACAGAAGTCGGGCTTGGCGTGGAGAGAAATCTTGGCGTATCGCAGGAGAAACTGAAAGAAGCGCTCTATATGCTGGAGATGGAGGGCTATAAGGTTTATGGCGGAAGAGTGCCGCAGGCGACAAACCCCGGAAAATTGACGGTAATGAAAGTTGCCTGCCCTCCGGGAACGGGGCACAAGGATATTTATGACTTCGGCAATATTCATTACATAGACAACTATGTGTCGCATGATGGTGGAGAAACCTTCGACCCGAAATGGGTTTATCCGAAGAGCATGGACAGTAAGCGTATACAGGTACGCTATGCGGAAGAGGGTGGCTCGGACAAGGACGGTCTTGTTGAGATACGCAGGAACGTCCCTGATTTATCGCTCGGGGAATCCCGATACGCGCAGGTGCGTGTGCTGGTTGATGGCACACACTATGTCAAGGGTATGGCGGTATACAGCGACGACCTGCCCGACGGTGTGGACATGATATTCAACACCAACAAAACGCAGGGAACACCGTTGTGCGGAGACAAGAACAACAGCGTACTCAAGCCTATCAAGAACGACCCCGACAATCCTTTTGGCTCGTTGATAAAAGAGGGTATCGACGACCCCGACAAGAGAACAAGAGGAGGTGGTCAGAGCTACTATTATGACGAGGAGGGCAAAAAACAGCTTTCGCTGATAAACAAGCGAGGCGACGAAGGCGATTGGGGCGAATGGGCTGATAATTTACCCAGCCAGTTTCTGTCAAAGCAGAATGTTCCGCTGATAAAAAAACAGCTCGACCTTGCCGCTTCAGACCATCAGGCGGAGTTTGACGAGATATGCTCGGTTACAAACCCGACCGTCAAGAAGGTGTTGCTCAAGTCGTTCTCGGACGACTGCGACGCAGCTGCGGTGCATCTTAAAGCGGCTGCGCTTCCACGGCAAAGTTATCAGGTCATATTACCCGTCCCGTCAATGAAAGACGACGAGATATATGCTCCAAATTACCGTGACGGAGAACAGGTAGCTCTGATAAGGTATCCTCACGGAGGAACATTTGAGATACCTATTCTCACAGTAAACAACAAGCAGGCAGAAGCGAAGAAGATGATGGGAACGAATCCACGGGACGCTGTCGGAATAAACAAGAGCGTTGCGGACCGCCTTTCGGGAGCTGACTTTGACGGCGATACTGTCATGGTAATACCGTGCGGCGGAAAGGTGAAGATATCTTCACAAAGACCGCTGAAAGAGCTGGAGGGCTTCGACCCGAAGCTTGAATACGGCGGCAAGGAAAAAGGTACTTTCAAGCAGATGAAGAACACTCAAACCGAAATGGGTATGATTTCAAACCTCATTAACGATATGACTCTCAAAGGCGCTCCAAATGAGGAAATAGCGAGGGCTGTCCGCCATTCTATGGTAGTTATCGACGCGGAGAAGCATGGGCTTGATTACAAGCAGAGTGAAGCCGACAATGGTATAAGGGCACTAAAAAAGAAGTATCAGGGTACTTATGACGAGGACGGCAGATACCATGAGGGCGCGGCAACGCTGATATCCCGCTCCAAATCTCAGGTGCAGGTTACGAAACGCCGCGGAAGTCCTGTCGTCGACAAGGAAACGGGCGAACAGAGCTGGAAAGAAGTTCACGAAACATACGTTGACAAGAACGGCAAGACCCGCGAACGCACGCAGACCAGCACAAAGATGGCAGAAACCCGCGACGCACACGCCCTTTCCTCGGGAACGCCACAGGAAGAGCTATATGCGGAATACGCGAACAAGATGAAATCACTTGCTAATCAGGCGCGCAAGGAAATGGTGACCACAGGGCGCATAAAATATGACCCCTCGGCAAAGGAAGTGTATGCAAACGAAGTTGCTTCTCTGACGGCGAAGCTCAATACGGCGCTAATGAACGCCCCGCGAGAGCGGCATGCACAGGCCATCACTAAGTCTGTTGTGGACGCAAAGAAAAAAGACAACCCCGACATGACCAAAAAAGAAATAAAGAAAGCCAACCAACAGGCACTCGCAGCCGCCCGTGAAAAGGTGGGTGCAAAGCGAACAAAGGTGATAATCACCGACCGCGAATGGGAGGCGATACAGGCGGGGGCGGTTTCTGAGAACAAACTGTCGCAGATAATTCAAAATGCGGACATAGACGACCTCAGGCAGAGGGCGACGCCCAGAACACGGACTAAACTGAGCGACGCTAAGATTGCCAAGATGAAAGCGATGGACGCCTCGGGCTACACGATGGCTAAAATAGCAGACGCTATCGGGGTGTCGGTCTCTACAGCGAGAAAATACCTCAGCGGAAAGGAGTGACCATGAATGACTGAATGCAGACTGACAACATTCGACAACCCATACAACCCTTTCACTCAGTTCGCGGACTGGTTTCTCTTTGACGAGGAGAAAGGCTATCACACGTGTGGATATCTGGGGCGCATTGCAAGAATCTCGGACGCATTTTCGGAAGAGGAAAACGACCGCGAGGTCGAAAGGGCTATAGACGAGATAATCCGCTATGACTTTCGCAACATATACAAAAAAGTTACACGCGGTAGGACTATGGCGGCTGTATAAAGAGTATAGGTGATATTTGGCGGGAGGGGTAGCGTATACTCCTTCCGCTGTTTCTTTGTGTATTGATATTGTTTGAATGAGCAGGCAGGCTTTTGGCATTGCCGGTTTTCTCCTTTCGGGCACGGTAAAGTTCCTGACGCGGGGTCTGCCTGTTCATCCAAGCAATATTCAGTAAAAGAGGAGGTGACTACCTTTGAGAAGAAAAAAAGCCATTACAGATGGAGAAGAAAAACCAATCAAACGCGGAAGACCTGCAAGAACGCCCGAGGCGCAGGAGAACCGTATGATATCGCTTGCGATAGACCTTGCCGAACAGCAGCTGATAGCCGGGACTGCCTCGTCTCAGGTCATCACGCATTACCTTAAACTCGGGTCGTCGAGAGAGAGAATTGAAAAGGAGCTTCTTGAAGAGAAAAGGAAGCTGGCGCAGGCAAAGACCGAAGCGCTGGAGAGCGGTAAGAAGATGGAAGCGCTGTTTGAGCAGGCGATGGACGCTTTACGGGGTTATCGTGGCGTTGACGACAGCGGGGACGAGGACGACGAGTAATGAACAGGTATCATGCAAGAAGCTACAAAGAGCTTTCTGAACTCGCGACGTTTGCCGAGCGTCTGGAGTATTTGCGGCTATCGGGCAGCGTCGGGGCTGACACATTCGGATTCGACAGGCAGTTTAACCAGATATTCTATCGTTCGGCAGAATGGAAACGAACGAGAGATATAGTTATCGCGCGGGACATGGGATGCGACCTAGGAATAGCGGATATGGTGATATATGGCAGAATTCTTATCCATCATATGAACCCGATAACCATGGATGATATTCGCGAGGGGCGTGACTCGCTTCTTGCCCCCGATAATCTCATCTGTGTGTCACACGACACGCACAACATGATACACTACGGCACGGCGGATAAGAAAGATATTCTTACAGCCCAGCGAACGCCCGACGATACTATATTATGGAAGAAAATCGGCACACGGAGGTGAAAGGTTTGGGAGAACAGGCAAACACAAGCGACAGCATACTCCAGTCAACAAAGAAGCTTCTTGGTATTGAACCTGAGCTGACCGCGTTTGACGACGCTATCGTAATTCACATTAACACAGCGCTTTCCATCTTAAGTCAGCTTGGAGTAGGGACTGAGAGTGGAATGAGTGTAACCGACGAGAAGGCTACGTGGTCCGAACTTCTCGGAGAAAACGCCAGTCTTTCATTGGTGAAAACGTATGTGCAGATGAAAGTCAAACTGATGTTTGACCCTCCTGCTTCTTCGGCGGCAATGGACTCGATAAACAAGCTGCTGTCGGAGCTCGAATGGCGGATAATGGCCGTTACAGACTATGGAGGCGGAGGCAGCGCTCGAAAAAAGTACATAGCGGACAAGTGACTAAACAATGAGGGACGGATAAACATGACTAATGAGTTGTATCACCATGGTATTCTGGGGCAGAAGTGGGGCGTGCGCAGATTTCAAAATGAAGATGGGGCGCTGACCAACGCTCGCGAAGAAGAAAGCCGACAAGAACTGATATTTGGTGAAAATACACAGTAGCTGGGGACTTGATTGTCCCCAGTTTTCTTTTTTTAGGAAAGGGTGATAACATGAACAACGAACTTGCACACTCAGGCGTACTCGGAATGAAGTGGGGTATACGCAGGTATCAGAACAAGGATGGGACGTACACAGCCGAGGGTAAGAAGCGCCGAAAGCATATCGAAGCACAGGAAAGAAAAAAGAGCGATTACAGGAATCGCGGCGGGCTTACAAACGCTGAACTTGAAACCATGGTAAAGCGCTTGCAGCTCGAAAAGCAGGTCAGAGAACTTACTGAAAGCGAGGTTACCCCCGCCAAAACTTACGTGAATTCCATACTGAAAGATATAGGAAAGCGCGCAATAACTTCAATAGGTACCGGCGCGGCACTTTATGGGGCAATGGCAATTGCCTCAAAATCCTTTAACCTGAAAGACTTTGGAGCAGCTATGTTCAATGGTGGTCCTAAGAAGAAATAATGCGCGAAAAGCGCAAACCTTTTTATGAAAACGAAAGGAGGTTTTCTATTATGGAAAACAAACGCGAAAAAATCCTTGACGCTATTGAGCAAGTTATACGGGAACACAACGGGCAAATTATGCGGTGTCAATATCGTCGTGATGATGGCTTTGAGCACTTCCGCCTTAACACGGTACACGGAAGTGTCTGGTTGATAGCGGCGGTAACTGCAGGTGCGGCAATCGGAGTGTTTGTCGATAGGATTGTTATTCCGAAAGTCGAGGATTGTATTCACAACCATAAGAAAAACCATAACTGACTTAAAACGAGGGAAGCTCTTTAGCAAGGGCTTTTCTCTTTTGACAAAAAATGGGCTATTATTTTCCTGTGGATTTCTTTATTACTGTGAGCGCTATTCCGCCGACAGTTACAAGCCCGCCTACTACAGCAATGCCTATTTTTCTTATCTTATACCCCTTTTTGCCCATACAATGCTGGCACAGGTCGTACTCGTACCCCTCGGGCAGATTAGCTCCGCATTTCTTACAGGTTCTTTCTTCCATTATTATTCTCCTTTCGGCAGGCTGATTATATCATAACAAGGCAGGGAAGCGATATTTTCCCTGATACCATTCAGTTTTTCCGACCAGTAGCTGTCGGGACGCCCGGTGTTCAGGTCAAGCAGTTCAACCATTTTGGGTTTGGCATATGAATTGCTGAGATATTCGGAATAAACCGTAAGACTTCTGGCGGCGGCTTCCGGTTCGTCCATTTCCATGTATGCTATGGCTTCTGTCGTGGATACTAAATTAAGGGCGTCCAGTCCGATGCAAAGCTTGTCCATGGCTTCCTCTATCTTTGCGGGCGAAGCTCCTTTCAGAATTTTGCCTATGAGGTCTTCGGGCTGATTTTCTATGAAAGCGAGGGTTTCTTTCTGGCTGAGCATGAGTTTTTGTCTGGCGGTTTCCGAGGATTGAGCGAGGTGTATCAGAGCTTGATATTTAAGAGCGGGGTTGGAAATTGTGGCAGCGGTTAGCAGATTTTGTCGGCAGGCATAAGCTTCCGCGAGGCGGTCGTTTTCCTGACCGCGAAGTATTTCTTTAACCGTCTTCTGTATTTCCTGAAGCTGTTCGGTTATTTGTGCCAGCTGCATTTGCATGGCATAATTCGTTAGGGCATCCGAAAGGTCTGGAGTCGTCAGTACCTCCTTAAGCTCTATGTGACCTGCCCACTGACCATTTTGTGTGTTTCTCAGAACAGCAAGAAGCCTGCCTTTTTTATCAACACACATTTCTACTGCACGTTCGCGCAAACGATTTTTTTGAAACGGTGTCAACACCGCACGGAGTTCACGGCGGGGAATACTCGCCTTGACTGCCGCTACGAAAGACGGTGCTGTCAGGAGCATTGACTTTATGCGGTCGAGGTCAATGTTGAGTTTCCTTGCAAAGAAATTCCGGTACTCGTTATCGGCTGACAGATATTCTGTCGGGTCTGAAACGTAACCGTCCTGTTCTGGGCTGTATTCCGTATCGTTCACAATCTTTTACCTCCCATAGCTGATATTTACCGTATCTTATTGTATTATAGCATAGAATGCGGAAAATGTCAATCTACGGGAGGATATTTTTTGCAAAAAAGGGGGTGATGCGCGTGGCGCTTTCAAATACTGCTGTTCCGCGATATTATGGCGAATTCAGAAACGCCGTGCTGCGCGGCGAGATACCTATTTGTAAAGAGATAGGACTGGAGATGAACCGAATCGACGACCTTATCGCAAATCCCGGCGTATATTATGACGACAATGCAATCGAGGGGTGGATAAAGTTCTGCGAGGGTGAACTTACGCTTACAGACGGCTCGCCTATGCACCTGCTGGACAGCTTCAAGCTGTGGGCGGAGCAGGTGTACGGCTGGTACTATTTCGTTGAGCGAAGCGTATACAAGCCATACAAAGACGGACATGGCGGGCGATACGTAACAAAGCGGATAAAAAAACGGCTTATCAACAAGCAATACATAATCGTGGCACGAGGTGCGGCAAAATCGGTATATGTTTCGGCGAATCACAATTATTTTCTGAACATCGACCCGACTACCACGCATCAGGTGGCGACAAGCCCTACTATGAAGCAATCAGAGGAGGTGCTTGCGCCTATCAAGACTGCGATAGCAAGGGCAAGAGGGCCGCTGTTTAAGTTTTTGACAGAGGGTTCGATACGCAACACATCAGGTTCGCCTATGAACCGCTCGAAGCTTGTTTCAACAAAAAAGGGTATCGAAAACTTTCTGACCGGCTCACTGCTTGAAATACGCCCGATGAGCATAGACAAGCTGCAGGGACTTAACGGCAGGATAAATTCGGTGGACGAGTGGCTTTCGGGTGATGTGCGAGAGGACGTTATCGGCGCGCTTGAACAGGGTGCGTCAAAAAACGACGACTACATCATCTTTGCAATAAGCTCTGAAGGTACTGTCAGGAACGGAGTTGGCGACTCCATCAAAATGGAGCTGATGAAGATACTTAACGGTGAGTACATAAACCCGCACGTGTCTATCTTCTGGTATAAGCTTGACAATGTTGACGAGGTGGGCGACCCCGAGATGTGGATAAAGGCGAACCCGAACCTTGGCAAGACAGTCAGCTATGAAACCTACCAGCTTGAGGTTGAGAGGGCGGAGAAATCTCCCGCCGCGCGCAATGATATTCTTGCCAAGCGCTTCGGACTAGCGATGGAGGGATATACCTATTTCTTCACCTACGACGAAACGCTTACGCACAGGAAGCGTGATTTCTGGCAGATGGCGTGCGCTATGGGAGGAGACCTTTCACAGGGCGACGATTTCTGCGCATTCACGTTTCTGTTTCCTTTGGCGAACGGCGAGTTCGGAGTGAAGACGAGGAACTATATTTCTTCGCATACGCTGATGAAGCTTCCGAGCGCAATGAGAGCAAAATACGAAGAATTTATGGAGGAGGGAAGTCTTATTGTAAACGAGGGAGTCGTACTCGACCTTGACGAGGTGTACGACGACCTTGACGCACACATTATTTCTCGCGGATACGACGTCAGGGCATTCGGTTACGACCCCTATAATGCAAAGACCTTTGTTGAACGCTGGGTTCGTGAAAACAGCCCGTTTGGCGTCGACAAGGTCATACAGGGTGCAAGAACGGAAAGCGTTCCGCTCGGCGAGCTGAAGAAACTTGCCGAGGAGAGAATGCTTCTGTTTGACGAAGAACTGATGTCCTATGCCATGGGCAACTGCATAACTATGGAGGACACCAACGGCAACAGAAAGTTATTGAAAAGACGACACGAGGCAAAGATAGATCCGGTGTCGGCAATGATGGACGCGTTCGTCGCTTATAAGCGGAACAAGGACGCGTTTGAATAAAAGGAGGATTTCAAAATGAGCAGCGAACTCGCACATTCTGGCATTCTCGGAATGAAGTGGGGCGTCAGACGCTATCAGAACAGGGATGGAACGCTGACGAGAGCCGGAAAGATGCGTTACGGCAGACTTCACCAAAAATACCTTAACAAAGTAAAACGCGAAGCAAAGTGGAATCCTGCTTGGGAGCAGGAGCATGAGCAGAAAATAGAAAAGCTTCAGAAAATGTCCAACCGTGAATTCTGGGAGAAATACGTGAACCATGAGAGCACACCCGAACCTTCAGCCATAACAGATACGCAACGTCGGGCATATATAGCCGAAGAAGAACAATTGTATCGAGATTGGCGTAAGCGTGCAGAAACATATATAAAGGTTCAAAAGGAACTTATGAAGCTGCCCGTCGGGCAGCTAAAGAGCGACAAAGAATATAAAGAATTTATCAGGAAGCACGGTGGTAGTGTATTTTTAGGAATACTCTGCTGATTGAACGAAAGGAGGATTCAAAATGCGCAATGAACTTTATCACCACGGTATTCTTGGAATGAAGTGGGGTATACGCAGGTATCAGAACAAGAATGGAACGCTTACTGAAGCTGGAAAGAAGCATTATGGAAAGCTTCATGATTATTACCTCGACAAAACAAAAAGGTATGCCCGAGGAAGCATGGGTGAGAGCGACCTGAACAAGCAGCGGGCAAAAGAATATTCTGAAATGAGTGATGAGCAATTTCGGGACAAAATGGGGTATATGGACTATCACATAGATGATGTCAGAGAGTTTCGTCTTGCAGAAATCGCTATGGCAACGGAAAAAGTAAAGAGCTGCGCACAGGCTGCAAAGTCATACTTGGCTGCCCATAAAGAAATTATGAATACGCCCCTCGGCGTTCTAAAGAGTCGAAAAGAATACCAGTCGGTAATCGACAGGCAAATCATGAACGGAATTCTGGAAGAAAAGGCACGTTGAGAAAGAGGATTTCAACATGAATAATGAGCTTTATCACCACGGCATTCTCGGAATGCGGTGGGGTGTGCGGCGTTACCAGAATGCAGACGGCTCGTATACGCAGGAGGGGCTGAAGCGTTACAGGCAGTCCGAAGCAAAATACTATAAGGCTGCGCGAAATTATAAGAACGCGGAAGCGAGTGGAAACAGAGCGGAGATGAGGGCGAAAAGAGGCAAGGTGAAAGCTGCTCAAAGAAGATTGAGCGAAGATTACGACCGCCTTAAAATCGACTACATGATGGACAGGGAAAAAGCGAACGGCAATCCTGATATTGATAACGACCCTGACGCTGTAAGACTCAGTCTTGTTAAGAGCGAACGCGAGCGTAATCGGAAGACGTTAAAAAAAGCAATCGCGGCGGTATCTGCGGCCGCGGGAATAAGCATTGCGGGCGCGACTGCAATGGCAGCGCTTACGCTCCACGACGTGGACATAAAAGAAGAGCTCAACAAAGTCGGAAGGATAGCAATGAGCGCAATCGGAAGCGTTATATTCGAGCTGACGCACCCGTGGAAGAAGCTTGATGGCGGTGCGCGATATCGTCAGACCTATTAACGGAGGATTTCAAAATGGAAAACAATTTCTTAAGCCGAATAAAGAATGCTTGGAATGTATTCCGAAACAAAGACCCCACTTTCACAACAAATGTCGGGACGGGGTATATGTTCAGACCTGACAGACCTAGGTTCAGCAGGGGAAACGAGCGTTCGATAGTAACTTCGGTATACAACCGCATAGCGCTTGACGTCTCTGCGGTTGATATTCGTCATGTGAGACTGGACGAGAGCGGAAAGTATCTTTGTGATATGAACTCGGGGTTGAACAGCTGCCTGACTCTGGAAGCAAACTCGGACCAGACCGGGCGCGCATTCATGCAGGACGTGGTTATGTCCATGCTGGACGAGGGGTGCATTGCTATCGTTCCGGTGGAAACCGAACGCGACCCATGGCAGACGATTCCCACAAGCATCTATAGCATGAGAACGGGTAAGATAGTCGACTGGTATCCGCAGCACGTAAGGGTAAACGTTTACAACGAGCGGAGCGGGAACAAGGAGGATATTCTGCTGCCGAAGTCGGCGGTGGCTATCGTTGAAAACCCGTTTTACGCCGTGATGAACGAGCCGAACTCTACGCTTCAGCGCCTGCTGAGAAAGCTGACTCTTCTCGACGGAGTCGACGAGGCGACAAACTCGGGCAAGCTCGACCTCATTGTCCAGCTGCCCTACGTTATTCGCTCGGAAGCACGCAAAAAGCAGGCGGAGGAGCGGAGGAAAGAGATAGAAGACCAGCTTGCAGGGTCGAAATACGGCATTGCGTATACTGACGGTACGGAACGAGTAACACAGCTCAATCGTGCGGTTGAAAACCAGCTTATGCCTCAGATACAATATCTGACGAGTATGCTATACAGCCAGTTGGGTATAACACAGGCGATTCTGGACGATACGGCGGACGACAGAACCATGCTGAACTACAACAATCGTACTGTCAAGCCTATACTCGACGCCATCGCCGATGAAATGCGGCGAAAATTCCTGACAAAGACTGCAAGGGCGCAGGGACAATCTATCAAGTACTTCCGCGACCCGTTTGAACTTGTACCGGTGGCAAATGTCGCTGAGATAGCGGATAAGTTCACAAGAAACGAGATAATGACCTCGAACGAGATACGGCAGGCTATCGGAATGAAGCCCTCGAACGACCCGAAAGCGGACAAGCTTGTAAACAGCAACATAACACAGCCAACCGGCAAATCAGACGCCGAAAAGGGCGCTTCGTCGGAAATACCATCCGACATAAAGGAGATGATTCAAAATGCCAACAGAAACTTATGATTTCTGCGGCTGGGCGACGCGGAACAACATCCGCTGCTCGGATGGCCGCACGATAATGCGTGACGCGTTCAAGGACAACGACGGCAAAACTGTTCCGCTTGTCTGGAACCACTCGCACAACGACCCGGGCAACGTTATCGGTCACGGTCTGCTTGAAAACCGTGACGAGGGCGTTTATATTTACGGCGCGTTTAACGACAGCGAAAAGGGACGGCTTGCAAAAAACCTCGTCCTGCACGGTGACGTTGACGCGCTTTCTATTTATGCAAACAAGCTCAAGCAGAACGGTGGATACGTTATGCACGGCGATATCCGCGAGGTGAGCATTGTGCTTGCGGGCGCTAACCCCGGAGCGTACATAGAAAGCGTAATAAAGCATGGCGAGGACAGCGAGGAGGGCGCTGTCATTTACACAGGCAGCGAACCTGAACTCTATCATTCGGAGTCGCTCGAGGGCGAGGAGCTTCGCAAGAACAAAACAACAGACAACGACAAGGAGGACGCAGACATGGCAGAGAATGAGCAGAAGCAGAACAAGGAGAAGACCGTAGGTGATGTGTGGGAAACGCTCACCGAGGAACAGAAGACGGCGGTTTACGCCATTATCGCACAGGCGCTGGAAGACAACGGCTCAGGGGAGGGCAACATGAAACACAACGTATTCGACAACGACGCACATGAGCAGAACTATCTGAGCCATGCCGACGAGGAGAACATCCTGAGCATAGCAAAGAGCAACTCGGTAGGCTCGCTTCAGGACGCGATTGCTATTTACGCAGAGCAGCGCGGCAGCTTGGCGCACGGCTTTGACGGTATTGAGGAGCTGTTCCCTGATTATAAGGACGTAAGACCCGGCGCGCCCGAGATGATAACCCGCAATATGAACTGGGTGAACGCGGTAATGCAGAAGTGCGAGAAGTCGCCGATTTCCCGTATCCGCACACGCTTCGCCGACCTCAGGCAGGACGACCTCAGGGCAAACGGCTTCATAAAAGGCAAGCAGACAAAGAACGCAGGCAACATCAAGCTTATTAAGAGAACGACCGACCCGCAGACCGTGTATCGCAAGGACGTTATGCCCCGCGACGACAGCGTTGATATTACCGACTTTGACGTAGTAGAGTACCAGTACACCGTTATGCGCCAGAACCTCAACGAGGAGCTTGCTATGGCGATTATGGTCGGCGATGGCAGAGAAGACGGCGATGAAATGAAAATCAGCGAGGACCACATCCGCTCAATCTGGCATGACGACGACCTGTATACGATTCATGCCGATATTGATGTTGCGGCGGCAAAGAAGGAGCTGCAGGGCACTAACACCTCTGCGAACTTCGGCGATAACTATGTTCAGGCTGAATCTGTTATCACCGCCTCGCTTTACGCGCGTGAAAAGTACAAGGGCAGCGGCAATATGGACTTCTACTGTACGCCGCACCTGCTGAACATCATGCTGCTCGCAAGAGACCTCAACGGCAGAAGAATCTACGACAGCAAGAGCGACCTCGCCGCGGCGCTGAATGTCGGCAGCATCTATACCGCAGAACAGTTTGAGGGCAAGACGAGAAAGACCAAGGACGGCGACACAAAGAAGCTTCTCGGTATTTTCGTAAACCTTTCGGACTATAGAATCGGTGCGACAAAGGGCGGGCAGATTACCCGCTTCAATCAGTTCGACATCGACTTCAATCAGGAGAAGTATCTTATCGAAACGCGCTGCTCGGGCGCTCTGACAAGAGTATATTCGGCAATCGCGCTGGAAGAACCCATCGCCGCCAAGGCTTCGGACAACTCTGATATCTGATAAAATATGGCTAAGTTCTACGGGAAAATCGGTTATGTGCGAACCGCGGAAACGTCCCCCGGCGTATGGGAAGAGCTTGTAACCGAGCGGAACTACACAGGCGACCTTATAAGGAACACCCGAAGAATGCAGGGGGGCGACAAGGTAAACTCAGATATTACCGTATCGAACGAGGTCAGCATAATCGCAGACCCGTTTGCCTGCGGGAACTTTCATTCAATACGATATATCGAGTTTATGGGTGCGAGATGGAAAGTGGAATCAGTCGAGGTGCAATACCCTAGGCTGATATTATCTATAGGAGGGTTGTACAATGGCGGGATTAACGAGGACGGCTCTTCAGAAGATACTTGAAAGCATTCCGGGAGTGTGCGGGGTGTACTATCAGCCTCCCGAATCGCTGAAGCTGAAATACCCCGCTATAATTTACTCCCGCGCTTCTATCGGAAACACCCATGCTGATAACGCCGTTTATCGGCAGGATATTTCATACGAACTCGTCGTGGTTGAGCATGACCCCGAGGGTGCTGTAACCAACGCGGTATCGCGGCTGCCTATGTGCAGACACAGCAGGCACTATGTTTCGGACGGACTCAACCACGATGTGTTTACAATCACAACTTAAGGAGGATATTTTATGCCTAGATTAGAATGGGACAAGACAGGCGAAAAGCTTTACGAGACAGGCGTCGACATGGGCGTGCTTTACCCCAAGGACAGCTCTGGCACATACTCCGAGGGCGTAGCGTGGAACGGACTCACAGGCGTTAGCGAAAGCCCATCGGGTGCGGAGGGTACTGCGTTATATGCGGATAATGCAAAGTACCTCGACCTGATTTCTACCGAGGAATTCGGCGGCACTATTGAGGCGTATACCTACCCTGATGAGTTTGCTGCATGCGACGGCTCTGCCAACCTTGTGGAGGGTTTAATTGCAACGCAGCAGGAAAGACAGCATTTCGGCTTCTGCTACCGCACGCTCATTGGCAGCGACACGGAGGGCACAAAGCATGGCTACAAGATACACCTTGTATACGACGCTGTTGCAAAGCCCTCAAGCCGCGACAACGCTACCGTAAACGACAGCCCCGAGGCAGTAACGATGTCGTGGGAGTTCTCGACAACGCCTGTAAAGGTAAACACTGCGGGAATCAAGCCTACGGCTCATATTATCGTTAATTCCACAAAGGTCTCTGCGGAAAAGCTTGAGAAGCTCGAAGCCGTACTTTACGGCGACGACAGCAGTACGGCAAGACTTCCTCTGCCCGACGAACTCGTAACAATCCTCAGCGCAGCGGGCTAATTCAAAATGCACGTTCGACTTTAGCGTGCGGACATCAGTTACCCCGGCGGAAACGGTCTGCCGGGGTTATATTTTTGTATCTACGAAAGGAAAGAACATCATGCTTACACAGACTGTTAATTACACCGACTACAACGGTATCAAAAGAACCGAGAAGCTCTATTTCAACCTCACTCAGGCGGAACTGCTTGAGATGGAACTCGATAGTCCGAACGGACTGGAGAAGGAAATAAAGGCAATAATCGATAGAAACGACGCCAGAGCTATCGTCAACAAGGTCAAGGAATTCATGCTCAAGGCATACGGCGTAAAGAGCGACGACGGCAAGCGCCTTATCAAGAACGCCGAGGTACGCGACGCGTTTGTTCAGTCTGAAGCGTACTCCAAGCTGTTCATGGAACTGCTTACAGACGACAAGAAATGCGCTGCTTTCTTCAGTGCTATCGTGCCTGCAACAGCGTCAGCCTCTGCGCAGCCGATGGCTCTTAGCGCCACAAACGGCTGATAACCGACCATGCTGTGGATAACAGTACCGAAAACGGAAAGATGGGACGAGGTAAAAGAAGAATTCGTCTACACAAAGGAAACGACGCTTCAGCTCGAGCATTCCCTCGTTTCCGTTTCAAAATGGGAAGCGCGATGGCATAAGCCCTTTCTGTCAAAGGCAGAAAAGACCAGCGAGGAAATAGACGACTACGTCAAGTGCATGACGCTTACGCAAAACGTACCCGCGGAGGTCTTTTCCTGCCTTACGGCAGAGAATATTTTGCAGATAGAAAAATATATCGAAGACCCGATGACTGCGACAACGTTTTCAAAAGAGCCTGAACAGGGTAGGCGTTCAATAGTAACCGCCGAGGTTATCTACTACTGGATGGTGACATTCAACATACCGTTTGAGTGTCAGAAGTGGCATTTGAACAGGCTGCTTACGCTGATACGCGTATGCGAGCGGAATAACCGTCCGCCGAAAAAACAGAGTCAACGCAGTATAATGGAACGAAACGCCGCACTGAACGCCCAGAGGAGAAAGCGTTTGAGGTCAAAGGGCTGATTTATACGAGGAGGACAAGCATGAAAGAACAGCTTATCAGAAAGCTTACGAGCAGAAAACTGTGGCTTGCGGTGGCAGCGCTTGTCACAGGTCTTATACTTGCTTTCGGCGGAAGGCAGAGCAGCGCGCAGACGGTGTCGGGCTGCATAATGAGCCTCGGTTCGGTCGTCGCTTATATTTTCGGCGAAGGACTGGTGGACTGCGTGCGCGTTGAGGAAAATAACAATAAGGAGGATGACGAGGATGGCGACTAAACCGAAGAAGAACATACACGGTGTTGATATTTCCTACTGTCAGACAGGGCTGGACTACAGGAAGCTTAAGAACGACGGTATCAGTTTTGCGATGATTCGCGCGGGATACACGGGTACTGCCACGCATAAGCAGTATGCGGACAAGATGTGTACAAGACACGTAAACGGCTGCAGAGAGGTCGGACTTCCGTTCGGATATTACTGGTACAGCGGCGCTCGTACGGTAGACGAGGCAAAGCGGGAGGCTTCATACTGCGCCCAGATAATCAAGAGGTTCGGCAGACCCGAATACCCCGTGTTCTTTGATATTGAGGAACTGTTCATCGCTGACGGCGGAAAGGCAATGACGACGGATATTTGTCTGGCGTTTATTTCGCAGATGAATACACTGGGCTATCCGTCGGGCGTTTACACCAACCCCGACTGGCTTGAAAACCGTCTGGACAAGAAGCGCCTTGTGGGCAAGGTTGATATCTGGCTCGCTCACTGGGGCGGCTCATGCGACTGCGATTACAAGCAGACGATATGGCAGAGCGGCCTTAGATATTCTGCGGGAAAGCAGATTGATTCTGATATCTGCTACGTAGACTACCCGACGAAAACTGCCGAGTGGTACGCGAGGTACGACAAAAAGGCGGCGCTTAAGCCTGTAAGGGTTATTGCACGGGAGGTTATCGCGGGAAAGTGGTACTTCGGTGCTGCAAGGAAAGCGGCGTTGACTGCGGCGGGCTATGATTATGCCGAGGTTCAGGCTGAGGTGAACAGGATTCTGGGTTCAAAGTCGAAAAAGAAGTAAGTTCTACACAACGCTCGCTCGCCGAATTATGGCGGGCGGGCTTTTTTGTTTGCAGGGTTGTGAAATGATAAAGTTTAAGCACAAGGGTAATTTTTCAAATCTTGAGAAGTTCTTGGAGCGCTCGGCGGACGGAGTGCCTATGAAAGTTCTCGATAAATACGGGCATGAGGGCGTAAGGGCGCTTTCAGCCGCAACACCTGTAGCTACCGGCAGGACTGCTGATAGCTGGTACTACAAGACGGAAAAAAAGAATGGGGTGCTGAAAATCACTTTTTGCAACTCAAACATTCAAAATGAAGTGCCGATTGCGATAGTTCTGCAATACGGACACGCTACAAAAAACGGCGGCTGGGTTCAGGGGCGGGACTACATCAACCCTGCGATACAGCCGATATTTGATAAAATGGCAGCAATGGCTTGGGAGGAGGTAAAGAAAAGATGAGTACCGAAATTGACGAACGCGTCGTCGAAATGTCGTTTGACAACAGGCGGTTTGAAAAAAATGCGGAGCGCAGCATTTCCACTCTTGGGAAGCTTAAACAGGCGCTGAAGCTCGACGGGGCAAAGGACGCGTTGAACGACGTTGATAAAGCGGCGCAAAAACTCGACCTCACGCCCCTCGTAAACGCGGTAAGCGCTGTAGGGGACAAGTTTTCTGCGCTCAACGTCATCGGTGTTACGGCTCTTGCGAACATTACAAACTCTGCGATAAACACGGGAAAACAGCTTGTAAAATCGCTGTCGGTAGACCAGATATCCGCGGGTTGGGAAAAGTTCGGAAGCAAGACCTCCTCCGTAGCTACTCTGGTATCTCAGGGATACGCACTTGAAACGGTAAACGAGCAGCTTTCGCGCCTGAACTGGTTTACTGATGAAACCAGTTACAACTTTACCGATATGGTAGCGAACATTGCAAAGTTCACCGCTACGGGGCAGGGCCTTGAAACGTCGGTCACGGCGATGGAAGGTATTGCGAACTGGGCAGCTCTTTCGGGACAGAATGCGAGTACGGCAAGCAATGCGATGTACCAGCTTTCGCAGGCAATGGGCGCGGGCGTTATGCGCAAGGAGGACTATCAGTCCATTCAAAATGCTTCGATGGATACTGCGGAATTCCGACAGAAGTGTCTTGACGCGGGCGTGGCGCTGGGTACGCTGCAAAAGAATGTGGACGGCACGTATACCTCGCTTGTGAACAATCAGGGCGCGTTTGAGAATTCTCAGTTTGCGGAACACCTGACGCAGGACGCTTGGTTTACCTCTGATGTCATGATGAAGGTGTTCAGCGATTATTCAGCGGCCGTTGACCAGATATACGACTATTCCAACGAGAAGGGGATAACCGCTTCACAGGCTATTTCGGAGCTTGGCGATTCGGTTGACGAATTTGGTCTGAAAGCGTTCAAGGCGGCGCAGGAGGCCCGTACATGGAACGACGCCGTGGACTCCGTAAAGGACGCCGTATCAACAGGGTGGATGAACACCTTTGAGATAATCTTCGGTAATCAGGAAGAAGCTACCAAACTGTGGACCGACCTTGCGAACGCAATGTATGATGTTTTCGCAGCGAGCGGCGAAGCGCGCAACGAGGTTCTCAGCGGATGGAAGGAGCTTGGCGGAAGGAACAGCCTTATAGAGGCGTTCTGGAACACATGGGACGCTGCGGCGGCGGTCATAACTCCCGTAAAGGAAGCATTCCATGATATTTTTCCGCCGATAACCGCAGAACGGCTTGCCGAGATTACCGAGAGGGTTAAAGATTTTACCGCGAAGCTCAAAATAAGCGACGAAACAGCGGAAAAGATAAGGGCTACCTTTAAGGGCGTTTTTTCGGTGTTCAGCATCGTCATTACGGCGATAAAAGCGCTGATATCCGGCGCTGTGAGAATTGCAAAGAATTTCTCGGGTGTAACGGGCGTGCTGCTCGACGCGGCGGTTTCCGTTGGGAAATGGCTTACTTCGCTGCGCGACGCGGTGAATGAAAACGATATTTTCGCAAAGGGCGCGGACAAGGTCGCAGATGTTGTCGGTAAGATAGCAGAGAAGATACAAGTGCTTAAGACAGCGCTTGCGGCTAAACTTAAAACCGCTGATTATACCTCGCTTGAGAACATATTCAGCGGACTGTTCACGTTGGCGGTTAAACTTGGCAAGGCAGTTGTTACACTGGGGAAAAAGCTTGGTTCTGCCGTTTCAAGCGCGTTCAGCACAGGCGGAATAAAGGGCGTTATTGATATTATTAACGGCGGAATCTTTGCAGGGATACTGATAAACGTAAAAAAGTTCACAAAAGGCTTTTCGGACGCGTTTGGCGGTATCAATGATATTCTGGGCGGCGTCACCGGTATTCTCGACGGCGTAAAAGGATGTCTTTCTGCATGGCAGGAGCAACTCAAGGCGGGTACGCTGATGAAAATTGCAAAGGCTATCGCAATTCTGGCGGTGTCCCTTGCTGTAATGGCTCTGATAGACGAGGACAGACTTGCAAGCTCGCTTGCGGGACTGACTGTATTGTTTACAGAGTTGATGGCATCGCTGGCGATATTCAACAAAATGAACCTCAAGCTTGACGGTACGACCAAGGCTATAACGGCTATGATGGGAATGTCCGCAGCAATATTGATATTATCTGCGGCGTTGAAAAACATATCATCGCTTGACTGGGACGAACTGGCAAAAGGTCTTACAGGTGTAGCTGTACTGTGCGCCGAGCTGGTGATATCGGTAAAAGCGTTGTCGAGTATAAAAGGCAAGGCTGTAAAAGGAGCTGCAGGACTCGTCGTACTTGCGACAGCGCTTAAAATAATGGCATCGGTTTGTAAAGACCTGTCCGCGCTTAGTTGGACGGGACTTGCCAAGGGACTTGCGGGCGTTGGGGTGCTGCTGGCGGAGGTTGATATTTTCCTCAACACTGCAAAATTTGGCAAGAGGGCTGTAAGTGCTGCTACGGGAATAGTAATCACAGCGGCGGCAATCAAAATACTTGCCTCTGCGGCTGCCGATTTCTCCGATATGAGTTGGGAGAACATAGGAAAGGGTCTTGCAGGAATCGCTGGGATATTAGCCGAAATAACCTTATTTGTAAATCTTACAGGAAAAGCTAAAAAAGTAATCTCAACAGGGATTGCGCTTGCTGTAATAGCAGGGGCGATGAAGATATTCGCCTCGGTATGTGCGGACCTTGCCAAACTTAGCTGGGAGGGTGTTGCAAAGGGGCTTGCAGGAATGGCAGGCGCTCTGGCGGCGGTAGTTGTTGCTGTAAAGCTTATGCCGAAGAATCTTATAGGAATTGGCACAGGGCTTGTTATCGTCGGAGGGGCTATAGCGATACTTACCGCTTCGATGAAGGACCTTGGCGGAATGAGCTGGGGGAGTATAGCTAAAGGACTTGCAGCCATTGGCGGTTCGTTATTGATATTTGCAGGCGGTCTTAACCTGATGAAAAAGACTGCGGGCGCGTCTGCGTCGCTTATACTGGCTTCGTTGGCGCTTGGCTTGCTTGTGCCTGAGATAAAGGCGCTTGGCAAAATGAACATAGGTCAGCTATGTACGGCGTTACTTGCTCTTGCGGGCGCGTTTGCTGTTATCGGTATTTCGGCGGTAGTGCTGAAACCGTTGGTAGGTACAATAATAAAGGTCTCAGCCGCGATGGCGCTTTTCGGCGTTGGAGTGGCGCTTGCGGGGGCGGGCCTTATTGCCGCTTCGGTCGGTCTTACGGCATTGTCGGCAAGTCTCGTCGTGGCAGCCTCTTCGCTAGGAGAGATAATTACGGCGCTGTGTGATTCCATAGCTTCGAGCGCTGGCTCTATAGGTAATGCGCTGACTGAAGTGGTGAGGGCATTGTGCAACTCGCTTCAGGGGACTATTCCGCTTATTGCCGATACGCTTGTAAAGGTGTTGGTTGAAGCGCTTACGTCACTCAGGGACTATTTGCCGAAAATCGTCGACCTTGTGTTTGATATTCTGTCTGCCCTAATGGACAAGCTTGAGTTGAGGCTTCCCGAGCTTACGAAAAAAGCAGTTTCCATGCTTCAATCGTTCTTTACGGCATTGGACGACGCGCTGGGGGGCGGCGGGCTAGAAAAGCTGATGGGAACTATAACTGCGGTGGCGGGAGTATTTCTTGCGCTTGCAGCCGCGGCAAAACTTATATCTTCAATAGATACGAAAAGCGCTATCAAGGGTCTCGTGGGATTTGCTGCCTGCGTAGGAGCAATGGTTGTATTACTGGCGGCGCTGGGAGGGCTGCAGCAAATACCGGGGATAGACTGGATAATCGACGAGGGCGCTAAGCTGTTCTCTAAGATAGGAAACGCTATTGGTTCGTTTGTCGGTAACGTCATAAACGGGTTTGTAGCGGCTATGCCCGGTGATATTTCACAGGTACTTACCGCAATAAGCTCTATAGAGGCTATTGCGTTGGCGTTTAAGCCTCTTATGGACGCATTCGGCGACGCTGATATTTCGGGGGCTGCGAAAACGCTCGGCATAGTTGCTATTGCTGTAGGGGGACTTACGGCGCTGCTTGTTATAATGGGCGGACTTGCGCAGATACCCGGCTTCGGGTGGATTGTCGACCAAGGCGGAACGCTCCTTGTTAAAATCGGTTCGATTATCGGTGCATTTATAGGGAGCGTTATCGAGGGTCTTTCCTCGGCGATAACAAGCGATCTTGACCGGGTAATAACAGGACTTCTTTCCGTAGTCGGCGTAGTTGCTGCTGTGGGAAAGATATCCGGTATAATTGAAAAGGTATCGCTCACGGGAATGGCAAAGGGTATTGCGGGAATTGCAGTTGCGATACTCGGAATTACGGCTATTCTTTCGGCGCTCGGCGGACTTGCGATGATACCGGGCTTTGACGACTTCATTAGCGGCGGCGCTGATATTCTCACTATTATCGGGAGCGCTATCGGCAGGTTTGTCGGAAGTCTTGTGAGCGGTATCGGAGAGGGATTTACTGCGGGGCTTCCGAAGATGGCGGAGGACCTTTCTGCGTTTGCCGAGGGTGTTTCTCCGTTCCTCAGCGTGATGAAAAGCGTGGACGACGACGTTCTGCAGGGCGTACTTGCTCTGAGCGGCGCTATCTTAGCGCTTACAGCTGCTGATTTCTTACAGGGAATGGCGGCGTTTGTGGGCGGAAAGTCTTCGATTGCTGACTTCGGAAAGGATATTGCAGAGCTGGGTCCGTCGCTCGTTGCGTTCTCTGAGAGCGTTTCGGGACTTGACGGAGCGAATGTCATGAACGCGGCGGAAGCTGCGCGGGCGCTTGCCGAAATGACTTCCGTCATTCCGAACGAGGGTGGCGTCGCAAGCTGGTTCGCGGGAGAAAACAGCGTTTCTAAGTTTGGCAACGATATTGTTGAACTTGGAAAGGGGCTTTCTGCATTCTCTGACGAGGTTGCTGATATTTCACCCGAGAACATAAAAGCGGCTTCCGATGCGGGCAAAGCATTGGCAGAAATGACCGCTACTATACCAAACGAGGGCGGTGTTGCAAGCTGGTTTGCGGGAGAGAACAGCATTTCTAAGTTTGGTAATGATATTATTGAACTTGGAAGGGGTCTTGCGCTATTCTCCGATGAGGTTGCTGATATTTCGCCCGAAAGCGTTAAGGCGGCTGCTGAAGCAGGAAAAACGCTTTCTGAAATGACCTCGACTATTCCCAACGAGGGGGGCGTCGCAGGATGGTTTGCCGGCGAAAACAGCATTTCTAAGTTTGGCGATGATATTATTAAGCTGGGAAGCGGGCTTTCGGCATTCTCAAATGAGGTTGCCGATATTTCGCCCGAAAGCGTTAAGGCGGCTGCTGAAGCAGGAAAAACACTTGCTGAAATGGCTGATACGATACCTAATGAAGGAGGTGTTGCCAGCTGGTTCGCGGGTGAAAACAGTATTTCTAAGTTTGGCAATGATATTGTCGAACTTGGAAAGGGGCTTTCTGCATTCTCTGACGAGGTTGCTGATATTTCTCCTGAAAGCGTTAAGGCGGCTGCTGAAGCGGGAAAAACGCTCGCTGAAATGGCCGATACGATACCTAATGAAAAGGGCGTTGCAGGCTGGTTTGCGGGCGAAAACAGCCTTTCTAAGTTTGGTGATGACATTGTAAGCTTCGGCGCAAGTCTGAATGATTTTTCAAATAAAATCGTCGGCATAAACGTTGAGGGCGTGAAGACCGCTGTTGAGGCGGGCAAGGCGCTTGCTGAAATGACTACTGTTATTCCGAGCGACGAGGGTGTGGCACAATGGTTTGCAGGCAAACAGAGTCTTTCGCACTTTGGGGATGAGATAGCCGAGTTCGGCTCGGGCATTAAAAAGATGTCCGATAACGTGGTCGGTCTCGATGTAGAGGCGGTAAAAACTGCCTCTGAAGCAGGCAAAACGCTTGCGGAGATGACGACGTTTGTCCCTGAAAAAATAGACGTATCGGATTTCGGCGACGCGCTTACTGATATTGCAAAACACACCGTGAAATTCTCGGACTCTCTTGATGGGGTTGATATTTCAGCAGCCACAAACACGGTACAGAAGATACTCGACCTCAGCAACAGCATAAAGGACGACGATTTAACGGGTCTTAACTCGCTTTCAGACACGCTTGAATCTGCAGCGGAAAAGAGTGTGACCAGCTTTGCCGAGATATTCTCGGGCGACGATACATCGAAAAGCATGCGCTCGGCGATTGGAACAATGATAAAGCGGGCGGGCGAAGAAGTGACCGCAAATGCGGGTAAGATATCCGAGGCGTTCAAGGAAGCGTTCGACAAGGCAATTGCAGCGGCAAAAGAGAGTACGGATTCGTTCCGCATTCTTGGAAAGAATATGCTGGACGGCTTTATCGAGGGTATACGCAGTTATATTTACGAGGCGCAGCTTGCGGCGCGCGAGATGGCTTCGGCTTCGGCGGACGCAGTACGCGACGAGCTTGATATTCACTCCCCGTCGCGTGTGTTCCGCTCAATAGGAGCGTTTACGGGTAAAGGGTTCGTAGAGGCGCTTGAGAGTTATGCTGATATTTCCTACTCTACGGGCGCTGATGTCGGAGATGCCGCGAAGAACGGCATAAACTCTGCGATAAGCAGGGTATCGGACATCGTGAACGGCAACGCTGATATTCAGCCGACAATACGTCCCGTACTCGACCTTTCGGAGATTAGCGACAACGCCGGAAAAATCGACGCGATGCTGAGCCGCGAACAGGCAGTCGGGATTAACGCGAACCTAAACGCCGCCCGCGAGAGAGTTCTGGCGCAGAATGATATTTCTGACAAACGCGGCGCTAACAGCATAGTCTTTACGCAGAACATCACCTCGCCGAAGTCGCTGGACGCAAAGACAATATACAGACAGACGCGGAATCAATTCTCGCGCATGAAGGAGGTGCTGAACACTTGATAGAAAGCGTTACAGTAACAAACAGCAAGGGAGAGACGCTTGTCATACCCCTTGCTGACCCGATGGCGAGCGGGTTTGCGATAAGCGGAATGACGGGTATAGGTCCTGTGGCTGCCAATGTCAGCACCACGGGCTACGCTTCCCGCGATGGCGCGGTGTTCAACTCTGCAAGGGTTGATATCCGCAACATCGTTATCGGTATGATATTTATGGAAACAAGCTCGGACAGCATTGAGGACATTCGCCACAGGTCGTACAGATACTTCCCGATAAAGGACAGGGTTACTCTGAAATTCAAGACGGCTAACCGCGAATGCTCCATAGAGGGTTATGTTGAATCGAACGAGCCTGAGATATTCGCACAGAGGGAACGCACGCATATTTCCATTATCTGTCCTGACCCGTACTTCTACGACAACACGACAAAGCAAAAGATTTCGTTCTTTGCAATGGTTGGGGCGTTCTCGTTCCCGTTTGCTAACGAGGGTACGGATAAGAAGACGATAATCATGGGAAAGATTACGAAACAGTTCACAAAGTCGTTCAACTACGACGGAGAGGGAAGAACGGGAATTGTAATAATCCTTGATTTTATCGGCGCGGTGACGGGAAAAATCACAATTGCCAACAACACTACGGGGCAGAAGATGATAATAGATACCTCGCTGTTTTCGGGCGGATACAAGATAAAAAGCGCAGACCGACTGATAATTGACACAAACCCCGGCAGCAAATACGTTCGCTTCGGGAAATCCGTAAACGGGAACGCTCCGACTTCGGTAGCGAATATCCTTAACTGCGTGGCAGCGGGGTCGGAGTGGATAGAAATAGTTCACGGCGAAAACAACTTTACGATATCTGCCGACGAGGGACAGGAGAACATAGAAGCTTCTGTACGCTCGGTGATAAAATACGAGGGAATCTGATGGAAATACGGCTGCTTAACAAAAAATTCATTCCGATAGAGGTCATTGATATTTACACGTCGTTCATCTGGACAGACAGATATTACGAATGCGGGGACTTTGAACTGAAGCTCCCGCTTTCGCATATGCCCGCGAAGATAGCCGTGGGGTTTTATATTACTTACGACCGCTCGGACCGTGCAATGGTCATAGAATCAATGCAGATGGACAGAACGAGCGACGACGAGAATATCGTAACTGTTTCGGGGCGTTCTCTGGAGGTGCTGCTCGACCGCCGCGTAATATACGAGTATGTATATTTTAAGGACGGAAAGCTGGAGGATTACATACGGCTGCTGCTTAACAACGCCGTGATATCTCCGAAAAACGACTATCGGAAGATATCGGGCTTTTCGTTCAGGACTTCGAAAAACGCTGATATTTCGGCAATAACGGTGGAAGCGCAGCATCAGGGCGAGAGTCTTTATACCGTTATTTGTGATATTTGCAAAAAGCATCATGTCGGGTGGCGGCTGAGAATCGCAGCCTCGGGGCTTGAGTTCAGCCTTTTCTTGGGGAAAGACCGTTCTGCTTCGGTGATATTTTCGGAGAGCATGAACAATATCTCCGAATGCCAGCTGCTGAAATCGGTAAAGGACTACCGCAACGCAGCGCTTATTATCGGCGGGGAAGACGCTGACGCAGGAAAGGTTTACACCGACGCCGACTCGGCGGACAGCAAGAGCGTGATATCGGGAATTGAGCGCCGCGAACTGGCGGTGAAAAGCTCCGTCAAATACAAAACGACAGACAGCGACGGAAACACGGTTACGCTGACAAAGGAGCAATACCTTTCCGTACTTCAAAATGAGGGACGGGACAAGCTTACCGAACACCGTGTAACCAGTACTGCAAACGGAAAGACCGACAGCGCATACGGGCAGTTTGAATACGGCGTTAATTTCTCTATTGGTGATATTGTCACGATAGACACGGGGTTTGCGATGACAACGTCGGCAAGGGTCACGGAAGCGACATTCTCCGTCGGAACAGACGGGTTTGAAGAGTATCAGTCGTTTGAGAGTACGGACGACGACAGCAAGGAGGTTGATATTTAATGGCACTGCATTACGGTTTCTATAATGCGAAGCTTGTTGACGGAGCATACGACCGTACCTACGACGCGGAGGATTTTGGCAGAATGTTTGACGGTATTATATCCGATGGCGTTCTTCCTGCCTACGGAAAGCAGTTTAAGGTAACAAAGTATTCGGACACCAAGGTCAAAATCAGCACGGGTAAGGCGTGGCTTAACGGAACGTGGACCATACTGGACAAGGCAACGGTGCTTGAAGTCAATACGGCTGCGCCTTTAACGGCAATCGTTCTTCAGGTAAACAAAAACGCGCGCAAGAACAGCATAATTGCAATCGGCGCGGGAAACACCTTAAAGCTAATGCATGACGACGACCTCGGGGTCTACCAGTACTGCCTTGCTTATGTAAAGGTGACAAATAAGGTGATAACAAGCATAGAATCGCACGTCGGCAACGGCAGTGAGAACGTTACGCCTCTTGCTTCGGGCCTTACAAGCGCAGGCACGGACAATTCGTCGGCGGGCACAGGGGTAATAGCATCATCTACGTACACTACTGGCATACGGTTCAATCAAAATGGTGGGTTTGACCTTACTTTCAAGGACCAAAAAGGGCTTACATACACCAACGAGTTTGAAGTTGCCCTTGATGACGACGGAAACATTGCAACCATAACCAACAAATCAGCAGGGAGGAGTATTACAATAAGCTATGAATGACGATTTCAGAAAGGGGTTTGTCACGGGGCTGGCGATGAACCCGCTTTATGTCGTTGAGCAGCAGAGCAGCGACAGCGGCAAGCAGGAAACGATTTGCGAAGCGTGTGCAATCGGGGCTGGAACGGTATACGACGATACACGCTGCGTCTTTATCAATATGGAGGACATATAATGGATTCATATATAAATAAGGTAGTTGTCAAAAAAGAAACAGAGGCTGCCGACACGGCAAAAGTGATAGCTTCTGCTGTTCAGAAAGCGTTAGGCTGGGTTCTTGACAACGATGGCGTTACGGTTTGGATGAGCACCAAAAAAGAACTTGGCGTGCGCTTTAAGAACGATTCTGGTATATACCCCTGCATTGTAAACGCTTATGGTACAACTGGTGAATATCAGGGCTGCTCGGTTGGTTTTACTAACACCAGTACGGTTACTATTTACTGGCTTAAAACCGCTTTGGGAACAATCTGTCTGGGTATCACCGACCAGCATACCGTGATACCGACTCTGTCTGTGCTTTTTGGGAAAAATGAAAACGGAACTTACGTAGGAGTGACTATGGGCAGCAGCGTTAGCGACGGTTTCAGTATAAGGAGTATCGGCGCGGACGAGGCAATAACCATGAGGCTGGTCACCAACTACGCGCTCAATCTTCCTGTGACGCTTATCAAAATGCCTGATATTCTGCACGGCGGCGTATTCAGCGATGTGTATATGATTCTGACAACGCCTGCAAACATTTCATCGACTATTTTGTATGTCAGCGGGCGATACTATCGTGTTGTGCGGAAAATAGGAGACACCAGCGGGGTAACTCCTACGCTGGCTATACCCGTGGATTAAGGAGCGTTTTATGGATATTTGGATGCAGTTTACACTTACGATTCTCGGCTCGATACTGGCTTCTTCGGGATTGTGGACATTCTTTACGAAGCGCTCTGAGAAAAAAGACACGAAAACTGAAATGCTTATCGGACTGGCGCACGACAGGATAATGTCACTGGGGATATTTTATATTGAACGCGGATGGATGACCTCGGACGAATATGAAAATCTCTACAACTATCTTTTTGAACCCTACAGCAAGCTGGGCGGAAACGGTTCAGCGGCAAGGGTAATGAAAGAAGTGGACGATAAGGTCGAGATAAGGTCCGTGCCAAGCGCGGTCAGGCGGAGCCAGAACAGCAAATGATATTCAGAGCAATATCGACGGCCTCCCTATATTTTATAGGAAGCTCCCTGTACGCCAGCATCAGACGGTATTCTGCGGAAGAACCGACTATATTTTCGGCGTCCGAAATACCGAGCAGGTAATCCGTTGTAACTCCGAAATACTTCGATATGGATATTAACATATCAATCGGCATATTTCCGCCTGTTTCGTACAGACTTATGCTCGCTTGTGTGACGTTCATCTCCTCGGCGAGCTTTTCCTGTGATATTCCTGACGAACGACGCAATTCGCGGATACGATTCCGTATTGTTGTCATTATATTCCTCCTGTTACGTTTATAGGCGATTAAGTTTGCCTTAATACGATTATATCACATGAAGCGGCACGATTTTATAAATATGTTTTATGGAATTATAAAAGATATTTATTGAAACTATCTGCTGCACGGTGCTATAATATTATCGACAGGCGCAGGTCGCAGCTCTTTGACAACTGAAAGGCAGGCTACAAACGGAAAGGGTTCACGTGGGCGCGATGATATTTCTGACAAAATATACACCTGCGCGGGTGTATCAAAGGAACGAGCGTCCGAATCCAGACCTATAATGATACTTCCGATGACGGCTGTCCACAGGAATGGGCAGAGGGAAAACCTATGGTGAGTGCGCATTACTCACGGTCTGCTTATAACGGCGCGGAGCGCTCCGATACTTTGGGGCGCTCGGTGTCGGATTTTTCAAACGAGAGGAGGAAAACGACATCACACAGAAGCAGAGGGATGATATTCTGAAAGGTATAACGCTGCTGCTTGACGGAATGGTCGATTCGGAGAGGTCGACTGATATTTCTGACAGTCACAGAATGCTTACTATACGCGAATGTTCGCAGAGGGCTGAGGGTCTGTCCGAACACACGATACGCCTGCTGATAAAGCGCGGAGAGATTTCTGCGATTCGCACGGGAGCAGGGCGCAACGGAAAGATACTCGTCCCTGAAAAAGCGCTGATAAAATACATTAACGGTATAAGCGCCTGAAATTTGCATACCATTTTGTTTTTATCTGCTGACTGATATTTACTGGACTTTCGCACCCGTATATGGTATACTATTATTGCGAAAGTGCCATGAACGGAATGGAGGATATTTTCATGGCAAACATAAGAAAACGCGGAAATTCATATCAGATACGGGTGAGCGTCGGGTATGACGCTCTCGGACGGCAGGTAGTACGCTCGATGACGTGGAAGCCAAAGCCCGGCATGAGCGAAAAGCAGATAGCGGCGGAGCTTAACAGGCAGAGCGTGATATTTGAGGAGGTATGCGCGAAAGGGTTCGCTCCGTCAAGCATGAAGTTTCAGGAGCTTGCTGAAAAATGGTTTGACGAGTATGCGGTGGTTAATCTCAAGAAATCCTCGATTCAGAGGCTGCGCGGGGTTACGGCTCGGATATATTCGGTGTTCGGGCATATCAGGGTCGACAAAATAACCCGCGGGCAGATACAGGCGTTTATCGACGACCTCGCGAGGAACGGAAAGAGTCTCAGAACAGGTCAACCGCTTTACAGAAAAACCATAATACACCATCTTAATCTCTTGTCGGACGTATTCGCCTATGCAGTACGGCTGGAGATGATAGAGGACAACCCATGCAAGAATATATTTGTCCCCAAGGGTCTTAAAAAAGAAAAAGATATTTACACGGTAGAGGAGATGAGGCAGCTATTTACCCTTGCTGACAGATACGGCACGCTTGACTACAGGGTGTTTCTTACGCTTGCGGTATATGGCGGATTTCGCACGGGCGAGCTGATGGGGCTTGAATGGAAAGATATCGACTGGGAAAATCACGTGATAAGCGTGCGCAGGACTGCGAACTACACGACGACTGACGGCAGCTACACCGACACGCCAAAGACGAAAAAATCGGTAAGGTCGCTGAAACTGCCTGATATCGTGTTCGACAGGCTGACGGAGCTTCGTGAACAACAGCGGGAGAATCGTGAGCGGTTTGGCTCAAAATGGACCGACAGCGACAGGATATTTGTGAACAAATTCGGCGTACCGCTTTACAAAGGCGACCCTTACAAGTGGCAGAAGAAGCTCACCGAGGAAAACGGAATGAGATTCTGTGATATTCACTCGCTCAGGCATTTCAACGCGACTGTCCTTATAAACTCAGGAATAGACGCCGTTTCGGTTTCCAGAGCGCTCGGGCATTCCAGCGTAAGCACTACGACTAACATTTACTGCCATGCGTTCGACGAGGCGCAGGCAAAAACTGGCAATGCCATTGCGGCCGCTTTACTTCTTACCGATGAGGTAAAGGACACGTAATGGACAATGCTGATATTTCGGGCAAAGCAAAAGCTCTGCAAACAGCTTGTTTAAGCCATTTACAGAGCCTTGGTGTTTGGTGGAGATAAGGGGATTCGAACCCCTGACCTCTTACATGCGAAGCAAGCGCTCTCCCAACTGAGCTATACCCCCGAACACATAGTATTATAGCACAAGCTGCTTACTTTGTCAATAGGCGCAGGAAAATTTTTTTACAAATTTGCAATGCCGCTCAATATCCCTTGCAAAAATCACGTAAACGTGATATACTAATATACTGGACATAGTATTGCACACGGTTGACGTGCGGGAAAGGCGGCGGAGCATGGACATTCGCGTTGGAGATATTCTCGTGATGAAAAAGGAACACCCCGGCTGCGGCAGCAGCAAGATGAAGGTGCTGCGCTGCGGCGCTGACTTCAAGCTGTGCTGCGAGGGCTGCGGACACAGCTTTATGATAGCGCGTTCAAAGTGCGAGAAGAAGATAAAATCCGTTCTGCGCGAAGATGGCGCGGAGCATTAGCGCCGAGTTCACACCACGGATAACATGAACTCGGAGGAACGATTTATGATAGAAAAGTTACAGCTTGCAGAGGCGCGCTACGACGAAATAAGCGCGAAGCTCTCCGACCCCGCCGTGGTGTCGGATAATGCGCTTTATCGCTCGCTTATGCAGGAATACAAGAACCTCACTCCGCTTATAGAAACGTTTCGCAGCTATAAGCGCGCGCAGGAGAGCCTTGAAGAATCAAAGGCGCTCCTTTCCGACGCCGACGAGGAGCTGCGTCACATGGCGCAGGAGGAATACAACGAAAGCAAGCTCCTTGTCGAGCAGTATAACGAGGAGCTGAAAATACTCCTGCTGCCCAAAGACCCCGACGACGACAAGAGCGTTATCATAGAGATACGCGGCGGCGCGGGCGGCGAAGAAGCCGCGCTCTTTGCGGGGTCTATGTTCCGTATGTACTCAATGTACGCGGCGCGGCAGGGCTGGAAAACAGAGGTAATGAACAGCAACCCGACGGAGCTTGGCGGCTATAAGGAAATCGTGTTCAGCGTTGAGGGCAGCGGCGCGTATTCGCGGCTGAAATACGAAAGCGGCGTACACCGTGTGCAGCGCGTTCCCGAAACGGAGTCGCAGGGGCGCATTCAGACCTCGACCGTGACCGTAGCCGTGCTGCCCGAGGTGGACGAGGTAGACGTTGACATCAACCCCGCGGACCTTACGATACAAACCTACCGCTCAAGCGGCGCGGGCGGCCAGCACATCAACAAAACCGAGTCCGCGATAAGGATAATCCACAACCCCTCGGGCGTTGTTGTGGAGTGTCAGGAGGAGCGCTCGCAGTTCAAGAACAAGGAAAAGGCAATGAAAATGCTCTACACGCGGCTTTACGAGGCGAAGCTCACCGCGCGCGACAGCGCCATTGCCGAGGAGCGCCGCATTCAGGTGGGAACGGGCGACCGCTCAGAGCGCATTCGCACCTATAACTTCCCGCAGTCGCGCGTTACCGACCACCGCATAAACCTTACTCTCTACAAGCTTGACGAGATGATGAACGGCGGGTGCGACGAGGTGTTCGAGGCGCTGCGCATAGCCGACCAGACAGCAAAGCTTCTGAACGAAAATACGGACAAATAACGGAGTATGACAAATGGAAACGAAAATATTGCCGTTTACCGACGAAAGCGTTCGGCAGGCGGCTGAAATACTGAAAAACGGCGGCATTGTGGGTATGCCGACAGAAACTGTCTACGGACTTGCCGCAGACGCGCGTAACTCAGACGCGGTAAGGGCGGTTTTCGCCGCCAAGGGCAGGCCGCAGGACAACCCGCTTATCGTGCATATAAGCAAGCTTGAAATGCTCCCGCCGCTTGTAAGGGAAATACCCGACATTGCCGCAATACTTGCCGAGCGCTTCTGGGGCGGGCCGCTCACAATGATATTCCCGAAATCGGACGTTATCCCCGCAACCACAAGCGGCGGGCTTGACACGGTTGCGGTGCGAATGCCCTCGAGCCCTGCGGCAAGGGCGCTTATAGACTGCTGCGGCTTTCCGCTTGCAGCGCCGTCCGCCAACCTTTCGGGCAGCCCTAGCCCCACCACCGCGCAGCACGTTTACAACGATATGAACGGCAGGATTCCGCTGATAATAGACGGCGGCGAATGCTCCTGCGGCGTTGAAAGCACGGTGATTTGCTTTGACAAGGGCAGGATACGCATTCTTCGCCCGGGCGGGATAACCGCGCAGATGCTCGGCGAGTTCGCGCCCGTGGATATTGACAGGGCTGTCACCGCGCAGCCTGCGGCGGGCGAGCGAGTGCTGTCGCCCGGAATGAAGTACAAGCATTATTCCCCAAAGGCTAACGTTGTGATAGTAGACGAGCATGGGCAGACGTTTGAGGACTACTGCGCCGCTCACGTTTCGGGCAGAACGATAGCGCTCGGCGCGGGTATTGCGGAGCATGGGATATTCCGCAGCTACGGCGCAACCTCCGCGCAGCAGGCGCACAGCCTGTTCGCGCTTTTGCGCGAGGCGGACGAGGAGAACGCCGACACCGTTTTTGTGGAAATGCCGAGCATAGACGGCATAGGCCTTGCGGTCTACAACAGGCTGCTCAGGGCGGCGGGCTTTGAGATAGTACGAAACGAGCAGGTGAAACCATGACGGAGCTTCCCCGTGTGAAGATAATAGGGCTTACGGGAATGTCGGGCGCGGGCAAATCCACCGTAAGCGGGACGTTCGCCGAAAGCGGATATTACGTTATAGACTGCGACGGCGTAGCGAGAGAAACCGCGCGCGCGGGCAGTCCGTTCCTGCGGGAGCTTGCAGGGCGCTTCAACGGCTTTGTGAGGACCGACGGCACGCTTGACAGGACGGCGGTAGCAGCGGCGATTTTTGCCGACGGCGAAAAAAGAGCGCTTTACAACAAAATAATTTACCCCTATATAACGTATAATGTTATAGCGCGGATAAAGCGCGCCGCGCAGGTCGGGGAGCAGTATGTGCTTCTCGACGCGCCAACGCTTTTTGAAGCGCGGCTTGACGGGATTTGCGCGGATATCGTAAGCGTTATCGCGCCCGCGCAGACGTGCGCAGAAAGGATAATGCGCCGCGACGGGCTTTCCGCGCAGGGCGCGCAGGCGCGGCTTTCCGCGCAGCACGGCGCGCAGTTTTACGCAAGCCGCTCGCGCGTTGTGATAGAGAACAGCGGCACGCAGCATGAGCTTTGCGAAAAGGCAAGGGCGGCGGCTGAATTGCTTAAGAGGTAGACAATGACAAAAAGAAAACGCGCGCGTGCCGCGCCCTTAGTGGCGATACTTGTTATCTGCGCGGCTCTATGCTGCGTGGGAGCGCTCGGGTACAGGCTGTTTCAGCGGCAGACGCACCCTATAAAATACGAGGAATATGTCGAGCGATACTCGCAGGAGTTCGGCGTGGACAAATTTTTAGTATACGCCGTAATAAAGACCGAAAGCGGCTTCAGACCTGAAGCGCGGTCGAATGTCGGCGCGAGGGGACTTATGCAGATAATGGAGCAGACCTTCGACTGGCTGAAATTCAAGCAGGGCGACGAGCAGGCGGTATATTACGATATGTACGACCCCGAAACCAACATACGCTACGGGTGCTACCTGCTGGGGTATCTGGTGGACGAGTTCGGCAGCGAGGAAACGGCGGCTGCGGCGTACCACGCAGGGCGCGGACAGGTTAACGAGTGGCTGGCGGACAGCAGCATTTCCGCAGACGGCGTTCACCTTGACACGATACCCATACGGGACACCGCGCATTATGTAAATAAAGTAGAAAAGGCAAAGGCTGTGTATCTCAGCCTTTACGGATAAAACAGAAAGGAATGTTGTTAAATGGCAAAGAACGAAACGACCGCAAAGGAGCTTAAGGAGAAGCTTTTCCTTACAAAAAAGAACGCAGTTATGCGCATGGATGACGCTGAGCTTAAAAAGTGCGACAAGTTCTGCGAGGGCTACAAAAAGTTCCTTGACGCAGGCAAGACCGAGCGCGAGGCTACCGCTTTTATAAAGAAAGAGGCGGAAGCAAAGGGCTTTGCGCCGTTCGACAGCAAAAAGACCTATAAGGCGGGCGACAAGGTTTACTACATCAACAGGGAAAAGGCTGTTATCCTGTGCGTTATCGGCAAAGAGCCGCTTGACGGCGGCGTAAATCTGCTTGCCGCTCATATCGACTCGCCGCGCCTTGACTTAAAGCAAGTTCCCGTTTACGAAAAGGACGAAGTGGCTTACTTCAAAACCCACTACTACGGCGGCATAAAGAAGTACCAGTGGCCGACAGTTCCGCTGTCGCTGCACGGCGTTATCGTTAAGGCGGACGGCACAAAAATCACCGTAAGAATAGGCGAGGACGACGGCGACCCCGTATTCTGCGTATCGGACATACTGCCGCACCTTGCGAACACCCAGTACAAGCGCCCCGCAACGGAGCTTATCAGGGGCGAGGAGCTCAACATCATCATCGGCTCGCGCCCGTTCAAGGACGACGAGGCGAGCGAGGTCGTAAAGCTCAACATCATGCTTATCCTGAACGAAAAGTACGGCGTTACCGAGGCTGACTTCCTGTCCGCGGAGCTTGAAGCCGTGCCTGCGTTCAAGGCAAGCGACGTAGGCTTTGACAGAAGCCTTGTAGGCGCTTACGGGCAGGACGACAGGGTTTGCGCATACACCGAGCTTATGGCTGTGCTTGGGCTTAAGAACCCTAAGAGAACGGCTGTCGCTATACTCACGGACAAGGAGGAAACAGGCTCTGACGGCAACACGGGTCTGCGCTCGGCATACCTCAGGTACTTTATTGCAGACCTTGCGGCGTGCTTCGGCGTAAGAGGCCGCGATGTACTCGCGCATTCGCGCTGCCTTTCCGCAGACGTAAACGCGGCTTACGACCCCACGTTCCCCGACGTTTTCGAGAAGAACAACAGCTGCGTGCTTAACGGCGGCGTGTGCGTAACAAAGTACACAGGCTCGCGCGGTAAGAGCGGCACGTCCGACGCTTCCGCGGAGTTTGTGGGCGAGGTGCGCGCGCTTCTCGACAAGCAGGGCGTTATCTGGCAGACGGGCGAGCTTGGCAAGGTGGATATCGGCGGCGGCGGAACAGTCGCGGCGTATATCGCAAATCTCGACGTTGACACGATAGACGTGGGCGTTCCCGTGCTGTCAATGCACGCGCCGTTCGAGCTTACCGCAAAGACCGACGTGTGGTCCGCGTTCAGGGCGTTTGAGGCGTTCCTTGCGGAGTGATTCAGGACAAGTGCAATAATTCACACCCTCTCCCGCATAAACATACTATACGGGAGAGGTGATGCGCTTTGATATCGAACAAGACAAGGCTTGCGCTGAAAAGGCTGGGCTTAAAGCTTATCGCCGTTGCGCTTATACTGCTGGGGCTGTTTTTTCTGGCGGACCTGAGCTTTCGCCCTATTATAGAAAAGGTGAACGCTTACGAATGCCACAGGGCGGTAACGGCTGCGATAAACAACGCGGTGCTTGAGGAGCTGGAGCGGCAGAGCGCGAATTATTCCGCGCTTGTAACGCTTACCCAGAACAACGACGGGGAAATAACATCCGTTGAAAGCAACGCAGTCGGCATAAACAAGCTGAGAACAGGCGTTTCGCAGCGCATAGAGCGGGAGCTTGCCCGCCTGCCTTACATAGACATTGCCATACCGATAGGAACTCTCACGGGTCTGCAGCTTCTGCATGGAAAAGGCTCGTGCATAGGTATGACGATGCACCCCATAGGCAGCGCTTCCGCAACGATAATCAGCGAGTTCACCGAAGCCGGGATTAACCAGACGCGCCACAGGATAATCATTGAGATTGACGCGGGCGTTGACGCTGTTATCCCCGGGTATTCAACGCGCGTTGACGTGAAAACGTCGGTAGTCGCGGCTGAAACGATAATTGTAGGCAGAGTGCCTGACGCGTACACCCGCGTTGTAAGCTCTGACAACGACCTTATCGGCACGCTCGAGGACTACGGCGCTACCCTCTGACGGGACAAACGAAAGCTGGAGGATATTTTGGAAATTAACGAAGCAAGAACCCGCGCGCAGGCTCTCCGTGCGGAAATTGAGCGGCACAACCACAATTATTACGACCTTGACAGCCCCACTATCGAGGACGACGAGTACGACGCGCTTATGCGCGAGCTAAAGGAGATAGAAGCGCAGTATCCCGCGCTTGTTACGTCCGATTCGCCTACTCAGCGCGTGGGCGGCACGGCGGCTTCAACGTTTGAAAAGGTGACCCACGCCGTGCAGATGGGAAGCCTGCGCGACGTTTTCAGCACTGCCGAGGTGGAGGACTTTTTGCAGAAGACCGCCGAGGAGGGCGCGGGAGAATATTCCGTTGAGCCGAAAATCGACGGGCTTTCCGTGTCGCTCGAGTACGAAAACGGCATATTCGTGCGCGGTTCAACGCGCGGCGACGGCTTTGTGGGCGAGGATATCACCGCAAACCTTAAAACGATACGCTCGATACCGCTTAAGCTGCCCGCGGCGCTGCCCGTACTTGAAGTGCGCGGCGAGGTATATATGCCGCGCGCAAGCTTTGCAAAGCTCTGCGAGGAGCAGGAGAAAAACGGCGAGCCTATGCCCAAAAACCCGCGCAACGCAGCAGCGGGTTCGCTCAGGCAAAAGGACAGCAGCATTACCGCTGCGCGCAGGCTCGACATATTCTGCTTTAATATCCAGCGTATTGAGGGGAAATCCTTTGCAACGCATTCCGAGTCGATAGAGTACCTCGCTTCGCTTGGTTTCAGCGTGATACCCGACCTGCGCGTGTGTCACACCCCGCAGGAAGTCGCCGAGCGCATAGAGCAGATAGGCGAGCTGCGCCGCTCCCTGCCGTTTGACATTGACGGCGCGGTAGTTAAAGTGAACGACCTTGCGCTGCGCGCCGAGATAGGCTCTACCGCAAAAACGCCGAAGTGGGCTGTAGCGTTCAAATACCCGCCCGAGGAAAAGGAAACGACCCTTACCGAAATCGAGGTAAACGTTGGCAGGACGGGCGCGCTCACTCCCGTTGCGCTGTTTGAACCCGTGCAGCTTGCAGGCACGACCGTGTCGCGCGCAGTGCTGCACAATCAGGACAACATCACCGACAAGGATATCCGTATCGGCGACAGGATAATCGTGCGCAAGGCGGGGGACATAATCCCCGAGGTAGTGCGCTCGGTGTCGCACGAGGACGGCTCGCAGCCGTACGTAATACCACACATATGCCCGATTTGCGGCGCTGCCGCCGTGCGCGACGAAGACGAGGCGGTTATACGCTGCCAGAACATGGACTGCCCCGCGCAGCTTCTGCGCTCTATAGAGCATTTCGCTTCGCGCGCGGCAATGAACATCGACGGGCTTGGCGAGGCGATAGTCGAGCAGCTTGTAAACGCAGGACTTGTGCGCACGGTAGCGGACCTTTACACGCTTGACGTGCAGACGCTGGCTTCGCTCGAGCGCTTCGGGCAGAAGTCCGCGGAGAACCTCGCGGCTTCTATCAAGCAGTCGAAGTCGCGCGGGCTTGACAGGCTTATTTTCGCGCTCGGAATACGCGGCATAGGTCAGCGCTCCGCGGTGCTGCTGTGCGAGCATTTCGGCAGCCTTGAGAAGATAATGGCGGCTTCCGAGGAGGAAATCGCCGCTATTGACGGCTTCGGCGGGATTTTGGCGCACGCGGTTTACAGCGGCCTGCGCGAACCGCACAGGGTTTCTCTCATAGAGCGGCTGCGCGAGCTTGGGCTTAGCATGGAATATACCGCCAAAAAGCAGTCGGATACGCTTGAGGGGCTTACTTTTGTGATAACGGGAACGCTCCCCACGCTGAAGCGCGAGCAGGCAAAGGCGCTTATAGAGAGCCACGGCGGCAAGTGCAGCGGCTCGGTGTCGAAAAAGACAAGCTATGTTCTTGCGGGCGAGGAAGCGGGCAGCAAGCTCACAAAGGCAAACGAGCTTGGCGTTTCGGTGATAGACGAAGCGCAGCTGCTTGAAATGATAAAGGAATAGCGCAAAAAAATCTCACTTTGTACTTTACAGCGGGCAAAAAGCGTGATATAATAGAATTGAGCGTTTGCGCTCACCCATAAAACAAATCGGAGGGACTACAAAATGGGAATGACAATGACCCAGAAGATTCTTGCGAAGCACGCGGGACTTGAAAGCGTTTCAGAGGGGCAGCTGATAAGGGCTAAGCTCGACATGGTTCTCGGAAACGACATTACAAGCCCTGTGGCTATAAACGAGTTTAATAAAGCGGGCTTCTCGTCCGTATTCGACAAAAGCAGGATATCCCTTGTTATGGACCACTTCACGCCGAACAAGGATATAAAGGCTGCTAAACAATGTCAGCAGTGTCGTGAGTTCGCAGGCAAGTACGACATTGTGAACTATTACGACGTTGGCGAGGTGGGCGTTGAACACGCGCTTCTCCCCGAAAAAGGCCTTGTTATCCCGGGTGACGCCGTTATCGGTGCTGACAGCCACACTTGCACCTACGGCGCGCTCGGCGCGTTTTCAACGGGCGTAGGCTCTACGGATATGGCTGCGGGCATGGCAACGGGCGAGGCTTGGTTCAAAGTTCCCGGCGCTATCAAGTTCAACCTTACGGGCAGGCTTGGCAGGTGGGTAAGCGGCAAGGACGTTATCCTGCATATAATCGGCATGATAGGCGTGGACGGCGCGCTTTACCAGTCTATGGAGTTCACGGGCGAGGGGCTTAAGGCGCTTTCAATGGACGACCGCCTTTGCATGGCGAACATGGCGATAGAAGCGGGCGCAAAGAACGGCATTTTCGAGGTGGACGACGTAACGCTCGAGTATGTCAGGGGCAGAACGAACAGGCAGTTCGAGGTATTCAAGGCCGACCCCGACGCGCACTACAACCGCGTTATCGACATAGACCTGTCTACGATTCGGCCGACGGTAGCGTTCCCGCACCTGCCCGAGAACACAAGGACCATTGACGAGGTTGGCAAGGTCAAGATAGACCAGGTAGTTATAGGCTCTTGCACCAACGGCAGATACAGCGACCTTGAAATCGCAGCGAGAGTTGTAAAGGGCAAAAAGGTTGCAAAGGGCGTGCGCGCTATCGTAATCCCCGCAACGCAGCAGATTTACCTTGACGCGCTGCGCAACGGTCTGCTTGAAACCTTTGTAGAGGCGGGCATGGTGGTATCCGCGCCTACCTGCGGTCCGTGCCTTGGCGGGCATATGGGCATTCTCGCTCCCGGCGAGCGCGCGGTGTCCACAACAAACCGCAACTTTGTCGGAAGAATGGGCGACGTTACCTCCGAGGTATACCTCGCAAGCCCCGCGATAGCCGCAGCAAGCGCGCTCACGGGTTACATTTCTGACGTACAGGACTAAGGAGGGCATACCATGAAAGCACACGGAACAGTACATAAATACGGCGACAACGTTGACACCGACGTAATAATCCCCGCGCGTTACCTTAACACCGCAGACCACAAGGAGCTTGCCTCTCACTGCATGGAGGATATAGACAAGGACTTTGTGAACAAGGTAAAAGAAGGCGACATTATCGTAGCCAACATGAACTTTGGCTGCGGCAGCTCCCGCGAACACGCGCCGATAGCAATAAAGGCGAGCGGCATAGGCTGCGTTATTGCGTCCACCTTTGCGCGCATTTTCTACCGCAACGCAATAAACATCGGGCTTCCGATACTTGAGTGCGACGCTGCGGCAAAGGACATCGACGACGGCAACGAGGTAGATATCGACTTCGACACGGGCATAATTACCAACGTTACAAAGGGCAGAACCTATCAGGCGCAGCCTTTCCCCGATTTTATCAAGGAAATAATCAGCAAGGGCGGACTTCTCAATTCCATTAAGGGCTGACAGGGGAGTATTCCGTGATAATCAACATTACAAATATCACTGCAGCGTCGGCGCTAAAAGGGTGCGATTATCCCGCAATGGCTGCAATTGCCGCGCAGGACAGGCACACCGCCCGTTTTGACGGGGAGTATTACTGCGACGCCGCGAAAAGCGCCTTTCTTTACGACATCACCTGCGACAAGGTGATAAAGGGCGTTTGCGTGTGCAGGGATATGCTGATACCCGACAGCTGCGAGGTAGAGTCGCTGTGCATTGACGCAGAGTACAAGGGCATAGGACTTGCAAGAAAGCTATTGTCCCACGCGCTGCGCGATATGCGAAGCCTTAAGTACAGGGCGGCGTTTGTCTGGGTGAACGAGGCGAACGAAAGCGCGCTAGGATTCTTCCGCCGCTTTGGCTTTGCGGACGACGGACGGCGCAGAAAAAGCCGTACAAGCGGCGACAACGGCGACGAGCTTCGGCTGCGAATAGACATTTGAAACAACACGAAAGGTCAGACTATGGAAAAGAAAATTGCTGTAATAAAGGGCGACGGTATCGGTCCTGAAATTGTGACGGAAGCTATGAAGGTGCTTGACAAGGTGGCGGAGAAATTCGGCCACAGGTTCGACTATGAGCAGCTTCTTATGGGCGGGTGTTCTATAGACGCGAACGGCGTGCCGCTCACCGATGAAACGATTGAGCGCTGCAAGGCTTCCGATGCGGTACTTATGGGGTCTATAGGCGGCAATACCACCACTTCGCCGTGGTACAAGCTCCCCGCAAATCTTCGCCCCGAGGCAGGGCTGCTTAAGCTCAGAAAGTCGCTCGGGCTGTTTGCGAATCTTCGCCCGTGCCTGCTTTTCCCGCAGCTTGCAGGCGCGTGTCCGCTGAAAACCGAGATAAGCGCAAAGGGCTTTGATATGCTCATCATGCGCGAGCTTACGGGCGGACTGTATTTCGGCGCGAGAAAGACCGAGGAGATAAACGGCGTTGTTACCGCCGTTGACACGCTTGAATACAACGAAAACGAGATTCGCCGAATTGCAAAGAAGGCTTTTGAGGTAGCTATGCAGCGCCGCAAGAAGGTCACAAGCGTTGACAAGGCGAACGTTCTCGACACCTCGCGCCTGTGGAGAAAGGTGGTAGAGGAGGTCGCAAAGGATTACCCCGAGGTAACTCTCGAACATATGCTGGTAGACAACTCCGCAATGCAGCTTGTAAAAGACCCCGCGCAGTTCGACGTTATGGTAACGGAGAATATGTTCGGCGATATCCTTTCCGACGAGGCTTCCATGATAACGGGTTCTATCGGTATGCTGGCTTCCGCAAGCATGAACGAAACGAGCTTTGGCCTGTACGAGCCGAGCGGCGGCTCTGCGCCCGACATTGCGGGACAGAATAAGGCTAACCCCATTGCAACGATTCTTTCCGCTGCAATGATGCTGCGCTATTCCTTTAAGATGGACAAGGAAGCGGACGCGGTAGAGGCAGCCGTAAACAGCGTGCTTGAAGCAGGCTGCAGAACGGGCGACATCATGTCCGAGGGTATGACACTTGTCAGCTGCTCCGAAATGGGCGGCAAAATCGCTGAACACATATGACGATAACGGCGGGGAAGCAGGGCTTTTCCGCCGATAGCCGTTTTTTCACAAAAGTGAGCGCTTTTGTCACTTTTCACAAAATCTTCTTACTTTAATGTAAAGAGATATACAAAAAAATAAAAAGTAAAAAAACGCTTGAAAAAAACGGCGATTTAAGTTATACTAATATTATGTAATGGTAAAAATGCCGTGAACAGGCTTTAATGTTCTGAAAGGAGTTATTTTATGTACAATGATATCGTTGATACCATCGGCTATCTCGGCGGCTGCGATAAAGAGGTAGCAGACGCAATGCAGCTGGAGCTTGCGCGCCAGAAAAGGAATCTGGAGCTTATCGCAAGCGAGAACATCGTTTCCCCCGCGGTAATGGCTGCAATGGGCAGTGTGCTTACAAACAAGTATGCCGAGGGCTACCCCGGAAAAAGATACTACGGCGGCTGCGAGGACGTCGATATCGTGGAAACGATAGCGATAGAGCGTGCAAAGAAGCTCTTTGGCGCGCAGTTTGCGAACGTTCAGGCGCACTCAGGCGCGCAGGCGAACACCGCGGTTTATGTAGCGCTCCTACAGCCGGGCGACACGGTTATGGGTATGTCCCTTGACAACGGCGGCCACCTTACGCACGGCTCGCCCGTAAACATCTCGGGCAAGTACTTTAACTTCGTTCCCTACGGCACGAACGACGAGGGCTTTATTGACTACGAGGAGCTTTACAAAATTGCGAACAAGTGCAAGCCCAAGCTCATTGTCGCGGGCGCTTCCGCTTACCCCAGAGCTATAGACTTCGCAAAGCTTTCCTCTATCGCAAGAGCGGTAGGCGCTTACCTTATGGTGGATATGGCGCACATCGCGGGTCTTGTTGCGGCAGGACAGCACATGAATCCCGTGCCTTACGCAGATATCGTTACCACAACGACCCACAAGACTCTCCGCGGCCCGCGCGGCGGTCTTATCCTCACCAACAACGAGTATCTCGCTAAGAAGATTAACTCCGCTATATTCCCCGGAACGCAGGGCGGCCCGCTTATGCACGTTATCGCTGCAAAGGCGGTATGCTTCGGCGAGGCGCTCAAGCCCGAGTTCAAGGCTTACGGCGAGCAGATAGTAAAGAACGCAAAGGTGCTTGCGGATACGCTTCTCGAAAAGGGCTTCAACCTTGTTTCGGGCGGCACGGACAACCACCTCATGCTTGTAGACCTGCGCCCGTTCAACATCACAGGTAAGGAGCTTGAACACAACCTCGACGAGGTTTACATCACCGTAAACAAGAACGCTATACCCAACGACCCGCAGAAGCCCGCGTTCACAAGCGGCGTGAGAATCGGTACGCCCGCAGTCACCACACGCGGCCTTGCAGAGGACGACATGAAGGCGATAGGCGAGTGCATTTACCTCACCGCAAGCGACTTTGAAGGCACTAAAGACAAGGTACGCGAGATGGTAACGGCAATTTGCAAGAAGTATCCTCTTTACGAGTGATATAAATGTTTAGAAGGGACGCACATAAATGACGACTGTTAAGAACACAGAGGTTTTGTACAAAAACTATTCTGCGGTAGCGCCGCTCGGGCTTATCGCAATGCGCGGAACGGAGGAGCTTGCCGCAAAGATAAACAGCTACCTTATCCGCTGGGCCGACAGGAACGGAATGCCCTACGACGATTTTATGATAGAGGCTCAATGCCCGCGTTTCGCTTCGGGCGACGCAAAGGGACTCATCAAGAGTACCGTACGCGGCAAGGACATTTTTATTCTCGTTGACGTTGGCAACTATTCCTGCACCTATAAGCTCTTTGACAGAGAGAACTATATGTCCCCCGACGACCACTATGCCGACCTTAAGCGTATTATTCAGGCGGCAAGCGGCAAGCCCCACCGCATAAACGTTATTATGCCGCTGCTTTACGGCGGCAGGCAGCACAGAAGAAGCTACCGCGAGTCGCTTGACTGCGCGTTTATGCTTCAGGAGCTGCGCGATATGGGCGTTTCCAACGTTATCACAGTTGACGCGCACGACCCGAGGGTATGCAACGCTATCCCGCTCATGGGCTTCGACAACGTCATTCCGTCCTATCAGGTGCTTAAGGCGATGTTCAAGGCGTTCCCCGACCTCGTTATTGATAAGGAGCATTTCATGGTAGTAAGCCCCGACGAGGGCGCGCTCAACCGTAATATGTTCTACGCCTCGGTAATGGGCGTTGACATGGGTATGTTCTACAAGCGCCGCGATTACTCGGTTATCGTAAACGGCAGAAACCCCATCGTTGCGCACGAATACCTCGGCAGCGACGTTAAGGGCAAGGACGTTTTCGTAGCGGACGACATCATTTCCTCGGGCGAGTCCATGCTCGACATAGCAAAGGAGCTTAAGGCGCGCAAGGCTAACCGCTTCTTCGCGTATGCAACCTACGGAATATTCACAAACGGCCTTGCTTCGTTTGACAAGGCTTACGAGGACGGGCTTCTCGACGGCGTTTTCGGCACGAACCTTACATACCGTTCGCCCGAGCTGCTTAAGCGCCCGTGGTTCAAGGAGGTTGACGTATCCAAGTACATTGCGTACTTCATCGCTTCCATCAATCACGACACCTCGATAAGCAACGTTATCGACCCCCACGCAAAGATTCAGACCCTTCTTCAGGAACACAGAGGACTATAAATGCCACTAGCAGACAGAATACGCCCCGCTTCATTAGCCGATGTTGTGGGGCAGTCCCATCTTATAGGGAAAAACCGCCCGCTCGCGCGGATAATAGAGTCGGGGAAAATCCCCAACATGATTTTTTACGGCCCTGCGGGAGTAGGCAAAACAACCATTGCAAGAATTATTGCAGAATCGGCTAATATGCGGCTGCATAAGCTCAACGGTACGTCTGCGTCCACCGCGGACATTAAAAGCATTGTTTCCGAGATAGACACATTTCTGGGCAGCGCGGGAATATTGCTATACCTTGACGAGATTCAGTACCTCAACAAAAAGCAGCAGCAAAGCCTGCTCGAATATATCGAGGACGGCAGCATTACGCTTATCGCCTCAACAACGGAAAATCCGTATTTCTACGTGTACAGCGCTATACTTTCGCGCAGCACGGTGTTCGAGTTTAAGCCCGTAGAGCCGCAGGAGCTTGCGCGCGCGGCGGAGCGAGGCTTCAGGCTTATCGGAAGCGAAAACGGCACGGAGTACGACGTTGACCCGCAGGCGCTGGAATACATCAGCCGCGGCTGCGGAGGAGATGTGCGCAAGTGCCTTAACACGGTGGAGCTTTGCGCGCTCTCGTCCGACGGCGGCAAGGTGAGCCTTGAGCTTGCAAAGGAGCTTACGCAGCGCAGCAATATGCGCTACGACCGCGACGGCGACCAGCATTACGACCTGCTGTCCGCGCTGCAAAAGTCTATTCGCGGCTCGGACGAGAACGCCGCGCTGCACTATGCGGCACGGCTTATTGCGGCAGGGGACATCATCTCGCTTTCGCGCAGGCTGCTTGTAATTGCAAGCGAGGATATAGGGCTTGCGTACCCGCAGGCGATACCGATAGTCAAGGCGTGCGTAGACAGCGCAATGCAGCTGGGGCTTCCCGAAGCGCGTATACCGCTCGGTGACGCCGTTGTGCTTCTTGCTACTGCGCCTAAGTCGAACAGCGGCCATATTGCATTGGATGCGGCTCTTGCAGACGTAAACAACGGCTTTGTCGGCGATTTCCCGCGGCATTTGCAGAACGTTCACTGCGACGGCGAGGGCGCAGCGGTAAAAGGGCAGCACTACCTTTACCCGCACGACTACCCGAACCACTATGTTGAACAGCAATATCTGCCCGACGCGCTTAAGGACAGGGTTTACTACAAATTCGGCGACAACAAGCTGGAACAAGCAGCGCGGGACTACTGGGCGAAGATAAAAGGGAAGGGATAGTCGCTTCATCTATGAGGTAATCTGGAGCAGGAGGCTCGGCTTTCATACATGATATCGAATAAGCTGGTTTTTCCTATAGCAGTTGTTTCTGTTATTTCGGTTTTATTTGTTGGCTTTATATTCAATTTTGAAAAGCAGAAAAAGCAAAATAACGATTGGCTTTCAGAAGAATTTGTTCCGATTTTTGAAGATGTAAACGAACAACTTTCCGACAATTTTTTGTATGAGAACGCTCTCTATTCAAGCGGAAACTTAAAGGAATTTTCTTTGACGTTTTTGGGCGACGAAAGCGAATTTATTGAATCTTCTATAAAATTCTGCAACTTGTTCAGCGCGGCAATGGCTGAAGATAAATACAGCGTTTATCGGTTGAGCGGCGAATATATCTTAAGGATAAAAAATTCAGAAAATTTTTTGGACTGTTGGTATAACAAGAGTTCAAGTTCTTTAACTGCGTCAACCAACGTGCCAAACGACTGCACAATATTTGAAACCCTTAACGGGACAAGAAAACTGACACTTGTCACGAAAGATTTTACAGAAGAAGAAATGGAATATGCGAAATCATTTCAAGATAATTGTTCGTTTGAGCTTGTGCTTTCAGACAAAAATCCGTGGTAGGGGAGAGCTGCTGAGAAAATATAACGCTGAACGGCGATATCAAGAACATAAAACAGGGGGAGCGGCTTAACGCTCCCCTTAGTCGTTATGCGTATTTCTCAGAATCCAAACGCTTCCCGAAAACAGGCTTACACAAAATCGGTTCTGATGTTCTTGCCGCTGCCCTCGCAGGAATAAACCCAGCTGTCAATATGTCCCGAATCAATGAAGTATTTGATATCGCCCGCGCAGGGCGCATTGTCGGAGGTGCTGACGATTATGAGCTTTACTTTCATTTTCTCGGGAATGATAGCCTTTATGTAGACGCCCGCGCGGCTGTTTACGGTAACGCCCTCGTGCGGCTCTGCAAGCCCCGCAAGGTTTGGCGCAAGTTCAACGAAAACGCCGTAGCTCTCGACCGAGCGCACAACGCCCGTGACCGTTTCTCCCATTTCAAACAGCGCGGCGTTTTCCTGCCATGTGCCGAGAAGCTCCTTGTGGCTTAAGCATATCCTGCCGTTTTCAATCGATTTGATAACGGCGCGGATATTCTGCCCGACAAAAAAGCGGTCCGACGGGTGAGCGATTCTTGACACGGAGATAAGGTCTATCGGTATAAGCGACGGGATACCGCAGCCGACGTCCACAAAACACCCGAACTGCTCAAGGTGCGTTACCCGCGCGGGAATAACGTCGCCCGCACGGAGTTTTTCGAGATAGTTATGCAGGCATTCTTCCTGCGCAGCCCGCCTTGAAAGCACCGCGTAGATGAAATCGTTTTCATCTTTTGCAAAGCCCACGACAATAAAGCACACGATTTTGTTTACGCGCGAAATAAGCGCAATATCCTTTGTCGTACCCTCGCTGATACCGAGCGCGCCGTCCTCGCGCGGGATAAAGCCGCGCATACAACCAAGGTCCACGATAAGATTATGCCTGCTGTCGCAAACTACGCACGGCGCTTCGAGAATACGGCGGCTCTCGCGCGCCTCATCAAGCGCTGTAAACGAGCGCAGGCAGCTTTGATTTTCATGTGAAGCATAGAGATTACCCTCGGGCTGATACTCTGTCATTTTTGTACCTCCGGTAGAGATTTTTTCTCTTAATGTTTATGACCCAATGCCGGACTTTATGCAAGACAGCCAGTTAATAGTTAATAGTGAATAGTTAATAGTTGATAGTGCGCTGCGGACAAACCGTGGCTGAATTGTCGGCTGCTTGATTTTTTCCTTGGAATATGATATAATCAAATCAATCCGATTTTTTCTTTATCATAGAGAAAGGAAAATATACCGCTTCTTATTGCGTAAAATTTTTATTTTACGCAATTACCTATACTTCTATCGGCGGGAATCAATCCCGCCGTTTGCCGTCTAAGGTCCGCTGCCGTATAATTTGCGCCGTGTAATCTGTATCCACGCCTAGGCGGATATCATGCACCATACGGCGGAACAAATCGGGCAGATAGCGCACGCATAACTCCACGCACTCGGAACGCCTTGCACACACATCACATAAATCGAAATGAACGCAGCACGCGCAAGGCGGATACTTAGCGGCGCGGAACTGCTCGCGGCACGCTGCGAACCGCTCACACTCCCACCAATTACAAACGCTCATAGACTAAACCCCCGAAACTTAACGTCAGCAGGAAGCGCCCACCACCGCGCAACGCGCTCAGCCATGCTATGCGTATACACAAACGAACCCGCTTTAGCGGCTCGGGTATAAATGCCGTGCTTAACGTTGTCCTTGACGAGGATAAACAGCACCGCAAGGCAGAACTCCTCCTCGCTCTCCACGCCGTGGAACATATACGGGAACGCCGCCCCTCGCGAACCAACACGGATAATACCATCAGATGTTCTATGCTCATAAAGACTATGATTCAATCTACCATCGAGCGAGGGAGCGAACAAAAGCTTCGGGCGTGATTTATCAACGACAAGCTCGTGTATCGGAATATTGTTCTTACCCCTCATAACACAGCCCCTCCGTAGCAAGAGCCGAGCATTCATCGCAAGAACGCTCGAAGCCGTCATCATGCAAATAAGTAAGGTTACACTCATACTTAAACTGCAAATCCTCGTTATAGGCTAACGGTTGGTAGGTCTGAGCGAGAACAGAATCGAAATCGGTATCGCAAAGAATAACGTGAGGTTCTCGGCGAATATTCTTACTCGACCAAAAATATTTGCCGAAAATCTTGTCCGAACCTTTTGTTATGTACTTTGTGACATAATTTGCAACGCGCAATTTGTTCTCGTCAAGCGGAATAGCCGTAGAGAAGCCGTAGCGCCACTCAGGGCAATTGTATATAGGCTTACCGCTTGACGTTTGCAAGCCGCTGTCAACGAGATTGAACACGTCATTCACAAGCGCATGAGCATGAATACGCCCGCTCTTATGATACTCGGGAATGAGGACATATTGAAGCCCCTTGCGGTTCGACTGGTCTTTAAGCCACCTCTGCAGCTTCTTCCGAACAAGTTTGACGTCGAAACTGTCAAACTGCTCGGGGTTAATAGTTATTGTCAGAAAATGCGAAAAATCGTTCATCAGAACGATATCGCGTACTTTATCTCGATGTAAACGTATCATTTCAGCGCTCCTATCTCGGCTATTCTTCTTTTCTTCCGCTTCCGCCTGTTCCCTGCTGTCCTCTAGCTCGTCTTGTTCCTTGTATGGTTTTGTTTCGGCTACAACGCCGTCAGGCTCTTCTCGTTCTCGGGCTTCATAGCCCGCTTCGCGGAAAATAGGCTTCTTGCAGTAGGTAATGTTCGTACTGCCGTCAGGATAGACCTTTATTTTCGTATTATGCAATATCTGCATTTCCGACAAGGCAAAATCTTTTATAGGCATAAGTTTTTCCTTATCTATGTATTTTTTTATGCGCTGCCGCGCAATTTCAAATGCGACCATTTCATGGCTAATATCAAGTATAAGAAGCGCCGCTGTTTTCACACCGCCTCGCCGCGCTCGCGCGCGGCGAGGACGGCGCGAAAATGCGCGGGCTTCTTAACGTGTATAAGCAAAGAAAAGCCCCGTCAGAGCGCTAATCTAACAGGGCTTATTATTCAATTATGAGGAAATACACCACCTTACCGACTGACCGTTCAGCACCTCAAGCCAAACAGCATAGTATTTATTACAACGATATTTTCTAGGATATCATGTAACATCAAACGGAGCAGGAACACCCGAAGCCGCCGAGTTCCGAAGCGTTCCAAACGTTTGGAAAGGCTCGGCGGTCCTCGGGCTTACGTTCCAAACGTTTGGAATCACTCGAAGAACGTTATAACAACCGAATCACCGCTAACATCTCTTTCAACACTGCTCGGCACGTCAATCTTCTGCCCAAGGTAACTATTAAGGCTCTCGACCATCTGAAGAACCTTAGAATCTCTTGTCACCGCTCCCGAGTGCATAAGCAGATTAACAACATCAAACAAGAACATATAGTCATAATCTGTAGCATAGTAATCACCGGTAACATCTCCCGAAGCTATACGGCGCGCAGCTCCGGTAAGCTCGCGCCCGCCTGCGTTCATAATCTTTACTTCTTTTATTGCCATAATGTACACCTTCCCCCGCTTTTCGCGGTATAAAGTAATTCTCGACATTTGCATTATTTGAGAACCCATTGAAATTATATCACGCATTCTAAAAGAATGCAATAGGGTATTGACAAAAACGGCACAAAATCGTTATAATAAACAAAAAACCGCAGAAAGGAAGTTGCAAAATGAACGAAAAAATGACCCACGAGAACACATATCAGACTTCTTTAAGGTTACCCAAAGACCTATATGACAAAATCAAAGAGCTTGCAGAAAAGAACGAGAGAAAACCCGCTGAACAAATAAGACTCATGCTAAAAAGGTATGTGGAATTAACCGAGAAATAACACCAGACACGCAGAAAAGCCCCTAGAATCAATTCTAGGGGCTTTATAATATCCCGGATACCACTAAAGGCATAAAAGCCCTTTACGGGCTTGCTAAACGCTTCAAACGTGCTTTTACTATTTCGGCTCTCCCCTGCTCCCCCTCTCAACCTGAAAGGGGGCAAGCCCAGAGCCGAGCGCCCGCCCGCGCGCGCCGCAGGAGAGAAAAACGCGCCCCTGCGCCGCTGTCAGTCCAACGAACAGAGCGCGCGGCGATAAATTTATTTTGTGGGCGCAGGGGCGCCCTTTGCCGATAAGGCGCGCTATTACTGCACCTGCTTAAAAATTGCACCTACCCGCGAAGCTTACGGACTGACGGCAAAGGCGGCATATACTCCGACAGCACGCCCAACAAAACAACGGGGATAATCTCACGCACTGCCGATATGGGATAGCCGCGCAGCAGGATAAATATGCACCGAAGCCATCAGCCGCTAATGTGGACGCTCTCGCGGTTAAGGTTGCAAACCCGAAGAACGCGAACGCCGCGAGCCTTACGGACTAACGGCAAGGGCGACATATGCGCGAACGGAGAGGAAATGCAACCAACAAGGCGCAGGGGGCGCGAACTCTGACGACAGGGCGCAGGGGCGCGAAGCAAGAGCAACCGTGCGGCGCGCGCGGGCGGGCGCTCGGCGGAACATAGACATTCCACACGTTCCGAAGCGTTCCAAACGTTTGGAAAAGCTACTTGTACCAACTGCACAAAATCTGTTCTCCCCTGCTTAGAACAATTGCACAAAAAACGGGGTAATATCTTTTTTATTTTACGCAATTACCTATACTTCTATCGGCGGGAATCAATCCCGCCGTTTGCCGTCTAAGGTCCGCTGCCGTATAATTTGCGCCGTGTAATCTGTATCCACGCCTAGGCGGATATCATGCACCATACGGCGGAACAAATCGGGCAGATAGCGCACGCATAACTCCACGCACTCGGAACGCCTTGCACACACATCACATAAATCGAAATGAACGCAGCACGCGCAAGGCGGATACTTAGCGGCGCGGAACTGCTCGCGGCACGCTGCGAACCGCTCACACTCCCACCAATTACAAACGCTCATAGACTAAACCCCCGAAACTTAACGTCAGCAGGAAGCGCCCACCACCGCGCAACGCGCTCAGCCATGCTATGCGTATACACAAACGAACCCGCTTTAGCGGCTCGGGTATAAATGCCGTGCTTAACGTTGTCCTTGACGAGGATAAACAGCACCGCAAGGCAGAACTCCTCCTCGCTCTCCACGCCGTGGAACATATACGGGAACGCCGCCCCTCGCGAACCAACACGGATAATACCATCAGATGTTCTATGCTCATAAAGACTATGATTCAATCTACCATCGAGCGAGGGAGCGAACAAAAGCTTCGGGCGTGATTTATCAACGACAAGCTCGTGTATCGGAATATTGTTCTTACCCCTCATAACACAGCCCCTCCGTAGCAAGAGCCGAGCATTCATCGCAAGAACGCTCGAAGCCGTCATCATGCAAATAAGTAAGGTTACACTCATACTTAAACTGCAAATCCTCGTTATAGGCTAACGGTTGGTAGGTCTGAGCGAGAACAGAATCGAAATCGGTATCGCAAAGAATAACGTGAGGTTCTCGGCGAATATTCTTACTCGACCAAAAATATTTGCCGAAAATCTTGTCCGAACCTTTTGTTATGTACTTTGTGACATAATTTGCAACGCGCAATTTGTTCTCGTCAAGCGGAATAGCCGTAGAGAAGCCGTAGCGCCACTCAGGGCAATTGTATATAGGCTTACCGCTTGACGTTTGCAAGCCGCTGTCAACGAGATTGAACACGTCATTCACAAGCGCATGAGCATGAATACGCCCGCTCTTATGATACTCGGGAATGAGGACATATTGAAGCCCCTTGCGGTTCGACTGGTCTTTAAGCCACCTCTGCAGCTTCTTCCGAACAAGTTTGACGTCGAAACTGTCAAACTGCTCGGGGTTAATAGTTATTGTCAGAAAATGCGAAAAATCGTTCATCAGAACGATATCGCGTACTTTATCTCGATGTAAACGTATCATTTCAGCGCTCCTATCTCGGCTATTCTTCTTTTCTTCCGCTTCCGCCTGTTCCCTGCTGTCCTCTAGCTCGTCTTGTTCCTTGTATGGTTTTGTTTCGGCTACAACGCCGTCAGGCTCTTCTCGTTCTCGGGCTTCATAGCCCGCTTCGCGGAAAATAGGCTTCTTGCAGTAGGTAATGTTCGTACTGCCGTCAGGATAGACCTTTATTTTCGTATTATGCAATATCTGCATTTCCGACAAGGCAAAATCTTTTATAGGCATAAGTTTTTCCTTATCTATGTATTTTTTTATGCGCTGCCGCGCAATTTCAAATGCGACCATTTCATGGCTAATATCAAGTATAAGAAGCGCCGCTGTTTTCACACCGCCGCGCTCACGCGCGGCGGCGTGAAAACGCGTCACTTCTTAGCCGTTTTGACATCAACAGAGATGTGCGGCGAATCCTCGGAAGATAACTGCTCTGAACGAGGTTTCCAACCTTTAACAGACAACCTTTTAATCTTTGCGAAAGTATCAAAGCATTCTCGCAAATCCTCGTCGTGGACGAAGAAGAACGTTTTAACACCTCGGAGCTTAACAACCTCGCCGCTGTCCGTAACGTTGGGCTTATACACTCGGCAAATAGTAAGACAGCCGAACAGCGTTACAGGCTTGATGATATAGTGAGTTTGCTGCCGTATAGCCTTTGCAATGCGGTCAAAGCGTTGAGCCGTTCCAACTATAAGTGAGAACTGCTTGCGCTGCTGCGACACCTCGGAGAGCATTTCGGGCGGGAAGTATTGAGATTCCTGCGAATTAAACCAACTATGTATTTCATCAAGAAACTTAATAGTACCGTGCCGCCCGTTGTTTTGAAATATGATATCATCTGGGCTTAAGATGTCCCCGTCAGCGAACGTCAGGGGGGTATTAGACAGCACCTTGCACATAGGATATTTAGCTTTGAGCGCGCGGAGCATATAGGCGGCGGTGGTAGTCTTGCCGCTTCCCTGCTCCCCTACTATCATCACAAGACCGCAGCAGGGGAAATCATCGGGGCAGGAGGCGAACCTGTCCAAGATAAACCGCCGCGGGAAGTCTCGGAACAAGCGCACGAAGATGTTACTGCGCTTAAGAACATAAGAATACTTACGCACCTTAAGACGATACCCCTTGCGGTAATAGTGCAAATACCATATGCCCGCACTAACCGCGAACGGCAAGACCGCGAAAGCGCCGATTATAAGCACCCACTTGACAGCGCCAAGCAAGAACTTAATGAGCATAACAATAATATCGAGAGCCATTACGAACCCCCCCAGAACGGCAAGAAAGACTTAATGCGAATAAGAATAGCAAAAACCAAACGGAACATCCATAATGATATAGTGCTATATAGCAGCGGGAACAGCGAACCAAACGGTATAAGGCAGCCTATACCCGTGAGAATATCAATCAAGATATCCTTGATATAATGCCAAGTATCAAGAAACGACACATCAATATCGGGAAACAGCCCAAAGAACCACAAAATAACCGTTTTCATGGTTTTATAAAACGACTCAACTATCATTTATCATCACCCCCCTTAACAGACGAAGAAACAGAATCAGTAACATCAAGTACATTACCAAGCAGCTTAGGCAGAGCCTTAGCAAGATTGACAAAGTACACAACATATATGAAAACACATACGACAATCCGCACATAATAGAGCGGTTCGGCGTACATGGAAAAGTCAAGAATAGTAAGCTCGAGCTTTTGCCCGAAGAAGTCAATGGTAAAGCCCCAAGAGGGATAAAGAATATCCTCCTCACGCAAATTCCCGTCCTCGTCCTTAGCGCCCTCGGGCTTAATATCTCCCGCATACACAAAGTTATTGTCAACGATATCCACAAAAAGCGACTGGAATATCTCCTTAAAATCCGACACGAACGGAAGCTTCGCCTCGAACGCGCCCTTGATTTCCTCGTTATACCCGTTAATAACATCAACATCAGCGACAAACACATTCGTTATAGCCGTTTCAATAGACGTTCTTATATTCGCGATAAAGTCCCCGAACTCAATGTTCCAGTTATTAACCGTGTTCCCGCCGCCTGAGCTATCGTCATCATCAATATAATAATTGTTGGTGATGTAGTTGTTTATCGTTGTAGACTTGCCCGTATCAGGATTAGTTATAGGGTACTCATATACCGTATCACCGTTGATAGTGATGTAATAGTTGTCGGGAATGCGCTTGAAATCTATATCATCATAAGCACCCATGTTAATAGGCTTATCGGAATAATAAAAACCGTAATCAGCATAATCTTGCGCGGCTATTTCAGCCGCAGAATTAGTAGTATAACGTATAGCCCATGGCAAAGTTGCCTGCCAATTGACAGAAGTATTCAAAGACAAATCGGACAAATCATAAGAAGGGTCAATAGCAACGCCCGCAATTTGCATATAAGAACCGTTTGAATATGTGAGAAAGTCAGAATATTTAGTAAAACCCCTAAATGTCAACGTCGAATTAGTGATATCAGGAAAACGCATATAACGTATAGTAGCCAAGTCCGAAGAAACAAGATAGGTTGTAGTTTCTCCCTTATCGAACCAATTATAATAATCCATATATAAGGACACAACATTATTGCCGTTCTCATCCTGAGTAACCTCTTGATAAAAATGCAGCTGACAAAGGCTATAATAATACTTGTCCTTAGTCTTACCATTGTAAAAAAACGGCACGCAATACACATCAGTAAGATTTGAATTAAAAAAATAACCCTCGTTAAAAAACGATAAATGCGTATGGTAAGCCTTATCAGTCTGCCAAGAATGCCGAATAGAAGTATTTTTCGGACCGTACTGCGACTCTAAACGCGCGCATATGTCACGAAAATCCGCACCAGATACAACAGTAGTATCACCATCAGAAACAGTATAGCGCCTACGACCCGCACCGCCGCCATGAGATGTACGATTATTGCTATCATAGCAGGTAAGATTACCGTCATCATCAAGCCAATAAAACAGCCCGTCAACAGGTACAATAGTATATATAATCTGCCCTGCAAGGTCTGTAGCGGTATGTACCCAAGCTTTAGGTATATCGAGGACAGCCCCGAAATACTCATACTGTCCAATCTTACTAAAAGCCTTAACATATGCGTTAGCAAGGTTCTTAAGATTATCAGGGACAGTATTCCAGTCATCAAAGCTGTAAGTATCGCCTAAATCAAAGGGCAATGTATCATCATCGGCATAACCCACAGGAGATAGAGCCGAAAAGACGGTGACAAAAAACACGGCAAGAGCGCAGAGAACGCACAGAACATTGTGCCAATAGCGCTTAACATAGGCAAACATGATAACACCTCCATAAATTAAGCCCCCCGAGCGCCTATACTCGAGGGGCTGACAGAACGAGCTGCTCCTTTATACGCCGCGAACAAACGACATGATGAACGCAATACCCTTGCGGAACGCAAGACAGCTTACCGCCACGGGGAGCATAACAGGGAGCAGCGCGACCATCTCGTTGAGAATCTGCGTGAAGTCAACGCTGGACACGTCAATAAGGGTCTTTGCAGCAACAACAGTTTCACCCATGAAAAACACCTCCTAAATTTTTGTTGTATCATTGAACACCCGCCCTAGAAACGAGCATATCAACCGAAATACCGTAATACCGAGAAACGCGCCGAGAAAGAGAACTTCGACCTCGTAGACCTGCGGAACGTATGTAACAAGAAGCTGCGACTGTTCGGCTTCTGCCGAAGCAATCTCGTTCAGCTTGCCCGACTGATACTCCAGTTCCTCGCGTATAAACCCGAGTTCCTCGTAATAATCGGGCGTGCCAAAATCAAGTGTCGCTTCCTCTGTCATGTGCTTCCTCTTCCTCAATTTCGCTTGTACACTTGAAAACCACGTAACGCTTCTCGAGCGTAGCAAGGCGCTTCTCAACATCCGCAAGCTGATTATTAAGCCGTTTAACGCGCGCGTCCGTGAACATATTGCTGATGAACGCGACAAAGCCGACTATAACACCCGATAAACCCCAATCCATTACTTCTTACCGCCTTTCTTCTCAGGCTCGGCAGCGGGAAGCTCGTCCGAGGTTGCAAGAGCGCCGTCTGATGTATCGACAGCCGCCGACTCATCACGGTAATAATCGGATATACCCTCGTCTACAGCGGGAGCAGGCTGAGCAGTTGCAAGCTTATCCACGGCGAACGGGTTCTCAGGTCCGTAAAACTTAATCATGCTCGTTTTGCCGTTAACGTCATAGAAGATATCGGCGAACCACCCGAGGCGGTCGTTAAGCCACTTCATGCTTATAGGCTCGCCGAACACGCGCAAAATCTCCTCGCGGGTATTCTTAACCTTAACAATGGGGTGTTTCTGGTCAACACAAACCCCGACTTCTACATCATGCGCAAAAACCATAACAAGGTTGTTGTAATTGACGGAATCTCCCGTCTTCTCACTCGTAAATCTTCCGTGCCGAACCTCAGCACCCATAAACTTTTCAGGCATTTCTTTTTCCTCCTAGTTTTTCTTGTTTTCCCAAAGTAATTTTGCCCATCGGGCTGGCGGCGGTTTTATTTACCCTCGCAACCGCTAGACGATTTATCCGCAGACACGAACGCGCCCGAAATCTTCTCATAAGCTTCCCAAACCTGCGGAACAGAAGCGTTGAGGTAATACTCGAACACCCTCTGCACCAAGCCGCTTATACTCTCGGACGGAAACAGCGCCTGCATTGCCATAAGCTCCGACCTCGTTAAGTCGAGCGTTACTCTGTAGACTTGTTCACGATTCATTTCTTTTTACCCCCCTTTTTTTCACCATCTAAGAGCAAAAAAGCTAAGAATAATATAGAAACAAACCACAAAATAAGAAACGCCAAAACTGCAATAGGGAATATAAAATCAAAAATTTCAAACATGAACTCGTTCACCTCGAATTCTTATCGTAGTCTACAAGACCCGCTATATAATCAAGGCTCACGCCGTAGAACGTTGCTAGCCGTATTGCTACTTCAAACGGCAGCGTATACTCTCCCGACTCCCATCGGCAATACTGCTTCTGAGATGTGCCAAGAATATAAGCTACATCACGTTGCCTAAGTAACCTATCTTCCCGAAGCTCTCGCACTCGTGGAAATTTCATAGCAATTTCACCCCAAAAATTATTTTATGTATCCTATTATATCACAAATTGTTCCAAAATGGAACTGGCAAATGTGCCAAAAAAGAACACCGAAAATTATATATAGTGCTATAATAGAACTAGAGGAAAATTACTATGTTCAAAGAAAACTTTACAAACAATTTGAAAAGAGCAAGAACTAACAGTAAAATGACACAACAAGAAGTCGCAGACAAGCTTAATACATCAAGGTCAAACATAACAAAATATGAGTTAGGTACACTAGAACCAAATCTTGAAACTATAGGACTACTAGCTGAACTTTACAATGTAAGTACCGACTGGCTTTTTGGTATCATCAAATCAAATACTTCATAGAAAGGCATGAGTATGAAACAAATAAAAAAAAGCTGTGACAACTGCGTTTTCAATATGCCAAATAACAATAAGCAATTTGTTTGCGCAGGTCGCGAAAAAGAATACGGAAACCCTACCCCAATAGAAAACGTAAACTATAACGAATGTTGGGAAGGTTATCCGTGGGATTATCCATGGGATAAAGAATAAATAATACAGGGTACTGCTCAAGGCAATACCCTGTTTATTTTATACCAACGATACTTAGGACTTAAGCTTAAGTCCTACATCTCTCCCCTGTTGCCCCCTCTCAACTTGAAAGGGGGCATTCTTGTTTTCTTGCTTTGCCGCCGTGTGCCTGAGAGCAGCTCGCCCGCCCGCGCGCGCCGCAGGAGAGGTAGCTGCGCGAAAAAAAGTTTTGCTTTGTCCCCTTGACTGCGGCTTGTCGGTGTGTTATTCGGCAATTAAGGGAAGTATGGACAGGATTACTTCCCCGTCTATGGGTATTGTGGAGCGCTGCGCGCCTGCTCCCACATGTTGTTGTTCGTAGATGTCCATACTTCCCCGCGAGAGGGTAACACACCGACAATCCGCCGTAAAGGGTCGCAAAATTTTTTTTCGTGGAGGGGCGCTAACGCGCAGAACGTGCGGCGCGCGCGTGCGGGCGAGCTGAAGTTACTGCATATCCAACGGCACTCGGCGGCAAAGCAACCGGTTATCGGACGTTCCGCACCTACTCGTTGGCATGGTTCTCTGCGTACTCCTCAATAGCCTTGCGTATCAGTTCCGCGAGAGATAGTCCGTGATGCTCCGCAAGCTGTTTGTATCGGTCCTTTTCTCCTTTTTTAACCCAAAACCGCACATCTTCTAGATTCTTCTTGATGTACTTCTGCGTAGCCTTATTTTGTGCTTGATTATACATTTTCATCACCTCACACTAATTATAGCACATCACATATATTATGCACAATATACATAATGCACATATTATCCGCTATATCTTTGTGCATTTTACCGCTTGATATATAGTGCGCAATATGGTATAATATATATGGTGAGAGAGGGCGGCAGCCCTTAACGAAAGGAAGTGAGGAAATGGAATTGCCAAACAATCCCGAAATACTTAGGAACGAAGCACGCAACAACGCCATAAGAGAAGCGATAATAGAGCTTTATAAGCTCGAGCTTTCAAGCGTTGAAGTGCAAGAAGTAATTAAGCTTCTTGAAAAGCTTCTCAATAAGTAAAAAATAGGCGGTCGCTCTGCCAAGCACAAACCGCCTATCAATCAAAAGCCGCGGGGGACACTCTCACCAAGTCCCCTACGGTTACATTTTAACACACCGAAAAAAATTTGTCAAGCCCCTCAAGGGCAAAGAAAGGAAAATGTAACATGAAAATCACAGGAATCAGAGCAGCAGTCAAGGACTACAAGGAAGCGAACGCAGGCGGCGCATACTCCCCAAGATACGGATACCTTATGCTCGACCGCAACTCAGGCGAGATATGGACGGACGAGTTTTACTCGCTCGGACATAACAGCTGGAAAAACTACAACGACCCCGCCATCATCAACATAGAACCATACATTGACGGTAAAGTAACCATGCAGACCGTGAAAGAAACCGCCCTAAGACTCTGCGAGGAATGGAGAAAGGAGACAAAATGAAGTTCAGAAAAGAAACAACGTTCAGCGGAAGCGAGCTAGTCGATATATACACCATAATCGAACACGAAATAGCACGGGAAAACGACTTCATAGAGCTAATGAATAAACCGAACGAATACGAGGACGAGGACTACAGCGAATCCATAGCAAGCGCTAAGAAGCACATAGAAGAGCTTAAGGCGCTCCAAAACAAACTACTTACCGACTAATAACACGGGGCGGCAGAAGCTGCCCCATCATTTTGTCCAAACGTTTGGAAAACTCAACGCTCCTCGGGCTTACGTTCGCCGAGCTTCCGCGCCTGAGCTTGCGTTCTTGACAACGCCGCCCGAAAGTGCTACAATAAATAAAATGAACATTGTGTAAAATAAATAAAAAACAGCTCTTCCCTTTCAGGCATGATATACAAAAATCGGGGTAATATCTTTTTTATTTTACGCAATTACCTATACTTCTCCTTTGAGGAATAAGAATATGTCTTTCAATTATGACGAAGCTCCGCGGACTATTAAGGACTATATATATTACCAGCAGATAGTCAAAGGGCGTTCGGAGCTTACAGTAAAAAACTATTATACCGACCTACGCACGTTCTTCAGATTCTACAAAATCAAGAACGGGCGCGCTTCGGCTGACCCAAAGGAATTTTCGCAAATAAGCATTGCGGACATCAGCGACGATGACATTCGCGCTGTTGACCTTATGCTTGTGCAGGAGTTTCTGGTGTACGTTTCACGCGAACGCTCCAACGACCAAAAAGCGCGCTACAGAAAAGCCGTGTCGCTCAGGCAGTTCTTCAAGTACCTTACAAATCAGAAGCGTTTCTTTGAGGTGAACCCGCTCGCCAATCTCGAGCTGCCGTCGCCGAAGGCCGCGCTGCCAAAGTTCCTTACGCTTGAGCAGGCGCTGGAGCTTTTAGCGAACATTGACACGCCCGACCGAAAACGCGATTACTGTATCGTTGTGTTCTTTTTGAACTGCGGAATGCGACTAAGTGAGCTTGTTGGCATTGATATGAACGACATTCGCGCCGTTAAGGGCATGGACGGCACGCTTACATACACGCTAAAGGTGCTTGGCAAAGGCAGCAAGGAGCGTATAATCTACCTTAACGACGCCTGCGTCAACGCCTACATGGATTACCTGTCGCCCGATAAAACCGACCCTGACATTCGCGCCGCCGCGGGCTGCCGCGATATGTCCGCGCAGACGGACGCGCTTTTCCTCAGCAAGCGAAGAACGCGCATATCAAACCGCCGCGTTCAGCAAATCGTCGAGGAATGCCTGAAAAGCTGCGGACTTGACAACATGGGACTTTCCGTGCATAAGCTGCGCCACACCGCCGCAACGCTCATGTATCAGAACGGCGTTGACGTGCGCGTTCTGAAAGACGTTCTCGGCCACGAGAACCTCAACACTACGCAGATTTACACACACGTGTCCAACGCCCAACTTGAAAACGCCATGAAGCAAAACCCGCTCGCGGACGTGGAGTTCCACCATAACGACGACGAATAAGCATAAAATCGGCACAATACACGTATGCCCTGCGCGGCGCGCTCTTTTGTGCCGACTTTTTATATTTTTTTATTTTACCTATTGACAAGACCGCTAAAATATGCTATTATATATTTGGGTTAGTTGTTGCTAACCGACATACAAAGAGCAGCGACTGAAAGGAGAATAATAATGAGCGTGGTGGTAGTAGGCGGAAACGACCGCATGGCGACCCGATATAAAGACATATGCAAGGCGTATAACTGCAAGGCTAAGGTGTTCACGCAGATGCCGACAGACTTTTCCGAAAAGATAGGCTGTCCCGATTTGCTTGTTGTGTTCACGAATACCTGCTCGCACAAAATGGCGAACCTTGTAAAGCAGCGTTCGGAAAAAAGCGATATTCCCGTTGTAAGGATTCACAACGCTAGCGTAAACGCGCTAAAAACCGTACTTGAACAGTACAGCTGATTTCCTGCACGACGGCGGTGTCTGTCGCCGCTGTGTATTCCCCCATAAAAACAACTGCGGAGCGTTTGCCCCGCAGTTCGCTTTATTGCACCGCTCGCCTTATCAAAGGCTTCTGCGCAGTATCTCCACAACCTCGCCGCGCGTGAGAACCTTGTACCCGCCCGTCATGATAAGCGTGCTGTCTGCGATTGCGTCTATCATGCTTTCGGTAACGCCAAGCTCCGTAATGTTCATTACAAGACCTATCTCGCGCATATAGCGCTCCATTGCTTCAAGTCCCATAAGCGCTGTCTGCTCGTCGGTTTTGCCCGCGGGGTCAACGTCCCATACATTTACTGCATACCTTGCAAACTTTTTAACGCCGTAAGGCAGAATGTAGCGGTAATACGGCAGGGAAACCGCAGAGAGCGTCATACCGTGCGTTGCGTTTGTGTGTGCGCCAACCGCCTGCCCTATCATATGCACTTCCCAGTCGGTTGCTTTGCCCATTGCAACAAGCGTGTTGAGCGCCCACGTTGCAGTCCACATAATGTTGCTGCGCGCCTCGTAGTCGCGGGGATTTTTGACCGCCGCCCTTGTGCTGTGTATAAGCGAGCGCAGCAGACCCTCCATAATATAGTCGGAGGTGTTGTCGTCCTCGCCAGAGAAATACTGCTCGAGAATGTGCGACATGATGTCAAAGAAGCCAGCTTTCATCTGGTATTCGGGCAGCGTGAACGTAACCTCGGGGTCGAGTATCGCAAAGCGCGGGTAGAGCGCCTCGCCGAAAACGTGGCCTACTTTCATCTTCTTGTCGGGGTTTGTTATTACAGAGCCGCCGTTCATCTCCGAACCCGTGCCTACCATTGTCAGCACGCACCCTACGGGGATAATTCTGCCGCTCGGTTCTTCAAAGCGCTCGTAGAACATCTCCCACGGGTCGCCGCCGCAGTAAGCCGAGGCGGAAACCGCCTTTGAGTAGTCGCACACAGACCCGCCGCCTACGGCGAGAATGAAGTCAACGTTGTTTTCGCGCGCAATGCGGCAGCCCTCCGCAAGCTTTACTGTTGTGGGATTCGGCATAACGCCGCCGTCCTCGAACACCTGCTTGCCGTTTTCCTTAAGAAGCGCAGTTACCTTGTCGTAAAGCCCCGTTTTCTTTATCGAGCCGCCGCCGTAAACCAGCATTATCCTTTCATAGCCATTAAGCGCCGCAGGCAGCTCCTTAAGCGAATCCTTGCCGAAAAAGAGCTTTGTCGGGTTACAGTAAACAAAATTTCCGAGCATAATGTTCCGCCTTTCAAACTGTTATTTAAGCCCGCCGAAAAGTCCGCCGAGCTTGTTTTTAATGCCGTCAACGTCTATTTTTGCCTTAACGCCGTCGATTATGCTGTTGATAACACCGTCGGGCAGGTCAACGCCGAGTACCTTTTCAGCCGCCTTTACGGGGTCTGCCTTGAACTCCTGCGCGAAACTCTCGTCCGCCTTGATTTTGCTTACTATCTCCTCGATTTTAGCCTTGATATCCATTGTTCATACCTTTTTCTATAAATTCGGCATAAGCCGTTTGTTACTCCATAGCGCGGCGCTCCTCAAGCTCCGCTATCGCCTGCGGGATACCGCTTTCGGGGTCGCCGTGAATGTTAAGGAAAACGAAGCGGCTGTTCTCCGCCTCGTATGCAAGCGGGCTTTCGGCTATGTCCGCAAGCGCCAGCACAACAATTCCCGAAAAGCTTTCTGCAAGGGAATCCGTCTGCGCAATAAGCTCCCGCGTAAGGCTCGGCGTAATAAGAAACAGCACCGAAGCGCCCGAATCGGCGCTCTCCTCGATAAGCTCGGAAAACTCGCAAACGTCAAGCTTTGCGGGAAGCACCGACATAAGCTCGTAAAACCTGTTGAACTCCGTCATATCGCTTATCTCGCAGTAAAAGCTCCTGTCGTTCGCGCCGAAGTCCACCGCAGCCTTTACGCCCGCCTCCGCCGCGGAATACGCAAAGGACACCGCCGTTTCGATTATCTGGTCCGCCCGCAGAAGCTGTTCTTCCCCGCTTCCCTGAGTGTTATAATCGCATATGATAAGCATTCGGCGGTCGGTCATCTCGTCAAACTGCTTTATCATCACCTCGTCGGCCTTGGCGGTAAGCTTCCAGTGTACAAGCTGCACAAGGTCGCCGCTGTGATAGCTGCGCACATGGGAGAAATCCTCTTTCTCGCACGAAAGCAGCTTTGACGGCGCTGCGCTGCTCTCCCCTGCCGTGTCTGCGGCAAGCTCCCCTGCGGGTATCCTGCGCGGCAGGAATATCTGCGTCATTTTCTCGTCAAGCCGCCGTGAAAGGCGGATAATGCGCAGCGGGTCGTACGCGGCGATGCGCGTTATTCTAGCGGTATAGCAGCCCCTGTACCTGTGCAGGCAGGACACCGCCACCCTGCACTTGCCAAGCGGCGGCAGGGATACGTACACGCGCTTTTCCGAAAACAGCCCCGTTTCCCTGTCTGCAAGCTCGCATACAAGCTCTACGGGAGCGCACGCAAATATCGTCCTGTTGGCTACTATTATCCTTATGTCGAACGGGGTGTTCTTGCGGTATATGCCCCTGCGGTCCGCAAAACCCGCCTTAAAGCACATAAGGCAAACCGCGCAGGAAATAAGCGCAAGCGGGATATAGCCAATCACCGTAAACAGCAGCACCGCCGAAATTCGGCTTTTATAAAGCACCGAAAACACAACGCACGCAATCACCGCCAGCGCATAAATAAATCTGCCGCGCCTCATCAGCTTCGCCTTATGGGCGGCGCTACAGACGTCACCACATCTTCAAGTATAGAGCCTATAGTGCGCTTTGTCATGCGGGTTTCGCGCCTGAGTACTATTCTGTGCGACCACACGGGTATCAGCAGCCTTACGATATCCTCGGGGATAACGTAGCTGCGCCCGTTGATGTAGGCGAGGGCGCGGCTGGCCTGCATTACGGCAAGAGAAGCGCGCGGGCTTACGCCAAGCTCTACGGAGGGGTGGCTTCTTGTCGCCGCCGCAAGCTGCGCGACATAGCGGCAAAGGCTGTCCGCAAAATCCACCCTGCCCGCGTCCTCTATGCAGCGCATAAGCTGCTCTGCGTTCATAACGCACCGCACCGAATCCACGGGATTCTCTCCGAGGCGCTCGGACATCATGTTAGCCTCCTCCTCGACAGAGGGATAGCCCATGCTTAGCTTTATCATAAAGCGGTCGAGCTGCGCCTCGGGCAGCGGGAACGTACCGACATAGCCCTGCGAGTTCTGCGTTGCAATAACCATAAACGGCTCGGGCAGGCGGTGTACTGTGCCGTCTACCGTAACGCGCTTTTCCTCCATCGCTTCAAGCAGCGCGGACTGCGTTTTCGGCGAGGTGCGGTTTATCTCGTCCGCAAGCAGAATATTCGTCATAACAAGGCCCGCGCGGTATTCAAAGCGGTCCTCCGCCTTGTTGTACATGGTAAAGCCTGTAATGTCCGACGCCATTACGTCGGGCGTAAACTGCGCGCGGCGGAAGTCAAGCCCCGTGGCCTTTCCGAGCGCCATTGCAAGCGTGGTCTTGCCAACGCCGGGGACGTCCTCTATAAGCACGTGACCGCGCGCCAGCAGCGCCGTAAGTATCATCTGCACGGCGTCCTTCTTGCCCTTTATCACCTTTGATATCTCCTCGGCGAGCGAGGGTATAAGCTCTTGATTCGTGTAGTATTCTGACATCAGTTAATTTGACCTTTCAGTATTTTGTACAAAGCGTTGTTTTCAGACAAATATCCATATTGTATTATAGCACATTTCACAAACCGATTCAACCTTTTTTGCAAAAAACGTAGTTATCTTTCATACTTTTCCGCAAGCGCCGTTTCGTCGGCTGCGGCGTAGCTCACAACATACCGCCCGCGCGGCGCGCTCTGTGCGTTATGGTAGAATGCGGACAGCTCGCTTACGCGAACGCCGCACTCCGCGCAGGCGCTTATTACGCGCTGCGCTCCCCCGTCTATCGTTACGGTAAAGTGAAGCCCCGCGTTCTCCTCCGTAAGCTCCTTTACCTCGGGGAAAGACCGCATGAGTGCCAGCACCATCTCCCTTATGCGGCGAAAGCGCTTTTTGGTGCGGTTTATGTGCCGCTCGAAGTACCCCTGCGCAATAAAGCGCGCAAGCGTGTACTGCTCAAACGCAGGCACAGGGCAGGAATAGAACCCCATAACGCTCTCCCACCGCTCGCACAGCTCCTGCGGCAGGCACATATAGCTTATGCGCACAGAGGGCGCTATGGTCTGCGAAAAGGTGTTGATGTAAATAACGCGCCCCGCCGTATCCATGCCGAACATGGACGGCACGGGCTTTCCGCTCCAGCGGAACTCGCTGTCGTAGTCGTCCTCGATGATGTAGCGCGCGCCCTCCTGCGCCCAGTCCATAAGCGCGCGGCGGCGGGAAATCGGCATAACAATTCCCGTCGGGTAGTGGTGCGCGGGGGAAATGTGCGCCACGTCCACGCGGCTTTCGCGCAGGAGCTTTACACTCATGCCCTCGCCGTCAAGCGGGATATGCTCGCAATGCACGCCGCAAAGCGCGTATATTTTTGAGAGCTTGTCGTAGCCCGGGTCTTCTACAGCGTAGCTTTTGCCGCGTCCTAAAAACTGCACAAGCAGGTTGTAAAGGTACTCCGTGCCGCTGCCGACGATTATTCGCCGCGGCGCAGCATAAAAGCCGCGCGCCCTGTAAAGGTAGTCGGATATGGCGCAGCGAAGCTCCTCCGCGCCGCCGTGGCGCACGGGCTGTAGTATTGCCGCGCCCTTTTCAAGGATAACGCTGCGCATAAGCCTTGCCCACACGGTAAACGGAAAGCTCTCCCCGCCCGTGTGCGCCTGCTGCTCCTCCTCGGGGAACGGCTCGGGCGGCTGCACGGGCGCTGCCTTTACCGCGCCGCCGCTGTACTGCACAAAGTACCCGCTGCGCTGCGCGGAACGCACATATCCCTCCGCGATAAGCTGGGCGTATGCGTTTTCCACCGTAACAACGCTCACCCCGCAGCGCTCCGCGCAGGCGCGCTTTGAGGGCAGCCGCTGCCCGTGCGTCAGCCTGCCCGAAAGGATATCGTCCTTAATGCCCTCGTATATCTGCTCGTAAAGGTTTTTCAACTGCTCCATTACTCCTCCGTAAAGCGCTTGCCCTGCCATGTGTCAAACTCGCGCTGGCGCTTGTCAATGCCGCCGAGTATTGCTATCTTGTCCGCGCTCCAGAGCGGCGCTAAAAGCGTTCTCTTATCGCCGTCGCCCGTAAGGCGCTCGATTACCGTCTGCGGCGGCAAAAGCTCCAGCTGCGATACCACGGTATCTATATACTCCTCCCTGCTCATGGGCTGATAGCCGCCGCTTTCGTAAAGCTGCGCGAGCGGCGTTCCCTTTATTACGTGAAGCAGGTGTATCTTTACTCCGCCCGGGCGAAGCCGCCCGAGAACCTCCGCCGTCTGCAACATCATATCGCGCGTTTCCCGCGGAAGCCCGTCTATAATATGCACGCACACGCGCAGCCCGTATTCCTTAAGCAGCGCGTAGCCGCGCAGGAAGTCCGCAAAGCTGTGGCAGCGGTTCACGCGGGCTGCGGTTTCGTCATGCACGGTTTGCAGCCCAAGCTCAACAGTCACAGGCACAGGCAAACCCGCGAGCAGCTCCGCACGCGCTCTGTCAAGGCAGTCCGCGCGCGTAGCCACCGATATAGAAGCCGCGCCGCACGCGATAGCCTCGCCGTAAAGCCGCGCGAGCGTTTCAACGTCGGCATAGGTATTAGACCCCGCCTGAAAATACGCCTGAATAAGCGCGTTCGGACACTTAGCGCGAATGCGCCTTTCCTCGGCGAGATACTGCTCTCTCACGGAAAGCGCGCCGCTTGTGAAATACCCGCTGCCGCCGCTGCAAAACGTGCAGCCGCCCGTGCCGCAGCGCCCGTCGCGGTTCGGGCAGGAAAGCCCCGCGTCTATAGCCGCCTTGTACACACGGCAGCCGAACGCGTGCTTGTTATAATAGTAAAGCGTGTGATACCGCTTGTTATCGTCTGAAAAAGAAAAAGCCGTCATATTGCGCCCTCCGCCTTTCAGTATACATCTTTTGCGGGGGTATGTCAATAAAAAAGTAAAAAAGCCCTTGACTTAAGCGGCGTAAACATATAAAATATAAAGGACAGGCGCGTGAATATGTGCGCGCAGTATAGCATAACTTCGGAGGTACGACATGACATTTACAGACCTTAGCGGAAAATGGGAGGTATTTCTTGACGAAAACAAGAACAACGCGCTCCCCGAAAGCTTTCCGCTTGAAATATCGCTCCCCGACACCACCTCGCACGCAAAGCTCGGCAGGGTGAATCCCGACAAGAAGTACGGCTGCCTTACGGACAGGTATATGTTCGAGGGGTACGCGTGGTTTAAGCGCAGCTTTACTGTTGACGAAAAAGCTGCCGCTCAGCGCTGCGTTCTTTTCCTCGAAAGAACGCGCAAGACAGCCGTATGGCTTGACGGCGCTTACATAGGCGATTACTGCTCGCTGTGTACGCCGCACCGCTACGGCCTTACGGGGCTTAAAGCGGGCGCGCACGAGCTTATAGTGCGCGTTGACAACACCGACTACCCCACGGGCGGCGGACACCTTACCTCGCAGGACACGCAGACCAACTGGAACGGAATCACGGGCAGCATAGGGCTGATTTCGTTCACATCGTTCCCTGAGTACTGCACGCTTTACCCCGACCCCGAAAGCGGCACGCTTAAGCTTCGCGCCGAAATGACGGGAGAAAAGAGCGGCAGCGCGCTTCTGCGCGTTTCCGACCAAGACGGCGAATACGCGAGCGTCCGCGCGGACTACGCAGGCGGCGTGCTTGAATGCACACTTTCGCTGAGCGGCAATTATCCGCTGTGGAGCGAGCATTCGCCGAAGCTTCTACAGCTTGAAATAAACACGGGCAGCGACATAAGGCAGCTCTATTTCGGCATGAGAAGACTGAGCGCTAACGGGCTTAAGCTTAAAATAAACGGCAGCGAAACGTTCCTGCGCGGAAAGCACGACGGGCTTGTATTCCCTAAAACAGGCTTTGCGCCGACTGATATTGCAAGCTGGATAAAGGTGTTTGAAACCGCAAAGCGCTACGGCATAAACCACTACCGCTTCCACACCTGCTGCCCGCCCGACGCTGCGTTTGCTGCGGCTGACATAATGGGTATCTATATGCAGCCAGAGCTTCCGTTCTGGGGGACTATTCCCGACGAGTTCGGCACGGAGCATGAGTTTTTGCGTGAGGAAGGCTTCCGTATGCTGCGGGAGTTCGGTCACCACCCGTCGTTTGTAATGATGTCTATGGGCAACGAGCTTTGGGGCAGCAAGGAGCGCCTTGACGAGCTTCTCGCGGGGTACAAGGACTATAACGCCGACAAGCTTTACGTGCAGGGGTCGAACAACTTCCAGTTCGTGCCGTGCATTCTGGAGCATGACGACCTGTTCAGCGGGGTGCGCTTCGGCCGCGACAGGCTGATTCGCGGCAGTTACGCGGCGTGCGACGCGCCGTTCGGGCATATACAGACCGACGAGCCGAACAGCGTTCACAGCTACGACCCTATGATAATCCCCGAGAACGCCGCAGGCGGCTCTGAGGGCGGCGAAATACTGATACAGTACGGCACGGGCATGAAAAAGGTAAGCGCGGACGCTTCGGGCGCGCTTGTACCGAACGTTCCCGTAATATCCCATGAAATAGGGCAGTATTACATCTACCCCAACTACGACGAAATCGCGAAATACACAGGCTCTCTTAAGCACGACACCTACGAGGGCTACAAAAAGACCGCCGAGGAAAAGGGGCTTCTCCCCTACTGGCGCGGATTTTTCAGGGCTTCGGGCGCGCTTTCGGTTGCGTGCTACCGCGCGGAGATAGAAACCGCGCTGCGCAGCAAAAACATGGCGGGCTTCCAGCTGCTTGACATACAGGACTTCCCCGGGCAGGGTACGGCGACAGTCGGTATACTCGACCCGTTTATGGAAAGCAAGGGGCTTGTAGAGCCGTCCGACTGGCGCAGCTCTTGCGGCAGGACGGTAGTGCTTGCGGAGCTTGAGCGCTTTGTGTTCACCTGCGGCGAGCAGGTGCGCTGCGGGCTGATGATATCCGGCACCGAGCCGAATTACGCGGCAAGCAGAATAAACTGGCGGCTTGTTTGCGGCGGAAAAACTGCGGCTTCGGGTTCGGCGGCTGTAGGCGAATTTACGGGTAGAACGGCAAAGGCGCAGGACATAGCCTTTACGCTTGAAAGCGACGTCCCCGCAAGCGCCGTGCTTGAATTGCAGGCGGACGGCACGAACGTCACCAACTCTTACACGCTGTGGTTCTACCCGCAGATAGACGTTGAAATAACGCGCGAATACATCAAATACAACGGAAAAACGCTGCCGATAACCGACAAGCCGCAGCAGGGCGCGCTGTGCATTCCCGCTGCGCCCGAGGGCGCGCTTAAGGGCGAATACTGCACGGATTTCTGGTGCTACGGAATGTTTAAGTCTATTTCCGAGAGCATGGGCAAGACCGTACCTACAGGCACGCTCGGGCTGTACATCAACACGCAAAGCGAGCTGCTCGGCGGCTTCCCCTGCGAGGAGCATACGACCCCGCAATGGTACTCGCTCGTAATGCACAGCCATTGCGCAAACCTTGACGGTACGGACATAATCCCCGACGTGTGGGTGATAGACAACCCGCTGCGCGCGTCGCGCCTTGCGCTTCTTTACCGCGAAAACGGCGCGTGCATATGCACCTCGCGCCTTTGGGAGATAGCGGACCGCCCCGAGGTAAGGCACTTTGCCGCAAGCCTTGTAACAGCGCTCTGCAGCTCCGCGCAATAATCGCAGAAAACAAGTCCCTCCGTGCGGCGCTTGCGCTCGGGGGGACTATTGTGAGGTCATAATGGAAAAGACAAACATATACGGCATGACGCCCGCGGCGCTGCGCGAATACTTCAGCGCCTGCGGCGAAAACCCCGCAAAGGCGGATATCGTTTTCGACGGCATATACAGGCGCGCGCTGCCGCTGAACGCCCTTGGGCTGTCGGAGCGCGTGACGAACAAGCTTACGGAAAGCTTCACGGACGAGCTGCCGCGCGTTGTGGAGCGCCGTGAAAGCGAGGACGCCGCAAAGCTCCTGCTGGACCTCGGCGGCGACTACGTTGAAGCGGTGCTTATGCGGCAGCGCTTCGGCGCGTTTGCGTGCGTTTCAACACAGGTGGGCTGTTCTATGGGCTGCGCGTTCTGCCGCAGCGGAAAGCTAAAAAAACAGCGCTCTCTTACAAGCGCTGAAATCGTAGGGCAGGTGCTGGCGCTCTCGCGCGAATTTGGCGTGAAAATAAACGGCGTATCGGTCATGGGTATCGGCGAGCCGTTCGACAACTTTGACGCGGTGCGCGGCTTCTGCGAGATAGTAACTGCGGGAAAGGGGCTTGAACTCGGCGAGCGGCACGTAACGGTTTCCACCTGCGGAATAGCGCCGAAAATATACGAGTACGCAGACCTTCCGCACCCGTGCAACCTTGCGATAAGCCTGCACGCGCCAAACGACGCGCTCAGAAGCTCTCTTATGCCGATAAACCGCGCCTATCCCCTCTCGCAGCTTATCCCTGCGGCAGAGTACTACACGCAAAAAACAAACCGCCGCGCAGCTCTTGAATACGTCATGCTAAACGGCGTCAACGATTCCCCCGAACACGCGCGGCAGCTCGCAGAGCTTATCGGCGCGCGGAAGTTCTATGTAAACATCATACCCTACAACGAAACGCAGGGCGGCTTTTCCGCAAGCCCGCGCGAGCGTATTATGGCGTTTTACGATGTGCTGAAAAAGCACAACGTTTCAGTCACAATGCGCCGCGAATTTGGCAGCGGCTTAGACGCCGCGTGCGGTCAGCTGAGCGCGGAGCATTCCGCAGGGTCACTTTAGGTCCTTGGCAAGCTTTGTTTTTATGAGCTTTCGGATAACGGAGTCCTCGCCCTTGTACCGCTCAATTTTGAGCAGGTCGAGCGCCGCGACGGCGTAGCTTCCCACCGTTACCGAGGAATAGTGGTCGCTTTCATTGGACTGTGTAAGCTCTTTGATACGGGCAACGCACTCCTCCGATTTGTCGCCCACCCATACGGCGTGCATTATCCCGAGCATATTGCTTACCTTATGCTCAGAGTACAGGTCGCGCATTATGGTTTCGTGTGATATTTCGTCAAACTCTTTTGACATGGTAATTTTCCTCCAACAGGACGTGCTTTTTGAAAAAGCATTTGATATCAGACCGTAGGAAAACCCCCATACGGGGTTTTCCTACGGGTCATCCGCACAGCGCGCACGGCTGCGTAAGCGTAGCGTCGCTTACACACTTGTGCGGATAGAAGTGTTTTTTGCCTCAGCCGGGTCGAGGCAGTCACCTTTAGCCCGAGGCAAAAAAGTTATTTCAAAACCCGCATACATGGGCAAAATTGACTTTTTCGACAGACTGTTGTTATATGTTTATTATACTACTTTTGTCATAGTAAGTCAATATATGTCGAAAAGCTTTTTTGAGAATATTTAACAGTTCAATAAAATTGAGGAAACACGCTCTCTGCCTGCGCGGATTTCTAAAAATGCCGACAAACGGCTGTATTATGCCCAATACTAGCGCCCAATGCAGGAATAAGTTTTCAACAGGTTGGTTAAAATCAACAAAAAACAATTTTATCTATTGACAATTCGGACAAAGTATTGTAAAATCAAAATGTATTATGAATAATTATGCTCATCTGAGCGAACGGAGGACTGAAACATGCAAAAGGTCACTGTCAACGCAAGCGTAAAATACGATATACATATAGACAAAGGCATTCTCGACAGCGCAGGAGAGCTTATCTCGCAGGCGGTCAGAGGACGCCGCGCCGCTATCATCACCGACGACAACGTGGACGCGCTGTACAGCGCCCGCGTCATTCGCTCGCTTGAAGCCTCGGGCTTCAGCACAGAAAAGTTTGTGTTCCCGCACGGCGAGGCTTCAAAGTGCCACAAAACGCTGCTTGAAATATACGATTTTCTTGCCGAAAAGAGCTTTACGCGCTCGGATATTATAGTTGCGCTCGGCGGCGGAGTCGTTGGCGATACGGCGGGCTTTGCCGCGGCTACCTATATGCGCGGAATAGACTTTGTGCAGATACCGACGTCGCTTTTGGCGCAGGTAGACAGCTCCGTTGGCGGTAAGACCGCGGTCGATATAGCGGGTGGAAAGAACCTTGTCGGCGCGTTTTATCAGCCGCGGCTGGTTATATGCGACACGCAGGCGCTCGACACGCTCACGCCCCAGTTTTTTGCGGACGGCATGGCTGAGGTAGTAAAGTACGGCATGATAAAGTCGCGCGAGCTTTTCGAGCTGCTTGAAAAGGGCGACATAAAGGCGAACATCACCGACATAGTAAAGCGCTGCGTGGAAATCAAGGCGCAGGTAGTGGAAAACGACGAGCGCGAAAAGGGCGAGCGAGTTCTGCTGAACTTTGGACACACGCTTGCGCACGCGATAGAAAAGCACTACAACTACACGGGACTTACCCACGGGTGCGCCGTTGCTATCGGCATGAGCGTTTTCACGCATATTGCCGAGCGCAAGGGAATGTGCGCTGCGGGTATTGCAGACAGGCTTGACGCGCTGCTGAAAAAATGCAGCCTGCCCCTTACAGACCCCGCTCCGCTCGACGTGCTGTATGAATATTCCCTGCACGACAAAAAGCGCCTTGCGGACGGCATTAAGATAGTAATATGCAGCGATATAGGCACGAGCGGCGCAGTTGCGCTTTCCGTTGAGGACTACAAGGAATTTTTGAAAGGCTGAACGCTATGAACATAAAGATAACACCGCGCCCGCTGTCAGGCAGCATAAAAGTACCGCCATCAAAGAGCATTTCACACCGCGCGCTTATCTGCGCAGCGCTCTCCCACGGCGAAAGCGTTGTGAACGACGTTCTCGGCTGCGAGGACACGGACGCTACCTGCGCCGCGCTCGAAGCGCTCGGCGCTAAGATACGCATTGAAAACGGCACGGCCTATGTTACGGGAATCGAGAACCCGCCCGAAAAGGTCGAGATAGACTGCCGCGAGTCGGGTTCTACCCTGCGGTTTATTATACCCATTGCCGCAGCGCTCGGCGTTGAGGCTACCTTTTACGGCAGCGGAAAGCTCCCGACAAGACCCATCACGCCGTATATCGACGAGTTCCCGAAGCACGGGGTCGAGTTTGTAAGCGACGTTATGCCCTACCATATCAAGGGTAAGCTTTCTGCGGGGCAGTATCCCGTTACTGGCGACATATCCTCGCAGTTCATTACGGGACTGCTGTTCGCCATGCCGCTTATGGAGGGCGCAAGCACCATCATACTCACCTCGCCGCTTCAGTCAAAGCCGTATGCGGACATTACGGTGAGATGTATGCAGAGCTTTGGCATAGAAACGCTCGAGTTCAACGGCAACTACTCTGTCAAGGGCGTACAGCAATACAAGCCGTGCGAATACACCGTGGAGGGCGACTGCTCGCAGGCGGCGTTCTTTGCGGTTGCAAATAAGCTTGGCAGCAGCATTGAGCTTCTCGGACTGAACCCCGCGAGCGTACAGGGCGACCGCGCGGTGTTCGACATAATCGACAAAATGCTGACTATCGGCAGCAACTACACAGGCTTCGACATAGACGCGTCGGATATCCCCGACCTTGTGCCGATACTCACCGTTCTCGCCGCGTTTGCCGACAGCCCCTCGCATATTACGGGCTGCAAGCGCCTGCGCATAAAGGAGTGCGACCGCCTTGAGGCTATCTCCGCCTCGCTTAACCTGCTTGGCGCAAAAGTCACCGCGGGCGACGACTACCTTGACATTGAGGGCGTTAAGACCATTTCGGGAGGCGTTTGCGACAGCTATAACGACCACCGTATCGCAATGTCGCTTGCAATCGCCTCGCAGCGCTGCACAGAGCCGCTTACCATAACCAACGCCGAATGCGTTGCAAAGAGCTACCCCACGTTCTTTGAGGATTTTCGCGCGCTTGGAGGTGAGTTCGATGTCGTCATGCTTTAAGGGCGGTATTTCCGTATCAATTTTCGGCGAGAGCCACGGCAGGGGCATCGGCGTTGTTATCGACGACCTGCCCGCCGGCGAAAAGCTCGACATGGAGCAGATACTCGCCTTTATGGCGCGCCGCGCGCCACGCAAGGACGGGACAAGCACCACGCGCTCCGAAAAGGACCTGCCCGAGATACTTTCGGGCGTATACAACGGCGCTACCACGGGTACTCCCCTTGCCGCCGTAATATACAACGCCGACCAGCACTCGCAGGACTACGGCAACATTTCACACATTGCGCGCCCCGCTCACGCGGACTACACGGGCTATGTGCGCTACAGCGGCGCGAACGACCCGCGCGGCGGCGGGCATTTTTCGGGCAGAATAACCGCCCCGCTGTGCTTTGCGGGCGCTGTCTGCGCGCAGATACTTGCGCACCGCGGCATAACAACGGGCGCGCACATCACGCGTATCAGGAACGTTACAGACGTTCCTTTCGACCCTGTAAGCGTTGACGCGCAGACCCTTGAAGCGGTAAAGGCGCGCAGCTTCCCCGTGCTTACGGACGGCGCTGAGCAGGAAATGCGCGCCGTTATAAATTCCGCGCGCGAAAGCCTTGACAGCGTGGGCGGCATTGTCGAGTGTGCCGCAGTCGGGCTGCCCGCAGGCATAGGCTCGCCTATGATGGACGGGCTTGAAAACGTCATTTCGCAGCTGGTGTTTGCTATTCCCGCGGTAAAGGGCATAGAGTTCGGCAACGGGTTCGGCTGCGCGGAGCTTTTCGGCAGCGAGAACAACGACCCGTTCACGCTTGACGGCGAGGCTGTAAGAACGCTCACCAACAACCACGGCGGGATACTCGGCGGGATAAGCTCGGGAATGCCGCTGATATTCCGCGCGGCGTTCAAGCCTACGCCGTCTATCGCAAGGCCGCAGCAGTCGGTCGATTTCAAGGCGCTCACACCCGAGCAGCTTGTAATAAAGGGCAGGCACGACCCGTGCGTTGTTGTAAGGGCTGTTCCGTGCGTTGAGGCGGCGCTCAATATCGCGCTTGTTTCCGCAATGAACGGGCAAGGGCTTGGAGGTATGCAAAATGGTTGAAACCCCGCGCATAAGGATAGAGGACAAAAGCGAGATACAGATACTTGTCTGTCACCTGATTTATGCGCTAGGCTGCCCGCTTAGCCGCGAGCAGCTGCTCGAAATATCGTCCTACGAGGACGCGGTGAACTACTTTGATATGTCCGCCGCGCTAGACGATATCACGCAAAGGCTCTGCACCTCGCAGGAGGTGAACGGTCAGACCGTGTACGCGAACACCGCGCTCGGCGTGAAGGCTGCAAAGGAGTTTGAAAACACCTTGCCCGCGTCGCTGCGCGAAAAGCTGTTTGAGGAGGCCGTGCGCGTATACACCCGCGACGCTATCCGCCGCGACTGCCGCCTTGAGGTGCGCTATGCAAAAAGCGCGGACGGCAGCTGCACGCTCGGCATAACCGTGCGCGACGAGGCAAGCGGCCGCGAAAAGTACTTCCTTAAGGTACACACCGACAGCGCAGAGCGCGCAGACGAGATAAAAAGCAGGATAAAGTCCTCCCCGCAGAGCTTTGAGGACTATTTGGACAAATTCTTTGAATAAAAACGAAACCACCCGCCGAGCAGGTGGTTTCAGTCTGTCGAAAAAGTCCATTTTGCCCGCGTATGCGGGCTTTGAAATAACTTTTTTGCCTCGGGCTTCCCGAGGCAAAAAACACTTCTATCCGCACAAGTGTGCGGTTTGGCGGCAAGCCGTCAAACCGTGCGCGCAGTGCGGATGTCCCGTCGGAAAACCCCCGTATGGGGGTTTTTCGACGGTCAGAAACCACCCGCTGAGCAGGTGGTTTTGCTTTTAGCGGCGCGGTTAAAGATACAGAACGTACAGCAGCGAGTCCCTGTCAGGGAAGCTGTACTCAATGGGCAGGCTTTCGCGGGAGATACGCTGAAAGCCTGCTTTTTCGTAGAACCTGTGAGAAGCGCTGCAAAAAGTCAATGCGAATAAAGAACGCCTTTTTCTCAACAAGCAGTTGATTTTTATGTGCCATCTCAACATTTTTTTGTTTATAGCAACTTATTTTAGCTTGTATTCTACCGCAAATAGTGATATACTTGAAGTACGAAAGGAGAGGTGCGATAATGGAGTACTCATTCAACGCCGCGCTGCGCCGCATTCGCCGCGAAAAGGGGCTTACGCAGGAGCAGCTTGCGGACGCGGTGGGCGTGTCCCCGCAGGCGGTGTCCAAGTGGGAGGGGCAGAGCTTCCCCGACGCGCAGCTTATACCCGCGATAGCGGACGCGCTCGGCGTTACAACAGACGAGCTTTTCGGCAGGGAGCGCGAGCCCGAAAAGAGCTTCTGCCAGCAGATTACCGAGCATTTCCGCGAGCTTGCAATGAACGGGCAGGGGCGCGCGGAGACAATGGCGCAGGCGTTCGACTGCTGCCGCGCGCTTATCAACGGAATTTGCGGCGCGGACGAATACAGCCCCATACCCGAATCGGTGCTTAAAAACCGCGAGTACGCAACGTTCAGCCAGCTGACGCTTGAAAGCGGAATACTGCAAATGCGGCTCAACGCAAACCTGCAATACTTCCTGCTGATGCCAGAGCCTGAGAGCGGCTACGACGACGTGCTGCACTACGACGAGCGCATGGTAAGGCTGTTTGAGTTCCTTGCCGTACCAAACGCCCTGCGCGCGATATATTTTCTTGCGGGGCGCAGCACCACAATATTCTTTAAGCTTGAAACGCTTACGAGCGAGCTTGGCATAAGCTCCGAAAACGCACGCAGGATAATAGACGGGCTGCTTGAATTTGCGCTGATATGGGAGGCCACGCTTGAGAGCGGCAAAAGTTCGGAAAAGATATACCAGTACCTTGCGGACTGCACGTTCCCGCTGCTGCTTGCACTTACAGTAACGTTCCTTAACCGCCCCACATCGTTCAACTATCAGACGGGAACACGCAATTCGCCCTACATGAAGCACGACACTTACAAGGAGCATAAAGATGAAAAAGACAAAACAGCAAACTGACCCGCTTCACCGCGAACACGGCATACTAAGCAACTGCGTCTATGTCCTCGGCATAATCCGCAGGTACGCGCCCAACATAATCCCGTTCATGGTGGTGGGCGTTTTCGCGGGCGCTGCAATGTGGCTTTTATGGAGCTATATCGGCAAATACGTTATAGACCTTGTGCAGGCGCAGTCCGAGAGCGGCGACGCTTCTCCCCTGCTGCCGCTGCTGCTTATAACCGCCGCCATAGAGCTTGCCGCCACGGCGCTCAACACGCTTTGCGGCAGCAAGGTGTGGGACGGCTTCATACACGCAAGGCTCATGGTTATCGGCGAAAAGAACGCAAAGGCGCTCGACATGAGCTATGAGTGCCTTGAAAACCCCGATATGCTCAACGCCTGCCAGAAAGCCTCGCAGGCATGCGGCGGCAACACCGAGGGCGTCGAGGGGCTTATGCGAATGCTCTATACGATAATGTTGCAGGTTGTCGTAATGGCGGCGTCGTTCACCGCGGTGTTAATTCTCGACTGGCGGCTGATTCTCGTTATTTCCGTGATGTCGCTCGCGCAGTTTCTTTTCTTCCACCATACGGTAAAGCGCGACAAAAAAGAGGTATGGGACGTACTCGCGCCGACGTGGAGAAAGATAAACTACATGGAGCGCGTAACGCAGGACTTCGACTACGCAAAGGACATACGCCTTTTCGGCATGAAAGACGTGCTGTGCGAGAAGCAGCACGAGATACTCGACGAAAAGCGCAGGCGCTATTACCACAGCAGAAACCTATGGCTTGCAAACAGCGCCTTTGCGCACGTTATGCAGCTTATCGCGAACGCTGCGATTTACGGCGTGCTTATATTCTGCGTTGTTGGACGGGATATGTCCATAGGCGACTTTACGCTCTACCTCGGGCTTGCCACGGCGTTTTCTGAGTCGCTGACGCAGTTCCTGAACGGGCTTGGCGGGTTTAAGAAAAGCTCTATGGAAGTGGACGACTTCCGCTCGTTCCTTGAGGTAGTGGACGATGACAGCGGCGAGGGGCTTCCGCTGCCGCAGGGAAAGCTTACGTTCGAGTTTAAGAACGTTTCCTACCGCTATAAGGGCGCGGACGATTACGCGCTCAAAAACCTTGACCTTACGCTTGAAGCGGGCAAGCGCCTTGCGGTAGTCGGCATGAACGGCGCGGGCAAAACCACGTTCATAAAGCTGCTGCTGCGGCTCTACGACCCCACCGAGGGCGAGATTCTGCTGAACGGCACGAATATCCGCGAGTACAGCCGTCGCGACTACTACAAGCTGTTCTCCCCCGTTTTCCAGAATGTAGAGCTTTTCGCGTTCCCTATGTGCGAGAACGTTTCTATGGCTATCCCTGAGCGTACCGACAAGGCGCTTGCGGTGGAATGCCTTGAGCGAGCGGGGCTTGGCGCGAAGCTTGCGAGCCTTACAAACGGCGCGGACACGCAGCTGCTTAAGGTGCTGTACGACGACGGCGTGGACCTCAGCGGCGGCGAAAGGCAGAAGCTGGCGCTTGCGAGGGCGCTCTACAAAAACGCGCCCGTTGTCGTGCTTGACGAGCCGACGGCAGCGCTCGACCCGCTCGCGGAGTACGAGCTTTACCGCAGCTTTGACGACATGATAGGCGACAAATCCGCCGTGTATATTTCGCACAGGCTGTCGTCAACGCGCTTCTGCGACGAGGTTGCGATGTTCATAGACGGCGAGCTTGTGGAATACGGCACGCACGAGGAGCTGCTGGCAAAGGGCGGAGAGTACTCCAAAATGTTTGAGATACAGGCACAGTATTACAAGGAGGATTGCGCAAATGCGGCAGAATAAAGAAAAATCGCACGTTCGCGAGGTGCTGAGGTACTTTGTACCCGAGGCGTGGCGCAGCTGCAAGAGCTACTTTGTATGCTGCGGTGCAGGCACGATACTTACGATAATAGCGCCGTTCATAAGCATATTCATGATGCCGCTTATTATAAACGAGCTTTGCGGCGAACGCAGCATAGTGCGGCTGCTTATATACGCTGCGGTGCTTGTCGGCGGCGAAAGACTGGTGCAGATGGGGATTTCCGCGATTGACATAACGCGCGAGAAGTACTCCGACAGGTTCGAGAACTTCTTCACGGAAAAGCTCAGCCGCCGCACAATGGAGCTGGACTTCCAGCTCACCGAGGACAAAAACGCGCTCGACCTGCTGCAAAGGGCGCGCGAGGGCATGACATGGTACTCGGGCGGACTTACGGGCATTTTGCAGCCGTTCTTTTCAATCGTTGTAAACGCGGTGGTTATTGCAGGCGTTGTAGCGCTCATCATTGCGAACGCGCCGATACTGCTGCCGATAACAGCGGCGGTGCTTGTAATGAGCACCCTCGCGAACAAGAAAATCAACAACATAGACATAGAAAACTTCAAGAAGCTGTCAAAGGTGAACCGCATTTTCGGGTATCTTGGCTGGGATATAACGGACTTTCACTACGGTAAGGACATACGCCTTTACAACGCAAAGGATATGATGGTGCAAAAGTGGGACGGCTACACCCGCGAATCCTGCGATATGTGGACGGACACCGCCAACAAAAGGCTGCCGTTTCAGTTTATCATGGTATTCGGCGGAGTGCTTCGCAACTTCTTTTCCTACCTTATCCTCGGCATTCTTGTTATCGCGGGAAAAATGACGCTCGGCATATTCTCGCAGATGCTGACGTCGGTAAGCACGTTCAGTTCAAGTATGGAGCAGCTTTTGCAGAACGTACAGGACCTTGTAAAGCGCTCGAGCTACGCTTACGAGTATGTTGAGTTCATGCGCTACCCCGCCGTTGTGCAGAGCGGCACGCGCCACGTAAGCGAGGGCGCGCATACCGTGGAGTTCAAAAACGTGTGCTTCACCTACCCCAACACCGACGTAAAGGTGCTTGACGGGGTGAGCATCACCCTTAAGCAGGGCGAACACCTCTCCATAGTAGGGCTAAACGGCGCGGGCAAAACAACGTTCATAAAGCTGCTGTGCAGGCTCTACGACCCGACGGACGGCGAGATTCTGCTTGACGGTGTGAACATAAAGGAGTACGACCTTAACGAATACATGAAGCTTTTCGCGCCCGTATTTCAGGACTTCCGGCTGTTTGCGTTCTCGATACGCGACAACATTACGGTAGGCGGCAGCATTTCGGACGAGGAGCTGAACGGGCTTCTTGAAAAGGTGGGGCTTGCGGACAAGGTAAATTCCCTTGAAAAGGGCGCGGATACAATGCTTTTCAAGCCCTTTGACGAGAACGGCATAGAGCCGTCGGGCGGCGAGCAGCAGAAGCTTGCGATAGCCCGCGCGCTCCACAAAAAAGCGCCGCTCGTTATCCTCGACGAGCCGACTGCCGCGCTCGACCCCGTTGCGGAGTACGAGATATACCGACAGTTCAGCGACCTTGTGGGCAGCAAGACGGCGATTTACATATCGCACAGGCTTTCAAGCTGCAAGTTCTGCGACAGGATAGCGGTATTCGCCGAGGGCAGGATAAAGGAATACGGCACGCACGAGGAGCTTTGCGAAAAACAGGGCGGAATCTACGCGGAGATGTTCGCGGCGCAGGCGCAGTATTACAACTAACACGGTTTAAGGGCGGCTTCGGCTGCCCTTTCTGCGCGCCGCAAATGCTTAACGCCGGCAAAAACCGAAAATAATGAACGCACGCGCGCAAAAGTGCGGCAAATAGCCCCAAAACCGTATTGACAAAATCGGGCGTGAATGGTATAATATCTTTAAGAGCTTTTAATGTGCATACATGAAAGGAACACACGCAATGTATTTTTCGCTTCATCATCACCATCATGGCTAGCAATCATGCCCGCAGGGTATGACCGCTATTTGTTATGCCCGTGATGAAGCACTTTTGCAGACTTTTTATCTCGGGCAGATACTCCCGAGATTTTTTATTTGAAAGGAACAATACAATGAAAATCAAAAGTGTTAAAGGCACGCGCGACTATCTCCCGCAGGAGGCGGAGCTGCGCGAGAAAATCCAGCAGACTATACTCGATATTTACCGCGCCAACGGCTTTCAGCGCATAATGACGCCCGCTGTAGAGGATATCGAAAACCTCAACAAGAGCGACGGCGGCGACAACCTCAACCTTATTTTCAAGATACTTCGCCGCGGCGAGAAGCTTGAAAAGGCGCTTGCTTCAGGCAAAACGGACGACTTGTGCGACATGGGACTTCGCTACGACCTTACCCTGCCGCTTACAAGGTACTTCTCCGCTAACCGCGAGAGCCTTACAATGCCCTTTAAGTGCATTCAGATAGACAAGGTGTACCGCGCGGAGAACCCGCAGAAAGGCAGACTGCGCGAGTTTATGCAATGCGATATAGACGTTATCGGCGACAAGGACGCGGGCTGCGAAAAGGAGCTTATAGCCCTTACAGCAAAGGCGCTGCTGGCGCTTGATATCGGCGCGTTCACGGTGCGCGTGAACGACCGCGCAGTGCTTAACAAAATGCTGTCCTCGCTCGGCTTTGCGCAGGAGCAGCTTATGAGCGTGTGCGTAAGCTTCGACAAGCTGGACAAGATAGGCGCGCAGGGCGTTATCGAGGAGCTTCGCGAAAAGGGCTTCGATAACGACGCTATAGACAGGTTCGAGGGCGTTCTCGCGCAGCTGCCGCTTACTGTTGACAAGGTAACGGAAATCATCGGCGACGAAAGCATTACGGAGGGTCTGCGCGGCATTATAAGCGACAGCGAGGCTATCGCAAACGGCAGATACGGCGTGGAGTTCGACATCTCGCTTGTACGCGGGCAGGGCTACTACACGGGTACGGTATTCGAGGTTAGAAGCGAGAACTTCGGCAGCTCCGTTGCGGGCGGCGGGCGCTACGACAAGCTTATAGGCAAGTTCCTCGGAGAGGATATTCCCGCGTGCGGCTTCTCAATAGGCTTTGAGAGAATATTCAGCATTCTTTGCGACATGGGCCGCAAGGCTTCTGCAAGAGAAAAGATAGCGCTGCTTTACGACGGCGACTTTTCCGCAGCCTACGCACGGGCGGAGGAGCTGCGCGCGCAGTACGACACGGCTATGTTCACAAAGCCCAAAAAGCTGCGCGCGTTCCTTGACAGGCTGAGTGCCAACGGATACGCGGGCTTCTGCTTTGCCGACAGCGAGATAAAGCGTTTCGGAGAATAACGGATATACGAGCCGCTAAGTGTGCGTAAAGCGAAACAATTTGTGCTGATTTTTGTATTGCATTCGCTTACGGAAAATGCTATAATAAAACAGGCGGCAAAAAAAGGTGGAAAATATGAACAAGGTATTTATCGCAGGAGCGCCCGAGGGGAGGGCGTTCGGCGCGCATTCCAAATTCTCCGCAAGCGAGGAGCTTCTCACGGCGGCGGCGCTGGCAAGGCTCGGCGTAAACACAACGTTTATGACAAGGCTTAACGGCGAGTACGACGGCGAGCTGCTTGACGTTTTACGCAAAAGCGGCGCGGACGAACGCGGCGTTCTCCCTGCAAACGGCGGCGGCCTTTGCGCGGAGGACTTTGCGGCGCTTGATTTGAGCGACTACAGGTACGTTTTCTTTACGGGAGCGTTCCCCGCAGGCTCTGAAACGGCGCTTGCTGCGGCAAAGGCGCTGACGGAGCGTGCGCGCGAATGCTCCGCGCCGCTTGTTTTCGACCCCGATATGAGCGGTATCCCCGCAGAAAAGCGCGCGGATTATAAGGAGCTTATAAACGAGTTCGCTTGCGGCGCGGAGGTTTTCGTGCCGAACCTTGACGAGGTAAAGGCGCTCTGCGGCCTTACCGAACCGGAGGAAATCGCCGCGCACTATATCGCGCGCGGGACAAAGAAGCTCGTTATCAAACTCGGCAAGGGCGGCGCGTTTTTTATGAGCGCAAAGGAATACGGCACAGCGCCCACGTTCCGTGCAGAACCCGTCGATATCTCGGGTACGGGCAGCGCCTTTGCCGCGGGAATACTGAGCGGACTGTGCGAGGAGCTTCCGCTGGGAGAGGCTGTGTTCCGTGCGAACGCACTTGCTTCAATGCAGATACAGTTCAGCGGCAACAACGAAACCATGCCCACAATGGAGCAGCTGCGCGGCTATATGCTTGACCACCGCTTTGTGGTGGACGGCTGCAAGGAAATTTAACATGACCCTTTACGTTTCAGATTTGGACGGCACGCTGCTGCGCCCTGACGCGACCATATCAAAAGCGGCGGCAAAAAAACTTAATACGCTGATAAGCAACGGCGTGCTGTTCACCTATGCAACAGCGCGCTCGTTTCTGAGCGCTTCCCCGCTTGTGAAGGCGCTTAAGCTCAACTGCCCCGCTGTAACGTTCAACGGGGTTTTTGTCGTTGACCCGAAAACGGGCGAACACTTAGCGGAAAACACACCCGACGAGCAGCAGCTGGAGCTTGCGCGCGCGTTCATCACCGAAAACGGGTATGCGCCCGTGGTGTACGCCTATATCGACGGCAGGGAGCGCGTAAGCTACCTTGCCGACAGGCTCGACGATGTGCGCGCGTACGTAGAGAGCAAAAGCGGGGACAAGCGCCTGCGCCCTGCGGCGAATTACGACGAGCTGTTCGAGGGCAGGATATTCTACATCACGCTTTTTGACCTTACAGAGCAGCAGCGCGCAGCCGCCGACGAGGTGTTTTCGCGCGAGAACGGCTTTGCGCATAACTTTCAGCAGGACACCTACAACGACTCGGTGTGGTACGAGATATACAGCGAGGACGGCGGAAAGGCGGCGGCCGTAGTCAAAGCGGCGGCGCTTATCGGCGCGGATGAAATAGTATGCTTCGGCGACAATAAAAACGACATACCCATGCTGCTCTGCGCGGACAGGGGTATCGCCGTTTCCAACGCCTGCGAGGAACTTATAGCGGCGGCGGACGAGGTAATAGGCTCAAACGCGCAGGACGCCGTTGCGGAGTACATCTGGCAGCGGGAATCGGCGCGCGTAAAGCCGCCCGCCCCCGCGCGAAAAAAGCCAGAGTCGCTTACTATGGACGAGCAGACGCGCGAGAAATTCTCCGCGGCGCTTGCGGGCGCAATGAGCCGTACACGCGGCAACCACGGCTCTGTAGGCACACAAAAGGAAAAGCTTATTCACGCAACGCTTAAAAACTACTACGTCCCGTCGGAAGCTTCGCAGGAGATACGCATAGGGCGCTTTATTGCGGACGCTGTAGGCGAGGACGGAATTTACGAGATACAGTCGCGCTCGCTGCACCTGCTGCGCGACAAGCTGGAGGATTTCACGCGGGCGTCGCACGTAACGGTGGTTCACCCTGCGATAGTGCGCTCGCGCACGCTCTACATAAGCGAGGACACGGGCGAGGTAACGGACGAAACGCAGTTCCGCGCAATGCCGTATTTAAGCGGGCTTTTTGAGGAGCTGTACTCCCTGCGCGGCTGGCTTGACTGCGAGAACGTAGGGCTTATAATCGCCTGCCTTAAGGTGGAAAAGCGCGTGTCCTACACGGGAAAGACAATACCCGACCTGCGCAGCAGAAGCGCGCGAAAACGCATTCACACCGAAAAAGTGCCGCTGGAGCTTATAGAGGAAATACGGCTTTTTACCCCGCGCGACTATATGCGCTTTATGCCGCAGGGTCTTGACGGGGAGTTCACCAAGACGCAGTTCTGCAAGGCGGCAAAGGAATCGCGCAGCTCGCTTAGGCTCGAGGTGCTGCGCTCTGCGGGCGTAATCGTACATACGGGAAATATCGGGCGGCAGTACGTCTACCGCTGCGCGTTTACCGACGGAAAGGACGACACATGACAAGCTTTTTCATTGCAAGGGCATATCACGACATCTCCGCAGCGCTGCGCGGGGAGCTTCTGCGCACGCTCAAAGGCGCTCAGAGGCGCGCCGTGTTTATAGTACCCGACCAGTTTGAGTTTGAAACGGAAAAGAGCATATACGGAATGCTGCGCGAGAACAATATGCTCGCCTGCTCGGGAAACGTGCGCGTTGCAACGTTCGCGGACATTTCCGCGGAAATAATAGCCCTTTGCAATGAAAAGAAGCGCACCGCGAACGACGTTGTAAAAAACATCATCATGCAGCGCATAATCCGCGAAAACAAGGACAGGCTTGGCGCTTTTGCGGGAGTGTGCGACAAGCCCGGCTTCTGTGCCAAAATGGTGCAGACAGTAACCATGCTTAAAACCGCGGGGATAACGCCCTACGACCTGTCCGAGCAGGCGATAAGCGACAGACTTTCCGCGCCCGACGAGGGCAGGCGCAGCATAAAGCGCTATTCCATTGCCGCGCAGAAGCTGCGCGACGTGGGGCTGCTCTACCTTGAATACAACGCGCGGCTGGAGCGCGACTGGCTCGACAGGCTGGACTGCACCGAGCGCGCAGCGGAGCTTCTCGCGGCGGGAGCGGCTGACGTTTTCGGCGGCGCGGACGTGTTTGTGGACGGCTTCAACGACTTTACGAACAGCCAGCTGCATTTTCTGAAAAGCGTGTTCTGCCGCGCGGAAAACGTTACGTTCGGGTTCGCTGCGGAGCGCTCCCCCGCCGACGAGGGGCGCGCGGAGCTGTTCTTAACGATAAACTCGCAGATAGACCGCCTTTACGACTACGCCCGCGAGGCGGCGGAGGAAAACGGCGGCAAGCCCCCTGTTTTCGTTACCGAGGGCTTTGCTGAAAAGACCACTTCCCCGCTGCTGCGCGAGATTTCGGACAGGCTTTTTGGCGGCGAACGCTGCGCATGCGAAAACGACGGCGCGCTTGACGTTATAACCGCCGCTGACAGCGCGCAGGAAATGGACTTTGTGGCTGCGAAAATAAAGCAGCTTACGTCGCTTGGCATGAGATACAGCGATATAGCGGTGCTTTGCGCAGGCTCGGGCGAAAGCATGAGCTGCCTTAAATCGGCGTTTTCGCGCTACGACATACCCGCTTTTTTCGATATCCCCGAGCCTGTGCTTCATCAGCCGCTTTTCGCGCTTGTGACCTCGCTGCTTGACGTGCTGGAGGAGTTTACGACCGAGCGCGTTTTAAGCTACATAAAAACGGGCTTTGCGCAAAAGCAGGTGACGGTAAAGGACGACAAGGGCAGGGAAACAACGCGCTGCGTGGGGCTTACGGGCGGCGACATCAACGCGTTTGAAACGTTTATGTTCGAGTGGGCGCTGACAGCGCAGGCTCTTAAAAAACCGCTTACGGAATGCGGCGGGCTGAACGGCGGCGACGAGCGCTCAAAGGAAGCGAACAAGCGCGCCGCACAAGCTGCCGAAACTGTAAGAGAAGCCGCCGTAGCGCCGCTGTTGGAGCTGCGCGAGCAGCTTTCAAGTTCTGAGAACAGGTACGGCGACAAAATAACCGCGCTGCTTCTTGACTTCCTTGTGGACAAGGTGGGCGTATCGCGCGAGATTGCCGCCCGCACGACAAAAACAGACAAAAGCGGCGCGAAGCTGCCCGACGCGCTTGCGGTGCGCGCCTATCAGAAGCTCTGGGACTCGCTTTCGGGGATATTCGATGCAATGCACACGGGTCTTTCTGGCTACCCGCTTAGCGTTGCGGAATACGCGCGCATTTTCCGCGAGATATGCTCGCAGACGACCATTGCAAGTCCCCCGCAGTACGTTGACACGGTGCTTGTAGGCGACATAGACCGCACGAGAACGCCGAACGTAAAGGCTGTTTTCATCGTGGGCGCGGGCTACGACACATTCCCCCCGCAGACTGCCGCGCAGGGCGTTTTTTCGGAGTTTGAAACGCAGCTTATCCGCGAGAACATAATCCACATAGATTCCAACGACAAAAAGGAATACTGCCTTAAAAGCGCCAAGGAGCAGTACTGCCTATCGCTTTACCGCGTGTACAGGGCGCTTTCCCTGCCGTCGGACTACCTTTGCATAAGCTGCCCCGAGGCGGACGCTGCGGGCGCTGAAATAGCGCGCTCGGAGATAACGGACGGGCTGCTAGCGCTTGTGGGCATGGCGCAGCCTGCCTCTGCGGGAGCGTTTGGCGCAGGCTTTTACGCGCGCAGCAAGGGCGCTGCAAAACTCATGTTTTCGCAGAAGCTGTTCTCCCCCGAGGGCGATGGCGCTGCGCTCTCGCAGGCGCTGTGCAACGTTGGCGAGGGCGGGTTTGTAAGTCGGCTTACACGCCTTAAAACGGCGCACACCGCGGGCGAACGCCGCACTATATCCGCGTACAGCGCGGGACTGCTGTTCCCTCCGCGCGTTTCGGCTACAGATATAGAGAAGCTGTGCAAGTGCCGCTTCAGCTACTTTTGCGACAGGGGGCTGCGCATACGCGAGCGCACGCAGCACACGTTCAACGCGATAGAACGCGGAAACGCCGTACACTACGTGCTTGAAAAGATACTCGCAGCCTATGCGGACAAAATGGAGCAGTTCATAACGCTCGGGCGGGGCGAGCTTGCCGCGCTCGTTCGCGCACGCCTTGCGGAGTACCGCGCGGAACGGCTCGCGGAGCTTATTACGGACGACGCGCGAACCGACTTCCTTTTCAAGAACCTTGAAAACGCCGCGCTTGACGTGCTGACGCTCATGCAGGCGGAGTTCAGCGGGCGCGCCTACCGCCCGAAGCTGTTTGAGGTGTCCCTTGCGGACGAGGCGGGCGAACACACCATAGCCTACCGCACAGAGGATATGCAATACTTCCTTTCCGACGCGCTGCCCGAGGAAAACGCGGACGAAAAGCCGCTTCTCCCGCCGGAAGCGCAGGAGAAAAAGCTTATGGTAGCGCCGCTTGAAGTAAAGACGGAAAGCGGCAAAAAAATACAGATTACAGGCACGATTGACCGTGTGGACCTGTTTATGGCAAGGGACGGCACGCAGTACCTGCGCGTTGTGGACTACAAGACAAACACGCACAGCTTCAGCATTCCAAAGGCGCTTAACGGCGTTAATATACAAATGCTGCTCTACCTTTTCGCGCTGTGCGACGCAAACGCGGGCAACCCCGACAGCGTAAACGCGGGGGGCGTGAGCTACAACCCCGCAAAAGTCACGGGCGCGATAAATAAGCGGCTTACGGCGCTTGAGCTGCTTGCGACAAAATACAAGCAGAACGGAATGCTCGTAAGCGACAGCGCCACCCTTGAGGAGTCCACGCGCTACGCCGCTTCGCTTCTCGACAGGATTTCTGCGGAGCTTGCCGCAGACAGCGGCGCGCAGAGCGACATTCTGCCCGACAACGACCCGCAGGAGCGCGAAAAGGCGATAGGCGAGTTTATGCCCGACCCCGCCGCAACGCTCACCAAAGAGGGCTTTGAGAACCTGCGCGCGGACTGCGCTGCAATGCTCTCGCAGACGCTGAGCGGGCTTCACGGCGGGGACGTTGCAGCCGTACCCGTAAGATACAAGGACACCACGATGCGCAAGCCCTGCACATACTGCCGCTTCGCTTCGATATGCGGCAACGCGGGCGAGGTCAGGAACATCAGCGAGGACATTGATATGTCGCGGTATATTCCGCAGGAAAGCGAGGAGAGCCGATGAATTTTACACCACAGCAGAAAGCGGCGATAAACGCCCCGCACGACCGCAGCGCCATAGTCACCGCGGCTGCGGGAAGCGGCAAAACCACGCTTCTCGTTGAGCGAATGATACGGCTGCTTTCGGACAAGGAGCTTGATATCCACGGCGACTCGCTTGCGGTAATGACGTTTACGCGAAACGCCGCCGCTTCCCTGCGCAAAAAGCTTATAGGAAAGCTGTCGGAGCGCGTTAAGGCAATACGCGCCGCTGGCGACCCCGACGGAATAGCCGATACGCTTTCAGAGCGGCTGTTCGAGCTGCGCTCCGCCGCTATAGGCACGATTGATTCCTTTTGCATAAGCATACTGCGCGAAAACGCGCAGGTGTTCAATCTGCCCGTGGGCTTTTCCATTGCGGGCAGCGCAAAACTCTTTTCCATGAAGAACGCCGCCATGCAAAAAACAATGCAGCAGTTATATTCCGACGACTTTTTCTCGGCTGAGGAACGAGCTGCGGTGTTCTACACGTTCAGCTTTGAAAACGACGATGCCCTGCGCGACGCCATTACGGACATTGCTGAAAAGGTAAGCGGCTACGCCGACCGCGACACGTGGCTCGACGAGTGCGCCGAGCGCTACAGCTCGCTTGACGCGCTGCTTGAAAAGCCTATAAAGGCGGCAGTGGCGCTTATCGGCGCTGCCATTGCCGAGTGCGAGAGCATTCCCGCAGAATACGCCGACACAATAAAAGCCTACGAGAGCGAAAAGAAGGCAGACCCCGCCATTGCGCAGCAAATGCGCGATTACGCTGCGGGCGACCTCGACTATCTTACGCGCGTTAAAAGCGCGTACAAAACGCTCTGTAAAACGCCCTGCGCCGAAAATCTCGCGGAGCTTTACGCGCAGGCAATGCAGCTTAACCCCTGTCCCCTGCCCAAAAACGAGAACCGCAGCAAGGCGCACACTCAGCTTACAAAGCAGGCAAAGCGCTTTACTCTGCCCAAAGCGTTCACGGACAATATCTTTGTCTGCGACGAGGAGCAGCGCATTCTCTCGCAGCAGCAAATGACGATAAAGTCGCTCACGCGGCTTGTACGCGCGTATCTCGACGAATACCGAAGCATAATGCACACCAAGGGCTGCCTTGACTTCGCGGAGTGCGAGTATCTTCTGCTCTCAAAGCTGCGCACGGACGAGGTGTTCCGCGGCCAGCTGTCGGCGCGGTTTTCCTGCGTTATCGTAGACGAGTTTCAGGACTCAAACGACATACAGGCGGAGATATTCCGCCTTATAGCAAACGGCAAAAACGACCTGTTTTATGTGGGCGACGTAAAGCAGTCGATTTACGCGTTCAGGGGCGGCAACCCCAAAATAATGGAGCGCCTTTGCTCCACGCCGAAAAGGCTCTCCCCCGCGCCCGCAGTCAAGCCAACCGCTATCAAGGGCGACCCCGCGCGCTATGTGCGCGAAAACCCAGCGTTCAGCGTTATCCCGCTCAACAAGAACTTCCGCAGCCGCGCCGCTGTTATTGACAGCGTAAACGCCGTTTTTTCGGGAGTTATGACGCGGCGTTACGGCGGCGTGGACTACGCGGCGGGTTCGCAGCTGGAGCTTGGCGCAGCCTGCCCGCAGCTTTCTAACCCGCAGGACTACCGCACCGAAATAAACCTGCTGCGCTGCGCGGACGGCACGGACGACGACAGCAGCGTAAAAACGCTCTGTCAGGCGCGCTATGTTGCAGGGCGGATAAAGGAAATGCTCGATACGGGCTTTCAGGTGACCGACGGCGATGTAATGCGCCCCGCAAAGCCCTCCGACTTCGGCATACTGCTGCCGAAAAACAACCACATGACAATTTACAGGGACGCTCTCGCCGAGTTTGGCATTCCGAGCGTTATCCCCAAAAGCGGCAGCTTCTTGCAGTCCGAGGAAATATCGCTGCTGCTCGACCTGCTTACCGTTATAGACGACCCCATGCGCGATGAGGAGCTTATACGCGTGCTGATGTCGCCCGTGTTCGATATGTCCGCGGAGGAAGCGGCGCAGCTGCGGCTTGGCATACTGGGGCTGCCGCTTGACGATATCGGCGAGGACCTCTCCCCCATTGCGCGGCACGTCAGGGGGCGCTCGCTCTACGGGTGCGTTACGTTCTGCTCAAGGGAGCTTACGTGCGAAAACGGCTCTGACGAGCTGAAAGCGCTTTGCGAAAGGCTGCACGAAAAGGGCGTTAAGCGCGCGGTAAGCCCGCTTTTGCAGGACTTCAACGAGAAACTGCAGGCGCTGAGATTCTTTATGAGCGGCAGCTCCATTGACGCGCTTATAACAAAGGTCTGCGATGACACGGAGCTTTACAACATAATCTGCACCTACGAGGGCAGCAGGCAGCGCCTTGCAAACATAAGGCTGCTTATAAAGTACGCGGAGGACTTTGAAGCCTCGGACGGCGGCACGCTGAGCGACTTCCTGCGGTTCATCTCAAAGCTTGACAGCAGGACGCTTGACGCTGCGGGCGCGCCCGAAAACGCCTCGAGCGCCGTAAGGCTTATGACGTTCCATGGCAGCAAGGGGCTGGAAATGCCAGTGTGCTTCCTGTCCGACCTTGAAAGCAGAATAAACATTTCAGAGGCCTCGGGACAGTACCTGATAAGCCACGACGACGGCATTTCACTTAGATTTGTGAATATATCCGAACGCTATCAGACGGACACCTTTGCTTACAAATACCACCAGAACCGGATAAAAGAACGCATTTACGGCGAACAGCTGCGGCTGCTGTATGTAGCGCTCACGCGGGCGCAGGACAAGCTTATTGTAACGTCGATATACAACAGCAAGGCGGCGGGGCTTAAGGCAAAGCTGGACTCGCCCGAAGCTATAGTTGACGGCATTGTCCCGATAAAATGGCTTACGCGCTCGCTGCTGCGCGATACGGACGGCGCGGCGCTTAAGGATATAGACAATAGCGAAGCCACGCTTTCGCAGATTGCAATAGGCTCTCACACGCTGATACAGCTTATAACCGAGGACGAAGCGCTGATACCCGAGGACGTCTGCGAGGACGAGGAGGAACGTGAAAGCTCCCACAAGGAGGAGATAACCGCAGACCCCGCGCTTGTTGAGCAGATAACCGCGCAGCTTAAGCAGGTATACCCGCACGCGCAGGAAACAACGCTGCAGGCGAAATACACTGTTACCGAGCTTGCCCACAGCGCAGACCCGAACGCTATGATGGTGTACCTCAATATGCCGTCCTTTGCGCGCAGCAACGCCCCTACAGGCAAGGAGGTCGGCGACGCCTACCACCACTTTATGGAGCATTGCCCGCTCGAGCGCTTCACGCAGGGCGCGTCGCAGGACATGATAGCGCAGACGATTGACGAGCTTTGCGACAGCGGCCTGCTGACGGCTGCCGAGGGCGATATCCTGCATTCGGCGCGGCGTGGGTGCATTAAGAACTTGTGCGCGTTCTTTGAGAGCGCCATAGGCAAACGGGCGCTCGCTAACGTGAGCGCGGTATTCCGCGAAACGCCGTTTTATGCGGAGCTGCCCGCGCAGAAGCTCGGGCTTACGGGCGAGCGGCTCGTGTGCATTCAGGGCAGGACGGATATGTACTTTGTGGAAAACGGAGGCATAATACTTATAGATTACAAGAGCGACACGCAGGAGAACCTCGAAAAGGAGCTTGACAGCTATTGCAGGCAGCTAGAATCCTACATGGAGATACTGCCGCAGGTGACGGGGCTGCCCGTGAGGGAGCTGTACATCTACAGCTTCTCGCTCGGCAAAGAAATAGACGTGCTGAGCTACCTGCGCTCGCACGAAAAGAAAGGACAGACATGAAGCATTTTATTTCTGTTGCGGCGGCAGCTCTCGCCGCTATCGTAACGGCGTGCAGCGCGCTTGCAGAGGGTGAGCCGGCAGAGAATGCAAGCGGCAGCAGCGGCTTTTCAGGCGCGCAGTCGCTTGTGGCGCTTGCAAAGACCCCCTACGACCCAAAATACACCGAGGTTACATGGAACACCGCCACCGCCGATGGCGCGGGGGTTCTTACCGCGGTGGGAACGGGCGTGATGTTCCCCGCGGGGAATACGGTGGAACTTCTCTCCGAAAAGGACGGCGCGGTAACAGGCACGGCGGAGCTTACCGAAAAGGTGTCCGAAAGCTGCAAGGGCGCGGCGCTCGGCAACACCTACGTACAGCCCACGCGCACGGGGGTTGCGGTGCTTAACACGCTTACAATGGATGTAGTGTCCTACAGAAACCTTGGCGCGCCGACCCTTACAGACGCAGCAATCATTGACAACCGCGTGTACATTGCGGCGGGCAGCGCCGAGGAAAGCACGATGTACTGCCTTGATATGTCAAACGCTCTTGAAACCGTATGGGAGTACCGCGCGCAGGCTGCGGCGACCTCTCCTGCGGCGTTCGGTAAGTACATTGTATTCGGCGCGGGCGAACGCCTTGTGTGCTGCGACAGCGCAAGCGGCACTGCCGTTGAAAACGAGCTTGCGCTCAATATCTGCGCTGCCCCGTTTGCAGACGAATACTCCGTATACCTCTCCGCACAGGACGGGTGCGTGTACAAGCTGCGCCTTACCGACGAGGGTACGGTAGAACCCGACACGCTCACGCCGTGCGAGGTGGGCGAGGCGCTTACAAGACCCATTGCGTATAACGGTAAGGTTTACGTCGGCGCGGAGGACGGCTTCTATATTCTCGACAGCCTTAATATGCAGGTAGAACACACGCTCCCCGAGATAAAGCGCGCCACAGACCCGCTTATAGGCGTGGGCAACGGAACGCGCGTTTATGTCGTAGCGCCACTTGAGGACTACTGGTGCTTGTACAGCATTTACGACATGACCGAAAGCGGCGTACCCGAAGCTTCAAAGCTTGCAAGGCTTGAGAACTTTACGGGCGGGTGCTTTACGGCGGCGCAAAGCGGCACAATGTACTTCCGCGACGCGGTGGGGCGCGTTTACGCGCTTGCAACAGCGCAGTACAGCATTCTTACAATCATTATCAAACTTGTGCTGTTGCTCGCCGTGCTTGCTATGGTCGTGCTTATCCTGCGCGCGTGGGTTAAACAGCGCGCCGCAAAAAGACCGCCGCAGTACTAAAGCGCACAATTAACGCGTATATAACAATTCTGATATAGGAGGAACATCATGGAAATCACGCTTAAGAATGAAAACTGCACCGCGCGCCTTATAACAAAGGGCGCAGAGCTTAAGTCGCTGCGCGTTGGCGGCAGGGAGCTTATGTGGCGCGCCGACCCCGCGTTCTGGGGTAAGACCTCGCCGCTGCTTTTCCCGATGATAGGCACGCTTAAGGAAGGCGCTGCGCTTATAAACGGGCGGGAATACCGCATAACAAAGCACGGCTTCGCGCGCGACCTTGAGTTCACGCCCGAGAGCTTTACGGGGACGAGCGCGCTGCTTTCGCTTACCCAGAGCGAGTACACAAAGGCTATGTACCCGTTCGACTTTAAGCTTAGCGTATGCTACACGCTCAAGGCGGACGGAATCTCCGTAACCATGCGCGTGAAGAACGAAAGCGCGGAGGATATGCCGTTTTGCATAGGCGGTCACCCCGCGTTCGCCTGCGACGGCGACATGACTGACTACAGGCTGCTTTTCCCGAAGGAAGAAACCGCCGCCGTCCCGCTTTACGACGTTGAAAAGGGACTGCACATCGAAAACTCGCGCACTCCCCTGCTGAGCGGCGAAACGACGCTCCCCCTCTCGCATGAGATGTTTTACAAAGACGTGTGCTATTTCGACAAGCCCGTTTCGCGCTCGGTGCAGCTTGTCGGCAAGGACAACAAGGGCGTTCGGGTGGACTTCCCCGACTTTACGAGCCTTGGCGTATGGCAGGCAAAGGACGCGCCTTTCCTTTGCATTGAACCGTGGTGCGGCTCTGCCGACTTTGACGACTGCACGGGCGTTTTCGCCGAAAAGCGCGGCATAGAGATACTTAAGCCCGCCGCGGAAAAGGCGTTCACCTACGCAATTACCGCTATTTAACGCCAGTTAACGCAATATACACGAAACCGCCGTTCGCAGAATGAACGGCGGTTTTATGCATAACAAAACGCGCCGTTGGAATCAACCAACGGCGCTGTTCTATTACTCTCCGCAGAGTTCCTTGTAAAGCCCGATATAGAGCTTAGCCGAAGCCGCCCAGCTGAAGTCAGCCTTCATCGCGCGGGTAACGAGCTTGCTCCACTCGCTCTTATTGTCCCATACGCCCTTTGCACGGCGCACCGCGTTAAGCATATCGTGCGCGTTATAGCTCTGGAACGTGAAGCCTATGCCATTGTCGCCGTAATCGATAATGGAGTCCTTAAGACCGCCCGTTGCACGAACTATCGGCACAGTACCGTAGCGCGCGGCTATCATCTGCGCAAGGCCGCAAGGCTCACTCTTAGAGGGCATAAGGAACATATCCGCGCCCGCATAGAGCCGCTTTGCAAGGGGCGCGTTGTAGCCCTTGTAGAAGCCTACCTTATCGGGATAACGCCAGTGCATTTCGGTGAAGAAGTCCTCGTACTGCTTTTCGCCAGAGCCGAGAACAACTACCTGAATATCAACGCCTATCATCTCGTCGAACACATAGCGCACAAGGTCGAAGCCCTTGTGGTCCGCAAAGCGGGAAATCATAACAAGCAGCGGGATATCATACTGCGGCATACCGAACTCCTCAAAGATAGCGCTCTTGCACGCAGCCTTGCCCTTGTGAGAGCGTGCGCTGAACTTTGCTGCAATAGTGTTATCCGTTTCGGGGTTGTAAAGGTCGGTGTCAATGCCGTTAAGGAAGCCGCAGGTCTTGTACTGCTTGTTGACAAGTATCCTGTCAAGGCCGTGCGAGAACCACGGGTCAAGTATCTCCTTTGCGTATGTGGGAGAAACCGTAGTTACCTTATCGGCGGTTTCGATAGCGCCCTTCATAAAGTTAATGTCGCCGTCGTATTCAAGAAGGCTCACGCTCTGCGGGGGGATTCCCACGATATCCTTTACAAGGTCGATACCGTACTGCCCCTGATAGCCGATATTGTGAATGGTGAAAACGTGCTTTATCCCGCCGTAGCCCCACTCGTTCTTGTAAAAGAGGTTGTAGTACACAGGAATAAGCGCGCACTGCCAGTCGTTAGAGTTGATGACCTGCGGCTTGAAATCAATGTAGCGCAGCATTTCAAGCACGGCGCGGCTGAAGAACACGTATCTCTCAGCGTCGTCGAAATAGCCGTAAAGGCCGTTGTCGCGCTTAAAATAATACTCGTTGTCGATAAAGAAGTATGTAACGCCGTTCACCTGCTGCGAAAACAGCCCGCAGTACTGACTGCGCCAGCCCACAGGAACGTTGAAGTTGGTGATGAAGTTCATCTTCTCCTTCTGCTCGGGCTTGATGGTGTTGACATAATACGGCATGACAACGCACGCCTCATGCCCCGCCGCAACCAACGCCTTGGGGAGAGAGCCTGCAACATCTGCCAGACCGCCGCTCGCCGCAAACGGGAGCGCCTCACTCGCCGCATAAAGTATTTTCATACATAAACCTCCGAAATTTTTTTGTGCGGGCGACAGCGCCGCCACCGCACGGGACAACCTGTGAATATCCCTATAAATTAAATATACCACAAATCTCACTTTTTTTCAAGTAGCTTTGCAAATTTTATTTGCAGATATCTGTAAGAAATGCAAAAGCAGGTCGAAAAAAGCCTAACAGCCACACGCCCGCGGACAATTTTCCGCGAAAAAGCCCGCCGTGAACTTCACAGCGGGCATAGTATTTACTTCTTCGACTTGATGTACTCGTCCATTGCCTTGGCAGCGGTCTTGCCCGCGCCCATTGCAAGGATAACGGTAGCTGCGCCCGTTACGGCGTCGCCGCCTGCGAATACGCCCTCGCGCGAGGTCTGACCGTTTTCGTCTGCAATAAAGCAGCCGTGCTTGTTGGTGTCAAGACCCTTTGTGGTGTTGCGGATAAGCGGGTTCGGGGACGTGCCTATGGACATAACAACGCAGTCCACGTCAAGCACGAACTCGCTGTTCGGCTTCTCAACAGGTCTGCGGCGGCCGCTAGCGTCAGGCTCGCCAAGCTCCATTTCAACGCACTTCATGCCCTTTACAAAGCGGTGTTCGTCGCCGAGTATCTCAACGGGGTTGTTGAGGGTCTTGAATATAATGCCCTCCTCCATTGCGTGCTCGACTTCTTCCTTACGCGCAGGCATTTCCTCCAGGCCGCGGCGGTATACTATGTATACGTTCTCCGCGCCAAGGCGCTTTGCGCAGCGCGCAGCGTCCATGGCAACATTGCCGCCGCCTACTACGGCTACGCTCGTGTTCTTCTTGATAGGCGTGTCTGAGCCTTCCTTGTACGCCTTCATAAGGTTTACACGGGTCAGGAACTCGTTTGCGGAATATACGCCCTTAAGGTTCTCGCCGGGGATATTCATAAAGCGCGGCAGACCTGCGCCCGAGCCTATGAATATAGCCTCGAAGCCCTGCTCGAACAGCTCGTCCACCTCGATGGTTCTGCCGATAACAACGTTTGTTTCTACCTTAACGCCCAGCGCCTTAAGGTTCTCAACCTCTCTGCCGACAATGGACTTTGGCAGTCTGAACTCGGGGATACCGTACACAAGAACGCCGCCTGCAAGGTGCAGCGCCTCGTAAATCGTAACGTCGTAGCCCATTTTTGCAAGGTCGCCCGCGCAGGTAAGGCCCGAAGGACCTGCGCCTATAACGGCGCACTTATGCCCGTTCTTTGCGGGTACAGCGGGGGCTTCCGTGCTGTGAGCGTTGTGCCAGTCGGCAACAAAGCGCTCAAGTCTGCCTATTGCTACAGGCTCGCCCTTAATGCCGCGAACGCACTTGCTCTCGCACTGCGTTTCCTGCGGACATACTCTGCCGCAAACAGCGGGAAGCGAGCTGCTCTCGTGGATTATGCGGTACGCGCCCTCAAAGTCGCGCTCCTTTACCCTTGCGATAAACGCAGGGATATCGATAGAAACGGGGCAGCCGCCCTGACAGGGCTTGTTCTTGCAGTTAAGGCAGCGGTTAGCCTCGTCAACTGCCTGCTCCTCGGTATAGCCGAGCGCTACTTCTGAGAAGTTGCCGCTGCGTACCTTGGGGTCTTGTACAGGCATTTCATTCTTTTTAAGACTCATATTAGGCATTTCACTTTACCTCCTTGGCGAAAAGATTGCAAACTTCCTCGCGCTTGTGTGCTTCAAATTCCTTGTACATCGTGCCGCGCTCCATCGCCTCGTCAAAATCAACAAGGTGACCGTCAAAGTCAGGGCCGTCAACGCACGCAAACTTGGTTTCTCCGCCAACGGTAAGGCGACAGCCGCCGCACATTCCCGTGCCGTCTATCATTATCGGGTTCATGGAAACAACGGTCTTTATGCCGTATTCCTTAGTGAGCTTGCACACAAACTTCATCATTACAAGCGGACCTATTGCAATAACCTCGTCGTACTGATTGCCCGCCTTGATAAGCTCCTCAAGCGCGTTTGTTACAAGACCCTTTTCGCCGTGGCTGCCGTCGTCCGTCATTATCTTCATAACATCGGATACCGCGTTGAACTCGTCCTCAAGGATAACAAGGTCCTTGTTTCTGAAGCCCACGATAGAATGCACCTCGCAGCCAAGCCCGTGCAGCTTCTTTGCGATAGGATATGCGATAGCGCAGCCAACGCCGCCGCCTACAACGGCTACCTTCTTCAGCCCCTCTGTGTGGCTGGGTACGCCGAGCGGTCCTACAAAGTCGTGAATATACTCGCCCTGCTCAAGGTGGTTGAGCTTCTCCGTCGTTGCACCAACTATCTGGAATATGATAGTGATAGTACCCTTTTCGCGGTCAAAATCAGCAACGGTAAGCGGAATGCGCTCGCCGTTTTCGTCAACGCGCAGGATAATAAACTGACCCGGCTCTGCCTTTGCGGCGATAAGCGGAGCGTCAACCTCCATAAGCGTTACGGTGGGATTAAGTACCCTTTTTGTAACAATCTTGAACATACTTTCTCTCCTTGTAAATAAACCGAAAAAACTGTCCGGGCTTCTTTTTTGGAGAAACCCAAACAGTATTTTCGTGATTTTAATGTGTCAGAGCCGCATTACAATGCGGTTTTCTGCCGTGGAAATCAGAAATCCACTTCGGTGTCGTAGTAGCAGCACTTAAGCAGCTTTTCCATTTCCTCCTGGCTAGGCTGGCGGGGATTAGAACCCGTGCAGGCGTCAGCAATGGCATTCTTTGCAATCTCAGGCAGTCTTTCAAGGAATACCTCCTCAGGAACGAAGCCCTGCTCGCAGGGGTAGCTGTCCGCGCCGTAGTTCTTAATGCAGTGCGGGATTTTCAGCTCGTCGTTCATGCCTCTGAGGTACTTGATAAGGAGCGCTACCTTCTCGTCGTCGTTAGCGCCGCCGAGGTGCATATAATCGGCAATTACGCCGTAGCGCTTCTTTGCGGTGGGGTCTTTTGCATTGAACGCAATAACCTTAGGCAGGTACATAGCGTTTGCAGCGCCGTGAATGATATGCGCGCCGTAATCGGCAAACGCAGCGCCCGTCTTATGCGCCATGGAGTGTACTATACCAAGCAGAGCGTTGGAGAACGCCATACCTGCAAGACACTGTGCGTTGTGCATTCTTGCACGCGCTTCCATATCGCCGCCATAGGACGGGATAAGGTCCTTCATTATCATCTCAATCGCGTGGATAGCGAGCGGGTCGGTGTAATCGCAGTTTGCGGTGGAAACATACGCCTCGATAGCGTGCGTCATAGCGTCCATACCCGTGTGCGCAGTGAGCTTCTGGGGCATTGTTTCCGCAAGGTCGGAGTCAACGATAGCAACATCGGGGGTAATCTCAAAGTCCGCAATCGGGTACTTGATGCCCTTGTCGTAGTCGGTGATGATGGAGAATGCAGTTACCTCTGTAGCCGTACCCGAAGTAGAGGGTATAGCGCAGAAATGAGCCTTGTGACGAAGCTCGGGGATACCGAATACTTTGCACATATCCTCGAACGTGCAGTCGGGGTACTCGTACTTAATCCACATAGCCTTTGCAGCGTCTATAGGAGAACCGCCGCCCATTGCAACTATCCAGTCGGGCTGGAACTCGAGCATCTTTGCAGCGCCGTTCATAACCGTGGTAACGGACGGGTCGGGCTCAACGCCCTCGATAAGGGAAACTTCCATACCTGCCTGCTTAAGGTAATCCTCAGCTCTCTGCAGGAAACCGTTTCTTTTCATCGCGCCGCCGCCGACAACGATAACCGCCTTTTTGCCCTTAAGGGTCTTAAGCATTTCAAGCGAGCCTTTTCCGTGATACAAATCTCTCGGTAATGTAAATCTAGCCATTTTGTTTTCCTCCCGGAATATGTCCGAAAATGTTATGTATAAGGAACGTTGCAGCTACACAGAGGTGCGGGGACGAACCCTTGCGTGGGAAGAACCTTTCGCGGGGACGAACCTTTCGTCTGCATCGCTGCCGCTCTTTTTGAGCTACTTATATTATAGCACCACTTGCCGCTTATGTAAAATGCTTAATTTGCATAGCTATAATACAATTTCGGCATAATGCCGAGCAATGGACATTATGCCGAAAAACTTTTGGAGCAATTAGCCAAAATCACTCGCGTTTGATAGCTTCAAGCGCAGAGATATGCACCGCCTTGTTCGCGGGATAGAAGCCCGAGCCTAAGCCTATCGCAATTGAGAACAATATCGCAAAGCCCGCCAGCCATAGCGGCACTATAGACACGGGGCTGTTTGCAGGGTCCATAGCCATTGAGATGTTCTCGGGCGTGAACAGCGCAAAGAACTCCTTTACGCCCGCTATCTCCACGCCCTTTGAAACAAGGTTGATTATAAGCGCAATGAGGAAGCTTATCCCCGCGCCGATGATACCGCCGATAAGCCCGATAAAGCCCGCTTCCATAAGGAACATCGTGCGGATATTGCCAAGGTAGCAGCCGAGCGCTTTCATCACGCCTATTTCGCGCGTGCGTTCCGAAATCGACATTATCATCGTGTTTGTAATGCCAAGCGCCGCAACAAAGAGCGAAACAGCGCCAAGTCCGCCAAGCATCATCTGCTGCTGGCGCGCTTCCTTTTCAAGCGGCTCGCGTATGCTCTCCATGGAGTAGGTGCTGTATCCAAGCTTTTTTATCTCGGTCTCAATGTCCGCAACGTCGGAGATGTTCATTGCCTTTACATAAATCTGGCTGTAGGTCTGCTCCTTGTTGCTCTGCGGGTAAATCGTTTTGGAAAGCGCCTGCAGGTCGGTCGTCAGGAATATAAAGCCCTCGCTTGTGGCGTAGTCCTTATTGTAATCCTGCTTTACAACGCCCGTTACGGTGAACTCCTGCGTGTACTTTTTGTCGTAGTCCTCGTAGCTGTAATATTCCATCTTTATCTTCGAGCCGCAGAGCTTTACATACGGGTCGGGAAGATTGTCGGGGTTCTCGTTGTACTCGTAATTGCCCGTATCGGGGTTGTACTGGTATCTGTATTCCCACAGGTCTATCGTGTTCTGCCCGTCGGGGCGCTGCGAGTCACGAAAGCTGTACGCCGCATACTGACCCGCAAGCACCTGGTACTTCTCCTTCGGGAACGTACCCTCGATAAGCTCGAAGCCGAACTTATCGAGCGCGTCCTGATTTATGCCGACGATACTCGCCCAATTCATCTGATAGCGGTCGTTGTCGCCCGCATAAATGTTGAAGCCGATATTGTCAAGGCTTGTTTTGCCAAGCGCAACGTCCACCTTAGGAATGTTCTGGAACTTGCGTATCGCCTCGTCGTTGAGCTTGGCCTTTTCGCCGTTGCCGTAGACCTCAATAAGCGTAAGGTCGCCCATGCCCTCAAGCATAATCTGCTGCGAATTCTGCACGCCTATGCCTATTGAAAGCATAGTGACGATAGCGCAGCAGCCCACAACAACGCCAAGCACGGTAAGCACCGTGCGGCTTTTGCGCCGCAGCAGATTTTGCAGGCATATTTTTATTATGTCGTTAAGTTTCATACCATGCCCTTCGGGTCAGACCTTTGTCGTATCGTTCTTGTCGTTCTTATCGGTCAGAACGTCGTCAAGGTCGTCTTCCCAGTCTATGTCGTCCGCTGTAAGCTTCTTGCCCTTTTTCTTCTTGTGTCTTACAACACAGATTATGGTAATTACGCCGCCAACTACGATAACGCCTGCACCTACCCATACTATCCACCACGGGAAGCTGCCCGTTTCGCCGTCTGCGTCGCTTGTTATCGGCATATCCCATGAGCCGGGGTCGGGATAGAACATCTCGTCAACCATAAAGGAAACGGGAAGCTCCTTTACTACTTCGTTTAGCATTGCGTCCTCGTAGGTTATCTTTATCGTAAACGAGCATTCGCCTGCCATATAGGGCGTTACGATAAAGTCGAACGTGCCGTTGCCGCCGGGCGCAACGTTGCCTATTACCTTAGAGGTGGACAGCGCGCCTACGTCGCCGACAAGCTCCGCCTTTACGTTAGCTATGTCGCTTCTGCCCTTGTTAAGGTAGCTTGTGGTGATGTATACCTCGTTGCCCGCGTATACGGAGTACGTCGGCACGTTTACGTCAAAGGACATCTTGTCGGGCTGATATACGGGAATGTATATCGTCTGACTTGTGGTCTGCGTGTTGCGCTGTGTGCCGTCCATATAGTCGTACTTAAAGCTTATGGTAACGGAGCTTGTGCCTGTTTCAGCCGTGGGCAGCGCGCGCAGCTTTACAGCTTCGCTGAGGGAAGCCGCCGCGCCGAGCTGGTCATAGAAGTAGGTGTTGCCGCCGCCGTAAATGCTGAGCGAACCCGAAGCGTCAACTGTGATAACAAGGTTCTCGACTTTCTTTTCGGCGCTTGTGTTGTACAGGTCGAACGAAAGGTCGAACACCTCGCCTGCGGGTATCTGGTCAGCGCCGATATCGTAGCTGCCAATAATTACGTTGGGCGCAGCGTCCGCAGCGGAGCTGTCAGCGCCCGCCGCAATAAGCGTTACAGACGACTCCGCCTCGCCCTTCTGAGCGGCTGCGGTAGTGCCGTAAACAAACTTTATCGCCGCAGAAATGCTCTGCTTTAGCGAAGAAATGTTCTCGGTGGTCTTGAATCTTACGGTAACGTCCGCGCTCTCGCCGGGGCGAATGCGCTCTACCTGCGCGAACTCCGTGCCGTTAAGGAAATAGATGGAATCGCTCGAGGTGAAGTCAATGTTCAGCTCTCTTACGGAAATGTCGCCGTAATTATGTATGGTTACGGTGTAATCGTACTCGGCGTCAGCCTTGATAGCCTCGTCAAGGTGCTGCCCCGTTATTCTGAGCGACGGCGCAGAGGATATCTTAGCGTCAAGGGAGAGCGTGCGCTCGTCCTGCACGGTCTGCTTCTTACCCGAAGCGGTGAACGAGTAGTCGAGATTTACGCTGAAATACTGTATAGCCGAGGAAAGCTCCGCCTGTGTGCGGAATACGACGGGAACGATTTTCTTTCTGCCCGCTGAAAGCTTTTCAATGTAAGCCGTATCGCTGCCCTCTGCAACGATAATGCCCTCGCTGCCCTTAATACCGATGTTTATGTTTTCCATTGGAAGGTCGCCCTTGTTCTCAACGGTAATGTTGAAGCGGTACTTGTGGCCGCCCGAAATCGGCTCGTCAAGCGTGCCGAGCGTAAGAACGGGACGTGGCGCAGTACCCTGACTTATCGGCGCGAACATTGTAAAGGTGTTTTCGTTGCTGCCCTCAAGCTCGTCGCTGCCCATAATATAGGTGTACTTAATGCTCATGCCAAGGGAAAGCTTTATCGAGCTTATCTCGGAAAGCGTCTTAAGCTTTACGGGGACTTTTACGCTCTTACCCTGCGCAAGCTCGGAGATATAGCAGAAGCTCGTACCGCCCGTCAGAATAAAGCTCTCGCCGTCCGTAAGGTTTACGAAAATGCCTTTCATGTCGGCCGTGCCGATATTCTTAAGGGTAATGTATCCCTCGTAATCGGTGTCGGGAGTAAGCTCCTTTTCGGATAGGCTGAACTCGGACATTACAACGGGGTAAACCTTCTCCACCGTTGAGATTTCGGAAGCCACGCTGAACGAAGCCGTGGAGCTGCCCTTGATTTCGTTCATGCCGCTTTCGTAGTAGTATATAAGGTTTACCGTAAAGTTCTGCTTGGAAGCGTTTATCTTATCAAGCGCCTTATAGCCTACCTCTATCGTTTTGGTTTCGCCCGAGGTTATGTATTTCAATTCCTGCGAAGCGGTGCTTTCGGTCACCATGATATCCTCGGGAGGAACGATTTGAACAAGCGTTCTCTCCGCCGTCGTAGAGCCGAGGTTCTTTATCGTCAGCTCAAACGTACCCGAGTCGCCCGCCTTGATAACAAGGTCGTCGGTCTTGGGCTTTACTATAAACGCGGGTTCGGCAACGGTGTCGTCGTCAATAGGCTTGGAATTTGAGTTTTCGGTACACTCGCGCACGGTAACGGAAAGGTCGCTGTAATCGCTGCCTTTTGACAGGTAGCCCGTCATAAACCCGAACGAGTTGCTGTCGCCCGTCCACTTGCAGCCTGTAAGCTCTACGGTGTATGTAAGAAGCGTATCCGCCGCAGAGGTTATCTCCACCTTGGAAACCTCGCCCTTAAACGTGTCGAGCGTCTTTATAAAGTCGATATCGCCCGAGCCGTTTATATCCTTGGTCTTTATCGCAAGGTCGCGGATAACGATTCGCATATTGAACTCAACGTTCTTTCTTACAGAAGAAATATCCTTGCCCTTGCTGTCGGTCAGGTAGTAATTTATTACCACGGGCTTTGACTGAGTTTGTGTGTTGCCCGTTTCTGTGGTCTGTGTTGTTTCCGCAAAAGCGCTTATTGCAATCCCCTGCGGTACTGTGAGGGCGGCGCTCAGCAGCAGCGCTGCGGCAGCCTTATACAGCTTGTTCATCTTGTTCTCCTTTTGTGTCTTTTACTATTTTGCCATCAACCAGAGTCACTATTCTGTCGGCGTACTGTGCAAGCTCGGGGTCGTGCGTTACAAGCACTATCGTAAGGTTGAACCGCCGCGCAAACGACTTTATCATGTCCATAACCTCAATCGTCGTCTTGGAGTCGAGGTTGCCCGTCGGCTCGTCGGCGAACACCACGTCGGGCATTGCCACAAACGCGCGCGCGATACCCACGCGCTGCTGCTGACCGCCCGACATCTGCCTCGGATAATGCTTAAGCCTGTTTGCAAGCCCCACCTTTTTAAGTATTGCGACTGCCTTGCGCGTTCGCTGGCGTTTGCTTTCGCCCCTGAACATCAGCGGCATTGCAACGTTCTCCGTCGCCGTCATAAAAGGCAGCAGGTTGTAGGACTGGAACACGAAGCCGATGTGCTTCTGGCGGAACGCCGCAAGCTCGTTCTCGTTCATTCGCGTTATCGCCCTGCCGCGTATCCAAACGTCGCCAAACGTGGGCTTTTCAAGCCCCGCAAGTTGGTTCAGCAGCGTGGACTTACCCGAACCAGACGTGCCGAATATGCAGCAAATCTCGCCCTGCATTATGTCAAGGTTTATCCTCTTGAGCGCAACAACGGTGTCGTCGTCAAGGCGGTATTCCTTACGCAGGTTGCGCACCTTTATCATGACCCTTTTTTTCTCAGGGTTGTCTGCCAAAAATTTCCCCTCCTGTCTGTGCGGCGAGTTGTTCCCGCCGTCATTCTCTATAATATATAACCGTCTACCGCCCTGAAAAGTTGCACACTTTCGTAAATATTTTTTGAAAATGCTTCCGACCCAAAGCGCAGCGTATATAGTTACAAATCTATTGTACCATCTGTATTGCACGTTGTCAATATCTGTTACAAAATTGTAATTATTTTTTAAGGATATCACATATTCCTAAAAAGAAATATCCCCGCAGCCATAAGACTGCGGGGACGAACACTTTATAAAAAATCAATTGCCGGAAGCAATGAACGGCGAAATAGCGCCTGCAACATTGCTTATAGGCATTGTCTGGAGGTAAATCTTGCCGGGGCCGGTAACAACCGTGTTGAACAGACCCTCGCCGCCAAAGAGCGCGTTGCCTATGCCCTTAACGGTCTGAATATCCATTGTGCAAGTACCCGACATTGCTGCAAGGTAGCCTGTATCAATAACCATCTGCTGACCTGCTTCAAGGTTGTACTCTACAACGTAGCCGTCGATTTCAACGAAAGCCATGCCCTTGCCCGAAAGGCGCTGCATGATGAAGCCCTCGCCGCCGAAGAAGCCTGCGCCAAGCTTCTTCTGGAACGCGATAGAGAACTCAACGCCCGGCTCGGAAGCAAGGTAGCCGCCCTTCTGTACAATCATCTCACCCTGGCTGATATCAAAAGCGAGAATAGAACCGGGGAAGCTGGAAGCGAACGCAATCATTCCGTCGCCGCCCTGCGCCTCGTATGTATTGTGGAAAATGGACTCGCCCGAGAACATCTTGCTGAATGCCTTACCGATACCGCCAGTGCCTGTTTCCATCTTCATGTTAGGCGTCATCCAAGACATTGCGCCCTTCTCGCACATTACCTTTTCTCCGCCGTTAAGGTAGCAGATTACTACGGGCAGCGGCTCGCCCTTGATTTCATATCTCATGAAATGACCTCCATATAATTATTAACCAATATAGTAGCCCATACGGTCAAATTTATTATACATCATGTCCAACACGTTGTCAAGCGCCAAACAAATCTTTGTAACTTGTTACAGTTTGCCTATATCATTTTTGTATATTTTCCCTGCTCACGGCTTTATCACGTTTATAAGCAGAAAATAAGCCGCCGCCAGTACAGCCCACAGCCCAAGCTCGTTGTAAAACGCGAAAAGCAGCAAAGCGCACGCCGCAACGGTCGCCGCGCCCACGGCACGGCATATTCCGTCAACCCGCTCGGGCAGCGCTGCTTTCATTACGGCAAGCCGCAGCAGCCTTGCGCCGTCAAGCCCGCCCGCAGGCAGAAGATTTATCGCGCCCGTAATAAGGCAAAGCGCGGCAGGCTCGCGGCATTCAAGCGCAAAAAGCGCCGCCGCAAGCAGAATATTCGCGCTGCTGCCCGCGGCAAGCACCGCCGCCTGCACATATGTCCGCTCGCGCTCCATATCGCGCGCGGTTATGCCTATACCCGCCCCGCAGAACGTCACGGACTGCACCTGCACGCCGCAAAGCGCCATTACCGTAAGGTGCGACAGCTCATGCACGGCGCAGAACGCGAACGCAAGCGCGCACAGCCGCGCCCTGCCAAGCATAAGAAAGAACGCCGCAGCCGCAAAGAAAGAGAAGTCCAGCCGCAGCGCCGTCCTTCCGAAAGTAAGTTCTATCATGCTTTATTCTATTGCAAATGGTGCGAAAAAATGCCCGCCTGTCCCGAGAATTCACAACTGAAAAAATCCCCGCCGAAAACGACGGGGATTCCAGCTTGTTGAAAAAGTCCATTTTGCCCGCGTATGCGGGCTTTGAAATAACTTTTTTGCCTCGGGTTTCCCGAGGCAAAAAACACTTCTATCCGCACAAGTGTGCGGTTTGGCGGCAAGCCGTCAAACCGTGCGCGTAGTGCGGATGTCCTGTCGGAAAACCCCCGTATGGGGGTTTTTCGACGGTCTCAAATCCCCGCCGAAAACGACGGGGATTCATTCTAATTGTAACGCCTTTTAGTCCTCAAAAACCGCGCCTGTATTTGCAGACGTTACCATCTTAGCATAGCGCTTAAGATAGCCGCCGAACTCTCTGGGCGCTTTGATTCCCTTTGTGCGGCGCTGCGCGATAACGTCCTCGGGAACAAGAAGCTCAATACTTCTGTTCGGGATATCTATGTGTATCTTGTCGCCGTCCTCAACAAAGGCTATAAGACCGCCCTCCGCAGCCTCGGGGGAAACGTGACCTACAGCCGCGCCTCTCGAAGCGCCGCTGAAGCGCCCGTCCGTTATGAGCGCTACGCTTCCGTCAAGACCCTTGCCAACGATTGCCGCTGTAGGCGCGAGCATTTCGGGCATACCGGGACCGCCCTTAGGACCTTCATAGCGGATAACTACAACGTCGCCCGCCTTTATGCTGCCGCCGAGTATAGCGTCGCACGCGTCCTGCTCTCCGTCGAATACGCGCGCAGTACCCGTAAAGTCCATCATCTCGGGCTTTACAGCGCCCTGCTTAACTACAGAGCCGTTTACGGCAAGGTTGCCGCTGAGTATCGCAATGCCGCCGTCCTTTCTTACGGGCGCTTCAAGCTTATGAACTATTTCGCCGTCTGCGTCGCGGGCTGCCGCAATGCGCTCCGCCTGCGTACCGGATACGGTGAGAACGTCGGTGTTGATATGTCCGCCCTTTGACAGCTCGCGTATAACCGTCTGGATACCGCCGACTGCGTTAAGGTCGGTGATGAATATGCTTGAAGCGGGGTTGAGCTTCGCAAGCTGCGGTGTCTTTCTGCTCATGGCGTCTATGTCGTCAAGCGTGATGTCCGCCTTAGCCTCATGCGCAATCGCAAGCAGGTGAAGCACCGTGTTGGAAGAAGCGCCTATAGCCATATCCGTTGCAAGCGCGTTCTCCATGTTGCGCTTTGTAAGTATCTGCGAGGGGCGAATGTCCTCCTTTACAAGCTCGACAATCCTCTCGCCCGTTTCCTTTGCAAGGCGGCGGCGCGCGGAGTTAACCGCAGGCTCTGTACCCGCCGTGGGGAGCGCAAGCCCTATAGCCTCGGTAAGGCAGTTCATGGAGTTTGCGGTGTACATTCCCGAACATGAGCCGCAGGTGGGGCAGGCGTTGTTCTCGTAGTCCTTTATAACGTCGTCGCCTATCTCGCCGTTGGTGTACTGCCCTATCGCCTCGTAAATCTCAGAATAACCCACGCGCTTGCCCTGAACGCAGCCGGGGTTCATAGGTCCGCCGCTTACGAAAATGGACGGCAGGTTCATTCTTGCCGCAGCCATTACCATGCCCGGTACGATTTTATCGCAGTTGGGGATAAACACCACGCCGTCGAGCGGGTGCGCGGTAAGCATAACTTCAATGCTGTCCGCAATAAGCTCGCGGGAAGCGAGCGAGTATCTCATACCCTTGTGGTTCATTGCAAGGCCGTCGCAAACGCCGATAGTGAAGAACTCGAACGGCACGCCGCCCGCGTTTCTTATGCCGTCCTTTACATAGCGGGAAATCTCGTGCAGGTGCTGGTGTCCGGGTACATAGTCCGACGCCGCGCACACTACCGCTATAAAGGGCTTGTTCATCTCGCTGTCGATAACTCCCAGCGACTTGAGTACCGCTCTGTGAGGCGTTTTCTCAACGCCCGCCTTGATAAGGTCACTTCTCATTTTTCTGTTCCTTTCTCTGCCTTTCGGCTTATTTCTGAGCGCTTCTGTAGAGCATTGCCGCGCCTATCATGCCCGCGTCGTTGCCAAGCGAGCAGATGACTATTTCGGTGTTCTTAGCGCTGTTTTTGGAGTATATCTGCTCCGCAACCGCCTTTTTTAGCGGTTCAAGCAGAACGTCGCCCTCGTTGCACACGCCGCCGCCTATGCAAAGTATGTCGGGCTGGAATATGTTTATTGTGTTAGCAATGCCGCACGCAAGGTACTTTACGTAACGCTCCGTGACGGCCTGCCCCGTGGCGTCGCCCTGCTTCATGGCGATGTACGCGGTGCGTGCGCTCACCCTGCCGTCAACGCGTATTATCTGCGCGACAAGCGACGAGGGGTTCAGCTCTGCAGCCTCTGCGGTCATTTTTACAAGACCCGTTGCGGAGGAGTACGCCTCAAAGCACCCGCGCCTGCCGCAGGTGCATGGCAGACCGTCCGCGACGATTACCGTATGCCCTATCTCGCCGCCCGCGAAGTTTGAGCCGCTGTATATCTTTCCGTCAACGATAATTCCCGACCCTACGCCCGTGCCGAGCGTTATCACAACGGCGTTTACAGCGCCATGTGCCGCGCCCGCGCAGTATTCGCCGAAGGCTGCGGCGTTGGCGTCGTTGTCAAGGAATACGGGCAGCCCGAACTCCTTTTCGATATCATGGCGCAGCGGCACGTTGACGAAACCCAGATTATTGGAGTACTCAACGCACCCGCTTTCCTGGTTGCATATCCCGGGGCAGCCTATGCCTATGCTGTACGCTTCGGAGGGGGATATGCCCGCCTCCCCGCACGCAAGCCTTACTGACTGCTTGATGTCCTCAAGTATCTCCTCATAGGGGCGCGGCGCATGGGTCTTGACCTTTGAGCGCGCGATTATCCTGCATTCGTCGTCTGCAATGCCGCAGGCGATGTTTGTTCCGCCGATGTCTATGCCTATGTAATACGCCATTTCTGCCTCCCTTTCACGGAATACGCGTACACGCTCTCACACGATGTCGGTTATAATTATGTCTGCCCTGCCGCTTACGGTAAAGCTGCCCGTGCCTGCGTCAACAAACACGCTGTCGCCCTTTTTAAGGGAAGTCGCGCCGTACGCGCTCGTAAGCTCCGCTGCGCCGTCAAGCACCAGCAGCGACTTGAAGCTCTTTTCGTCCGCGCAAAGCTCAGCCTTGCCGTCAAGCGCAAGCCTGTTTACGTTAAAGTACTCGCACGAGCGCAGCAGCGTAAGCTCGCCGCCCGCTATTTTCTGCGGCGCGCCCTGCGCGGTGGTCGGGTACTTCGGCGGCTCTAGCTTTGTAACCTCTTTCGCCTTTTCAACGTGAAGCTCGCGCGGCTTGCCGTCCTTGCCTACCCTGCCGTAATCGTATATGCGGTAGGTGGTGTTGGAGTTCTGCTGTATCTCCGCAATAAGAATGCCCTTGCCTATCGCGTGGAGCGTGCCGCTCTCAATAAAAAACACGTCGCCCTTATGCACAGGTACGTTGTTTGTTACCTCCAGCAGCGTGTTGTCCGCGATACGCTGCGCAAACTCCTCCTTGCTTATCTCGTGCTTAAAGCCGTAGAGAAGCTCCGCGCCCTCGTCGCAGTCAACAATGTACCACATCTCGGTCTTGCCGTATTCGCCCTCAACGCGCAGCGCGTACTCGTTCGACGGGTGGACCTGCACGGACAGGTTGTCCTTTGCGTCTATAAGCTTTATAAGCACGGGGAAGTACTCAAAGCGCGCGCAGTTAGTGCCGAGAACGCTCTTTCCCTTTGCCTCTATGTACTCCGAAAGGGTCTTGCCGCCGAACTCGCCGCCGTCGATAACGCTCTGCCCGTCCTTATGGCAGGACAGCTCCCAGCTCTCCGCTATTCTGTCGGAATCGAGTACCTTGCCGTACTCCTCGCGCAGTCTGTTTCCGCCCCATATGTAGTCCTTGCAGGGGGCTTTCAGTTTAAGCACACTCATGTCAATTCTCCTTTTTTGTGGTTCACCGCGAAAAGCCGCTCAATAGCCCAGCTCCTCGTCAACGATGATTACCTTTATCCTGTCCTTTACCCGCTGCTGCCCTAGCCTTACGTACGAGCAGCAAATGCGCGCCTCGCTGCGGCAATGGGCGCACGCGCCCGTTTTCGCACAGGGCGTTTCGCACCCGAGCCTTGCCGCGTTTTTAGGCGCGGCTACCGTTTCCACACGACAGACCGCCTGCTCCATATCGCGCACAATCTTGTTTTTTCCCGCAACGACTATCACCTGCTTCGGGCCGTATATCATAGCCGCAGCGCGGTTGCCGTTTCCGTCCACGTTGTAAAGCTCGCCGTCCTCGGTAAGCGCGTTTGTGCTTGTAAGGAACGTGTCCGACGCAAACGCTTTTCTGAATATCTCCTCAACCTGCTCGCGCGTTTCACCTGCGGAGCGGTCGATATACGCGCCGCCATACTCGCTTATGAGCATTTCGGTAACGCCGCTGTCCTTAAGCGTCATAGAGCCGCCCGCCGTAATAAGCGCGTCGTTTTTAACGAGCGAGCGCACTATATCGCGCATTTGCGCGCAGCTTTCGGCGTAATAGGGCTTCATGCGGTTCTTTTCAAGCGCCGCCATTGTTTTTGCTATTCTTTCGTCCATGTCCGCCTCTTTAATCGTCCTGTCCCGTCTTCTGCTTTATAGTCGTAACGGAGTTTGCGGAAATCTCAAACGAGCCGTTGTCGCCGTAAGCGCCGTAGGGAACGTAATATTCTGCGGGGGAGCTGCCGTAGGTTATAGTGTTCAGCAGCGCCGCCTTTTTCGCTGCGTATTCCTCCGCGGTAACGTCGGTTTCGCCCTGCGTGAGCAGTATCTGCGTGCAGGTATCGAGCAGCGAGCTGTCGGTATAGGAAAGGTTCTGGTTGATAAGCTCGCTCAGTATCGAACCCACCGCGTTAAAGCGGTAGCTGTCGCCCTCGTCAAACTCCGCTAACATAATGTACCTGTAGGTGCGCTCCGCGGAAAGAAGCTGCATACCCGCGTTAAAGGTGTCTATCTCCTTGTCGTCCGTTACCATTATCGTTTTCGGCACGTCGTACTCAATGTTGCCGAACGCCGTGATAAGGTTGCAGAACGCGGACCTGTCAAGCTTTATATACCCGTCGCAAGAAACGCCCGTAACGTCCCTGAACACGTCCATAACGCCCTCTCCGCCCTGCGCGGCGTATACGTTTGAAAGATTCCTGTCCTGCGAGGAAAGCGAAATCCCCTCGGGTATGGGAATGAACGTTACCCTGCTGTCCACCGCGTCGTAAGCGGCAAGCACAAAAAGCGACGGCGAATCCTGCTCGCGCTCGGACAGCATTGTCATGATATTAAAGCTGTACTCCGCTGTCGGCGTGAAGTCCTCTGCGAGCGTCCCCGCCTGCGTTATGCCGACAGGCTCGGCAGGCTCGGAAAACAGGTAGTCCTTAAAGGTGATTATCGCCATAATAACGAACGCCATCGTTATCCCAAACGCTATGAAATATATATACCAATTGCTTTTTCTGCGAACTGACATAGGCTATCCTTTCGGTAAAAAAATTGCGCAAAGCAGTTTTTTCTCTTGAAATTCTCTTGAAATTTATACAAAAGCGTATTATAATAAGTAGTGTGCCGCGTATGCGAAATAACAGCATACCGTATAGCATATAGTATAACACATATCTCTGAAAATTTCAAGGGCAGAGCGAGAATTACCACTTATTTTTCTGCCCGAACAGGAGCAAGACGATGAACAACTTTTACTGGAGAACATGGGCGGAGATAAATCTCGACGTCCTTAAGGAAAATATACGGGTGATTCAGTCGCTCGCGCCGAACAAGCAGATAATAGCCGTTGTAAAGGCGAACGCCTACGGCCACGGCGACGTACACTGCGCGCAGACCTTAAGCAAATGCGGCATAGACCACTTTGCGGTGTCCAACCTGTGGGAGGCGCAGGGACTGACGGACGGCGGCATAAAGGGCGAGATTCTCATTTTCGGCTACTGCGACATTCCGCTTATTTTCGACAATCTTGACAAGGGCTACATATTCACCGTGGGAACGACCGAGTACGCGCACGAGCTTTCCGAGGAGGCGCTTAAGCGCGGCGTTAGGATACCCGTACACATCAAATTCGACTCGGGCATGAGCCGCGTTGGCATAACCACCGCGCAGGAGGCGGACTATATCCTCGCGCAGAAAGGGCTTGACTGCCGCGCGGGCTACACCCACTTTGCGGTAGCGGACAGTCTTGCGCCCGAGGACGTGGCATTTACCGAGCTGCAGCAAAAGCGCTTTTCTGACATATGCCGCGCGCGCGGGCTTAAAATGCACTCGCAAAACAGCGGCGGCATTATCTACCACGGCGAATTTACGGGCGACCTTGTCCGCGCGGGAATAATCATGTACGGCCACAAGCCCGACCCTGCCCTGCCGTTCCCCGAGGGGATAAAGCCGATTTTCAGCCTAAAGTCCGTTGTAAGCCAGCTTAAGGACATTGAAGCTGGGACTACCGTAAGCTACGGCCGCACCTACACCGCCGAGCGCCCCACAAGGCTCGCGCTTATCTCCTGCGGCTATGCGGACGGCTTCAACCGCAGGCTTTCGGGCAGGTGGAGCGTTGGCATAAACGGCTCTTACGCGCCCGTATGCGGGCGAATCTGCATGGACCAGACCCTTGTTGACGTGACGGATATTCCCGGCGTAAAGGTCGGCGACGTTGTAACGATTTACTCAGACTCTGTGGACGACCCCTGCTCGCTCGAACGCGCGGCGGGCATTGTCGGCACGATAAACTACGAGCTTCTGTGCGCTATCGGCACGCGCGTACCGCGTATTTACATTGAGGACGGCAAAAAGACCGAGGTACTGAGATACGTCTGAAAAAGCATAACATAATAAAATGAGAATGGGCTGTCGGAATTGACAGCCCACAGCCTGTTGAAAAAATCCATTTTGCCCGCGTAGCGGGCTTTGAAATAACCTTTTTTGCCTCGGGCTTCCCGAGGCAAAAAACTCTTCTATCCGCACACTTGTGCGGATGTTTCGGCGGAAAACCCCCGTATGGGGGTTTTTCGACGGTCTGTGGGCTGTCGGAATTGACAGCCCATTCGTTATTTCTTTTCAGAGCGCCTTGCGCGCGTCTTTGTCTGCGCGACCTGCGCCTCGGGGTCGTACTCGGGCGCTTCAAACCAGAACGTGCTGCCCCTGCCTACCTCGCTGTCCGCGCCGTATTTGAAACCGTGCTGCTCCAGCACGTTCTTTACGATGGACAGACCTATGCCGCTGCCCATTTTAGCGCGCTTGTGGGTCTTGTTGCGCTCGCTTACCTTGTAGTACCTGTCCCATATGTACGGCAGGTACTCCGCGGAAATGCCGTCGCCGTGGTCGGTGACCTCAAAGCGCACATTGCCGTCCCCCTTGCGGAACAGCCGCACCAGCACGGTGTTGTCGTCGCCCGTGTACGTTACGGCGTTGTTTATAAGGTTATACACCACCTGCTCAAGCTTTGTTATGTCGGCGGTTATCGTTATGCCGTCCTCCGCCTGCAGGTCGATTATAATACCGTCCTTCTCCTTCATTATGTCAAAGCGCGAGATAACGCCCGAAAGCCGCTCTGACAGGTCGAACGTTTCAAGGTGCATTTCCGTAACGCCCGCCTGAAGCTTCGACAGGTCGAGAATGTCGTTTACAAGCGACGTCAGCCTGTCCGTTTCCTCGATTATTACCTGCAAGTGCCGCTCGCGCTTCGGCGGGTTGTCGCCCGACAGGTCGCGTATCATCTCCGCGTACGCCTTTATCATGGTAAGCGGCGTGCGCAGGTCGTGCGAGATGTTCGCCATAAGCTCGCGGCGCAGGTCGTCAGACTTTGCAATCTCCTTTGAAGCGGACTCGAGCGTTTCTGCAAGCTGCTTTATTTCGGCGTAGTCGCCGTTGTCTATTTTTACCTCAAACTTGCCCTGCGGCAGCTGCTTTGCAGACTCGTTTATGCGAATGATGGGGCTTGAGATGTTTGAAGCGAACACCACGGAAATAAATAGCGTAAGCACCATAAGTATTATCGCAACAAACAAAAACTGCCGCGTGAATATGCTCATAGTCGTGCCAACAGGCTGAACATAGTTACAAATAAAAATGTAGCCGTTAGGGCGTGATTTGTCCGCGCCGACATAGGTCGCCAGCATAAGCACCTTGTTGTCCTCATGCTCGTCGCGAAAGCGCTTGTACACAACGCCCGTGTCGGAGCTGCGCACCTCGTCCATATAGCTTTCCTTTGAGATTATTGCAAGAGAAGCGCTGCCGCCAAGCTCGCTTTTTTCATAGCTGTACATTCCGCCGTACTCGTAGTCTACGGCGGTCACCTTAATGTACATCTTGTTTTCTATCGCAAGCCTGTCTATCACCTGCGTAAGCGAGCTGTTAGTCCAGTTGGAGCGGATAGTCACAACGGCTTCGGTTATCTCGTAGGTTTTCATCCACTCGTAAAACGCGGGGAACATCATTATAAGAAAGATGTAGGTGAACAGCAGCATGGACAGCACGATAAACTCAAAGCGAATCCACACCTTAAAGCGAATGCTCTTGAAAAAGCTCATTTTTACGCCTCGAATTTATAGCCTAACCCGCGCAGCGTTACAATAAACTTGCGATACGGACCGAGATTGTTGCGCAGCATTTTTATGTGCGTGTCTATCGTGCGGTCGTCGCCGTAAAAGTCGTAGCCCCACACGTCCTCAAGAAGCTTGTTTCGCGTGAGCGCTATGTTCTTGTTGCGCACAAGGAAGAAAAGCAGGTCGTACTCCTTTGGGGTGAGATTCGCTTTCTTTCCGTCAATGTACACGTCGCGCGAGGTGAAGTTTATCTCCAGCCCCTCGAACTTCTCGGTTTCAGCTGCGGGCGCGGGAGCGTTCGCGGCGCTGTTTCGCTTGACTATCGCGTTAATGCGCGCCATTACCTCTTTCGGGGAGAACGGCTTTACAACGTAGTCGTCCACGCCCATTTCAAACCCGAAAAGCTTGTCGTACTCCTCGCCGCGAGCGGAAAGCATAAGCACGGGGGTCTGCTTTGTCTTGCGTATCTCCTTTACGGCGGAGTAGCCGTCAAGGCGCGGCATCATAACGTCCATTATGATGATGTCGTAGTCCTTTGCCTTTGCCGCCTCTACCGCCTGCATTCCGTCGCACGCCTCGTCTACCTCGTGTCCCTCGAACTCGGCGTACTCCTTTATTACCTCGCGGATATTTTCCTCGTCGTCTGCAATAAGTATTCTGTACATACTTTCACTCCTTAAATGTTATTTTTCATAATAAAAAGGAATCTAAGGCAACACCGCACAATTAGCGGCTAACGCCTTTTCCGCACGCTTGCTTGCATCTTTTCCGCCATATTGCACAATTCGTCCTAGCAAGGCATACAGCCTTGCGTCGTCCTCATTGTACAATCTGACGAAAAATCTGACTGCGCAATCGCGCGAAAATAATTATGCGGTATTGCCCTAAAAGAATGGCGCTCTTTTTCTATACCGAGAAAAGAACGCCGATGTGGAGGTTTTCATGCTTGCAATGCTATTGTACCGCGCAAATCTGAAAGCCCTGTGACAGCCGCCTGAAATCCTGCGAAAATCACGCCTGCCCGAAAGCCGCGGCTACCTCGCCCATCTTAAGCTCCAGTATATCGGGAACGCCCGTGTCGTAATGCGCCTGCGACGCTTCAAACCGCACGGTATCCCTGCTGCCGTCATGCACCGCGGCAAAGGTGAGCGTCAGCACATACCTGCCGTCCTCCTCGGTTCGTTCAAGCCTGCCGCCGCATTCCTTTGCAAAGCGCTCAATAAGCGCCAGCCCGAACCCCGCTCGCTGATACGAAAATTCGACGTTCTCTATCGTGCGGAAGTCCTTTTCGGTGAAAAGCGCCGTTTCGTTTGAAATGCGGATATCAACGTATTCACGCGCGCCCGTGCGCCTGCATATAACGGCAAGCACGGGAACGCTCTCGCGCGGCGAATAAAGCAGCGCGTTCTGCAAAGCGTTTACAAGCGCGTACATTGCATGGCTCGCGTCAACGCAAATAGGCGCGGTCACGGGCGCAGCTACGAACTCTATGCGCCTGCCGCACTTTGCAAGCGCGGCGTTGCAGCGCTCCACAAGCATTGCGCAGAACTCCGCCGCGTCAAGCCGCCGCACGGAGGGCGCTTTGCTAAGCATTTCGCCGTACTCGTACACGTTCGCCGAGGCGCTGCCGATATGCGAAAGCGCAGCCTTAAGCGAAAATACCTCCTCCAGCGCGGAAAAGTCGTTTTCGCGCTCAAAGCGCTTTTCAATCTCACGCGCGCTGTTCCAAAGCCCCGCGAAATTCTGCTCTATCGCGCTGTAAAGCGGCATTAGCTTCATAAGCGCGTCTGTTTTCGCCGCGGCGTCAAGCGCCTGCTGCGTGTCTGTAAAGCTGCACAGATAAAGCGCTGCGTCGCCCGCCTCGTTGCGTATAGGCTGCACGTGGGCGCACCAGCACTCCCCTCGGAACATCACCCTCACGTTGCACGCGTCTTTCAGCGGGTAAATGAGCGGGTCTGCGGCGTGTTCCGCAAGGCTGTCGCCAACCTTAAGCAGCTCCCTGCCGAAAACCGCCGCGCAGCGCGTCTGCCTGTCAAGCAGCGCGTGGTCGCCCGAAAGTTCCCGTGCGAAAACGCTCCACCTTTCAAAAAGCGCCCTCTCGTCGCTCGTTAATACTGCGCCCATCAGTCCTCCATAAGCGCTTCCATCTCGTCAAGAAGCGTGTTGAAAAGCTCCAGCGCGTCGCTTACGGGCTTCTTGTCGGTCATGTCAACGCCCGCGCCCTTAAGCAGCGCTATCGGGTCTTTGGAGCAGCCGCCGCTCAGGAACGAAACATAGTCGCGCACCGCAGCCTCGCCGCCGTTCAGTATTCTCTGCGAAAGAGCTATCGCCGCAGAGAAGCCCGTTGCGTACTGGTAAACATAATAATTATAGTAGAAGTGCGGAATACGCGCCCACTCCATGTCAAGCTCGCTGTCTATTATAATGTCGTCGCCGTAATACGTAAGGTTAAGCTTTCTGTACATCTCGCAGAGCGCTTCCGCGGTAAGGCTCTCGCCGCGCTCGGCGCGCTCGTTTATCATCAGCTCAAACTCCGCGAACATGGTCTGGCGGTAAAGCGTAGTCCTGAACTGTTCCAAAAAGTAGTTGATGAGATACGCGCGGCGCTTCTTGTCCGTGGTGGTTTTAAGCAGGTGCTGCATAAGCAGGCTCTCATTGCAGGTGGAAGCCACCTCCGCTACGAATATCACATAATCCGCATAGCACACGGGCTGCGTTTTGTTGGAGTGGTAGGAGTGTATCGCATGACCCATTTCGTGCGCCAGCGTGAACTCGCTGTTGAGCGTGTCCTTGTGGTTAAGCAGCACAAACGGGTGGACTCTTGCGCCCGCAGAGTACGCGCCGCTGCGCTTGCCCTCGTTTTCGTAAACGTCTATCCAGCCGTTCTCCACGCCCTCGCGGAATATCGCGCGGTAGTCCTCGCCCATGGGCGCAAGCGAATCGTAAACCTCCTGCTTCGCCTGCTCAAACGAAATCTTATCGTCAACGCCAGCTACTATAGGCGTGTAAAGGTCGTAGGCGTGAAGCTCCTCAACGCCGAGAAGCTTTTTGCGAAGCCTTACATAGCGGTGCATATACGGCAGCTTCTCGTGAACGGCCTCGATAAGCTGGCTGTAAACGGACACGGGAACTTCGTTTCCGTCAAGCGCCGCATGGAGCGTGTTTTCGTAGCGCCTAGCGCGCGCGCGGAAAACAAGCGTTTTCACCTGCCCTGCAAGCACGGCGGCAAAGGTGTTTTTGTAGCCCTCGTAAACGTGGTAGAGCGCCTCGAACGCGTTTTTGCGCAGCGTTCTGTCCTCGGACTGCACAAGCGGAATATAGCTTTCGTGCGTTACCTGATGAAGCTTGCCCTCGCTGTCTGCGGCGTCGGGGAACTTAAGGTCCGCGTCGTTGAGCATGGAGAACACCGCGTCGGGCGTTCCCATAACCTCGCCCGAAAGCGCCATGAGCCGCTCCTCCGCCTCGGAAAGCGTGTGAGCGCGGCGGCTGCGTATCCTGTCAAGGTTGCGCCTGTAAAGCTTTAGTCCCTCGCACTGCGCGAAAAGGCGCTCGTAATCCTCGTCGGGTATCGCTATTATCTCGGGTACGACAAACGCGGAAGCGCCGCTTATCTCAACGCACGCCGTTTCAAAGCGGCTCACCATGTCCTGGTAGAGCGCAACACGCGTGTCCTCGTCGTTTTTGCGCTGGGCGTAGTTGCCAAGGCTGTCAAGCAGCACGGAAAGCTCGTCGTCGTAGCGCAGAAACTCGCACAGCGGCTCTGCCTGCGAAAGCCGTCCCTTATATGCGGCTATCTTCTCCGCGCTGCCGCGAAGCTTTTTAAGGTCGCTTTCCCACGACTCGTCTGAAGCGTATATATCCTCAATTTTCCACTTGTATTCTGCGGCGATATCCTGCCGCGCGGGTATTCTTTCGCTCATAATGTTCTTGTATGATATAGTTAAGCCCCATATCATATCCTTTCATAAGATTTACGCTCATCTCCGAAGCAAGGGAAAATTTG
>CAKSIT010000004.1 GCA_934462925.1 uncultured Oscillospiraceae bacterium | reverse complement strand
TAAGAGATACACTGGCGTTTACCGAATGTTTGAAACTGTGCCCCGTTTTTGGGGGCGATTATGCGGTGTTGCCTTAGGTGTTCACGAATGGATTTGATTCAAGTTGATGATATAATACACCCACGTTATCTGTAATTTCTCCTAACGACTTTGGTATAGCTCAATCGTGGGTACAAATTTAAGGACTGTGTTTTTGAGGCATTCTTTAATACTGGAAGAAAAGGTATGGTAAATTTTCCGCGCGAAAATTGCCGGAATGTTTTTGGAATTACATAATGAGGTGATTTTGTGACAAGACAGGACTTTTTGTCTTATGCGTCAGAACAGCCGAGGTTTAAAAATGAATGTCCGCTACATACGCTAACCGTAGCCGATGTTACGGAACATTTACAAAAAACCATCGGTAAAAATGTTGGATTTGTAATTGATTTCCTGTATTCTGGCGGTTTTAAAGGTGTACTTTATTTTCATAGGCGTGAAAAGGTTTCGGGGAGAGTAAGCGCAAACCGTACAAGCTCGTCCGCGGAAACGTCGGTAATATATTTTTCTTCGGGAGAAATCGCGCCGTCCGTTATATCGCCGCCGATATCCTCGACCGAAACGGCGCTGCTTTTTTGGCTTTTTCTGAATTTATCTACCGAAATATGCCTTACAATGCCGTCAACAAAGCGCGCGCGTTCCTGTTCTGACATTTCAAAGAATCTGCGCGGATTATCCACTACCCGCAGGAACGCTTCCTGCAGGACGTCCTCGGCTTCCTCGGAATTGTGCAACTTTGAGTATGCTATGCTGAAAAAGCGATTTTTGTATTGTTCGTAGAACGCGGCAAGCTCGTTCCTTTGTTCGTCGTTTTCAAGCGCAGCAAGCGCCGCCTCAATCATTGCAATCCCTCCGTTTCGATTGTATAAATTATAGCACTTATTCTGTTGAAATACAAGGCGTTTTATTTGCTTGGAGCGTTCTGCCTGTCCGAGCGTCCTTACGCCTGCGCCCCCGCGTTCCCCGCAAAAAAGCGTGAGCATTTCTGCCCACGCTTTTGCTTTATGCTGCGCTTACTGTGCTGCGAGTTCAAAGGGGTTTAAGAGTGTGTCGGGGTCGTTGGGGTAAGCAAGATACCTGCAGCCGTCAGCGCGCACGACCATAACGCCCAATTTGCCGTCAATGGCTGTTATCGTATTTTCAGGGGTCTTTTTCTCGCCGTTTTTGCAGTTTATAACGGTGTTGCCCGCTTTGACGTTCAACACAAAATAATCTCCGCAGAAGCCCAGAATACTTCCGCTAGTGCCGCGGAAAGGCTCGGTAACAAGGCTTCCGTCCTTGTTCATGAGAATTATGTATATATCGCCGTCGGGATTATTTGCGGAAAATGCAATCACATCTTTCGTGACGCCAAGTAATTCCGTAACGTCATATCCCGACAAATCAAAGCCCATGTCCTTATAATCGTCCCAGCTCAGAACGGTCCACTTTTCGCCAACTTGTGTAATTATGCCATCGCCCGCTGAAATAACTCTGTCTGCTTTATCAAGAATCATCGTGCCTTTTCCTGTGCTGTCAAACAGCCATACGCCATTATACCCCCTTGTTGAAACAACCTTGTCTTTGTCCTTGTTCCAATAACAGTTGTAGATGGATAATGAATCGGGATTCTCAGCTTTGCTGAGCGTATTATCCTTAAAGGAGTAAATATAGCCCGAACCATTCATTATCATTGCGTAATCGCCCATGATAATATAATAGTTGTCGTAGTATTTACTAAGTACCTCGGCTGTTATTTTATCGTCGGGAAGCTCCGTCATGGGATATATCCATTCGCCCTTGCCGTTCATCATGCCTATTAAAATTTTATTGCCTGAAAAGCTCTTTTCAAGCTTTGTTACAATTATCCGTCCCTGTGTATCGTTAGCGGCGCAGACCCTATAGCCGTCGTTTTCCTCGTTCAGCAGATATTCATTAGTTTTCGTGTCAATGGCAAATGAATAATCACCGTCAAAATAAGCACGACCTACCAAATCTCCCACTTTGAAAAGCGCGCCGCCTAACGGCCAGCTTTTGTCGCACTTAGTGAGAGTATTTTCGGGAATATCATAGAAATACCGTTCGCCGTTGTCCGCCTCAAAATACAGCGAGTTGCCGACAAATTCGCAATTACCCGCAATATGGAGCAGCTCCGCAGGCTCTGCCGCTTCCTCGGGAGCGGTCGCTGCGGCAGACGTTGCGTCCTCAAATGTAACTGCGCTGTCCTCCGCCTGCTCCTGCTTTTCGGCAGTCGCCGCGGGCGTGCTTTCGGGCGCTGCCTCGGCGGTGACTTCGCTCTCGCTTGGCGAGCTCGGCTCGGACACGTCAGTCTTGCCGCTGCAGGCGGTCGTTGTGAGTATCACCGCCGCCATGAGAATTGCGCTCAGAATTTGTTTCTTCATTTCTTGCTCTCCTTGTTTTTTATTTGAACCGTTCGGCTTGTTGTCAAAATTCGCCGCAGCGGATTTTTCATACTATATTATTATACCACTCTCTATATCTAATTGCTATAGTAAATATAGCTAAAAGATAGTGTATTTTTATAGCTAAGAGCTATATACTATGTATAATAATGAATACTTGCACAGGACGGGTATAATAATGGACTTAGTAGAAATTGGCGGCAGAATCAAGGCGCAGCGCAAAAGCGCGGGAATCTCGCAGGAGAAGCTTGCGGAAATGACGTTCGTGTCGCCACACTATATCTATGAGATAGAGCGCGGTATGAAATCCATGTCGCTTGAAACCCTTATGAGCATATCGCGGGCGCTTAATATATCGACAGACTTTATCCTGTTCGGCAATCAGCCGTCCGAAGCGCCCACCCTGTCCGACAAGCTCGGCGAGCTAGACGGCAAGCAGCGCGCCAAAGCCGAAAACGCATTTCAGGCGCTCCTGCCGTATATCAAATAACCAAAGGGCTGAACCGCCGCGAACGGGTCAGCCCTTTTTGCCATTAACGCGCTGCGTACCCCGCGCCGCCTTTCCCCCTTTTTTGTAATCAAACTGTAATTGATTTGTAACCGTTTTGTAGTTGCAAATAAATTCACTGCGTGTTATAATTGTAGAAAAGGATAGGGGTGAGTGCCATGAAAAAGCGCAGGCTGTTCTGCGAGCTGTCGCCGACCTGCTACAAGCTGTCGCTGCGCAAGGAGTATATGCTGCGCGACATACACGACCTGTTAAGCGGCGAAACCTTTGCAGGCGAAATAAACACAGTACCGCTGCCCGTCGTGGTAAAGAGCCATTCTTCGGATATGCTGCGGCGGCTTCACGGCGTTGACGAGGCGCTGCAGCGCAGCAAGGCGGAGAACCTGCGGCTCGCGGCGGCTAAAATAAACGGCATAATCGTCCGCCCCGGAGAAACCTTTTCGTTCTGGCGGCTTGTGGGCGAGCCGAGCGAAAAGCGCGGCTACAGGCAGGGACTCGTCATAAGCAACGGGAAGCTGGGACAGGGCGTTGGCGGAGGGCTGTGCCAGCTCGCAAACCTCATTCACTGGCTGGTGCTGAACAGCCCGCTTACCGTAACGGAGCTTACCCACCATTCCGACGCGCTCTTTCCCGACTCGGGCAGGCGCGTGCCGTTCGGCACGGGGACGAGCGTTTTCTACAAAAACGTGGACTACCGCTTTTGCAACACCACCGACCGCCCCGTGCAGCTTCTCGCGTGGACGGACGGAACGCGGCTGTGCGGCGAGCTGCGCGCGCAGGAGGCCTTCCCGTACATATACCGCGTGACCGAGGAGAATTACGGCTATGTGGAGGAGGACGGCATGTTCTACCGCGTAAGCCGCGTTTACAGGATAACGCTCGATAAGGCGCGAAGAATAATGCGCCGCGAGCTTATTCTCGACAACCACTCAAAGGTTATGTACGATTACTCGCTTATCCCGCGCGACCAGATAATCACCCCGCGGCTGCGGCGGCTTACATAAAAAAATCCCGAGATAATCGCTAAACGACTATCTCGGGATAAGCTTTTCTTTAGGCTATAGCAAGGCGCTATTTGCCCTTTTTATCGGTTCTGTTCTCGCTCACGATAAACGAGCAGTTGTCGTGAAACTCCCTGCTCTCCTTCGCGCCCTTGCCCGCCTTTCGGTCGGAGGGGTGCAGCTCGGAGGTGAGGTTCACCTCGCCGTCATCGCGGCGCGCGAACTCCTCGTCCGCAACGCTTTTCTTCATAGGGATACCCCCCTTGATATCAAACGCAGCCCTGTGCCTTCATTGCCTCTGCAACCTTAAGGAAGCCCGCAATGTTCGCGCCTGCCATGTAGTTGCCGGGCATACCGTACTCCTTGGAAGCCTCGTCGCAGCTCTTGAAGATGGATACCATGATGTCGTGGAGCTTAGCGTCAACCTCCTCGAACGTCCAGCTGTATCTGATGGAGTTCTGGCTCATCTCAAGACCCGACGTTGCAACGCCGCCTGCGTTTGCAGCCTTTGCAGGACCGTAGAGCATCTTGTTTGCGAAGTAAACCTCGATAGCCTCGGGGGTGGAGGGCATATTCGCACCCTCTGCTACTGCGTAAACGCCGTTTGCAGCAAGGTTCTTCGCGAAGTCGCCGTTGATTTCGTTCTGCGTAGCGCAGGGCAGGGCGATGTCAGCCTTGATGCTTGCGCCCCAAACGCTGCCGTCGTGGTACTCTGCGTTCTTGTGGGAGGTTCTGCCGACATACTCCTTGATTCTGCCGCGCTCAACTTCCTTTATCTGCTTTACAACGTCAAGGTCGATGCCGTCGGGGTCGTAGATGTAGCCGTTGGAATCGGATACGGTAACTACCTTGCCGCCAAGCTCGGTAGCCTTCTTTGTCGCGTAGATAGCAACGTTGCCCGAACCCGAAATAATAACGGTCTGGTCCTTGAAGCTCTTGCCGTTAGCCTTGAGCATTTCATCGGTGAAGTAGCAAAGACCGAAGCCGGTAGCCTCCGTTCTTGCAAGAGAGCCGCCGTAGGTAAGCCCCTTGCCCGTAAGTACGCCGCTGAACTCGTCGCGGATTCTCTTGTACTGGCCGAACATATAGCCTATCTCACGCGCGCCCGTGCCGATATCGCCTGCGGGAACGTCGCAGTCGGGGCCTATGTGTCTGCAAAGCTCGGTCATAAAGCTCTGGCAGAAGCGCATAACCTCTCCGTCAGACTTGCCCTTGGGGTCGAAGTCAGAGCCGCCCTTGCCGCCGCCCATGGGGAGAGTGGTCAGGGAGTTCTTGAAAATCTGCTCAAAGCCGAGGAACTTGATTATACCCGAATATACGGACGGGTGAAGTCTGATACCGCCCTTGTACGGACCGATAGCGGAGTTGAACTGAATACGGAAGCCGCGGTTTACCTGAACCTTGCCGTTGTCATCGACCCACGGAACGCGGAAAATGATTTGTCTTTCCGGCTCAACGATTCTGTCGAACACGCCTGCCGCAACGAGATCGGGGCGCTTTTCAACTACGGGCTGAAGGGTTTCAAAAACCTCTGTTACCGCCTGAATGAACTCGGGCTCGCCGGGGTTTCTTTTCTTGACCGTTTCAAGCAGGTCTGCAAGATACTGATTTGTTAACGCCATTGTTAAAAATCCTCCTATAAATCATTTTATTGCGCTTTGTGCCGATGCCCAAAACACCTTGATTTTATTATACACTATCCCCCTCGATTTTGCAAGTTTTTTTTATATTATTTTCATCTGCACCCCCTAATTTTGTATTCTATTCACAGATTTGCATAGTACTTTTTGTGAAAAGCACACAGAAAAGTGTGCGGGAGCATAAATAGTCAAAACAGAAAACTTTCATTTCAATGCCTTTTTTTGGAGATATTTGCAAGCCCGCGCGCAACGCGCGGACGTCTTCTTTAACATAAGACTATGCAAGTCCGCGGGCGTTACGCGCTTAAAAAGCTGGCGCGTACGCGAAACATATGAAAAATTGTCCTTTTCCCCTTGATTTATGCGCGGGAAAATGCTAAAATAATAGTGAGCACACGCGACGCCTTCGGCTTACGCAACGCGACACCTTCGGTTTACGCAACGCGACGCCTTCGGCTTACGCAGCGCGACGCCTTCGGCTTACGCAACGCGACACCTTCGGCTTACGCAGCGCGACGCCTTCGGCTTACGCAACGCGACACCTTCGGCTTACGCAACGCGACGCCTTCGGCTTACGCAACGCGACGCCTTCGGCTTACGCAACGCGACACCTTCGGCTTACGCAACGCGACGCCTTCGGTTTACGCAGCGCGACACCTTCGGCTTACGCAACGCGACGCCTTCGGCTTACGCAACGCGACGCCTTCGGCTTACGCAGCGCGACGCCTTCGGCTTACGCAACGCGACACCTTCGGCTTACGCAACGCGACACCTTCGGTTTGCGCAGCGCGGCGCTCCGCTTAACGCAATACAGGTGAGGAGGACATCACATGACTATAAAGACCCTATTCATCAACGCTGACAAGTCCGCCAGCGTAAAGGCATATCTCCCCGACAAGACCGCAGGGCTTGAATACTGCGAAAAACGCCCCGCTATCATCATCTTCCCGGGCGGCGGCTACGAATACTGCTCCGACCGCGAGGGCGAGCCGATAGCGCTGCAATACCTCGCTGCGGGCTATGCGGCGTTCGTCGTCACCTACACCTGCAACGCAAAGTTCCCCGCTTCGCTTATGGACGCGGCGTACACGTTCTACAAGATACGCGCGCGCGCCGACGAGTTCGGCGTTGACCCGCAGAAGATAGCGGTTCTCGGCTGCTCCGCCGGCGGACACCTCGCGGGCTGCCTTGCGACCATGTGGAGCGACATCTCCATTGTAAAGGCCATAGGCTGCGAGGCGGACGAGCTGCGCCCCAACGCCGCGGTTCTCTGCTACCCCGTTATAAGCGGCGTTACCGCCCCGCACGAGGGCAGCTTCCATGTGCTGCTGGGCGACGAGGCAAGCCGCAGCGACCTGTCGCGCCTGTCGCTTGAAAACCGCGTTACCCCGAAAACTCCCCCCATATTTATATGGCACACCGCGAACGACGGCTGCGTGTCCGCGCACAACTCGCTCGTTATGGCAAAGGCGTGTATCTCAAACAAAGTACCCGTGGAGCTGCACCTGTTCGACGAAGGACCGCACGGAATCTCCACGTGCGACAAGTCCACGGGCTGGAACGAGGACTACCTGCGCCCCGGCGTAAGGCGCTGGATAGAGCTTTCCGTTGAGTTCCTTGCGAAATACATGAACGTGTAAACTTGCAGAAAGGAGTACGCCATGACCGTCCCCGACAAGCTGAGCTACACTAAGGGCGAAAAGCTCGCCGAGATACTTTGCGCAGCGTTCGCCGCGTGCATTGCGGCGGCTATGATAGTTATGACGGCGCTTCAGATTACGGACGGCGGCAACATCATACTGCTTGTGGTGCTGCTTATAATCAACGGCGTGTTCTCGCTGTGTTCGGTTTACCCGCAGCACACCAACATATTCAGCAAGCCCGAGCGTATCTCCGAAAAGGTATTCCGCACGACAAGGCGCGCGTTTATTATTGCAAAGGCTGTTTTTACGGCGGCGCTGTTCGCGCTGTCGCTGCCGATAATCTAAGAGATATATAAGACAACAGAAAGGACGATAACCATGAAAAAACCGTTTATCACAAAGGAGCAGGCCATGACCGTCCCCGACAAGCTGAGCTACACTAAGGGCGAAAGACTCGCCGAGATACTTTGCGCAGCGTTCGCCGCGTGCATTGCGGCGGCTATGATAGTTATGACGGCGCTTCAGATTACGGACGGCGGCAACATCATACTGCTTGTGGTGCTGCTTATAATCAACGGCGTGTTCTCGCTGTGTTCGGTTTACCCGCAGCACACCAACATATTCAGCAAGCCCGAGCGTATCTCCGAAAAGGTATTCCGCACGACAAGGCGCGCGTTTATTATTGCAAAGGCTGTTTTTACGGCGGCGCTGTTCGCGCTGTCGCTGCCGATAATCTAAGAGATATATAAGACAACAGAAAGGACGATAACCATGAAAAAACCGTTTATCACAAAGGAGCAGGCGGAGCAGACAGCGCTCGCCTACCCCACGCCGTTCCACATTTACGACGAAAAGGGCATACGCGAAAACGCGCGCAGACTTAAGGCGGCGTTCGCGTGGAACAAGGGCTTCCGCGAGTACTTTGCGGTAAAGGCTACGCCGAACCCGTTTATAATGCAGGTTTTGCGCGAGGAGGGCTGCGGCTTTGACTGCTCGAGCTACACCGAGCTTTTACTGTCCGACAAGGTAGGCGCAAAGCAGCATGACATCATGTTTTCCTCAAACGAAACGCCCGACCTTGACTTTAAGGAAGCGTACAAGCTGGGCGCTATAATCAACCTTGACGACTTCACGCACATAGACGTTCTCGACAAGCTCACGGGAATCCCCGAAACAATATGCTGCCGCTACAACCCCGGCGGGGAGTTCAAGACGGACGGCAGCGCCAACGTTATGGACACGCCGCGCGACGCAAAGTACGGCTTCACGCACGACCAGATAATCGAGGGCTACAGAATACTCAAGCAAAAGGGCGCAAAGGTGTTCGGAATGCACTCGTTCCTCGCCTCGAACACGCTCACCAACGACTACTACCCCACCCTTGCGCGCATTCTGTTCAGGGCGGCTGTGGAGATTAAGGAAAAGGCGGGCGTGGAGCTTAGCTTCATAAACCTGAGCGGCGGCGTGGGCGTTGACTACACCCCCGCAGACCGCCAGAACGACATTGCAGTTATCGGCGAAAAGGTCCGCGAGGCGTACGAGGAGATACTCGTTCCCGCGGGCATGGGGAACGTGGCGCTCTTTACGGAGCTTGGGCGATTCATGCTCGCGCCCTACGGCGCGCTCGTTACAAGGGCTATCCGCGAAAAGCACATCTACAAGGAATACATCGGCGTTGACGCGTGCGCAGCGAACCTCATGCGTCCCGCTATATACGGCGCGTACCACCACATCACCGTTCTTGGAAAGGAGAACGCGCCCTGCGACCACGTTTACGACGTAGTAGGCGGTCTGTGCGAGAACTGCGACAAGTTCGCAAAGGACAGAAGCCTGCCCAAAATCGACATCGGCGACCTTATCTATATCCACGACACGGGCGCGCACGGCTTCTCAATGGGCTACAACTACAACGGCAAGCTGCGCAGCGCGGAGCTTCTCCTGCGCGAGGACGGCAGCGTGAAGCTTATCCGCCGCGCGGAAACGCCGCAGGACTACTTCGCAACCTTCGACTTCTCCGAATACTCCTTTAAATAAGGAGCAGCCCTTGCGGGGGCTTTGCGCCGCACTCGGCGCGGGGAATTTTACGCCGCACTCGGCGGGGAAATGCGCCCGCGGGGCGCGGCGTGCTGTTTTGGCGCTTTGGCGGCGGGGGCGCTAATGCCGCCTTGCTGTTTTTAGCGGGCGCAAAGCGCTTCGGCGCGGAATATCTCTGCGTGGCTTGACAGAGCGGGGGCAGCGAAACTGTAATTTTTGGGGGAATACCCCATATTATTAAGGAGGACTTATTATGAAAGCATTAACAGCGTATTTTTCGGCTAGCGGCGTAACAAAGGGCGCTGCGGAGCGCCTTGCAAGGGCGGCGGGAACGGACCTCTTTGAGATAGCGCCCGCGCAGCCCTACACACGCGCCGACCTTGACTGGCAGGACAAGAACAGCCGCAGCACGGCAGAGATGAAAGACCCGTCTTCCCGCCCCGAAATAGCGCGCAAACTGCCCGACATGGACAAGTACGACGTTGTGTTCATCGGCTTCCCCGTGTGGTGGTACACCGCGCCCACTATAATCAAGACGTTCCTTGAAAGCTACGACTTTTCGGGCAAGACTATAGCGCTTTTCGCGACCTCGGGCGGCAGCGGTCTGGGCAAAACGGCTGACGACCTCGCACCCTGCGCAAAGGGCGCAAAGTGGGCTGACGGAATGATGCTCAACAGGGCTTCCGACGCGGACATGAAGAAGTGGGCTGAAAAGGTTATGAACGGCTGATTTGCCGCGTTCGCCCACTGAAAAGCAAAAGCACCGACTGTTTGTCAGCCGGTGCATTTCTTTTATAGAGTTGCTTATTTACTGCCCGAGCGGCTCTTTAGGCTGCACAGGCTGCGCGGGCTGCTCTGCCTGCGCATTGTCGGCAGCGCCGCTGTTTATGCCCGAAGCCAGCGCCTTGCCCGTTACGAACGAGTTCACCATGCTCTTAAGGTCTATGCCAAGCCCGTCAAGCAGCCCCGAGGACGCCTGCGTGGTCGCTTCTGTGATGTCCTTTACGAGCTTTGAGGTGTTGCCCTCGCCGTACATGGTTATCTTGTCGATGTTGCCAAGCGGCTTTGCGATAGCCTCCGCAACTGCGGGCATCTGCTCGAAGTACATCTGAAGCACGGCGGCTTCCTGCATCTTCTGCATAGCCTCCGCCTTCTTGTCAAGACCCTCCGCCTCTGCAAGCGCCTTTGCGCGCACCGCTTCCGCCTCGGCAACGCCCTTTGCGCGGATACCCTCCGCCTCCTGCTCTGCGGCGTAGCGGGCAGCCTCTGCGCGGGCCTTCTGCGCTGCGGCTTCGTTTTCGGCGGTAACAAGTATCGCGGCAGCCTCGTTCTTCTTTATTTCAAGCTCTGCCTCGGCGTTCTGGATATCCTCGTACTTCTTAGCCTCCGCGCTTCTCTGCGTTGCGTAAAGCTCTGCGTCCGCCTGCTGCTGCGCGGCGTACTTCTTAGCTTCTGCGGTCTTTTTTACCTCCGCTTCGAGCGCGCGCTCCTTAATCTCGGCTTCTTTAGCCTTTATCTCTACTTCCTTCTCCTGCTTCGCAAGGTTTGCGTTAGCGGTGGTGATTTCTATAGTCTTGCGCTGCTCCTCCTGCTGAATGGTGTACGCGGCGTCCGCTTCAGCCTGCTTTATGTCGGCGGCGCGCTTGAGCTCCGCCTGCTTTATTGCAAGCTCGTTCTGACGCTCCGCGATTGCGGTTTCGCTGTCCACCTTGGCGTCGTTCGCCTTGCGGTTGGCTTCAGCCTGCGCTATCTTGATGTCGCGCTCCGCCTCGGCCTTGGAGATTGCAGCCTTTTTCTTTATCTGCATGGTGTTGTCGATACCCATGTCGTTGATAATGCCGTTGTCGTCAACAAAGTTCTGCACGTTGAACGACACTATCTCAAGGCCCATTGCGCGCAGGTCGGGGTCGGCGTTCTGCTTTACCTTGTCCGCAAACGCCTGACGGTTGCTTACCATCTCCTCAAGGCGCATCTGCCCTACTATCTCACGCATATTGCCCTCGAGAACCTCGCGCGCTACCTTGGTTATGTACTCAACGTTCTTGTTAAGGAAGTTCTGCTGCGCGCGTGCTATAATGTCGGGGTCGGGGGATATCTTTACGTTTACGTTCGCGTCAACGGAAATGTTGATGTAATCCGCTGTGGGAACTGCCTGCGCGGTCTTTACGTCAACGGACATAAGCGCAAGCTCCAGTATGTCGCAGCGCTCAAGGAACGGAATCTTAACGCTCGCCTTGCCTATAACTACCTTTGCCCTGCGCCTGATACCGCTTATGATGTAGGCCTTGTCGGGCGGGGCTTTGCGGTAGCCTGCGCAGAAAATAAATATCACTACTATTGCAATGATTATCGCGGGAACAATTACCTCGTGCGGCATGATGGTGTCCTTTCCGTGGCTTTGCCACTATGCGTTTTAAGGGAAGCGCTCAGAGCAGCTCGCGCGCGAGCTTTGCCTGCTCGTACGCCGCTATTGCGCGCTGCGCGTCTGCGCGGACGTCGCAGGTCTTTCCTGCGCGGATATCGCTGACGATTTTCTGTGCAGGCTCGAACACGGCGTTAATCCCCATGTTTCCCGCAAGACCCTTGAGCGCGTGCGCGCTGCGCTCCGCCTGCGCGAAATTGTCGGACTGAGCGTCCTCTTTAAGCTGCTGCACCGCAGCCTCTGCGCTCTCAAAAAACTTTGCGTAAAAGCGCCTGAACATATCCTCGCTGTCCATAAACCTTGCAACAGCCTCGTCAACGTCAAGCCCTACCTCCGCAAGCGCCTGCCTTGCCCGTTCGTCTATCATCTGACCGTCTCCCTTCGTGTTTTCCCTCGCACATGAGGGCTTGATATTATTTTATCATATTTCTTACCGCTTGTCAATTATTTTTACCGTATAAGTCAAAAATTAAGGCAATACCGCATAATTATTTTCGCGCGATTGCGCAGTCAGATTTTTCGTCAGATTGTACAATGAGGACGACGCAAGGCTGTATGCCTTGCTAGGACGAATTGTGCAATATGACGGAAAAGATGCAAGCAAGCGTGCGGAAAAGGCGTTAGCCGCTAATTGTGCGGTGCTGCCTTAACGTAAAATGTATCTTTCGCGAACATTTTCTTAACAAAAAAACCTCCCGCCTTTCTGGCGGGAGGCAAGTTATAATGAATGGAGGATTATATGCTTTATGAACCGCTGTACTCCGACAGAATAATGTCTATCTTAAGCTGCTGGTTTCTGCCGAGGGAATCCGCCCTTACTACGGTTGCGGTTACTGTGTCGCCCGGCTTCATGCCGTTAAGCAGCGAGGACACCTCGCTTGTGGACGTTACGGACTCGCCGTTTATCTCGGTTATCGTATCGCCTACCTTAAGGCCGCTCTTTGCAATCGCAAGGGACTGGTCGATATCCGTTACATAAAGCCCGGGGGTCATGCCCTGAACCGCCGCTACATACTCGGAAACCTGCAGGCAGGTAATGCCGAGGATAGGTCTGCCCGTAACGTAGCCCTTGGATACAAGGTCGTCTATAACGCCCTTGGCTTCGTTTATCGTTATCGCAAAGCCGACGTTCTCAGCGTAGTTGTTGATAAGCTTTTCGTTTACAACGCCCACTACCTTGCCGTACATATCAAACATAGCGCCGCCCGAGTTGCCCGAGTTTATCGCGGCGTCCGTCTGAATGGAGGAAAGCGAGCGCTCGTTGGAGGATATCTGGCGGTTAAGACCCGAGATGATACCCTTTGAAACGGACGTTTCAAGCCCTAAGGGGTTGCCTATTACAACAATGTCGTCGCCGAGGTGAAGCTCGTCGCTGTCGCCGAGGACGGCTGCCTGAAGCCCCGTCGCGTCTATCTTAAGCACCGCAAGGTCGGTGTCGGTGTCGCTGCCGACAAGCTTTGCGTCATACTTTTCGGTAACGCCCGTACCCTCTGTGGGGTCTGTTGTGGTGACCTGCACGGTGTAGCTCGACATTTCATCGACAACGTGCGCGTTTGTAAGGATATAGCCGTCGTCGGAGATGATTATGCCGCTGCCCGAGCCGTAGAGCGTTTCCGTGCCGCGGTAGTTCACATACACCTCGATATACACGATACTGTCGCGAACCGTCGCTACAAGGTCGCGCGTGTACATAAACGTGCCGTCCGTGTTGTACTCTATCTCGCGGTTAAGCTTGTTCTGCAGCGCCGCGCCCTGCTGAAGCTCGGAAAGCGTGGTGCTTTCCGCTGCGCCGTCCGCGTTGTCTGCGGAAGCGCCGCCCGCGTTGTCTGCTGAAACGCCGTCCTGTGCGCCATCGCTGTCGCCGCTCGTCTGCGCGCCGTCGCTCGGGGAAACTATAGCCGCAGGATTTGTAAGGCTGCCGATGTAAGCGCCGCCGAAGCCTGCGCCGCCGCCTACTATTGCAACGGCTGCAATAAGCGCTATAACCTTCATTACCGAATGCTTTTTGCGCGGAGCTTTGGGCGGCTCGGCGGGAGTAAACTGTGTATCAAAATTCATGTTATCCATAAAATCAAGTCCTTCCTGTATGTACGCCCTTTTTTCGGGCTTTTCCTTTGCTTTGACTTAATTATATAAACCCATTGTGTAAAAAATGTGAAACCGATTTGACAAAATAATTAAATTCCGCTGAATGAATTGTAAGAATACTTAAGGCAATACCGCACAAAGATTGTGCGTGTATTGCGCAGTCAGATTTTTCGTCAGATTGTACAATGAGGACGACGCAAGGCTGACGCCTTGCTAGGACGAATTGTGCAAGATGCAAGTTTGGCGCAACACAGAACATATCCGTTGAGCAATCATGTGATTTTTTGCGCCAAACTAGAAAGATGCAAGCAAGACACGTACAAAATCCAATAAATGGTCTTTGTGCGGTGTTGCCTTAAGCTTATCCCATGCTCGCGGGGGCGTCCGCGGTGATAACGGGTTCTTCGCCCTTTACGGCGCGGTCCGCGGCGAGCGCTATTGCGCATTCAAGGCGCTTTTTCTGCATTTCGCAGGCAAGCCTGAACGGCTTTTTAACGTCGCCCTCGTAGATAAAGCTGTTGGCGTTGCACCCGCCCGAGCAGAAGAACTTAGCCCAGCAGTCGCGGCAGCCCTCCTTGCTGTAAACGTGCGTTCCCGCAAAGTAGCTCTTTATCTCGTTGTTGAACGTTCCGTCATATAGGTTGCCCATTTTCCACTGCTCAATACCCACAAACTGGTGGCAGGGGTAAATATCCCCGTGGGGGTCTACCGCAACATAGTCGTTGCCGCACCCGCACCCGCGCAGGCGCTTTATAGCGCATGGCCCTGCGTTAAGGTCAACCATAAAGTGGAAGAAGTTGAACTTGTTCTCCTTACGGTTCGCCATGATGCCGCACAGCCTGTCGTACTCTGAGAATACGCGCGGCAGGTCGTCGGGCGAGATAGCGTAGGGCATTGCGGGGTCGGTAACGACAGGCTCTGCGGAGAGCTGCTCGAAGCCGAGGTCGCGCATATGCGTAACGTCTTCCGCAAAATCAAGGTTGTATTTCGTAAAGGTTGCGCGCACGTAGTAATCCTTGCCGCCCCTGCGCTCTACAAGGCGTTGGAACTTGGGCACGATAACGTCGTAGGTGCTTTTGCCGTTAAGGGTCTTTCTTATGCGGTCCGTAACCTCTTTCCTGCCGTCGAGCGACAGCACTACGTTCACCATTTCGCGGTTTATGTAGTCTATCTTCTCGTCGTCAAGAAGCACGCCGTTCGTGGTTATCGTAAAGCGGAAGTTCTTGCCGTGCTGCTTTTCTATCGAGCGCGCGTAGTCTACCGTCGCCGTAACGGTGTCCCACGCCATAAGCGGCTCGCCGCCGAAGAAGTCCAGCTCGATATTCTCGCGGTTGGCGCTGTTCTCGATAAGGAAGTCTATAGCCTTTCTGCCCGTTTCGGGGGACATTATGCAGCGGCTGCCGCCGAAGTCGCCCGTCTGCGCAAAGCAGTACTCGCACCGCAGGTTGCAGTCGTGCGACACGTTAAGGCACATGGACTTTATCGGGCTTTTAACCATGGTGGTGGAGTACTTTTCGTACTCGTCCTGCGCGAAAAGCGCGCCCTCCTTATAAAGCTCGTAAAGCTCCGCGTAGGTTTCGCACACGTCGCCCTCGGGGTACTGCGAAAGCTCCCCGATAAGCGCCGCGGGACATTCGCTCTCCATGGGCGGCGCTAAATGGTCGAGCATATCGAACGCGCAGTCGTCCACAAGGTGAACGCCGTTCGAGTTTACATCGAGAACGATGTTGTAGCCCAGCTGCTTGAATTTATGTATCATCGGTATTACCCTTTCTATGTTCCTTGTTTGCCCTATACACAGCTTTTGGGCGAGAATGCTCCCGCCCAAATCCGCATTACTTGTGTAAGTCCTATTGTGCAAGCCTTACTTAACGCTCTCGCACTTCTGGTTTGCAACGGTGCAGGAGGTCTTGCAGGCAGACTGGCAGGAGCTTGTGCACTTGCCGCAGCCGCCCTTTACAGCGCTAGCCTTAAGGTCAGCCTTATTTACAGTCGTGATGTGCTTCAAAAGGAACACCTCTTTCTTTTTTCAAAATGTTTGCGGACAAAAGCCGCCTTTCTAATAGTATACCATACCTTGCGCTTTTTTTCAAGGGGTTTTCGCAACTTTTTTACTGCTCCGTCCACGGCATATGAAACTGCGTAAACGTCCACACGCCGTCGTAATTCTCGGCGGTGTAGGTGTACTCGCGCTCCTCGGTTTCGCCCGCTTCATAGGTGAACAGCGCGTACTCCGTGTAAACCGCCCTCTCGCCCGAAAGCTCCGTCAGCTCCCACACAGACGAGGTGTAGGTGCTGCTGCGCGCGTTCGTGCCGTCAAGGTAGTAGTACAGCACCCCGTCGCGGTCGGTGAACCTGTAGGCGTCCATAAGCACGTTTATCACGTCGTCCGTGAACCACCGCGAAAGGGCGCTCAGCAGCTTCTCCTTTGTTTCTATGCGCGTGTCGGTAATTCTCGCCCACTCGCCCGGAACGCCCTCAACCTCTATAGTCTGCGATACGTCCGTAAAGCTCTCAACGTCGCTTCTGCCAAGACATACCGAACACAGGTAGTACGCGTCCGCAAAAACCTCGTCGGCAGTCATTGTCTGCGGGTCAAGCGCGGGGAAGCCTGCGCTCTCGGGCAGAAGCACGTTGCCTACGCCCGCCTTGCGGCGGTATACCGTGCCGCCGTCCTCGGAAATGAAGTAGGTGCACATATAGTAAAGCGTGCCGTCCTCCTCGTTGTAGGCGTCCACCTGATGGAACGTCCTGCCGTCGATATCCTCGGTCGTCAGCATATCCTTGAATATGTACACCTTTTCGGGCGACGGCAGCCCCAAAAACGTGTTGTCGTAAGCGGTTATGAGCGATACGACGTTAACGTCAACGCTCACGGTTTCCTCCGCGGATTCCTGAGTTTGCACCTGCGCCTGCGACTGCGCGGTCTGCTCCTGCGCGCTCTCGGTCTGCGCGGGAGCAGTGCTTTCGGGCGGCGCTTCCTGCGTGGGCTGCGCGGTCGTGGTCTGCTGCGTGGTCTGCGAGGACTCGCTTTCAAGCCCCGTGCCGCCGTTGTCCTTCTGCCCCGAGCAGCCCGCGAGCATTACCGCCCCCGCCGCCAGAAGCAGCGCTGTTATCTTTCTTTTCATGTTGTTCTCCGTATTCGTTCTCTTTGCGTTTTCGGGCGGTAACGCGGCGCGCCCTGCCCTGTTTAGGCAATACCGCATAATTATTTTCGCGCGATTGCGCAGTCAGATTTTTCGTCAGATTGTACAATGAGGACGACGCAAGGCTGTATGCCTTGCTAGGACGAATTGTGCAATATGACGGAAAAGATGCAAGCAAGCGTGCGGAAAAGGCGTTAGCCGCTAATTGTGCGGTGTTGCCTTTATTCTATGCAGACAAGCCCCGCGCTATCACACCCCGCGCATGGAAAACCGCGCCGCACACCCTTTTCGTGCGCGGCGCAGCTGCATATGCGTCTGCTGCGATTAAAGCTCGCCCTCGTCCTCGGCCTTTGCGTCGTCCTCGATAAGGTCGTCGTTCTGCCTGCTTACGGGCGCTTCGGGCTTCTTTTCCTCTGCGGGTGCGCCGTCTATAACAGCGTCGTCGTCGAAATCGAAGTCGAGGTCGTCGTCGTCGAACTCGCTGTCCCAATCGTCGAAGAACTCGCCGTCGTTCTCCTTTTCAAGCTTCTTTTTTGTGATATAGGTTGCAGCTGCGATACCGCCAGCTATAGCAAGAAGTCCTACCATTGCAATGCCAAGAGCCTTCATATCATTTCCTCCTGAATCTTTTACACGCTCGGCATAACCCGCCGCGAATAATTCCATACGGTCCGCCGCGAAAAAACGCGGTCTGCCTGTCCTGTACTATACAGTATATACCCATTTGATGAATTTTGCAAGCGCCCTGCGGTTTTTTGTTGAAATAGAACAAAAACCCATGCCGCTATTTGTCGAAAAAATTGTCACATATTTCCTGTAAGCTGCATAAGCACCGAGATAGCCGCAATGGGCGCGGTTTCGCAGCGGAGAATGCGCTTGCCGAGCGACGCCTGCGCAAGCCCCGCCTGTGCGAGCGCCTGCGCCTCCGACGGCTCGAAGCCGCCCTCGCTGCCGATAACGATGTCAATGCGCCGCGAGAACTCGCCTACCGCCTGCGAAAGCGGGGTCTGCGCGCATTCATAGAACAGTATGCCCGTATTTTCGGGAGTGATGAGCGTTTTGAGCGCGGAAAATTCCACCGCCGCGCCAACGCGCGGGACAATGCCGCGCCCGCACTGCTTCGCCGCCTCAAGCGCTATGCGGTTGTATCGCTCCACCTTTTTTGCCATTTGCTTCGGGTCGGGGCGGGAAACGCAGCGCTTTGAGAAAAACGGCACGATTTCGCTCGCGCCGCACTCCACGGCCTTTTGCACGATAAACTCCATTTTGTCGCCCTTGGGCAGCGCCTGAAAAAGCCGCAGATACACCGTCGGCTCTGCCTCGTTCGGGGCTTTTTCAAGCACCCTGAACACGCACTCGTCCCTGTCCGCGCTTTCAAGTTCCGCGAGATAGTCCGTGCCGCGCCCGTCGCACAGCACCGCGCAGTCGCCCGCCCTCATGCGCAGCACCTGCGCGGCGTGCTTTGCGTCCTCCGCGCCGATAACGCCGCGCTCGTCGTTTATGTTTTCGGTGAAAAAGCGCGGATAGCGCCACCGCTCGATTTTTTCCGTTTGTGCCATGTTCCCCTCCGTCAGTTGAAGCCATACTCGCCCGCGCCGCTGAACAGCTCCTCTACCCCGCGCCGCAGCCCCGAATGCTCAGGGAGCGCAAGCGCCGCGTCCTGCGCCAGTATCTCCTGCGAAAGCCGCTCCACCTCGCCCAGCACCGCGGCGTCGTCCGCAAGGTCCGCCACGCGCATGGGCGGCAGACCGTGCTGCTCCCGCCCGAAAAAGTTGCCCGGACCGCGCAGCTGTAAGTCCATGTCCGCTATTTTATAGCCGTCCGTGGTGTCGGTCATTGCCTTTGTGCGCGCGCGGGTGTATTCGCTTTTGCTGTCCGTCATAAGTATGCAGAAGCTCTGCTGCTGCCCGCGCCCCACGCGCCCGCGCAGCTGGTGCAGCTGCGACAGCCCGAACTGCTCGGCGTTTTCTATTAGCATTACCACCGCGTTCGGCACGTCTATGCCCACCTCTATTACGGTGGTGGACACAAGCAGGCTTATTTCGCCGTCCCTGAACGCCGTCATTACCGCGTCCTTGTCCGCCTGCTTCATTTTTCCGTAAAGCAGCCCCACGGGTATCCCGCTGAACTCGCCCCCGCACAGCTTCTGATAGTATTCTATGGCGCTCGCCTTGTCGCTGCCGCCCTCTTCGGCGGCTTCCACAAGCGGGCAGACGATATACGCCTGCCGCCCCTCTGCAATGTGTTTGCGGATAAAGCGGTACACCCTTTCGCGGTAGGAGCTGTCCACCGCGTATGTCTTAACGGGCAGCCTGCCCTTTGGCATTTCGTTGATTACCGACACGTCAAGGTCGCCGTACATTATAAGCGCAAGGGTACGCGGTATCGGCGTTGCGCTCATAGCGAGAATATGCGGGTCTTCGCCCTTTTCCGCAAGCGCGGAGCGCTGCCCCACGCCAAAGCGGTGCTGCTCGTCCACCACCACAAGCCCAATGCGCGCAAGCTTCACGCCCTTTTGTATGAGCGCCTGCGTACCTATAAGCACGTCCAGACCGCCGCTCTCCGCAAGGGCGCGGGCGGCTTTCTTCTGCGCTGCGGTAAGGCTGCCCGAAAGCAGCCCCACCCTCACCCCAAGCGGGGCAAGCAGCGCCGTAAACGTGCCGAAATGCTGCTTTGCAAGCACCTCTGTGGGCGTCATGACAAGCGTCTGCCTGCCGTTTTTGTGCGCAAAGTACGCCGCAGCCGCCGCAACAAGCGTTTTGCCCGAGCCTACGTCGCCCTGCACCAGCCTGTTCATGGGGCGCTGCCCCGCCATGTCCGCAAAGCAGTCCTGCGCGGCGCGCAGCTGCGCCCCCGTGGGCGTAAACGGCAGCGCCGCAAAGAACTCGCTCATGTCAACGCTCTGCATAGGCGCGCCGCACAGCCGCCTGTCCCTGCCGCGCAGGCCCGCAAGCCCGAGCTTCAGCGTCAGCAGCTCCTCAAACACAAGCCGCCTGCGCGCCTCAACGTACTCGGCGCGCGTTTTCGGGAAGTGTATCTTTTGCAGAGCCTCCGCCGCGCCCATAAGCTCATAGCGTCCGCGCACGTCCGCGGGCAGGCGCTCCTCTGGCTTCGCCATGGAAAGCGCCGTGCGGACGTTCGCGCTTACCATGTTGTTGGTAAGCCCCGCCGTAAGCGGGTATTTCGGGAAAAGCCCCTTTTGCTCGGGCGGCACAAAAAGCGGCGAGGACACCTGCAAATGCAAAAGGTCGCCCGAAATCTTGCCGTAAAAGATGTACTCCCTGCCGCGCTCGAGCCGCTCAAACGTGTACTTTGCGTTAAAGAACACCGCCGTAATGCACCCCGTGCCGTCCGCGAGCAGCGCCTTGTACACCGCCGTGCGCGCGTAGCTGCTGAACGGCGCGGTCTTTTCCGCCACAACTGCGCGAAAGGCGCAGCTCTCCGCGGGCTGCACCTCTCCTATCGTTTTAAGCGCTGTGTAGTCAACGTAGTCGCGCGGGTAAAGCTGCGTGAGCTGCTCTACCGTTTCCACGCCCAGCTTTTTGTACAGCTGCGCCCTTTTAGGCCCTACGCCCTTAAGGTAGGTGATGTCCATTGTTCACCCCCGCACGCCTTTATTCTACCGAAATGATGTAGTAGTATACGGGCTGACCGCCGTTTACAAGCACTATGTCGATATCGTCGCTTATCTTTGCGCGCAGCGTTTCGTAAGCGGCGTTCGCGTCCTCGTCGGTAACGTCAGAGCCGTAAATCACCGTGATGTAGCTGCTGCCGCCCGTTACAAGGCGCTTTGTAAGCTTTACGAGCGCCTTTGTCACTTCCTTTTCGGTGAAAACAATCTTGCCGTTGTCCATAGCGAGTATCTCGCCCTGCTTTATCTTATGCCCGTCGTACTCGCTGTCGCGCACGGCAAAGGTTATCTGCCCGCTTGCAACGCGGTCGAGCGCGTCTGTCATGGCGCTGCGGTTCTCCGCAAAGCCCGCGCTCGGGTCGAAGTTCATAAGCGCGGTTATGCCCTGCGGGATAGTGCGCGACTGAAGCACGCACACGTTCCTGTCCGCAAGGGCTACAGCCTGCTCTGCCGCCATGATTATGTTCTTGTTGTTGGGCAGCACGAATACGTTGTTGGCGGGGGTCTGTCCTACGGCTTCGAGTATATCCTCAGTCGAGGGGTTCATCGTCTGGCCGCCGCGCACCACCTGATCCGCGCCAAGGTCCTTAAAGAGCGCCTCAACGCCCGCGCCCGCAGCCACAGCCACAAAGCCTATGTCCTTTTCGGGCGGCACGGGCTGCTTTCTGTTGGTCTGCGCGCACTTGTCCGCTTCGATAAGGTTGTGGTGCTGCTCGTGCATATTCTCTATCTTAACGCGCGTAAGCTCGCCGAACTTTATGCCCGCCTCTACCGCCTTGCCCGGGTGGTCGGAGTGGATATGCACCTTTATTATGCCGTCGTCCTCCGCAACCACAACGTTCTCGCCTATCGTTTCAAGGTAAGCCCTGAGCGCCGTCGCGTCCTTTGCGGCGCTGCTTCTGTTTATGATGTACTCCGTGCAGTAGTGAAGCTTCATCTTCTCCTCGTCCACCGCCGAAGCCGCGACTGCCGCGGGCGCTGCGGGCTTTATCTCAGCCTCGTCGCGCACGGGTTCGCCGCCGCTTATAACGGCGTACATTCCCTCAAGGATAACGATAAGCCCCTTGCCGCCCGCGTCGACAACGCCCGCCTTTTTAAGCGCGGGGAGAAGCTCGGGCGTATGCTCGAGCGACTTTTCCGCCGCCGCGATGTACGCGTGCAGGAACTCCGCAGCGTCCCCGCCCGCCTTTGCAAGCGGCGCTGTGTTTTCGTACGCCTCGCGCGCAACGGTAAGTATAGTGCCCTCCGTAGGCTTCATAACGCTCTTGTACGCCGCGTCTACGCCAAGCTTGAACGCTGCGGAAAAGTCCGCCGCGTCTACCGTTTCCTTGCCCGCAAGTCCCTTTGAAAGCCCTCTGAATATAAGCGATAGTATAACGCCCGAGTTGCCCCTAGCTCCCCGCAGCATTGCGGAGGCGGTCTTTTTCGCAGCCTCGCCCGCGGTTATGCTGTCGGGGCTGTTCTTAAGCTCTGCAAGCGCGTTCTTTATCGTCATGGACATATTCGTTCCCGTGTCGCCGTCGGGTACAGGGAACACATTCAGCTCGTCCACCTGCCGGCGCCGGTTGGATATGTTGTTCGCCCCCGAAATTACCGCGTCCCGCAGAAGCTTTCCTGTCAGTATCATTTTTTTCTCTGTCCTTCCTGTATTATGCTGAGCCTGCCGCTCAAATCCGTTGTTCGGTTCGTTCGGTTCAGCCCTTAAACGCGGATATCGTCCACAAAAACGTTGACTTTCTCCACGGAAATGCCCGTGTTCTCCTCCACGGTGTACGACACCTTGTGGATAATGGAACGCACCACAGCCTTCATATTAACGCCGTAAAGCAGCGAGATGTGCAGGTCTATCACCAGCTTATCCCTGCCCACGCGCACCGTCACGCCCCTGCTGTTCTCATGCTTTTTTGAGAACGGGAGCGCGGCGAGGATAGTCTGCTTTGCGCTCATAACATTCATCGACACCACACCGAAGCACTTTGTTACGGTGTTGCCGATAAGCGCCATAAAATAATCCTGCGAAATGTTTATCTTGCCGACATGGTTCTGTACCGTTATCATATTGAAGCCTCCTTCTTTACGGCGGCTCACCGCCTCAGTTTATATAATGGCCGCCCTATTCAGGGGAGCTGCACTACGCCCGCCGCGCAGGGCCTGCACACCGCGGTAAAGCACTGCGGGAAAAGCGCCGCCGCGCCTGCCGCCTCGCTCTCCCGCGCAAACACGCCGAACACCGCCGAGCCGCTGCCCGTAAGCGAAGCGCCGCGCGCCCCCGCCGAAAGCAGCCGCCGCTTTATGCGCTCGGTGCGCTCGTCCGCGTAAAGCTCCTCAAACACGTTGTAAAGCCGCTCTGCGTAATCCGCGCCCGACGCTATAAACTGCGAAAGCGCGTTTTTCGGCTCGCGCGGGGCGCTGTCGTAGCTTGCGTACGCCGCCCCCGTCGGGCAGGAATACTGCGGCTTTACCACGAGATAGCACCCCTCGGCGATGGGCGGGGCGCTCTCCATAAGTTCGCCTATGCCCCTGCACACGCGCGTGCCGCCGCAAAGGCAGAAAGGCACGTCCGCGCCCGCAGAAAGCGCCGCGCGCAAAAGCTCCTCCTCCGAAAGAGCGCCGCCCGCAAGCGCGTTCAGCCCGCGCAGCGCCGCAGCGGCGTCCGCGCTGCCGCCGCCCATGCCCGCGCCGCTCGGTATGCGCTTGTCAATGCGTATGCTCGCCCCGAAGCGTGCGCCCGCCCTCTCAAAAAAGGCAAGCGCCGCCCTGTGGCATACGTTCCCCTCTCCCGAGGGGATATTCGGGTCGGTGCAGGAAACGGAAATACCCTCGCCGCCGCGCGTTACCGTTACGGCGTCGCACAGGTCAACGCTTTGCATTACCGTTTCAAGCAGGTGGTAGCCGTCCGCGCGCCGACCCGTTATGTCAAGGTAAAGGTTGAGCTTGGCGTTCGCCAGAAGCGTTACTTTCTCCATGCTCACGCCTTGCCCGCGTTAAGCTCGTCAAGGAACTCCCTTATACGCGCAAGCGCCGTTGTAAGGTGCTGCAGCGAGTACGCGTAGGAAACGCGCACGAAGCCCTCGCCGCTCTGCCCGAACGCGTTGCCCGGCACTACCGCTACCTTTTTGGCGTAAATCAGCTTTTCGCAGAACTCCGAGCTTGTCATGCCCGTGGACTTTATGCACGGGAAAACGTAAAACGCGCCCTCAGGCTCGAAGCACTCGAGTCCCATATCGTTAAAGCCCTTTACCACAAGCCTGCGGCGCATATCGTACTCGTCTATCATATGCTCCACGTCGCCGCGGCATTTTGTCATGGCGGCAATGGCGGCGTACTGGCTGACGGTGGGGCTGCTCATTATGCAGTACTGGTGCAGCTTAAGCATTTGCTTGAGTATCGGGCGCGGCCCTATTGCGTAGCCTAAGCGCCAGCCCGTCATTGCAAACGCCTTTGAAAAGCCGTTTATAACGATTGTGCGCTCCTTCATGCCGTCTATTTCTACTATGGAAACGTGCCTTTCGCCGTTATAGGTCATCTCGCTGTATATCTCGTCGGAGATGATGATGATGTCCGTGCCGCGCAGGACCTCCGCGATAGCCTCAAGGTCGGGACGGCGCATTACAGCGCCCGTCGGGTTGTTGGGGAACGGCAGGATAAGCGCCTTGGTGCGCGGCGTTATCTTATCGCGCAGCGCCTGCGCCGTAAGGCGGAATTTGTCCTCCTGCCTTGTAACTATAGGTACGGGAACGCCGCCGCATACAGACACTATCGGCGAGTAGCACACAAAGCTCGGCTCGGGTACTAACACCTCGTCGCCGTCCTGCACAAGCGTGCGTATAGCCATGTCTATAGCCTCCGAGCCGCCTACCGTCACGATTATCTCGCCGTCGGGGTCGTACTCGGTGTGTATCCTGTCCCTTGTGTACTGCGCTATAACGCGGCGCAGCTCAATAAGGCCGCTGTTCGCGGTATACGCCGTTCTGCCCTTTTCAAGCACGCCTATGGCTTCCTTGCGGGCAGCCCACGGCGTTTTAAAGTCCGGCTCGCCCACGGACAGGGAGATAACGCCCTCTACCTGCTGGGCGATATCAAAGAATTTTCTTATCCCCGAGGGCTGTATGCTCTTTATCTTTTCGGGGAGTATCTTGTCGTAATCTATCACGGGGAAACCATACTCCTTTCATCGGAGACTTCTTCGCTGAAATAGTGGTTCTTCTCCTTATAACGGCGCAGCACAAAGTGCGTTGTGGTGGAAAGCACGCCGTCAAGCGCGGAAAGCCGCTCGCTTACGAAAAGCGCCACCTTGCGCAGGCTAGTACCGGTTATCGTCACGGACAGGTCGTAAGCGCCGCTAAGCAGGAATACGGTGTCAACCTCCTCGTACTTCATTATCGTGTGCGCAAGGTCGTCGAAGCCGTGGTCCTTCATCGGCGTTACCTTTATCTCGATTATCGCCGTAACGCCCGTTTCGTCCGCCTTTTCCTCGTTTATTATCGCGGAATAGCCCATTATAATGCCGTCGCTTTCAAGCTCGGCAATCCCCGCGGCGGCCTCCGCCTCGGTGCAGTCCAGCATGGCGGCAAGCTCCGCGTTTGTAAGCCGCGCGTTTTGTCTTAACAGGTCAAGCAGCTTGTTTTTATTCATCATATCAATTTCCTCCGTATTTCAGATTATCAATAAATATCGCAGTCTGTAGAAAAAATCATATTTGCCTGTGTATTCAGGTTTTGAAATCCCTTTTTTGCCTCGGGCTTCCCGAGGCAAAAAAATCTTCTATCCGCGCAAGTGTGCAAGCGACACCATGCTATGCATGGCTTACGCATGACGGTGTGCCGTCAAACCGTGCGCGCAGTGCGGATGCCCCCGTCGAAAACCCCGTATGGGGGTTTTCGACGGTCTGAGATATCAATAAATATCGGCTCTTTCTTTGAGAACACGCATATCTGTGAAAAGCCCGCGCCGCGTATCATTTCAAGGCACTGCGGGATATCCGCGCCAACGTCGCGCTCGTAGTGCGCGTCGCTGCCTATGGTGACAAGCCTGCCGCCGAGCGCGCGGTAACGCGCTATATACTCCGCCGCTGGCATGGGTACGCCAAGCCCCTTTCTTATCCCCGCGGAATTTACCTCGAGCGCTATGCCCTTTGAAATGATAGTTTCAAATATCTTGTCGATTATCGTGCGGTAGCGCTCCATGTCCCGCGTGAAAAGCGGCGCGCCCTGAGCGCCCTCGTGAAGCGCCAGAAACCGCAGCGGGAACGTAAGGTGCGACAGCGAGCAGAAGCGCCCGTACTCCGCAAGCGCAAGCTCCTCCTCGAAATACTCGTCAAGGCAGCGCCGCCTGTCCTCGGGCGTATTCGGCACTTTGTCGAGATAGGGGTAGCTTTTTGTGCGGTGCTGCGAACCCAGCACGAAATCAAAGTCATAGCGCGCAAGTATCTCCTCCGCGCGCGGCAGGCCGTAGAGCGGCTGGCCAAGCTCCGCGCCGTAGTATACGTTCATTTTGCCCGCAAAGCGCTCTTTTATTTCGGCAAACGCCGCGAACGACTTTTCAAGCGCGCCCGCGTAGTCCCATTCGTCAAGCTTATCAATTTCTATGTGGTCGGTTATCGCAAAATGTCTTATCCCCAGCCCGCAGGCTCGCGCCGCCATTATCATGGGTTCGTCATGCCCGTCGGGCGACAGCAGCGAGTGGGTGTGACAGTCTGCGGGAATCATATCCTTATGCAAAATATCTCGTCCTCTTTCGCGTGTGGAATAACCCCGTGCAAAAAAATACACATAAAAAAATCCCTCGGGGCGCTTTTTTTATTATTTTATCACAAATTTTACGATTTGTCTATGAATAGATTTACTTTTTCTAAATTTTTTAGTATAATAGAATAGAAAACATAAAAAAACAAGGGTTGCGGCTCAGTTTTTTAGACAAATTGACCGCAGGACAGGAGGAAAAAAATGAGAGCAGTTGTTGCAGTAATCGGTAAGGACACCGTAGGCATACTTGCAAAGGTAAGCGGTATATGCGCGCAGTACGGCGCAAACGTCATGGACGTTACGCAGACCATCATGCAGGACCTTTTCGCCATGACGATGATGATAGAAATATCAAAATTGTCCATCGATTACATCGACTTTGCGGAGAAGCTCAAGGCGGCAGGCGCTGAGATGGGGCTTCAGGTACACGTTATGCACGAGGATATCTTTAATTCCATGCACAAAATCTGATTTCTAAGGAGAACTGACTTATGCTCAACACAGGCGATATACTGGAAACCATAAAGATGATTCAGGAGGAAAACCTCGATATCCGCACGATAACGATGGGTATTTCCCTGCTTGACTGCATCGACAGCGACACCGACAGAGCCTGCGACAAGGTTTACGACAAGATAATGCGCAAGGCGGAAAAGCTCGTGCAGACGGGCGAGGACATTGAAAAGCAATACGGTATCCCGATAATAAACAAGCGCATTTCCGTAACGCCCATTGCAATGGTGGCTGCGGCTACGGGCAAAAGCCCCGTAAAGTTCGCGCACGCCCTGCAAAAGGCGGCGGACGGCACGGGCGTAAACTACATCGGCGGCTACTCCGCGCTTGTACACAAGGGCTTTTCCGCAGGCGACAGGGAGCTTATCGAGTCCATTCCGCAGGCGCTGGCCGAAACCACGAACGTATGCTCGTCGGTAAACATCGGCTCTACAAGGGCGGGCATCAACATGGACGCGGTAGCCATGATGGGACAGACCATCGTAAAGGCTTCGGAAGCGACAAAGGACAACCACTGCTTCGGCGCTGCCAAGATAGTCGTGTTCTGCAACGCGGTGGAGGATAACCCCTTTATGGCGGGCGCGTTCCACGGCGTGGGCGAGTACGACACCGAGATAAACGTAGGCGTATCAGGCCCCGGCGTTGTGCGCGCGGCTCTTGCAAAGCACCCCGACGCCAACATGAGCGAGATAGCGGACGTTATTAAAAAGACCGCGTTCAAGATAACGCGCATGGGACAGCTTGTGGCTACGGAGGCCTCGCGCAGGCTCAACGTGCCGTTCGGCATTGTGGACCTGTCCTTAGCGCCCACGCCCGCGGTAGGCGACAGCGTGGCGCACATTCTCGAAGAAATAGGTCTTGAGCGCTGCGGCGCGCACGGCACTACCGCCTGCCTTGCAATGCTCAACGACGCGGTGAAGAAGGGCGGCGTTATGGCGTCCTCGCACGTCGGCGGACTTTCGGGCGCGTTCATACCCGTGTCCGAGGACGCAGGCATGATAGACGCCGCGGTATGCGGCGCGCTCTCGCTTGAAAAGCTTGAAGCCATGACCGCCGTATGCTCCGTAGGCCTTGATATGATAGTAGTCCCCGGCGACACGCCTGCGGACACCATTTCCGCAATAATCGCGGACGAGGCGGCAATAGGCATGGTAAACAGCAAGACTACAGCCGTGCGCCTTATCCCCGCAATAGGCATGAAAGAGGGCGACACGCTCGAGTTCGGCGGACTGTTCGGCAGCGGCCCTGTTATGAAGGTAAGCCCGTTCTCCGCTTCCAAGCTTATTAGCCGCGGCGGCAGAATACCCGCGCCGCTTCAGAGCCTTAAAAATTAAACGCAACGTAATACGGCAGAAGCCCGAGGAATTTGTCCCTCGGGCTTCTCAGACCGTCGAAAAACCCCCATACGGGGGTTTCCCGACGGGACATCCGCGCTGCGCGCACGGTTTGACGGCTTGCCGTCTTGCGTAAGGCGAAGCCGTCGCTTGCACACTTGCGCGGATAGAAGTGTTTTTTGCCTCGGGAAGCCCGAGGCAAAAAAATTGATTTCAAAGCCCGCATACGCGGGCAAAATTGATTTTTTCGACAAGCTGAGAAGCCCGAGGAATTTGTCCCTCGGGCTTCTCTTTTTGTCAGCCGTTATTAGTCGTACTGCGCGAGTATCTGCTCCTTTGTGTGCAGTCCCACAAGCACCTCTTTAACAATGCCGCCGCGTATTATAAGCAGCGTGGGAATGCTCTCCACCCTGAACGCCGCGGCAAGCTCGGGCTGCTCGTCAACGTTCACCTTGCCAACGGTGATGTCCGCGCGCTCGTCCGCTACCGCGTCAACTATCGGCGACTGCATCATGCACGGCGCACACCAGCTCGCCCAGAAGTCCACAAGAACATCGCCCTGCGCGGTGTGTTCCTTAAAATTATCCTTTGTAAGTGTAAGAACGCTCATTTTTCTGTACCTCGCTTTCCTTTGCAATGCCCTTTCGGGCAATACCCACAAGTTTAGTATATCACAAACGCCTTAAAAAATCCAGCAATTATTGCGCTTCACACGGATACATTTGCCGCACGAAGTCAGCACGAAGGTTCACGCGGTTGAAACATACCGCAAGAGCGGCGACATAGGCTATGTCTGTCGGAAATATCACATATCCAAGGCGTCGCTTATGCGTTGGAACAGGCTGTATGACGGCACTCGCGAATCTCTCATGCCAAAATCCCACAGACCGCACACAGCGCACCCGAATGCGCATACGGAGCAGGAAATAAAGTGGATAAAGGACTATCACCGCAGGAATCCGAACATTTCAATATGCGAACTGTACGGCAAGCTGCGCGAGGATAAAGCTTATTCGCGACACCCCGGTTCTCTCTACCGTGTTTTTGTCAGACTCGGATTTCGTAAAAAAGTTGAATCAACAAAGATTATTTCACTCTGGTTTCTTTCTTTTTGTTCTCTGCTTAGCATTTTTATCACCCCATTTTATTATATCATATTTATGCAAAAAAGACTAGCTTTCGCTGGACTTTTTCGACAGACTGATATATTTATTTATCGGGAAATCATTCCAGATATGTACCTCAATATACCGCTCATATCCATATTTACCGTCATCATTCCAATTCTGCGGCAAACCGTACTTATCAATTATTTTAAGTATTTCATCATAAGTGTAGAGCTGATTATGATATTCTTTTTTGTTCACTATCGCCTGACTGAATGTAGGCATTGAATCACCGTATGTAAATGATAATGTCTTTATATCAAATTCTTCAATAGGAATTTTGATGAATGCGGAATTCTCAAACCAAGTGCTTAACCAAGGACTATGTTCAATAGTCATATAATAAGGAACATTTCTTTTGATAACACCGCCTTTTTCAATAAATCTGCTGCGAAGTATGCTTTCGCAGTTTCTTCTGTATTCAACATATTTTTCGTGTCTTTGTGCGTGCTGAGAATTGGGCTTATCTTTTTTTATTTTATTCAGTACATCATTCGCTTCATTTACCGATAAATCAGATAAATTTGCAAACGGCAAGCCTGTACTTTCATAATAGTGGTATAAATACATTTTTAAATCCTTTCATAGCAAATTTTGTGCATCATACGACGCATTCGGCAAATCCGTCTGCGGCTGTAAATCTTATTTCTTAATCCTGCTTTCAATATCCTCAACAGACGGCAGCTGCTTTTCCAGCTCTTCGGGCAGGCTCTTTGTTATCGTGTATTCGCTGACGCCCATAGGCTTTGACATATCCTTAAGCGCATACTCCGCAACAAGATTGTTTTTACTCTTGCAAAGAAGTAAGCCGACAGAGGGGTTATCCTCATCACGCTTCAATATTCCGTCAACAGCCGAAAGATAAAAATTAAGCTGACCTGCAAATTCGGGTTTGAACTCGCCTGTTTTTAGCTCTATTACCACATAACAGCGCAGATTAAGATTATAGAACAGCAGGTCGATATAAAAATCATCTCCGCCCACATTCAGGCGGTACTGATTTCCGAGAAAGGCAAAGCCTGTTCCAAGCTCAAGCAGCAGCTTTGTGACGTCCTTGACGAGAGCCTCCTCAATATCTCTTTCAACCATATCCTCACGGAACGGAATAAAATCAAACACATACGGGTCTTTCATAGTCTGAACGGCAAGCTCGCTCTGCGGAGCGGCAAGGCGGCTTTCAAAATTTGAAATCTTATCCGCCGTTGCCTGCCGCTCATACAAGCCGCTTTCTATCTGATGAATAAGTACGCTGTGCGACCACCCATTCTCACAGGCTTTTCTGATATACCATTCCCGCTTTGAAAACTCTTTAACCTTATCTAAAATAGCGCAGTTGTGAGACCACGGAATTTGTGCAGACACTGTCTGCACAAATTGCTCGTCGGGATATTCCGCCGCAAATTTAGCCATATATTTCAGATTTCGTATAGAGTAGCCCTTTGTATCGGGGAACGATATGCGGATATCGGCGGCAAGGTTTTCGATAAACTTATTTCCCCAAGTCTTATGCTCGTTAATAATCTTACCGATATTGTAATAGAGCATAATAAGCTCTCTGTTTACGCTTACGGCGGCTTTGTATTGCGCGCTTTTTATTTCAAGCTTAATTGTTTCGACAATATCGAGATACTCGTTATTGTTTACAAGCATAGGCTGTTCTCCTTTGATTGCTTTTTGCGTTTATTATATCATACAGGAATAAAAAAATCAACAAAAATTTCTTCAAACCCCTTGACATATAAAACCGTGTATGCTATAATACAACTGTACTAATACGAATAATACACTAGCTTTTGGATAAAAGCGGTGCAGGCATACCAGCGGATAAGGAGGGATACTATGCTTGACCTGAAGCTGCAGGGCAAAAAGCCGATATACGAGCAGCTTTTCACGCAGATATCGCTGCAAATTGCAAGCGGGGAGATAGCCCCGGGCGAAAAGCTGCCCGCCGTGCGCGAGATATCAAAGCAGCTCGGGATAAACCCGAACACGGTGCAGAAGTCCTACGCCATGCTTGAGCAGGCGGGGCTTATCAACTCTATGCCCGCCAAGGGCAGCTACGCTTCGCTGTCGCCAAGCGGTGCGGACGGCTTGCGGCAGGAGGCGCTCGGCGCGCTCTCACAGGCAATGGAGGAGGCGCGCAGGAGCGGCGTTAAAAGGGAAAACGCGCAGGAGCTTATACTAAAGATATGGGGGGAGGACAACAATGATTAGCATTAAAAACGCGGTTATGCGCTTCGACGACAAGTACGCGCTCTCGGGCGTTTCGCTTGAAATACCCGAGGGGTGCGCCTACGGGCTTTTAGGCTCTAACGGCGCGGGCAAATCCACGCTGCTGCGGCTTCTCGCGGGGATTTACCGCCCGCAGCAGGGAGAGATACTGATAGACGGGCAGGGCGTGTACAACAACGTCCCCGTAAAGGAGCGCGTGTTCTTTATTAACGACGAAACCGCGCAGTACGACGGCATGACGCTTAACGAAATGCGCGCGTATTTCAAAAGCTTTTACAGCAGCTTTTCGGACGAAACCTTTGAGCGGCTGTGCGGCGTGCTGAACCTGCCGCGCGGCAAGAAGCTCAGCACCTTTTCAAAGGGCATGAAGCGGCAGGCGGTGGTTATCTGCGGCATTTCCTGCAAAACGCCTTACCTGTTCCTTGACGAGGCGTTCGACGGGCTTGACCCCACAATGCGCATTGTGGTAAAGCAAATGCTTATAGACGCCATGCTCGACAACGGGCTTACCGTTATCTTCTCCTCGCACAATCTCGGCGAGATAGAGGAGTTCTGCGACCGCGTGGGGCTGCTGCACGACGGGCGCGTAGTATTCGACAGGGAGCTTGACACGGTAAAGGGCAACATCATAAAGATACAGGCGGCGTTCGACCACGATATCACCGCGGACGAGATAAGCGGCTGCGAGGTGCTGCATATCGAACGCGTAGGCTCTGTAACGAACCTTATTGTGCGCGGCGAACGCGAGGCTATAAGAACCGCCGTAAAGGCGCTCTCGCCCAAAATTTACGACGAGCTGCCGCTGGGGCTTGAAGAAATATTCATCTACGAAATGGAGGTGCTTGGCTATGACAGCTCAAAGCTCGGTTAATTTCTCTAAGTTCGGCAAATACTTTCGCTATAAGCTGCGCGGGCTTTCACCGCTTATCGTGCTTACGTCCATTTTCGCGTTCCTGAGCTACCCTGCGGGCTTCTTCTGCATAACAATGACCGCGATAAGCTACGAAAAGCTGAACGCATTCTTACAGACGGCGGGTATCGACGGCAGCTACTTCACAAGCTACGACAGTGAACTCAACCCCGTTTTTGCAAACCTTATGGGGTCGCCCGAATGGCTTGCCGCAAAGGCGCAGTATGATATGTGGAGCGGCATTCAGGACGTTATGCTTGTGGTGATGATAATTGCGCTCGGGGCTATGTTCCTTATGGGCTACTTCATCATCATGCGCAACTTCAGATACATCTATCAGAAGCGCTTCGTTGATATGGACTACTCCCTGCCGATATCCGAGCAGACACGCTTTCTCGGCGACTTTCTCTCGGGGCTTGCGGCGTACCTTATCCCGCATATAGCGGCGCTCGGCATAGGGCTTGGTTTATACGCCAACGGCATTGCGCGCAGGTTTGAATATCTCGCGGACATCCATATGCTTGACGCGCCCATTGCAGAGTTTATGTTTATAGGCCTGCTTTCCTGTGTTATGTTCTACTGCCTGTCGCTGCTGGCTGTGGTGTGCTGCGGGCGCACGACCGAGGCGGGAATAGCGCCCATGGTGATAAATGCCGCGCTGCCCGTTATCACGTACGCTCTGCTTAATCTGTCGCTCATCAACTGCTCTTACGCTTCGGGCGACCGCGTTTTTTCGCTGCCGTTCGCCGTTACAAGCCCTCTGGGGCTGCTGATAACCGCCGTTGCCGGTGAAAACAGCTATATAAGCGCCGCATTTTACAGCGAGAGCGCAGGCGCTGCCGTACTCACCACAGCCGAGCTTTGCGGCGCGATAATAATGACCCTCGTATACGCCGCCGCCGCTATGGCTATCGCCCTTAAGCGCCGCAACGAACGCGTGGGCGAGCCGTATGTGATAAAGCCCATGCGGCACATCATAAACGCCGCCGTTACCCTTGCGGCTGTGTCCCTGTTCTCCGTCGGTTCTCTGTGCGACCCTAACGCAAGTCCTGCCGACAAGCTTCCCTACTTTATAGCAATGTTTATCCTCACATTTGTGCTTTACGTTATTCTGGAGCTTATAAGCGGCAAGGGGTTCAAAAAGTTCCCTAAAACGCTTTTGGGGTACGCCGCGACCGTGGGCGGAAGCCTGCTGCTGTGCCTGCTTATGCCGCTCACCAACGGCTTTGGCGCGGAGCAGCGCGTTCCCGCGCCGACAAGCGTTAAGGCAGTTTCGGGTACTATGCTCTGCCGCGACAGCGAAACATGGCTCAATTCCTACGACCTTTACAATATCCTGCTTACAGACCCCGCTATTATCGAAAAAATGACCGAAATGCACACTCAGTCCAACGTTCTTAACACCGAAACCGATATCTATGTATACGTTGAGTACCTGATGAAAAGCAGCAACACCATGAGCCGTCAGCTCAATATCACCGCGAAACAGGCGGAGGACCTCCTGCGCGCCTACACGGGCAGCGCCGACTACAAGCAAAAATACAGCTTTATCAACGAGCCGTTTTTGCTTGTGACGATAGACAGCCCCTGCTCGGACGAAACGATAGACCCCGAAGCGTTCAGGCAGGCGCTGATAAGCGATGTTGAAGCGCTCGACTACGACAGCGTTTACAACAGTAAGGAGCTTGGCTCGTCAGTTTACGCGTCGATAACGATTGCAAACGACAGCTGCACCTACTCTCTGCTCATAACGCCCTACCTTAAAAACAGCTACGCTTATCTTGTGGATAACGGCTTTTGGCCTGCGGCAGACGCGGTATCGGACTCGGACGCGGTAGTGCTTGCAAAGGTGAGCGCGCAGCCCGTTTGCGACCCCGACAGCAGCTGGGCGACAAATCTTTCTTTCGCAAACTACCCGGCAGCAGACTTCATCTCGGGAGATATTCCCGCGGATAACGCAACTTATTCCGATACGAAGTACGAGAGCGCTGAAAGCTATGTAGTCGTTGACGCAAACAGCGCAGAGTACGCCGAGCTTATGGGACTTTGCACAGGCACGCCCGTAATTTACGGCGACGAGTGCGAGTATACCTACGTTCTTTACATTATCCGCGACGATAACACGCCGATAAAGGACTTCGTATACCTTACCGTACCCTCCGGGCTTGACAGGGCGGCAGAGATATTCGACAGCCTTGAAGCACGTCAGGCGGCGTAACGGACGCCTCCCGCCGCGGCGCTTTCCCCCGCGCTAAGCGGCATATAATAACACCGCCCTCTCGGTCCGAAAGGGCGGTGAATTTTATTCCTGTACCAGCTGCCGCGCGCGCTCCAGCAGCGCCTGTTTGGTGTTTGGGAGCGTGCCGTCCACAACCTCCGCTAAAAGCGCCGCAAGCACCCGCCCCATTTTCGGGGACGGCTCTACAATGCCCTTAAGGTCGCCGCCCGTTACGGCAAGGTCGCGCATGGTAAGGCAGGGGGCGCGCTCCATAAGCTCCCGCGCGTGAACAAGCGCCGTCTCGTACGACGGAATACGCTCGCGGCACTCGGGCTTTTTTGCCATGTCGTCCGCAATATGCGCGCGTATTATGTCGCACAGCCTATCGTACCCGTGGCGTGAAAGCGCGCGCCGCAGATAACGCGCCGTATCGTTTATCGGCATATCGTGATAGCGCACAATTTCTGCAACGCGCTCGCGCGTGGCGTTGTCGCACTTAAGCCCGCGCAGTATCTCCTCGGCAAGCAGCGCGCTTTTCTCCGCATGGCCGTAGTAGTGGCTCTCGCCCTGCTCGTCCTCGCTGCGGCAAAAGGGCTTGCCAACGTCGTGCAGAAGCATGGCAAGGCGCAGCCCCTCGTCGCACGGAGCGCCGCCCACCGCGCGCGCGGTATGCTCCCACAGCGTGCTGTCGTGAAAGCGGCTGTTCTGCTCGTACCCTACAAGCGGCTTCAGCTGCGGTATTATCCTTACAAATATCTCGGGGAAGTCCTTAAGCACCTGCACGGCGTTTTTGCCGCAAAGCAGCTTTTTAAGCTCCGCAAATATCCTCTCGCGCGACACCTTATCCAAAAGCTCCGCGCACTCGGCAGCCGCGCGCGCCGTTCCATCCTCAATTGTAAAGCAAAGCGTCGCCGCGAATCTCAGCGCGCGCAGTATCCGCAGCGCGTCCTCGCCGAAGCGCTTATGCGGCTCGCCTATACAGCGCACAACGCCGCGCTCTATGTCCGCGCGCCCGCCGAACAGGTCAACGTACCCCTCGTTTGGAGAGTAGGCTATGCCGTTCATGGTAAAGTCGCGGCGGGAGAGGTCGTCGCGCAGGCTGCGTGTGAAGCTCACGCCGTCGGGGTGTCTGCCGTCGCGGTACTCGCCGTCTATGCGGTAGGTGGTTATTTCAACGGGCTGCCCCTCGGACAGCACGGTGACCGTGCCGTGCTTTATGCCCGTTTCTATAACACGGTACGCGGCAAAAACGCGCTCGGTCTCCTGCGGCAGCGCGGACGTTGTAACGTCGTAATCGTGCGGCGTCATGCCCATAATGCTGTCGCGCACGCACCCGCCCACAATGTAGGCCTCAAACCCCGCCGCATGGAGCGCATTAAGCACCGCGGCTGCATATCTCGGTATCTCCATTTTCCTCACCCCGTTTTATTGTAGCATAATTTCGGGGAGAATACAAGGAAAAAAGTGTGCGGACGTTATGCAAGAGAAGCCCTGTTCAGCAGCAGCTTTGTTTCGTTGCCGCTGCCATAGCCTATTTTCACGTCTATTTCAAGCTCCTCAAAATCCTCGGACACCTGATAGCAAAGACCGCCCTGAAGCTTCTTTCCGCCCGCAACAGTTCCGCCTATGGTTTCTGTATCGGACGCTGTAAGCGCGCTGAAATCATCGCTTAGTGCATACCCATCCTCATATGCGTTGAAATCGAGTAAGCTTATATGCAGCTCGCTGTCGACAGTGGTATTTTCCACTGTCATTACAACCTCCACAAACATTTTACCCTCGTCGGGCTGTGCAAACTGATTGTCGCTCTTTACCTCTCTGAACGAATCGACCGTCAGTTCATAGGACTTCTTCTGCGCGGTATCACCAACGCCGTATGCTGCGGGCTTGCTTTCTGATTCCTTAGGAGTGGAACTAACAGAAGTGTGTGATGTTTTTTCCGTTCGAGATGTACTCTGCGAAGCCGTAAGTGATGCAGGACGCGACGACGATTTGCTGCTGTCGGACAGTTGTCCCGATGCTGCACCTATTGCGTATATCGCAACTAACCCCACGATAAGCCAGAACCACCATTTTTTAATAACATCTTTCATTGTGATACCTCCCTGTTTTCTAGAACGTTTTGTTCTAGAAGCATTATAGCACAACTCGTTCTATTTGTCAAGAGAATATTTCATTCTATGGTTATAATAAATCTATGCAAATAATGAACGGAGCGTGTCTATGTACAGGTTAAAGTATCTGCGCGAAAGCGAACTGCTGTCGCAAAGCGAGGTTGCAAGAGCTATATTCGTCACCCAGCGGACATACAGCTACTACGAAACCGAGGAACACGATATCCCCACCCAGACCCTGATACGCCTTGCGGATTTCTACAACGTGTCCGTGGACTATATTCTCGGCAGGACGGATAACCCGCAGATGAACAAATAGGGCATAACAGCGGCGGCTGCTATGCCCTAAAAATTTAATGCTTTATGTTGTTTTCAAAAAAGCCGATGAGATTATCCATTACGCCCGAAGCCGCTTGTATGCTGCCAACCATGAGAAATTCAGAGTTAAACTCAGAATAATCAATGCTATATCCCGCATTTCTGATAAGTTGTGTAAAAAACACACGCTGTGTACGCCCATTGCCTTCCCTAAACGGGTGAAGAAGATTAAGCGAATTATACAAATCCGCTATTTCTATGACAAATTCATCTTTGGATAAATCAAGAAAATAATTCAGCTTTTTTAAGCGGTTAAATATATTCATGCCAAGCACTTCTATTTGCTCAGGAGCAATAAACTTTGTAGTTGTTTTAGAAAGGCTTATAGTCCTTATCTCTCCCGCCCAACTGTAAAGCTCACTGAAAAGCGCATAGTGAATCGCTTTGTAATCGCCAAAATCAAAGCCCTGCTTAAGCGGTTTGCTGATAAGCATTGCTGCCACAGTACTTGTAATAAAGCTCTCGTTTTCTTTCAATATTTTTTCATCGGTTATTCCAAGCTTGTTTATCAGCACAGTAGTGCCATGATAACAGTCGCTGTCTGTCGGTTCAAACAAATACCCCATACTGCTTATTTATACTTCCTGTTAAGCTCGGCAATGGCTTCCTTAAGGGTCATTTCTTTTCTAAGCACCCTCGCCATAAGCTCGCGCTGTTCCTTTGTAACGTCAAAGCCCTCCATTTCCGTAGAAGCTATTGCATTACTCATAGCGCTTTCAAGCGTCATAACCTGTTCAGCCATAATTGCCTCCGTTGTTCATTTTTATTAAGTATAACACATTATCTGCATTAAATCAAGTCTATCCACAAAAATAAGGGGCTGCGCGAACAGCCCCCTGAGACCGTCGAAATACCCCCATACGGGGGTTTTCCGACGGGACATCCGCACTACGCGCACGGTTTGACGGCTTGCCGCCAAACCGCACACTTGTGCGGATAGAAGTGTTTTTTGCCTCGGGAAACCCGAGGCAAAAAAGTTATTTCAAAGCCCGCATACGCGGGCAAAATGGACTTTTTCAACAAGCTGAAGGGGCTGCGCGAACAGCCCCCTCTTTATTACCCGTTAATTGCCTTAAGCAGCTGCTCTGTGCGGTCGGTGCGCTCCCACGCAACGCCAAGCTCCTCCCTGCCCATGTGGCCGTACGCGGCAAGCTGCCTGTACTGCGCCCGACGCAGGTCGAGCGCGTCTATCATAGCCGCCGTGCGCAGGTCGAACACCTTGCGCACCGCCTCGGCGATAGCGCCGTCCTCAGCCTTTCCCGTGCCGAACGTGTCTACCATTACCGATACGGGGTGCGCAACGCCTATGGCGTACGCAAGCTGAACCTCGCACTTGTCCGCAAGCCCCGCCGCAACAATGTTCTTTGCAACGTAGCGCGCCATGTATGCGCCCGAGCGGTCAACCTTTGTCGGGTCTTTGCCCGAGAACGCGCCGCCGCCGTGGCGCGAGTAGCCGCCGTAGGTGTCTACGATTATCTTTCTGCCCGTAAGGCCGCTGTCGCCCGCAGGTCCGCCCACAACAAAGCGGCCCGTGGGGTTTACGTAGTACTTGGTGTCCGCGTCGAGAAGCTGCGCGGGGATAATCGGCTTTATTACCTTTTCGATAATGTCCGCGCGTATCTGCTCAAGCTGCGCGGAAGCGCTGTGCTGGGTGGATACTACAACCGTGTCTACGCGAACGGGCTTGCCGTCGTCATACTCCACCGTAACCTGCGTTTTGCCGTCGGGGCAGAGGTATGTAAGCTCGCCGCTCTTACGAACCTCGGCAAGCCGCTTTGCAAGCTTGTGCGACAGGCTTATCGGCAGCGGCATAAGCTCGGGCGTTTCATTGCACGCATAGCCGAACATCATGCCCTGGTCGCCCGCGCCCGTGTCGTAGGCGTTCTCCGCCCTGCCCTCGAGCGCGTTGTCAACGCCCATTGCAATGTCGGGCGACTGCTTGTCTATAGAGGTGATGACCGCGCACGCGTCCGCGTCAAAGCCCGCCACGTCGCCCGTGTAGCCTATCTCGCGCACCGCGTTTCTTACTATCGCGGGAATGTCTACCGACGCGGTGGTGGTGATTTCGCCCATTACCATAACCATGCCCGTGGTGGCGGTGGTTTCGCACGCAACGCGCCCCTTGGGGTCTTGCGCCAGTATTGCGTCAAGAATAGAGTCCGAGATGATGTCGCACACCTTGTCGGGGTGACCCTCGGTTACGCTTTCAGAGGTGAACAGCTTCTTGTCCTTCATGTTTTTCCTTTCTTATGCGGCGATACGCGCCGTCGGGCGCTTTCAGCTCGCCTTTACCCGTTTACCTGCAAAACAAAAACTCACTCCATAAGGAGTGAGCGTACTTCGTCTTCACTCCTCATCTCTCGGCAGCATACAGCCGCCGCAGGAAGTAGCACCTTTTCCGCAAAGCGCGCGCCGTGCGAATAGGTTGCCGGGCTTCACAGGGACCAGTCCCCCGCTCTTGCGAGCAAGAAGCCTCTCTTGATAAGGTTTTTGTCGAATATAGTATAGCACATATTTCCCGCGCTGTCAATACATATTGCGGTATTTCTCAAATTTTCCGCGCGCTTGACAGTATCTTCAAGGTTTGGTATAATATTAGCAGACTTGTGCGACTATTACGGGCAGTACTTCTCCTCCACAGCCGTAAACAGGGAGCTGTTTTTGCGGCAGGCGCGCCGCGCCACGCTTCTGCTTAAAAACAACGCGCAGCGCTGCGGGCTGATGTAAAAGCTCGCTTTTTGCAGATAAACCCCATGCGGGAATCATTTTCATCTTGATTTCACAAAACCGTAATAAATCGTTCAAAGAAGTGCGGTATTATATAGTCACAGCAGCGGAACGCACCCGCACAGCGCTCCCTGCCTGTTACACAATAATACCTCCCCCGACCTTCAGGGCGTTTTCCTTCCTTTTTTCGTCCTGTCGGTCAAGTCCCGCAGAACGCACATCTGCGGGACTTTTTTCGTTTGGCGGGAAGCGTGCTGAGATTTCTGCGAGAAAGCACTTGACAAACGCGCAGAAGCGTGTTATAATGAGTGTGTAATAGTTCAAATGCGTTGAAGGGAACAAAGTCCGATGCGTGAGCTTTCAGAGAGCCGCCGTTTGGTGCGAGCGCGGCAGTCGTGCGCGGATATAACTCCTCCCCGAGCAGAGCGGCAGAACGCTTAGGCAATTAAGCCGCTACGGTATCTCCCGTTATCGAGAAACACATTGTCAGATGTGGCAGAGCGGGTTTTCAGCCAACAAGAGTGGTACCGTGGAGTTTACGACTTCATCTCTTATTAAGGAGATGGAGTTTTTTTATTGCCCCGCGAGGCGCTTCGTCACAGGAAAGGAATACATCATGACTAAATCAAGCAAGTACACAAGACGCTATTTCATGCCCCCGTTCCCCTGCCTTGACTGGGTGAACAAGGAGTACATCGACAAAGCCCCCAAGTGGTGCAGCGTCGACCTGCGCGACGGCAATCAGGCGCTCATAATCCCTATGAGCCTTGAGGAGAAGCTCGAGTTCTTCACGCGCCTTGTAAAGGTGGGCTTCAAGGAGATAGAGATAGGCTTCCCCGCCGCAAGCGAAACGGAGTACGAGTTCTGCCGCGCGCTTATCGAGCGCGACCTTATCCCCGACGACGTTACCGTGCAGGTTCTCACGCAGTCGCGCGAGCATATCATTAAAAAGACGTTCGAGGCGCTCGAGGGCTGCAAGCACGCTATCGTACACCTCTACAACTCAACGTCCGTGGCGCAGCGCGAGCAGGTGTTCCGCAAGAACAAGCAGGAAATAATCGATATCGCCGTAACGGGCGCAAAGCTTCTCAACGAGTACAAGGAAAAGACCCCCGGCAGCTTCCGCTTCGAGTACTCCCCCGAAAGCTTTACGGGTACTGAACCCGAGTTTGCCGCCGAGATATGCAACGCCGTTATCGACATCTGGAAGCCCACGCCCGACAACAAGGTCATCATCAACCTGCCCGTTACCGTTGAGGAGTCCATGCCGCACGTTTACGCGCAGCAAATTGAATATATGTGCAAGGTGCTTCACGGCCGTGAGAGCCTTGAGATATCCCTCCACCCGCACAACGACCGCGGCTGCGGCGTTGCCGACACCGAACTCGGGCTTCTTGCGGGCGCTGACCGCGTTGAGGGAACGCTTTTCGGCAACGGCGAGCGCACGGGCAACGTCGATATCGTAACGGTGGCGCTCAATATGTACTCGCACGGCGTTGAGCCTGGTCTTGATTTCTCCGACCTGCCCGAGCTTGCCTCGGTTTACGAGCGGCTTACGCGTATGCACATTTACGAGCGTATGCCGTACAGCGGACAGCTCGTGTTCGCGGCGTTCAGCGGCTCGCATCAGGACGCTATCGCAAAGGGCATGAAGTGGCGCGAGGAAAAAGACCCCGAGCATTGGAACGTCCCCTATATCCCCATCGACCCGCACGACATCGGCAGAGAGTACGAGGGCGACGTTATCCGTATCAACTCGCAGTCGGGCAAGGGCGGCATAGGCTACCTTATGGAGCAGTCCTACGGCATAGTCATGCCCCCGAAAATGCGCGAGAATTTCGGCTACAAGGTAAAGAGCGTTTCCGACCACGCGCACAAGGAGCTGCACCCCGCGGAGATATACAAGATTTTCGAGGAGAGCTACGTAAACCTCAAAACAAAGCTTGAGCTTGTCGAGGCGCACTACACTCAGCAAGGGCCTTCTATCGAAGCCGACATTACCGTTAAGATAAACGGCGAGAAGCGCACATATGCGGGTAAGGGCAACGGCCGCCTTGACGCGGTTTCCAACGCAATAAAGAACGGTCTTGGCATTGACTACCATTTAGAAACCTTTACCGAGAACGCTATCGAAACAACGTCCAAATCAAAGGCTGCTTCCTATATCGGCATTACTGCCGCTAACGGCATCAGCTGGGGCGCGGGTATCGACACGGATATCATCACCGCTTCGCTCTACGCGCTTGTTTCCGCTATCAACAATTCGGGGCTTATCTGAGCGCAGCAAGGCACGGATTAACGCACCGTAACGCAGCCTCCGGTGCGACATTACAAAAAATCCCCTGCCACGTACGGCGGGGGATTTTTTGTGCAATATTTACGGGTGTACGCGCAGTGCCGCATAAGCACGCTTGGTACTGCCGCAGGCTTTCGCATTTCCGCAAGCTCTCACAGGCGAGACTCCCTGCACCGCTCAACGCACAGAATCCTCGCGCACGACCCGCAGAACAAAAATCACAGAACAAGAACCACAACACAAAAACCGCTCCCTTTTCAGAGAGCGGTTTGTTTTAATTGGCATAACGCGACGCTTACGCAACGCGACGCTTCGCTTACGCAACGCGACGCTTCGCTTACGCAACGCGACGCTTCGCTTACGCAAGCAGCTAATTAGCTATTAATCTTGGTAACAACGCCAGAGCCTACGGTTCTGCCGCCCTCGCGGATAGCGAAGCGGAGACCTTCCTCAATTGCGATAGGAGTGATAAGCTCAACGTCCATTACAACGTTATCGCCGGGCATGCACATTTCCTTGTCAGCAGGCAGGGTAATTACGCCGGTAACGTCGGTAGTTCTGAAGAAGAACTGCGGACGGTAGTTGGAAACGAACGGAGTATGACGACCGCCCTCTTCCTTCTTAAGAACGTAAACCTGACCGGTGAACTTGGTGTGGGGGTGGATAGAGCCGGGCTTGCAGAGAACCTGACCGCGCTCGATATCCTGACGGGTGATACCACGGAGCAGAGCGCCGATGTTGTAACCGGCAACTGCCTCGTCAAGGGTCTTTCTGAACATCTCAAGACCGGTAACAACAGTGGACTTGGGCTCGTCGGTAAGACCGGTAATCTCAACGGTGTCGTTTACCTTAACTATGCCACGCTCTACACGGCCTGTAGCAACAGTACCACGACCGGTAATGGTCATAGTGTCCTCAACAGGCATAAGGAAAGGAAGGTCTTCCTTACGGTCAGGAGTGGGGATATAGTCGTCAACAGCGTCCATAAGCTCCTTGATGCAGTGATACTCGGGAGCGTTAGGATCGGTGGAGGTGGAGTTCAGCGCCTTGTAAGCAGAACCGAAGATAACGGGAGTGTTGTCGCCGTCAAAGCCGTTCTTGGTCAGCTCGTCGCGGATATCCATCTCAACCAGCTCGAGCATCTCGGAATCCTTGTACTCGCCGGTAGTCTCATCATATGTGCAGTCGTCAACGTCGTCGCACTTGTTTACGAATACAACGATCGAGGGAACGCCTACCTGACGTGCAAGCAGGATGTGCTCTCTGGTCTGAGCCATAGGGCCGTCAGTACCTGCAACGATAAGGATAGCGCCGTCCATCTGAGCTGCACCTGTAATCATGTTCTTGATGTAGTCAGCATGACCGGGGCAGTCAACGTGAGCGTAGTGACGCTTTTCGGTCTCGTACTCAACGTGAGCGGTGTTGATTGTGATACCACGCTCTCTCTCCTCGGGAGCCTTATCGATCATGTCGTATGCTTCGAACTTAGCCTTGCCCTGAAGGGACAGCCACTTTGTGATAGCCGCAGTAGTAGTGGTCTTACCGTGGTCTACGTGACCGATAGTACCGATGTTTACGTGGGGCTTTGTGGAATTATACTTTTCCTTTGCCATTGGTATTTCCTCCTTATAGGTAAATTGGGCGCACCCCGCCCACAAGCGGGGATAGCCTTCTTTTTGCTGATAATAACATTTTAACAGCTTTTCGCAGAAAAATCAAGTAGTTTTTGCTTGATTACCGAAAAAATCAGTCGTTCTGCTTACGCTTGCTCATAATCTGCTCAGAAATGGACTTCGGAACTTCGATGTAGTGGCTGGGCTGCATTACATACTGGCCGCGGCCCTGCGTCTTGGAGCGAAGGTCGTTGGAGTAGCCGAACATCTCAGACAGCGGAACAAACGCCGTTACCTGAACAGTACCGCTTCTCGTTTCCTGATTCTGAATCTGACCGCGGCGTGAGTTGAGGTCGCCGATTACGTTACCGATATAATCATCGGGAACGACAACATCGACTCTCATGATAGGCTCGAGGATAACGGAATGCGCCTGTCTGAGGGCTTCCTTGATAGCCATAGAACCTGCAATCTTAAACGCCATTTCAGACGAGTCAACCTCGTGATAAGAACCGTCGTAGAGCGAAACCTTGATATCAACAACAGGGAATCCTGCGAGAACGCCCGCATTGAGCGCGCCCTGAATACCTGCGTCAACAGCAGGAATGAACTCCTTCGGGATAGAGCCGCCGACAACGTCGTTGCTGAACTCGTAACCCTTGCCCGACTCGTTCGGGGTAACTCTGATTTTAACGTGACCGTACTGACCCGAACCGCCCGACTGACGCTTATACTTCATATCAACGTCAGCGTCGCCCGTGATGGTCTCCTTATAAGCAACCTGCGGAGCGCCTACGTTAGCCTCAACCTTGAACTCGCGGAGCAGTCTGTCTACGATAATCTCAAGGTGAAGCTCACCCATACCTGCGATAATGGTCTGACCGGTTTCCTGGTTGGTCCATGTCTTGAAGGTGGGGTCTTCCTCGGCGAGCTTTGCAAGTGCAAGCGCCATCTTTTCCTGACCTGCCTTGGTCTTAGGCTCAATAGCAAGGTCGATAACAGGCTCGGGGAACTCCATGGACTCGAGGATTATCGGGTGGTTCTCGTCGCACAGGGTATCACCTGTTGTGGTGTACTTCGTGCCGACTACCGCCGCGATATCGCCGCAGGGGCAAGCCTCGATATCCTGTCTGTGGTTGGAGTGCATCTGGAGAATACGACCCATACGCTCGTTCTTGTCCTTTACGGAGTTGAGAACGCTCGTACCTGCCTCAACATAACCCGAGTATACGCGGAAGAAGCAGAGCTTACCAACGAACGGGTCAGTTGCGATTTTGAATGCAAGAGCGGAGAAAGGCTGGTCGTCGCCTGCGTGTCTTTCCTCCTCCTCGCCTGTTTCTGGGTTAGTACCCTTGATAGCGGGGATATCGAGAGGAGAAGGCATATAGTCAACAACAGCGTCAAGAAGCTTCTGTACGCCCTTGTTTCTGTAGGAAGTACCGCAGATTACGGGAACGAACTTGTTTTCAATCGTGCCCTTTCTGATGGCAGCTCTGATTTCCTCAGCGGTGAAATCTGCACCCTCGTTCTCGAGGTATCTCTCCATGAGGTCGTCGTCGAGCTCGGCTACCTTCTCGAGAAGGTTAGCTCTGTATTCCTCAGCCTTTTCCTTCATATCCTCGGGAATTTCTTCCACGCGCATATCCTTGCCGAGGTCGTCATAGTATACATCTGCGTTCATCTCAACGAGGTCAATGATGCCTCTGAAGGACGCCTCAGCGCCGATAGGCAGCTGGATAGGAACGGCGTTGCACTTCAGTCTGTCGTGCATCATGTGTACTACGTTGTAGAAGTCTGCACCCATAATATCCATCTTATTTACATAAGCCATTCTGGGTACGTGGTAGTTGTCCGCCTGGCGCCAAACTGTTTCAGACTGCGGCTCAACGCCGCCCTTAGCGCAGAATACAGTTACAGAGCCATCGAGGACGCGCAGCGAACGCTGAACTTCAACAGTAAAGTCAACGTGGCCGGGGGTATCGATAATATTGATACGAATCTTGTTATTCTTGCGGTCATTCCAGAACGCGGTGGTCGCAGCAGAAGTAATGGTTATACCTCTCTCCTGCTCCTGAACCATCCAGTCCATCGTAGCCGTACCATCATGGGTTTCACCAATCTTGTGGTTAATACCTGTGTAGAACAGTATACGCTCGGTGGTAGTGGTCTTACCGGCATCGATATGAGCCATTATACCAATATTACGGGTCATTTCGAGAGAAACGTCTCTTTTCATAAAATCCTCCATATTGTTGCAGAATACTAAGCGGCAGTTACGCCGCAAAGCTTCCTGCGGCTCTTATTACCACTTGTAGTGAGCGAATGCTCTGTTGGCCTCGGCCATCTTGTGAGTATCGTCACGCTTCTTGCAAGCGCCGCCCTGACCCTTAAGCGCGTCAAGTATCTCGTTTGCAAGTCTTTCCTTCATTGTCTTTTCGCTGCGTGCGCGGCTGTAGGTGGTTATCCACCTGAGACCGAGCGTGCGGCGTCTTTCGGGGCGAACCTCCATAGGAACCTGGTAGGTTGCACCGCCGACGCGGCGAGCCTTAACCTCGAGCTGGGGCATGATGTTCTCCATTGCCTCCTCGAAAGCCTCGAGAGCGTCCTTGCCCGATTTCTCGGCAACTATCTCGAATGCGCCGTATACGATTTTCTGGGCTACGCCCTTCTTTCCGTCAAGCATGATGTTGTTGATGAGTCTGGATACCAGCTCAGAACCGTACATAGGGTCCGGCAGAACCTCACGCTTGGGGACATTACCTCTTCTTGGCACTTTAACTTCCCTCCTTCATACGAAATGAAAATCATAGGTACTCGAAAGCAAAATTCTTCCGCTATCCAAGCAAAAGGCAATCTTTATCACAAAACAATGCCCTGCCTGAAAGCTCTCTCAGAAATTACGCTTTCTTTCCAGCCTTCGGACGCTTTGCACCGTACTTGGAGCGTCCCTGCATTCTCTTGTCCACGCCCTGCGCGTCAAGAGTACCGCGAATGATGTGGTAACGCACACCAGGGAGGTCCTTTACACGACCGCCGCGGATAAGAACAACGGAGTGTTCCTGCAGTTTGTGTCCGATACCGGGAATGTAGGCTGTAACTTCATAGCCGTTGGAAATCCTTACTCTGGCAACCTTTCTCATTGCGGAGTTAGGCTTCTTAGGAGTCTGGGTTCTGACCGCCGTGCATACGCCGCGCTTCTGGGGGGAATGCTGGTCAATCTGCTGCTTGCGCAGAGTGTTCATACCCTTCTGAAGTGCAGGAGCTTTGGATTTCTTTTCGGAAACCTCGCGTCCCTTACGAACCAGCTGATTAAAAGTAGGCATTGTTTCACCTCCAAAAAAATTTTCGTGCTTATTTTTGCCACCCTAAGGCAAAATATTCACACTAGAATATTATATCAAATACAAAGGTGCTTGTCAAGACGCCGCGAGGCATCTTTGTGACAAGCACCCTTAATATTATATTTTTGCTAAGAATTTTTGTCTATTTTACACAACATCGTCGGACTCTGCCTGCTCGGCAGCCTCGGCTTCAGCCGCCTCTGCCTCCTGCATTGCCTTAAGACCTGTGCCTGCGGGAATGAGCTTACCTATAATTACGTTCTCCTTAAGACCCGTGAGGTGGTCCACCTTGCCCCTAATCGCAGCCTCGGTGAGAACTCTCGTTGTCTCCTGGAACGAAGCCGCGGACATGAACGAATCCGTTGCGAGAGAAGCCTTTGTGATACCGAGAAGAACAGGCTCGCACTCGGGGATGGTTATCTCCTCGCCCTGCTCTGCGCGCTTTTTCAGCTCGTCGCATATCTCTGTAAACTCGTTTTTACCGATAACGCTGCCTGCGAGCAGGTAGCTGCTGCCGGGTTCGGTAATCCTTACCTTGCGCATCATCTGGCGGACGATTACTTCAATGTGCTTATCGTTGATATCAACACCCTGAAGTCTGTAGACCTTCTGTACCTCGGAGATGATGTAGTTCTGTACGGCCTTTTCGCCCTTTACAGCGAGTACGTCGGGCGGGTTGATAGAACCCTCCGTGAGCGCGTCGCCGACGTTTACAACATCGCCGTCCACTACCTTCGGGCGGTAGCCGAACGGTACGGGGTACGCCTCCTGCGTGCCGTCCTCGGAGGTGATGACCGCGTGACGGGTCTTCTTTATCTCCTCAAAATGCACCTTACCTGCAATTCTTGTGATTACAGCCGCGTTCTTGGGGTGACGGCTCTCAAACAGCTCCTCAACGCGGGGCAGACCCTGTGTGATATCGCCGTCGCCGGAAGCGACGCCGCCCGTGTGGAACGTTCTCATAGTAAGCTGCGTACCCGGCTCGCCGATGGACTGCGCGGCGATAATGCCGACAGCCTCGCCCCTGCCGATAAGCTGACCGTTTGCGAGCGACGCGCCGTAGCACTTAGCGCAAACGCCGTTTCTAAGCTCGCAGGTGAGTACGGAACGAACCTTTATCTTCTCAGCGCCCGTTGCAACTATTCTTGCAGCGTCCGCGTCGTTAAGCAGTTTGTCTGCGGAAATGGTAAACGAGCCGTCGGGCGCGGTGAAGTCCTCTGTGAGGTAGCGTCCCGAAAGGCGCTCTGCAAGCTTTTCAACAAGCTCGTTGCCGTTGCGAATCTCGTAAACCTCTATGCCGTTGGTCGTGCCGCAGTCGTCGTCGCGGATAATAACCTCCTGCGAAACGTCAACGAGACGTCTTGTAAGGTAGCCCGAGTCCGCCGTTCTGAGCGCGGTATCCGCAAGACCCTTTCTCGCGCCTCTCGAGGAGATGAAGTACTCGAGGACGTTAAGACCCTCACGGTAGTTTGCCCTGATAGGCATTTCGATGGTAGCGCCCGAGGTGTTCGCGATAAGTCCGCGCATACCTGCAAGCTGTCTTATCTGCGCGGTAGAACCACGCGCGCCCGAATCCGCCATCATGAAGATGTTGTTGTACTGGTCAAGGTTTGCGGTAAGCGCCTCGGAAACCTCGTCGGTCGCGCCGTTCCATATCTTAATGAACGACGCCTTTCTCTCCTCGTTGGAGATGAAGCCGCGCGCGTACTGCTTGTTTATCTTGGCGATTGCCTCGTCCGCCGCCGCAATGATGTCCGCCTTCTGCGGGGGTATCTCTGCGTCGCACACCGCAACGGTTATACCCGAGCGGGTGGAGTACTTGTAGCCCATTGCCTTTATCTGGTCGAGTACCTGCGCGGTCTTTGCCGTGCCGTGTATCTTAAGGCAGCGGTCGATTATCTGCCCCAGCTCCTTCTTTCTTACCTTGAAGCCTATCTCGTAATCGAGCTGGCGGTCGGGGTCGGTGCGGTCTACATAGCCGAGGTCCTGCGGGATATGCTCGTTGTAGATTATCCTGCCGACGGTGGTGTCAACAAGGCGGGAAATGCGCGTTTCGCCTATTTCCTTTACAACGCGCACCTTTATCTTCGCGTGTATTGTGATTACGCCGTCCTGATAAGCCATGACGGCCTCGTTCGCGTCGCGGAATACCTTGCCCTCGCCCTTTTCGCCCGCCTTGTCAATGGTAAGGTAGTAAGAGCCGAGTACCATATCCTGCGTAGGAACGGTAACGGGCTTACCGTCGGAGGGCTTGAGCAGGTTCTTTGCGGCGAGCATAAGGTTTCTCGCCTCGTCCTGCGCCTCTGCGGACAGCGGGAGATGTACCGCCATCTGGTCGCCGTCGAAGTCCGCGTTGAACGCGGTACAGCACAGCGGGTGCAGCTTTATAGCGCGCCCCTCAACAAGCACGGGGGAGAACGCCTGAATACCGAGGCGGTGAAGCGTAGGCGCACGGTTAAGCAGCACGGGGTGGTCCTTGATTACATTTTCAAGGGAGTCCCACACCTTGTCGTCTGCGCGCTCAACAAGCTTCTTTGCCTGCTTGATGTTGGGAGATACGCCGTTCTTTACAAGGTCGTTGAGAACGAACGGCTTGAACAGCTCGAGAGCCATCTCCTTGGGCAGGCCGCACTGGTCCATCTTAAGCTCAGGGCCTACTACGATAACAGAACGTCCCGAATAGTCAACGCGCTTGCCGAGCAGGTTCTGACGGAAGCGTCCCTGCTTGCCCTTGAGCATATCCGAAAGGGACTTGAGCGGGCGGTTGTTAGAGCCCGTGTACGCCCTGCCGTGGCGGCCGTTGTCTATAAGCGCGTCTACCGCCTCCTGCAGCATACGCTTCTCGTTCCTTACGATAAGGTCGGGCGCGCGCTTGGAGATAAGGTCCTTAAGGCGGTTGTTTCTCATAATTACCTTACGGTAAAGCTCGTTAAGGTCGGAGGTTGCGTATCTGCCGCCGTCAAGCTGTACCATAGGTCTTATATCGGGGGGAATTACGGGGATAACGTCGAGTATCATCCACTCGGGGCGGTTTCCGCTCGTTCTGAACGCCTCGATAGCGTCAAGGCGGCGAAGCAGCTTTACCTGCTTCTGCCCGGTGCCTGCCGTCGCAAGCTCCGCCTTAAGCTCCTCTGCCAGCCGGTCGAGGTCTATTTCCGCGAGAAGCTCCTTGACAGCCTCCGCGCCCATACCCGCCCTGAAAGTGTCGATACCCTCGAACTTTGCGCGGTACTGGCTGTATTCCTCCTCGGTCAGCAGCTGCTTCTTTACAAGACCCGTCTTTTCGCCGGGGTCGATAACGATGTACTTAGTAAAGTAGAGTACCTCCTCGAGCTTCTTGGGGGTAAGGTCAAGCACCTGCCCTATGCGCGAGGGAGTTCCCTTGTAGTACCAGATGTGCGACACGGGCGCTGCAAGCTCTATATGCCCCATGCGCTCGCGCCTTACCTTGCTGCGCGTAACCTCAACGCCGCACTTCTCGCATATCTTGCCCTTAAAGCGAATGCGTCTGTACTTGCCGCAGTTGCACTCCCAGTCCTTCTGCGGGCCGAATATCTTCTCGCAGAAAAGGCCGCCCTTTTCGGGCTTCTGGGTGCGGTAATTTATTGTTTCGGCGCGCTCCACCTCACCGTAAGACCACTCTCTTATCTGCTCGGGTGAAGCAAGCCCTATCTGCATTGACTCAAAAACACTAAAACCCATTTATATACCTCTTTTTCTCGGAAATTCCTTAAGGTGTCGGTGAGTATCATTCGTCATCGCCGTCGAAGCCGTCCTCGCCCTCGAAGCCGTCGTCGTAATCCTCGTCCTCGGAGAACTCAATGTCCTCGTCGTCCTCAGCGCCGCCGAAAAGCTCCTCGGAAAGTCCCGACATAAGCGACTTGCCGTCGTCGAGGTCGTCGCTGTCGTGTACCTCGTAGCCCGCAGCGTTGAAATCGTCGTCGCTCGTGCGCATATCCATATCAAAGCCGTGGCGGCCGTAGGAATTGTCCTCGTCCTCGTCGGAATCGTCCTTGAGGTCGATTACCTCGCCCTTTTCGTCCAGTATCTTAATGTTAAGTCCAAGACCCTGAAGCTCGCTTATCATTACCTTAAACGACTCGGGAACGCCGGGCTTCGGAACAGGCTCGCCCTTTACGATAGCCTCGTAGGTCTTCTGTCTGCCCATAAGGTCGTCGGATTTTACGGTGAGTATTTCCTGCAGCGTGTAAGCCGCGCCGTACGCCTCGAGCGCCCAAACTTCCATCTCGCCGAAGCGCTGGCCGCCGAACTGAGCCTTACCGCCCAGAGGCTGCTGCGTAACGAGCGAGTACGGACCTGTAGAACGCGCGTGTATCTTATCGTCAACAAGGTGATGAAGCTTGAGGTAGTACATATAGCCGACGGTTACGGGGCTGTCGAAGCGCTCGCCCGTTCTGCCGTCGATAAGGGGAGTCTTGCAGTCCTGCGTCCACGGAAGCTTCGTGAAGTCAAGACCCGGACCGTCCTCGCCCGCAAGCTCGCTGCGCTTGCCGTCCGCAACGCCGTACAGCTCGCGGATATCCTGCTCGTGCGCGCCGTCGAATACGGGCGTTGCAATCTGCCAGCCGAGCGCTCTGGCAACGTAGCCGAGGTGTACCTCGAGTACCTGACCGATGTTCATACGCGAAGGTACGCCCAGCGGGTTCAGCACGATGTCAAGCGGCGTGCCGTCGGGCAGGAAAGGCATATCCTCCTGCTTGAGTATGCGGGAAACGACGCCCTTGTTACCGTGGCGGCCCGCCATCTTATCGCCGACGGATATCTTACGCTTCTGCGCAATATATACGCGAACCTTTTCGTTTACGCCGGGTGAAAGCTCGTCGCAGTTGGTGCGGTCGAACACCTTTACGTCAACGATTATGCCGCTCTCGCCGTGGGATACGCGCAGCGAGTTGTCGCGTACCTCGCGCGCCTTTTCGCCGAAGATGGCGCGCAGCAGCTTTTCCTCTGCGGTAAGCTCCGTTTCGCCCTTGGGGGATACCTTGCCGACAAGGATATCGCCCGAGTGAACCTCAGCGCCTATGCGGATAATACCGCGCTCGTCAAGGTCCTTAAGCGCGTCGTCCGAAAGGTTCGGGATATCGCGCGTAATCTCCTCAGGACCGAGCTTTGTGTCGCGGCACTCAAGCTCGTATTCCTCTATATGAATGGAGGTGTAAACGTCGTTGTAAACAAGCTTTTCGTTGATGAGAACGGCGTCCTCGTAGTTGTAGCCTTCCCATGTCATAAAGCCGATAAGCGCGTTCTTGCCAAGGGCTATCTCGCCGTTCTTTGTAGCAGGACCGTCCGCTATAACGTCGCCCTTCTTAACGCGCTCGCCCTTGTCAACAATCGGGCGCTGGTTTACGCAGTTGCCCTGGTTGCTGCGCTTGAACTTTATGAGCCTGTACATATGCTCCTGCCCGAGGTCGTTGGTGATAACCACGCGGTCCGCGCTTACTTCGCTCACCACGCCGTCCTCCTTGGCGCATACGACAACGCCCGAGTCTACAGCAGCCTTGTACTCCATGCCCGTGCCTACGATAGGATTCTGCGTTACCATGAGCGGCACTGCCTGCCTCTGCATGTTCGCGCCCATAAGCGCGCGGTTCGCGTCGTCGTTCTCAAGGAACGGTATCATCGCGGTAGCCACGGATACCACCATCTTCGGCGATACGTCCATGAAGTCTACCTTTTCGCGGTCTATTTCAAGGATAGCGTCGCGGCAGCGCGCGTTTACACGCGGGCGCGCGAATCTTCCCTGCTCGTCGAGCGGCTCGTTAGCCTGCGCGACAACGTAGTTATCCTCGACGTCCGCCGTCATATATACAACGTCGTCAAGCACAACGCCCGTTTCCTTGTCAACGCGGCGGTAGGGCGCTTCAATAAAGCCGTAAACGTTTATTCTTGCGAATGTCGCAAGGTAGGAGATAAGTCCGATGTTAGGACCTTCAGGCGTTTCTATCGGGCACATTCTTCCGTAGTGGGAGTAGTGAACGTCGCGCACCTCGAAGCCCGCTCTGTCACGCGACAGACCGCCCGGACCGAGCGAGGACAGACGGCGCTTGTGAGTAAGCTCTGCAAGCGGGTTGTTCTGGTCCATGAACTGCGAAAGCGGCGAAGAACCGAAGAACTCCTTCATTGCGGCGATAACCTGACGCGCGTTTATAAGGGACGCGGGCGAAACCTTTTCGGTGTCGTTCGCCTGAAGCCCCATTCTCTCGCGGATTATGCGCTCCATTCTCGTAAAGCCTATTCTGAACTGGTTCTGAAGCAGCTCGCCTACGGAGCGGATACGTCTGTTGCCGAGGTGGTCGATATCGTCAACGTCGCCAACGCCCTCGCACAGGTTCATAAAGTAGCTTACGGAAGCGAATATATCGTCGAGCGTGATGTGCTTGGGGATAAGCTCGTCAGCGTTGGCTCTGATAAGCTCCGCGAGCTTTTCGCGGTCGTCGCCCGCCTCGTCAAGAACGTCCGCGAGTATCTTGAAGGATACCTGCTCGTTTATGCCGAGGGACTCCGTGTCCATGTCGCCCGTGTAAACGCTTATGTCTACCATGCCGTTGCCGACTACCTTAACAACGCCCTCGCCCTCGTCCTTAAGCACAGCGACGTTGGTAACGCCCGCGTTCTGTATCTCAAGGGCGGTCTCGCGGGAGATTACCTCGCCCTCCTCGGCGAGTATCTCGCCCGTGCGGGGTGCGATGATGGTTTCAGCGGCGCGCTTGCCCGCGATGCGGGAAGAAATGCCGAGCTTCTTATTATATTTATATCTGCCGAAGCGGGACAGGTCGTACTTCTTTGCGTCGAAGAACAGGTTGTCGAGCGCGGCGCGCGAAGCCTCTACCGTTGCAGGCTCGCCCGGGCGCAGCTTTCTGTATACCTCGAGGAGCGCCTCCTCCTCGTTCTGGGTGTTGTCCTTACCGCTGTCAATGGTGGACACGATACGCGCGTCCTCGCCGAACATATCTTTAAGCATTTCGGACGTAGAAAGACCGATAGCGCGCAGGAACGTAGTCGCCGCGAACTTTCTGTTCTTGTCTATGCGGACATAGAACACGTCGTTGCTGTCCATTTCAAGCTCGAGCCATGCGCCGCGGTTGGGGATAACGGTCGCCTTGAAAAGCTTCTTGCCCGTCTTGTCATGCTCGTAGCCGTAATATACGCCGGGGGAACGCACGAGCTGAGATACCACAACGCGCTCAGAGCCGTTGATAACGAAAGTGCCGCTTTCGGTCATCAGCGGGAGGTCGCCCATGTATATCTCGTTGTCCATTATCTCGCCCGTTTCCTTGTTCAGTAGGCGGGCAGTCACACGCAGGGGCGCAGCATAGGTAGCGTCGCGCTCCTTGCATTCCTCGATAGTATACTTGGTCTTGTCATCAAGGTGGAAGTCAATAAAGGACAGCTCGAACTTACCGTTTGAATCAACGATAGGGGAAACGTCCTTGAAAACCTCTTTGATACCCTCGGTGAGAAACCACTCGTAGGAATCCTTCTGGATACCGATGAGGTTCGGCATATCGATAACCTCATTTATCCTTGAAAAGGTGCGGCGGGTGTTTTTTCCGAGCTGTATGGGCTTAACATTCACCATCGGCTTTATCACTCCTTATAAAAATTGGGTCGGGAAATGTGTGCAAAACGCCGAAAATTGCGAAAAAAATCGGTCAGAACCGCGCTTTTCGCACACAAATCCATTATGATACAGTATAGTATTATATCATAATATTGTCAATTTGTCAAGAGAATAATCAGACTTTTTTCTAAGTATACATAAAATTTTAAGCGCCGTTCCGAATTTTTTTCTACGTTTTGATGTGTAGAATTTTCACCCCACTTTTTGTGCAAAAGAGAGAAATTCACCCTCACTAAAAACGCGAGGGTGAATCTTACTTATTCAGCCTGTTGAAAAAGTCAATCTTGCCCGCGTATGCGGGCTTTGAAATAACTTTTTTGCCTCGGGCTTCCCGAGGCAAAAAACTCTTTTATCTCAGCAAGTGTGCGAATTGTCGGCGTGCCGACAATGAGTGCGCGCAGCTGAGATGCCCCGTCGGGAAACCCCCGTATGGGGGTTTCCCGACGGTCTGTCTTACTTATTTTAACGTATGAAGTTCGTATGTATCGGCGCTTCGCGTTCGGGGAACTCAACGCCCGCCGCTCTGCCCGCTTCAATGCACTTAAGCAGCCACGCCATATTCCTGCCGAGCGTGCGCATGGTCTGCAAGCCCTCCTCGTCGCGCCGTACCTCGTCGGGCGTGTTGCCGTGTACCTGATTCCAGTACTGCGAGGATACTATGGGCATACAGCTTATCGTGAAATACTTGTTCAGCGCGTCGAACGCTGCGCTCGCGCCGCCCCTGCGGCAGCTTACTATGCCCGCGGCGGGCTTGCCGCGCAGCGCCGCTCCGCCCGAATAGAACGCCCTGTCCATAAACGAACACATAGCGCCGCTTATCGAGGCGTAATGCACGGGCGAGCCGAATATAAAGCCGTCCGCGCCCTTGGCGAGTTCAACAAACTCGTTCACGCGGTCGCCGAAAACGCACTCCCCCTTGCTCCTGCACGCGCCGCAGCCCATGCAGCCCGCAAGCGGCTTCGCGCCCACCCAGAATATCTCGGTCTGAACGCCGCTCTTTTCAAGCGCGCCCGCAGCTTCGCAAAGCGCGGTGTATGTGCAGCCCTTTTCGTGCGGGCTTCCGTTTACAAGTATAACTTTCATATATGTACCTCCATGTTCCGTATCTGTCCCGTAAAGAGCGGATACTTATATTATATATGTTCCGCGTTCAAAAATCAACCCCCATATTCTGCCGCTGTTGACAAAGGCGCGGCTTATGTGTTATTATAGATAAGGCAGCACCGCACAATTAACGTCAAACGCCTTTCGTGCGAAAATAATTATGCGGTATTGCCATAAAGAAATGCGAGGTGACCCATAATGGAAATAAACCCCGAGGAGGAAGCGGCGTTTCTCCGCGCAAAAACAGGCTGCACCGCCGACGAGGCGTGGAACTACATAATAGCGGGCGACCGCTTTTTCGACGAAAACCCCGAGGGCGGCGCGTCCGACGAGAAGCTCGTGCAGTTCATCTGCGAGGCTTCGGGCATGAGCGAGCGGCTGGCGCAGCGGCTTATGGACGCCGAGGCGGAGTTTTTCGGCAGCAAGGGTATGCTGTGATTTTCACGTAAACGGAGGAACGCTATGTACAGCGAAATTAACGGAGTCGGTCTTTTCGGGCTGAACGCCTTTCCCGTAACGGTGCAGGCGAGCATAACAACGGGACAGCCGTTCTTTGACATAGTGGGAATGCCCGATGTTGCCGTGCAGGAAAGCAAAACCCGCATAAGGGCGGCGCTCGAGGGTATGCGCCTTAAACTGCTGACAGGGCGCGTTACCGTAAACCTTGCGCCCGCCAGCGTAAAGAAAATAGGCTCTATGTTCGACCTGCCGATAATTGCCGCGCTGCTTAAGGCGTGCGGCGTTATAAACGCGGACCTGTCGGACGCGGCGTTTATCGGCGAGCTTTCGCTCAACGGCACGGTAAGCCCCGTAAACGGCGTGCTGTCTATGACGCTCACCGCGGCGGCGAACGGCATTAAGCGCGTTTTCGTGCCGAAAGCCAACGCCCGCGAGGCTAGCGCCGCAGGCGGCATAGAGGTATACGGCACGGAACACCTCGGCGCGCTTATTGACCACCTTAAGGGCGGCGCGCAGATACCGCCCGAGCCGCGCTACATTCCGCCCGAAAGCAGCGTTAAGCACCTCGCGGATTTCGCGGACGTTATGGGGCAGTCCTCCGCAAAGGCGGCTATAGAAACCGCGGCGGCCGGCTCTCACAATATACTTATGCTCGGTCCTCCCGGGTCGGGAAAGTCCATGCTCGCAAAGTGCATTCCCTCGATACTGCCGAAAATATCGTTTGAAGAAAGCATAGAAACAACGCAGATACATTCCGTTGCGGGAATGATAGACCCCGCGCAGCCATTGGTGACCGAGCGCCCGTTCCGCGCGGTAAGCCATACCGCAAGCGGCGTGGGACTTGTGGGCGGCGGCAGTATTCCGCGCCCCGGCGAGATTTCGCTCGCGCATAACGGCGTGCTGTTTCTGGACGAGCTGCCCGAGTTCGACAGGCGCGTGCTTGAAACGCTCCGCCAGCCGCTCGAGAACGGCGAGATAACGATATCCCGCGCGAACGGCTCTGTCACCTACCCGTGCGACGTTATGCTCGTCGCCGCAATGAACCCCTGCCCGTGCGGCAACTTCGGCAATCCGCTGAAAAAATGCACCTGCCCGCCGCTCAAGGTGTCGCAGTACCTCAACAAAATCTCGCAGCCCGTGCTTGACAGGATAGACATACAAATAGAGGTGCGCCCCGTGGAATACGGCGACCTCTCAAAGCGAACACCGCAGGAAAGCAGCGCGGCAATAGCCGAGCGCGTTCAGCGCGCCCGCGACATACAGGCAAAGCGCTTTGCGGGAACGCGCATAAAAAACAACAGCGGCATCACTCCCGACATAATCGCCGAGGTTTGCCCGCTTTCGCCCGACGCAGAGGAAATGCTGCGCGCCGCGTTCGAGAAGCTCGGGCTTTCCGCGCGCGCATACGACAGGATACTAAAGGTAGCGCGCACCTGCGCGGACCTCGGCGGCAGCGACATTATAGAAAAGCCGCATATCGCGCAGGCAATAGGCTTCCGCAGCCTTGACCGCAAGTACTGGAACAGATAAACGGCAAAATAACAGCGCCGCGCTCTCTACATAGAACGCGGCGCTGTCCATTTATTCCTTGTATGTTTCCTCAACTATACTCCAGTTGTCCAGCATTGCCTTTGCAGCGGCGGGGTCGTACATTGTCCCCGAGCAGCGCTCTATCTCCGCGCGCACCTTTTCCAGCGGGAGCGCGTCGCGGTAGGCGCGCTTTGACGCCATTGCGTCTATCGAGTCGCACACGGCTATTATGCGCGCGCCAAGCGGTATCTCCTCGCCCTTTGCGCCGAACGGGTAGCCCAGCCCGTCGAAGCGCTCGTGGTGGTGCAGTATCACCGCCGCTATCCGCGTAAAATGCGGGGATTTGCTGAGAATATCCGCGCCTATCTGCGGGTGGCGCTTCATCAGCTTCCACTCCTCGTCGTTAAGCTTTCCCTCTTTCAAAAGCACGCTGTCAGGTATGCCTATCTTGCCGATATCGTGCAGGTGTCCCGCTATATGTATTTCCTGCGTTTGCTGCGCGCTAAGCCCGAGAACACCGCACAGCGCGCACGCCATATCGCTCACCCTGCGCGAGTGGTCGCCCGTGTAGGGGTCTCTCGCGTCAAGCGCGGAGCTTATGCAGTCCACAAGGTCGTGGTATTCGTAGCCCGATTCACACTCACAGCTCATCTTTATCTTCCTTTCCTTTGGCGGGATTTCTGTCCCGCGGCGTTAGACTTAGCTAACGTTACTTATATATTACTCCTTTTCGCGCAAATTGTCAAGTACGCAAAACGAAAAAGCTGCGCGCATGAAAAAACTGCTTGCAATAATCCACGCAATGATGTATAATAATAATGTGCGCGTATGCACGTATAAAAAGGTCGAGCGCAGAGCGTTCGGGAAAGGACATAATATGCCCCTTGAAGAAATAAGCAGAGAATTTTCGTTTCCGCTGCAGAAGATACTTGACGAGTTCAAGCTTGACGTTATCTATATGCCCGAAAACGGCGGAAACACCCTTATATCCAACAACGACACAAACCGCCCCGGGCTTCAGTTCGCGGGATTTTACGAATACTTTGACAACAAGCGCATTCAGGTAATGGGAAAGATGGAGGTCGCGTACCTTTCAGGGCTTGACTCCGAAACGCGCAGAAAGCGCATTGAGGACCTGCTGTCCTACCGTTTCCCCGCGCTCATAATCACGCGCAGCCTCGACGTGTTCCCCGAAATGCTTGAGCTTGCGCCGAACTACGGCGTGCCTATCCTGCGCAGCGAGGAAAGCACCTCGGTGTTCATCTCAAAGCTTGTGGCGTTCCTTAATCTTCAGCTTGCGCCGCGTATCACGCGCCACGGCGTTCTCATTGAAATATACGGCGAGGGCGTGCTTATCCTCGGCGAAAGCGGCGTTGGTAAGAGCGAAACGGCGATAGAGCTTGTTAAGCGCGGCCACCGCCTTATAGCCGACGACGCCGTTGAGATAAAGAAAGCCAGCAACATTACGCTCGTCGGCAGCAGCCCCGACAATATCCGCCACTTTCTGGAACTGCGCGGTATCGGCATAATAAACGCGCGCCAGCTGTTCGGTATAGGCGCGGTTAAAATGAGCGAGAAGATAGACATGGTTGTGGAAATGGAGCTTTGGAATCCCGAAAAGACCTACGACCGCATGGGCGTGGATACCCACTACATGACCATTCTCGGCGTAAAAGTGCCGCTGCTTAATATCCCCGTAAAGCCCGGCAGAAACCTTGCGGTAATACTTGAAGTCGCGGCGATGAACAACCGCCAGAAGAAAATGGGCTACAACGCCGCAAAGGACCTGCTCCACCAGCTCGGCATAGACTCGGACAGCGAGGACATCATGTCCGACCTCAACATATAACGCACAAATCGAAAGGAAGTTTGTAATAAAATGTACAACATAGGCATAGACTTAGGCGGAACAAACATTAAAGTAGGTCTTGTGGACGAGAACTACAACATAGTTGCAAAGGCGACCGCAAAAACGAACCTGCCGCGCCCTGCGGAGGAGATATGCGAGAGCATTGTGGACACCGTATGGGAAGCGCTCAACACAGCAAAGGTCACTATCGGCGAGGTCAATTCCATAGGCATAGGCACGCCCGGCGTCGCCAACAGAAACAGCGGCGTTGTGCTTTACTCCTGCAACCTCGGCTTTAACAACACGGACCTGCGCACGCTTATCAAGGCGAAGCTCGGCAAGGAGGTTTACGTTGAGAACGACGCGAACGCGGCGGCGTTCGGCGAGGTGCTTAACGGCGCGGGCAAGGGCTGCCGCGACGTAGTTGTTGTAACGCTCGGCACGGGCGTAGGCGGCGGCATTATCATCGACGGCAAGATTTACACGGGCTTCAACTTCTGCGGCGCGGAGCTTGGCCACACCGTAATACAGTACGGCGGCAGGCAGTGCGGGTGCGGCAGGCGCGGCTGCTTCGAGGCGTATTCCTCTGCTACGGCGCTCATAAACATGACGAAGGAAGCTATGGAAGCTCACCCCGACAGCAAGATGTGGCAGATAGCAGGCTCGCTTGAAAACGTTGACGGCAAGACCGCGTTTGACGGCATGAGAGCGGACGACCCCGCTGCAAAGCAGGTTGTGGACGCCTACATCGAATACCTCGGCTGCGGGCTTACAAATATCGTAAACACGTTCCAGCCCGAGGTGCTGCTCATAGGCGGCGGTATCTGCAAGGAGGGCGAGAACCTCACAAAGCCGCTCGAGGAGTTCATAAAGCGCGAGAGCTACTGCATAGACCCCAACCGCTCCACAAAGCTCGATATTGCAAAGCTCGGCAACGACGCGGGCATTATCGGCGCTGCGTATCTCTACACGATAGCCGAATAAAGCCTAATTTAGGAGGGAAAGCCGTGGATTACTCTGCCCTGCGGAAATTCTGCACCGAAAACAGGATACCCCTGACGCGGGACGTGCCGCTCTCGCCGCTTTGCACAATGCGCGTTGGCGGCAGGTGCGACCTTATGGCGTCCCCCCGCAGCGAGGAGGCGCTCGCGGCGCTCTATTCGCTTTGCGTTAAGGAGCGTATCCCGTTCTTTATCCTTGGCAGGGGGAGCAACGTGCTTTTCCCCGACGAGGGCTACCGCGGGTGCATTATTTCGGTGGAGGCGCTGTGCGGGGTGCGCGCGGACGGCTGCATTATAACGGCGGGCGCGGGCGCGGCGCTTTCGGGCGTGTGCAGGGCGGCGCTCGAGCATTCGCTGAGCGGGCTGGAGTTCGCCTACGGCATACCCGGCTCTGTGGGCGGGGCGCTTGTGATGAACGCGGGCGCTTACGGCGGCGAGATAAAGGACGTTGTACTGTCCTGCCGCTGCGCGGACGAAAACGGCGTTATCCACGAGCTTACGCGCGACGAGCTGCGCTTGTCCTACAGGCACAGCGTGTTCACCGAAAAGGGCGGGTGCATTCTGTCCGCGCGCTTCGCCCTTACTAAAGGCGACCCCGCGCAGATAAAGGCGCGCATGAGCGAGCTTATGGGCAGGCGGCGCGATAAACAGCCGCTCGACCTGCCGTCGTGCGGCAGCACGTTCAAGCGCCCCGAGGGGTACTTTGCCGCAGCGCTTATCGAAGAATGCGGGCTTAAGGGCTATGCGATAGGCGGCGCGCAGGTAAGCGAAAAGCACAGCGGCTTTGTAGTGAACCGCGGGGGCGCGACCGCCCGCGACATCATGGCGCTTGTGGAGCATATCAAAAATACCGTCCGCGAGGAAAAGGGCGTGGAGCTTGAATGCGAAATGCTTATTGTGGACGGAGAGCGGAGGTGACGTATGGACCTTGTTATCGTAACGGGAATGAGCGGCTCGGGCAAGTCCTCAGCCGTAAAGGTGCTGGAGGATATCGGCTTTTTCTGCATAGACAATATGCCGCCGCAGCTTATACCGAGCTTTGCTGCGATGTGCAGCGAAAACGCCGAAATATCAAAGGTAGCGATAGTCACCGACATACGCGGCGGCGCGATGTTCTTTAAGCTGGGCGAGGTAATTGCAAAGCTGCACATTCGCGGCATCGACGTTAAGGTGCTGTTCCTTGAAGCCTCAAAAGAGGTGCTGATGAAGCGCTACAAGGAAACGCGCAGAAAACACCCGCTCGACGAGGTGTCGGGCGGCGACCTTTCAAAGGCTATAGACGCGGAAACCGAGCTTCTGGGCGAGATACGCGAACACGCGGACTACATAGTGGACAGTTCCTTTTTAAGCAGCACGCAGCTTAAGGAGCAGATAGCGGAGCTTTTTCTGGACAAGCCCACGGACCGCATGATAGTGTCCTGCATGAGCTTCGGGTTCAAGTACGGCGTGCCGGGCGAGGCGGACCTCGTGTTCGACGTGCGCTGCCTGCCAAATCCATTCTACATACCCGAGCTTAAGCACAAAACGGGGCTTGACAGCGAGGTGCGCGACTACGTTATGCGCTTTGAGCAGAGCGCGCAGCTGCGCGACAAGCTGTTCGACCTTATCGAGTTCCTTATCCCGCACTATGTGAGCGAGGGCAAGAGCAGGCTTGTTATAGCCTACGGCTGCACGGGCGGCAAGCACCGCAGCGTTACCTTTGCAGAGCTTACAGCGGCGTTTCTGCGCGACAAGGGCTGCAAGATAATGACGCTTCACCGCGATATAGACAAAAACTGACCTACAGGAGGAGGGCGCGCCGTGTCGTTTTCATCAGACATAAAAAAGGCGCTCTGCCAGACGCGCGACATGGGGCAAAGCGAAATGCGCGCCATGCTCTACGGTATGTTCTGGGCGGGCAGGACCGAGGACGGGCGGCGCGTTATACAGACCGAAAACCCCGACCTCGCAGCCGCCGCGCGCGAGCTTTCCGAGGCGGTGTTCGCGGGGGCGCGCAGCGAAACCAAGCGCCTTGTGAGAAGCACGGGTTCGCTCTACACCTTTCTTATTCGCGACGAGGAGCGCGTGCCTGCCGCCTTCGGCGACTTTTCGCAGATAAACACCGCCGTCGTATCGGGCAGCGACCTTGACAGCGGCGCGTTTCTGCGCGGGGTGTTCGTTTCCTGCGGGAGCGTTACCGACCCGCGCAAGGAGTACCACCTTGAGCTTGTGCTGCCGCAGCGCGAGCGCGCCGAGGAGCTTTGCCGCTTTATCTGCGAGCATGGGATAACGGTAAAAACCGCCGTGAGAAGCAGGCGGCACAGCCACGTAGTCTATATAAAGGAAAGCGAGATAATCGAGGACTTTCTGACGTATATAGGCGCGGGGCTGCACTCGCTTGAAATAATGCAGATAAAGGTTGAAAAGAGCGTGCGCAACCGCGTAAACCGCACCGTAAACTGCGAAACGGCGAACCTCTTTAAGACGGTTGACGCGGCGGACAGGGTTTGCGACGATATCGAGCTTATCTTTTCCGAGCTTGGCGCGGACAGCCTGCGCCCCGAACTTAGGTGGACAGCCATGCTGCGCCTTGCCAACCGCGACGCATCGCTAAGCGAGCTGTGCGGCATTTCCGGCGAGCCGCTGAGCCGCAGCGGGCTTAATCACCGCCTTAAAAAGCTAAGCGCCATTGCCGAGCAGCTGCGCGCAGGAACGTACAAAGCGCCTGAGAAGCAGCGCCCGAACTCTTAAACTAAATTAAACATAAACAATGCCGCTCCCATAGCTTTCATGGGGGCGGCGTCTGTCTACTTCTTATCTCTCATCATTTCATGTATTGCCGCGGCGAGCCTCGCACAGTCCTCGTCCGAAAGGACAACGTGCCTGCTTTTGATAAACTCGCCGCAGTATGGGCAGGGCGCGCCCGTCTGCGCCTGTACGGAGGTAAACGGTACGAGCTTGCCGCAGTTAGGGCATTTCTTTGTAACGCCCATCAGTCAAGCACCTTGTAGTCCTTGTCCTCTACCGCCTTTTTAAGCACGGCAAAGTCCGTGGGGGCGCTTAGCTTTACTACCGCCGTACCCGCCGTGTGGCTTACCTCTGCGGATTCTACCGTGGGGATAGCCTCGAGCGCCTTTTTTACCGCAGCCTCGCAATGGCCGCACATCATGCCCTCGATTTTCATTGTAACTTCCATGTTCTTTTCCTCCTTGTGATGGTGTTTTATCTTCCTGTCCCGTGCGGGGCTGAAAATCTTTGTAAGGTTGAGCCGCAGGGCGTTAGTAACCACGCAGAAGCTCGACAGGCTCATTGCCGCCGCGCCGAACATGGGGCTTAGCCTCCACCCGAAAAGCGGTATCCACACGCCCGCCGCAAGCGGTATGCCTATAACGTTGTAGAAGAACGCCCAGAAAAGGTTCTCGCGGATATTTGTAAGCGCCGCGCGCGACAGCCGTATCGCCGCGGGAACGTCCGTGAGCCTGCTTTTCATCAGCACCACGTCCGCCGCGTCTATGGCAATGTCAGAGCCTGCGCCTATCGCTATGCCTGCGTCCGCGCGGGTGAGCGCGGGCGCGTCGTTTATGCCGTCGCCCACCATTGCGGTTTTGCCCTGCGCCTTAAGGGAGCGTATAACGCTCTCCTTGCCGTCGGGCAGTACGCCCGCTATTACCTCGTCCACGCCTGCAAGCCTGCCAACCGCGCGCGCCGTGCGCTCGTTGTCGCCCGTTAGCATTACAACGCGCAGCCCCATTCCGTGCAGCTGCCGTATCGCCTCGGGGCTTTCGTCCTTTATCGTGTCGGCGACGGCAATAATGCCAAGCAGCTTCTTTTCCCTGCAAAAGAACAGCGGGGTCTTTCCCTGCTCCGCAAGCTCCTCGCTGCGCCGCCGCATATCCTCGGGGATATCGCAGTAGGTTTCCGCCAAGCGCAGGCTGCCCGCGATATGCTCCGCGCCGCCTATTTTTGCGGAAAGCCCGCTGCCGCGCAGCGCCTGAAAATCGTCCGCCGTCGGGAACTGAACGCCGCGCTCACTGCCGTACGCCATAACAGCGCCCGCGAGCGGGTGTTCGCTCTTTTCTTCAAGCGCGCACGCGGTGGAAAGCAGCGCGCCCTCGTCCACGCCCTGCGCGGGAACTATGTCCGTAACGGACGGCGCGCCCTTTGTTACAGTACCCGTTTTGTCAAGCACCACTATCTCGGTTTTGCCCGTCTGCTCAAGCGCGGCGGCGGTCTTAAAGAGAATGCCGTTCTTAGCGCCCACGCCGCTGCCTACCATTATAGCAACGGGCGTTGCAAGCCCCAGCGCGCACGGGCAGGAAATTACAAGCACGGATATCCCGCGCTCGAGCGCGAACGCCGCGTCCTTGCCCGCAATAAGCCACACCGCGATAGTTACCGCCGCAATGCCAAGCACCGCCGGTACAAATACCCCCGACACCTTGTCGGCTATCTTTGCAATGGGCGCTTTTGTCGCGGCGGCGTCGCTTACCATGCGTATTATCTGCGAAAGCGCCGTGTCCTGCCCGACCCTTGTGGCGCGGCAGAGTATATACCCCGACTGGTTGAGCGTTGCGGCGCTTACCTCGTCGCCCGCTATCTTGTCCACGGGAATGCTCTCCCCCGTGAGCGCGCTCTCGTCAACGGCGCTCGCGCCCTCTGTAACAACGCCGTCCGCAGGAATGCTTTCGCCGGGGCGCACCGCGAAGATATCCCCCGCCGCTACCTGCGCTACGGGTACGCTTACCTCCTCGCCGTTACGGATAACGCGCGCGGTTTTCGGCGCAAGCTGCATAAGAGAGCGCAGCGCGTCCGTGGTTTTGCCCTTTGAGCGCGCCTCCAGCAGCTTACCCAGCGTTATGAGCGCCAGTATCATCGCCGCCGATTCAAAATACAGCTCGTTCATGTAGGTCATTACGGCTTCGTGGTTCATCTTTTCCTGCGCGTCAAGCATCATAAAAAGCGCGTAAACGCTGTACCCGAACGCCGCCGCAGACCCCAGCGCCACAAGCGTGTCCATGTTCGGCGCGCGGTGGATAAGTCCCTTAACGCCGTTTATAAAGAACTTCTGGTTTATCACCATAACAGCCGCCGCAAGCAGCAGCTGCAAAAGCGCGGAAGCCGTGTGGTTCTCCGCGAAAAACGGCGGCATGGGCCAGCCCCACATCATAGCGCCCATGCCAACGTACATAAGCGCCGCCAGAAATCCCAGCGACCATAACAGCCTGCGCCTTATTTTGGGCGTTTCGGCGTCCTTAAGCGGCTCGTCGTCCGCTTTCTCGGGCTTCGCGCCCTTAAGCGAAGCGCCGTAGCCCGCCGCCGTCACCGCCGCTATAACCGCCTCGGGCGCGGCGCTGCCCTCTACCCCCATGGAGTTTGTAAGCAGGCTCACCGAGCAGGACGTTACGCCCTCCACGGCGTTTACCGCCTTTTCTACCCTTGCGCTGCACGCCGCGCAGCTCATTCCCGTTACATCATACTGTACCAAAGCTATCGCCTTTCTTTTGCTCATGCGGTTTTACCGCTCTATTTCATCAGCTTTTTAAGCGTGTCCAGCAGCTCGTCTATCACCTCGTCGTTGCCCGCCCTTACGTTCTCTGCAACGCACGAGCGTATGTGGCTCGACAAAAGCTCCCTGTTGAACGCGTTAAGCGCCGCGCTTACCGCCGCCGCCTGCACTAAAATATCCGTGCAGTAGGCGTCGCTCTCCACCATTCTGCGAATGCCGTTTACCTGCCCCGCTATCCTGTTCAGGCGGTTTATCAGCCGCTTGTATTCCTCGGGCGAGCGCGCCTTTTTCTTCTTGCAGCACTCGCACTCGTGCGTACACGCCGCTTCATGATTTTCCTCCATCTGTTCCACCGCCTTTCGCCGTCCTGCAAATACATTATATACCCCCATGGGGTATTTGTCAAGAGGGGGCGCAAAATTTTTTCTTGTAATATCATGCGCAGGGCGCTCCGAATGATTCGCAGCGCTTACCATGCGCCGCATAGAATGTCCCCGCTGAAACGCATTTACAATAATTGCGCTCTTTTTTGTGCAATTTGCCTATTGAAAACGTTTAACTTTTGGTGTATTATATTAAATAGGAACAATCAAATTCACAGGAATTACCGCAAGGAGTACACCATGAACATTACGATAAAGGACGTGGCAAAGGCGGCAAACGTTTCTGTCGCAACCGTGTCCCGCGTCCTGAACAAAAAGAACAACGTTTCCGACGAGGCGGCGGCAGCCGTAAACCGCGCCGTAGAGGAGCTTGGCTATGCGCCGAATTTTCTCGGCAGAGACCTGCGCAAGAGCGAAACGAAGCGCATTCTCGCAATAATTGCTTCAACCGAGCAGAGCTTTTATTCAGAGGTGCTGCGCGGAATGCAGGACGCCGCATACGCCGAGGGCTACGACGTGCTTATAGCCACCACCCGCGACGACCCCGAGCATGAAATGCACCTGCTGGGTATGCTGTTTTCAAAATCCGTTGACGGCGCTGTTCTTTTAGCGCCAAAGCTTGACAGCGCGACTATTTCCGCGCTTGCAAAGAAATACAACCTTGCAATGTGCCTTGAGCGCCTTGACGGGTGCGAGATTCTGTGCGTTACGATAGACAACGAGCGCGCGGGCTACGACGCTACAAGCTACCTTATCGGCAAGGGCAGGCGGCGCATAGGGCTTATCACCACAAAGGTGCGCAGCCAGTCCTCCATAGACCGCGAAAAGGGCTACCGCAAGGCGCTTGCAGACGCGGGCATTCCGATAGACGACACGCTTATTTACTACGGCGACTACGACGCGGACACGGGCACGCGCGGCTGCGAAATGCTGATGAGCCTTGCAGACCCGCCAACGGCTGTCTTTTCCATTTCCGATACGATAAGCATAGGCGCTATGACCTACGCTATACAGCACGGCATAGCCGTCGGCAGCGACGTGCTGTTCATAGGCTTCGACAATATCGCGTACTCGCATATGTTCATTCCGCGCCTTTCAACGGTAGAGCAGCCCTGCTATTTACAGGGAAAGACCGTTATCGAAAAGCTTATATGCAACATCAAAAGCGAAATGCCCGACAACTCTACATATATGCTCCCACACTCCCTTATTCTCAGGGCAAGCACGGGCGATTGAGCGTATCTTACTAAGGCTGCGAAAGTCAGCTTTTCCTCCATAAATAACGAAAGAAGCGACATTTGCGTGCCGCTTCTTTCGTTTTATGCAGGTTTCATCAAAAGGAAGGAAAAAATCAATGTTCGTTAAAAGAAATCATGTTCAATCCGACGTGACGCCGCGCAACCAAGCTTACGCGCGCAGCTGCGCCTTTATCGTCAGACTGCCTTAAAGGCTTCGTCCAGCGCCTCTATCAGGTCGTTTACGTTCTCTATGCCTATGGAAAGGCGAATGGTGTTGGGCTTTATGCCCTGGTCGAGAAGCTCCTCCTCGGTGAGCTGGGAGTGCGTGGTGGAAGCGGGGTGGATAACAAGGCTCTTTACGTCTGCAACATTCGCAAGCAGCGAGAATATGTCAAGGCTGTCGATAAACTTCTGCGCCTCGGCTGCGCCGCCCTTTATCTCGAACGTGAAGATAGAACCGCCGCCGTTCGGGAAGTACTTCTGATATGCCGCGTGCGACGGCTCGCTTTCAAGCGAGGGGTGGTGAACAGCCTCGACCTTGGGGTGGTTCTTAAGAAACTCAACGATTTTGAGCGCGTTGCTTACGTGCCTTTCAACACGCAGGGAGAGCGTTTCCAGTCCCTGCAGGAAAATAAACGCGTGGAACGGCGAGAGCGTAGCGCCCGTATCGCGCAGGAGTATCGCCCTTATGTAGGTGACGAACGCCGCCGCGCCCACAGCCTGCGTAAAGCTTACGCCGTGGTAGGAGGGGTTCGGCGCGGAAATCTGCGGGTACTTGCCCGAAGCCGCCCAGTCGAACTTGCCGCTGTCAACGATAACGCCGCCTATAGCCGTGCCGTGGCCGCCGATAAACTTAGTCGCGGAATGCACCACGATGTCAGCGCCGTACTCGATGGGGCGGAGAAGATAGGGCGTTGCAAAGGTGCTGTCCACCACAAGCGGAATGCCGTGCTTGTGCGCAAGCTCAGCCACCTTTTCAATGTCCGCAACGTTTGAGTTGGGGTTGCCGAGCGACTCGATGTAAAGCGCGCGGGTGTTGTCGTCTATCGCCGCCTCAAAAGCCGCGAAGTCGTCGGGGTCTGCAAACTTTGCCGTTACCCCGTAGCGCGGGAGCGTGTGCGCAAGCAGGTTGTAAGTGCCGCCGTAAATCGTCTTTGCCGCGACAATGTTGTCGCCTGCGGAAGCCAGCGCCTCTATAGCGTAGGTTATCGCCGCCGCGCCCGACGCCGTCGCAAGCGCCGCAACGCCGCCCTCGAGCGCCGCTATGCGCTCCTCGAACACCGACTGGGTGGGGTTTGTAAGTCTGCCGTAAATGTTGCCCGCGTCCTTAAGAGCGAAGCGGTCCGCAGCGTGCTGTGAATTGTGGAAAACATAAGAGGTGCTTGCGTATATCGGTACTGCGCGCGCGTCTGTTACGGGGTCTGCCTGCTCCTGTCCTACGTGGAGCTGAAGGGTTTCAAATCTGTATTTCTTTGACATGGTGATTTCTCCTTATCATTTGTCTTGCGTTAGTTGTTCCGTGTTTCTTTCTTTTGTTCTTTGCCCGTTTGCGGGCTTTATATCTGCGTCTTTCTTTTGCTGCTTTGGTTACGCCTGCGGGAGTACGCCTGCGGAGTTCTCGCCGCTTGTATTTTTATATGCGGCTCTCCGCGCCCTTGCGGGACTTGTCAGAGGCTACACATTCGGAATACGGATTTGATGTTCTTCATAGCTCTTTCTCCTTTGCATATCGTTTCGATATGTTTTCTGTGCTTTTAGTATAACACACTCCCGCCGATTTGTCAATTTCGTTATTTTTATACCGTGTTATAAGCGCAGGCTATAGCTCCCGATACAATTAACCCCCGCATAGCCTGCGGGGGTGTCAGACCGTCGAAAAACCCCCATACGGGGGTTTTCCGCCGAAACATCCGCGCTGCGCGCACGGTTTGACGGCTTGCCGCCATGCGTAAGGCGAAGCCGTCGCTTGCACACTTGCGCGGATAGATGAGTTTTTTGCCTCAGCCAGGCCGACGCAGTCGCCTTTAGCCCGAGGCAAAAAAGTTATTTCAAAGCCCGCATACGCGGGCAAAATGGACTTTTTCAACAGGCTGAACCCCCGCATAGCCTGCGGGGGGGTATTTTGTTATTCGGAATCGCTGTTCTGCCCGCCCGACGTAATCTCGGGCTTCTCCTCGGCGGGAGGGTGCTTGAGCTTTATGCTCGTCATCTTCCTTATGCGCGAGTAAACGAACGCCAGCGCCACCAGCACAAGCTCGGGGATAGTCTGCCATAGCCTTGACACTACCGAAACCACCGCCGCGTCGCCCTCGGGCATTATCAGCATAAGTCCCGCCATGATTATGCCCTCGCGCACGCCAAGGCCGCTCGGCGCGAATATCGCAAGGATTCCCATGATAGCCGAAACGCCCCATATTCCCGCGCAGAAAAGCAGCTCGTTAAGCCCTACGGCGGGGTAAATGCTCTTTGTAAGGATATAGAAGCCGAAGCCCACGATAAGCCAGTTGCCCACGAAAAGCAGCACTACCTTAAGCATCTGCGAGTACTTCATGGGTATCTGCAAATCCTTTTTGAAAAGCTTGCCAAGAATGCGCAGGAAAAAGTTTATTACCTTCGGGTGAATCACCACGAAAAACGCCGCGATAAGCACGACTGTAACCCACTTGTACTGCTCCAGCAGGTCGTTGGGGAAGAAGAAAAGCGACACGATAAAGAGCATTGCAGCGCCGAGCAGCGTGCATACGTTCTCTATAAAAAAGCATACCGTGACCTTTGCAAGGGGCGCGTCCTCCTCCTTATAGTAGGTAAGGCGCGCCGCAAGCATGAATACCTTGCCGGGGATATACTTGCCGAGGATTGAGTAAAGGTAGCTCGTAACCGCCTTTTCGTACTTTATCGAGCAGCCGTTTATCTTTGTGATGTAGTGCCACAGCGACGCCAGTGTTATCTTGTACGCGAAGTAAAAGAGCATGGAAAACACGAACACGCCTATGTTCACGTTCATTATCTTCTCGGAGAACTCGTCCCAGTTCTTCCGGAAGTACCATACAAGAAATACCGCCACAAGCACGCCGAAGATTATTTTGAGCGCGCGCAGCACCTTATCCTTGTTTATTTTAATCTTCATTTGTTCTCCCGTCAGAAGCTTAAAAGCACTCTGATAAAGCACATATAGTAGTAAATAACCCACGTGGGCAGCTTTTCAAGCCTTGCAAGCTTCTCCTCGCTGAACTTCATGTCGCGCCAGCCCAGCTTAAACGCAAGGCGGTGATTCCAGCGGCATTTTGACGAGGTATCAACGCTCAGCTTCCTGCCCGCCTTTTCGTAGAGCGCCTTTTTCGCCGCAGCACAGTTCCACTTGAAAACGAGCGCGCGCTTCTGCGAGCGCAGCATTCTCTCATCGTCAAGCTTTGCGTCGTGAAGAACGCCCGCCTCCACCGCGGAGCGGTACATTTCAAGCGCCCGCTGCGTTCTTATAACGCAGGACGTGTGCTTTATCGGGTTCTTCTTCATCTCCTTTAGCCATATGTCGCCGAAGCTTATGTCCGCGGCGTAGCCGTACTGGTCCTGACATACCATGCACGCCTCGCGCGAGAAGAAGTACGCGTTCTTATACGCGCATATCGTTTTGGGGTAGGAGAGCGTGCGCTCCGTGCCGTCCGCATACTGCACCGTGGAAAGCCCGCGCCAGTGGCCGCGCCTGTAATAAAGCCGCACGGCGTTTTCAAGCGGTATCTTCTTCTTTTTAAGCGGCACTAGCGTTGCGTTCTCGTTATGGCTGCCCGAGCAGTACAGACCAAGCTTTAGCACGATTTTTTCCTTAAGCGCGGGCTTCTTGTCAAGTATCGCGGTGAACGCCCTCATCTGACAAGGCACAAGCACCACGGCAAGCCTGCCCTTAAAGTCCTCGAGCATTTTTGTCTGCTGCAAAAGCGGCATATACATATATACCGAGCTGCTCGCCTCGCGCAGCTGCGCGGGTGTGGTCGCAATAAAGCTCTTGTAGCCAAGCTTTCCGTCCTTTATTTCGCTGCGCGTTACCCATGCGCCGTCTATCTGCCCCGTTTCAAGCAAGTGCGAGAGCAGCGCCGTCACCATGCCGCCCGAAGCTGCATTTGCGCGGATTGTTTCGTCCGTGGCGTAGCCCATGCGGCAGCAAAGGTGTTCGCCGATGTATTTGTCGGGGTCGTTGAAATCGAGCAGGCGCGACTTTCTGGGCTTTGCCGCCGCCTCGTCCACGTACTCGCTGATATAGCGTATATTGTCGCGCGAGCTTTCAAGCACGCTAGGCAGCGCTGCGCGTATCTGCGCGCGTATGTTGTCCTCGTCGCTTATAAAGCCCATAAAGCGGGATTTGAGCAGGTCAAGCTCGAGCGCGGAGAAATCCACCGCGTACTCGCCTAAACCGAACATATCCAGCACTTCCTTGTACTTGTGACTCCAGCCTATAAGCAGCGTGGGCGTACCCTTTTCAAGCGCGCCTATCATCGCGTGGAAGCGGCTTGCGACAAGCGCTTCGCAGCGCGCTATAAGCTCGCGTATCTCCTCGGGCGACATCTCGCGCGGATACCACCGCACGCGGGATTTGTCGCGCACGGCGTCGTACACCTCGGAGCATATGATAAGGTCGTTGTTGCGGGGCTTTACGCTGCCCTCGCGCGCGGCGTTGGCAATAAGAAGCACGTTGTACTCCTTTTCGTTGAGCCAGTTTATAAACTGCGTCATAACGCCCTTATAGTCGCGGCTCATTTTCTCGCACTTGCCCTGCACCACGCTTGACACGGAGAGCGCTATAACGCGTTTTTTGTAAAAGTTGTCCTCCTCGCAGAGCTTCTCTACACGCTCCGCCCAGTATTCGCTGTCGGGCATGGAGAACGCGCCGTCCGCGCAAAGGCGGACGTTCTTCGTAATGCCTATCGCGGCGAGGTTGTCCTGCGTTATTTTTCCGCGCGCGCAGATAAGCTTGAGCTTCGGCAGAATCCACTTCGCAAGGAATCTGTTCCACAGGTTCTTAAACGTGCCGAGCGCCTGCGAGTACTTGACTACGGGTACTCCGCAAAGAAGCGGCACGGCCGCGCACACGAACGCGTAAGTGTTCATCACAAACCCGCGGCTGTCCACAAAGGAAATGCCCGCCTCGTCTATAACAATGTCCGCCTGCGAGTACGCCTTAAGTATCTTGTCCTTAAGCAGCACCTTCTTGAACGGCGGAATAAACCGCAGAAAGCTGTACAGCACCGCCAGCGGAAAGCTTAAGAAAAGCAGCCGCTCGGGCTTTGCGTTGACTACCTTTATAAAGTCGTATTTCTCGGGCATTTCGGCAATAAGCCGCCTGTCCGCCGCGGGGTAGGTGGACATCAGAAATATATTCAGCCGCTCGCCGTACCTCTCGCGCAGCTGCTTTATGCTGCTTTGAAGCATTGCCGCAGCGCCCTTGTTCCCGCTGAAGCACGCAGCGGTTATCGCTATGTTTATTGACCTCATTCGTTTCACGTTCCCTTTTTATTGTTGATGTGGCTATTTGTCTGCAAATTTCGCTAATAACTATTGTACCACATATCCGCTTATTTGTCAAAAGAAAATCATGTGAAAACGGCATAATTTAACCCCCGCCGTTAAATTCACAGCGGGGGAAAGTATTCACATAAAATTTACCGCAAATCCCTTACGAGAACCTCTTGGCATAAAGGTGGTCGTCAACGCCCTTGAACGCGAACGCGGGGATAATAAGCAGGCAGGACACAGCAACAGCTATGTAGAGAACGCCCGCGATAATGTAGTTGTAGCCGTGCAGCCCGGGGTTTGAAGCGATAAACGCCTTTCTCGCGCTGAACACTACGAAGATATTCTCGAAGCCGCAGGAAGCAACCACGAGGTACAGACCGAGCGCGCCGAACTTCGCGAAGCTGTAGCCGCCGTTGAACGCAAGCGCAAGGAACAGCGCAGCGCCCGCATAAACGATAAGGTACATATAGTCCATAGCGCCGAGGTTTACGCCGCCGTAAAGCTGCTTGTCAAACAGCAGGTTCGCAACAATGGTGAGTACCGTGCTTAACAGCAGGCTCGCCGAGAAAAGAAGCACCGCAAGGTCCGCCTTTTCCTTGGGAACGAACGCGAACTTTATGCGCGCGGTTCTGAAGAACGCATATGCCGTAAGACCTGCAAAAAGCACAAACGCTGCTATAAGGAATATCGTGGACTTGCCCACGCCCGAGCTTGTAACCTTCATTACTATACCGATAAGGTCTACAACAGCCATAACAGCGCCGAACGCCTTGAAGAATATGCCGCTCCAGTCCGCGTCGCGCACGTAGGTGATAGCCGCAATAGCTGCAATCGCGGTAATTAGCGCCAGTACAACGCCCTGCGCTACCGCAGTATCGTTTATCCAGCCGAGGAGGATAGACCAGTTGCCGCCGCCGAGAGCGCTGCGCCCTGAGCCTGCGACCATCGCGTAATGCTCGCACACCATGCCAACGGCAAGCGCGCCGAACATAACAAGCGAATCAATGCCGCGTTTTTTCATTGCGGCAGTCTGCTCGGGGGTGTAAAGCATATCGTCCGCGTATTCCATCGAGTTCAGATATACGAAGAACGCGCACACGGCAAAGCAAAGCACCGCGTCGCCTATACCGAAGAATCTGAGGTTGTTTCTTACATTAGCGAACGGGATAAGCATGGGAACAAGCCCGAAAACGCCCTTCGCCGCAAACACTATCGTAAGGTAGGACTTTGCGAACGCATAGCCCTTGAAGAAGAACCACGCCAGCAGAAGCGGAATTGCAAGCGCAACTATGTAGATAAGCACTATATTGAGGATAGTGGAGGAAAGCGACAGGATTATCTGATAATCCAACTTATCCTGCGCCGAAGCGAACAGCTTGCCGAAAAGCTTTACCGTACAGGTAATGCCCTGCTCGTTGTAAGCGGCAACCTGGTCGTATACAGGCTTTATAAAGTAGGGGCGGATAAACATTACGAATGTAATGACAGCCTCGATTACCGAAAACGCTGCAAGACCTATTGCAATGACCTTGTTAAGCGGCGTTTTTTTCGTCGAGGAATCGTTTACAGCAACAGCAGTTGACATACACAGTCCTCCTAAAAATCGCATACTGAAACGGACGGAAGCAAAACCCTCCGTACACAGCGGGATATTGTACATTCAAATTATACCACATACAAGACGATTTTGCAAGCGGGTTTTGCAGACGGTACTGACAAAATTTCCGCATGATATTTGTGCATTTCGGCAGGTTGACAATTTTGAAATTAAACGGCATACACTAATCGGCGAAAGCCTCCATACGGGGGCAAAATGGTCATTTGCGGGGTGCGCAGGTTGACAAAGGGCGCGTTTTGTGGTAAATTATAAGGAGCAATAATGCGGAGCGCGCTCCGAAGAAAGAGGAAAATTATGAGAATGAGAAAAAAGCATAACCTTGAGGAGCGCATAGCCTCCTGCTCCGACGTAATGCTTTATATGCAGAACCAGAACGAACACGCCAACGACCCGCTCGACGAGAGCCTTTTCTTTGACAGCGCGCGCGTGTTCGGCAACGAAAACCCGCTTTACCTTGAGGTGGGCTGCGGCAAGGGCGGCTTCGTGCTTGAGGCGGCGCAGCGCTTTCCGCAGGTGAACTTTGTCGCCGTGGAAAAAACCCCGAACGTGCTTATAACGGGCATGGAGCGCCTTAAGGAGCTGGGGCTGCAAAACGTTCGCTTCTGCTTGGGGCAGGCGGAATACCTCGAACACCTCTTTAAGCCCCACACCGTGGACAGGCTCTACCTTAATTTCAGCTGCCCGTTCCCCAAGGAAACCTACGCGCGCCACCGACTCACGCACACGCGCTTTCTCAAAATATACAACAACGTGCTAAAGCACGGCGCGGAAATCCACCAGAAAACCGACAATATGCGCCTGTTCGAGTTTTCGATAGAGCATTTTTCGGCGAACGGCTTCGCCATGCGCGAGGTGTCGCTGGACCTGCATAAGAGCGGCTTTGAGGGGAATATTATGACGGAATACGAAAAGCGGTTCACCGAAATGGGTATGCCAATATACCGCCTTGTCGCGGTGAATCCTTAACGAAAGGAGCATAAATGAAGAAGATAACGGGAACGTTCCCCGCTTCGTCGGGGCTTTGCGACATACATTTCTATATCTACACCCCCGAAAAGCCAAAGGCGGCGCTTGTGCTGTCCCACGGAATGTGCGAGTACATTGAGCGCTACGAGGACTTTGCGAAGTTTCTGTGCGAAAACGACATTGCCCTGTGCGCCAACGACCACATGGGTCACGGCAAGTCGCTGAGCGACGACAGCAAGCTCGGCTATTTCGGCGAGGAGGGCGGCTATATCGCCATGGTGAACGACCTGCACCGCACAAAGCTTCTGTGCGAACGGCAGTTCCCCGATATCCCGCACTTCCTGCTCGGTCACAGCATGGGCAGCTTTCTTGCGCGCATTTACCTTGCGCGCTATGCCGACCGCTGGGACGGCGCGGTTTTCATGGGTACTGCGGGAGGGCTTGCCACCGCCGCGCCCATGCGCCGCGTAATCGACAGGATAATCTCCGCGCGCGGGAGTATGTGCCGCCACAGGCTAGGCACGCGGCTGGCGTTCGGCGTGTTCAACCTGCGCACGGAAAACCACCGCACGCGCTACGACTGGCTCTCGCGCGACGACGAGAACGTTGACAAATACATCGCCGACCCGAAATGCAACTTCATCTTCACCGCGGCGGGCTACAGGGACTTAATTAACGCGCTGCTGTGCGCCAACAGCGAGGCGGTGTTCGAGAACACCCCGCGCGACGTGCCGATACTGTTTTTAAGCGGCGGCATGGACCCCGTGGGCGAATACGGCAAGGGAGTTGAGCGCGCGTTCGTGCGCTACGCCGAGCATGGGTGCAGCGTTCGCATGAAGATATACCGCGAGGCGCGCCACGAGCTGCTTTTCGAGCTTAACAGGCGCGAGGTGATGGAGGATATCCTTGCATTCCTTATGGAAAACATTTAATATACATTCGGAGGAAACTGACATGATAAAGCACATAGTAATGTGGAAATTCAAGGAAAACGAGTGCGAGAATATGCTGATATTCCGCGACAGGCTGCTTGCGCTGAAAACGCAGATACCCGAGATACGCGCAATGGAGGTCGGCATAAACATAAACCCCTCCGAGCGCAGCTACGACGCGGTGCTTGTAAGCGAGTTCGACAGCATGGAGGCGCTCAAGTCCTACAGCGTGAACCCCCTGCACGTTGCCGTGTCGGACTTCTGCAAGACGATACGCACGCATTCTGCAAGCGTTGACTATGAGTTCTGAGCGGGTTTCGCACGAGTTCCCGCCCGTGTTTGACGAGCGCTCGCGGGTGCTTGTACTCGGCACTATCCCCTCGCCGAAGTCGCGCGCGGCGGGCTTCTACTATATGCACCCGCGCAACCGCTTCTGGAAAATGCTCTGCGCGGTACTCAACGAGCCGCTCCCCGAGGACGCGGACGGGCGGCGGGCGCTCTGCCTGCGGCGCGGCGTTGCGCTGTGGGACGTGCTTGCGAGCTGCGAGATAAACGGCGCTGCGGACAGCACGATAAAAAACGCGCAGCCGAACGACCTGTCGCTCATATTCCGCGCGGCGGATATCCGCAGGGTATTCACCACGGGCAAAAAGGCGCAGGCGCTCTACGAGCGGTTCTGCGGGAGCTTTCCCCCCGCGGTGTGCCTGCCCTCCACAAGCCCCGCGAATCAAACCGTTTCCGAGGAGCAAATGCTGGCGCGGTATATGGAAATAGCGCAATATCTATGAATAAACAAGCGGCGGGTGTTAAAGCCCGCCGCGTTTGTTTATGCACCCCCGATGTGGGGTCGGGGGCGTGTGAAATGAACGCTGAACAGGTCAGCTTACGATGATTTTGATACGTGATAAAGCAAACCATGCGCTTAGTGAGTACTCTCCCGAATAACGCGGTTTTACAGCAAGCATTCAAACAAATGCTTGCTTTTTTATTATAGCACGCGAACGAATGCTTGTCAATACCCCTCGCGAAAAAACTTTTTTGGCGTTATTCCGTGGTTTTTCGTCAATTTTCGCATTCGTATAAATGCTTTTACAAAAGGAGCGGCGTTATTGTTGCTATAATTGACTAAAATAGCATGGGGGGTAGCGCAATGGCGAGATTTCAGCGGCTGCAGGACCTGCGCGAGGACAAGGACCTGCGGCAGGAGGACATAGCAAAGGTGCTTGGAATAACGCGGCAGCAGTATCAGCTTTATGAAAGCGGCAAGCGGGAGATAAGGTTCAGTCAGGTGATAGAGCTTGCGCGCTTCTATAAAGTAAGTATAGACTATATCGCAGGGCTTACCTCGTCAAAGGGCGCGGACAAGTCCTCGCGGTGACTTTATATAACATATAACAAACGGCGGAGCTGCCTGTGCAGTCCCGCCGTTTTTTCAGACAGGCGAAAAGCCGAGGGTTTATCGCCTGTCCGCTTAAAATACGAAGTTCACCAGCAGCATATATACCACCGTTCCCGCCGCTATGGACAGCAGCATATTCCTGCGCCATACGTGCAGCGCCGTTATAACCGCAAGCGCTATAAGCTCGGGCAGACCGTGCGCGCCCGTAAGCACGTTCACGTCCTTAAAGCAGTACACCACAAGCAGCCCGAGCGCAGCGCCCGGGAGCGCCTTTCCTAAGTACTTCACATACGCGGGCGTTTCCCTGTCGCCGTGGAACACGATAAACGGCGTGAACCTTGTAAGCAGCGTGCCGAGCGCCGCCATAGCTATCGTAACGGCTATATGAAGCGTAGTCTGCGTCATGGGCGCGCCTCCTTTCGGGGAGCGTCCGCGGCGCGCTCTATGGGCTTTCTGAATATCGTAAGCACAAGCAGTATAACGCCCATTGCGGGTATGATGAAGTTGCCGCTGCCAAGCACAAGCAGGCACGCAAGCGCGGCAAGCACTCCAGTAACGGAGCTGAAATGCTGCCGCTCCTTAAGCCAGTTGTCAAGGAATATCACGACAAGCAGCGCCGTCATAACAAACTCAAGTCCGGGCAGCTCCACGTTTATAAACGAACCCGCAAGCGAGCCGAGCGCCGCGCCCGACACCCAGTACGCCTGATTGAGAAGCGTTACAAAAAAGTAGAACCACCCCTTGTCCACGCCCTCGGGAACGTCCGCTGTGCAGTTTATCGAAAAGCTCTCGTCGCACATTCCATATATAAGGTATATGCGCTTTTTAGGCTCTACAGCGCGGTATTTGTCCAGCATGGCAAGCCCGTAGAATATGTGGCGGGCGTTCACCATTATTGCAAGCAGCAGCGCGTTCAGCGGGTCGAACGCCCCCGCGACAACGCCCGTCAGCAGGTCCACCGTCACAAACTCCATTGAACCCGCGAATATGGCTGCCGCCATGATTATCGGCAGCACCGCCGAAAATCCCTCCGTGCGCGCGTATATCCCATACGCGCCGCCAAGGAACAAAAATCCCGTCATAATAGGGATAGTCCGCGGAAACGCCGCCTTAAACGCCGCCGCGCGAACCTGCGCCTTTTCCTTATTCATTTGTCTGCCTTCTTTTGTTCTGTATATATTTGTATATATGTATGCCAAACTCAATCACGGTCTGCCGAGAAAGGTGCAGATGCTAGGAACGCGTATAACGACTAGGCTTCCTGCCTGTCGTTATACGCGTGACGTCGCAGCTGTGCCTTTATCGACAGACCGAACTGTTTCTGCGGTGATTATAACACACTTTCGGCAGGCTTGTCAAGAGCTTTTTCTCCCGCCGCGCGCTTTGTGTTAAAATGATGAAAAATTTGCGCTTACCCCTTGATTTTTTTTGAAAAAGGTGTATAATATATTTAGCACTCAGAGCCGCAGAGTGCTAAAACACGCATTTACGGGTTTAGCCGTGATTATATAAGGAGCTGATTTTTATGGAAACAAAGGAATTTAAGGCGGAATCCAAGCGCCTGCTTGAAATGATGATAAACTCCATCTACACGCACAAGGAGATATTCCTGCGCGAGCTTATCTCAAACGCAAGCGACGCTATGGACAAGCTCTATTTCAAGTCTATGAGCGAGAATATCGGTATCACGCGCTCGGACCTTGCCATTACCATTGAGGCGGACAAGGACGCGAGAAAGCTTATAATCACCGATAACGGCATAGGCATGACCAAGGACGAGCTTGAAAACAACCTCGGCACTATCGCAAAGAGCGGCTCGCTCGCGTTTAAGAACGAGAACGAAAAGGCGGAGGACGTAAACATCATAGGACAGTTCGGCGTGGGCTTCTACTCCGCGTTTATGGTAGCAAAGCGCGTTACCGTCATTTCAAAAGCGTACGGCGCGGAGCAGGCGTATATGTGGCAGAGCGAGGGCGTGGACGGCTACACCATAGAGGAAGCCGAAAAGGACGGCTGCGGCACGCAGATAATCCTTGAAATAAAGGACAACGCCGAGGAGGAAAATTACGACGAGTTCTTAACGCCGTACAAGATAAAGTCGCTTATCAAGAAGTACTCCGACTATATACGCTACCCCATTAAGATGGACGTTGAACACGAGCGCCTTAAGGAGGGTACGGAGAACGAGTACGAGAAGTACACCGAAACCGAAACGCTCAACTCCATGACGCCTATCTGGAAGAGGTCCAAGAGCGAGCTTAAGGACGAGGACTACAACCGGTTCTACAAGGACAAGTTCTTCGACTATGAAGAACCGCTGCTGCACATACACACCCGCACGGAGGGTACGGCGACCTACAGCGCGCTGCTCTATATCCCCTCAAAAGTCCCCTACGACTACTACTCAAAGAGCTACGAAAAGGGGCTGCAGCTCTACTCGAGCGGCGTTATGATAATGGACAAGTGCGCGGACCTGCTGCCCGACTACTTCAGCTTTGTAAAGGGACTTGTGGACAGCGAGGACCTCTCGCTCAACATCTCGCGCGAGATGCTCCAGCACGACAGGCAGCTCAAAATAATCGCAAAGAGCCTTGAAAAGTCCATTAAGGCGGAGCTTAAGAAGCTGCGCAACAACGACCGCGCAAAGTACGAGAAGTTCTTCGAGGCGTTCGGCACGCAGATAAAGTACGGCATTTACGAGAGCTTCGGGCAGGCGAAGGACAACCTGCAGGAACTGCTGCTGTTCAGAAGCAGCAACGGCGGCTTCACCACGCTTGAGGAGTACGTATCCCGCATGAAAGAGGAGCAGAAGTACATCTACTACGCAAGCGGAAGCAGCGTTTCGCGCATAGAGAGCCTGCCGCAGACCGAGCTTGTAAAAGACAAGGGCTACGAGATACTCTACTTCACCGACCACGTGGACGAGTTCTGCATACAGATGATGCACGACTACGACGGCAAGGAGTACAAGTCCGTATCCGCAGAGGACTTGGGGCTTGAAACGGAAGCCGAGAAGGAAGAAATAAAGAAAGCCGAGGAGGACAACAAGGCGCTCTTTGACTTTATGACCGAAAAGCTTGCGGGCAAGGTAAAGCAGGTAAAGCTCTCGCAGCGCCTGAAGACTCACCCCGTATGCATTACAAGCGAGGGTATGCTGTCCGTGGAGATGGAAAAGGTGCTTTCCGCAATGCCCGGCGAGCAGGGCGCAAAGGCGGAGAAGATACTCGAGATAAACGCTTCTCACCCGATATTCGCAAAGCTCAAAACGCTGTTTGAGAGCGACAAGGACAAGGTCGCGGAATACGCAGACATTCTCTACCAGCAGGCGCTGCTTATCGAGGGTATGCCAATAGAGAACCCCGTTGAGTTCACGAACAAGCTTTGCGAGATAATGGCGAACTAAAGCGCCGAATAATCACCGCTTACGTCTTTTTTCATATAATCCCCTTTACCGCGCCGCATGGGTTTCCGTGCGGCGCGGGCTTTTGCATAGAATGAGCGCTCCCGCTTTGCACGGGAGCGCTCGTCACACAAAAACGCCATTCAGACGTAATAGGGGTTTGGCTTATTGAGTATAGCAAACAGGTCGATTATCCAGCCTATACAAAACAATCCGCCTGTGAACATATAAAGAATGCCCGTGCCTATCTTTCCCTCGTAGAACTTGTGACCGCCCACAATCCCGAGAAAAAGCCACAGAGCAAACGTCACCCACTTGTTTTTTGGCTTGCCGCGCGGAACGCCCGCGCCGTTTATATTAGCGTTGACGTTTGTATTGGTGTTGGTATTGCTGTTGTTTATCACTATCTGCCCCGCAGCGGGCGCGGCGCTTTTCATCTCCTCAACCTGACAGCCGCAATGCGTGCATATCACCGCCTCTGCGGGTATCGTCTGCCCGCAATGTTTGCAGAACTTCGTAGGCGTCTGATATGCGGGCTGTGCGGCAGTCGCGGGCTGTGCGACAGTCGCGGGCTGTGCGACAGTCGCGGGCTGTGCGGTCTGCACGGCGGTTTCCGTGGGAACGCTCTGCGCGGGCATGATTTCAGCGCCCGCTCCCTGTTGGGCAAGTGCTGTGGGGTTTGTATTGGTTTCCATTGTATTTCCTCCATTTTCTAATGATATATCATTTATTGCCACTTGCATTATAACATAATAACTTGGATTTGTCAAGTCATACTAATGAAATATGTTATACTTTTGCCAACGGACAGCCCACTCCCTGCGGAAAGGAATGATATTTCATGGCTTATTATAAGAGAATACGCGAGCTTCGTGAGGACAGCGACAAGACCCAGCGCGAAATCGCGGAGTATCTCGGCACACCCTATCAATACTATGCCGTATACGAAAAGGGCGGCAGCGAAATATCGTTCGAGCGAGCCATAGCGCTTGCCAGATACTACAACGTAAGCCTTGACTACATTGCTGAGCTTACCGACACAAAGCGCTCCCCCGCAGCTCCTGCGGGAAAAAGCGCCGTGCAGGAGCTTCTCGGCGAACTTGACGCGCTCTCCGAATCCGACCGCGAAACGCTCGCGCGCTTCCTGCGGACGCTCATTAAGGCATTGTAACACAGCTCCCCCGACAAACCGCCAGACATTTGAACAAAAAATCCCCGTTTGCCAAAACAGACAAACGGGGATAGCTTTTATTGAATTTTACGCAGGTACAAGCATTCTGTTCTCAAAATCGACGGTATAGCTTACCGTCTTTTGACCGTCCTCAGCGTCGATATACGAAAACGTATCGCCGTCTATGACAATATCCCCCGAAATTACGGGGAAGAAATTGCCGCCGTATTTGTCCGTCCCTATGAAATTTATCATGTTTTCGTCAAAGGTATAGAGCGTAAGCGCGCGGGAGTCCTCGGGGGAATCCTTAAGCGCCTTTACGGGCGCTTCCACCGCAAAAAGCTCGCCCGAATCGAAGCGCAGTATCTCGAACGTAAAGTCCGTGCTGTAAACCGTTGCGTGTTCCCGCCCCGCAACCCACGAGTGGGTATAGCTAAAATGCTGTAAGACCGTTCCGTTCTCGTCGGAATATGTAACATTATGGTCGTTCAAGTCAAGGTCGTAATACCCCTCGGTCTTTTCGCAGGGCGAATATGGCAGCGAAAAGCTGAGCGTGTATCCGTCCTTTTCATGGGAATATGTTATCTCGCTCGTTTCGTTCTGCTTGTTCGCGCAGCCCGTAAGCAGCGCAAGCGACAACAGCGCCGCAGGTATAGCCTTTTTAATAGTATCCGCTCCTTTCAAAAGCCCTTTATAATATATAACCTGCTTTGCGCGCGTTTTGTGATGTTTTTTTCGTGGAGCGAATATATTTTTGTAGCGCTGGACTATTTTCGGCGGCGGGATTTGTGCATTATGCACACAGCGGGGGAGCGAAAAAGCGCCGCCCGTGGGTCGGGCGGCGCTTCCGTTAATTTGCCTTTATTACATTAGACCAGCTGCCGTAAACTTTCTTTCCGTTCACAAGCGTGTAGGGGCGCACCTTGAACTGATAGCTCTTGCCCTTGGCAAGCTTTGCGGCGTACTTAAGAGCCTTTGTGGTCTTAAGCTTTGTGTACTTGCCGCCGTCAACGGAGCAGTAAATCTCATAGCCCGTCGCGCCATTGGACTTCTTCCAGCTGAGCGCGGCTTTCGTATCGGATACGCTGCCGCTTAGCTTTGCTTTCTTCGGCACTATCTTGAACTTTACCGTCTTTGTGCCGCTGTAATCGCCCTTGCCCGTTATTGTCGCGGTAGCCGTGCCTATTTTGGTGTTGTTCTTGTAGGAAACGGTGTAGTCCGTACCCTCGGTAAGCTTTTTGCTGCCGTCCTTGACGGTAACGGCGGGGGTTATTGCTTTGCCGTTGTAGGCTTTGTTTGCAATTTTGCCAAAAGTCAGAGAGGAAATGTCGCTTTGCTTTGCATTGTTGCTATTGCTGCTTGGATATGTTATTTTAATTGTGATATTGCCATCGCCAAACTCGTCTTTTAGCTTGTCAAATGAAACCGATTCATTTCCTTTTGAATCATAATATACTGTAAACCCGACAAAGTATTCTGCTGGTTCAACACTAAATTCACAGCTTCCAGCACTTTTTCTGCTGCTCCAATCCCAAATGAAATTTACATCACCATTGTATTTGTTAAAGCAATCGCCCTCTGTCATTGATACAGTTATGCTTTCATTATTAACATCTTCCTGTCTTATTGACTTTGAGCCATCGCCATTATATGTTACCTGTTTTTTCACGAAAGAAGCCTGAACATAATAGGTTTCTGAACTTACGTCCATGTAAAGCGTGCCGTTTTCGTCAACAGGAAGTTTATATACAATTGTTTTTGAAGTATTTGCATTCTTCTGCGGTTCAAGTGTAAGCGTTATTTCCTTACCACTTTTAAGAATATCATATTCGTTCCAAATATCTATATCGGCATATGCCCCCGCGCCAACCGTAAGGCAGCCCACAGAAGCCACCGCCGCGGAAGCCGCAATCACTCCCGCCAAAAAAGCCGAAAATGCTTTCTTAAACATAATAATCCCTCCAAATAATATACTATAGTCATGATTTCTTCAAAAATCACAACTATAGTATACAACAATTATTTATAAAAGTCAATAGTTTATTTTATTTTTTCAAAAAAACTTATAGTATAGATTATAACCCTTGAAAGGAAGTATTATGGAAAGCTATACAAAACAATTCGGGCGGTGCGTGCGAATGTACCGAAAGCAAAAGAACCTCAGTCAGGAGAGCCTTGCAGAGCTTTGCGACCTGCACCCCGTCTATATAGGCCAGCTTGAACGCGGCGAGAAAAACGCGTCGCTCGAGTCCATACTCCGCATAAGCAGGGGGCTTGACATCTCCCCCGCGCTTTTGTTCGAGGAGATGGAGCGCGCACAGAATGACGCCCCCGCACAGAAAGCCTATGAGCTGTTTATGCGGCTTCCGCACGACAAACAGCAAACCATGCTTGAATTGCTGCAAAAGGCAGCTGAACTTATATAAAAAATCCCCCGCTCAAACGAACGGGGGATAAAATGTTTTATGGTGGATTACAGCTCGATAACGATATCGTTCTCGGGCTTTAGGATAGAGTCGAGAATCAGCTTGCCCTCTATCTTCTCGCCGTTTACGGTAACGCTCTTTACGCCGTGTTCAGAGCCGTTGGGGTTCTTTACGGTAACGTGGAGCTTCTTGCCGCGGAAGGTCTTGTCCATGGTGTATTCCTTCCACTCAGAGGGAATGGACGGGTCGATTACGATACCCTTTGTTTCGGGGTTAAGACCGAGGATACCCTCCGTTGTGCCTACCATTACGGTGGAAGCCGTGCCTGTCAGCCAGTGAACGTGCGCGCGGCCTGCGAACGGGCTGTCCTTGCCCTCAACGAACTGACCGTATACGTACGGCTCGAGTACGCGGTGTTCCGCGTTGTCGTTGTAGGTCGCGGGAGCGGCCTCCGTCCAGTATTTGTACGCGCGATTGCCGTGGCCCAGCTTGGACTCCGCAAGTATCAGCCAGCCCTGCGGCTGCGAGAATATGCCCGCGTTCTCCTTGGTGCATTTGTTGAAGCACTGCATGAGCGCGCCGTCAAAGCCGTGCTTTACATACGGCGGGTACATAACCATAGCGCCGTACGGCGTGTTAAGCTCGCGCTCTACGCTGTCCATTGCCTTTTCGCCCTGCTCCTTTGTCGCAAAGCCCGAAATTACCGACCAGCTCTGCGGGTTGAGCCACATGGAAGCCTCGGGGTCGGTGCGCTGACCGATAACCGTGCCGTCCTCCTTGTAGCCGCGTATCCATCTGTCCTCGTTCCAGCAAGCGGAGAGGATAGTGTCGAGCTTCGCCTTTATCTCGTCAAGGTACTTGATGTAATCCGCGTCGTTCTTCTCAACCGCGTAGGTGCGCAGTATCTTTATAGCGTATACCAGCTGGAACGCAACGAACGTGGACTCGCCCTTCTTGCCAAGGCGCAGGCAGTCGTTCCAGTCTGCGTGCAGACCTGCGGGCATACCATGATTGCCGAGGTGGTTCATCGAGAAGTCGATAGCTCTCTTAAGGTGGTCGTATACCGTACCCTTTTCGCCGTCGTTAGCGTAGGAAATCTCCTCGTCGAGGAACGCGCTGTCGCCGCTCTCGGAGATGTACTTGTATACCGTCGGGAAAAGCCACAGAGCGTCGTCCGCGCGGTAGCTGGGGTGACCCGTCTGCTTTGCGTATACGGAGTTCTCGTCGTTCTCGTCGGGGTGGTTCTCCTGCCCTGCCTTGTGGTCGTACTTAACGAGCGGCAGACCTGCGCCGTTGGTTACCTGCGCGGAAAGCATGAACTCAATCTGCTTCTTCGCCATCTCGGGCGCAAGGTGGATAACGCCCTGAATGTCCTGTACGGTGTCGCGGTAACCGAAGCCGTTTCTAAGGCCGCAGTACTGGAACGAAGCCGCTCTGGACCAGATGAACGTGATGAAGCAGTTGTAAGCGTTCCAGGTGTTCACCATGTTGTTGAAGTTAGCGTCGGGGGTGTGTACCTGCAGGTTGTCAAGCTTGCTGTGCCAGTAGTTCTTAAGCGCGGAAAGCTCTGCGTCTACCGTGCCGCTCTTTTCGTAGCGCGCGATTATCTCGGATATCTCAGCCTCGGTCTTCTGCCCGCCGAGAACGTAGGTAAGCTCCTTTGTTTCGCCCGGCTGAAGCGTGATGTCGCTTTCAAGCGCGCCGCAGGAGTTGGTGTTGTAGTTGAGGTCGCCCTTAAGCCCCTCCTCGATACCCTTGGGGTTAGCGTAGCTTCTGTAAGAGCCTACGAACGCGTCGCGGTCGCCGCAGTATGCGTCAACCTTTGCCGCCGCAAGGCCGAGGAAGCGCCCGCTGTTGGGGTTGTATATCTCATTTTGCATCTGGTGGATATAGTTGCCCTTGAAATAGGTGCGGGTGATAAAGAGCGTGTACTGGAGATTTACCTGGTCCTGCTCGTAGTTCGGGTCGTTTACGAACTCGCAGCAGCCCGTAACGGCAAGCTTTCTGGGCTTGTCGGAAGTGTTGGTGACCTTAGCCGCCCATACCTCGTAGGCAGCGCCCTGCGGTACGTAATAAGTCACCTCGGACTTAACGCCCTTATATTCAGAGGTGATGACGGTGTACGCAGTACCGTGGCGGCACTCGCTCTTGTACTCGTCAAGCGGCTTGCACACGGGCGCCCACGAAGCGGACCAGTAGTCGCCCGTTTCAATGTCGCGCAGGTAGATGTATCTGCCGGGGGTGTCGTTTGCAACGCCGTTAAAGCGGTAGCGGATAACGCGTCCGTTAGCGCCGCTCTTTACAAAGCTGTAGCCGCCCGCGTTGTTGGAGATGATTGCGCCGTACTCGGGGTCGCCGAGGTAGTTCGCCCATGCCGACGGCGTGTCGGGACGGGTGATGACATACTCTTTTCTGAGTTCGTCGAAATGACCGTAGTTCATTGGTTGTTCCTCCGTTATTTGTATTTCGCGCCCCGCAGGGCGTCAGTTTCCATGCAGAGCCGTTCGGCTCTATCCCTATTATAGCAGTAAAACGTTTACAATACAAGGGCGGGGTTTTTCACAAATTTTCGCCGAGTTTTTTGTGCATTTTCACTACAGCGTTTTCAGCGCCTCCGCGACAAGCTCCGCCGTCCCCGCAACAAAGCGCTCCACCTCGTCGGGCGTTATTACCGTAAAGTCCGCGCACCTGTTTTCAAGTCTCTCGTAATACCTGCCTATCCTGCGCACGCCGCGCAGTACGTTGTTTTCGGTGTAGAACGGCAGTATGTCGCAGTCGCGGCGCTGCACGGCAGCCATTTCCGCAAACGGCGCAAAATCGGGGTGCTGTTCAAGGAAAACGCTGTCCACGCCGTGCCATTGCCGCTTCACCATGCGCCAGAAGCTCTCGGGGTCGCTCTCGTAAAGCTTTGGGTAGCGCCGCTTCGCCGCAGGGCAGAACCTGCAGCTCCACGCAACGTCCGTTATAAGGTGGCTCACATACCCCAGAATAAACGAGCGCTGCTCCTGCCCGCGCACCCTCGGCAGGTACTCCTGCGCGAAACCCTGCCAGTCGCAGTCGTCCTTGCGCGGCGAGGACAGGTGCGTTACCTCGGGCGGCGGGTCGAAGCCCTCGGGCGTCCACACGCCGCAGTCGGGCGCAATGTTCCCCGCGTAAAACTCCGCGCGCGAAAGCCCGTTCGTCAGTTCAAGCGCCCTTTCCGCAGCGCGCAGGTGCGTAAGCCATGTCGCCATGCGTCCTCCTTTCAGCGGGCGCGCCGTAAAGCGCGCGCCTGCAAAGCTCGTTCGTTATAAAAGGCATAAAGTGCGCCAGCAGCCGCCTGTCGCTTTCGGTGGAAAGAAACGGGTTCGCGCCGCCGCGTTCAAGCGCCCTGCGGCGCGCCGCGCACAGCTGCCCGTAGCGTATTTCGGCAGCCTGCGCGGAAATCCCACAGAGCCGCTCCAGCCGCTGCGCGGAATCCACCCCCGCGAAATGCAGCACCGTAAGCGGCGCTAGCAGCCCCGCCGCAAACTGCTCCGCGCTGCGCTCCTCCTCGCGGGAATGCTGCGGCAGCCACTCCCCGCCGATATGCCCCAGAAGACAATGCGCCAACTCGTGAGCGAGCGTCCAGCGCCGCCGTTTGTCGCCGCAGGCGTTCTCGTTTACCGCGCATACGTACCGCCCCTCGCACAAAAAGCTTATGCCGAGCCGCCCCGCGCGGTACAGCTCCTCCTGCGTTATCTCGAACGTTGCCGCGCAGTCCGCGTAGCTCACGAGCCTTATCCCGAAAAAGTCGGCTATCCTGTCCAAATCAACGGGCAGCGAATCCGCCCCCGAAAGCACCAGCGCCTGCTCGGGCGTTATGTGCAGCTTCTCCCCGCTCACAGTGAACCTCCTTTGTACGTAGGCCTGTCCAGTATACTGCCCGCGCCCGCGCGCTTTTTTAGCTTTATCCTGCCGCCGCTGCCGCCTCTCGCCGCCGCGTAAACTACATCTTCGTCCTGCGTGCAGCGCCTGTATTCAAGCTCGGTGCATACGTCAACAAGGCTGCGGCCGTGTTCGTCAAGCGCAAGGTACATCTCCATATGCTCGCGCGCGGGGTTCTGCGCGCTGTAGCAGTCCGAAAAAAGCTCGTTCGGCTCGGCGCGCAGCGCGTCGAACAGCCTGTAAAGCACGTCCTCGCGCGGGTGGCTCACCTCGCGCTCATAGTTTCCCACCGCCGAAGCCGTAACGCCTATAAGCTCCGCAAGCTCCTCCTGCGTAAGCGCGGCGCGCTCACGAAGCTGCTTTATTTTTTGCCCTATTCCCATTGCCCGCTCCTTTCCTGCGCTCGCCGTAAACGCTTTTTTCAAGCCTTGCAAGCGCCGATTTGCGCAGTATATACACCCTGCGCTCGCTCATGTAAAGCGCAGCCGCGGTCCTGCTCCAGTCCTTTGCGAGAATATAGTAGCTGTATATCACCGCGCGCTCCTCGCCCTCAAGCAGGCTTACTATTTCGAGCGCGGCGCGCTTGGCGTCCGCAAGAAGGTCTATGTGGCGGTTAAGCTCGCGCTCCATTTTGCTCAGCTTCTCGACTATACTCACGGCGTACTCCGTGCCGCCGCGGCCGTCGCTCTTTACCCTCGCGGCGATACGGTGCAGCCGTTCTATATGCTCGAGCTGTACCCCCGCTTCAAGCTCGAACGCCCGCGCGCGTTCAAGCTTTCTCATTATCTCCGACATAACCGAGTCCACTTCCTTTCATGTTTCCATGGGTTCATGCACATCTTCTCTTGTGAACAGTATATCACAAGTATCTTGTTGTTGTCAAGGGGTTTTGCAAAATTTTTTTGTGTTTGTGTTCTCGCTCGCATTTTGTCGAATTATGCCGCGCGCAGATTCTCATTTTTGCGCTTTTTGTGCCTTAACACTAAACCATGCTGTAAAAGCATAGGATTTAGCGGATTTTTCACAGAAAAGCTATTGATTATTTTTGGGTTTTGGTATATTATAGATATATGCGGGTTTTGTCGCCCGCGTATACTCCATTAAAAGGAGGGGACGTTTCTTGGACGTTCTGCGACAAATAATCGAGATGGATAAAGCCGCGCGCGAGCGCACCGAAAACGCGCGCGCCGCGCAGGAGCAGCAGCGCGCTCAGGCAGGCGCTGAAACCGCCCGCGCTCACAGCGCGCTTATCGAGGCCGAGCGCAAAAAGCTTGACGAATACAAAACCGCGCGCGAGGCGGAGCTAGAGCAAAGGCTCTCGGGCGCGGAAAGCGTGCGCGCGGAGCAGTGCGCAAGGCTCGACGGGATTTTTGCCGAAAACGCCGAGCGCTGGCGCGCGGAGATACTCCGCAGGATAACGGGCTGAGGTGGGTAATATGTCTTTTTCCTCTAACGCCGTTACGGCGAAAGCGCGCGCGGTCTACGGCAGGTCGCTTACGGAAAGGGATTTTGCCGCGCTCGCCGCAAAAAGCTCCGTGGCGGACGTGTGCGCCTATCTCAAGCAGACCGAGCGCTGCGGTCAATGTCTGTCCGCAGCCAACCCCCAGACGATACACAGGGGGCAGCTCGAGGCGCTGCTTCGGCGCAATATGTTCAATATTTTCGAGAGCTTTCACCGCTTCGACCATTCGGGCGGCAGGTCGTTCTTTCCGCTCATAATAATGCGCTCCGAGGCGGAGCAGATACTGACGGCGATTGAATGCGCCGCGTACGGCTCTGCGGAGGCTTACATCTCCTCCCTGCCCGCTTTTCTGGACGAGCATACGAAAACCGACCTTTACGCGCTCGGCAGCGCGCAGGGCTTCGGCGATATAGCGCGTATACTTGCGCCCACGCCCTACGGCGCGGTGCTTGCGGACGTGCTTGCAAAAGCGCAGGCGGACGGGCGCATTGAAATAAACGAGTGCGAACGCAGGCTCTACGCGTTTTACGCGCACACCTGCATGAAACAGATACAAAAGAACTTTCGCGGCAGCGAGCGCACCGACCTTAAACGCGCGGTGCTTAAGTGCATGGATATGGAAAACGTTGTTACCGTAGCGCGCATGAGCCGCTTCAGCGCAGACCCTGCGGACATAAACGCTCAGCTTATCCCCATGCGCTACAGGCTGACGCCCGAGGCGGTAGAGCGCTTAGCGCAAAGCCCCGACCCCGAAAGGATACGCACGGAGCTTGAAAGCATGGGCTACCGCGCGGAAGCGGGCGCGCCCACGGTGGAGCTTCTTACCGAGGAGATATCGCTTAAATTCCTGCGGCATACGCTGCGGCTCTCGCAAAGCTCGGCGCTCGTGTATTTCGCGCTCGCAGAGCTGCTTTCCATTGAAAACAAAAATATAAAAACCGTTATAGAGGGCATACGCTACGGTATGCCGAGCGGGGATATAATGTCCCTGCTTGTGCTGTAAGGCACAAATAAATATGCGCAAAACGAAAGGCGGTGCATCACATGGGTATTGAAAAGATGTCGCTGCTGTCTGTGGAAGGACCTGCAGAAAAGCTTGACGGCGCGCTGATGACGTGCGGAGAAAGCGGCTGCTTTCAGATGACCGAGCCGCAGGGCATAAGCGCCCTGCACGGCGAAAGCGAGCAGAACCCGTATTCAGGCGTGTATTCAAGGCTGCGCACGCTTGCCGCAGAGCTTGATATCCCCGTGCATTTCTGCGGATTTGAGGGCGTGAAATGCGAAACGGGCGGCGACTTTGAAAACTACCTTGCACAGATAAGCGAAAAGTACAGAGAGCTAAGGCAGCAGCGCGAGCAGACGGCTGCCGCTTTAAGCGAACACAGGCAGACCGACGCGTGCGTGCGCCATCTGCGCGGACTCGACGTAAGCTTTAAAGAACTGTCCGAGATGGAATACGTGCGCTTTCGCGTGGGGCGGCTGCCCGTGGAGAGCGAGAAGAAGCTCGCCTACTACAAGCCGCGCTGCTTCATATTCCTGCCGTTTGAAAAGACGGAGGGCTACGTATGGGGAGTATATCTCGCGCCGAAAAGCGTTATAGAGTTCTCCGACTCGCTTATGGACAGCCTGTTCTTTGAGCGCGCGGTACTGCCGGATTACCTTGAGGACAACCCCGAGGACGCGGACAGAAAACTCAGCAGCGCCATCTCCGAGGAGGAGGAGCGCCTGCGCGGCATAGAGGAGCGCCTGCACGCGCTCACCGCCGAGATAGGCGAGGACTTCAGCGCGGTAATGAGCAAGCTGAAATACAAGTCCGACTGCTTTGAGCTGCGCAGAAAGGCGGTAATAGCGGACGGACGGTTCTCGTTCAGCGGCTACTGCCCCTCGCGCAGGACAAAGCAGCTTGAAGAAAAGCTCACCGCCGCAGAGGGCGTTGTAACGATAGAGATACCGATAGAGCGAAAGCACGCGCCCGCGGATACGCCCGTGGTGCTTAAGAACAACATAATAACGCGGCCGTTCGAGATGTTCGTAAAAATGTACGGGCTGCCGTCCTACGGCGGATTCGACCCCACGCCGTACGTTGCGTTCACGTATATGCTGCTTTTCGGCATAATGTTCGGCGACGTGGGACAGGGGCTTGTGATAACGCTTCTCGGGTTTATTCTCACAAAGTTCACCAAAAACGGGCTTGCGCCCATTATGGAGCGCATAGGGCTGTTTTCCGCCGCGTTCGGCGTTGTGTACGGCTCGGTGTTCGGCATTGAAACGCTTATCACGCCGTTCTTCCACCGCGCGGAAATCTGGAACGGGCTTTGCAGGCTGTTCAGCCCCTTGGGGCTTCCCGAACGCCCCGAAAACATATTCCAAGCGGCGACGGTTCTGCTGCTGTTCTCCCTCGCGATAGGCATTGTGCTTATCCTCGTTTCCATGATATTCAACATGGTTCTTAAATTCAAAAGCAGGCAGCTTGGCGAGGCGCTTTTCGGCGTGAACGGCGTGGCGGGTATCGTGTTCTACGGCTCGCTTGTGGCGGGCGCTGTGGGTACGCTGCTGTTCGGGCTGAAGCTTTTCACACCCGCGTATATACTGCTGCTTATCGTGCTGCCGCTCGTTGCGATATTCTTCAAAAAGCCGCTCGGTATGCTGGTTGCGGGCGAGCGCCCCGCGGAAAAGACCTCGGTGGGCAACTTCATCATCGAAAACTTTATCGAGTTGTTTGAAGCGGCGATAAGCTTCCTTTCAAACACGATGTCCTATCTGCGTATAGGCGGGTTCATTCTCTCGCACGCGGGCTTTATGCTTGTTGTGTCGCAGCTTGCGGGTACTAACGTCCCCGACGCCAAGGTGACTGTCGGCACGGTTATTGCCTACGTTATCGGCAACATAGTGGTAATGGGCATTGAGGGACTGCTTGTCGGCATTCAGGTGCTGCGACTTGAGTTCTACGAGATATTCAACCGCTTCTACGACGGCAGCGGTCAGGGGTTCAGCCCCATAAGCATTAGCCTTGAAACAGAAAACTGATTTTTGGAGGAAACACAAATGAAATACGTTATTCTTTTCACACTCCCGCTTCTTGCAACGGCTGCAATAATGCTCCCGCTGATACTCTGCCTTAAGAACCGCCGCAGCGGAAAGCCCGCCAACAGAAAGCGCGCGGTGCTTACCAACATATTCTCCTTTATCGGCGTTATGGCGCTTATGACGGCGCTGCCGCTCACAGGGGCGTTCGCGGAGGCTGCGGACGTCGCTAACGCCGCTGCCGCCTCGGGCGAGGGCTTTACGCAGGGCATGAAGTACATCGGCGCTGCGCTTTCAACGGGTCTTGGCACTATCGGCACGGGTATTGCGGTAGGCGGCGCTGCCCCTGCGGCTATCGGCGCTGTAAGCGAAAACGACAAGGCGTTCACTAAGGCGCTGATATTCGTAGCGCTCGGCGAGGGCGTTGCGATTTACGGCCTGCTGATATCCATACTCATTCTTTTCGGCTGATACTGCGCAAAACGGGGGTGCGGACGTGAAATTCTTTCTGATAAGCGATAACGTGGATACTCTCCTTGGCATGAGAATGGCGGGGATTGAGGGCGTTGTCGCGCATACGCCCGAGGAAGCGGGCGCGGCACTTGACAAGGCGCTTGCAGATGAAAGCACCGCCATAGTGCTTATGACGGAAAAGACCGCCGCACTCTGCACCGAGCGCGTGCGCGCCGTAAGGCTCACGCGGGAGCGGCCGCTTATCGCGGAGATTCCCGACCGCCACGGCAACACAAGCGCGGCGGACATCATAGACCGCTGCATTGAGCAGGCTATGGGCATAAAGCTCTGAGCCGTGCAACTCCATCTGAAAGGCTGGTTTTATGGAAACTGAAACTAATTTTGCCGAGAAGCTTGAAATGTTCCGCACGGAAATAGACGCGCAGGCGAAAGCGCAGACCGACGAGCTTGAACGCCTTGCGCAGCAGCGCAGCAGCTCCGCGGAAAAGCTGCGCGCCGAGCTTGCCGAGCGCGAAGCGCTAAGCGAGCTTGCCGCACAGAAAAGCAGGCTTACCGCCCGCATAAGCAAGGAGCTGTCCCGCGTGGACGCCGAAACAAAGCGCGCGGTGCTTGCGCACAGAAAAGAGCTTATCGAGCAGTTTTTTGAGCAGACAAGGCAGGAGCTTTGCGCCTTTGCGCAGTCCGCCGAGTACGGCGAGTGGCTCGCCCGCGCGGTAAAGCGCGCGTTTGCGGAGCTTGGCGAAAACGCCGTTATCTCCGCCGCCCCGCGCGATATCGAGCGCGTTAAGGCGCTTGCTGCAAACGTTACAGCGGACGGCTCTGTTATGATAGGCGGTATTCGCGCGCAGAATGCCGCAGGCACGCTCTCGGGCGACTACACGCTCGACAGCGCGCTCGAGGAGGAGAAGCGGGCGTTCTCGCAGCAGTCGCAGCTTCGCCTTGATTGATTTTACCCCGAAAGGAAGAAGAAGATTGAACACGGTTTATGCGATAAACGGCCCTGTCGTTAAAGTGGCGCGCACGCGCGACTTCTCCATGCTTGAAATGGTTTACGTCGGAAAAAGACGGCTTATCGGCGAGGTAATAGGCGTAAGCGACGACTTCACCACCATTCAGGTGTACGAGAACACCTCGGGGCTTATGACAGGCGAGCCTGTCGAGGGTTCGGGCGCGCCCGTGTGCGCAGCGCTCGGTCCGGGGATAATCTCAAACATATTCGACGGGATAGAGCGCCCCTTACGCGACATGACCGCGATAAGCGGCGCGTTTGTGACGGAGGGAAGCGCGCTGCCCTCGCTCGATACCAAAAAGCGCTGGGACGTTACGGTTACCGTAAAAGTCGGCGACGCGCTTTCCGGCGGAGAGGTGTACTGCACCTGCCCCGAAACGCCGCTTATAACGCACAGGTGCATGACCCCGCCCGATATGCAGGGCGTGGTGACCTATGCCGCGGAAAACGGCAGCTACACCGTCGATACGCCGATAATACGCCTTAAGCGCCCCGACGGCACGGAGGCCGAGCTTACAATGGTGCAGCGCTGGCCGATAAAGCGCGCGCGCCCCATAGGCGGCAGGCTGCCTATAGACAGGCCGCTTATCACGGGACAGCGCGTTATCGACACCGTGATACCCATAGCAAAGGGCGGCACGGCGGCTATCCCCGGCGGCTTCGGAACGGGCAAGACAATGACCCAGCACCAGCTTGCAAAGTGGTGCGACGCGGATATAATCGTATACATCGGCTGCGGCGAGCGCGGCAACGAGATGACGCAGGTTCTTGAGGAGTTCAGCGAGCTTATAGACCCCAAGAGCGGCAGGCCGCTTACGGACAGAACGGTGCTTATCGCAAACACCTCGAATATGCCCGTGGCGGCGCGCGAGGCTTCCATTTACACGGGCATTACGCTTGCGGAATACTACCGCGACATGGGCTACCACATAGCAATTATGGCGGATTCCACCTCGCGCTGGGCGGAGGCGCTGCGCGAGATTTCGGGCCGCCTTGAAGAAATGCCCGCGGAGGAGGGCTTCCCCGCGTACCTGCCCTCGCGCCTTTCGGAGTTCTACGAGCGCGCGGGCTATGTGAAAACGCTCGGCGGCAGCGAGGGTTCGGTTACCATAATAGGCGCTGTATCCCCGCAGGGCAGCGACTTCTCCGAGCCTGTAACGCAAAACACCAAGCGCTTTGTGCGCTGCTTCTGGGCGCTTGACAAGTCGCTTGCATACGCGCGCCACTACCCCGCTATCGACTGGAACACCAGCTACTCCGAGTACACCGACGACCTTGCGGAATATTACGCCGAACACGTCGGGAGCGACTTTATGGCGCTGCGGCAGGAGCTTTCGGACATTCTGCAGGAAGAAAACAAGCTCATGGAGATAGTAAAGCTTATCGGCGCGGACGTTCTGCCCGACGACCAGAAGCTTGCCATTGAAGCCGCGCGCGTTGTTCGCGTGGGATTCTTGCAGCAGAACGCCTACCACAAGGACGACACGTTTGTGCCGCTTGAAAAGCAGCGGCTTATGATGAAGGTGATAGTCACCCTCTACCGCCGCTCGCTTGAGGCGCTTAAAGCGGGCGCTGCGCTTTCCGCGGTGCTTGCAACGGGGCTTTTCGACAAGGCGGTGCGCATGAAGTACGATATCCCGAACGATAAGCCCGAGATATTCGACGATTACCTTGCGGAAATCGACCGCGCATTCACACAGCTTACAGGTGGGGAGAATATGTCATGAGTTTGCAATATATGGGTCTTAACGACATAAACGGCCCGCTTATCGCGCTTGAGGGCGTAAAGGGCGTGGCGTTCGACGAGATAGCCGACATTTGCCTTGACGACGGCACGCACCGCATGGGGCGCGTTGTACAGATGGAGGGCGACAAGGTTATCTTACAGGTGTTTGAGGGAACGAACGGCATTTCCCTTAAGAACACCAAAACCGTATTTTCGGGCAAGCCGCTTGAAATACCGCTTGCCGCAGAAATGCTCGGGCGCGTTTTCAGCGGCGCAGGCAAGCCCGTGGACGGGCTTGGACCTGTGTTCCCCGAGAAAATGGGCGACGTTAACGGTCAGCCGCTCAACCCCGTTGCGCGCCACTACCCGCGCAACTATATCCACACGGGCATTTCTTCAATAGACGCGCTTATGACGCTTATCCGCGGGCAGAAGCTGCCGATATTCTCAGGCTCGGGGCTTTCGCACAACAAGCTGGCGGTGCAAATCGTAAAGCAGGCGAAAATCACGGGCGACGAGGACGCGCGCTTCGCTATAGTTTTCGCCGCAATGGGCGTGCAAAAGGACGTTGCGGACTACTTCCGCCGCTCTTTTGAGGAAACGGGCGCTACGGAGCGCGTTGCAATGTTCCTTAACCTTTCAAGCGACCCTATAATCGAGCGACTGCTCACCCCGCTGTGCGCGCTTACCGCCGCGGAATACCTAGCCTACGAAAAGGGTATGCACATTCTCGTTATCATGACGGACATGACCTCCTACGCCGAGGCGCTGCGCGAGTTCTCCTCCTCAAAGGGCGAGATTCCCGGACGCAAGGGCTACCCCGGCTATCTCTACTCAAACCTCGCCTCGCTCTACGAGCGCGCGGGCGTTATCGAGGGCGGCACGGGTTCTGTAACGCAGATACCGATACTCACCATGCCCAACGACGATATAACGCACCCCATTCCCGACCTTACCGCGTACATCACCGAGGGGCAGATTGTATTCGACCGCGAGCTTGACAAGCGCGGCGTTTACCCCGGGCTTTCGGTGCTGCTGTCGCTTTCAAGGCTTATGAAGGACGGCATAGGCGAGGGCTACACCCGCGCGGACCACTCCGCCGTTGCAAATCAGCTTTTCGCCGCCTACGCAAAGGTGCAGGACGCGCGCGCGCTCGCTTCGGTTATCGGCGAGGAGGAGCTGTCCGCAGCCGACCGCGCGTACATGAGCTTCGGGCGGCTGTTCGAGGACCGCTTCTTAAATCAGGGTTTTGACGAGAACCGCAGCATGGACGAAACGCTCGAGCTTGGGTGGGATTTGCTATGCACGCTGCCGCGCAGCGAGCTTGACCGCCTTGACGACAAGCTTCTTGATGAAAAGTACGACCCCGCGCGCGCCGCGAGATTCACCGCGCAAGCGCCCGAAACAGAAGAATAACGCGAGGACGAGCTATGGCAGAACAATTATTCCCCACAAAGGGAAACCTTATAAAGGTGCGGCGCTCGCTTCATCAGGCGCAGATGGGCTACGAGCTTATGGACAGAAAGCGCAACATTCTCATGCGCGAGCTTGTGGCGCTAACAGACCGCGCGCACACGCTGGGCGAGCGGCTCGGCAGCGTTTACGCCGAGGCGTACGGCGCTTTGCAGCGCGCTAATACGTCGCTCGGCATTGTCACCGATATAGTTAAAACGCTGCCCCTCGACGACACCGTGGAGCTTTCCTCCCGCAGCGTTATGGGCGTTTCACTGCCCATGGTAAGCGCGCAGAAAGACGCGGGCGGCAGGTTTCCCTCCTACAGCCTGCACAAAACCGATTCCAGCTTCGACGAGGCGTACATCGGCTTTAACCGCGCAAAGGAAATAACCGTTGAGCTTGCCGAGCTTGAAAACAGCATTTTCCGCCTGTCCGAGGCGATTAAAAAGACCCGCAAGCGCGCAAACGCCCTTAAGAACATCATGATACCGCGCTTTACCGAGCAGGTGCGCTTTATCTCCAACGCCCTCGAGGAAAAGGAGCGCGAGGAGTTCTCCCGCCAGAAGGTGATAAAGCACACAAAACTTGCGAAAGCCGCGCGCAAGTAACCAACGCAAAAACTTATCAAAAAAGAATCAGTTAGGCTGGCGAGAAAGGTGCAGCTGCTAGGAAACGCCGTTTCGGCTAGGCTTTTTGCCTGCCGAAATGGCGTTGACAACGCAGATGTGCCTTTATCGACAGCCTAAAACACCCGCCTGTAAAACTGGCGGGTGTTATTATTCATCGTGAAAGCTTCTGCGGCGGCTACCCAGAAGTTCCCTTATCATCTGCGTGAGGACCGCCTTGCGCAGCGGCTCTTGCAGCTCCTCGTACTCGCGCGAGCCTGTCTTTACAAAGCGCGCCGTCAAGCGCTCCTGCGTTATCTGCGAGAGCCGCTCAACGCACCTTTCGCAGCAGCACGCGTTAAAGCGCCGCAGAATAAGCGCGGCGTTCTCGTCGCACAGCCGCTTTGTAAGGTCCACCACCTCGCCGCCGAATACGGCATCAGCCTCCCTGCGCATTATGCGCGAAAGCGGCTCTACGCCCCGCAGCTGGCGCGGTATCGCGCTTTTCCCCGCGATTATCACGGGGTTCACCGAGCTTTGCTTTTCCACAAGCTTCATTACCTGCGGCGTTTTGCTGCTCGCGCCTTTCTCGCTCTGAGCGGGGCGCTTTGCGCCTTTCGCCGTGGATTTTGCGCGCTTTTGCGGCTTCTTGTCGGGCGTTTCGCCCTTTGTCGGAGCGTTACTCGCGGCGGATTCCGGCGCGGCTTTCTTCAGCTTGCCCTCTTTGGGAGCGGCGCTCTTAGCTGACGCGACTTTTGTCGCAGCGCTCTTTTTTGCAGCGCCCTTTGTCGGAGCGCCATTGGACGCTGCATTCTCAGGCGCGGCGCTTTCGGCTGCTGCGTTTTCGGGCGGGATTTTCGCGGGCGTTTTTCGTCTGCTCATTTCCTGCCGCCCTTTTCCTTAAGCCCCGTAAGCTCCTCTATAAACTCCATGTACTCCTTAACCGAGCGGGATTTGGGCGAGTACGTCATAATGCTCTCGCCGTGGGCGGGCGCTTCGGCAATGCACACCGCGGAACTTATGCGGCTTTTGAATATCTTCGTTTCAAGCTGCTGCGCTATCATTCCCGCAAGCTCCTCCACCTCTTTGGTAAGGGTGTAGCGCGGGTTGTATTTGTTAAGCAGAATGCCCCGCACCTTAAGCTCCTTGTTGTAGTAGCGCTGCACCGCAAAAATCGTCTGCTTGAGCTGCGCTATGCCCTGCAGCGAAAGTATCTCGCAGAGCATGGGTATCACAAGCTCGTCCGACGCGGTGTAGGCGTTTATCGTAAGCACCGAGAGCGCGGGCGGCGTGTCGAGGATTATGTAGTCGTACTCGTCGGCGACTGCGCTGAGCTGCTCGCGCAGCACATACTCGCGCCCTACGCCCGTCATTTCCAGCTCCAGTCCCGACAGCAGTATGTTCGACGGCACTACGTCGCAAACGCCGTCCTTTTGAATGGCGTCCTTAAGCTCGCAGTTGCCCTTAAGCACGTCGTATACAGTAAAGCTGTCGTCCGCGTCCGCGCCAAGGCTGAACGTCAGATTCCCCTGCGGGTCGAGGTCTATCGCAAGCACACGCTGCTTAAGCTTTACAAGCCCGCCGCAAAGCGCGCTGCACGTTGTGGTCTTGCCGACGCCGCCCTTTTGGTTCGTTACCGCAATTATTTTAGCCAAGCCTATTTCCTCCGTAAAAACGGGGCGCACATCTTATCCGTACGCCCCGATGGTTATTATTCGGAAGCCACACACGGGCATTCCCGCCGATTAGAACACGCTCTCGGGGTCGTTGTACTCGCCGCTCTCGCTGTCCTCGGGCATATAAACGTGGTAGTTCATCTTGCCGTTCTTCTTTACGAAATACATTGCCGTATCCGCGAAAGAGAGCAGCTCGTTGGGGTCTTCGGAATGCTCGGGGCAGTAGGTGATACCGATGGATATCTTTACGTTGATGAGCATACCGTCGCTTGTGGTGTAACCCATGTTAAGCTCGTCGATAATGTTCATCGCGATATCTTCGATGTTCTCAATGTCCTCCTGATTTGTAAAGCACATTACGAACTCGTCGCCGCCGAAACGTCCCGCGAAGCCGCCGCGTTCGTCAACCTTCTTTCTGATGTTGTCCGCAACGAAGCGTATAACCTCGTCGCCGACGGTGTGGCCGAAGCGGTCGTTGATGAACTTGAAGTCGTCGACGTCAAGGAACATCGCAGCGACCTTATTCTGTCCCCTTCTCTCGATTTCAGAGGTGAACTCCCTGATAAACGAGCTTCTGTTGTAGAGCTTGGAGAGGAAGTCGTAGCTTGCGCGCTCGGAAAGCTGAAGCTCGAGCTTCTTCTCGTTGTCGATATCCGTCATAACGCCGATTACTCTCAGCGGCTCGCCAAGACGGTCGGTAATGCAGTTTGCACGCAGCGAAACCCAGATAACCGCGCCGCTCTTAGCCTTAAGCTGGTACTCCGCGCTGTAGCCGTTCTTGTTCTTGAGCAGCATGCTTATATCGCGCTTGTAGCGCTCGGAGTTCTCCTGGTCCATAAGCGAATCAAGGAAGCGCCCGTTGGAAAGCGTCGCCTGCGAGGGGTCGATATCGAACTTTGCAAGCGTGTTCGCGGAAACGTACATATTCTCCTTGTGGAAGTCCCACTCGAACAGCATATTGTCGGACAGCTCCGCAATGGTGCGGTGGCGCTCCTCGCTTAAGTAAACCTCGTCGAGCAGCTCGTTAAAGGAAGCCTGTATCTCGCCAAGCTCGGTGTTTCTGTTCTTAACGTCAAAGCGTATGGCAGAGCCTTCCTCCTGCCCGATAGCGTCAAGAGTCTTAAGCATATTCGTCATGCTGCCAAGGAACTTTGTCGTGATTACCAGCGCCAGCAGGCACGCCAGTCCGCAGGATACAACGACAACGCCCCAGCCGATTATGTTGGTTTTAGTGGAGAACGCGGAGAACTCCGCGGCGTTTGCAACGCCCATCCATCTCCATGTGGTAACGTTAGGCACAATGCCGCCCGTGTAAACGTATTTGCCCGCCTTGTCCGAATAAGCCGCGTCCGCGGTGTTGCCGCCCGATACGTTGCTTGTTTCGGAGAATACCTTGCTTATCTCGGCGGAAAGCGCGGAGTCGAACGACCCGCTTCTTGCAACCGCGCCGCTCGCGCCAACGTTAAGCGCGTTGCCGAGGTTGTCAGCTATAATAAAGTACGCGCTCTTGTTGAGGAACGTACCCGCAAGCGCCTTCATAATGCCGCTCTCGGGCGCTACGGAAATCACCGCGCACACATAGCCGAGCTTGCCGCCCGTTCTGGTGTCGGGTTCTGCGTAAATCTCCTTGGATACGAAGAAAGCGTCTGTCTGGTCGTAGTTCTCCCACGAAAGGAGCGCGGAAACCGCAGGCATATTTTCAGCGTTGAAGTTTTGGAACGTGCTGCCCGTTTTGCCGCTTGTGGAAGCGATTATCGTACCGTTGGCGTCGATAATGAGCGTGTCGATGATATCCGTGCCCGTAGAGTACGCCTTGATGATATCGTTGGCGCTGTCGTCCTTTGCGGAAGCCGCCTTAACCACCGCGTCAAGCTTTGACATGGTGTTGATATCGGCTATGTACCCCTCGAAAAGCTGGTCTATCGCCGACGACTTGGACAGCGAAACCGTCTTTACCGTGTTCTCCTTGACGGACTTTTCGTAGTTCATCGTGGAGAATGTGCCGACAGCCCCGACAATAAGAGCAGGAACTATCGCGAATAACAGCAGCACCGCTGTCAGCACGACCTTCAGTTTTGCATTGCTCATTGGTTTATCCCCCTATACTCCTTCTTGGTTTATATTTTTATGAAATATATGCGAATCAAATGCCGCCCACGGGCGTCCCGCGCTTAAATCCCGCTTAATCGTCCTCCTCGCGGGCAAGCTCCTTCTGCCGCATTTCCGACTGGACCTTGTATATAAACCTGCCTATGTAGTCCTCCTGCGAGGCGGTAAGCCCCTGAAACTCGCACCCGTAGCCCTTTATAGTGCCGTCGGGAGCGGTCTGCACGCGCAGCACGCGCGCCATGGCGTTGAGCCTGTAGTCTACAAACAAATCCACCTCAACGCACACAAGGTCGTCCTCAGAAAACGTGTAATCGGGCGATATCATGAAAATTCCCCCGATATTTATGTCCGCTATCTCTATCGGCACAGGCTCGTCAAGGCGGTAGGTGTCCTCCCCGCGAATGAAAAAGAGCGCCCTGCCCTTTTCCTGCACCTTTATCTTAAAATAGCGCCTGCGCTCCTCCAGCAGCTCCGTTTTCGCAGACTTTGCAAGCTTTATGTTAAGCTGCGTGTCAAGCGAAACCGAAACCGTACCCGCGTACTTTACCCGCTCTCCCGATTTAAGCGTGGTAACGGCGAAAACCTGCTCGTTCCAGCCGAACTCCTTAAGATTCTTGCCCTTGATGATAAGTATGCTGTCGTCATCCGAATCAAGGTTCTTTGGGAAAACAAAGCCTTTTTCTGCGGTCATTGCGAGGACGCCGTTTCTGTCCAGTACCTCTATTTTTACAATTTTATTACTGAATAGCAAAAGCATCAAACCCTTTTTATCAAATAAAAAGCGGCAGAATCCGCAAGCGGCGGTTCTGACGCATCGCACCCTGCCGCAAAAAGGGGCATCAAGGCAGAATACTCATATTCCTATTATACATTATATTATCCGATAAATCAAGGGCAAACACAAAAATTCTAAAAAATTAACAGATTTTTTTGATTTTTTTGGGTAACATAACAAAACCGCGGCGCTTATTGCCACTCAATAAGCGCCGCGCCGAACTGTCGCCCCTGTATTTCCGACGGTCTAAATGTCCCGTTTTTGTTACCCGTCAACGCTTACGCCAACGCCCTGCGCCTGCGCCCTGCCGTCGGGGGTCGAGTACACCAGCTGCACCGAATACATATCGTCCCCCTGCGAAAACAGGTACTCCGTCTGTCCCAGCACAAACTGCGCCTCGCCGCCGTCCTCGTCGGGCAGGTAAAGCTCAAAGTGCGAGGTCCAGCAGTCAAGGCCGCCCTCGCTGCCCTCGGTGAAGCTGCTGTCGCCGCCCGTTTTGTAGCCCGCCGCAAGGTACTCGAATATCGTGGAATCATGCACGGTGCGCGCGTAGTCTGCGGGCTGCGCCTGCTCGCCGTCGTCGTTTGTAAGGTCGTGGACCGTCACCATGCAGATAACCGAAGCGTCCGCGCTTTCGCCGAGGGCAAGGCAGCGCTGCCCCTCGCTCTCGTAGTCCTTTTTAAGCTCGTCCGCGCTCTGGTAGGTGTCGCCGCTGCGCTTGTACATCTCGCGGTAAACGCTCCCCGAGCCGTAAACGTTCCACCCCTCGGGCATTTCAACGCGTATTCCCGCAGGCTGTGCTACAACCGCGCTGCCGTCAACGTTAGCCTTATACCCGCCCGCGGAGCAGCCGCAGAGCATTACCGCCGCGGCAAGCAGCGGGGCTATGTGCTTTTTCATGTACATTCTCCTTTAATAAGCGGCTCGCCGAAAAGCCGCGCTATGTCCTCGGGCAGCGGGGCGCTCACCTCAACGCGTTCCCCCGCAAGCCCCGTAAAGCTCAGCCGCCCGCAATGCAAAGCGTGGCGCTCTATGCCGCCGCAGTCGCCGCCGTACATATCGTCCCCGCACAGCGGGAAGCCGATATGCGCGAAATGCACGCGTATCTGGTGCGTGCGCCCCGTTTCAAGCGTAACGCGAAGCAGGGTGCGCCCGTTTCGCCGCAAAATCGGCTCGTAGAGCGTTACGGCGCTCTTGCCCTCGGGGGAAACGCACCGCTTTATAACGCTGCCCTCCTCGCGCGCTATGGGCGCGCATATCCTGCCGCCGCGCGCAATGTCGCCGTCAACCGCCGCGTAATAGACCTTTTCAAGACTCTGCGCTGCAAGGCTTGCAAAAAGCTGATTCCTCGCGCAAAGGCAAAGCCCCGAGGTGTTCCTGTCGAGCCTGTTTATCGGGCGGAACGGCTGCGCGGGGTACTGCGCGGAAAAGAGGTTAGCGAGCGTGTCGAGCCTGTGGCGCTGCGACGGGTGAACCGGTACGAACGGCGGCTTGTCGTATACCACCGCGTCCTCGTCCGCGTAGGCGGTGCGCGCGGGGATATCGGGGTTCGGCTGCGCGCCGCCGCTGTCGGTAAGCACAACGCGCACGCTGTCGCCCTCGCGCAGAACGTCCACCGTACGCAGCAGCGCGCCGTTTCTCGTAAGCGCTCCCGCCTGCTTTAGCGCTGTTATCACGCGGCGCGAGTAGCCCCGCTTCTTAAGAAAGCAGAGTGCCGTAGCGCCGTCCTCCTGCGCGCTTACGCTGTATAAAAGCTCGCGCACGGCTCAGTCCTTTATAAACGCCAGCTTCTTAAGCCCGAGGTCGTCCGCGAAGGTTACGGCGTTATACATTACAAGCACCTGCGAGTAACTGTCAAGGTCTACAACCGCGTCAAGCCCCGCGTTTATATAGCGCAGGTCTACCATTGTTATCCTGCTGTAGTGCTTTGAGAGGAACGGCACGAGGCTGTGCGCGTAGCTGTCCTTTATCAGCAGCAGGCTCTTTGCGTTGTCTATATCCGTTTCAATGTCGATTATCGGGGTGTTAGTTCCCGTGAACGATGCATACTTATCCTTTGTGTCAAGGTAGCTGCGCACGTACAGGTCGTCGTACTCCGTGACTGCCGTGCCGTCGTTTACCGACATTTTAAGCGAGGGGTCGCCCGCGGCAAGGTGGTAGTAGTCTATTGAATCGGGCGTTACGCCGTTGTCGAGCGTTTTTGAGTAGAGCGTACCGCGGAAGCTGCTGCTTGCCGTTTCTATGTTAAAGGCGCTCAGCCCGTAAGCGGAGTACCCCAGCGACTTCGCCGCGGAGCAATACCCGTAGTACGCGCCAAGCGACGTCCAGTGGTGGTCCGTGCGGTAGAAGATATACTCGTCCTTATGCCCCGAAAGGAAGCTCAGGCAGTCGATTGTATTCACGCCCGAAACGTTTTTGTAGCACTCGTCGATAAACGCCTTTTCGCTCAGATACCCGCCGTAGGACGGCATGGAAGCGGTGTTCATCTCCTGCGCGGTGGGCGCGAGCATAAAGTACACGGGCGTATCGCCCATGCGCTTAGCAAAGCCGCTCAGCGCGTCAAGGGACTTCTGCACGTTCTCCTTGTCGTAGCTTTTGAACATGAGTATCATCTTGTCGTCAACGGTGAAAACGCCGTTAATCTCCTGCTTGCCCGAAAGCCTTTCAAGCGTGTTGGAGGCTATTACCCAGCTCTCCCTGCCCGCAACATGGTCGGAAAAGTAGGTTTCAAGGTCGTCCATATAGCTTGCGCGCTTGCGCTCGGTGATATAGCTCCACCTGATAGCGCCGAGCCGGTCCGCAAAGTTCTCCGCCTTTTCCATCTTGCTTTCATTCACAAGCGTGGGGAACGTCGCGAGCGTGCGGTTTTCGTTCTCGCTGCGGGTCTGCTTGGGCAGCACGAGCGTCGCTATCGGCACAGCAAGCAGAACAATGGTAAACATAGCTATCATCAGCTTCTGAGGAGTCATTTTGAAATTCATGCGTTCTCCCCCTTAAAAGTTGAAATACAAAAACGGATTGTAGCTCGAAGTAGTAATATACGCCGTGCTTGCAAGCATAACCGCCGTAAGCACTACAGGCTCGCCGTACTGCACCCATACAGGGCCGTCCTTGCGTATCTTGTCGCATATGGTTTTCAGCACGTCCGAGCTGCCGAAAATGCATATTGCGAATATGATGCCGTAGTTTACTATGGCGTTCATCGCGGTGTTGTCGATAAACACGCCGTTCGCGCCGAACATTGCGCCGATGAACGTGAACACCTGCGAGAACATATCGCCTATATGAACGGTCGTAGTGTCTACCGCGTCAAACATTACCCAGCCGAATATTACAAGCACAAACGTGTACAGCCAGCTGAAAAACGCGGGTATTTTCTCAAGCCATTTGCCGAGGAAAAGCCGCTCCAGCACGATAAGCACGCCGAAGTACGCGCCCCACAGCATAAAGTTCCAGCTTGCGCCGTGCCATATGCCCGTTACCGTCCACACGATAAGCAGGTTGATTATCGTGCGCGCCGTGCCCTTGCGGTTGCCGCCGAGCGGGATATAGATGTAGCTCTTGAACCACGCGCCGAGCGTCATGTGCCAGCGCCGCCAGAACTCCGAGATACTGTGTGACATATACGGATAGTCAAAGTTTTCGGGGAAGTTGAAGCCCATCATCTTGCCCAAACCTATAGCCATGTCGGAGTAGCCGCTGAAGTCAAAATAAATCTGGAACGTGAACGCGAGTATGCCGAGCCACGCCGTTACCGCCGAAAGCTCACCGTACTCCATAAGCTTTATCTGCGACCATAGCGCGCCGATATTGTTGGCGATAAGGACCTTTTTGCCAAGCCCCACGATAAAGCGGCTTATGCCGTCGCCGAGCATTTTCTCGGTAATCGTGCGGTGGTCTATCTCGTTTTGTATGTCCTCGTACCTTACTATAGGTCCTGCCACTATCTGCGGGAAAAGCGTAACGAACGCCAGAAAGTTCACCGCGCTTTTCTGCACCTTGATGTTGCGGCGGTAAAGGTCGATAGTATAGGACATGGACTGGAACGTAAAGAAGCTTATGCCTATGGGAAGCGGCAGGTTGGGATTCGGTATGCTCCAGCCGAACCACGCGTTGGCGCTGTTTATAAGGAAGCCGAGATATTTGAACGTCCCAAGAAGCCCGAGGTTCATCACAAGCGACACGATAAGGCATATCCTGCGCTTTTTCTCGTCGTCGTCATATTTTGCGATAATGCGCCCCGCGGTATAGTCGATAAACGTCGAGGCTATCATTGCAAGCACGTATATCGGCTCGCCCCACGCGTAAAAGAGCAGCCCGCTTACAAGTATCACGATATTCTTTGCCTTCTGCGGTACGAGATAATAAATTATCAGCGTAAGCGGCAGAAATGCAAACAGAAACGTAAGACTGGAAAAGACCATGTGTTATCCCCCTTGAACTGTATTGCAGTTATTATTTATGGTCACCTCTAAAAACCTCGTTTGAGGGAAAATGTGTATAGTACACCGCCTGCTTCTGTCAACAAGCGAAATTTCTGATGTGACGGCGTCCATGCCGTCACTTGGTTATTTCGCCGTGCAACATCATGTTGCACCTCCTCGTAAGGCATACAGCCTTACTTCGTCGGCTTTCCTCGCATTCGGCGCACTATACCCATTTTCCCTTTTCAAAACGGTTTTTAGATGTTCCCTTATGGTCATCTCTGAAAACCGTTTTCACTCAAACGAGTTTTTTTGAGCCTCCCCTATTATGTCAAGCGCTTCCCCGCGCGTGTACATTGCAGAAAGCACCTCCAGCAGCATATTTGCCGACAGCCGCTCGGGCAGCCCCAGCCGCCGCTGTAACGCCTGCCGCTTAAGCGCGGAGTTCTCCCCGCCGACAAGCCCCGCGTCCGCGAGGTCCGCCTTTGTAAGGCGCTCCTTGTCCGCGCGCGTTTCCTGCGCGAATACGCCCGCGCGCTCAAACGCCTGCATAAGCGTCTGCGCGCTCATGCCCTCGACGCCAAGCTTGCCCTCTTTAGACGGCGACTGCTTGCGCCGCTCCTTACCGAAAACGTCGGGGATAAACACGTTCGTTACCTCTCCCTTTGCGGCAATGCTGCGCACGCGCGCGCGTATCTTAAAGCCCGCGCTGTCGCTGTCGGTAAGTATGATAATTCCCACCGTCTGCGCAAGGCTTCGTATAAGCTCCGCAGTTTCCCTGTCCTTAAACACCCCGAACCCGTTCGTCGGGATTATAAGCGCGTCCACCACGGACGAGAGCTTTATCTTGTCGTATTTTCCCTCTACTATTATTGCTTGTTTTAGCTTTATCATGTATCAGTCTGCCGTATCGGGCGCGTTTTTCGCAGCCTGCTCCCGCTCTCTTAATACGGAAATCTGCGCGAGCGCCTCCTCCAGTATCGTTCTCCTTGAAATGTGCGAGGAATTGAGCATGATATTCGCGCGGTACAGCACGTCTATACACTCCGCAAGGTAGCGCTCCGTAAGGGTGCGCACCGAGCCGAACGCCTTGCGCATGACAAACGCGCGCTTAGGCGGGTAGCCGAACGCCGCAGCGGTCTTGTCAGAGTTGAGCCGCGCGTTCTGCCCGAGCTTTGCGCGGTACAAATCAACAAAATGCCCCGAAAGCGCCGCCATTATCACAACAGGGTCTTCCTGCTGCGCAAAAAGGTCGTCGAGTATCTGAAACGCCGCGTCGTTATGCCCTGCGAAAAGCTCCGCGGCAAGCGTGTAAACGCCCGTGTCGGTAATGCGCGCGGTAAGCGCGTCTATGTCCGCGCGGGTTATCTCGCCGCCGCCCTTATAGCCGCACAGCTTGCCCGTTTCGTTGGAAACGCGCGTTAAGCTGCACCCGCAAAGCTCCGCCAGATATACGCCGTCCTCCGCAGAAAGCGCGCAGCCCGCGCGGGCGGCCTTTTTCTGCGCCATAGCGCCAACGCGCGCGGGGGTCATGTACTTCATCTCGCACACAAAGCCCGCCTTGTCTACCGCGTCCATTATCTTCTTTACCTTTGCCTTGGGCTTTTTCGGGTCTATCTCCACGGAATACTCGCAGATTATAAGCACCGCGGTATCGGGCAGCCCCTCTATAAGCTTCGCTAAGGCGTTTGCGGAGGGCGCGTCCATCTCGTCGGGGTCGAGGTCGGATATCATAACGCACTTGCGCTCCGCAAAGAACGGCAGCGTGTCCACAATGTCCGCTAGCTCGTTTACGTCGGGGCAGCCCGAAAGCTTTGTGAGGTTCATGTCGCGGTCGCCCTCGCCGAGCGCCGCGCCCGCAAGCTTGTCCGCGTAAAGGCGCGTTAAGTAGTCCTCCTCGCCGAAAAGGAAATAGGCGCGCCCCAGCTGCCCCGCTTTGAGGTCGGCTTTAAGGCGCGGTTCTTCTATCCTTGCCATTACGCCATTTCAACGGAAAGCTTCTTTCCGCCGAGAATGTGGAAATGCAGGTGGCGCACGGTCTGCCCGCCGTCCTCGCCTACGTTGCTTACAACGCGGTAGCCGTTTTCAAGCCCCTGCTCGCGCGCAATGTCGGCAATCTTTGCAAAGATATAGCCGACTATCTCGCAGTTTTCCTGCGTTACGCCGTCAACGCCCGCAATATGCGCCTTGGGTATAACAAGTATATGCGTGGGGGCTGCGGGCGCTATGTCGCGGAACGCAAGTATCTTGTCGTCCTCGTACACCTTTGCAGAGGGTATCTCCCCCGCAATTATCTTGCAGAATAAGCAGTCCATATTTTCCTCCGTTCATAATGGGACAGCCGCGCCGCTCGGCGGGCGTCGTTTTTCGTCGAATAATGCTCGATACTCAGCGGGCGCGGTCCTTGTAGCCAAAGACCGCGCCTGCGTTCCCGTGCTATGCCGTATAAAGTCTATACGGCGTTGCCCTTACTTTATATACTTTGCAACTATTTCCGCAGCCTTTGCAAGCGCCTCGGGAATCTTCGCCGCGTCGGGTACGCCCGCCATTGCCTGGTCGGGCTTTCCGCCGCCCTTGCCGCCTGCAGCGGCAGCTATCTCCCTTACGATAGCGCCCGCGTTCGCGCCCTTTGCAACGGCGGACTTTGTGCATTTGCAAAGAATGCTCGTCTTGCCGTCCGCCGTGCCTGCAAGCACCGCAACAAGGTCGGGGTGCTTGTCCGCAAGACTGTCGCCCGCCTTGCGCAGACCGTCCGCGTTCGTATTCTCAAGCGCCGCCGCTATGAGCGTAACGCCGTTTACGTCCTTTTCCTCAAGGCCGCCGAGCTGCGCGTTAGCCGCCGCCTGCGCTATCGCCTCAAGCTTCTTGTCCTTTTCGCGAAGCTCCGCCATAACGCTCTCCGCGCGGTGGGGAAGCTCGTCGAACGTGGGCGCTTTGAGCGCCGCGCACGCCTTTTCAAGCGTGTTCTTGTAATCGTAGAGCATGGACATTACCGCCATACCCGTTACCGCCTGTATACGCCTTACGCCGCTCGAAACGGAAGCCTCGGATACTATCTTAAACAGCCCCGCCTGCGAGGAGTTCGTAAGGTGCGTGCCGCCGCAGAACTCCGTGGAATATTCGCCCACGGACACAACGCGTACAACGTCGCCGTACTTCTCCCCAAAGAGCGCCATTGCGCCGCGCTTCTTCGCTTCCTCTATAGGCAGCGCCTCGGTAGTCACGGGAACTGCCGCCATGATAACGCGGTTTACGTAGTTCTCTACCTGCTGTATCTCGTCTGCGGTCATTGCGCTGAAGTGGCTGAAGTCGAAGCGGCACTGGTACGGGTCAACGTAAGAGCCGCTCTGGTGAACGTGGTCGCCAAGCACGCTGCGCAGCGCCGCCTGCAGGATATGCGCGCAGGTGTGGTTGCGCTCGGTAGCCGCTCTCTTTTCCGCGTCTACCTGCGCGGTGACTGTGCTGCCCGCAGCGAATCCGCCGCTTACAACGCGGCCGCTGGATACGAACGCGCCGTTCGTAAGCTTCTGCGTGTCGGTTATCTCGATTACGCTGTCGCCGCTTATTACCTTGCCGCAGTCGCCTACCTGACCGCCCATTTCCGCATAGAAAGGCGTGTTTTCAAGCACTACTGAAACCTCGTCGCCCTCCTCGCAAAGCTCCGCAAGCTCGCCGTTCTTTACTATGGCAAGCAGCTTTGTTTCGCTTTCAAGCGCGGTGTAGCCCACAAAGTTAGTTTTGAACGCGTCGAGCGCGCTGTTCTTCGCGTTGTCCCAGCCGCCGCCGAGCTTCTTGTTCTTGCGGGCGGTCTCCTTCTGCACCTTCATGCACTCGTGGAAGCCCTCCTCGTCCGCAGACAGGCCTTTTTCGGAGAGTATCTCCTTTGTAAGGTCAAGCGGGAAGCCGTAGGTGTCGTGCAGCTTGAATACGTCCTCGCCGCAGAGGGTCTTTTCGCCCTTTGCAAGCAGCGCGTCTATCATTTCGCCGAGAATCTCCGTACCCTTGTCAATGGTCTTAGCGAAGCTCTCCTCCTCGGTTCTTATAACCTTTTTGATATAAGCGCGCTTCTCCGCAAGCTCGGGGTAAGCGGAAAGGTTCTCGTCTATAACGGTGTCGCACACCTCGTAAAGGAACGGCCCTGTGTATCCAAGCATTCTGCCGTGGCGCGCCGCTCTGCGGAGCAGTCTGCGCAGAACGTAGCCGCGCCCCTCGTTGGAGGGCAGCACGCCGTCGCCTACCATAAAGGTAGTGCTTCTTATGTGGTCGGTGATAACGCGGATAGAGATGTCCTTCTGCGCGTCCGCCTTGTACTCAACGCCTACTATGCTGCATATCTTCTTCATTATGTTCTGCACGGTGTCAACCTCGAAAAGGTTGTCAACGTCCTGCATAACGCACGCAAGGCGCTCAAGGCCCATGCCCGTGTCTATATTCTTTGTCTTAAGCTGGGTATAGTTGCCGTGGCCGTCGTTGTCAAACTGGGTGAATACGTTGTTCCATATCTCGATTATGCGGTCGCAGTCGCCCACTTCCTCAAAGTTGTCCTGCCCTATGTGGTCGAACTTGCCGTACTTCTCGCCGCGGTCGTAGTGAATCTCGCTGCAAGGACCGCACGGGCCGCTGCCATGCTCCCAGAAGTTGTCCGCCTTGCCAAGCTTTATTATACGCTCGCGCGGAACGCCTACCTCGTTCGCCCAGATGTCGCCCGCCTCGTCGTCCTGCTCGTAAATCGTGACCCACAGCCTCTCAGGCGGAATTTCAAGCACCTTTGTAAGGTACTCCCACGCCCACGCTATAGCCTCGTGCTTGAAGTAGTCGCCAAAGGAGAAGTTGCCGAGCATTTCAAAGTAAGTGCCGTGGCGCGCGGTCTTGCCTACGTTCTCGATGTCAGGCGTGCGAATGCACTTCTGGCAGGTGGTAACACGGTGGCGCGGCGGTTCTTCTATGCCCTGAAAGTACTTCTTAAGGGGCGTCATGCCTGCGTTTATCAGCAGGATAGAGTTGTCCCCCTGCGGTACGAGCGGGAAGCTCGCAAGGCGCAGGTGTCCCTTGCTCTCAAAGAATTTAAGGTAGCTCTCACGCAAATCATTTAAGCCTGTCCATTTCATAGCCTTTTCCGTCCTTAGATTTATAGATTTACAGTTATTTCCATGTTATTGATGTAATAACGCATACACTTTAATTATACCGCATTTTTGAAAAAAGTCAATACATAAAGCAGCAAAACGCGCAAAAACCGCCCCGAAAGGCGGTAGAAAATATTTGCTCTGCGCGGGCGCGCTTTGTTAATTTCAACAAAGCGCTGTTATTTACCAAAAAGCGCCCTTTGCGCGTCCATAAACTCCTCCTCGTAAAGTTTCGGGTAATACCCGAAAACGAGGTCGTAGAACTGCCCGTCCGAGAGCGCCGCGAACTCCCCGAAAAGAAAGCCGGGGTAGCTCCTCATGGCGTCGCACATGGACTGCGCCTTAGCGCGCTCGCCCTTAACAAGCTTTGCACACACGCTGTCGTTGCCGAATATTATCGCGGGGATATGCCTGCACGCCTTGTCGAAGTCGTAGTCAAGCACGGGGTACACGCGCGAAAAGTAAAGCTTTACCTTTGGGTAGAACGCGCGGTTTTTCGCCTTAATCTCGCGCTTAAGCGTACCCATCAGCCTGCCGAGCGGCTTCTCCGCGCTGCCGCAGTGAGAAAGCGCCGCAGAAAGGCTGTCGAGAAGCGCCACGCCGTTAAGCGCGCCGTCGTCCTTTGCAAGCGCGCCATACGCCTCGCGGGATATCATCAGCACCCGCCCGAGCGCGTTTTTCTCCGTCATAGCCGCACGCTCCTTTCAGCGCTCACACAGGCACGGGGGTCTGCGCAAGTATCTCGTTGATAACCGCGTGCGCGGCGTCCGCGGACTTGCCCGCGGGCGTAATAAGCCTGTGCGACAGCACCTCGTGCGCTACTGCCTTTACGTCGTCGGGCGTTGCGAACGCGCGGCTGTTCATAAACGCCATTGCCTGCGCCGCCCTGTAAAGCGCTATAGAGCCGCGCGGGCTTGCGCCGAGCTTTAACTCACCGTGGCTGCGCGTTGCGCTCACTATCATAAGTATATACGCCTTAACGCGCTCCGCAACGTCTATGCGCTCTACCGCGGCGCGCATTTCCATAAGCTCCGCAAGGGTCATCACGGGCTTTACGTCAAGCTTCTGCGGCATTGCGCCGAGCATTGCAAGCTCCGACGCGCGGTCGGGGTAGCCTATGGAGAGCTTCATCAGAAAGCGGTCGAGCTGCGCCTCGGGCAGGTGGTATGTGCCGTAGGTTTCAATGGGATTCTGCGTGGCAAGCGCCATAAACGGGGTTGGCAGCTTGTGCGTTACGCCGTCAACGGAAATCTGCAGCTCCTCCATAGCCTCCAGCAGGCAGGACTGCACCTTAGGCGAGGTGCGGTTTATCTCGTCCGCAAGGAGAAAATTGCACATCGCCGCGCCCTCGCGGTAGCTTGCTTCCCCGCTCCTTGTGTCTATATAGGTGTAGCCGATAACGTCCGACGGCATAAGGTCGGGCGTGAACTGTATGCGCCCGAACGTTCCCGATACGCTTTTGGCGAGGGTCTGCGCGAGCAGCGTTTTTCCAACGCCCGGCACGTCCTCTATAAGCACGTGTCCGCCTGCCAGCATTGCGCATATAACCTTTTCAATAACCTGCCGCTTGCCGATTATCACGCTTTCAATGTTAGCTATTAAGCGTTCAACCTTTTCGTTCATCTGTTTACCTCCGCGAAAAACGGCAGCGCCGCGCAAGTCTGATACGGCTTTGCGCTGCCCTATACAAAAACGGCGCAGCTTGTAGGCTGCGCCGCTCGTTTACGCTATTATCTCATTAAGAGAGCAGGGAGTGCTCGTCGGCAGCGTCGAACAGGTGAATCTTGTTCGGGTCGAGTGCGAGCTTAACAACGTCCTGCGGACGCGCGGTGCATCTGGGCGATACGCGTGCGGTAAGCGGGATACCCTCGCAGGTGAGGTAGAGGTAGGTCTCAGCGCCGAGCATTTCGGTTACGTCAACGGTAGCCTCGATAATACCCGTCTTTGCGCTGGAGAGGAACATCTCCTCATCGTGAATGTTCTCGGGACGAATGCCGAGGATAACTTCCTTGTCTACATAGTACTTAAGAGCCTCGTTGTCAGCCTTGGCTGCGGGCAGCTCAACATAGAACTTGCGGCCTCTTGTGGTCTTGGTGTCCTCAGAGCCGAACTCTACGGTGTACTTGCCGTCAACAAGCAGGAGCTTCGCGTTGATGAAGTCCATCTGCGGAGAGCCGATAAAGCCTGCAACGAACTTGTTTACAGGGTTCTCGTAAAGGTTGATAGGAGAATCTATCTGCTGAATGTAGCCGTCCTTCATAACAACGATACGGTCGCCCATCGTCATAGCCTCTGTCTGGTCGTGCGTTACGTAGATGAACGTTGTACCCAGCTTCTTGTGAAGCTTGGAAAGCTCGGTTCTCATCTGCGCACGCAGCTTAGCGTCGAGGTTGGAAAGCGGCTCGTCGAGAAGGAATACCTGAGGGTCGCGGACAATTGCACGGCCGAGCGCTACACGCTGTCTCTGACCGCCCGAGAGAGCCTTCGGCTTTCTTTCGAGAAGGTGTGCGATATCGAGTATCTTTGCAGCTTCTTCAACAAGCTTCTTTATCTCGTCCTTGGGAACTTTGCGGAGCTTAAGACCGAACGCCATGTTGTCGAATACTGTCATGTGGGGGTACAGAGCGTAGTTCTGGAAAACCATCGCGATATCTCTGTCCTTAGGAGCAACGTCGTTTACAAGGCGGTCGCCGATAAACAGCTCGCCCTCGGAGATTTCTTCAAGACCTGCAATCATACGAAGTGTTGTGGACTTACCGCAGCCGGAAGGACCTACGAGTACGATAAACTCCTTGTCCTTGATGTTCATGGTAAAGTCCGAAACGGCAACAACGCCGCCGGGGTAGCGCTTGTATATGCCTCTGAGTGATAAGCTTGCCATTTATTATGACCTCCTGATGTACAAAAGATTTTTTGACGGAAATTAAATACAGCCTGCCGCACAGGCGGTCGGCTATTTCTCGCTAATACTATAATACCAAAACTCGGAATAAAATAAAAGAGCCTAAGTCAACAAATATTTTTGAATGCGTTTATGTACTTTCACTAACGTTGACAAAAAAAAACCTATATTTTGGGGTTCAAATGTTACATTTGCACAAAAAACAGCTCAAAATCCGCGTGTGCGGCGTTGGTCCGCCGAATTTTTGGCGTTTGTCACAAAACTGTCAATAGCGTTTTGTTGATTATAACACAAATAATTACAAAACCGCGCGAATAATCATATCGCGACCTGTTTTGTTACGTACAGACATACTATTTAAGGAGAAAATTATGAGCGAAAAGAAAAGGCATTCGGGAAAAACTCTGCTGCTAGGCGTGCTGCTGCTCGTGGGGGCGGCGGTGTGGGGGCTTTTCAGGCTTAACGCTGTGAAAAGCGGCGGCATAAGCGGCGAAACCAACACCGACAGGCTCTCTTACATAGAAAGCTTCGGCTGGGACGCGGGGATAATTCACACCGACGTATGCGAGGTGCGCATTCCCGCCGAATTTGACGAGGCTTACGAGCAATACAACGCCCTGCAGCTCGAGCAGGGGTTCGACCTGCGCCGCTACCGCGCCTGCACCGTAAAAAAGTACACCTATAATATAAAGGAAGCGGGCGGAGAAGCTCCCGCCGTACCCATGCTTGCAAGCCTTTTAGTGCTTGACGGGCAGATAATCGGCGCGGACATTTCAAGCGCGGAGGCGAACGGCTTTGTAACGGTGCTTGCTGGGGACGATACCATGTAGCGCGGTAATTTGTGCATTCCGACGAATACGCCCTTGACAACGAGCGCGTTTTGCTGTACAATCAAATCAGCAAACGTCAGGGGGAATGTTAAGTGAACGCGAATATTCCACGCGCAGTGGCTGCCCTTGCGCTCGCGGGGGCGCTGCTGTGTACGGGCTGCCGCAAAAACGACAGCGTGCCGCCGTTTGTGATGAAGCCCGCGGCTTCGCAGAGCGGCTCGGCGGGCGCGCAGGACGATTCGTCGGAAACCGCGCAGCCGAGCGATACGCAGGCTTTACCAGACACGCTGCCGCACGACACGCAGGCTTCAACAGATATGCCAACGCTCGGCGAACGTGAAGAAACGCCCGCCATGCTGACCTCGTACGACCCGCGCCACTATTTCCTTTTCGAGTTTAACGAGCATTCGCTTACAGTTACGGGCGTGTACGACGGCTCTGACGTAAGCTCGGTGTACCTCGCTTCGACAAGCGAGCGCACGGCAGCGCCCGTGTACAGCGGCGACGAGTTCCGCGCCGTGCTTGATTACGGCGAGCCGAGGGACGAATACACCCTGTTATTTGTCGAAGGCGAGCGGCTTTCCGAGAGTTTCATCGTGCAGGTAGTTGACGGGCGGGTACTCCCCATAGACACCGCCGAGTTCGCCGCCGAAACCGAAAAGGCGGTAAGCGCGCCGCGCACGCTCCCCGCGGAGGGAACGCTCGCGTACATTGATTCCGAGCTTGACCCGGAGCGCATTAAAAGCGCGCTTAAGCAGGTGCGCGAAATCTCCGACGAGGTATGCGCAGGAATTGAAGGCGACTACGAGAAGCTCCACGCCCTTGCGTACTGGGTGAGCGCAAACATCTGCTACGACTTTGACGCGCGCGAAAATCTCACCGGGCAGACCCTGTGCCTATCGCATATTCTTGAAACGCACCGCACCGTATGCGGCGGGTATGCAAACCTGCTGGCGGCGCTCTGTGCCGCACAGGATATCCCCTGCACGCTTGTCCGCGGCGAGGCCACGCCCGGCGGCAGCTTTGCGTACAGCGCCGTAACGGGCGCTTACCACGAGTGGGTGTTCGCCGAAACAGACGGGCGGCGCGTTTGGGTAGACCCCGTGTGGAACAGTCCGAACAGCTACTCGCATGGCAAATACCGCGTTTATAACATCGCCTACGAGCGGTATTTCGACGTCACGCCCGAGGTACTCGCGCTCGACCACATTGTACACTTCTGCGAAACGCGCGATTATTTCGGCGCGGGCGCAGCTTGCGGATGAGCGCGCTGTTCGCGCTGCTGCGCTTCTCTTTGCGAGAACACGCACCCGCAGTAATTCTGGCGGTACAGCCCGTACTCGCGCGACAGCTCCACCGAGCGCGCATAGCCGCCCTTTTTCTTGAAGTCCGACGGCAAAAACGGCACTTTGTATATTTCAGACAGCTCCTCGCCCACGCGGTTGAGGAGCGCCGCGTTTTTTAGCGGACTTATCGTAAGCGTTGTGCAAAAATAGTCGAACCCATGCTCCGCGGCGTACTGCGCAGCCCTTGAAAGCCGCAGCCTGAAGCACGCCTCGCACCGCGCGCCGCCCTCTCCCGTGGCTTCAAGCCCGCGCACGGCGGCGTAAAACTCCTGCGGGTCGAAGCGGTCGATAACCGCGCTTACGGGGTTTTCCGCAGGCAGCTCGTCCACAAGGCGCAAAAGCTCCTGCGCGCGCTTTGCAAACTCCTCCTCGGGCGCAATGTTGGGGTTGTAGAACAGCACCGTCACGCTGAAAAAGCGCGAGAGGTATTCAAGGCAGGCGCTTGAACAGGGCGCGCAGCACGCGTGCAGCAAAAGCCGCGGCACGCTCCCGCCAAGCCCCGCCGTGAGCGCGTCAAGCTCGCGCGCATAGTTTCTTTTCCGCTCCATAGCCGCTCCTTTCCGCAATACAGACTGGCTCTGTACGCTGTAAAATCAAGGGACTAGCCCGCCGTTACGGCAGACTAAAGGGCTGACTTTCGCCAGCCCTTGCGTAATTCAATTCGTCAATTACTCCTCGGGAACGAGAACGGCGTAGTTGCCCTCCTCGCGGGCGTATACAACGTTGATAAGCCCCGTTTCCGCGTCCTTGAACATGAAGAACTTGTGACCCAGCAGGTTCATCTGAAGAATAGCCTCGTCCACCGTCATGGGGCGCAGCTTGAAACTCTTGTGGCGGATAACCTCGTACTCGGCCTCCTCGCCCTCGGGCTCAAGCCCTGCGAACGCGCCTGCGCGCAGGTTCTTTTCAACCTTTGTTTTCTGCTTTCTTATCTGGCGGATAATTCTGTCAACGGTAACGTCGAGCGCGTCGTTCTTATCCTTCGCGGTCTGTTCTGCACGGTATATTATGCCGTTATATTTAACGGTAAGCTCAAGAATTATCATTTCGCGGCGCTCGGCAAGAGTTATCTTCGCTTCCGCCTCCTCGGGGAAAAATCTGTCGAGCTTTGCGTTGAGCTTCTGCTCTGCGTAATCTGTAAAAGACTGGGAGATATTCAGCTTCTTTGCGGTAATTGTAACTTTCATCACTATCATCCTTCCGAAAATGTATTTTGCAGAACAGCCTGCGCCGCGCGCATATGGCCGCACAACGGAACGGCTCTGTGCCTGCCTGTGCTGTCCTTGTATACAATTGTACCATATTTATAGCAATTATACAAGAGCTTTCTTTGCTTTCAGCGAAATTTTATTGAATTATCACAAATTATCCAATGAAACTTCTTACATATTGATAAAAACGGCTTCAAATCTTTACGAACTCCGCGCGCCGCCTGCGGAACACCGTATAATAGCTGAACCCCGCCTCTTTCAGTATATCCGCCGCTTTCGGGAACTCCCACGCGTAATGCTCCGCGCAATGCCCGTCAGAGCCTACAGTGATTATCTCGCCGCCAAGCTCGCGGTAGCGCCGCAGGAGCTTTGGGTGCGGGTGCGCCCAGCCAAGGCCGTATTTCAGCCCCGCCGTGTTAAGCTCGATGCCCTTGCCCTTTGAGATGAGCAGCCGCAGCAGCTCGTCGGCGACCTCGGTATAGTCCGCGGGGTTGTAGCCCTTTGCGTGGGAGTACCTCACCGCGTAGTCAAGATGGCCGTATACGTCAAAATCGCCGAACGCGCGCACGTTCGCGAGAATGCTCTCAAAATACCTTAAAATGCCGTTTTTGTCGCCAAGTCTGTCGAAGTACGGCGGGTAATAGGGGTCTTCGCCGTCGATAAGGTGAGACGAGCCTATGATGAAATCGAAGTCCCACGCGCCCGCGTACTCCGCAAGGCGCGGCGCTAAGTAGTCCATAAGCCCAAGCTCCACGCCGAAAAGCAGCTCCAGCCTGCCCGCGTAAAGCTCCCTTACGCGCATAAGCTCCGCGCGGTACGCCGCCGTATCCAGCATAAACTCGCCCGTGGGGTAGTCGAAGTCCATATGCTCCGTAACGCACAGCGTTTTAAGCCCGAGCCTTACCGCAGCCGCTGCCGCGCTTTCAAGCGGCTCGCCGCTGTCGCTCGAAAAGGAAGTGTGCGCGTGAAAATCAGCCGTTATCATCATCGCCACCGCTTTCTCTGCTCTGCCACAGCCTGTAGTACTCGCGCATATAAAGCACGAAAGACAGCACCGCGAAAAGCGCCATAACCGACACCATAACGAGCGCCGCGGGGGTGCTGAGGCTCGGCGCGCCGATAAGGATTATGACAAGCACGTAAAACACGATAGTAGCGAGCTTCCCGAACCACTTTGCCCCGCCGAGGTCCTGCCCCTTTTTAAGGAACAGCACGCCCATAACGAGCATTGTTATCTCCTTGATAAGGATAATCCCGAAAAGCGCCGCGACTGCCTGCCATATCTCGCTGTACCTGAATATAAGGCACACAACCACCGCCGCCTGCGTCAGCTTGTCGGCAAACGGGTCAAGCACCTTGCCAAGGTCGGTTATCATGTCGAATTTTCTTGCAATAAAGCCGTCCGCAGCGTCCGTAAGCCCCGAGATGATGATTATTATCGCCGCTATTACGTACCCGCTGCCCTCATTTTCAGGGTCTGCGCCAACGCGTATGTTGCCGTTCTCCCAGAGGAATACGACAACGAACAGCGGTATGAGAAGTATCCTCACCGCCGTGAGTATATTGGGAATCTTTGTGATGTCGCTTAAGTTGAATTTCATATGTCCCCCACCGTGCTGTGCCGTTATTTGTTGTTGTCAGAGCCTTCCGCGCCGTTTTTGGCGTTACCGGATATTTTCTTTACGCGCTCCATAAGCGCCTGCATTTCTTCCTTTGAAACAGTGCGCGTCTTTTCCGCCGCGGGCGCGGGGCGGTCGCTTTCGTGAAGCTTCGCCACTACCTGCTGCGCCATCTGCTCGGCCTGCGCTTCTATCTGCATCTCGTGCTTTGTTTTTTTGCGCGGCGCTTCCTCCTCGTCGTCAGGGTTCTCGCCCCTGTCCGCCCTGCGGTTTATCATGTTAAGCGCGCAGCCCGTACCCAGCAGTATCCAGAAAACGGGCGCTACGGACACAACGGAGTCGTTGAACATCCCCGCCGCAAGGTAGCCCGTTACCGCAAGCATTACCGCCGCGCCGTATATCTGCGCGGGGCGGTACTCGCGCTTAAACGCGTAGAGCCGCAGGCAGTCCACAAGATACCACACGCAGATGAAAAGGAACGCCAGCAGCGCAATAAATCCGTTGCTGAAGAATATCTGCAAATACAGGTTATGCGGCTTATCTACCGTTATATTAAAGCCCTCGGTATATGAATAGTACTTTGCAAGGAAGTCCGTCTGCGGGAACACATACGCGAACGTATCCGCGCCGTAGCCCGTAATCATGCACTTGCCAAGCAGCGGCAGCGTGCGCGACCAGATGTATCCGCGCGACGAGCCGAGGTGTTCCTTGCCCTTAAAGCCTATAAAGTCTGCGTTCTGCGCCGTTATCCTGTCGCCTATTTTCGGGTCTATCTGGTGTATGGTCTTTTCGCCGAAAAGCCTGAACGTAAGGAAGCTGTCGTTGTTTTCCGTAAACCATATAAAAAACAGGTCGTTTATTCCCGAACCCTCGTTAAACTCGCCGAAAAACATGGATATGCCCCCAAAACGCGGGTCGTCGGAGGTTACGGCGTCTTCGGCGTATACCATTTCCACAGGCTCGCCGAGGCTGTCGGTAAACAGATACTCGCCGTTTGCGCTGTCATAGGAAAGATTCAGCGTGTCGCTGTTGGTAACAAGCGACAGCGAGCCATCGTCGTTATGCACGATTTCGCGCACGGGCAGCTTGCTGAACAGGTCCGCGTCCGCGTCGTCCGCAGGCAGAAACAGCGACGTCATGTCCGACACGATAGACGGCACGCGCCTTAAAAGCTCGCCGCCCGACGCAAAATTAAGCCCCACCACAGCGACAGCGCCTGCCGCTACTACCGCCGCAGCCGCTTTCCAATGCTTTGCAATAACCCTTGCGAACACTATTATGCCCATAACAAGCGCCGCCGCAACGGCAACCAATCCGCTTCGCGCGGCGCTGCCAAACAGCAGGAAAAGCGCCGCCAAATCAAATACGATATACAAAATGCGCCATTTAAGCTGCTTTTCAAACAGCGCAAGGCTGGTTAACAGCGGTACTACCATGCCCGTAAAGCTGCCGACATAGTTGTAGTGGTAAAGCGCTCCGAAAAGCGAACCCTTTACCGCCGCAGCTCCGCTCGGCTCTATCTGGTCGGCGTACCTTCTGTCAACGATAAACTTCGAGAACCAGTCGTAGCCCTCGAGGGCGTGACCCGAATACTCGAACGCGCCGAGTACGGCGTTCACGCCAACACAGATAAACAGCCCTATCATCAGCGGGCGGAAGTTCTGCTCCCTGCGGAACGCAAACATGGTGAAAAGGAATATCACAAAATAGCACGCCGTGGTGAAAAAGCCCTCCGCGCGGTCGTACACGCCGTAAAAGGCAATCTGCCTGTAATCCGACATAAGCGCGGAAGCGAGCGCCATTACAACAAAAACCACCGAAGCGCCCACGTAAGCAAGGCTGCGCTTCTCAACCCGCCTGAACAGGTACACACAGCTGAAAAGCATGACCGCCAGCATTATTATCGCGAAAACAACCACCGCGAACGCCTTGCACTGCGAGAATACGTCAACAAAGTAGTACAGCCCGTTCTCGCCGTCCGTTCCCGAAAAAAGCCTGTAGGTTTCTACAAAATCGGTTATTACGAACGTTGCGCGCATCATTATCGGAATGAGCGCCAGCGCCGCCACGGCTGGGAAGAATATCGCAAGCACCGTGTAGTCGAATTTTTTGTCGTTAGTCATGTGTTGTTCTCCGTTTGCTTTGCCTGCCCGTCGGCAGTCTTTTCCATATTGTTTCCATGCACAAGCTTTTCCTTGTTCATAAAGCTGAAAAGCGTGCGCAGCAGTATCGACAGGTCGAGGAAGTATGTCCAGCCCTCTATGTAGCGTATATCGTACTCTATTCGCTTTTCTATCGAGGTGTCGCCGCGGTAGCCGTTCACCTGCGCAAGACCCGTTATCCCGGGCTTTACCTGGTGCTTTATCATGTACATAGGCACGCTGTCCTTAAACGTGTTGACATAGAACGGTATCTCGGGGCGCGGGCCTACGAGGCTCATATCGCCCTTAAGCACGTTGAAAAGCTGCGGCAGCTCGTCTATCGAGAGCTTTCGGATAAACGCGCCGAAGCGGGTTTTGCGCGGGTCATTGTCCGTACTCCACGCGGTGTCGGACTCGGCGCTGTCGCGCATGGACTTAAGCTTATACATGGTGAATATCTTTTTGTTAAGCCCCACGCGCTTTTGCCTGAAAATAACGTTCCCGCCCATTGTAAGCTTTATCACAAGAGCGGATACAAGCATAATCGGCGACGTAAGCACTATAAGCACAAGCGAACCCACGATATCCGTAAGCCGCTTCAAAAACGCGTTGCCTATGTTGTCCAGCGGAATGCGCCTTATGTTCATAAGCGGCACGTCCCCTACCATGTCAATGGAGGACGTAGGCGACATATACCTGTATATTACAGGTATTACGGATATCTTAGTACCCGTAAGCTCGCACGCCTCAACCACGTCCGAAAGCCTGTGCGCTTCACCGTTGCCGAGCGCGCACACCACCTCGTCGTAGCCGCGGCTTTCAAGCACCTTTAGTATATCGTCATAATCGCCCAGACGCTGCGCGTTCATGTCGCTTTCCGCGCCGATATAGCCGACGCACTCAAACCCGAGCTGCTTTTCGCTTGATATTGCTTCAAGGTAGGCGCGCGCAGCCCTGCCCGAACCGACAAGCAGCACGTACTTTTTGTTCTGCCCCCTCACGCGCACGGACTTAAGCACGCGCCGCAGCACAAAGCGCTTTGCCGTAATCATCAGCATATCTGTTAGCATAAACGCAAACAGCGCCCACCGCGAAAAGTCTATTATGTGGAAGATGTAGAGCAGCGTTATCATGATAACGCCGTCCGCAAGGAACGCCCTTACTATCCTGCCGAACTCCTCTACAAACGTTTTTGTGCGAAAGCTGCCGTAAAGTCCCATACAGCCGAACGTCATAAGCTGCATGGGCGCGAACAGCACCGCCGCCTTTATATAATCCGTCAAAGGATAATTCTTCTCAAGCCCGAAAACGTAGAATATAAGCAGATACGCCGCCACTACCGAGCAGAAAGCAAGCAGGATATCGCTTAGAATGTTAATGCGGTTGAGAAGCTTCTGATTTTCTCTTATCATTCGCTTACCTTATGATACCACGCGCCGAGGCGCTTATTCCCGCGGGCGGTTTCCCGCGCAAATGTACATTCTAAGTATATCACAAATCCCGCTATCATGCAACACCAACCGCTCAAATCCTTGCGCTTTTTGCCAATTTTGACAAATACGAGCGCGTTTTGGGCGCATATTTGTGTGAAACGACAGTCGCTTTTCCGCCGCGTGGAAATATATCATATTCTTTTTTCCATTGCGCATACTAAGCCCATGCAAAAGGAGGCGTTTTAATGGAACAATATCTCTGCCCATGCGGTTATATTTACAACGAGGTACTCGGCTGCCCCTCTGACGGTATCGCGCCCGGCACGCGTTTTGAGGATATCCCCGACGACTGGCGCTGCCCCGTGTGCGGGCTTACAAAGGACTACTTCGGCGCGCGCAGCGACGCGGAGGAATCGTAAGGAAAGCCAGCCGCTGCATTATCCTGCCGAAGCGGTTAATAAGTGTGCAATTCACGCACACGCAAAAAATTTAACGCGTTGAGCCGCCCATATCGGACGGCTCTCAGCTTTATAGTACGGTTCACCCGTTTTTGTGCAAATCCCTCTGCACCACGGCGAGTGCGTCGCAGCGCTCGTTTTCCGCGTGGCCCGCGTGACCCTTTATCCACGCGAACTCCACCTCGTGCGTTGCAAGCAGCCCCAGCAGGCGCTCCCACAGGTCGGTGTTAAGCGCGGGTTTGCCGTCGGATTTCTTCCAGCCGCGCCTGCGCCAGCCCTCCGCCCAACCCTTGGTTACGCCGTCAACGACGTATTTGCTGTCGGTGGTGAGCTTCACGCGGCAGGGGTATTTGAGCGCTTCGAGCGCGTTTATTACGCCCAGAAGCTCCATGCGGTTGTTGGTGGTGTGCGCTTCCCCGCCCGAAAGCTCCTTTTCCCTGCCCTCGCAGCGCAGTATCGCGCCCCAGCCGCCCGCGCCGGGATTCCCGCTGCAAGCGCCGTCGGTGTATATTTCTACAAATTTCATGTTTTCCCCTTACACACGTTCAGCCCTCTTTTCGGAGGGCTGAAAATACCGTCGAAAAACCCCCATACGGGGGTTTTCCGCCGAAGCATCCGCACTACGCGCACGGTTGCGTAAGCCGAGCGCAGCGAGGTGTCGCTTGTACACTTGTGCGGATAAAAGAGTTTTTTGCCTCGGGAAGCCCGAGGCAAAAAAGGTATTTTGATTGTTCTGTTAAGCTTAAATCAGTTCGCAAGACCTGCGCGCTCGATACCTTCTGTAAAGTACTTCTGTAAGAAGATGTACATGATAACGATAGGCGCGATAGCCAGCAGACAGCCTGCTTCCATCCACACGATGTAGTCGGAAGCGACGCCGACTTTACCCGTGAGCTTCAGCGCCATGATTTCTGCGATACTGTTTATCTTCATGGCGATTGTGTTCGGGTCTTTGAAGTACATGGAGCTTACGTAGTAGTCGTTCCAGTACCATACTATCGAGAAGATGAATACCGTAAGGAACGAGCTTGCCGCGTTGGGCACCATAACGCTTATAAAGGTCTTGAACGGGCCGCAGCCGTCAAGGTACGCCGCGTCCTCAAGCTCCTTGGGAAGCCCTCTGAAGAACTGCCTGAACAGGTAGATGAACAGACCCGCTCTAATACCGTTACAGAACAGCGCGGGTATGTACATCGCGAAGTTCGTGTTGGTAAGGTTCATTGAGCTGCCCGTGAGCGCGTCAAGCAGACCGAATATGTCGAAATAACGGAACTGCATGTACTGCGGGATAAGTATAATCTGTACGGGAACGATAATCTGCAAAAGAACAATGGCGAACAGGAAGTTCTTGCCCTTGAACTTGAATCTCGCGAAGCCGTAGCCCGTGAGCGCGCACGTTCCTACTTGGAGAACCGACGATACTATGTTAAGCACCAGCGTATCCCAAAGCGTCTTGGGGTAGTTGATAGCGTCCCACACCTCTGCGAAGTTCTCGAAGCGCACCGTCTTCGGAATCCACATTACAGACGGGTCGCTCATCTCGGACTGCGGACGCAGCGAGGTGGATATCATGTAGATTATCGGGTACAGAATTACGAACGAAAGACCGAATATGATAAGGAATCTGAATATCGGCCATACGCACGCGCCTATTCTGCGCCAGAAAATGTATCTGTAATGCTTCTTTTCCTTTGCGTTGTAGAAACGGTAGTTTCTGATGATGTCGAAGTTGGAAACGCGGTAGTCGTCCTTCTTCTTTTTCCTGCCCTTTGCGGGCGCAGCAGGCGCTGCGGCCGCGGGGGCGTTCGCGTTTATGTCCGCGATAGTTTCCGCTATCTTTTCGGTTGTCGCCTCAACAGCGGTTTCTGTTACCTCGTCAGCAGGCTGATTAGCAACATTTTCATCAAACATTTTATCTGTCACTGCTCAAACCTCCTTATTCATTCTCATAGTAAACAAATCTGTTGACTATGAAGCATACAAGACCGAGTATCGCGCCGACAATTGCGAAGTAAATCCATGCGAGCGACGCGGAGTAGCCGTACTCCCAGTTTCTCGACTTTGAGAGAACGTAATCCATAACCACGTTGTCCGTGGAAACGAACGCGTCGATTATCGTGTAAACGAGGTTTGCAAGAATCATCGGGGAGATTATCGGGAACGTTATCTTCCAGAAGAACTCCCATGCGGTCGCGCCCTCCATATTCGCCGCTTCCTTTGCGGACGGCGGGATATTCTGCAGCGCGGAAAGGAATATCAGTATCTGTATACCTGAGTTCCACACGAGGTTCAGTACGTTTGACGTTATGTCCTGAATGAACTCCGTGAACGTCTGGTTGATGTTGTAGATACCGATGAACTCCATAAGCTCCGATACAAGGTCGGTCTTAAAGAGCGTTGAGAACTGCGAAGCCTCGGATACGCCGCGTGAAGCCATATCACCGTTGATAACGGAGATGATAGGACCTGTCGCTATAAGCACAGGCAGGAAGAATATCGCACGCGCGAGTGTTCTGCCCCTGAACTTCTGGTTGAGTATAACGGCGATAAAGAGCGAGAATATGAGGATTACGACTGCCTGCGGAAGTATCTCCGTAAGCGATTCAACAAGGCGTCTGGGGAATTCCGTATCGATTGTGAACGCCTTGATAAAGTTCTTGAAGCCGTTCCACTCGGTGTAGATGCCCGCGGTGGTCATGCCCTTTTGCAGCGCTCCCGCCTTATCAAGCAGCTGGGTGTCGCAGAACGAGTACCACAGCGACGTGATAACGGGTAGTACGAACAGCCAGAGCGTTCCTAACGCCCACAGGGCGATAAAGCCGTAGCCGTAAAGCCCTTTCTTCTTCTCATAGGGTATCTTGTTTGTCTTAATCTTGCGCTGAACCTTGTCGCCGTCTTTTCTGCGTATATCGACCTCCTCGCCCGCAGCGTTGAACGCCGCAGCGGCAGCCGTGTTGTGCGCAGACCTTACGGGCGCGGGCTTCTCAGCGGCAAGCTCCACCGCGGGAGCTTCCGTCTGAGCCGCCGTTTCAGCGGCGGGTGCAGTATTTTCGAGCGCGTCTGCTGCCGCGCCAACGGTTTCACCGTCGATGCCGAGTTTTCTTTCGTCACTCATCAGTCAGTCGTCGCTCCTTTCAGACCGTATGCGGCAAGGTCTATGTCCGTGCCGTTTACGGTTAATGTGTTGTTCTTAAGGTCCGCCTTTATTACCGTGCCGTCGGAGAATGTCGTCTGTACAACGTTCTCAGAGAGATACTCAAAGTTCGTTATCGTCTTGTCCGAAAGCGGCGCTACAATGTCGCTGCAGAGCTTGTATTCAGCAGAAGCGACATCAAGCCAGCCCTCGTAAGCCGCGTAGAACAGCGTATCGTAAGAGCAGTCGGTAAACTCGTTGGGGTCTTCAAACATAAGCTCGTAGTGAACGGGCGTGCCTGTAACCACAGACATCAGGAACATCTCGTCCGCGCTGGAGCTTGCGTTCTTCGCCTTTGAGGTGTACGGAATGTAGCCGTGGATTACTATCTCATACAGCGGGATATCGTAGTCGTAAACGTCGAAGTTCGAGCTGTAGAGCGGAACATTCTTTATGTAGTCCACATAGGGGAGAGCGAAATCGTTGCAGGCGTTGGCAACAAAGGTCATGCCCTGCGTATTCGCCACCATCTGATAGCTTGCCTTGAGGTTCTCAATAGCCTGCTGTCTTGAGGTGTTCTTGCCGCCGTTGGAGCTGAAGTCGCTGTAAAGCTTTGCGGTCATGTCCGCAAGATTTATCGCGCTCAGACCCTCCTTGGTGTAGTCCGTGAGAACCTTGCCAACGGCCTTTTCGTAGTAAGCGGGAGTTAAGATGTACCAGCTTGCTCTTGTATCGTGCGGCGTACCGAACGCCAACTCGTAAGCGCCCTGCGTTGCGTAAGCCTTTGTTACGGCTATCGAAGAAGCGCCCGTCTTGGAGTAGCCGTTGCCGCTTCTCTCGTATTCCTGCATATCTACCGACGGAGCGAATATCGCGCCGATACCGTCAGCGTAGCTCTTAAGGGACTGGAAGTCCTTCTTGCCGCCGAGCGTTGAGGAGTACTCAACCGAATCGGAAATGCGGCTTGTTATACCCGCCTTGTTGAAGTCGTTGTAGGTTATTATCATGTTGCCTACGTCGCGCTGAACGAACTGCTCGATTATCTGCTTTGCCTCGTCATAGGTCGTTGCAGCTGTTTCAAGCTTTACGGGGAAGCCGAGAACGGAGCGCTCCTTGACTGTTCCGCCGAACAGGTCAAGGTAGAACGGGGACTGTCCCTCGCTCGTCTTCTTGGTCATGCCCCGCTCCTCAACGAGGTACTTCTGATAGCGCAGCGCAACGTCTACGTATGTAGTGCCCGTCTTTGCTATCGGGTAGTAGGTGACCGTCATGCGCGGCTCGGGAACTCGCCTTGTCTGATACGCCTTAAGTGGTGCTGTGTTAGAGCCGCCCATGTAGTACGTATCGGTCGTGCGCAGCGCAAAGTTGAACCATGCGGAGTTGTAGCTCGTCGCTCTCTGTCCCGCAACGCTTGCCCTCGCCGTAGCGTAGGCAGCGCCCTCGGTTACAACCTCAAGCAGCGCGTAGTCTTCCTTTACAAGACCCATGATAGGCAGGTACGCCTGCTCGGTCTTTTTGGGAGCCATGTCCTGGCTTACCGCCAAATCCCTGCCGTACAGTATCTGCGAATACTCCGCAGCGTTTGCCTTGCCGTTGTTGAAGTTTATCACCGCGCCCGAGCCGTCGGGAGTGATGATATAGCCGTCTTCATCGGAGAACGCCGCGCCGAGGTCCTGGAAAAGTCCGAGGTCGATTATCGAGCGGGAAGCGTCTCTTATGTTTTCGGGGTCGTCGGTTTCCACCTCGTAAATCTCGTCGTTTGCAACGGATATGCTGAAGTGGTCGCCGTCGAGCGTTACATAATAAGGAATCGTTATGCCGACTTTCGAGAACGTGAGCGTTCCCTTGAAGCCGCCGTCGCACTTCTCAACGGAAATATCGCCGTCGGACGCGGAGCGGAGCATTGTGGAAGCCGCCTCGGTATCGGATATCTTAACGCTGTTTATTACCATTGCAGACTTCAGCTCGCCGCGCTTTGTGTCGCTCTTGATGCTGGGGTCGGCGTTGGAATTGTACGGATTGCTCCATATGTACGAGCCGTTTGCGAGGTTTTCCACCGCAAACACGCCCGTGCTTTCGTTTACATAAAGAGCAAGGTCAGATGTGCGCGCATATTCGGTCATTTCCGCGAGAGCCTCGTCCTGTGTTACAGGCTTGGCAGAGTCGCTTGAAGAATCGGAGCTTGCCTCCTCCTCAGCGGGCGCGGCTTCCTCTCCCTCAGCGGGGGCTTCCTGCGAAGCGCCCTGCGAGGTTTCGGCGGTCTCAGACCATGCAACGCTCTGACTTGCCGACACTACCATTGCTGCGCAAAGCGCGCCGACAAGTAATTTCTTGCGTAATAGAAGCATTTTTACACCACCATTTTCAATATTCAAAGCCAAAGTTACTCATTACTTGCCTATCTTTGCAAGCTCCTTCTTGAGCTGATGTCTTTCGTAAGCCTTGTACGCTGCGACGATACCCGCTACAATTACGGCAAGTATGCCCAGCGATATGAGTATCAGCACCGTAGGCTCAAGGTTCGAGAATCTGTAAAGAAGCTCGGTGTAGATGGAATAAACAAATACGTATACCTGCTGGAAAAGCGAAACGAGAAGAACGAGCAGAATAATGATTATTACCATCGCGACAAGCGTTATAAGCATGAATATCAGCGTCTTGGGAATTGAATACTGGTGAACTGTCCTCATGCCCGATATAAGCAGCACCACCGTCCACACTATCGTAAGGTAGCTTACAAAGGTGATGAACGCCGATTCGGTTCTGAGCAGGCAGTTACTGAGGATAATGTTTACTACCTTGCCTATAAGGTAAGGTACGAGAGCGTACGCGGAGTTTACGCAGATATTCTTCATCGTGCCCTCGCCGTCAAACAGCGTGCACAGCGACCAGTTGCCCACAACCCATGTAAAGAACAGGATTATCGTCTGAATTACTATCGGTACGACGTTGAATATCTTTACGAGCGAGTTGTTGAACATAAAGCCCGTCATAAGTTGTTCGCACACCGATATGATGAAGAACAGCACAACGATGACCATAGCCACCTTCATGTTGTACGCTTTTTTCCACCTCAGGTCCTCAAAGCCCTCGAAGGGGTGGCGCATGATGTAGAACGGCCATTTCCATGCCGGCATATCCAAATCAAATCTCATGGCTTACTCCTCCTTCTTCTGCTGTTCTTTAAGCAGTCTGTCCTGCTCTGCGCGCTTCTTTGCGCGCTTGCGTCCGCGTATGGTGGACAGAACGTAGACTGCCGCCAGAATAACAAGTATAATCACCGCAAAGAGCGTGAAGTTATCTCTGATGAAAGCCATTCTCCAGCCCTTGAACGCGTTGTTGTAACCGCTTCTTGAGTTGTAGTAGAAGTAATCCATCGCCGTAGCATAGTCGCCCTCGTTAAGGTAAGCGTTGCCAAGGCCTATGTACGCCAGCCAGTAGTTGCTGTCGCGCCTGAGAACCTCCATCCACGGCTCGCGCGCTTCCTCGTACTTGCCTCTGTTGAACAGCTCGATAGCGTCGTGGACTATAGCGCCGAACTCCGTCTGCTTAAATATGGTTATCGAGCATTTACGGCCGTCAAGCACGTAAATGTTCGTGCCGTAGGACTCAACGGCGTTTACGGTTGTGAACGTACCCTTCTGCGTGCCTATGCCGCCGAAGATGAACAGCAGCGTGCATTCGTCGTCGTACTGGAATACGCGTCCCGTCTGCAGGTCGAGCAGGTTTATCGTGCCGTCGTCGGAAATCTCAACGTCGGTTATCTGCGAGGAGTAGGTCGTACCCCTGTAGTACTTCTGCAGCGGGTCGCCGAAATCGTAGTCGGAGTAGCCGAGGTTGGTGAAGATGTTAGTACCGCCGGAGTTGAGCTTCTTGAACACGTCCGTGCTTGCGCTCTTGGACTCTGTAACGGTATATACGAAGTTATCGCCGTCTATGTCGAAGTTGGATATCTCGACAGGAACGTTCTTCTTCATGCGCTTTATCTGGTCTCGGGTGAATATGAGCTTCCAGAAAGCGTTAAGCAGAACCTCGCCCGTCTTTTCAACGCGGTTCGCGCCGAAGTATCCGCTGAACTCGCCCTCTTTGGAGTACACAACCGCGCCCTTTGTGATGGACTTTATGCAGATGTATACGTTCTGCGCCGCGTCAACAAGCACCTTATCGGGGTTGAACGTGGTGGACGAGTCGTAAACGTTGGCCTCGGGGCGGGTGTAAACGTACTTTACCGTTCCCACGCCATCGCCGTCCGCGCCCTTGCTGTAGATGAACGCAATAACTCGGTCGTTTTCCTTATCCGCAACGTATATCAGGTCCTCGTCCGTTACGAAAACGCCCGTAGGTCCTCTGAAATACACGCTTGTTTCCTTGTCGTACTGCGCCTGAGTAATTTTGCCGCTGTCAAGCGCCTGCTTTTCCTCGTTCATGAAGTCGGAAACCTCGCTGAAATCGAGCTTTTCGACAGCCCTTGTCGTTGCGGCGTCAAAGGTGTGGTCGGTAATGACGATACGCCCCTTAAGGCTGTTGTCTGCGCCTGCATACGCCGTATCGGCTATGTAAAGCTCTCCCTTTGCGGAGAAGTACATATCCGACGGCTGCGTAAGGTTGCCGCAGCCAAGGTCGTTGCCCGTAACTACCTTATCGGGAACGTAGCCGTTCTGCGAGGGAACGGGGTCGTTCCACCAGTCGTAGTTATAGCCCGTGTAAGGCTCATCTGCATACGCCACGCCCGTGCAGAGCATCGAAGCCGCCAGTACAGCGGAGAGCGCGCACTTTGCTAAGCGTTTTATTGATGGCACTGAAATCATCCTTTCGTTTTGAAATAAACTGTACAGCCTTAATCCTTCAGACCCGAATGCGCCATCGTTTCAACGACATTACTTTGAAGAATAAGGAATAGTATCATTGGCGGGAGCATCAGCACAACTACCGTTGCAGAGGACACTCCGGCTCGCGCTATACCTGCTGCGGCTATCTGCTGCATTACGATAGGAATAGGCTTGAGCTGCTCGCTGTAAACGAAGAGATAACCCGTAATCTGCCATGCGCCCTGGAAAGCGAAAATCATAAGCGTGAGCCATGCGGGCTTAACATTCGGCATGAGTATCTGCCAGCATATTCTCATATGGCTTGCGCCGTCGAGCTTTGCGGCTTCTATCATGCTCTCGGGTATCTGTCCCATAAACTGTCGCATAAGGAACAGGCCCATAGGCGTTGCAATGTAGGGGAGCGTTATAGCCCAGTAGGTATCAATCATACCGAGGATAGCCATAACGATGTACTGTACGATGTATGTAACCGACGAGGTGAACAGCAGCGCTATCTCAATAACCTTGTTCATGAACTTGATGCCGGGCGCTTTTACCTTTGAAAGCACGTAAGCCGCCGACGAAGCGAACAGGAGCTGAGCTACCGTTACCACAACGGAAACGAACAGCGAGTTGAATACGTATCTCGAGAACGGAACGTCAAGGCTGCCTGCAACCTTAAGCATATCCTCAAAGTTCTGCGAGGTAGGATTCTGAACGTAAAGCTTTGGCGGGAACACGAACAGCTCCTCGACAGGCTTTATCGACTGGATAAAGGAGAAGTATATCGGGAACATCATGAACAGACCGACGAGGACGAGCAGAATGAATATCGCTATATCGCCGCCGCGCGAGCCGCCCCACTTTTTTCTTTTCTTGATAAGTCGCATTGTCCGTCCTCCTTTAAGTATCCAGTATTCCGCTCATGGCCTTGCGTATAACGTTGTTTACGACAAGCATGACAAGGAACAGGAAGAAGCATATCGCGCAGGCGTAGCCCATTTCGTAGCGTATCGAGCCGTAGTCGAACGCGTGGGTCATTATCGTGTGCGCCGCGTATTCCGTAGACGGGAACGCGGTAAGGAATCTGCCTATATCACCTGCGGTGAAGGAGGATGTAATCTGCATTACCGCCGCGAACAGAAGCTGCGGACCCATAGAGGGTACTGTTATGTAGAGAAGCTCCTGGAAGCGGTTCTTGATACCCTCGATAGCGCCCGCCTCGTAGCCCGACTTGTCAATGCCCTGCAGGCCTGCGCGAAGCGCAAGGAAGCCTGCGCCGAGCGACATCCACATCTGTACGATGATTACGCACATGAGGATATAGCGCGAGTCGGTGAGCCACTGCTGCGGACCTTTGATTATGCCGAGGTTAATCAGCACGGAGTTCAAAAAGCCGTAGGTATCGCCCGAGAAGATGAGCTGCCATGTCGCGTAGATGTTACCCGCAAGCGTGGGCGCGTAGAAGACATACGTGAATATCGTCTTGAGAGCGCCGGGCATCTCGTTGATGAGCCATGCAAGCAGGAAGCAAAGAATGTAGCTTACAGGGCCTGTGATTATCGCGAAAACGAGCGTGTTCTGTATTGCAATAAGGAAAACGTCGTCCGCAAGGAATAACTGGTAGAAGTTGGACAGACCCGTCCATTGCGGGAACTGCACCATGTTGAAGTTCGTAAATCCGACAGGCAGAGAGATGATGACCGGAATTGCCGTAAAGACCACGAACAGCAGGAAATAAGGGAGCGCAAGCACGTACGCGCTGCCGTTCTTTTTCATTTCGCGCATTGTATACCGAAATTTGTTGTCTTCGATATACTGCGACTTTTCTTTACCGAACAAGCTGATTCCTCCTAATTGTTATTGTTGTATCGGGGCGGCGGAGCGAACGTCCGCCGTTCCCTTTACGGTGCAGCCTTACGCTGCGTCGCCGTCATAGAAGCCAAGGTCTTTCAGCTTTCTGACAATTTCGTCGTTTATATCTCTGTTGTAAGAGCTGAGCTGATATCTGGGGTTGTGCGCGTTGTTTACTACGCCTCTGAACGCGTTGTAAACGTTTCTTGTAACCGCGTAGGAAGCGGGGATTATCGGCACTTCCTTAAGGTTCTCCATCTGGTCGATTATCTTCTTGTACTCGGAAGTGGACCAGTTGAGCTGCTGGAGCGCTTCAAGGTTTGCGGTGTCGTAACGACCCATCGGGCCCATGATAGCCTCGATAGTCTTACCGTACTCTACCTGTACCTCGGTGGAGGTGAACCACTTGATGAAGTCCCACGCCGCCTGAGTATCCGAGCAGGTCTTGAAGATTACCGCGCCCGAAGAACCCGAGTTTGCGGTGTAGTCGAGAACGGTGTTGCCGTTTTCATCGGTTCTGTATGTGCCGGGAACGTGCGTGAAGTCCCACAGACCCTTTACCTCGGGCGCTGCAACGTTCAGCTGGTTGTAGAACGTTGCGTAGTTCTGAATGAGGATAGGCATTTCACCTGTTCTGAAACGTGTGAATGCGTCGTAGGTCTGGTCGAAGTCGTAAACGGTGTAGAACTTTGTCCACTTGGTGAACGCCTCGACTGCCGCCTCGGTGTCGAACGTGGTGGAAATGTACTGCCCGCTTGCCGCGTCGTAGTTGTAGAGGTCCTGACCGGTCTGCTCCATCAGCAGCACGAAAGTGTTGCCCGCGTCAAATACCTGCGAGGATATGTTGGACGGGAGTATAAGACCGACTTCAAGGTACTTTCTCTGAAGGTCGGGGAGCATATCGATAAGCTGATCCCAGCTCTCCGGAGGCTGGTCGTAGCCGAGCTCTGCAAGAACGTCCGTGCGGTAGAACATCATCGGGAACGCCTGCGTGAGCGGAAGTCCGTAGTTGCCGCCGTTGAACTCATAGAGCGTTGTTATGTTCGGGTTAAAGCGCGTTGTGATAACGCCCTCGTAGTCCGTAAAGTCGCGCAGGTTTACAAGCAGTCCTCTCGACGCGCACACAACGGGGAAGTCGCCGCCGATAAAGAGCGCTATCTCAGGGCCTTTGCCCGCGAGCGACGCTTCAAGGATAGCGCCCTGTACGAGCCTTATCGCTATCTGCGTGGTGTGGGAGGGGTTGTATTCGGAAGCTACAAGCTCGTTTACGACTGTCGCCTGGTCACGGCCGAGGGAAACCCACACGTTGAGCGCCTTGGTGGTGGAGTCGGAAATGGAGGTGTAGTCCTCGAAGAACGAACCGATGAACGCACGGAAGCCGAACGAAAGCGAGGAGAAGAAATTCGTCTTTACGCTTCTGAACTTCTCGTGGGACGTTCTTACCTCAATGTAGTCAAGCTCGAGCGGCTGGTCGCGGTAGTCGCGCATCCACGCGGAAACCGCGGATATCTGGTCCTTTATGGAGCTTAGCATCTGCGGGATATCGTCGGGTTCTTTTACGGCAAGCTGGAGAATGACCGCCATAGTCTGAAGCGTGGAAGCCTCAGAACCCTGTCCCGTCATTTTCTCAATACCGGCCTTTTCTGCGTAAAGGCTGTCTATGGTGTTCTGGAACACGCTCAGCAGCTCGGGTATCTGTTCGTCAAGGAAGTAGTCGTTATACTCGTCGGGGCTGGGGCCTGTAATCATAAGTATACGCCTGTAGTAGTAGTTAAGGTTGTAGATAACGTCGTCAAGGCGCTCCATAACCGCGCCTATGTCGCCGGGGATAACCTCGAGCGCTATCCTGTTCGTACCTGCGTTAAGGTGAACGTAGATATCGTTGCCGCCCTCGTCCTTAAGCGTTATCGCCTGCCAGTGAGCGTCGTACTGTATCTTTACGTCCTCAAGCTCCTTGCAGGGAACTTCGCCGTTTATGTACACGCGTCTGTTGGAGAAGAATCCGCGCATTGTACTCTGGCGTGCCTTGAGGTTTATGTTGTACCAGCCGTCCGCGGGAACTTCAAACTGGTACACAATAGTCTGCGCAGCAGTATCCCACGTGTCCGCGCCGATGGTGTTATAGCGCTTGTACACGGGGTGCGCGGGGCTTACGCCGGGGTCTGTTCTGTCGTATGTGGGGTAAAGCGTTGAAGCCGTAGTGTACAGCGGCGACTCCGCCTCGATAAGTATTGGCTCGTTCCCGGGGAGAGCGGGAGTCTGGTCAATCTGTTCCTGCGTGGGAGCTATCTGCGCGTAGGTCGGCAGCTCCTCGCTGTTGTAGAATCGTATGTCCTTGATATAAAGGTTTGTCTTTACGCCGTTGAGGGTCAGCGTATGCTCGCCCTCGGAAAGGTAGAAATAATACGGCGTATTGATAAGTCCATCCTTATCCTTTATAGGATAAGTCACCCAGCAGTCGTACTCCTCCTGCGGGGGGCGCTTCTGATTCTTCTTGAGCGCGTCGTACTCGATAGCGGTCTTGCTTCTCCAATAGCGGTCAAGCTCGGTGAGCTTAACCTCGTCGAAGGGGTACTCGCCGTCAATCATTACGCCCATTTCAATGGTGGTGTTCCTACCCGCAACAGGGCGGTAGAACATCTCCATATTGTAAAGACCCGCCTTTTTAACAACGAACCGCCAGCTTACGCTGCCCTCGCTGTCAAGCCACGAAACGCAGTCGCTCTGCCCGTCGTAGTCCTTAAGCTCGCAGACAGCGCCGTCGGACTCGGTAAAGCTCGTCACATCGACGTTTACGTCGGTCATGGGCTTATCCTTATCCGCGTACTTTACTATGTAGTTTTTGTAAGCGTTCTTGGTGCTGGTCGAACTAAGACCATTTGCGTCAGTTACGACCGCAGTCGTTTCCGAGGCAGCGTCCGCCGTTTCCGCAGAAGCGAAGGGCGCAGTTTGAACCATCGCAGCAGCCGTTGCAAACGCCATAAACAGCGAGGCTGCTCTTTTCAGGTTCAATTTTTGCTTTTTTGCCACAGTATTTATCCACCTTTCCTAAACTGACATACAGCTTTAACGCCCTCGGGCGCATAACGGGCTTCTCCCTTTCCCGTGTATAAACTGTTTTTATTTCCCCATGCGGGGGTAAATGCACACTCTGCCGTCCTCAAGCTCAACGCGAACCTTGTCGCCGCCCTTGAGTCCCAGCTCCTCAAGATATTCCTTAGGAATCTGCAAGCGCCCTGCCCTGTCAAGCACCGAAACCTCCTCGTGGGCGGCTTCGGCCTCAGCCTGCTCGGACAGCTCGCCAAAGGAGCGCAGCTGCGCGGTCTTTCTCAGCATTTCTGTAGAGGTCTTGCCGTCCCTTATGGCGACAACTCTGTCGATTTGCTTCGATAGCTTTGTATCATGAGTAACGATTATTATCGTCACTCCCATGACCCTGTTCAATTCGCGGAATACGTCGAGAATAAGCTTCGACGTAGCCGTGTCCACCGAACCCGTAGGCTCGTCTGCAAGCAGCAGCTTCGGGTTGTTCGCAAGCGCTATGGCAATTGCCACGCGCTGCTGCTCTCCGCCCGACATCTGGTCCAGCCTGCTGTTTTTACGCGCGGAAAGCCCCACCATGTCCAGCAGTTCGCCCGCTCTCTGCTGCCTTCCGCGGAAACCCGAAAGGAGCATTGGCATTTCGACATTCTGCTGCGCGGTGAGGTACGGTATGAGGTTACGCGCGTTGTTCTGCCACACAAACCCGACCGTTTTGCGCTTGTATTCTATAAGGTCCGCCTCTGAGAACTTCAGCATATCCTTTCCGTCTATGAAAAGGCTTCCCGCCGAGGGCTTGTCAAGCCCGCCGAGCATATTAAGCAGCGTTGACTTGCCGCTGCCGCTTGCCCCGACTATTCCCATCAGCTCTCCCCGTTCAACGGTAAGGTCCAGCCCTTGGAGCGCCATAACCTCAACGTCGGAGGATTTGTAGATTTTCACGAGGTTTTCCGCCTGCACCATTACATTCTCGGGCGGGGCGAGCATCACCCTTTTAGGCATTGTCACCCTCCATATCCTCGTTTGTCTTCACGTCGCCGATAACGCCGTCCTCTAGCGTGTAAACGATATCAGCGAGTTCCATCATGGACGTATCGTGCGTTGTCATGACTATCGTCAGGTCGTTCTTACGCACAAGCTCTCTGAAAAGGTTCATCACCGCGAACCCTGTCGGGCTGTCAAGCTCGGCGGTCGGCTCGTCGGCAAAAATAATCTTTGGTGAATGTGATATAGCCCTCGCAATCGCAACGCGCTGCTGCTCGCCGCCTGACATCTCGCCGGGGCGGTGGTTCATTCGCTTTTCGAGCCCGACCTCTACTAAGCTCTGCCGCGCGCGCTCAACACGTTCTTTATAAGGCAGTTTTGTGAGCCTCAGCGCAAACTCGACGTTCTCAAACGCTGTCATCGTCGAAATAAGCGCCACAGACTGGAACACGAACGCCATATCCAACCGCCGCAGCCTGTCGCGCGCGCCGTCGGAAAGCTTCGTAATATCGTTTTCCTGCCCCATGAAAAAAACCTCGCCCGAGGTTGGTCTGTCGAGCGCACCCAGTATGTTTATGAGCGTTGTTTTTCCCGAGCCGCTTCTTCCGCGCAGAACCGAGAGCCTGTTGGGGCGAATCTGCAGGTTTATGCCGCGCAGGGCGTGAACCACGCTCCCATCGCCGATTTTGAAGTCCATGCAGACATTTTTCGCTTCAATTATACTTTCCATCAGCTTCCCCAAGAACTCTGTCCCCTGCCGTTTTCACGGAAAATCATGCTCTGCGGCAATGCAATGCGCAAAAATCCCTTGCAAATGCACACCTATCCGTCACAGACGCACAACTTGTCTATCATATACCACTCTATAATTATAGCAAATTTACACCTCAATGTCAACTAGATTTAATTTTTTTATGCACTTTATCTAAATGCGCCGACGGCACAAAAAATACCACATTATCAGCGGGATAATATGGTAAATCTATATTTAGTGGTTATTCGCGTATTTTCGTCTTTTTTCAACTAGATGTAGTGATGTGCTTTGCCAGTTCCGTGCAAAAAATAAGTAAAATTACCGCGTTTACTTAATTTAATCTTTTCTTCGTCATGTTTAACGAAATTTTGTCGGAATTTTTAGTCATAAACGCCAAAAAGGTGTGCATATACAACAAATTGTGCCTGCGTGTATTGTTCACAACAACAAGATTTTGGGTGAACGCGTCTGGGGGTGCGGGTACAACTTACGCGCCCATTTCAGCCACCCGCCGCAAGCCACACACCGACAATAATGCCGCGCGTGCCGACAACATAGCCTCCCGCACCACTAAGCAAATCCACCCGCGCCAACAACAAAGCCGCCCCGAAAATCGAGGCGGCTCGTCTTATTCAGCAAATGCCAAATCGAAGAATCAACTCAGAAAATCTGAATTACTTTCTCTTCTTAGCAGCTACTACAGCAGCGCCAGCTACGAGAGCAGGAACAACTGCGAGTGCGATACCGGTCGGAGGAACATCAGTCTTGGTCTCGGTCTCGGTCTCGGTAGAAGAAACAGGCTCAGTAGTGGTAACTACAGTGTCAACAGTAGACTCAGTGCTGGGCTCGGTGTCTGTGCTGGTGTCGGGAACATCGGTGCTCTCGCCGTCAACAACAGTTACAGTAACAGGAGCAGCGTCAACGCCCTCGGTGTAACCCTCGGTAGGAACGAGCTCTACAGAAACTTCTTCGCCGGCAGCAGCCTCAACGTCGAATACGAGGGTCAGAAGAACCTCGCCATCAGCGGGAGCGCCGGTAGCGCTAATCCAGCCGAAGTGCATCTCAGCCTCGTTGAATATAGGCATACCAGCAGAGGTTACGGAATATTCAGCAAGCTTGAGGTTTTCGGAAGCCTTGATGGTGATATCAACGATATCGGACGTGTACTCATTAGCAACAACGTCAACAACGACCTGGTCGCCAGCTACAGCAGTGTCAGAAATAACAGGTGCAATTGCAGCAGATGCAGCAACAGCTGTCAGAGACAGAACTGCAGCAGCAGTGCCAAGAGATAAAATCTTCTTCATATACTTTTCCTCCATGATTTTTTCTTTTATTGAATATATCCCGTCGCGGGGCTTTCGCCCCGCTCGGGGAGATATCAACTTAGATTAGAGATTCGGTCAATTAAACCTTGAATGCAGCCTTCAGGATTGCAGAAGCGTCTGCGATGTCGCCCTTGCCGCCAACGGTGTCGTAGTCAGCGAGAGCTACGTCGAACTCAGTACCCTCAGGAAGAACATTGAACGCATACTTCAGAACGAGAGAAGCGTCTGCAATGTCAACCTTACCGTCGTGGTTAACGTCGCCTACAGCGTAGGTAACTTCGGTCTGTGCCTTAACAGCAGCCATCAGAGCCTCGTAAGCATTTGCGAGGTCAGCATGAGACTTAGAAGCAGCAGAAGCAGAAGACTTCAGGATCTTAATCTTGTCGCCGCTCGGCTCAGTAGCAAGCTCGTACTCGTTGTCGCCCTTGGTGTAGCAACGGTTGAAGCTCTGGAAGTAACGGTCGGACGTGAATGCGTCGTTGTCAAGGCTCTGAGAACCGGACAGGTCGTCATCAAGAGACTTAACTACGGAGAGGTAGTAAGCGGTGTTCTCAAGCGCAGTAGTAACTGCCTCGTTGCCGTCGATATCGCCGGAATCAATCATGTCAGAAACCTTTGCGATATAGTCGTAAATCTCACCGAAGCTGTACTTGAATGCGTTGTAGTCATTCTCGAGCTTGTCGTAAGCGCCCTTCAGGTCATCGTAAACCTTGGTAGCAACCTCAGAGCCTGTGCCGTAAGCAGCAGGTGTAACGTTGTCCTTGTAGGTCTTAATCTTGTTAGCAGCCTTTACCCAGTCAATTGCCTTCTGACGAGCAGCTACAAGCGCATTGTGGTTGTAGCTGAACAGAGCAGCGTCACCGGTAAGGTCAGCCAGCTCGTAGCACTTGTCGATAAGCTCAACAACCTCAGCCTTGGTGTGAGTACCGTAGGAAGCGTCGTACTTATCAGCAAGAGCGTACTTGAGGTATCTGTAAACCAGATTCCACTCAGCGGAAGAACCCTTTGCAGTACCGGTAGAGATAGCGTCGATAGTATCAACATCCTCAATCAGCGCATTGCCGTTGATGATTGCCTTGTCGCCGCTCAGATAGATATCTGCAAGCTCCATTGCCGTGAGAAGGTCAGCGTAGGTAGCTACAGTCTCATCGGAGGAGTTGGTGTAGTGACCGTCCATAGACTGTGCTGCGCCTGCGATTGCGCCGTAAGAACCGATTGCGGTGTTGCCCCAACCGATTGCTGCGCCGTTGAACCACTCACCAGCATAGTTGTGATCAGCAGCGTTTACCTTGGTGAAAGGTGCATCGCCGTCGAGTACGTTGTTGATGAGGTGGTTGTCAGTTGCGGACTCGGTCTGCCACAGAGCAACCTCAGCAGCAGTAACATTGATGTATTCAGTCAGGTCGATAGTAGCCTTCTTGGAAACAGTCTTGTACTTCTTGCTGCCGGTGGGCTTAGTGGTCTCGATAGCGCTGCCGTCCCAGTAACCCAGGGCGTTCAGCGGAATGTAGTAAGCAGTATTAGCCTTTACGCTAATCTCAGCAGAAATGAGCTTGTAAGTGGTTGCCTTCCATGCGCCGCCGTTGGGGTCAGCAGTAAAGTCAGCGCCGGTTGTGTACCACGGGTCAGCTACAACAGCAGAATCGAACATATCGTTGCTGTATGCGTTAACTTCCTGTCTTACCTCAACCTTGCCGCCAGCGGTTGTTACAGCATTAACAACTGCGTCGTAAAGGTCTACAGCAGTTGATGTAGCGTAGTCGTGTACAAGTCTGCCGTGATACTGGTTAAGCAGGGACTTTACATTAGCCTTTGTTGCCTTGTTGGTATCGTCAGCCTTAAAGCCGTTAAGAACTGCGGTAGCCTTCTTGCAAGCCATGTAAGCGTCAACAAGGTTTACCTGAGAGGTAACGCTGAGAGCCTTGATTTCATCAAGCTCTGCGTAAGCGTCGCTGATATCCTTCTTAAGGGATACAACGTGCTCATAAAGAGTGCCGTAAGCTACGGTCTCGCCATCATATGCCCAGAAGCCCCAGCCGAAGTCAGCGCTGTTAGAGCCTTCGATAGTACCAACTCTCCAAGAGTCGTAAGCGAACTCCTTCTTAAGAGCGGTCTCGTAGTCCTTCAGAGCAGCTCTGAACTGAGCCTTGGATACGGTGTCGAGCTTCTTGAGGCCATTGTATGCAGCGTCAAGCTTCTCGTAAGCGTCGGTGATGAGTCTGGAGTCAGCAGAATCCAGAACGCTCTCAGCCTCTTCGTATGCGTTCTCGAAGGTATCGAAGGTGTCAGCGTCGTAGATAGCGTCGCCGAGCTCATCGTTGTAGATGTTGTCGCTCTCGTATGCCTTCTTGCACTTGTCGATAAGGGTGGAAAGCTGCTCAGCGGTGTAGATAACGAGCTTGTTGCGTACAGCCTCAATCATAGCGTATGCAGAGGTGTAGTCGTCTGCATTGGACTCAGCGTCAGCAAGTACGTTATCAGCGTACTCAAGAGCGGAAAGGAAGTTCTCACCGGAGATAGAACCGTAATCGTACAGCTCGTTCTCACGGAAAGAATCAAAGCTCTTAACGTATGCCTCAAGGTCAGCCTTGGTCTTTACGTTCTTTACCGCGGTAGCGGTCTCATCTGCACTAGCAACTACTGCAACAGAGCCAATTGCCATTACAGAAGCCATAGCAGATGCAAGAATTCTTCTTCTTAACATAATAGTCCTCCTAAATTTGTTTTTTATAACATCTCTGAGTTATCGGGCACTCGGATGTGATAAACGGTTTTCATCCGTTCACTCGGGTAGTCAAACGGTCAGAACAAAAAGTTTCACGTTTTTCAAAAATTTTTTCAAAAAACGTATATTTCCGATTTTTCCGTCTGCATAACCGTAGTCAACGTGCAAATGCGGAAAGTTTCACCCGCGCGAAAAAATTTTTTCCTGCGGGTGAAAACCGCATAAATTCGGGGATTACTTTCTCTTTCTGGAAAGAGCAACCGCGCCCGCAGCTACAACAGCTACGCCTGCAACGGCAGCAACGCTCTCAATACCGGTGTCGGGCGAACCCTTGTCGGGAGTCGTAACAACAGCAGCGTCGCCGTTGCCGTCGTCAACGGGGGTCTCAACAGGCTCGTCTGCAACGGGGGGCTCAGCAGCGTCAGCTACATTGTAGGTGATGTTGCCGTTTGCGTCGTAGGAAATGAGCATATTGCCGTCAGCGTCCTTAACGTTCATGCCAAGAACGGTGATGTCGGACATACCGCCGCTCCACTCCTGGAAAGCAATCTGTACGAGAGAATAGTTGTCAACAACGCTGTTGGTGTCGTCAACAGGCATTGTAACGGTGTACTGGAGGTCGCCGGTCTTTACAGCCTGGCAAGCCTTGTCCGTGGAGAGCGTTTCAATGCCGAGGTCCTCGTCGAGAACGCCCCAGAACTCCTTGCCGTTCCAGTTGTGGCTGGAATCGTCAGCGCTCTTGTTGGAAAGAACGATAGCGCCGCCAACTTCGCCCTCCCACCACTCGGGTTCGGTGGGGGTAAAGGTAACCTCAACGGAAGCTATCTTACGGCAGTCAAAGCCGCAGTCAACAACGTCCTTCTCGGTGGAATCAAACGTTCCGTCGGAGAAAAGAACGGGCATCCACGAGCCTGTAGCGCTCTTGAAAATACCTGTGGAATCAACCACGCTAAGCGTAGCGCTTGCGGAAACGGCAACGGTAGCGCATACCGCAGCAGCCGCAGCTACAGAAAGAAGCTTAGAAATCTTCATGAAATAATCCTCCAAAATGTTATGTCGAGAGAAATTACTTTCTCTTTCTGGTAAGAACTACAGCGCCAGCTGCAACTGCTGCAAGGCCTGCAACCGCTGCGATACCCTCAACGCCGGTGTCGGGAGAACCCTTGTCAGCAGCGGGAGTAGTTGTAGCGGTGTCAGCGGGAGCAGTAGTATCAGCGGGAGTGGTGTCAGCGGGAGTTGTATCGGCAGCAGCGTCAACGAGGTTGCCCTTGTCGTCGAACTTAGCCATGGAGTTGCCGTCCTTGTCGAACAGCTCGAGAGAATCAACTGCGATTACGGACATATCGCTGCCCCACTCCTGCAGAGCTATCTGAGCGTAGCCGTCAGCGGAATCAAGGATTTCGCCGTAGATGCAGTTGCTGTCGTCAACGTTAGCGATAATCTGGTAGGTGTAGTCGCCAACCTTAACGCTCTGGATAGCTTCTTCTGCGTTTACGGTGTGGATATCCTTGTCCTCGTCCTCAACGCCCCACCAGTTGGAAGATACCCAGTTGTGGTCAGCGGGAGTTACAGATGTAGGACCGCAGGACAGAATAACGCCGCCGCCGGTGTTGCCCTCGAACCACTCGGGCTCAGCTGCGCTGATGGTGAATACTACCTTGCCGATGTTAGTGATGTCAAGACCAAGGTCGATGTTCTCGGACGGGCAGTACAGCTTAATCATCCACATGCCAGCGGCAGCGGAAAGGTTGCTTGCAGCACCCTCGGGGATAGCGAGCTCTGCGCTTGCGGAGCAAGCCATTACAGCAGCAGCGGACACAGCAGCCGCAGCGGAAAGAATCTTTGCGAGTTTCATAATAAAAATCCTCCTTAAAATCATAAAATCTTTACTGCGCATATTCGCACAGGTAAAAATTCCCTTTGCGAAGATAGTACGCCCCATGGACATAACTACCCTTGTATAGTACTATAACATTTTTGCACGCTTCAAGTCAATGTGCAATTTGTATAAATCTTCGAGGATTTTTTATTCAAATTAAACACCTTCGCCTAACTCGCCATTTTTTACCCTCGCGAAGCCAGTTTTCATGCACGTTTAAGGCTTTTAGGCAAATTAGCTCACAGTTATTATTTTCGCAAAAAGTTCGCAAAAATACTTTTGGAAAAGCTAAAAAATAATGGCTGCGGACGGCTGGAAGCTTTCGTGCGACAAAATTTCCGCATAATTTTTGTGAAAAACAAACAAAATGCTTTGCAGGGACTTGAAAACCCGCCCGAAAAATGCTATAATACTCTTTGTGATATGCCTCTTTAGTTAAATGGATATAACAGCCCCCTCCTAAGGGGCAGTTGTAGGTTCGATTCCTACAAGGGGTGCCAGCAAAAGCCGTCCGAGATGGGCGGCTTTTTGCTTTTAATTCGTAATACGTAATGCGGTACACAGCGAGATTCAAATGTAAAAGCGGTAAAGCACCGCGCAGGTGCAATACCGCTTCAAACAAAACTATTAACTTATACATTATTAACTGTCAACTGCTTTTTGTACTCCCCGCTGATTATACGCTCCCACCAACCGCGGTTGTCCAGATACCAGCGAATGGTTTTCTGCAAACCGTCCGCGAATTTTGTTTGGGGCAGCCAGCCAAGCTCGCGGTGTATTTTGGCGGGGTCTATGGCGTAGCGCATATCGTGACCCTTGCGGTCCGCAACGTGGGTTATAAGGCTCTCGGGCTTGCCGAGCGCCCCGCATATGAGCTTTACTATGTCTATGTTGCGCATTTCGTTATGGCCGCCTATGTTGTACACCTCGCCCACAGCGCCGCTGTGGATTATAAGGTCTATGGCGCGGCAGTGGTCTTCTACATACAGCCAGTCGCGCACGTTAAGCCCCTCGCCGTAAACGGGCAGCGGCTTGTCGTTAAGGGCGTTGGTTATCATAAGGGGAATGAGCTTTTCGGGGAAGTGGTACGGCCCGTAGTTATTAGAGCAGCGCGATATCGTAACGGGCAGCCCGAACGTTCTGTGATACGCCTGCACAAGCAGGTCCGCGCCCGCCTTTGAGGCGGAATACGGCGAGCTTGCGCGTATCGGCGTTTGCTCTGTAAAAAACAGGTCGGGGCGGTCGAGCGGCAGGTCGCCGTAAACCTCGTCGGTAGACACCTGATGATAGCGCGCGATACCGTACCTGCGGCACGCGTCCATCATGGTCTGCGTGCCCATTATGTTCGTGTTAAGGAACACCTCGGGGTCTTCAATGGAGCGGTCCACGTGGCTCTCCGCCGCGAAGTTTACGACGATATCGGGGCGCTCCTCCTCAAACACGCGGAAAACCGCGTCGCGGTCAATTATGTTCACCCTGCAAAAGCGGAAATGGGGGTTGTCCATTACGGGCGCTAACGTTTCCATATTGCCCGCGTATGTAAGGCAGTCAAGGCATATTATGCGGTAGTCGGGGTGGGTTTTGAGCATATAATGCACGAAGTTACCGCCGATAAACCCCGCGCCGCCCGTTACTATTATTTTCATAGCGTATTCTCCGAAAGCGACATTATGTACCTGCCGTAGGCGGTGGCCTTAAGCTCCTCGCCCAGCCTGTGAAGCTGCGCGGTTGTAATAAAGCCCTGCCGCCACGCCACTTCTTCTATGCACGACACGTAAAAGCCCTGCATATCCTGCACGGTCTGCACAAACTCGGCAGCCTTAAGCATACCCTTTGGCGAACCCGTATCGAGCCACGCCATGCCACGCCCCATAAGCGTTACGTTAAGCGCGCCGCGTTCAAGGTAGGCGTTGTTCACCGCGGTAATCTCTATCTCGCCGCGCGCCGAGGGGGAAACGTTCTTTGCAATGCCCGCAACGCTGTTGTCGTAGAAGTAAAGCCCCGGCACGGCGTAGTCCGACTTTGGCTTGGCGGGCTTTTCCTCTATGGAAATCACCCTGCCGCTTTCGTCGAACTCTACCACGCCGAACTCGCGCGGGTTCGCCACGGGGTAGCCGAAGATAGTAGCGCCGCCCCTTTCGGTCTGCTCCATAGCCCTTTTAAGGTACGAGCTGAAGCCCTGCCCGTAGAACACGTTGTCGCCAAGCACAAGGCACACGCAGTCGCCGCCGATAAAGTCCTCGCCTATGATAAACGCCTCTGCAAGGCCGCGCGGCTGCTGCTGCACGCGGTATTCAAGCCGTATGCCAAGCCTTGAGCCGTCGCCGAGCAGCTTTTCGTAATTCGGCGCGTCCTCAGGCGTGGAGATGACAAGCACCTCGCGTATCCCTGCAAGCAGCAGCACGGACAGCGGGTAGTATATCAGCGGCTTGTCGTATATCGGCAGCAGCTGCTTTGACACGGCTATGGTACTCGGGTACAGGCGCGTTCCCCTGCCCCCCGCAAGAATTATTCCCTTCATGCTTCCTCCCACATCAGGCGGCGCGTTCGCCGTCGGTATTCGCAAGGTATACATATATTTTACCCGCTTTGAGAGAGTTTGTCAAGGCGCGGCGGAGAGTTACTGTAAAAATTCGTAATTCGTAATGCGTAATGCGTAATTATTCATAATAAAAACGCGCCACGCTTGCAATAAGCATGGCGCGTAATTTATAGGAAAAAATTACGAATTACGAATTACGCATTACGCATTAAACAAGGCACACGATAACTCCCGCGATAATAAACCCCGTGCCGATAAGCTGCTTTTTGGTCATTTTTTCTTTCAGGAACAGCAGACTGAGTACGGCTACGAAGATGTAGCCTGCGGATTCGAGTATCGGGGACAGCGAGAGCGGCACTACCTTAAGCGCGTACATGGTTATAAGCGTTGAGCCGAAGAACAGGGCGTACGCGGTTATTACAAGGGGATTTAAGTACTCGCGAAGCTTTGAGGGGTACTCTTTCTGCGCGCTCTTTTTAAGCAATATCTGCGAAACAGAGGAGATTAAAACGCTCCCCAGCATTATTGCGGAATATATTACAAGCTCACTCATGCTTCTTATCCTCGTCCGCCGCCATAAGCACCACCCCGAAAAGGACTAATGCCGCGCCTATTACATTCTGCGCCGATAGCGTTTCGTTAAAGAATAAAACGCCCCACAGCATACCCCATATTATTGCGACCGCCTTGTTTGCGTAGGCGACGTTTAGCTGCATTTTTTTAAGCACCTGCTGCCACAGCACCGCGTACACGCCGAGAACGAGAATCATGCCGCCGTACAGCAGTATAAACTTTGGGGAAAGGAACGGCTGCTGCGCGGCGCTTTTTGAAAGCACGCTGCAGGCGGAATATATGAATATTATAAGGTGCAGGAACAAAAACGTCTTAATCTTCTTCGTACAGCCCACGCTCCTCTTTCATAAAAAACGGCTCTCCGTGTCCCGGGAGAATCAGCGTATCCCCGTCTATTTGCTTAAGGTACGGCAGCGTTACCGCCGTGTAGTCCTTTTCGCTGCCCCCGCGAAAGCGCGTTATCACGGGCGTATCGCGTATCAGGGAATCTCCCGTGGCTATAACGCCGCCAAGCTCTATGCAGCAGCTTCCCTTTGAGTGTCCCTTACATGATACCATGCGTATGTCATGCCCTTCCCATGAAAAGCAATATTCATCAGTAAATGAAATGTCCGCGTCATAGCGATAACCATGCGGCAGAGTTTTAACCAGTTCTTTTATATCGCTAGCTGACATTTTATCCATCCTGTTGGAAGCTATTATAATGGGGCGGTTATTCCTGCCGTTTCGCAGGGAATCCGCCGTTTCCTCGTGGCACACAACGTTCCCATTAAAATGCTGCATAAGCCACGTAAGCCCCGATGTGTGGTCGTAATGCTCGTGCGTTAACAGCACGGTTATTTCGCGCACGTTATTCTCCTTAAGGTACGCAAGCGCTTCCTCTGAAACGTTCGGGTCTATCACAAGCGCGCTTTCGTTCTCGCAAAAAACGTACATATTGCTCTCGGCGTAAGCAAACACGTATCTTCTGAAAGCCGTCATAGTCTTTCAAGCTCCGCTTTTATCCGCGCGTAAATCTGCGGCGCTGTAAGCCCGTTCGCTTCAAGCAGGGCGCTGTAATCGTCGGCGTGGGGGTATGCGTCGGCAATGCCTATAAGCAGGTGAGGGGGTCTATGGGCGCACAGCGCCGTTTCTTCCGCTACGGCAGCGCCAAGGCCGCCTATTACGCTGTGTTCTTCTACGGTTACAAGCAGCCTGCAGTCAAGGCACTCTCTTACAAGCGCGCCGTCAAGCGGCTTTATGGTGTGCATATCCACAACTCGGGCGGAAACGCCGTCGTTTTGCAGCAGCTCCGCCGCCTTAAGGGCGTGCGCCGCCATAGTACCCGCGGCAATAATGGATACGTCGCGCCCCTCGCGCAGGATAATGCCCTTACCGATAGTAAAATCGTAATCCTCTTTATAAACAAGGGGCGAACCCATAACGCCGCCGAGCCTTATGTACACGGGCTGTTCCGTTTCGGCCGCGGCAAGCGCCGCCTTTACGGTTTCCGTGGTATCCGCGGGGGAAAGCACTATGATATTCGGTATCGCGCGAATCGCCGCAACGTCCTCGTTTGCCATGTGCGTTGCGCCAAGTATCCCGACGCTAAGCCCCGCGGTAAGCCCCACGAGCCTTACGGGCAGCTTCATATAGCCCATGTTTACGCGCACCGCGTCCAGTATTCTCGCGGCGGCGAACGTAGCGTAGGTGGAAGCGAACACGTTGAAGCCCTCGCTTGCAAGACCCGCAGCTACGCCCAGCATATTCTGCTCGGCAATGCCCACGTTATAAAAGCGCTCGGGGTAGTTCTTCCTGAATCTGTCAAGCCCCGAGTAATAGCACAAATCGGCCGTCACGGCGGCTATATTGTCATAGCGCTCGGCAAGAAAGCACATTGCCGCGCCGTAAGCGCCGCACGTGCCTAATCTTTGCCACATACGGATATTTGCGGGTGTGAAAATGTCCATTAAGCTCTCTCCGATTCTTCCATAGCCTGCCTGAACTGCTCGTCCGTAAGCCTGCCGTTATGCCACAGGGGGTTGTTTTCCATAAACGAAACGCCCTTGCCCTTTACGGTGCGCGCGATAACGGCGTACGGCCTTTCGCTCTTATGGGAAAGCGCGCCGAGAAGCGCCGCTGTGTCGTGGCCGTCAACGTCGGTTACGTCCGCGCCGAACGCCCTGAACTTGTCCGAAAGGCTCTCCATAGACAGTACGTCTTCTGTATTGCCGTCGTACTGCAGGCGGTTCTTGTCTACTATTATCACAAGGTTATCGAGCTTATAGTGCGCAGCGGACGCTACCGCTTCCCATACAGAGCCCTCGTCGCACTCTCCGTCGCCCAGAAGAACGTACACCCTTGCGGCAAGCCCCTTTCTCTTAAGCGCGAGCGCAACGCCCACCGCAAGCGATATCCCCTGCCCCAAGCTGCCCGAGGAAAACTCTATCCCGATATCGGCGTTTCGCGACGGGTGCGCGAAAAGGCGCGTCCCCGAGTGCTTGAACGTCATCAGCTCCTCGTCGGAAAGAACTCCTATTTGCTTCAGGGCGGCGTACTGCGCGAGTACGCCGTGTCCCTTGCTTAGTATAAAGCGGTCGCGCGCGGGGTCGGTAAGCATATCCTTATTTATGTTCATAACGCCGAGATAAAGCGCCGCCATTATCTCTATCATAGAAAGCGTGCCGCCGATATGCGCGCCGTTTCTGCCCGCACCGTACGCGGCTCGAAGCGAATCTATGCGCATCTGCCGCGCCGCCCTCGCGCATTTTTCCACAACAGCCATGTCAGCCATCACAGCATTCCTCCGTCAACTCTCAGCACCTGCCCCGTAACGTAGCTTGCCATATCCGAGGCAAGGAACATCACGGCGTTTGCTATCTCCGCGGGGTCGGCTTCGCGCCCCATTATGCAGCGGGCAAGCGTGCTTTCGCGAAGCCCCGCGCTCATACCGCTTATCATTTTTGTGCGGGTTATCCCCGGGGCTACCGCGTTTACCCTTATGCCCGCCCTGCCAAGCTCGTACGCAAGCGCCTTTGTCGCCCCCGCGAGCGCCGCCTTGCTGCAGCAGTACTCGTAGTTACCCGGAGCGCCGTCAAGGGCGGCTACGGAAGCCACGTTTACTATGCTGCCGCTTTTCCTGCGCGCCATAAGCCTTGAAATATACTGCGTGAGAACGGTCTGCCCGAGAAAGTTTACCTCGAAAACCTGCCGTATCTTTTCGGGGGACGTCATCTGGAACGCCGTGCTTTGTGGGACAACGCCCGCGTTATTCACGAGTATGTCTACCGTTTTTGCGTTTTGCGCAAGCGTTTTTACCGCCGCCTTTACGCTCTCCTCGCTGCCTATGTCGGCTTCGATAACGCGAAGCTGCGCGTTCGGCAGCTGCCGCGCCATATATTCCGCGAAATCGTCCCCGTTTTTATGCACAAGGGCGTAAACCTCGGCGTGGTTTTCGCAAAAGAGCCTTGTACACGCCGCCCCGATACCGCCTGCCGCGCCTGTTATCACGGCTGTTTTTCCCGTCAGCATACCGTCCCCCCGTAATCGCCGCTGTGCTTTACGAACACGGAGCTTATGCCGTTTATCGTATAGCCCATACCAAGCGCCTGACAAAGCGGCGCTTTGTTGTTCATGGAGATGTAGGTGGAAAGCCGCTTCGCGTTTCTCCTTAGCGCTTCTTCAAGGGACTTTGCGGTAACGTTTATCCCAAGGCCGCTGCGGCTGTATTTCTCGTAGAGTCCCACGAGAAAGGGAAAATACACGTCCGGCTCGGTTTGCTTAAAGGCGAAGAAGCCTATAGCGCCGCCCTTGTAGAGCATTTTGTAAACGTCCGTGCCGCGCGCCGCTTCGTCCTTTATCCAGTTTACGTATCTCTCGTTCGCCGCGCGTACGCCGAACGCGGGGTCCAGCGCTACCCTGTCCGTGCGGAACATTCCCTTTCTTATCTCTGAGAAAAGCTCGCCGTAATCGCCATCGTCCATAAGCTCGTAGGTAACGCTTTCGGTAAGCCTTTTCTGCATGGGGGTGTAATTCACGTTTTTAAGGTCGTGGACAAGATGGCACACGCACTCCACATACGCGTAACCAAGCCCGTGCAGGGTGAAGCTAAGCTTAGCCATGGAAGCGGGCAGCTTAACTACGTTATAGCCCTTTTCGTTTTGCCGTATCGTCCGTATTATCTCGTCCTCGGTATCGCCATCCTCAATGGTGAACTCCACCGTATCCACGCCGAGGTTTCTCTTTTCCCAGAACGCGTCAGTTATTTTCATGTGCGTGTTTGTCCTTGTCGATATTTATTGTGCTTCTTACGATATACTGCGGGGTGTTGTTAAGGCATATGTATATGCGCCCGATATATTCGCCGATAAGCCCCAGTATTACCATTATCATGCCGCCGATAAACAGCTGCACCGCGATAAGCGACGTATATCCCGCCGCGATAGCGGGGTTTATGAGCTTTCGTATTATCATGATAAGCCCCACGATAAACCCGCCCGCCGCGAGCAGAAAGCCGAGTATAGTGGACACGCGCAGCGGCTTTACCGAAAACGCGGTAAACCCGTTGAGCCACAGCGACAGCGACTTGCTGAACGTGAACCCCGTAGGCTTGTCGTCGCCCCTTTCGCGCTCCTCCATCTCCACCATTTCTATGCTGTGGGTAACGCGCCACACAAGCCCCTCTATATAGGGGTAGGGCTTGTCGTATTTTATTATTTCGTCCATAACAAAGCGCTTCATCACGGCAAAGTTCTCAAACCTCAGATTCCGTGGCTTGCCCAGCAGTATATGCGACATTGCAAGGTTTATGTTGCTGCCGAAATTCTTGAACGCCGACTGCTTCTTCTCCCTGTATTTCGCCGTGGCGTAGTCGCACGAGCCGCTCTCCACCTTTTCCATAAGCTTCCACAGCTCGTACACGGGGCATTGATAGTCGTCGTCCACCGTTACAATGTAGTCCCCGCTGCAGTACGCAAAGCCCGCCATAAGCGCGGAGTGCTTGCCCATATTTCTTGAAAAATCAACGACCTTTACCCTTTTGTCCGCGGCAGCCGCCCTTTGCAGCACCGCAAGCACGTTGTCGGGCGAGCCGTCGTTTACGCATATCACCTCGTAGTCGTAGCTTTCCTTTCGCTGCGCGGCGGTGCTTTCTATTTCTGCAAGCACCTTTTCAATGGTAAGCTCGCTGCGGTAGCACGGGATTACGAAGCTAAGCAGCTTTTTCAAGATAAACACCACCTTTTTTAATGCGTAATGCGTAATTCGTAATTCGTAATTATTCTCCTTAAATTCGTTCCACGCTTATATCAGGCGGGTTCAGATTTAGTCGGATATAATTACGCATTACGCATTATGAATTATGAATTGATATGCGCATGGCTTTGCTCAGAAATTCCTGCCGTACCTTGCGAGTATTTCCTTGCCCTTTTCGTAGGAGTTGAAGTCTATGATGTCGTCGGTGTCCATCATAATGCCGTATGCGTCCTCAAGCAGGGAGATAAGGTTCATATGCCCCACGCTGTCCCACGCGGGTATGGACTGGTACGCAAGCCCTGCAAGCTCGGCGTCCTCAACGCCGAACGCCTCTTTGAAAGCGTTGTTGTAAATTTCGGTATCCGTCATGGTTTTTTCCTCCAAAGTTTTTTCATAAGCCGAGCTTTCTCGACATTTGCAATATAAGGTCGTATCCGTCCCACGTAAGGGAGAAATCCGCCGTTTTTCCTATCGGCACAATGCGGTCTATGCCGCATAATCCGCCGTTTATAACAAACTCTGCAAGCGCCTGACTTTCAACGCCGTAATACGCGAGCGTCTGGTACTTGCGCGTAACAACGCCCTTAAGCGCTTCAAGGTTCTCGCTGCAAAACTCAATAAAACTGCCGCCCGCGCAGCGGTAGTCGGGGAACTGCGCGTCAAGCGCGTTTACGGCTATCCTGCTTATAAGGTTTCCGTGCGGTCTTATGTCCGCGCCGAAGTCTATAGCCATGCGGCAGGCGGCGGTGTATTTGTCCACGGCGATAACGGGTTCAACCTTATATTTCGGGGCTGCAAAGCGGCTTACCGCTTCCCAGAACCGCTCCTTTGCCTGCGCGGCGTCCGCCTTATTGCCAAGCCAGTATATCAGCCGCGGCGAGGAGCAGGCGTTCTGGTCGTAAAGGTAGGTGTCGTTGTAAAAATCGCGCGCCAGCGCTTCCATATCCTCCGCTGCAAGCACCGCCTGCGCGCTTATTACAGCAAGCGAGTACCTGTCCGCAAAGGCAATCTCCACCGCGCGCGGCGGCAGCGGTGAGCGCCGCAGCTCCTCTATCGTGGCGTCGCCGCCCCATATTACCCGCACGTCCGCGAGAGAAGAAAAGAAATCGTTTATCTCCCTGCTGTGCGGGTATCTTACAACGCTTATATATTTTGCTATTTCCGCGTATTTTTCGGCGCGGGCGGTATCGGCTATGCATTCGCACACAAGCTCCACCTGCCTGAACGGCTTTGCCGAAGCGCGCACTATGCAGGCGCTGCCCGCAAGGAGAGCCGCCGCAAGGCTGTAGGCGAAGTTTATCGGCACGTTAGAGGGCGCTATGTGGAACGACAGCCCCCTGCCGAGCCTGTTTTCTGCAGCGGCGGAGTACTCCCCGCGCAGCCTGCCTATATTGCCGCGCCGACAGAAGAATCCGAACGTAACCACGTCGGGATACTGCCGCGCCTCGGGGCATTTCATTATCTGCGCGGAAAGGTCCGCGAGAAAGCCGCACACGATATCGTCGAACGGGCGCAGCTTTTTAAGCCCCGGCATATCCTCAAAGGCGCAGCTGCCGCACAGGGTCTGCACTTCACTTGAATTTAGCTGCATAGGTATCGCTGCACCCCCTTATTTCGGCGTTCTTTATTCTGCCCGTTACCGAGAAATATTTGCCCTTTCTGCCGCACGGGCAGTCGTCCTCGCCCAGTATCACGCCCTCGTCCTCGGTAAGAAGCGCGTGACCCGGGTAGGAGCGCGCAAGCGCGGACACCACCTCGATAAGCCCCTTTTCGCCCTTTTCACATACCGAAAAATCCGAAGCGCGGCGCGTTATTACGTCTGAAAAAATGCTTGCGTGCAGGCGGCCGCATTCGCATTCCATGTAAATAGTGCCGGTCTGCTCCACCATGCCGTAGTAGTCGTACACGCGGGTTATGCCGCATACGTCCTTAAGCGCCGCCTTAAATTCCTCGGGGGATACTTTGCGGTCCGCAAGCTTCTTCCACCCGCCGCCGTGTATAAGCGTTCCGCGCGACAGGTCGAGCGTTATCCCGCTTTTTTTCAGCTCCTCGTAAAAGTGCTGCCATATCATAAACGTAAACCCGAACAGGAACAGGTCCTCGCCCGCGTGCTTTTCAAGAAAGGCGCGCAGCCCCTGCACGTCGAGCCGCATATTTTCGTCAAGGGCGTATATCTTGTCCCGCCCGAACATCTGAAAGCCCAGTATCCCCGCGCCGCGCGCGGAGAACATTGCGCGGTTCTTTACAAGCGCCGATGTATCGAGGATTATCATGGGCAGGCGCGAATTGCCGATAAAGGAATTAACTATCCTTGTGAGCGTTTTCGTCTGATTCGCCGAGGTTTCCCTGTCGAGGTATATTTTAGACACCCGCTGCCCCGTAGTCCCCGAGGACGTCATGGTCTTTATCACCTGCTCCGCAGGAACGCTGCGCAGCTCGTACTCCTTAAAAAGCCTTACGGGCAGGAACGGTATGTCGTAATAGCTTTTTATCTCGGAAAGCTTTGCGCCTAGACCGTCTGTTATCCTTTTGTACTCGGGGCAGTTCTCATAGTGGTATAGTGACAGCTCCCTTAATATCCCGCTCAGAAACTCGTGCTTTTCGTCCCTTGACATGGAGTATGGCGGTATATTCAGTATCTCGTTATAATCAGCCATAAAGCTCCTCCAGCCTTGAATAAAGCACCTTGCCCGATTCGCTGCGCGGTATTTCGTCTATAGTAACCGCGCTGAACGCCGAGCGGTTAAGCCCCAGCTTTTCGCTTATAAAGTCCACCGCACGCTTTTTAGCTTCGCCGTCCGCGCCTACGATGTAGAGCTTCATCAGGTCGTCCCTGCCGCCGCATACGCAGCGTATTCCCGCGCCGTTCAGAATGCTCTCCGCTTCGTCAAGGTTCACCCTGTTGCCAAACAGCTTAAGAAAGCGCTTCTTCCTGCCGACAATGGTGTAGAACCCGTCGGCGTCGCGCTTTGCCATGTCGCCCGTATACAGCACGCCGTGCCGCGCGTCGGGGTTTGCAAGGTCCGCCGCGCACTGCGCATACCCGAGCGTTACGTTGTCGCCCTCGTACACAAGCTCGCCCGTAACGTCAGGCTCGGTTATTTCCGCGCCGTTTACGTCTATGAGCTTCATTCTGCCGCCCGGTATCGGTATGCCCATGCTCCCCGCCTTGTCGAACGCGTGTTCCCACGGGAGATACGCCATTCTCGCGGTGGCTTCGGTCTGACCGTACATAATAATCAGCTTCATGCCCTTGCCGCGGCATATCTCGGAAAATTCAAGAGCAAGCTCCCTTGAAAGCTTTCCGCCCGCCTGCGTGATGTATCTGAGCGAGGGCAGCTCCATTGTGCCGAAGCGAAGGCGCTTAAGCATTTCGTAAATATAAGGCACGCCGCCGAACGTGGTGGCTTTCTGCTCTTTCAGCAGCGCCCAGAACGCCTTGTCCATAAGCGTTTTTTCGGTAGTGATTATCGCAGCGCCTTTAAGCAGGTGCGACTGTATTATCGACAGGCCGTAGGTATAGCTCATAGGCATGGTGGTTATGGCTCTGTCGTCCTCTCTTATGCCGAGATACTGCGCTATGGAGCGGGCGTTTGCGTTAATATTTTTGTAGCTTTGCATTACAAGCTTAGGGCTGCCCGTGCTGCCCGAGGTGGTTATAAGCACGGCAAGCTCGGGGTTCATTGCGGGGGGCGCGGAGTTCTGCGTTCTTAACAGGTGGTACGCGCCGAAAGCCGCCGCTTCTTCGCCGCAGTCGTGCCAGCCGCGCGGGCAGAAGATATACTGCGGCTTGTAGCTCTCCAGCAGGCGGCGCAGCATATCGCCGTCAATTTTGGGGTTTACAAGCGCCGTTACCGCCCTTTTGCGCAAAAAGCCCACGTACGCCGCAATAGCCTCGAAGCAGTTTTCGCACACGAGGAAAACAAGCGAGCGCGCCGCGACGGGGGCGGCTATTTCGTCCGCTGTTTCGGCAAGCTCTTTATAGGTTATTTCAGTCCCGTCCTCGGTGATTATCGCAGCGCGCTCCGAGTATCGGAGTATGGAATCGTAAAAATCCATTTCAAAGCCTCTCCCTTATTATTTTTTCGGCGATAAAGCGAGCCTTTCGCATTGCCGCAGGCTTACAGGCGGCTGTAGAACCGCTCCACAAGCTCGCATACCATGTCAACGTCCGCGTCTGCAAGGCCGTAGTACATGGGCAGTCTCAGCAGGCGCTCGCTCTCCTTTGTGGTGTAAACGTCCTCGCCGCTGAATCGCCCGAATTTTCTGCCCGCAGGGGAAGAATGCAGCGGGATATAGTGGAAAATCGCCGTTACCCCGTTTTCCTTAAGGAAGGCCGCGAGGGCGGTGCGCTCCTCAATGTCCTTTGCCTTTATGTAGAACATATGCGCGTTGTGTTTGCAATAATCGGGAATGGTGGGCAGCACGATACGCCCCTTTTCCGCAAGCCCCGACAGATTGCTGTAGTATCTTTCCCAGTTTGCAAGGCGCGCGTTGTTTATCATATCCGCCTTATTGAGCTGCGCGTAAAGGTACGCGGCGTTAAGCTCGCTTGGCAGGTACGATGACCCACAGTCCACCCACGTGTATTTATCCACCTGCCCTCTCAGGAATTTGCTTCTGTCCGTACCCTTTTCGCGTATGATTTCCGCGCGTTCTGTCGCCGCTTCGTCGCGTATCAGTATAGCGCCGCCCTCGCCCATCGAGTAGTTCTTGGTTTCGTGAAAGCTAAGGCAGCCGAAATTGCCGAACGTGCCGAGCGGCTTGTCCTTATACGCCGACATTACGCCCTGCGCGGCGTCCTCTACAACCATCAGCCCGTATGCGCGGGCAAGCTGCATTATCCTGTCCATCTCGCAGCCTACGCCCGCGTAATGTACGGGCGCTATTACCTTTGTCCTGTCCGTTATTGCGGCTTCTATCTTCTCCTCGTCCATATTCATCGTATCGGGGCGTATGTCCACGAAAACGACGGTAGCCCCCCTCATTACAAAAGCGTCCGCGGTGGAGGGGAACGTGTACGACGGCATGATTACCTCGTCGCCCGCGCCCACGCCGCATAAAACGGCAGCCATTTCAAGCGCGTCCGTGCAGGAGGTGGTAAGCAGCGCCTTGGCAGAGCCTGTTCTGGCTTCCAGCCAGCCGCTGCACTTTTTGGTAAACTGCCCGTCCCCGCAGAGCTTTCCCGACTTTATTGCAGCCGCGATATACTGTTCCTCATCTCCTGTATAGGGGGGGATATTAAACGGTATCATACAAAACGCTTCCTTTTTTGAAATATTATAATACATTATATGACAGGTGTCAAGCGGCGCTTGCAGCCGATGCAGAGTCCGAACACCATATACATATATTATACCCGCTTTAAGTAAGTTTGTCAAGCATATAATAGCCTGATTAAGCATAGCTCTCGCTTAATATTTCAGCGGTAAGCGCCGCGCAGGCTTTGGTATTATTATGTGTGCGCACAGCACGAAAAACCCGCCCCGTGCAATGCACAAGGCGGGTAAAGTGTGTTAAGTCTTAGGACTGATACTCGGAAATGGTGTTGTCGAGAACAGGAGTGTACTCCTCACGAATCTGAGCCCAGCTCTTCTGCTCCTCGCCCTGCTCGAATGCAAGGTTTACCATGTAGGTTTCAATCTGGTTTGATGTTTCCTCGTCGAAGCCGCCGCAGGACTCTACAACCATGTTGAACTTGGTAACGTCCTCGAAGGAGTGCAGGAACTCGTACTGCTCCTCGGAGTACTTCTTGTCGTTCATGATGGATTCCTTGACTATCTTAAGAAGCTCGGGGTCGGTGTTGCACTTACGCATTACGTTGATGAACACAGCCGCACCCTCGACGTTCTTAGCGCCCTTGGGAACCATGTAGCCGAAGTTGGACGAGCCGTAGTAGTAATCGTCCGCCTTGGGGTCGCGCGGGAACGGAACGAAGAAGAACTCGTCGCCGTACTTCATTGTCTGCTTGCAGTAGTCGGTAATCTTCCACTGGCCAACGCCGAGGAACGCAGTCTGACCGTTCTTAAGGGGAGGAGTTTCGTTGCTCCACATACCCTCGCCGCGTACAGCAAGCTTTTCTCTGCGCAGCTCCTCAAGGAAGCTTGCAGCGCGCTCAACCTCGGGGGTGTTCATGTTGTTCTTGATAACGCCGTCCTCAACGCTTACAAGCGGCGTGCCCGTAGTAATAATCATGTTAAGACCAACAAGGCCGTATACGCCGCCGAGCGCGTCGGGGTTCTTCTCAACAAACGTCATCATCGTGGACTTAAAGGCATCCCATGTCCACTCGTTCTTGTCGTAAAGCTCCTTGGGGTCGGTGATGTCGTACTTGTCGAACATGGTTCTGCTGTAGATAAGGCAGTTGGGCAGCGCGTTTATGGTAAAGGGGTAATAGTAGTGCTTGCCGCCCCACGAATACTGCTCAACAAGGGTATCAACGCCCTCCCATTGCGGCTGGGAGAGGTCTATGTAGCTTGTAAGGTCCTCGAAAACGTTCTTGGACATAAGACCGGGGAACGTGCCGTCCTCCTTGTCAAACAGGTCGGGGGAATCGTCTGCGGCAATCTTTGCCTGCAGCTTTGTGATACGCTCGCCCCATACTACCTGCTCGTAGTCTATGTGGCCGCCGTAGGTTTCCTCAAACAGCTTTACGCCGGGCTTTATGTCGCCCGCTACGCGCATATCGTAGTGGCCGAAATATACAAGGTTCGGGTTGGTAAGAACCTGACCGTCCTCAACGAAGTTTGAGATATCAACGGGGTTGTTAAGGTCGTCGTCAAGCGTGTTGGTGGTGGTAGTGGTTGCGGGCGTTGTTGCGGGGTTTGCGCCGCCCGAGGAAGCGTTGCTCGGAATTTCTTCCTCGCACGCGGTAAGGCTTATGACCGAAGCCGCGCACAGAACAGCACTTATGATTTTCTTGAAGTTGCTCATTCGTTCTTCTCCTTAAAAATAATCAGCAGCGTTACCTGCCGCCGCATTTTTATTATACAACGTTTTGCGCAATATGTCAATAGCCGTGCATGATATGCAAACTTTTTATGCGCGTTAGTGGATATAAAAAAATTAAAGGAATTTTTGTTGAAACTGTTGAAAAATTCGCGCGGATATGCTATAATCTAATAAAGTAAGAAGGTCGGAACGGGGAAATCGCGTATTGTTCCGACGGGAACACAGCACATGAGGCTGCCGAGAAAGGGAAATATTATGAAGTGTCCTGAATGCGGCTGCGAGGAAAGCAAGGTAATCGACTCGCGCCCCACAGAAAACAAGGTACGCCGCCGCCGCGAATGCACCGAGTGCGGCTGCCGCTTTACAACCTACGAAATAATCGAGGAAATGCCGCTCATGGTGATAAAGAAAGACAACACCATAGAGCCGTTCGACAGGGAGAAGCTTGTTGACAGGCTCTGCCGCGCCGCGGTAAAGCGCCCCGTAAAGCTTGAAACCATAGAGAACATGGTCGAGGAGATAGCCGCCGAGCTTAAGAACTCGCTCCAGCGCGAGGTTACGTCCGACAAGATAGGCGAGCTTGTGCTGCATAAGCTAAAGGACATAGACCACGTTGCTTACATACGCTTCGCAAGCGTTTACCGCGACTTTAACGACGCGGAGAGCTTCATTAAGATAATCTCCGAGCTTAACGGCACAGAAGCCGCAGAGCCGTCGGAAGCAAAGTAAAAAAACGTCCCGCAGCCGTTGTGACTGCGGGATTTTTGTACCATGTATCAGAAATCAATATCGTTTACCGCGGAATTTGCAAGCTGCAGCTCCTTTTTGGGAATGCGCTTAAGGGGCGAGTAAACAAACTTCTTGCACGAGTCATAGGTCTTGACATCGCCGTATTTCGAGCATTTTATCTTGTCGCCATCCATAGCCGTGCCAAGCTCGCAGTATTTGCACGAGGGCTTTATATTATTTCCGAAAAGCTTCTTCTTAGCCATATCAGTAACCTCCAGTCCTAATGGGCGGCAGCGCCGTCCCGCTTTATTTAATTATAGCACACTTTTACTGAAATGTCTACCAAAAACAAGCCCTGCGGGTAAACAATTTTCGCCCCCGTTTTTGTGGATTATTAACAAATCGTCTTAACCCGCGCCAAGCACGAACGCTTCTACCTGCTCGCTTGTAAGCGGCGCGCTTACCATAAGCGAACGGCTCATGCCGCCGCTCTCCCATACCGCAAGCGCCCAGCCCTCGCCGCCGCCCTTTACCGTTACGGTAACGCCGCCCGCCGTCAGCTCCTCAACGCGCTCGTACACGTTAAAGTCGCCCGAAATGTCGCCGCTCGCCTGCTGCTGGCGGTAGCACGCAACCTCGTTACCGCCGCTGTACCATGTTATTTCAGCAAACGTACTCCACATGGCGCAGTACTCTACGCTCTCGTAACCGAACGGCACTTCCGCAGGCAGCGTTACCTCAAAGCCCAGCCGCTCGGACAGCTCGCCGAGCGACGCGCACTCCTGCGCGTCATAGCCGCCCTGCGTAACGTTGGGCGGGCTTGTCAAATCCGTGCCCAGCACGCGCGGCAGCGTCAGCGCTCCCGCGAGAACCACCGCAAAGCACGCCGCGGCGGCGATAAGCGCCTTATACCTTATATAAAAGGGCTTGCGCACGGTTTCGCGCGCAATGTTGTCAAGAATGCGGCGGCGCGCTTCGTCTGAAAGATTTACCTTGTTCATTATTCTGTTGTACTTATTCAAAGTCGTACGCCTCCTTTAGTATAGCGCGCAGCCGCTCGCGGGCGCGTTTAAGGTCTGAGCGCACCGTGGTTTCCTTGCGCTTAAGAAGCTCCGCTATCTCCGCGGTGGAGTACCCCTCGTGATAAAACAGGTGTACGACCTCGCTCTGCGTTGGCGGCAGCTGCTTTACCGCCTCCCACACAAAGGACAGGTCCTCGGCTTCCTCGGCTGTTATTTCCTCGTTAAGCTCGTCAGACTGCCTTATTTTGTTGTAGGCAATGCGGTTTTTGCTGAGATTCGCCGCCACGCGCAGCAACCATGCCTTTTCGTGCGCGGGACTTTCAAACGCGGGCGCGGCGTTCAGAAAGCGTATCATGGTTTCCTGCACGATGTCCTCCGCGTCGGTCATATTGTGCAGATAGCCGTACGCCATTCGCAGCACGGCGTTCCCGTATGTGTCAAGAAGCCGCTCCGCCTGCGCGTTCACGCTTTCGGCGCGCTCGCGCTCGCGCGCGCTTTGCCCGCTGCTTATAAAAAGCGCCGCCCGCGCGAAAAACGCCGTTATTTTCCACCATATGCCGCCGTAAACCAAAGCCTGCGTCATGTCACGCTCACCCCGCTGTAATTATTTCATAGCGCCTATAATCTCCGTCAGCGCCTGCTCCGTAAGGCCGCCCGCGCTGTAAACGCAGTAGCTGTAGCCGCCGTCCGTCCATGTCGCCAGCATATACGCGCCGTTCTCGCCGCTTGCCGTTACCGCAGCGCCGTTTACGTCAAGCTGCTTCTGCTCGGCGTAGGTAGTGTACACGACGCTTATGTCGTCCTCGCCCTCGCATTTTCTTAGCGTTATCTCGTTATCGCCCTCGCCGTAGTCAACCTCTGCAAGACCGCCCATTGTGCGGTAAGCTGTCGCGGCAAGCCCGTTCGCCGTTTCGGGCGCGCTGAACGCGAATCCCGCAACTGTTTCCATGTCGGCAGCCGTTTCGTGATCCGTCCACGGGTTTGGTATCTGAACGTTCTCGCCGCCCTCGTCTGCGCCCGAAACGCCCGAATCCGCTGTAGAAGCGCCTATAGTAACGTCCGCAGCATTTTTGCTGCACGCCGTAAGGCTCAGAATAACCGCCGCTGCCGCCATAACGCTTAATATCTTTTTCATAATACATCGTCCTTTCATCAACCCAGCCGCTCTCTTTGCGGCTTCTGTCAATATAACAGCCGACGAAGCGGAAATGTTGCACCCTGCGAAAAAATTTTCTGCGCCCCGAAAAAGGGCGCAGAGCCTTTGCCTTTATAGCGGGCATACCATTTGCAGGTCGAACGGCTCGTCCCGCGCCTTTTTTAATGCGTAATGCGTAATTCGTAATTATTCTCCCTAAAATTAGTACCACGCTTATATCGAGCGGGTTCAGATTTATATGGATATAATTACGCATTACGAATTGATAATGCGTGGATATCGGCTATAGCGCGCTTTACAAGCCGCCTGAACATGGGCGCTACCCTGTCTGCGGTTTCCTGCACCTCCGCATGAGAAAGCGGGTTCGCCGATATGCCCGCCGCGAGGTTTGAAATGCAGCTTATGCCGCATATCTCCATGCCCGCATGGCGCGCAGCCATCGCTTCAATAGCCGTGGACATTCCCACAGCGTCTGCGCCGAGCCTGCCATAGGCGCGTATCTCCGCGGGCGTTTCGTAGTTTGGTCCGGTCGTCTGAATATACACCCCGCGCTGGAGCGGCACGCCCTCCGCTGCGGCGCTGCTCTCGATTATGCCGCGCAGCCTGCGCGAATACACCTCGGACATATCGGGAAAGCGCACGCCAAGCTCCTCAATATTCTCCCCGATAAGCGGAGATGGTACGAGCGAGCATATATGGTCGGTTATCAGCATAAAGTCGCCCGCCTTAAACGCAGGGTTTATGCCGCCCGCCGCGTTTGTAAGAAAGAGCGTTTTCGCGCCCATAAGCTTCATCAGCCGTATGGGCAGCACAACGTCGCTTACGGGGTAGCCCTCGTAGTAGTGGACTCTGCCCTGCATTGCAACAACGTTTACCCCGCCGAGCCACCCGAAAACGAACCTGCCCTTGTGTCCCGCGACTGTTGACACAGGAAAGCCCTCTATCTGCGAATAGTCGAGCGTCGACTGCGAGTCGAGCGTCTGCTCAATCTCCATTTCGTCCGCTATGCCGCCAAGCCCGCTGCCAAGCACCAGGGCTATCTCGGGCTTGAAGCTTACGCGCTCCCTCACCGCGTCATAGCACCGCTTAAGCTTTTCGTATGCTGTGTTCATATTTCCTCCTCAATTTTATAAGCATGGTAAAATTTGGCGTGACGGGTGTGACGGGTTTACTAACCCTTTTGTATAGAAAAAATAAAAATATATATAAAGTATATAGCAAGCCGTCACACCCGTCACACCGCCTAAATTATGGTAAGTTTTAATCAATTCATAATTCGTAATACGTAATGCATAATTATATCCACATAAATCTGAACCCGCCCGATATAAGCGTGGTACTAATTTTAGGGAAAATAATTACGAATTACGAATTACGCATTGTTCCAACTGCTAAGGTACTTCGCCTGCTCGGGGGTGAGCTTGTCCACCTCGACGCCCCACGCGGCAAGCCTGCGCTCGGCTACCCTGCGGTCTATCTCGCGCGGCACGGACACCGTGAGCGACTCGCCGCCCCTGAGCGCGCCGCCGCTCTTTGCAATGTACTCCGCGGAAAGCGCCTGTATCGCAAAGCTCATGTCCATTATTTCCGCAGGGTGACCGTCGCCCGCCGCAAGATTAACAAGCCTGCCCTCTGCTATAACGAAAACGCAGCTGCCGTTCGCAAGCTTATAGCCCATGATATTGTTGCGCGCGGGGAAGCTCTCTGCGGCTATCTCGCGCAGGCGCGCCATGTTCACCTCAACGTCAAAGTGACCCGCGTTGCAGCAGATAGCGCCGTCCTTCATGTTAAGGAACGCTTCCTCGCCGATAACGTCCGCGCAGCCCGTTACCGTCACAAACAGGTCGCCGAGCTTCGCAGCCTCGCGCATGGGCATTACCTTAAAGCCGTCCATTACCGCTTCCATTGCCTTTATCGGGTCTATCTCAGTTACGATTACTTCCGCGCCAAGACCCTTTGCGCGCATTGCAACGCCCTTGCCGCACCAGCCGTAGCCTGCGACTACAACGTTCTTGCCCGCGACGATAAGGTTTGTGGTGCGGTTTATGCCGTCCCATACGGACTGCCCCGTGCCGTAGCGGTTGTCGAACAGGTGCTTGCAGTCCGCGTCGTTTACAAGCACCATCGGGAATTTAAGCGCGCCCGCCTTGTCCATAGCCTTAAGGCGGATTATACCCGTGGTGGTTTCCTCGCAGCCGCCGATAACGCCGTCAAGCAGGTCGGGGCGCTCGCTGTGGATATAATGCACAAGGTCGCCGCCGTCGTCTATGATGATGTTGGGCGCGGCTTCGATAACGCGCGCTATGTGGCGCTCGTACTCCTCGGGCGTTGCGCCGTGCAGCGCGAAAACGTTCAGCCCCTCGTGTACAAGCGCCGCCGCAACGTCGTCCTGCGTGGAAAGCGGGTTGCTGCCGGTGATGTACATTTCAGCGCCGCCCGCCGCCATTACCCTGCAAAGGTACGCCGTCTTTGCCTCAAGGTGTACCGAAAGCGCCACGCGCAGCCCATCAAAGGGCTTCGTGCGCGAAAACTCCTCCTCGATACCGCGAAGCAGCGGCATATTCCTCTTTACCCATTCTATCTTTCTCAGGCCGCTCTCCCAGAGCGCCGTATCTCTTATTTCGTGTGGCATTTTGCTTCTCCTTGTCTTTGTCTGTCAGCTTCTGTCAAATAGGCGACGGCTGCGAAAACGCCGCCATTGCCTGTCAAATGTTCTGCGCCAGCACGCCGCAGGCTATCCTTATTCCCGAGTTTCCGGCCGGCTGCGTTTTGAAATCGTCGGGCATACGGTGCAGCACCAGCGGCTTGCCCGCAACCTCGTCAAGCGCGGCGCGGTCCATGTATATCTGCATTACCGCCTCGCCCTGCGCGTTTGAAAAGACGGGCGGCAGACCGCCCGCGTGGTACGGGTGACGGCTGCACCACAAGCCCTCGCCGCAGTTATTAAGGTGCTTTCCCGCCTGTGCCCCGAGCGTCGGGTGCGAAAACGCCTCTCCGTCGAGCGGCGCGCACACCGTGCCGTTGTGGATATGCAGCCCGAACACCTGCGACGGCGGCAGTCCCTTAAGCTCCACCACCATGTAGAACCCCACGGGCAGCCAGTAGACAAACGCAGTCCCCTGCACCGCAGGGTACTGCGCGCTGCCGCCTAAGCCCGCGATAAGCGCGGGAGTTTCGTTTTCGATGTAGGCAAATCTGCCCACGCGGTCGTTAAGCATAACATACACCCTCTCTGAGATTTAGTCAGAAGATGTATATGCGCGGGTGCTTGTCTTATTTCCTTATATTATTTCCTTATAAAAAGCACGCCCAGCGTGTCCTCGCCGCAATGGCAGGCGACTGTGCAGCCCGCGTCCGTTACGGCTATTTCCTTAAACTGCTTGTACTTCTTTATCTCCTGCGCGGCAAGGTCGGTGTTCGCCTTTGAGGTGGTGTGCGTTATAAACACAAGGTCGTCGTCCACCTCGGCGGTTTCAAGCCTGTCCTTAACGTACTCTGCAATGGTCTTTTCAATAGAACCCCTGTACTTCTTGATAACGGTCATCTTGCCGTCAATTACGGCAATGCAGGGCTTAAGCTTAAGCAGGTTAGCGCCTATCGCCGCAATGGTGGAGCAGCGCCCGCCCTTGTGCAGGTACTCAACGTTCGCCACAAAGAAGCTTGCGTCAACGCGCGGTATTATGTCGTCGCGCAGCTTCTGCGCTATCTCGCCCGCGGACAGCCCCTGCGCCGCAAGCTTCGCAGCGGACACCGCCACAAGCCCCTCGCCCGTTGAAAGGTTGCGCGAATCCACCACGTAAACGCCCTTGAAGCCAGCCGCGGCAAGGCGCGCGTTGTTATAGCAGCTTGAAAACTCCGCGCTTATCGTAATCATCACAAGCTCGTCGCACTCCTTAAGCTGCTGCGTGAAGAACTCCTCGAAATCCCCGACGTTTACCGCGCCCGTCTTGCAAAGCTGCCCCGTGGTGCGGTAGTGCGCGAATACCTCGCGCTGCCCTATCTCCACGCCGTCCTTGAACGACTCGTTGTTCTTTGTTACATAAAGCGGCACGGTGGCGATGCTGTAGCGCGTTTTCAGCTCCTCGGACAGGTCGCACACGCTGTCCGCGCATATCTTTACCTTTGGCATAATTAGCTCCCTTTCAGTCTGTATATATTTTCGCTAAGCGCGGCGTCAGCCCTGCGCCAGCGATTCAAGCAGGTTTTCAAGCGTTTCCTCTAGGCAGCCGTGGAAAAGCGTGAAAAGCACGTCCGCGCTGCCGAGCAGGAACAGGTTGCGGTTGCTTATAGCGGAAAGCGCGGGGACATAGGTGTAAATGTAGCCCTTGTACCACTCCGCGTCGTACGCGGGAATGGGCTTGCCGCTCTTTACAAGCCGCCTGTACTCCTCAAAGTCGTCCGCTATAATATTGTCGTAGTTGCCCGCGCCCTTTGCGATAACCATGTCGTAGACTGCCTTTATCTGCTTGTCCGTAAGCTGCCCGCCCTTGGTCTTTACGTTTTTAAGCACGGGCAGGCGCACCGCGAACGAGTACACCATAAGCGCCAGCACCCGCTCGTATTCGGGCGAACTCATCTGCGCGCAGCGCTCCTTGTCAAGCTTAATGCCCGTGCTGAAAAGCGCGGTGGTATCCGTCACGTTGCTGAGCGCTATCTTGAATATGTCCTTTACATTTATGTTATAAAAGTCCCTGTCGGCTATCATATAGACATACTTCACCGTGTTGAACAGCGACACGCCCGCCTTTACGACTGTTTCTGACAGAAGCGTGTACGCTGTGCGCTCGCTTATAAATTCCATGCTCTTAAGCCCTCCCGCGTAATTTTTTGGGCAAAAACCGCCCGCCTATTTACTATTATAATGTTTTTTTGCGAAATAATCAAGTGCATTTCACCCTGCAAAAGCCTTTTTTTGCGGGAATTTTGTAAGCCGCAGCTCATCTCGCTTGAAAAATGCTATAGAATGTGCTATAATAACGGCATTGAAACGAAAGGACTGAGCGCATTGTACAAATACGAAACGCACCTGCACACGCGCGAGGGCAGCGCCTGCTCCTCCGCGCCCGCGGACGAAATGGCGCGCGCCCACAAGGCTGCGGGCTACGACGGCATATTCGTCACGAACCACTTTTTCAACGGCAACACCTCCGTCCCGCGCGGCCTGCCGTGGGACGAGAAAATCGACCGCTACTGCGAGGGCTACGAGATAGCCAAGCGCACGGGCGACGAGATAGGGCTTAAGGTATTTTTCGGCATAGAGTTCTGCGTATACAGCTCCGACTTCCTTATATACGGCCTTGAAAAGCAATGGCTCAAGGAAAACGAGGAGCTTCTCATGCATACCGACGAGCGCGTATTCTTTGCAAAGGTACACGAGCTGGGCGGCTTTATCGTACACGCGCACCCGTTCCGCGGGGACTCCTATATCCACCACATAAGCCTTTATCCCGACGACGTAGACGCCGTCGAGGTCATAAACGCCTCGCACAACCCCGACAACTTCTACAACCGCCGCGCGGAGCTTTACGCGGATATGTACGGCCTGCCCAAAACGGGCGGCTCGGACAGCCACCACCTCGACAAGCTGTTCGGGGGCGGCATTGCCGTTCCCGAGGCTATAGACAGTCCTGCGGACTATCTGCGGCAGATACGCAATGGGACGGTTGTGCCGCTTAAGCGGACGCTGCCATGGTGAAAAGGGGGCTGCCTGCGCGGCAGCGAGGGGGGCTTGTTTTGCCGTTTCGTGCGGCGGGCACGATTTAGTTGTGGCTCTTTGCGCGCCTGTTCGTGTAGCTTGCACGATTAAAACGTGGCTCTTTGCGCCCTTGTTCGCGTGGCACGCCCGCTTAATATAAACTTTTTTATTTCTATGTTTTCGCACGGTGCGAGGACCAAACCCTTCGGGAGAGGGGGAACAACAAAATCCGGCAAAAATCGGCAATTTCCGCTGTTGCCCTTAGTTGGCGGCATCGTGCCGCCTTTTGGGGCAACGCCGCAAACGTCCTGTTTGCGCCCCTCTCCCTACGGGTTTCTCCTCGCGCTCCTAATCCATGCTGCCCTTAGTTGCGCCGCGTCGTGCGGCGCTTTTGCGGCAACTGTGCGAACATCGTGTTCGCACCCTCTCCCCTTTCCCCTCTGTCAATTTTTCGACACCCGAAAAGTGCAAGAAATTTGCTATGGCTTTTTATACCCCTTGGACGCGCTTGATTGCTCTCCTTTTTCTTTCGCGACTTCCGAGCGGAAGCGACAGCAGTAGCGGCTGGGTGGTAAGGGGGATGGCTTTTGGCTTTATGTACTTACTATATACTAAGGAGTTTTTCTATGAAAATTATGTTTGCTTCGGATATACATGGGTCTGCGCTGTTTTGCGGGCAGATGCTTGCGGCTTTTGAGCGGGAGGGGGCGCGGAAGCTTTGTTTGTTGGGCGACCTGCTTTACCACGGGCCGCGCAACCCTCTCCCCGAGGGGCATGACGCTAAAAAAACAGCGGCGCTCCTGAACTCCGCGAAGCGCGACATACTCTGCGTGCGCGGCAACTGCGACGCGGAGGTGGACCAGATGATGCTTGAATTTCCCGTGCTGTCTGACAACGCCCTTGTTTTTGCGGACGGGCGCACGTTCTTCCTCACGCACGGACATCACTTCACGCCCGACAGCCTGCCGCCGCTCAATGCGGGCGACGTATTCGTCTGCGGGCACACCCACGTTCTCGCGGCGCGCTATGTCGGGGACGTCGCCTGCATAAACTGCGGCTCGGTTTCCCTGCCAAAGGAGGGCAACCCGCGCAGCTACGCCGTTTACGAGAACGGTGCGTTCACGATAAAAACGCTTGACGGGCAGCCGCTCGTACAATTTGCGCTTTAACCGCGCCGCTATATACAGCAAAATACGCCCGAGGGCTGATGTTCTCGGGCGCTGTTTTATTCTGCGATTTTTATAAAGAGAACGGTCTGCGCTTTCATGCTTATCTTCCCTACCTGCCAGCCGTACTCCGCAAGCTCCTTTTTATACCGCAAAAACGAGTGGTCCAGCGGCGCTCCCGCAGCGCTCTCAATCTGCGCAAAGGTAAGCGTGAGCTGCCGCTCGGCGCTTTTTGCCACGTACTCCCACAGGGGCGCGTATTTGCTCATTTTTTCTCCTTTTCCGAGGCGTTGTACCCGCAAATCTCCCGCAGAACGCACCGTCCGCACTGCGGCGCTCTTGCCGCGCACACCTCGCGGCCGTGCCTTACAAGCCTGTGGCAAAGCGGCAGCCCCTCCTCGGGCGGAACGACTGCGCGCAGCTCCTTTTCAACGCGCGCGGCGTCCTTGGTATCCGCAAGGCCTATGCGGTTGGTAAGGCGAATAACGTGCGTGTCGCACACGAACGCGGGCCGCCCGTAAAGGTCGCCCACGATAAGGTTCGCAGTCTTTCTGCCAACGCCCGAAAGCTTCGTAAGCTCCTCTATGCTGTCGGGGACTTCTCCGCCGTAAATGTCGCGGATTTGCCTGCACATAAGCACAATGTCGCGCGCCTTTGTATGGTACAGCCCGCAGGACATGATATACGGCTCAACCTCGGCTTCGGTCACCGCGGCGAACGCCTCCACCGTGGGGAAGCGCTCAAACAGCGCGGGCGTCACCATATTAACGCGCTTGTCGGTGCATTGCGCGGAGAGCCGCGTTGCAATAAGAAGCTCGTGCGGCTTGCCGTATTCCAGCGCGCACTTCACCACTGGGTATTCCTCCCGCAAAAGCGCTATTACCTGCTGTGCGAGCCGCTTTTTGCCCTGTTTCATTGCTTGTCACCCTTTTCGGCGTTTTCCTGCTCCTGCGCGCGTTCAACGCGTATTTTCGTTACCATGCGCTCCTCCACCGCAAGCACGCGGAACAGCAGCCCCTCGTACTCAACGGACGGCGTCTCCTGCGCGGCGAGCTGCTCCTCCTCGGGGATATACCCGAGCTTATCCGTAACAAAGCCCGCCATGGTTTCGTACTCATGCTCCTCGGGCAGCTCTTTTCCAAACAGCCCGAACACCTCGTCGGGGTCTGCCTCGCCGCTCACGTCGTATACGTCCTCGGCTACCTTTGTTACAAGGCTCTTTTCCTCGTCGTACTCGTCCTCTATGTTACCCATTATCTCCTCGATAATGTCCTCGAGCGTTACAATGCCCGCCGTGCCGCCGTATTCGTCCACCACTACCGCCAGCCCCGACTTCATCTCGGTAAGCGAGCGGAACGTTTCCTTAGCGGGACAGGCCTCGGGAACGAACGGCACGTCGCGCAGGAACTCGCGTATGCTGAAATCGCTTATATCGCTCTTTCCGATAAGGCACAGCAGGTCCTTTACGATTATCATGCCTACGATTTTATCTACCGTGCCGTCGTATACGGGCAGGCGTGAAAAACCCATGTCAAGCGCTAAGTGTATAAGGTCGTCAAGCGTTATCGTGTTTACGTCAACGCCTACTATAGAGGTGCGGTGGGTCATAACGTCCCCCGCCGTAAGGCTTCCGAACTCGAAGATGTTCGTTATCATCTGCGCGGAATCCTCCTCTATGGTGCTGTCGTCCTCGTCCTTTGCAAGGGCGTCCACCATGTCAAGCACCTCGTCCTCCGTAACGTCGGTGCAGGCGCTGCCGAGCGCTCTCTTAAGCAGCGCGGAAAGCCCCCTGTTGAGCGCGGCAAGCGGCGCGAGAAGTATTTTCAGCGCCTTGTTCGGTTTTCGTGTGTTTTCCCCCGTACTTCGGGTACTGTCTGTATCCATATATCCTCCAAAATATGTATTAACTAAAGCGAAAGCTCCATATGCTCGCCCGACTGCTTAAAGCCAAGGCTCTCGTAGAGCGGTCTGCCGCATTCCGTCGCGTCAAGCGAAACGCAGGAAGCGCCGCGCGCACGCGCGTCCTCAATAAGCGTTTGTACCATTTCCCGCGCCGCGCCCTTTCTCCTGTAGCCCTCGCGCACGTATACGTTCATAAGGTGCGCGCGCCTGCCCGTAGGGTGCGTATATGTAGGCAGCAGCCGTATATACGACATCGTGGCGCAGCCAACAGGCACGCCGTCGGCGTATGCAAGCGCCGTGGTCTGCTCGCCGCGCTCCATGTATTCCTGCGTTTGCCGCATAAGCTCCTCGGAAATCTCCGCCTCGGCTACGCCGTTTACAAGCGCCAGCATTTCGCGCCTCAGCGCAAGCGCCGCGGAAAGCTCGCCCGCGCCCGCTTTTATAATCTTTATCATCACGGCTCTCCTATCCTAAAAAGCTCCCGCGCATTCCTTGCGGTGATGTCAAGCATTTCCTGCGTGGAAACACCCTTTATCTCCGCCATTCTCGCCGCGGTAAAGCGTATCATTGAGCTTTCGGACTTCTCGCCCCTGTGCGGCTCGGGCGACATATAGGGGCTGTCGGTTTCAAGCAGCAGCCGCTCAATGGGTACGGCGGCGCACGCCCTTACCGCCTTTTTGGCGTTCTTGAACGTAAGCACGCCCGTAAAGCCCACGTACATTCCAAGCTCCACCACCTGCAGCGCCGTTTCCGCGCTGCCCGAAAAGCAGTGCATTACCCCGCGCGGCCTGCAGCGCTTCAAAAGCTCCATTGTGTCCTCCACAGCCTCGCGGCAATGGATAACCACGGGCAAATCAAGCTCCGCCGCAAGCGCAAGCTGCCGCTCGAAAACGGGCTTCTGCACCTCGCGCGGCGGCTCGGGCCAATGGTAGTCCAGCCCTATCTCGCCAAGCGCCTTTACTTTTGGGTGCGAAAGCAGCGCGCGCAGCTCGTCAAGCCACCCGCCCTGCGCCGCAGCCGCCTTTTCGGGGTGAATGCCCGCAGCCGCGTACACCCAGCCGTAGCGCTCCGCAAGGGAAATTTCAAAGCGGCTGGTGTCAAGGTCGTCGCCTATCGCAAGGATATTGTCAACGCCCCTCGCGGGCAGCGAGTCAAGAAGCGGATAAAGTTCTTCCCCGAAATCCTCGGGGAAGTAGTGTGCGTGAGAATCGAAAATGCCCATAAACGCCCTCATTCAGCCGCATTCGGCTTCAGAATATAGTTTTCGCGGATTATCCTGCGCGTTTCGTAGCACTCGAGCGGCAGCCGCCCGCGCCCGCCGAAAAGCTCCTCGGCGTCCTCAAACGCGCCGCTGAACGCCCGCGTGATAAGCTCGCGCCTGTCGCCCTCTACGCTCACGCATTCAAAGAACGTCATGAGCCGCTGCGCCGCAGGCTCGCTCTGCCAGTATTCCGCGGTGTTCTCCTCCTGCTCGGTGCTGCCGTAAAGGCGGCGTATCTGCGAGAGCAGCTCCTCGGCGTAAAGCTTTGCGCCTACGCTCGGCACGCTCCCCGAAAGCACCTCGCCCTGCTTTACGAACATTGCGCGGATAATATGCCGCACGCCCTGCGTGATAAGCTCCCCGCGCGCAGCGCCGCCCTCGCCCGCAGTCTCGACGCGCTCGCCGCTGTTTTCGCGCTGCAAAAGATTGTTGTCCGAGGCCTGCTTATGCGCGGACTTTTTCGTGTACGCAGGGGTGAACGCCGCCTGCGACTTTATAAAGCTGTCGGTATGCTCCGCTGCAAGCGTGGAGCTTTTCATCTCCGTGCGCTGCGCCGCGGGTCTTGTAAGATTCGTCTGGTTGACGGCGGGCAGGTCCGCTATTCTTGAAATGTCCATAAAAGCACCCCCGATGTCGTAAATTATGCCGCGTGAAAGCTGTCAGAGTATTCCCGCCTTTATCGGCAGACAGCTTATCGTACCGTGCTGCCGTTGGGCGTGTCCTTATCCACAAACAGCACGCGCACGTCGTCCTCGCCCGCGTCGCACGCGAGTATCATGCCCTCGGAAAGCTCCCCGCAGAGCTTAGCGGGCGCAAGGTTTGCCACGAACACTATTTTCTTTCCGATAAGGTCCTGCGGCTCGTACCACTTTGCAATGCCCGATACTATCTGCCTGCCGCCGCGCCCGTCGTCAACGGTGAGCTTCAGCAGCTTCTTGGCTTTCTTTATCTTCTCGCAGGCGGTTATTTCGCCCGTGCGGAGCTTCACCTCGGCGAACCGGTCTATGCTTATGATATTCGCCTTGTCAAGGTCCTCGTCCTCGCGCTTTTGTACGGCGGGGGCAAGCATTGCGTTAAGCTCCTCTACCTCCTTTGCAAGGTCGAACCTCGGGAAAAGCACCTCGCCCTTCTTAACGGTAACGTTCTTATCAAGCACGCCGAACCTGCCGAGCGTTTCGTACGCCGTGTCATGTTCGCCCGCGCCTATCTGCTCCCATACCTTGGGCATGATGTGCGGCATGAACGGGAAAAGAAGCGCGGAGCATATCCTTACCGTTTCAAGCAGGTTGTATATAACGCTTGCAAGGCGGGGTCTGTTCGCCTCGTCCTTTGCGAGTATCCACGGCGCGGTTTCGTCTATATACTTGTTCGCGCGGGATACCACCCTGAATATCTCCTCAAGCGCCCTTGAAAGCTGCGCCTGCTCTATAAGCGGCGTTACAATGCCGCAAAGCGCGCCCGCCATAGCGCACAGTTCCTCGTCCGCGGCGTCCGCGGCGCGCTCGTCGGGGAGCGTTCCGCCAAAGTACTTGTCAGCCATTGCAACCGTGCGGGATACAAGGTTGCCAAGGTCGTTTGAAAGGTCGGCGTTCATGCGGGTGAGCATAAGCTCGTTTGTAAAGTTGCAGTCGCCGCCGTAGGGCATATCGCGCAGTATCTGATAGCGCACAGCGTCAACGCCGTAGCGCTCGGTCAGCACGAACGGGTCTACAACGTTGCCAACGCTCTTTGACATCTTGCCGCCGTTGAAGTTTATCCAGCCGTGGCCGTAAAGGTGTTTGGGCAGCGGCAGGTCGAGCATCATGAGTATGATGGGCCATACTATCGAGTGGAAGCGCACTATCTCCTTTGCGGTCATGTGCAGGTCTGCGGGCCAGTATTTCTCAAAGTCGTCATACTTACCGTTGAGATAGCCGAGCGCCGAGATATAGTTCGAGAGCGCGTCTACCCACACATATACCACGTGCTTGCTGTCAAAGTCAACGGGTATGCCCCACTTGAAGCTCGTGCGGGATACGCACAGGTCCTCGAGTCCGGGCTTGATGAAGTTGTTTACCATCTCGTTTACGCGGCTTTTGGGCTGCAGGTAGTCCGTTTCCGTAAGAAAGCGCTCTATCTTCTCCGCGTAGTCCGACAGGCGCAGGAAGTACGCTTCCTCGTTCGCCTCTATTACCTCTCTGCCGCAGTCGGGGCATTTGCCGTCCACAAGCTGGCTCTCCGTCCAGAAGCTCTCGCACGGCGTGCAGTATTTGCCCGTGTACTGCCCCTTGTAGATATAGCCCTTGTCGTAAAGCGCCCTGAATATCTTCTGCACCGTTTCAACGTGGTAGTCGTCGGTGGTTCTTATAAAGCGGTCGTAGCTTATGCCCATAGCCTCCCACAGGCGCTTGAAGTTCGCAACTATCGCGTCCACGTACTCCTTGGGGGTAACGCCCTTTTCCGCGGCTTTCTGCTCTATCTTCTGGCCGTGTTCGTCCGTTCCCGTAAGGAACATAACGTCGTACCCCTGCATACGCTTGAAGCGCGCAATGGCGTCGCACGCAACGGTGGTGTAGCAGTGGCCGATATGCGGGTTGCCCGAGGGGTAGTATATCGGCGTTGTGATGTAGTAGGTGTTCTTCCCGCAGCCGCAGGAGCAGCTTTCATTACTCATTTTCGTTTACCTCTTTTTTAGTGTATTGAACGTGCGGATTACTGCCGCACGTAAACATGCTTATTATTTATTATATTACTTTTGCGGCTTTTTTTCAAGCGGTGCGAAAAAAAACAAGAAACTTTTACATATTACATAAAAAAGACTTGATTTTTTTCAGATTTTTTAGTACAATAGAAATATCAGCTATCGCCGAGGCGGGTAAGCTATGCCCGAATCGCCGCCGCAGATGTACATTTTGCACAAAACGCGGCGCGTATATTCCGTAAATAAATTGTTGAAGATAAAGCGCTCCGAAAGCGGCGCGCAGCAGGACTCACAACAAGAAAGAGGTAGATTATATGTCAAACAGGCTATTTCAGGGAATCGTTCACCAGATGAAGGACACCGTGAACAGAGTTATCGGCGTTATCGATGAAAACGGAACGATAATCGCTTGCAGCGACCTGACGCGCGTAGGCGGCGGCAACGACTTCTTTTCGATAGAGCTCGGAGATTCCCACGAGGTGTTTATACGCGACGGCTATACGTACAAGCCGTTCGGCATACACGTAAAGCCTGACTACGCTGTATTTGTCGAGGGTACGGACGAGCCTGCGGCAAAGTACGCGGGCATTATCGCCATCTCGCTTTCGGGCATAAAGCAGTATTACGACGAGAAGTACGACCGCAACAACTTCGTAAAGAACATCATTCTCGACAACGTGCTGCCCGGCGACATCACGCTCAAGGCGCGCGAGCTGCACTTCAACGCCGACATAAGCAGGGTAGTTTTCCTGATAAGCGTTATCTCCGCGAACGACGTTTCCGCGTACGACGTTATACAGAACCTCTTTCCCGATAAGAACAAGGACTTCGTTTTCAACATAACCGAAACCGACATAGTACTCGTTAAGGAAGTAAAGAACAACACCGACGTAAAGGACCTCGAAAAGCTGGCGCGCAGCATTTCAGACACGCTCTCGAGCGAGTTCTTCACCAAGGTGAACGTTGGCATAGGCACGCCCGTTCTCGGCGTTAAGGACCTTGCGCGCTCCTTTAAGGAAGCGCAGACCGCGCTCGAAGTCGGCAAGGTATTCGACACGGACAAGAATATCGTATCCTACGATAACCTCGGTATCGCGCGCCTTATTTACCACCTGCCCACGACCCTCTGCGAAACCTTCCTTAAAGAGGTTTTCAAGAAAAACTCAATAGAGTCCCTCGACCATGAAACGCTTTTCACCATTCAGAAGTTCTTTGAGAACAGCCTTAACGTTTCTGAAACCTCGAGAAAACTCTTTGTTCACAGAAATACGCTCGTTTACCGCCTCGACAAGATAAAGAAGCTCACGGGCCTCGACCTGCGCGAGTTCGACCACGCGATAATATTCAAGATTGCCCTTATGGTAAAGAAATACCTCGCGGCAAATCCCACTAAGTTCTAAAACGCACTAAAAGCGCGCTGCAAAGCCCCCTCACGGGGGTTTTCGGCAGATATGGGGAAATGTGCGTAAAAACGGCGGCGCGCCGTATATACATAAGGTCACCTCTAAAAACCTTGTTTGAGTGAAAATGTGTATAGCGCACCGACTGCTTCAGAAAACCTCCTCGTAAGGCATACAGCCTTACTTCGTCGGCTTTCATCGCATTCGGCGCACTCTACCCATTTTCCCTTTTCAAACCGGTTTTTAGAAGTTCCCATAATATTGCGCCATAAAAAGGAAAATACATTAGGAAGTCACCTTAGGAGAAAGCAAAAACAATGGTAGAGCTGAAAAATGTCAACGTTCACTACTCAAGCGGCGTAGACGCTCTCGTGAACGTTAATTTAAGGATAAACGACGGCGAGTTCGTGTTTATCGTAGGCGAAAGCGGCGCGGGCAAATCCACGCTTATGAAGCTTATGATGCGCGAGATGATTCCCACCACGGGCAGGATTTTCGTCAACGGCTACAACCTCTCAAAGCTGAAGGGCAACAGGATAGCCAAATTCCGCCGCTCGATAGGCGTGGTGTTTCAGGAGTTCCGACTTATACAGGATTTCACCGTTTACGAGAACGTCGCGTTCGTTATGCGCGTGGCGGACAAATCCCTTAAGGAAATACGCCAGCGCGTACCCTACGTGCTAAGGCTTGTAGGGCTTTTAGACAAAGCGAAAAGCCGCACGCGCGAGCTTTCGGGCGGCGAGCAGCAGCGCGTTGCCATAGCGCGCGCCTTTGCAAACGACCCACGCCTGCTGATAGTAGACGAGCCGACGGGCAACCTCGACCCCAAGCGCTCCTACGAGTTTGTGGAGCTGCTTAAGGACATCAACGAGAGCTGCCACACAACGGTAATTATGATAACCCACGAGCATGAGCTGGTGCGTCACTTCGGCGGAAGAATAATCGACATCAAACAGGGTTCGATAGACTTCGACGACGTTTACAGAGGGGAGTACGAAGATGAAAACCAGTAATGCTACCTATCTGATAAAAAAGGGTATTTCGTCGGTCTGGAAGAACTTTATCATGTCCTTTGCAAGCTTCAGCATTATGCTTGTAAGCCTTTTGCAGATAAGCTGCTCGGTGCTGCTTATGATGAACGTGAACATCATCATGGGCAATATAGAGGACACCAACGAGATAACCATTTACGTAAAAGAGGGCGCGACGGACGAGCAGGTGTCCCACATAAAAACCGTGCTTGAAAGCAACCCCGAGCTTGCGGACGTAAAGTACTACTCGAAAGAAGCGGCGCTCGAGGACTTCCGCGCGGATATGGCGGAGTACTCCGAGCTTATAGACTACCTTGCGGAAAACCCCATGCCCGAAACGTTCCTTGTGCGCGTTACGGACATCTCAAAGATACGCTTTGTAACGCAGGCGATACAGAGCATTGACGGCGTTGAGCAGGTAAAAGCGCCCTACGATTTCGCAGGCGCGCTCGTAAACATAAGAAACACGTTTTCTGTAATACTTGTGGTAATGCTGACCATACTTATCATTGTGAGCGTGGTTATCGTATCAAACTCCATCCGCACGAGCGTTTTTGCGCGCCGCGCGGAAATAGACATAATGAAATACGTCGGCGCAACGCGCGGGTTTATCCGCACGCCGTTCTTCGTCGAGGGTATGTTTATCGGCATTCTCGCGGGCGCGGGCGCATGGGGCGTTACTTGGGTGATTTACGACGCGGTGTCGGGGCTGTTTGCAAGCGACCTTACGGTATGGCAGATGTTCGGCTTCTACGGGCTTATCCCGTTTGACGACATATGCTGGCCCACGCTTGCGATAAACTGCGGCGCGGGCGCGCTGCTGGGCGCTGTCGGCACAATGTTCGTTATGAACCGCTACCTAAGGGAGAAGAAAAAGGTATAACGAGGGAAAGGAACAGGACCTTGAACAAGAAGATATCTCTCGGCGTGGCGATAAGCCTTGTGGCTATAGGCTGCGCGATAACGTTCGTCCTTACGTGGACGGTGTCGCTCGGGGTGTACAACTCCAAAATAGGCAGCACCGAGAAATACGAGGGCGTATACGCAAAGCTGCGCGAGATAGACAGCACCGTGCGCACAAACTACATCAACATCGGCTCGCTGTCCGAGGAGCAGCTTGAAAACGGCATAATAAACGGCTACATCACAGGCACGGGCGACCGCTACGCGTCGTACATGGCGGCGTCTTCGTATTACGAGCTGCAGCAGACCACAAGCGGCGTTGTAAGCGGCGCGGGTTTTGAAACCGAGGACGACGGCAGCGGCTACCTTAAGATAACGAGCGTGTACAAGGGCGGCTCTGCGGACATAAACGGGCTGCAGGCGGGCGACGTTATAACCGAGATAGACGGCAAAAGTCTGCTTTCAATGGAAAGCGGCACGGCGCGCGACAAACTCTCGGGCGAAACGGGTACGCGCCTTTCGCTTAAGCTCCTGCGCAACGGCGAGGAGCTTACAGTAAACCTTGTGCGCCAGCAGCTCGAGATAGAGTCCGTAAGGGGCGAAATGCTCGACAACGGCATAGGCTACATCTCAATTACGGCGTTCAACGCAAAAACGCCCGACCAGTTTATAGAGGCGCTAAACACCCTCATTTCGCAGGAGGCGCGCGCGCTGATATTCGACGTGCGCGGCAACGGCGGCGGGCTTGTAAGCGCGCTTAAACCCATGCTCAACCGCTTTATCCCCGCGGCTATAGTAGCTACCGCAGAGTACGCGGACGGCAGCCGCAAAACGCTTGTGGAAACAGACTCGGACGAGTCCATCAAGCTGCCCATGGCGGTGCTTGTGGACGGCGACACGGCTTCCGCCGCGGAGCTTTTCGCGGTGGTGCTGCGCGACGAGTGCGGCGCGGCGCTTGTAGGCACGCAGACCTACGGCAAGGCGGTAATGCAAAACACCTACGAGTTTTCGGACGGCAGCGCCGTTACTATATCCACCGCGAAGATATACCCCGCAAAATCCGACTGCTACGACGGCACGGGGCTTAAGCCCGATTACCTGAGCGAGCTGCCCGCAGGCTCTAACCCTGCGACTATCGCGCGCGACGCGGACGCGCAGCTGCAAAAGGCGCTCGAGGTGCTGAGTACTGCGGCAGGCTAAGCAAAGCAACGGCTTAAAGCCGTAAAATATATTTGGAGGACACATATGAACAAATCAATTCATACCTTAACCAGGTCAGGTGAAAAGCTGCTTAAAAAGGAGCTTGACGAATTAAAGGCAAAGCGCGAGGAAACCGCTGAAAAGCTTAAGACAGCGCGCGGCTTCGGCGACCTTTCCGAGAACAGCGAGTACGATGAGGCTAAAAACGAGCAGGGTCTTATGGAGGCCCGCATTTTAGAGATAGAGGCTATTCTTGCGAACGCGCAGATAATCGAGGACGACGAGATTTCCACGGATAAGGTGGGCATAGGCACAAGCGTGCGTATGCTCGACGTTGAGATGAACGAGGAGATGGAGTTCAAGATAGTAAGCGTTAAGGAAGCCGACATCAGCAAGAACAAGATGTCCGACGAGTCGCCGATAGGCAAGGCGATAAACGGCCACAAGGCAGGCGAGGTAGTAGACGTCGAGACCCCCTCGGGCGTTATACAGTTCAAGATACTTGAGATAAGAAAGGCGGAGGACCAACATGAGTAATGAAAACGAGGAGCTTCACGAGCTTACCGCCGAGGAGCTTGACGAGCAGCACCGCGTAAGGCTTGAAAAGCTCGCGGCGCTTAAGGCGGCGGGCAAAGACCCCTACACGATAACAAAGTACCCCGTAACCATACACAACAGCGAGATTCGCGAGCGCTTCGACGAGCTTGAGGGCAAGGACGTTGCCATTGCGGGCAGAATGATGACCCGCCGTATCATGGGCAAGGCAAGCTTTATAGACGTGCGCGATTCTTCCGACAGAATGCAGGTTTACGTTAGAACCAACGACGTTGGCGAGGACGTTTACCCCGAGTTCAAGAAGTGGGATTTGGGCGACATAGTAGGCGTTAAGGGCAAGGTTTTCCGCACGAAAATGGGCGAGATTTCTGTTCACGCGGAGGAGATTGTGCTGCTTTCAAAGTCGCTGCTGCCCCTGCCCGAAAAGTGGCACGGTCTTAAGGACAAGGAGGAGCGCTACAGAAAGCGCTATCTCGACCTTATAGCAAACCCCGAGGTAAAGGACACCTTTGTAAAGCGCTCGCAGATACTGCGCGAGATAAGAGCGTTCCTTGACGGCCACGGCTACACCGAGGTGGACACCCCCGTGCTTCTGCCGCTCGAGATAGGCGCGGCTGCGCGTCCGTTCAAAACGCACCACAACGCGCTTGACATTGATATGTACCTGCGCATTGAAACCGAGCTTTACTTAAAGCGCCTTATAGTAGGCGGCTTCGACCGCGTGTACGAGGTGGGCAGAATATTCCGCAACGAGGGCATGGACGCTACGCACAACCCCGAGTTCACCTCTATCGAGATGTATCAGGCGTACATGAACTACTTTGAGATGATGGACCTTATCGAGGACCTCTACCGCACGGTAACGCTCAAGGTTTGCGGCACGGACACCGTTACATATCAGGGCAGGGAAATCGCCGTGGGCAAGCCGTGGGAGCGCCTTACCATGATTGAGGCGGTTAAGAAGTACGCGGGCGTTGACTACTACGACTGGGCGGACGACGCTGCCGCGCGCGAATGCGCAAAGGCTCACCACGTTGAGGAGGAGCTTGACGAAAACTCCACAAAGGGACACGTGCTTATCGCGTTCTTCGAGGCGTATGTAGAGGAAAAGCTCATTCAGCCCACGATAATCTACGATTACCCCGTTGAGAACTCCCCGCTTGCAAAGAGAAAGCCCGAGTTCCCCGCGTTTACCGAGCGCTTCGAGTACTTCATCAACGGCACGGAGTTCGGCAACGCGTTCAGCGAGCTTAACGACCCCATAGACCAGAAGGAGCGCTTTGTAAAGCAGGTAGCGGCAAAGCGCGCGCAGGGCGGCAACGACGCGCAGGTGGACGAGGACTTCATCACCGCGCTTGAGTACGGCCTGCCGCCTACAGCGGGTCTTGGCTTCGGGTTTGACAGACTTGTCATGCTGCTTACGGATTCCGCAAGCATAAGAGATGTTCTGCTTTTCCCGACAATGCGCCCGCAGGCATAACCACAGGCAGAGAATAAAGCCGCCTTTGCCGCTCCACAGGTGTGAAGCGCAGGGCGGCTTTCAGATATCGTTCCCATACGGAGGGGCATAATGGCAAATTTAAGCGAAGAACAGAAAAAGGAGCTTGAACGCCGCGAGCTTCTGAAAATGAAGCAGGGTATCATTGAGGAGAGCGAGATGATACCGCAGGACGGCTACGTTGAGATACCGAAGCTTACAGGGTGGGCGGCGGTGTCGAATTTTCTGTACCACTACAAGTGGTTCGTGCTGGTGGGCGTGTTCATAGCGTTTTTTCTCAGCGTTGTGCTGTGGCAGACCTTTTCGCGCGAAAAGGAGGACCTCTACGTTCTCGCAATATCCACCACCAACCGGAGCGGTATCTACGTAAAGCAGACGGACATCGAAACAGCGCTCGAGCGCTACTGCCCCGATTTCGACGGGAACGGCTACGTACACGTCGGCGTGAACGTAATAAACCTCTCCACCGAAAACGGCATGAGCCAGTTTTCCGACGCGGAGCATTACAAGTTCGACTCCGAGGTGATTACGGGCGACAGCCAGATGTACCTTGCGGACAGCGGCATTATCGCTATGATAACCGAACTTGCCGACGGCGAGATAGACTTCTTTATGGATATGTCCGCGCAGTACCCCGACGCCGCGCTCTACGAGGGGCAGGGGCTGCAGCTGAACGCCACGGGCTTTGCGGAGCAGGCGCGCTGGCAGTCCTGCCCCGACATTGTGGGGCTTTACGTCCGCGACGAATACGACAACATGATAGGCAACGGCGAGGACGCAAAAGAGCAGCGCCGCCGCGCGCAGATAGTGTTCCAAAATATCGCCGAGGGCAACATTGTAAACCCCGCGGAATAAGAGCTACGGCAGCGGCTTTGGCTCGCACTTAACGGGCGAGAACGCGCCCCCGGCAAAGCCCGCCGCAATGTCGCACGGCACGTATTCCCCGCAGGGGCGCACGCCGCGCCTCACAGGTAGCGCTTAAGGCGCTCGCAGTAGGCCTGCTCTCTGCGCAGGAGCCGGCGCGCGTCGCTTTGCAGGTCCTCCTCTGCCGCCGTCGAGCGGTTGAGCGTCTGCTGCATATCGATTATGCCCATTGTAGTGCCGCGTATCATAAGCGCCGCAATGTGGCTGCTGCTCGTATCTGCCATTGTCTGCATGGCAATGCCCATTTTTGCCATCGCCTTTGCGGCGGGAGGCGTCTGCTGCGCCCTTACGCCGCGCCGCTGAAGCTCGCCCAGAGCCTCTGCGGAGATGTTTTTGTAGCGCTCGCGCTGCTTCGCTATCTCGCCGTAAAGGCGGGCGTTCTTGCAGCGGCGCAGCACGTCGCCCGAGGACTCGTAAGCCATCTCGGCGTTCTTGTAAACGCTGTTGAGTATATCCGCGCTCTGGCGGTCCTTGTAGCTGCTCATAAAAAAACCTCGCTTTCCGCGCCAATGCGCTTGCATATATTTTGGGCGGCAGGGCGGGAATTATAAGCGGAAATTTTTCACAGCAATTTGTTTTTCGGGAGAAAAAATGAAAAGAAACAGCATTCTCATAACTACCCTTAAGGGCTTCGGCTATATCGTTCTCGGCAACGTAATGAGCCTTTTCGTGACAATGGGGCTTTGTATGTTCGGCACGAACATCTTCCTTAAAATCGTCGCCGCGCTATGCTCTACCGCCATCTTCCTCATGCTGGTGTTCACCGTTGCGTGGAAGGACGGCACGCGCGAGCGCAGCCTTGTGGCGCTGCACCGCGTTGAGGGCGAGCAGAAGCACCGCTGGACGCTCATAGGGGTGTTTATGTTCCTGTTCGCGGCAGCGCCAAGTATAGTGCTGCTGCTAAACAAGCTGCTTTTCCCCGCAGCGGACACGCTCTACCTTTACCGCTTTATAAGCGGCAGCGCATACCCGTTCGTGCTGCTTTTCGTAGAGCCTGTGGTTGTGGACGAGGCGTGGACGGGTACTACCCTGCGGCAGATAGACGGCATGAGCGCGCTTTTCCCCGCGCTTATGACGGCGTACTACCTGCTTGTGCCTGTGGCAGCGAAGCTCGGGTACCGGTGCGGCTTTAACGACAAGCTGAACAAGGACAAGATAATGTACAAGTGACCCTGAAAGGAGAACGCCATGCAATGCACGCTCTGCCCGCGAAAATGCCGCGCCGACCGCGACAACGGCGAACGCGGCTTCTGCGGCGAAACGGCGCAGCTTACGGCGGCGCGCGCCTCGCTGCACCTGTGGGAAGAACCCTGCATAAGCGGCACGCGCGGCAGCGGCGCGGTGTTCTTTTCGGGGTGCGTGCTGCGGTGCGTGTTCTGCCAGAACTACGACATAAGCTCGCGCGGGGTGGGCAAGCCCATAACCGTGGAGCGCCTGTGCGGGATTTTCCTTGAATTGCAGGCGCAGGGCGCGCACAATATAAATCTTGTGAACCCCACGCACTTCACCCCGCAGGTGATACGCGCGCTTGAAGCGGCAAAGGCGCGCGGGCTTACCCTGCCCGTGGTGTGGAACAGCGGCGGCTACGAGCTGCCCGAAACGCTGCGGCTGCTGGAGGGTCTTGTGGACGTTTACCTGCCCGACGTAAAGTATTATTCCGACGAGCTTGCGCGCAGGCTGTCCGCAGCGCCCGACTACTTTGAAACCGCGATGGCGGCTCTTGACGAAATGCTGCGGCAGACGGGCGCGCCCGTGTTCTCGCCCGAGGGGCTGCTGCTAAAGGGCGTTGTGGCGCGCCACCTTGTGCTTCCGTGGGAGTACCGCGACAGCATTGAGGTGATAAAGCGGCTGGGCGAGCGCTTCGGCGGGAAAATACTGTTCAGCCTTATGAGCCAGTACACGCCGTTCGGCAGGGTAAGGACAGACCCCGCGTTTTCCCGCATGAACCGCAGGATAACCACGTTCGAGTACCAGAAGGCGCTCGACGCCGCGCTTGCGGCGGGGCTTACGGGCTATATGCAGGAGAAAAGCTCCGCGAAAGAGGAGTACACGCCTGAGTTTGATTTTACTGGAATATAAGCACGCCCGCGGGACATAAACGCGGGCGTTGTGCTATCCTTTTTTGCGGAACTCCCCCGCCGTCATGCCCATGCGCTGCCTGAACTGCCGCATGAAATGCACCTCGTTATCGTAGCCGCAAAGCGCCGCCGTTTCGCTTACGGAAAGCGCGGTGTTGGCGAGGTAGTAGCGCGCAAGCTCCATTTTGGCGCTTATAACGTCCTCGTAGCAGCTAACGCCGAACTCCGCCTTGTAGAGCGCCTGAAAATACGACGGGCTGAGCGACGCGCTGCGCGCCATTTCGCTTACGGTAAAACGCCCCGCAGGGTTCGCGTAGAGCTGCGCGCGCAGACTGCGCAGCCGCTCGCTGTGGGGCGATTTTGCAGCGCCGCCCTGCGCGCCCACTGTTTTTGCGATAAGCAGCCGCAGCAGCAGGTCCTCGCAATCCCCGCCCGACACGCTCTCAAGGCTCAACAGGCTAAGAACGCTCTCCGCCGCCGCACAGGAGCGCAGCGGTACGGGTTTGCATAGTGCCGCGCGCGTCTTTTCAAAGAATACATCATTCCCCGCGCACTCAAAATGCACCCAGTGGTTTACATACTCCACGCCCGCCGCGCCATAGTGCTGCGGCGCGTTTTCGCTGTATAGCAGCGCCGCGTCGCGCGGGACTTCAACGCGCGATTCGGCGCGAGATTCGCTGCGTGATTCGCGTTGCCACACAAACGCGGGCGTTTTGAATATGAGCAGCAGCCAGTCCCCCGAGCCGTGCGGGCGGTTTATTTCAAAGTCGCTTTCGTGGCGGTAGGCTATGCCCATGCTGTGAAGCTTCATAGTATTCCCCCTGTTACGATAGTAGGATATATCAGTTTATTCTTATTATACATCATTGCGGCGCGCCTGTCAAAGGGGTATAATATCAATAACGAAACATTACGCGGCAAACGCGTGAAAGGAGTACCCCATGAAAAAAGTAAGACTTACCGTAAACCCGCTCGACAAGCGCTCCAGAATAAACCGCGAGATATACTCGAGCTTCTCGGAGCATTTGGGCAGGTGCATTTACGACGGCATTTACGTCGGCGAAAACAGCTCTATTCCTAACATTGAGGGCTTCCGCAGGGATATCGTCGAGGCGTTCCGCGAGATAAGGCTGCCCGTGCTGCGCTGGCCCGGCGGGTGCTTTGCGGACGAGTACCACTGGCAAGACGGCATAGGCGAGAAGTCCGCCCGCAAAAAAATGGTGAACACCAACTGGGGCGGCGTTACCGAGGACAACAGCTTCGGCACGCACGAGTTCATGCGCTTTTGCGAGATAGCGGGCTGCGAACCCTACATAAGCGGCAACGTTGGCAGCGGCACGGTTGAGGAGCTGTCAAAGTGGGTGGAATACATCACCTTCGACGGCATATCCCCCATGGCTGACCTGCGCAAAGCAAACGGCAGGGAGCAGCCGTGGCGGCTGAAATACCTCGGCATAGGCAACGAAAACTGGGGCTGCGGCGGGTCTATGACCCCCGAATACTACGCGGACTGCTACCGCCGCTACGCTGCGTTCTGCCGCGAATACAGCGGCAACAAGCTGTTCAAGATAGCTTGCGGCCCTAGCGCGGACGACTACAACTGGACGGACGTTATGATGCGCAAAATCACCCCGTGGAATATGCAGGGGCTGTCGCTGCACTACTACACGCTCCCCACGGGCGACTGGGCGCACAAGGGCAGCGCCACCGTTTTCAGCGACGGCGAGTACTACGCAACGATACGCGCAACGCTTAAAATGGAGGAGCTTCTCACCCGCCACAGCGGCGTTATGGACCGCTACGACCCCGAGCGCAGGGTAGGGCTTGTTGTTGACGAGTGGGGAACGTGGTACGACGTAGAGGAGGGAACGAACCCCGGCTTCCTCTACCAACAGAACACCATGCGCGACGCTATTGTCGCGGCGATAAACCTCAACATCTTCAACGCGCACTCCGAGCGCGTGTGCATGGCGAACCTCGCGCAGGCAGTGAACGTGCTTCAGGCGCTCGTTCTCACCGAGGGCGCAAAGTGCGTTAAAACGCCCACGTTCCACGTGTTCGACCTGTACAAGGCTCATCAGAACGCGGCGCTCGTATACTCGCACATAGAAAACGACGAGTGCGAGGGGCTGCCCTGCCTGTCCTGCTCCGCAAGCGCCGCGGCGGACGGCACGGTGACCGTAACGCTCTCCAACTGCGCGCTCGACAGGGGGTACGAGGTGGACCTCGCTTCGGCGTTCGGCGGCGTTAAGGCGGCGCGCGGCCGCATTCTCACAGGGGACGTACACGCGTTCAACGACTTTGCGCACCCCGATACAGTCGCGATAAAGCCCCTCGATATAAGCTGCGCGAACGGCGGCGCAGTCTTTACGCTCCCCGCGTGCAGCGTGGCGGAGCTTACCCTTACGCTATGACGGGCAGACCCTGCCTGCGCTGCCTGCTCTCTCAGGCGGGCGAAGCCGACCTTGCGCAGGCGATACGCGAGCGCATAGCCGCCATGCCGCTAGAGGAGCGCGCCCCGCAGGCGCTCTACGAGCAGCGCCTTACCAATTGCCGCGCCTGCCCGAGCCTTAACGCGGGTACTTGCACAAAATGCGGCTGCTACGTGGAGCTGCGCGCGGCAAGGCTCGCTTCGGTATGCCCGCATGAGGAGAAAAGGTGGTAAGATATCGCATAGCGCTTGTTTTGTCAAGATATAATCGTCAATAAAATGCAAAAGCCCCCGGAATTATTTCAGGAGCAGTTCACTTACCTGCCAAGGAGATTCATTAAATCCTCTTTATCTTGTTCTGTCATATTCGACATTACATCTCCGGGAAGCTTGATTTTGAATTGTTGACAGTACAAACAAAACCCTGCAGTTAACAGCTGCAGGGTTTTTGTTATCTAAGTTATATGCCCAGGAGGGCATCGAGACGCTTAGCACCCTCGTCAGAGACAGGGCCTTCGCCGTTGATAGGATGCTCATGGTTATCTCGAATAGCTTCGTTGAACTCTTCAGCAAAATCGATTTCGTCCTGTGTGGCGTGGTAATCATCATTTGGATCGTAATACCCGCCATTACGGTTACCGTCCTCTGCAGGGTCGCTCGGACGCTTATTATTTATCCAGAGATTACCCGCAGCGTCGGTGTATGCATTAGTGTAAACGGGAGTCGGCGTCCACACGCAGCCGTCGGGAAGCTCGGTGGTTAACGCGGTGCTTGCGTCGCCTGTGAATTCCAGCTGTGCATTCTTGGGAAGCTTGTAGTTCTTAGTGGGCTTTACAGGCGCTGTTAAATCGCCATATGTCGTGAGGGGTATGCCGTCAGTTGTGTAAGTCGGTTTATCGTCGGCCGCCTGTACCTCCTGCTTCGGCGCGGCAATAATATCTTCAGGGGCTGCTTGCTGCTCCTGCGCCTTTTGGTTGGCTTCATCGGATTCCTCGGGTACGTCGGCGGGTTCGGCTGTTGCTGCGGCTGCGGGCGTTGTTTCCGCGGCGGGTTCTGTTACAGGCTCGGTAACGGCTTCCGCAGTGGGTTCTGCCGCAGGCTCGGTGACGGCTTCTGCGGCGGGTTCTGTTACAGGCTCGGTAACGGCTTCCGCAGTGGGTTCTGCCGCAGGCTCGGTAACGGCTTGCGCGGTTGGCTCTGCCACGGGTTCTGCTGCGGCTTCTATAGTGGGTTCTGCCGCGGGCGCGCTTTCGGGCGCTTTCTCTTTCTGCGCGCAGCCCGCAAGCGCTAGTACTGCTGCGGCAAGAAGCGCCGCGCTGAAAGCTTTCGTTTTGCGTTTGTTCATGTTATCCTCTCCCATAGCTTATGAATTCAGCTCTATTATAACACGTTATTGTACTTTTGTAAATACCTTTTCAAAAAGTCGTCCCCGCAGAGCGGTTTTTGTCAATGCCGCGCTTGACATTAACATTAAAACATGATAAAATTAAAACACCACATTCAACGGAGGAAAGCCATGCCCAACTTCACCAAACAGGCTATAAAAGCCGCCTTTCTGAAGCTGCTGAACGAAATGCCGCTCAACAAGATAAGCGTGCGCAGCATTGTGGAGGAGTGCGGGATAAACCGCAACTCGTTCTACTACCACTATCAGGACATTCCCGCGCTTATAGAGGAGATAGCAAAGGACGAGATAGACTCCATAATAGCGAAGTACCCCACGATAAACACTATAGACGAGTGCCTTAACCTAGCGTTCAGGTTTGCCGTGGAGAACAAGCGCGCCGTGCTTCATATATACGACTCCATAAGCCGCGACATATACGTGCGCAACCTTATGGACATATGCGAGTACGTAGTGCGCACCTACCTCGACACGGCGTTCGGCACGGACGCCGTAAGCGAATACGACCGCGCAGTCACCGTACGCCTGCTTAAGTGCGAGATTTTCGGGCTGTGCGTGGACTGGGTGTCCAACGGCATGAAGGACGACGCCATAAAGGAGATATACCACGTAACCGAGCTTTGCAGAGGGCTTTCCGCAGAGCTTATTCGCCGCAGCCGCGAACTTAATAAGCGCTAGCGCGCCGCCCCGTATGGGTCGCCGAAGCCGCAGGGCTGCACTCGCCCGCGCAAACCGTTTTTTGGGCATATTATCGCTTTTGCCCTGTTTTTATACAAATTCGCCCCGCTGTCGAAAAATCGGACAGCGGGCGCGCTTTTGCCCGTTTATATAACCGCGCCTCCGTGTTATAATAAAATCACAAACAAACCCGTATATCGGAAGGAGTGTTTTATATGCGGTCTACCGCTCCAATGAAAGCTGCCAAAACAGGTTATATAGTCGTATCCGCGCTGCTGTGCGTGCTGGGGCTTGTGCTTATCGTATTCCCCTCGTTCTCCGCAGAGGCGTTCGGGATAATCACGGGCATTATGATGATAGTGTTCGGCGCGGTAAGGCTCGTGGGGTTCTTCTCGCGCGACCTTTACAGGCTGGCGTTCCAGTACGACCTGCCGTTCGGAATACTGCTCGTGGCGCTCGGCGTTGTATTTTTGCTGCACCCGCAGAGCCTTGCGTCGTTCATCTGCATTTCGCTCGGGCTTTACATCATGGCGGACGGGCTTTTCAAGATTCAGATAGCGCTTGAGGCAAAGCGCTTCGGTATAGGGCAGTGGTGGCTTATACTGGCGCTCGCGCTTGTAACGGGCGCGCTTGGGCTTGTGCTGCTTCTGAACCCCGCGGGCGGCAGCAGGCTTATTATGATACTGCTCGGTATCTCGCTGCTCTCCGAGGGCGTGCTTAATTTCAGCACGGTAATTACCGCGGTAAAAATCGTCAAGAATCAGCAGCCCGATTCTATTGACGTTGAGTTTGAGGAAAAGTAACGTAAAGCAAGGCATAAAAAATGCGCGAAGCAATTGCTCCGCGCGTTTTTATTTACCCGAAATCAGAAATACGTATCAAGAATCTTATCCATAGTGCCGTCAGCCTTTATCTCCTCCAGCGCCTTGTTTATCGCCGCCTGAAGCTCCGTGCTGCCCTTGGGCATACATACGCCGAACTGCTCGGGAACGTCGCCCTCGACGGACTGCTGATTCCATGTCTGCTCGTATGTCCCCTCGGAGAGGTACTTTGTCGCAACCGTGCTGTCGGAAATTACCGCGTCAAGCCTGCCTGCGGCAAGGTCGTCCCATGCGTTCATTACGGTAGCGTACTCGAACGTCTGCACCTCGATACCGTGCTTTTCAATGTAGTCCGTAAGGTAGAAGTCGGACGTGGTGTCCTCCTGATAGCCTACCTTAAGCCCCGCAAGCTCGTCGGGGGAAGCGGGCTTTACCGCAGCGTCCTTAAGCACGTTTATAGACTGCCAGTTCTCTATATACGGCTCGGAAAAGTCGAACTCGAGAAGCCTGTCGGGCGTTATCGTTACAGATGACATAACAATGTCGTAGTCGCCCTTTGCAAGACCCGAGAAAATGCCGTCCCAGCCCGTGTTCACCATCTCCACCTCGCAGCCGAGCTTTTCGCCGATAGCGTATGCAAGCTCAACGTCAACGCCTATGGGCGTAACGCCGTCCGTGTCGAAATACTCGAACGGGGGGTACGCGATATCCGAGCCTACGGTCAGCTTCTCAATCTTGAAGCCCTCGCCCGCTGCCGAGCTTACGCTCTCGGAGCTGTCCGCGCCCGACGAGCTGTCAGAGGTCTTGCCTGTGGAACACGCCGCAAGCGAAAGCGCCAGCGTGCAGGCTGCAAGAGCAGAAATCATCTTTTTCATGTTAGTTTCTCCTTTGCTTTTCGGGCGCGAGATTTGCCGCGCCCTTGTTCTGTGGTTTGTTTTATGAGAAAAGGATATCACATATTTGCAATAAAGTCAACCGAAAATTGCAGTTTTCGCATTCTTAATATGGATTTTTATATAATTTCACATTTTTGCGCGGCATTTCAGCTTGTTTTTCATCAAGTTTACGGTGAATATTATTCAGAACGTATGCAGATTTTAACCACGCGTGAAACAACTCCCGCGCGCTCTTGCAGAAAGCGCCGTTCTCCCGCAGACAAAAAGCGCCCCCGCCGCAGCGGAAGCGCCTGCTCTTAAAATGGTGTGACTCCATCGATAAGCCGAGTTCTGTCGTGTATGACCATCTATCTAGCCCCGCCGTCGCCGACGGGGTCAAGCCACCTTTCAACGAAGCGCGCCGAGCAGACGCGTTATCCTCCGCACCAATCGGTGTTGCATCGGGTAGGGTTTACACGGCAGCGCAGTCTCCTGCGCTCCGGTGGGCTCTTACCCCACCATTCCACCCTTACCGCCTTGCGGCGGCGGTATCTTTTCTGTTGCACTTGCCCTGAGGTCGCCCTCGGCTGACGTTATCAGTTACCCTGCTCTGTGATGCTCGGACTTTCCTCATGACGCTCTCGCGTCCCGCGGTCATATAATGAAGTCACCCTTGCATTATAGCACAACTCCGCGCAAAAATCAAGGGGGCGCGCAATAACTTTTGAAGCGGATTTTACTTTCGCGCCGCGGATAATCCCCCCTTATCCTGTCAACAATATTCCCAAAGGGGGAATTGCCATGCCGATAAAAGCACAGGGACTTTGCAGGTACTACAGCATAGGGAACGCCAGCGTAAAGGCGCTCGACGGGGTGAGCCTTGACATAGCCGACGGCGAATACGTCACCATTTCGGGCGCGAGCGGCTCGGGCAAATCAACGCTTATGAACATTCTCGGCTGCCTTGACCAGCCCACCTCGGGCAGCTATATTCTCGACGGAACGGACGTGTCCTGCCTTGACGACGAGAAGCTGAGCGAAATACGCGGGGTGAAGATAGGCTTCATCTTTCAGAGTTTCAACCTTATACCAAGCCTTACCGCGCTTGAAAACGTGGAGCTTCCGCTGGTTTACCGCCGCGTTCCGAAGGCGCAGCGGCGGGAGCGCGCGCTCGCAGCGCTCGAAAGCGTGAGCCTGTCGCAAAGGGCGCTGCACCGTCCCTGCGAAATGTCGGGCGGACAGCAGCAGCGCGCAGCCATAGCCCGCGCCATTGCCTCAGACCCGTCCATGATACTCGCGGACGAACCCTGCGGCAACCTTGACAGCCGCTCGGGGCGCGAGGTGCTGGATATACTCTCAGCGCTCAACCGCAGGGGGAAAACCATCGTTATGATAACCCACAACGAGCAGACCGCCCGCGAAGCGCAGCGGCTGATAAGGATATCCGACGGTAAAATCGTAAGCTGAAAAAAGCGCGGGAGCATTCATTTCCCGCGCTATTTTATTTGTCTTCACAATATCTGTCTATCGCTTCCGCAATAAACCCGTACTTGGGGAAATCCCTGAGAAGCCGCCTGCGGCAGTTGCCCACAAGCTCCGCGCGAAGCTCGGGGCGCTCGCGCATTTGCTGCTTTGCGCCCCAAAGGTGCGTAAAATCGTCCTGCGGGTAGAACAGGCTGCGGTGGTCGAGAAGCGTTTCAACGGGCGTACCCGTGTACTCCGCGCACATTGCAGCCATGCGCTGCTCGGCAAACACCATGTAGCGCAGCGTTTCCCCACAGCGCTTGGCAGACTTCATAAAGGCTATGGCCTGCGCGGTGTAAAACTCCCGCAAGTCGTCGTTCGGGAGATACAAAAACGCGGTGTTGAGCGGCAGCGCGCTCTCGTCAAAGTCGGGTATGATATGCCCGTGCGCGCTGAAATACGACAGCGGCGGGTACACTTCCTCTGAAAGCTCCTCGCGGTGGGCGGCTATAACGCCCGAGCCGAACTCCAGGCGCTTCCACACGATAAAGTCCGTGTCAAGCATGACTACGGGCGCGGGTGTGTCACGCAGCGCAAGCAGCTTTCCCCCCGCCCAGAACATCTCGGGGTCTATGCCCTCAAGGTCGTCCGCAACGCACACGCGCACCTCGTCCCATAGCGCGGTTATCCCCGCTTTTTCGCAGAACGCCGCGCCGGCGCTGTCGGTGCAGAGCGCTATGCCGCCGTTGTACCTGCGCCATGTAAGCGCAGAAAGCGCCGTGCAGTACATATCAAAGTCCTCTGCGCGGTAATCCCTGCCGCGTGCGCGCGCGGGCGCTGTGGAGAGTATGTGTATAGCGTTCATGAAAGCCCCTTTCCGCGCGCCAAACGGCGCAAATCCCGCATGGGGACAAATTGAAGCCCGCACTGCATAAAACGCGGCGCGGGTCAGTCGTAGAGTACGTGGATGCCGTAACCGTAGCGGTCCAGCGGGCATTTTGCAAGCGTCAGCAGCAGAATACGGTCGTATTCGTCCTCAAGCAGCATTGTGAACGAGCCGCGCGGCTGCTCCCACCGAAGCACGCGCTCCCAGTTCGCAAGGAATCTGTCAAGCGCGAAAGAACCGAACGCGCCGCTCGCAGCGGACGCTCCGCTCGCAGCGGACGCTCCGCTCGTCATGCTGCCGAAGCCTTTGTAGGACGTTGCCGCGCGCCATGAGCCGAGCGCCTGTAAGCTCTCCCAAGTCAAGCTGCCAAAGCCTTTGTAGGACGCTGCCGCGCGCCACGAACCGAACGCCTGTAAGCTCTCCCACGCCATGCTGCCAAAGCCTTTGTAGGACGTTGCGCCCTGCCGGAAGCTCCCGCTCAGCGAGCCGCCAGCTCCGCCCGAGCCGCCGAACGAACACGCGCCCTGCGCCGCGCCTGCGCGCTCCGCTTCGCCTGTAAACGGGGTCGCAGCCTGCGGCCTGCAAGGCTCGGGCAGAACGCCGCAGAAAACCTCCGTCAGGCGGTCGTTTAGCGCAGGGTCGTCCGCAGAAAGCCCGCTAAGCTTCTCCGCAAAGGCAGCGCCGCCGTTGTCGCGAAGCCACGGAACAAGAGAGCCTGCAAGAAAATACCCGCGCAGCGAGGCAAGGTCAAAGCTCGCGGGAATCTCCTCCGCAGAAAAGACCCTGCGCCTGTTCAGCCAGAGCGCACACTTCATCGCACGACCCCCTTTCAGCTTTTTAGAATATTACTATGTTTATTATAGCATATCCCGCGCTTTTTTTCAACACTTTTTTGAATCTTTGTGTAATGAAGCCCAAAGAAAAGGGGCTGCCGCAAGCAGCCCCTGTAAATATGTACCCGATAACTTACGAGGACTTCTTATGAATAGTCCGCAATGTCAATCCATGTGAGCAGCAGCTCGCGCTCCTCAGGGCGCTTGAACTTAAGCTGCGCCGCAGCGACTATGGGCAGCCAGTCCTGAACGTACTTCATTGCAGTACCCGTCTTTGCGCAGTAGAGCTTTAAGTACTTCTCTGCGTACTCGGTGTTGTGCGACAGGCACAGGCGCAGGTAGGTCTTTGCAATGTCCGCAGAGGCGTTGCCCTGCTTTGCGCGCAGCCAGTCTACAACGAAAACGCCGTCGCTGTTTACGATTATGTTCTCGGGGCAGAAGTCGCCGTGGCAGAGCTTTACGTGCTTCGGCATGGATTCAAGGCGCGTGAGAAGCTCGTACTTCTTAACGTCGTCTATCATGTCAAGCCCCTCTATTGAGCGCTTAAGGTAGTCCTTAAGCTTGCTTATCTTTGCGGAACGCAGCGAGTTTATCTCGATTTGCAGGTCAACCATCTGCTCGAGATACTTGTCGGCGTGCTTGGGGTCTTTGTCTATTATCTGGCGCAGGGTCTGCCCCTCGATAAAGCGGTAGACAATGGCCCACTTGCCGTCTATGCGCAGTATCTCCTCAAACGCGGGAATGCGATTGTAGCCCGTTTCCTCAACGCGCGTGTGGGTCAGCGCCTCGTAAAGCACAACACTTTTAGGCTCGTTGGGGTCTTTGAACACCTTTACGCACTTGCCGTCGCATTCGTATATCTGCACCTTTTCGCTCTCGGAGATAAGTTTTTTCAGTTCCATAGGTCATTGTCCTTTCTGTATATGCAGCCTTAACAGGCTTTTCCTCATGTTTACATTATAGCACTATATACCTCGTTTGTAAAGCGGTTTTTATCAATTTTGAATAATATGTTGAGATTATACGAGAAAAGTTTGTGCAAAAAGTCAACATTGTTTATTCGCTAAATCTATTGACATTTTGAAGCGGCGACGTTATAATGTAATTACCACGCAGGAGAGGACAAACCTCGGGTTTACAGAAAGCAGGTGCTTATGAAACGTTTTATTTCCGTTGCTGCGGCGCTTTCGCAAGGCACGGTGTGCTGCGCGCTGTGCGGCTGCTCCGCAAAGGGCGGCATTCCCGCGGACGCAGAGGTTGTTAGGATATCCACCGACAGAGCCACCTACCACACGCTTGACGAGCTTGAAGCCGCAAGCGAGCTTGTTATAATAGGCAGGGTGAGCGGCTCGCCCGATACCGAGATAACCCGCGAGTACAGCGAGGAGTTCGGGCGGGACATTGTGCGCACGGTGCAGTCCACCGTAAGCGTCGAGGTGGAGCAGGTGCTTAAGGGCGACAGCGCCGACAATATCGAGGTTTCGCAAAGGTGCGGGTACGTCCCCGAGGATAACCGGATAGTAACGTCAAGCGCCATGACGCCCATGCAAAGCGGCGACAGGTGGATAATGTTCCTTTACAAGGGCGATAACAGCGGCACGTACTGGTGCGCGGGCGACAGCTCGGGGCGGTATCCCCTGCCGAACGACGGGCTTGACGCAGCCGTTTGCGCCGTGCAGTCGATAGCGGACGGGCGCGGCGAGATTTTCGCGGAGCATACGCCGCTTTCCGAAAGCGAAATGGACGCCGCCGCAGAGAGCGGGCTTTACATAATGCCAAACGGCGGCGAGTTCTACGCGCTGAACGCGCAGGAGCTTGAACAGTACCTCGCCATTGAGGAGAGGATAGCGCAGGAAACGGGCAACATCTCGCCCGAGGACTTCGGCGTGTACGAGAGCGCGGATATAGACCTTATGCTGTATAATGATATTCTCGAAAAATATGAACTTGCATAATTCATAAAGCAAAACACCGCCCCGAAACAAAAATCGGGGCGGTATTATTTGTAAAACGAACCTGCAAGCCGCATTTCCCGCGTGTGAAAAGCGCCGCCACAAAGGCGCATACAGCCGGAACTGCCCGTCGGGCGACCG
>CAKSIT010000003.1 GCA_934462925.1 uncultured Oscillospiraceae bacterium | reverse complement strand
AAATTTTCCCTTGCTTCGGAGATGAGCGTAAATCTTATGAAAGGATATGATATGGGGCTTAACTATATCATACAAGGCAAAATGAAGACATTCAGCTTGACTTTCAACGACAGGTAGTACTTTATATGTGGCGACGACGCGTTCGGCGCGATTCGGCACAACATGAAGGCTGCACCATAAAAAACTGGCAGGTAACGCAGCAGAGCGAGAACAGCTACGTCGTAATGCTCGAATACTACATGAAGCCCCCGGGGCGCGTCAAGCACCTCAAAACAAAAGCCGCCCGTTCACGTAAAGCAGCTCCCGCTTACCGTGGTTGAGGGGATTAAACCGTTTGCTGTATAAATGCAGCCCCCGCCCTGCCAAAGCAGAACGGGGGCGACGTATATCATTCTTCATCATTTGAGCGCTGTGCGAGGTCACCGCTCACCCTCCCGCGCCGCAGAATCGCCCAAATTTTCATGAAGCCCGCTCCTTTCTGCCGCCGGTAAATGCCTGTGCGCCGTCCTTACGACAGCCTCGAGCGTTTTGTCGATTTCCTGCGCGGTCTTGCCTGCGCAAAATTCATCGTCTAAACGGATTTTTGTGTGACCTATCATAAATTCCTCTGTCATTCTATCGCCTCCCATGCCATTTTACTGCGGCAGGATTATGTCCTATTACCTGCAAGCGCCGTTAATCGCCCGTTACGGCGCTTTTAAAAAAGCTTATCATAGGACTCGCTTTGGGACTAATATAATCAAAAATAAACATCTGTCTTGTAACATTCGGTCTGCTTGATTCGTACCCCAATATCTTATTGAAATAAGCATGGAGAGTAATATGCAGTATTGCCTGTATCTGCGCAAATCTCGTTCGGACATTGAGGCGGAAGCCCGCGGCGAGGGCGAAACCCTAGCCCGACATGAGAAAGCGCTGCTGGAGCTTGCCCAAAGGCTGAATCTCAACGTTACGCAAATCTACCGCGAAATAGTATCGGGCGAAACCATTGCCGCACGCCCCGTTATGCAGCAGCTTCTGACAGAAGTCGAGCATGGCGTATGGACGGGCGTGCTTGTAATGGAAGTCGAGCGCCTTGCCCGCGGAGATACGGTTGACCAGGGTATCGTCGCGCAGACATTCAAGTACAGCAGCACCCGAATAATCACCCCGCTTAAAACATATAACCCCGCGGACGAATACGACGAGGAATACTTTGAGTTCGGCTTGTTTATGTCGCGGCGCGAATATAAAACGATAAACCGCCGCCTGCAGCGCGGGCGCATGGCTTCTGTGAAAGAGGGAAAATATTGCGGCTCGGTCGCCCCATACGGGTATTCCCGCGTTAGGCTGGGCGGAGAAAAGGGCTGGACGCTTGAAATCAACGAAGAAGAAGCCGAGGTCGTCCGCGTGATTTTTGAGTGGTACGTAAACGGCTGCACGGAAAACGGTACAGCGCAGCGCCTTGGAACGTCCAAAATCGCGCACAGGCTGAACGAACTGGGTTATCGCCCCCGCAAGGGCGGCAGGACATGGGCTGCCGCATCCGTGCGGGATATGCTTATAAACCCCGTTTATACGGGTGTTATTCGGTGGGACTGGCGTAAATGTACAAAGAAAATGGTAAACGGGCAGGTGGAAGTCGTCCGCTGCCGCTCAAAATCCGAAGAAACCCTGTGCGTTAAAGGGCGACACCCCGCTATTATCTCGGACGAGGTATTCCGGCAGGCTCAATACTATATGTCGCAGAACCATCCGCGGCCTGTTGGCGCGGGAGCAGCAACAAAGAATCCCCTGTCGGGGCTGGTTGTTTGCGGGAAATGCGGCAGGAAAATGGTTCGCCGCCCTTACAATGGCAGGCGCGCGGACACGCTTATTTGCGCCGACCCCGCTTGCTGCAACGTCGGCTCTGACCTACCGCTTGTAGAAAGCCGAATACTGGAGGGACTCTCCAAATGGCTCAATGGTTACAAGCTGCAATGGAATATACCCGCCGAAAATGACGCGACAAGCTCCGCTGCCGCCAAGAAAAGGATTGCCGAAAAATGCAGAAAGAAAATAAGTACCCTGCGCTCTCAGCTGGGCAAAACGCACGACCTGCTGGAGCAGGGCGTGTACGATACCGAAACATTCCTTGCCCGCTCCCGCGATATTACACAAAGAATGAGCGAAGCGCAGAACAGGCTGACGGCTCTTGAAGAAGACGTCAGAATCGAAACTCTGCGCGAGGAAAGCTCCGCCAACATCATACCGAACGTTGAACGCGTGCTTGAACTCTATGATTCGCTGCCAACTGCGCAGGCGAAAAACGATATTCTCAAAGAGGTACTCGAAAAGGTGATATACACCAAGGAAAAAAGCGCCAGAAACAAAGGCGTTTATCCCGACGACATTGAGCTTACGCTTTATCCCAAGCTTCCCGTTGCAGACAACGAATAGCACCCGCCGCCCTTCGGGGCGGTGCTGTTATGTCTAGCCTTGCGGCGCGTATTCTTCCGTACCAATGTCCGTCAGAAGCCCCTTACCCATGTTGTCGGGCATTGTAAAGCGCTGCGAAAGATATCTGAGCGAAGCCCCGAGTTCGCCGTCAGGACCGCCGTATTGGCTAAGAATAATCCCCGCAAGCTTTGGGTTACGGTTTTTTATGCACACGGGAATCTGCGTTCTTTTCTCGAAAATAAACATAGCCGCACCTCCTTAAAAACTCTTTGGCGGCCATACGCCGTCGGGCCAGTTCCAGCAGCCGTCCTCGCCCGCAGCGCAGGCGGTAAGCGGCCAGTAGCTGTCCTCAAACGCCGCCTTGCACGCCTTGTACTGCCTGCACGCCTCGCGGAACATTTCAAGCGCACGCTTGTCGTTGGGGTGCGTGTCAAGGTAGAGCTTCAGGTCTACCGCGAAAAAGTCCGCTTCCATTATCGCGCGCATGAGCTCCTCGCAGCTCCCCGCCTTTTGCTGCGGCGCTGGACGGCGCGGCGCACCGTACATATTACTTGCCATTGTACAGCCCCCTCTCGTACTCCTCGATAGTTATGTCAAGCTCGGGGAAGACCGTTCCCGCCTTGAGCGCCTTGTTCGGCGGGTATACCTTTTCCATGTGCTGCACGGGAACATACGCGTATCCCGGGCGCTTTGCAGGCATTGCGCCTTTAGACAAATCCATAGTGCTTCTCCTTTCACAATTTCGGCATCTGCCGTCAGTACATTTTATGTGACCGCGCCCCTTTTGGTTACGGCAGCTTTGCGGAATAATCGCGCGCCTTTCAAAATAAACTTGTACAAATCCACCTGAAAGGAAGCGCGCTGATGTCGGCAAACAGATACCTTAAAAATACCGCTATACTATTCGCTTCAATGGCAGTCACCAAAATTATTGGGGCTTTGTTCAAAATACCGCTTGCAAACCTGCTCGGCGGCACGGGCATGGGGTACTTCTCCACCGCGTACGGGCTGTATTCGCCCATTTTTGCCGTGACTGCCGCGGGCGTGCCTACGGTAATCATGCGCGCCACGGCGCAGAACCTCGCCCTCGGACGGCAGGAACGCGCCGCGGCAATAAAACGCGCTGCGCTGTTCCTGTTCACCCTTATTGGCATGGCGGGAACAGCCGCAGTCGCGCTGTTTTCCGCGCCGTTCGCGCAGTATGTCGCCTGCTCGCCGCAAAGCAGAACCGCCGTGCTGCTTATCTCCCCCGCGGTCATGTTCTGCTGCACGGCTTCGGTGCTGCGCGGGTATTACGAGGGCATGTCCGACGTTGTGCCGTCCTCAGCCGCCGCAATCGCCGAAGCCGCCTCCCGCGCTGTGTTCGGGCTGTCGCTCTCCTACGCCGTGATATTTTACGCAAGGGCTGCGTTTCAGCGCGGCGCGGACGTTTTCGGCGTGAGCTGCACCACGGCGCAGCAGGCGTATGAAGCGGCGCTCCCCTACGCCGCGGCGGGCGCAGTCGCAGCCGTCAGCATAAGCGAGTTTTTCGGGCTAATAACGCTGGTAATCGCCGACCGCCGCCACACACGCAAGAGCGGCGTGCGCCCCTCCTCCCCCGAAAAAGGCACGTGCCTTAAGCTCCTGCGCGATACCGCCCCTATAGCGGCGTCCGCGCTTGTAATGAACTGCGTATCCTTTGTGGACCTGCTGACGGTATCGCGCACGATATCCACAAGCGCGGCGGCTCACCCCGAATACTTTGCGGAACGCTTCGGCGAGGCGCTTAAAAGCTGCGGAAGCGCTGAGAGGCTTGCAAACTTCATGTACGGCAGCTACTCGGGAATAGCAATGTCGATTTTCATGCTTATCCCGTCCTTTGCGGGCATGGCTGAAAAGACCTCCGTCCCCGAAATCGCCGCCGCATGGGAGCGCAGGGATTACGGCACGCTTTCAGACCGCTGCTTTACGCTGCTGCGAATGAGCGCCATAATCGGCGCGCCCGCCTGCTTCGGCGCGGCGGCGCTTGCAGAGCCTATTCTGCTTATGCTCTACCGCACGCGCGCGGCAGAGGTTAGCGTGTGCCTTGACAGCTTTGTTGCGCTTTGCTTCGGCGGAATGTTCATGATAACGGCGTCTGCGCTCTTTGGCATATTTCAGGCGGCGGGCAAGGCTCACGTGCCGCTTGCGCTTATGACGGCGTCCGTTGCGCTTAAGCTTTTGCTGAATCCCCTGCTGATGTACCTGCCCGCGCTCAATATTTCCGGGGCGGCGCTTGCAAGCGCGGCGGGCTACCTGCTTATGTCCGCAGGCGGCGCGGTTTACATCAAGCGGAAATTCCCCGCGAAAATACGCCTTGCGAGCGCCGTTTTGCCCCCCGCGCTATGCGGCGCGGTCTGCGGTCTGACGGCAAAAATCACGTTCGGGCTTCTCGTGAGCGTTGAAAACCACGTCCTGCGGGTAGCCGCGGCAATAGCGGCGGGCGCTTTTATCTATGGAATTTTACTAATTGTAACAGGCATTTTTCGTACAAGTGGTATAATAAAGCGAAAAATCGAAAAAAATTTTCAAAAACCCCTTGCAAAAAACCAAAAAATAGGGTAATATATTAAAGGTATCGTCAGATTTCAAGGAAAGAGGTTCGTGAAATTTATGTTTGAGTTTAAGGAAAGATATAATCTTAGCGACCTTCTTGAAATAATGGAGATTCTTCGTTCCGAAAACGGCTGCCCGTGGGACAAGGTGCAGACTCATGAGAGCATTCGCACCGACCTTATCGAGGAAGCCTACGAGGTCTGCGAGGGTATAGACTGCAACAGTCCCGAAATGTTACGCGAGGAGCTGGGAGACCTTCTCCTTCAGATAGCGTTTCATTCGCAGATTGAAAAGGAGCAGGGGCATTTCTGTTTTGACGACGTATGCAATGATATATGCCAGAAACTGGTTTACCGTCACCCACACGTTTTTGGCGAGGTAAAGGTAGACAACAGCGATGATGTGCTTAAAAACTGGGACGCTTTAAAGAAAGAGTCGAAGCACCAGGACACATTCGCCGATACGCTTGAAAGCGTGCCCAAGACATTCCCTGCCCTGCTGAGGGGCGAAAAGGTCTGCAAGCGCGCCGCCAGGGCAGGTCTGCCGATAGACAGCGCAAAGCAGTGGGCTGATAAGATACGCGCGGGGCTTGACGAGCTTGAAAAAAGCGGCTTCGACCCTGTCAATGCACAAAATCAACAGATATCGGGAGATATGCTGCTCGGATTTTGTAATTTAGACAGAATTTTGCGGGTCGATGGCGAAAAAGCCTTGACATATTCGACAAATCGGATTATAATGCAATTCAGGGCGCTTGAAGAAGCCGCCCGCCAATCGGGCAGGAGCATGGAGTCTATGACGGACGAGGAACTGCGCGAAATGGCTGAAAAGGTTTTTAGCGGTCGCTGACCGTTAGATAGATTATTTTGGAGGTTTAACAACATGACAAAAGCAGAATTAGTAACAGAAGTAGCAGCTAAGTCCGGTCTTTCCAAGAAGGACGCTGAAAAGGCTATTACCGGTGTAATCGACACCATCACCGAGACCCTCGCTAAGGGCGAATCCATTCAGCTCGTAGGCTTTGGTACATTCGAGGTTCGTGAGCGCGCAGCAAGAACCGGCGTGAACCCCCGCACCAAGAAGAAGATTGAGATTGCAGCTACAAAAGCTCCCGCTTTCAAGGCAGGCAGACACCTTAAGGACGCAGTTGCTGAATAATTCCTGTATTTGACACAATAAGACGGCGGGCTTTTGCCTGCCGTTTTTTTGAGTATGCCGTGTGCATACCGCGCAGAGCTTTAAACACGCACAGATACGACCGAGGTAAAGTTATGAGATTAGACAAATATCTTAAGGTATCACGCCTGATAAAGCGCCGCACCGTGGCTAACGAGGCGTGCGACGCCGACAAGGTTTCCGTAAACGGAAAGCCCGCGCGCGCGTCCTACGACGTTAAAACGGGCGACATCATCGTAATAAACATGGGCGCAAAGCCCCTTAAGGTGCGCGTGCTTGATGTGCGCGAGTTCACAAAGAAGGACGAAGCCGCCGCGCTTTACGAGGTGGTCTGAAAGCCCATACAGCCGAGCCGCTGCGTAATGCCGCGGCTTTCGCTTTATCTCCCCTGCCCCGCATATTCGCCTACCTGTCCGAATAGAATCTAACAAGACAGCACGCCAAGCGTGCCTAAAGCCAAACCAAAGGAGGAGATTCTTATGACGGACGGCAAGAACACGCCGCACAACGTAATTATGGAAAACCGCGGCAGCCTGCGGATATCGGGCGTTAATGACATTGACGGCTTCACAGAGAGCAGGATAATACTTGACACGGTGATGGGCGAGCTTGTGATTAAGGGCGAGGACCTGCACGTTATCGCGCTTGAATCGGCAACGGGCGAGTTTGCCATGACGGGAAAGGTCTGCTCGCTTACCTACAGCCGCGGCAGCCTGCTCGACAGCCCCGCGAAGAAGCTGTTCAGATAAGGCGGCGCGCATGGTTCATTCAATTCCGGAGTGCTTTATGCTGGGACTGTTGCTTGGCGCGGCGTTCGGTCCTGTTTACGAGGCGCTGCGCCTTGTTCGCCTGATACTGCGCTTTGAGGCTGCTGTAATAGTCTGCGACATAGCGTTTTTTGTGCTTGCCGCCGATGGCGTGTTCAGGCTTTCGCTTTCGCTTGGAAACTATGTGCGCGTGTATACCGTGCTTGGTTTTGCGGCGGGAGTGTTCGCGTACATTGTGACTATAGGCAGGCTGTTTAACGCCGTTGAGGGCGCGGCTGCGGCCCTCTGGCGCAAAACTATTGGCAGAGCCGCGCGAAAGGCGGCAACAAAAATCCGACAGGGCTTTGGAGCATTTGCACAGTTTATGCGCAGGGCTTTTGGGAAAGTCGCCGATTTTTCGCGCGCGGTAGAAGAAAATGCCCGTAAACACTTGCAATCGGGCAGTAAAAAGATGTATAATAACAAGGTAGATATTACGAGGGGAAGTGTGAACGCAAATGTCATCAGAGCAACGGTCAGAAAAACGCAGTGAAAAGCGCGGACTTGTGTCTGTACTCGCGTTCACAGCTATTGCTGTTTTGTGCGTGTATGTAGCGTACAGCATTATCTCCGACAACGTGCAGATAAAGGAATATCAGCAGCAGTACGACTCGCTTTCGGCTGAATTGCAGGCGGTCGAGGAGTCGAACGCCGAGATAAACCGTTACCTTGAGGACGGCGCGGACCTTGACAGCTACATCGAAAACAAGGCGCGCGAAAAGCTCGACTACGCAAAGCCCGATGAGAAGATTTTCTACATCGTGCCTTCTGCGGGAGAATAAGTTTTATTCAAAGGCAGCCCCTTTTTCGGCGCTGTTTTGTGTAGTGATAGCGTGGGCTGACACGATTCAATCCGATGGTTACATTTGTAACCAACCCTGTTGCGAAAGATACAGGGCGTTGGCGATGGCAACGAAATTCCTCGCTCCACTGTCGAACGTAAGGGTCGGCGCAGTTGGATGGACAACAGAAAAATCAGTCGCTAGAGGGTGGTAGTATTACTGCGGTAATTCACCGCCCTCTTAAATTTTACGGAAAAGCGATACTCTCAGATGTTTTCTTCCATCGGGACCGGGTGTTACATGATTCCGGGAGCGCTTCTCCCCTTTTATATTGCCGCGCGGAGTTATGTCCGCGCTCAGACCGTCGAAAAACCCCCATACGGGGGTTTTCCGCCGAAACATCCGCACGGCGCGCACGGGTTGACGGTGTGCCGTCAACCCGCACACTTGTGCGGATAGAAGAGTTTTTTGCCTCGGGAAGCCCGAGGCAAAAAAGGTTATTTCAAAGCCCGCTACGCGGGCAAAATGGATTTTTTCAACAGGCTGCGCGCGGAGTTATGTCCGCGCTTTTTCATGCGTCTTAATTTTACAGAAAGCTTGACAAATCCTGCCCAAATGTGTAAAATAGATATAGAGCTATACCGCACAAAGATTATGCGCAGGCGGCGTAAAAGCCTGAAAGCAGTCTTTGGAGGGTGTTGCCACAGAGTTATTAAAGGGGCGGATTGCGTGAATTTTATCGTCAAGGCGCTGAAAAAGATTTTCAACCGCACGACCGTGTGCGTTATAGGCATTGCGCTGCAGGTGTTCTACCTTGTGGTGCTGTTCTGGACGCTCGGCACGGCGTTTATTTATTCATACTATATTTTCCAAGTCGTTGCGCTTATCGTGGTGTTTTACATCGTAAACTCCGACATGAACCCCAGCTACAAGATAGCGTGGATAATCCCGATACTTATTGTGCCTATATTCGGGCTTATGTTCTATATATTCTTCGGCAACAGCCATTCAAGCGACAGGCTGCGAAAGCGTATGTGCCGCTTCGACTTTGAGAGCAAGGAGCTTTTGCCGCAGAACCGCGAGATTGTTCAGGCGCTGCACCGCGAAAGCCCTGCTGCGGAAAAGCAGGCGAACTACCTGTACAACTACGGCGGCTACCCCGTTTGCGGCAATACCGAGGTCACCTACTTTCCCTTGGGCGAAGACAAGTTTGCGAGAATGCTCACCGAGCTTGAAAAGGCGCAGCGCTTCATCTTCCTTGAGTACTTCATCATACAAGAGGGCAAGATGTGGAATCCTATCCTAGAGATACTCGAGCGCAAGGCGAAGCAGGGCGTGGACGTGCGCGTTATCTACGACGATTTCGGCTGCCTGTTTACGCTGCCGACAAAGTACAACGAAAAGCTTGAAGCAATGGGCATAAAGTGCAGGGTGTTCAACAGGCTGCGGCCTATATGGTCCGCCAAAATGAACAACCGCGACCACAGAAAAATACTCGTTATAGACGGCCACACGGCGTTCAACGGCGGCGTGAACCTCGCGGACGAGTACATCAACGCCTACGCAAAGCACGGTCACTGGAAGGACACGGCGGTAATGCTTAAGGGCGATGGCGTGTGGAATTTCACGATGATGTTCCTTACCATGTGGAACTATCTTACCGCCTCAAAGCCAAAGGACAACGGGCTGTATATGCCCCGCTCCGAGGATATAGAGGGCTGCAAAAGCAGCGGTTACGTCGTGCCGTTTACGGACAGCCCGCTTGACGACGAGCCTGTTGGCGAAAACGCCTACATGAACATCATCAACGACGCAAAGGACTACGTTTATATCACAACGCCCTACCTTATCATCGACAACGAGATGTCAACGGCGCTTATTCTCGCGGCGAAAAGCGGCACGGACGTAAGGATAATCACGCCGCATATTGCTGACAAGTGGTTTGTACACGCGGTAACGCGCGCGCATTACAAAAAGCTGGTTCGCTACGGCGTTAAGATTTACGAGTACACCCCGGGCTTCATTCACGCAAAGAACTTTGTTTCAGACGACAAGGTGGCTGTCGTGGGTACGATAAACCTTGATTTCCGCAGCCTTTACCTGCATTTTGAGTGCGCAACGTGGATGTACAACACCCCGTGCGTTGCCGACATAAAGCGCGACTACCTCGAAACGCTCGAAAAGTGTACCGAAATCACCTATGCGGACTGCCTGCACGTTAATATTTTCGTGCGCATAGGCCGCGCGCTGCTAAGGCTGTTCGCGCCTATGATGTAACGAGCAAAGCATACAAGCTGACACCGCCTGACATAGGCGGTGTTTTTTTCCGAGCGCTTGACAAATCACCCTGAAATGCAATATAATAAAGAATAGACCTGCGGTATTTCCGCAGAAATACTGCGAACGGAGTTGGTAACATGGCGGAGGAGAGCATTCACAAGGGTCACAGGCAGCGTATGCTTAAGCGCTACCTTGAACACGGAATAGACAGTTTTGAGGACCACGAGCTGCTCGAGATTTTCCTGTTTTCCGCCTATACCCGCCGCAATACCAACGACATAGCGCACAGGCTCATAGAGCGCTTCGGCTCGCTTGAGGGCGTAATGCACGCCGACTACGACGCGCTCTGCGAGGTAGACGACGTAGGACCTACCGCTGCGGGGCTTATCTGCTTTCTTAAAGACTTCTCGCGCCGCTGCGGCAAGACGGACATGAGCGGTATCAGGCTCGATTCCACCGAGCGCGCACGCAGCTACTGCTTTGAGCTTCTGCGCGGCGCTGACGTTGAGGAGGCGCACATTGTCTTTCTGGACAAGTCGCTCAACCTTATAGGGGAATCCTGCATTTCGCGCGGGGACACGGGTTCTGTCGAGCTTGACCTGCGGTATATCGTGCTGCGCGCTATCAAAACGCAATGCAGCAACATCATAATGACCCACTGCCACCCGCGCGGCGTGCTGCTGGCGTCCGCGGCGGACGTCGCTTCGACAAGGCGAATAGCCGCTTCCCTGTCGTCGATTGGCATAACCATGATAGACCACATCATCGTGAACGAGGAGGGCAGCTATTCCATGAGAGCGGCGCGGCTTCTGCCAGATTTGTGGATTTAGACAGGTGTATTATTTTTTAATGTACTGCAACAGGGGTTGACAAAATGAACGTTCACGAGTATAATATACTTGTGAACGTTCATTTGTCATTTTCAAATGAACACGGTATAAAGGAGAGCTATGGACAGGAAATTTGAGCTTCACTCTCAATACAAGCCCACGGGCGACCAGCCCGAGGCTATCGCGGCGCTTTCCGAGGGCGTTCTGCGCGGCGATAAGGAGCAGACGCTGCTTGGCGTTACAGGCTCGGGCAAGACCTTTACAATGGCGAATATCATTGCCAACGTAAACAAGCCCACGCTTGTGCTTGCACACAACAAAACGCTCGCCGCGCAGCTCTGCGCGGAGTTCCGCGAGTTCTTTCCGAACAACGCGGTGGAGTTTTTCGTAAGCTACTACGACTACTACCAGCCCGAGGCGTATATCCCCTCGACCGACGCGTATATCGAAAAGGACAGCTCGATAAACGATGAGATAGACCGCCTGCGGCACTCCGCTACGGCGGCGCTTGCAGAGCGCAGGGACGTTATAATCGTATCCTCGGTGTCCTGCATATACTCGCTGGGCAGCCCCGAGGACTACCGCTCCAACACACTCTCTATAAGGCAGGGGCAGGAGATTTCACGCGACGACGTGATGAAAAAGCTCATTGATATGCAATACGAGCGCAACGAGCTGAGCTTCACACGAAACAAGTTCCGCGTGCGCGGCGATACGCTCGAGATATTCCCTGCGGGCGGACCGAGCGAAACCGCCGTGAGGGTGGAGTTTTTCGGCGACGAGATAGACCGCATAAGCGAGTTTGAGGTGGTAACGGGCAACGTAAAGAACAGCCTGCTGCACTGCATGATATTCCCCGCTACGCACTACGTTATAGGCAGGGATAAAATGAGCGACGCATTAGAGGAGATAGCGCAGGAGCTGGACGAGCGCATAAAGTTCTTCAAGGACAACAACAAGCTTATAGAGGCGCAGCGAATCGAGCAGCGCACGCGCTACGACATGGAAATGCTTGCGGAAATAGGCACGTGCAAGGGCATAGAGAACTACTCGCGCGTGCTTGCGCGCCGCCCCGCGGGCAGCACCCCGATAACGCTTATAGACCACTTCCCCGAGGACTTTTTGCTTATGGTGGACGAGAGCCACGTCACGCTGCCGCAGGTTCGCGGAATGTACGGCGGCGACCTTGCGCGCAAGAAGAACCTTGTGGACTACGGCTTCCGCCTGCCCTGCGCGTACGACAACCGCCCGCTGAACTTCGACGAGTTCTACGACAAGGTGAATCAGGCGATATTCGTTTCGGCAACGCCGGGCGATTTCGAGCGCGAGCATTCCACGCAGATAATTGAGCAGGTTATACGCCCGACGGGGCTTCTCGACCCCGAAATAGTCGTAAAACCCACCGAGGGGCAGATAGAGGACCTTATCTCCGAGATAAACACCCGCACGGCGAAAAAGCAGCGCGTGCTTGTTACTACCCTCACCAAGAAAATGGCGGAGGACCTTACAAGCTACCTTGAAAAAACAGGAATAAAGGTGCGCTATATGCACCACGATATAGACACGATGGAGCGTATGGAGATAATACGCGACCTGCGCGCGGGCGAGTTTGACGTGCTTGTTGGAATAAACCTGCTGCGCGAGGGACTTGATATCCCCGAGGTGTCGCTTGTGGCGATACTCGACGCGGACAAAGAGGGCTTTCTGCGCAGCGAAACGTCGCTTGTGCAGACCATAGGCAGAGCCGCGCGAAACGCCGAGGGTACGGTAATAATGTACGCGGACAGCGTGACGGACTCTATGGAGCGCGCGATAACCGAAACGCTGCGCCGCCGCCAGATTCAGATGAAATACAACGAAGAACACGGTATCGTGCCGAAAACGATAATCAAGGAGATACGCGACGTTCTTGAAATAAGCAAAAAGCCTGCGGACAAGCGCTCCAAAAAGTCTGCAAAGTGGCTGCCGCGTGCGGAGCGCGAAAAGCTCATCACGCAGTATACCGCGGAGATGAAGCGCGCGGCGAAAATGCTCGACTTTGAACACGCGGCATACCTGCGCGACAAGATAAAGGAGCTTCAGGGCTGAACAGAAAGGAACAGGGAAAGTGGCAAACGACAAGATAATCATAAAGGGCGCGCGCGAGCATAATCTCAAAAATATAGACGTAGAGCTGCCGCGCGACAGCCTTATCGTAATGACGGGGCTTTCGGGCAGCGGCAAAAGCTCGCTCGCGTTCGACACGATTTTTGCGGACGGACAGCGGCGCTACATGGAGAGCCTGTCCTCTTACGCGAGAATGTTTTTGGGGCAGATGGAAAAGCCCGACGTAGACAGCATCGAGGGGCTCTCCCCCGCTATCTCCATAGACCAGAAAACGACCTCGAAGAACCCGCGCTCTACCGTGGGTACGGTAACGGAGATATACGACTACCTGCGCCTTATGTACGCGCGCATAGGCATTCCGCACTGCCCCGTGTGCGGCAGGGAGATAAAGCAGCAGACCGTTGACGAGATAGTAGACAAGGTAATGGAGCTGCCCGAAAAGACTAAGTTTCAGGTTCTCGCGCCCGTCGTAAGGGGCAGAAAGGGCGAACATCAGAAAGAGTTCGAGGCGGCGCGCAAATCGGGCTATTCGCGCGTGCGCGTTGACGGGATAACCTACGACCTCTCCGAAAAGATAGCGCTTGAAAAGAACAAGAAGCACAATATCGAGATAATCGTCGACCGCCTTGTGCTTAAGGACGGCATTAAAAGCCGCCTTACGGACAGCATAGAAACGGCTGGCAGCCTTACGGGCGGGCTTGTTTACATCGACATTATAGACGGCGAGGAGCTGCACTTTTCGCAAAGCTACGCCTGCCCCGAACACGGCGTGAGCATTGAGGAGCTTGTGCCGCGTATGTTCTCGTTCAACAACCCGTTCGGCGCGTGTCCAAAGTGTACGGGACTTGGCAGCTACCGCAGGATAGACCCTGCCCTGCTTATACCGAACCCTGCGCTCTCGATAAAGGAGGGCGGCATTAAGGCCTCGGGGTGGAACTATGCGGAGGGAACGTACGCCGCAATGTACCTTGACGCGCTTGCGGAAAAGCACTCGTTCAGCGTTGACAGACCCATAAGCGAGATACCCGACAAGGCGATTGACGAGATACTTTATGGCACAAAGGGCGAAAAGCTGCTTATAAAGCGCCCGCGCAGTCAGGGTGGCGGGCAGTTCTACACGGATTTTGAGGGCATAGCCTGCAACCTTGAACGCCGCTACAAGGAAACCAACAGCCAGTATTCGCGCGATGTGCTTGAAGACTACATGAGCGACGTTGAATGCCCCGAGTGCCACGGCGAGCGGCTTAACCCTGCGGCGCTTTCGGTGACTGTCGGCGGGCTTAACATCAGCGACTTCTGCAAGATGTCTGTTGTGGGCGCGCTCGACTTTGTGGAAAAGCTCGAGCTTTCCGACCGCGACGCGCTTATTGCGGGACAGATACTGAAAGAGATAAAGTCGCGGCTGGGCTTTTTGCGCAGCGTGGGGCTTGAGTATCTCACGCTCTCCCGCTCGGCGGGAACGCTGTCTGGCGGCGAGAGCCAGCGCATTCGCCTTGCAACGCAGATAGGCAGCTCGCTTGTGGGCGTGCTTTATATTCTCGACGAGCCGAGCATAGGGCTGCACCAGCGCGACAACGACAAGCTTATAGCGACCCTTAAGCGCCTGCGCGACCTCGGCAACACGCTTATCGTAGTAGAGCATGACGAGGACACCATGCGCGCCGCGGACTACATCGTGGACATAGGTCCGGAGGCGGGCGTAAACGGCGGCAGGGTGATTTACAGCGGCGACGTAAAGGGCATACTCAAATGCAAGGATTCCATCACGGGGCAGTATCTTAGCGGCAAGCTTAAGATTCCCGTACCCGAAAGCCGCAGGCCTACCACAGAAAAGTGGCTCAGGGTAATCGGCGCGCAGGAAAACAACCTTAAGAACATCAACGTGGATATCCCGCTTGGCGTGTTCACCTGCGTAACGGGCGTTTCGGGGAGCGGCAAAAGCTCGCTTGTAAACGAGATAATCTACAAGCACCTTGTGGCAAAGCTCAACCGCGCGAGAACGCGCCCCGGCAAGTTCCTTGATATGCATGGCGTGGAATACCTCGACAAGGTTATTATGATAGACCAGTCCCCCATTGGCAGAACGCCGCGCTCCAACCCCGCGACGTACACGGGGCTTTTCACCGAGATACGCGAGCTTTTCGCGCAGACAAACGACGCAAAGCTGCGCGGCTACACCGCGGGGCGGTTCTCCTTTAACACAAAGGGCGGGCGCTGCGAGGCGTGCGAGGGCGACGGCATTCTTAAAATAGAAATGCACTTCCTGCCCGATATTTACGTGCCGTGCGAGGTCTGCAAGGGTCACCGCTACAACCGCGAAACGCTCGAGGTGCGCTACAAGGGCAAGAACATCTACGAGGTGCTTGAAATGACGGTTGCCGAGGGCGTTGAGTTCTTTGCGAACATACCGCGCATTTACAACAAGCTTAAAACGCTTGACGAGGTGGGACTGGGCTACATCAAGATAGGACAGTCCTCCACTACCCTGTCGGGCGGCGAGGCGCAGCGCATAAAGCTCGCAACGGAGCTTTCCAAGCGCTCCACTGGCAAGACGATATACATTCTCGACGAGCCTACGACAGGGCTGCACACGGCGGACGTGCGCAGGCTTATAGACATTCTCCAGCGGCTGACGGACGGCGGGAACACGGTTCTTGTAATAGAACACAACCTTGACGTAATAAAAACGGCGGACTATATCATCGACATCGGCCCTGAGGGCGGCGACAGGGGCGGCACGGTAGTCGCAAGCGGCACGCCCGAGCAGATAGCCGCCTGCAAAAAGTCGTATACGGGCGAATACCTTAAAAAACTGCTTTGAAAAGTTGACAAAAGCAAATTTTTGTGATATGATAGCATTAGTTATGCGGGCTTCCGCAAAAAATACAAAAGGAGCATGGACACATGAAAAAGTTTTTTGAGGAATTTAAGACGTTTGCAATCAAGGGCAATGCAATGAGCATGGCAGTCGGCGTTATCATAGGCGCGGCGTTCCAGAGCATAGTAAACGCTCTTACCGACAGCTTCATCAACCCGCTTATTCAGCTTATTACGGGCGGCAGCGAAGAGGGCATCGTAATCGGCGGTCAGTTTGAGATTAACGGCGTTGTGTTCAATTACGGCGCGTTCCTTACGGCTGTGGTGAACTTCCTTATCATGGCGCTTGTGCTTTTCCTGCTGGTAAAGGGTATGAACAAGCTTATGGAGCTTGGCAAGAAAAAGGAAGAAGAAAAGCCCGCGGAGCCTCCCAAGCCCACAAAGGAGGAGGAGCTTCTCACCGAGATACGCGACCTGCTTAAGGGCGAAAAAGCCTCAGAAAATGAAGAAGAAAAGCAGTAATAAAAGCCCCGCTCGTTATGAGCGGGGTTCAGCATGTCGAAAAAGTATGTTATGCCCGCGAAGCGGGCTTTGAAATCCGTTTTTTGTCACGGCTCCGCCGGGGCAAAAAACACTTCTATCCGCACAAGTGTGAACGCGACGCTGCGCTTACGCAACGCGACGGCTTACGCCTTACGTGACCGTGCGCGCAGTGCGGATGTTCCTGTCGGAAAAGTCGCAAGACTTTTTCGACAGACTCAGCACCGCTCGTTATGAGCGGGGTTTGATATATGGAGGAGTTTATGATACGCGAAATAACAAGCGCTGACTACGAGCAGCTTATGGAGCTTTACCTGCACCTGCACGAAACGGAAGTGCCGCTCTTTGAAAAGGCACGCGGCGTATGGGGAAGCATAATTTCCGACCCGAATTATCATATAATCGTAGCGGAGGAGGACGGCAGAATCGTTTCAAGCGTCACCTGCCTTATCGTCCCGAACCTGACGCACGGACCCCGCCCCTACGCGTGGGTAGAGAACGTGGTGACCCACGCTGACTACCGCAAAAGAGGGCTTGCGCGCGCCTGCCTTGACTACGCAAAGCAGCTCGCTATCAACGAAAACTGCTACCGCCTTGTGCTTATGACAGGTTCGAAGCTTGAAAGCACGCTGCGCTTTTACGAGCAGGCAGGCTACAACCGCACTGATAAAACCGGTTTTATCCAGTGGCTGTAAGCGTATAATAAAGCTCCCGCCGTTCTTTCGGCGGGAGTCTTGTTTATGCAATTATAGCAGCTCACATCTGCTTTCTTACCTTGATGTGAACCTCGCGGAGCTGCTGCTCCGTAACCTCCGTGGGCGCGCCGAGGAGCAAATCCTGCGCGTTGGAGTTGAGCGGGAACGCGATTATCTCACGAATGCTCTCCTCGCCCGTAAGGAGCATTATCATACGGTCTACGCCGGGCGCCATGCCTGCGTGGGGCGGCGCGCCAAACTTGAACGCGTTGTAGAGCGCGCCAAACTTGGAAGCAACGTCCTCCTCGGTGTAGCCTGCTATCTCAAACGCCTTTACCATGATGTCGAGGTCGTGATTTCTTACAGCGCCCGAGGACAGCTCTACGCCGTTGCATACGATATCATACTGATACGCGAGAATGTCGAGCGGGTTCTTGTTAAGAAGCGCGTCAAGACCGCCCTGCGGCATGGAGAACGGGTTGTGCGTGAAGATTATCTTGCCTGTTTCCTCGTCAAGCTCGTACATCGGGAAGTCAACGATGAAGCACAGCTCAAAGCGGCTTTCGTCTACAAGACCCATGCGCTTTGCAACCTCGTTGCGAATCTGTCCCGCGAACTTCGGCGCGTTTTTCTTGCTGTCGGCAATAAAGTAGAGAACGTCGCCTGCCTCAAGCTCGCAGCGCTTTGCAAGCTCGGCGCGCTGTGCGTCGTCAAGGAACTTGTCGATAGGACCGTTGTACTTGAAGCCGCCGTTTTCGCCCTCCTCTACCTTAAAGTAGCCGAGACCCTTCATGCCGACTTCGTTCGTTGCGAAGTCCTCCATGTTCTTGAAGAAGCTCTTGGACTGCCCTGCCATGTTCGGCACGCGGATACCGCGAACTACCTTGTTGCAGAACGGCTTGAAGTCGCTGTCAACAAAGAGGTCTGAAAGCTCCTTGATAACGAGCGGGTTGCGCAGGTCGGGCTTGTCAGAGCCGTAAGTGAGCATAGCCTCCTCGTAGGGAATGCGTCTGAACGGCGCGGGGCTTACGTTCTTGTCGGAGAACTTTGTAAAGGTTTCGTACAGGACCTCCTCGGCTACCGCGAAAACGTCCTCCTGCGTTGCAAAGGACATCTCAAAGTCAAGCTGGTAGAACTCGCCGGGAGAGCGGTCAGCGCGCGCGTCCTCGTCGCGGAAGCAGGGCGCTATCTGGAAATACTTATCAAAGCCCGACACCATGTAAATCTGCTTGAAAATCTGCGGCGCTTGCGGAAGCGCGTAGAACTTGCCGTGGTGCTTTCTGCTGGGGATAAGGTAGTCGCGCGCGCCCTCGGGGGACGAGGTGGACAGAATCGGCGTCTGAAGCTCAAGAAAGCCCATGTCGCTCATCTTATTGCGCAGGAACGAAATCACCTTTGAGCGGAACACGATATTGTCGTGAACCTTCTTGTTGCGCAGGTCAAGGTAGCGGTACTTAAGGCGCAGATCCTCCTTGGTTTCCTTGGAGATTGCAACCTCGAACGGCAGGTCCTCGGTCACTCTGCCGAGAATGCGCACTTCCTCCGCCTCAATCTCGACAGTACCCGTTTCAATCTTGTCGTTATAGGTGGACTCGTCGCGCTTTAATACCGTGCCGCTTATGGAAACGGCGCTTTCCTTGCGTATGCCCTTAAGCAGCTCCTCGTTGTGGAATACCACCTGCACTGTGCCGTAATGGTCGCGCAGGTCGATAAACATTATACCGCCGTGGTCGCGGATATTCTCAACCCAGCCCGCCGCACGGACTTTCTTTCCGATATCGCTTTCTGTTACCGCGTTGCAGTACTGCGTGCGGTATTCGTTTTCTCTGAACACTTTGTATCCAATCCTTTCAATCACGATTGATTATATTATACCCTGAATATCTAAGTTTCCTGCAACAGGGCTTTATTTAACAATTTATTATACCATATAAGCGAAGCGTTATGGTATAATTGTCCAAAACGCACGGAGCAACTCTTTGATTTGCGTATGTGCGAGGACATTTGATGTATAATAATAAACGCTGTGCGGTTATTATTATACCACCAAACGCCCGAATTGTCAAGTTCTCACGGATATTTTTTCACAACAATGCCAAAAAGCCGCGCCGAAAAAACCGGCGCAGCTGTTATGTTTATATGTACCCGCACTCGCTCATTGCAGCAAGAACCTTTTGCGCGCGTTCCTCGGCGGCATCGGGGTGGGCTGCGGGAGAAAAGGCGTTCGGGGACTTAGGCACGCCTGCAAGCACCGCGCACTGCTCGTCGGTAAGGTCCGCGGGCGCAGCGCCGTAGTAGCCCTCAGCCGCCGCGCCTATGCCGTAATACCCGCCGCCAAAGTATATCGTGTTCACGTAAAGCGCGAATATCTGCTCCTTGGTAAGCTCGCGTTCAAGGTCAAAGGCGGTGAAAATCTCCGTCACCTTTCGCGTAATGCTCTTTTCCTGCGTGTAGTAGAGATTTTTCGCGGTCTGCATGGTTATCGTGCTGCCGCCCTCGGCAAAGCTGCGAGCCTTTATGTTGCGCAAAAGCGCCCGCGCAAGAGAGCTTACCTCTACCCCGCCGTGCGTAAAGAAGTTTCTGTCCTCAATGGCGGTAACCGCGTTTACATAGAACGCGGGCAGCTCGTCGAACTCCACAAAGTCCTCCTGCTGCGAAACCTGCGCGTAAAGCGCCGTGGGCGTAAGCTCGGTTACAGCCGTTCTGTGAAGCTCCCAACAGCCCAGCACGAACACCCCGAGCGCCGCCGCCAGCGAAAACGCCGCCGCAAACAGCACGAATAACGCCGAGCGAACCCTGTGCCGCCCGCCTGCAACAGCCGTCCCCATAGCACGCACCCCCTTTTGTCACTTTTGCGGCTCTGCCTTTGCAAGAGCCTTGTCCATTAACGTATATGCCGCCCAGAACAGCCCCGCGAACGCCGCCGCGGGCAGCGCGAGTATGCCGAGCAGCACAAGGCATATCACGCCGAGAGGTCTGTGTTTATGTTTCATTTTTCTTACCACTTACAATCGTATAATAGCTGCGCGACGTTACCGCGTAAACCGCAACGTAAAGCGCCGCAAACACTCCAAAGCACGCAAGCGTCACACACGCCATATAGCGCGTGTCGTAAAGGCAGAACATTCCCATAAGCTTTGTAAGCATGGGGAACGCAAAGCACATATGCACTCCCGCCGCAATAAGCGGCGCAAAGAACACCGTAAGCACCTGCGAATTTACCGCGCGCCTTATATCGCGGTCGTTCATGCCGACCTTTTTAAGTATGTCGAACCGCGCCCTGTCGTCGTAGCCCTCGCTTATCTGCTTGTAATACATAATAAGCACCGCAGCGAGAATGAACACTCCGCCGAAAACTATGCCGAGGAAGAACAGCCCGCCGTACAGCCCGAGAAAGTCAAGAAATTCTATTTCGCGCAGCATTATTGAATAGTATTTCATTTCACCGGACGCCCTTATTATAATGTCGTTGCAGAACTTTTCGGCTGCCTCGCCGGTAAGTCCCGTGTCAAAGCCGTAGTAGGTGCGCACGCCCGTTTTGTAGTAGCCGGATTCCCTGTTGTACTGCGCGGCGCGCTCCAGAATGCTCATGTCGCTTACGATAACATACACAGAGTTGCTTATGCTTGCAGCGTCAGAGCCGATAATATCAAGCTGCGGCAGCCTTTGCTTTATCGTGAAAGTTCCCACGCCGTATAGTGTAAGCTCGTCGGGTTTGTATGCCGCACCCTTTGTGTAGATGGCGGCCTCCCCGTCCGAAAGCGAAAGATTCGTGCCGAACGTCTTTTCGATATCCTGCTGCGGTATAAGGAACACGTCGCGCACGTCGCCTGTGACTACCTCGCCGCCCGTATACGCGTCGGACTGCACGTAAAACGTGCTTCCGTCAAGAAAGCATGAGCATACGGAATAGGTATAATCAAGCACGTTGTACGGAGTAACGCCGTTTTCGGCGGCGACTTCACTTATTATCGACAGCATGCGCTCCTTGTCATGTGCGTCGCCGTTTGTGGGATACGCCATGACCTCGCGCGGATAACGCGAATACACGAGCTTCTCCTCGCTTGAGTACAGGCAGATCGTTGTTGAGAGCGTTACCAGCACCATTGTGCAGAGTATGCATATAGAAGCAAGTCCCGCGCCGTTGCGCCTCATGCGGTACGCCATCTGCGAAACCGAGATAAAGTGCTTTGTACGGTAATAGTAGCCCTTGTTCTTTTGCAGAACCCTGCACATTACAACAGACCCTGCGATGAACAGAAGGTATGTTGCGCCGATAACCAGCAGCACCGCGAAAAAGAACGCCGTGATGGCTGCAGCAGGCTGCTTTATCGTAACCGCCATGTAATACGCCGTCCCCAGCATAAGCGCACCGAGAACCGCCACGAACCAGTTCGCGCGGGGCGGCTTTTCGCCTGCGCTCTCCGCGTGCAGCAGCTCCACAGGCTTTGAGAAAACGACCTGACGAATAACGTTAAGCAGAATAAGCAGGAAAATTCCCGCAAACACAACACAGGTGCTAATAACCGAAAACGGGCATACATAGAATGAATATGTCGCCTCGCCGTGAATTATCCGCACCGCAAGAAGCTCCGCAAGCTTTGAAAAGAGTATGCCGCCCGCAATGCCAAGCGCCGTTGAGCCTGCGCCGACAAATACCGTTTCAAGCGCCATAACGCGTACTATATTGCGCTTTCCAAGCCCCAGCACGTTGTAAAGCCCGAACTCCTTTTTCCTGCGCTTAACAAGAAACGAGTTTGTGTAGAACAAAAATATCGCCGAAAAAACGCCCATGATGATAACGCCCATGAAAAGCATTACCTTAAGGCTGTCGCCGCCCCTCATGCCGTCGATAAACGGGTTCTGCGACAGAAAGCACACGATGTAGAACATCATCGCCATAAGCGCGCACGTAAGGATATACGGCGCATAAAGCTTCGCGTTGCGGCGTATGCCGCCCGCCGCAAGCCTTGAATAGAGCCTCATTTCGCACCGCCTTCCGCAGAAAGCAGCGTGAGCGCGTCGGTTATCCTGCGGTAAAGCTCGCCGTCGTCGCAGCCGCCGCGGTAAAGCTGGTGGAACACCGTGCCGTCCTTTATGAACAGCACGCGCCCCGCGCGGCTGGCGGCCTTTGCGGAGTGAGTTACCATGAGAATGGTCTGCCCGCGCGAGTTTATGTCGGCAAAAAGGCGCAGCAGCTCGTCAGAGCTTTTGCTGTCGAGCGCGCCCGTGGGTTCGTCCGCAAGCAGCAGCTTTGGCTGCGTGATAAGCGCCCGCGCCACCGCCGTGCGCTGCTTCTGCCCGCCCGAAAGCTCGTACGGGTACTTGTCGAGCAGCGGCTTAAGCCCGAGCGGTTCTGCCACCCCGTCCAGCTTCGGGAGCATTTCCGCGTACCTCATACCCGCAAGCACAAGCGGCAGCAGGATATTGTCGCGCACGGTGAACGTGTCGAGCAGGTTGAACTCCTGAAACACAAAGCCTAAGTTGTCGCGGCGGAAGTCCGCAAGCGCGGATTCCCTTATTTTAGAGAGGTCCTGCCCGTCGAGCGCCACCGTGCCGCCAGTTGGCTTGTCAAACGCCGCAAGTATATTAAGCAGCGTGGATTTTCCCGAGCCGCTCTCGCCCATGATGGCAATGAACTCGCCGCTCTCCGCGGTGAACGATACGCTGCGCAGCGCCTCTACCCTCGCAGCGCCTATGCGCGAGGTGTATGTCTTTTTAAGGTCTGATATCTCAAGTAAAGGCATTTTGTCGCTTCCTTTCCGACAGGCGGGGCGGCGCGTGGTTGGAGGTATGTTATTGCGTGTGCGGCAATTGAGAGATTTCCGCCGCCCGTCCGTCTGAATATATTGTATCAGACTGCGGCGCATTTTTCCATAGATTTTATCTTACAATCATCTTACGTTTATGTAATACAAACCGTCGAAAAACCCCCATACGGGGGTTTTTCGACGGGGCATCCGCGCTGCGCGCACGGTTTGACGGCACACCGTCAAACCGCACACTTGCGCGGATAGGAGAGTTTTTTGCCTCGGGAAGCCCGAGGCAAAAAAATGATTTCAAAGCCCGCTACGCGGGAAAAAATGATTTTTTCAACATGCTGGTAATATCAGTCCCTGTAATCCACCTCGGGGCGGTCAAGGCCGAGCGTTACCGCCGTACCGCCCGTGCCGCTTTCTATAGATATAGATATGCCGAGCGACGCGCATATGCGCCTGCAAAGGTACAGCCCTATGCCGCTCGCTTTCATGTCCGCCCTGCCGTTGCAGCCCGTATACCCCTTGTCGAATATGCGCGGCAGGTCCTCGGGCGCTATGCCTATGCCCGTGTCCGCTATGCGCAGGGTGTGGGCGTCCGCGGTTATGGTAACGCCGCCCTCGCGCGTGTACTTTACGGCGTTTGAGAGCAGCTGCTCCAGCACGAACACAAACCACTTTTCGTCAGTTAGCACCTGCGCGTCCGCAGGCTCGTAGGTAAGCGTAAGCTTCTTTCGTATGAACTGCGTGGAAAACCGCCTTACCGCGCGCTTTATCATGCCGTCAAGGCTGCACGGGCGTATAACAAGGTCGCTCTGCGGGCTTTCAAGCCGTATGTAGCACAGCACCATCTGCGTGTACTGCTCTATGCGCAGCAGCTCCTCTGAAAGCTCGCGGCTCTGCGCGGTGTCCTGCCCGCCGAGCAGCAGGCGCATTGCGGCTATGGGCGTTTTTATCTGGTGCGCCCACATGGTGTAGTAGTCGCTCATGTCGCTTAAGCGGCGCTCGCCCTGTGCGCGCAGCTGCGAAAGCTCCCCGTAAAGCTGCGCGCAAAGCTCCGCGTAGCCGCGCTCTATGTCGTTATCGGGCGCGGGCAGGTTGTCAAGGGACTCGGCAATCTCCGCCTTAAGCCGCCCGAGCGCCGCGCGCTTTTTCCTGAAGCGCAGGTAATCCGCAAGCGTAAACGCCGCCAGCACAGCCGCGCATATCGCGCCCGAATAAAGTATCACAAACGCGGGAACGCCGCTCAGCGCGGCTACTGCCACGCATACTCCCGCCATAACGGCGAACGCCGCCGCCGTGCGCAGCCTTGACCTTATGTATGACATAGCGCCCTCCGTAATTTCAGTCCTCTACTATATAGCCCATGCCCACGCGCGTTGAGATGTAGTCATCCAGCCCCGCCGCTGCAAGCTTTCTGCGCAGGCGCGCAATGTTCACGGTAAGCGTGTTCTCGTCTATAAAGCTGTCGGTTTCCCAAAGCCTGTTCATAAGCTTTTCGCGGCTTACCACCCTGCCCTTGTTTTCAAGCAGGGTTAGCATTATGCGGTATTCGTTTTTGGTAAGCTCCACGCGCTCGCCCCCCACAAAAAGCGCGGCGTCAGCGGTGCTTAGCCGTGCGCCCCCGCATTCTATAGTCCCTGCCTGCTTTGCAAAGTCGTAGCTTCTGCGCAGCAGCGCGTGTACCTTTGCGGTAAGAACCGACATATCAAAGGGCTTTGCGATAAAGTCGTCGCCGCCCATGTTCATTGCCATAACTATGTTTATGTTGTCCGAAGCGGACGAGATGAAGATTATAGGCACGCTGCTCTTTCTGCGTATCTCGGCGCACCAGTAAAACCCGTTGTAAAACGGCAGCGTAATGTCAAGCAGAATAAGGTGCGGCGCGAACTCCTCCGCCTCCTGCGCCACCCTGCGGAAGTCCTGCGCGCAGCGCGCCTCGTACTCCCACGAGCCTAGCCCCTCTCTTACCTCGCGGGCTATCACCTCGTCGTCCTCTGCAATAAATATCCTGTACAATGCATTTCCCCCTTTTGTCCGGCGAAGCGCAGATTCAATCAGCGCTTCCCTTGAATTATACTACACTTCTCCCTGCGCTGTCAAGTGCAACAGGCGTTGCGCAACGTAAAAAAGCGTGTTATATGTGCGCTCTTACCCAAAAAGCCGCATTTTGTCGAATAAATTTGTAAACTCTTATGATTGACAGGGGTGCTGTAAAGTTCTATAATAATATTGTTTTGCTGACTAATGTGCGGTCAGATATCACGGAGGGCGCGGCGCGCCTTTTTTTGCGTACGCAGCTCTCTGTAAAAAAAGGAGAACAAAATGTTTAAGAAGTATGCCGCCGACCTTAAGGCGGAATTTAAGGGCTACAATGCAAAGAAGCTCTCGCAGGACGCAATGGCGGGGCTTACCGTGGCGGCGGTGGCGCTGCCGCTGGCGCTTGCTTTCGGCGTAAGCTCGGGCGCGGACGCAGCCTCGGGGCTTATAACGGCGATTGCCGCGGGTATCATAATAGGCGTGCTGTCGGGCGCTTCGTACCAGATTTCAGGACCTACGGGCGCTATGGCGGCTATTCTGCTGTCCGTTTCGGCGCAGTACGGCATTTCGGGCGTGCTTACGGCGGGCTTCATTTCGGGCGCTATACTTATAATAGCGGCGCTATGCAGGGTCGGCAAGCTTGTAAGCTACCTCCCCGCGTCCGTTATCACGGGATTCACCTCGGGCATTGCTATCATCATAGCGCTCGGGCAGATAGACAACTTCTTCGGCACAAAGTCCGTCGGGTCTGACCAGATAGAGAAGATAGCGTCCTACTTTAACGGCGCGGGCAGCTTCTCCCCCAACTGGTGGGCGGTGATGTTTGGCGCGCTTGTTATACTTATAATGGTGGTTTACCCGAAAAAGTGGAACGCGGTCGTTCCATCCTCGCTTGTGGGTATAATAGCAGCGCTTATCGTAAACATTGTTTTCTTTGAGGAGGGTACTGTAGCCGAGGTTGGCGCTATCCCCCGCAGCCTTGTAACGGACGGCAGCATAATCAAAAACGGCTTTGACATGGCGAATGTTACGCACCTTATCGTCCCCGCGATATCCATAGCGGCGCTTGGCATGATAGAGAGCCTGCTCTGCGGCGCTTCGGCAGGCAAGATGAAGGGCGAACACCTTGACGCGCAGCGCGAGCTTATAGCGCAGGGCATAGGCAACATGGTTATCCCGCTTCTCGGCGGAGTCCCCGCGACGGCGGCTATAGCGAGAACTTCCGTTGCAATAAAGTCGGGCGGGCAGACGCGCCTTGTAAGCGTGTTCCACTCGCTGACGCTTATCCTTTCAATGTTCCTGCTGGGCGGCGTTATGAGCAGGATTCCCCTTGCTGCGCTTGCGGGCGTGCTTATGGTAACGGCGTTCAGAATGAACGAGTGGGCTTCGATAAAGTCCATATTCAGAAAGAAGTTCAAGTCCTCTATTTTACAGTATCTTATCACAATGGCGGCGACTGTAGTGTTCGACCTTACAATTGCGATTGTGATAGGCGTTGTTGCGGCAATGCTCGTGTTTATCGTCAAGAGCTGCGAGCTTAAGGTAGTAACGAGCGACATTGACGAGAGCCGCCTTAAGGGCAGGGTGAAATCCGTACACCACGAGGAGTTCAAGGTGGTGTACCTTTCCGGGCCGCTTTTCTTCGGCACGCAGGAAAAGCTCGTGAACGCGCTTTCAGAGCTTAACGGCGCGCAGCAGATAATCCTTTCGATGCGCGGCGTGCCTACGGCGGACGATATGTCGCTTGCAGAGCTTGAGCGCCTTTACCGCGAGTTCAGCGAGAAAGGCACGCAGATATCGTTCTGCGGCGTTCAGGACGCCGTAAGCGAGATGATGGACAGGGCGGGCTTCCGCGAGCGCATAGGCGAGGAGCATTTTTACTGGGACGCAGTAGCTGCGATAAAGAGCCTTGAGGGCGCGCAGACGGCACAGGCATAATAAAAACCACCGCCCGCGGGGAAACTTCCCTGCGGGCGGTTTTCGGCTTAAGCCAAAACACCTGCATAAGGCGCTTGAAAACGTAAAAAACTTGCGCATACCCGTATTGACAAAACGGCTTGATGGTGCTATAATTGTTCTGTTAGGTGCAACTAATAGGAGGTAGAGCAATGAAGATACTGGTCTGCGGCTCTGGCGTTATAGGCAGCCTGCTTATACATATATTGTCGCAAAAGGAACACGAGATAACTGTGCTTGCCCGCGGCAAGCGCCGTGAGGAGCTTGAGAAATACGGGCTGCGCACAAAATTCCACGGCAAAAAGACGATAAACACCGATAAGCCGCGCATTGTCGGCGAGATACCTGCGGAACACTTCGACCTTGCGTTTTCCGTAATGCAGCACGAGCAGCAATGGAATCTGCTGAAAACGCTCGGCGAGGCGGATTGCTCTGCGGTAGTGTTAGTCGGCAATAACCTCTCCGCCCCCGAAATGAAGCGGCAGATAATTGAAGCAGGCGGAAAAAACGTGCTGTTCGGCTTTCAGGGAACGGGCGGAAACCGCTATGCGGACTACACCGAGGTACTCTCGCTCCACAAGCCGTCAATGGTTATCGGCGGACTTGGCGAGAGCGTTCCCGCAGAAATTACGCGCATAGTGAACGAAGCGTTTGAAGGAACGGGCTACGAGCTGAAATGGACGGACGATATGGACGCATGGTACAAGTGCCACGCAGCGTTTATCGTGCCTATATGCCGCCTGTGCTACATAGTGGGCTGCGACCTGCGCAAAGCAAGCGGAAAGCAGCGCAAATTGCTTTTCGACGCGACAGCCAACGCCTTTGACGCGCTTATAAAGTCGGGCTGCCCTGTAAGACCCGAGGGAGATGACGCGTATTACAGAGGCGGCGCAAAGCGCGCAATGATGAGCCTTATGATGAACGTTATGTGCCACACAAAACTCGGCGACATGGCGGCTTCCGACCATTGCAGGCACGCTGTTTCCGAGATGGAGGGGCTTGCGGAAAAGATGGACGAGATAGTTCTCGGTTCTGGCGTGGAATGCTCCGCTTACATGGCTATGAAAAACGCAGCGCCCTCGTGGGAGGAGCTTCACAAAATCTACGACAAAAAGTAACAGCCTTTCGGGTACGCCCGCTATATATGCAAAAAAGTCCGACGAAAAATCGGACTTTTTTATATTGGATTACCCTGAAAACATTTATGACTTTATGCAGCTCTGATAATGGTTGAGCAGCTCGCCGAAGCGCTGGAAATGCACCACCTCGCGCTCGCGCAGGAATTTTATAACCTCGTTCACGTCAGGGTCGTCGGACAGGCGCAGGATATTGTCGTAAGTAGCGCGCGCCTTCTGCTCTGCGGCAAGGTCCTCCATAAGGTCCGCTATGGGGTCTGCCTTGGACTGGAAATACGCCGCCGTAAACGGAACGCCGCTCGCGTTAGCCGCGTATACCGCGTTCGCATGGTCAACGTAATAATCCGCTTTGCCGTACCTGTCGAAGCTTTTCGCGCCCTCGCCGTCGGTAAGCTGCCCTACTATGCTGCCGATTATCTCCAGGTGAGCGAGTTCTTCTGTTCCATGGGGATTGACATATGATTCAGCTGCGACTTTGTTAAATGTCAACTCACTTTTACCGCCAGCGCCCAGCCGCAATAACCGCCAAAAAACAGGCATACTATAAGCGTAAGCAGGAAATCACCCCCACGCCAAAGCCGGCTTTGTAGTCAAAATGCACAAAAGAACACAACATCATTTATAATTTTAGACAAAGTTTGATTGTTTCTGAACGAATTTGGCTGAAATGTATTGACTATTTTATTTCTCCGTGTTATTATAAAATCGCAAACAGTCACAAACGATTAAATTCAGTCTAAATCTGTTTTTGGAAGGTGATAAAATGCTGACTGAAGAAAGATACTCCGTAATACTGGAGCATATAAGACAAAACAAAAGCGTGACCCTCACAGAGCTTTGCGAGCTGCTTAACGCGTCGGAATCCACCGTGCGCCGCGACCTTACCGCGCTGGACGAAAGAGGGCTTATAAAAAAGGTTCACGGCGGCGCGATATCAACCGACGAGCGCTCGTTCAATTCTGTAGAGCGCGACGTGGAATCAAAGTCCAAGCTGTTCACGGAGGAAAAAACGGCGATAGCACGGTTCGCAGCGTCGCTTGTGGACGACGGCGACTTCGTTTTCATAGACGCGGGGACGACTACCGAAAAGATGATAGAGTTCCTGCCCGAAAAGAACGTAACGTTCGTGACGGACGCTTTCCTGCTCGCAAAAAAGCTCGCGCAAAGGGGCTTTAAGGTATATATCCCCGCAGGAGAGATAAAACTGACAACAGAAGCTATCGTCGGCGCAGAGTGCGTAAACAGCCTTAAAAGCTATAATTTCACAAAGTGCTTTATCGGCGCAAACGCCATTTCCCTTTCGGGCGGAATCTCCACCCCCGACCGCAACGAAGCGAGCGTTAAATCGGCGGTGGTGCAAAACAGCCAGACCGTTTACGTTCTTGCAGACCACTCCAAATTCGGTCAGATAGCTTCAGTAACGTTCGCGCAGCTCAGTCAGGTAAAGATAATCACGGACAAGCTTCCCGACAAAAAGTACCTTACCAAAGCGAACATAAAGGAGGTAATGTAAATGGTTTATACAGTAACATTCAACCCTGCGATAGACTACGTCGTTCACACGGGAGAAATGAAGCTCGGCGCTACAAACCGCTCGGAAAGAGAGGAAATGTACTTCGGCGGCAAGGGCATAAACGTTTCGATAGTGCTGCGCGAGCTTGACGTTGAATCAAAGGCGCTGGGCTTTACGGCGGGCTTTACGGGCGAGGCTATCGAAAAAGGGCTTGCCGACATGGGCATAAATGCGGACTTCGTTCGGCTTAAAAAGGGCAACTCGCGGATAAACGTAAAGATAAAGTCCGCGGAGGAAACCGAGCTTAACGGGCAAGGTCCGGACATTGACGAGGGCGCGATAAACGCTCTTTTTGAAAAGCTTGACAGCCTTACGGACGGCGACACGCTTATACTTGCGGGCAGCATTCCGTCTTCCCTGCCGTCGGACATATACGAGCGTATACTTGAAAGGATTTCTGCAAAGAATATCAGAGTAGCCGTAGACGCCACAAAGAACCTGCTTCTGAACGTTCTGAAATACAAGCCGTTCCTCATAAAGCCCAACAACCACGAGCTTGGCGAGATGTTCGGCGTGGAGCTTGAAACGGACGAGGACATTGAGAAATACGCAAGAAAGCTGCACGAGATGGGCGCGGTAAACGTGCTTATCTCCATGGCGGGCGACGGCGCAATGCTTATAGACGAGTTCGGGAAAATGCACCGCTGCGGCGTGTGCCGCGGCACGGTGAAAAACTCCGTTGGCGCTGGCGACTCGATGGTAGCGGGCTTTACGGCGGGAGTGCTGAACGCGGATTACGAATACGCGCTTAAACTGGGTACTGCCGCGGGCGGCGCAACGGCGTTTTCGGACGGGCTTGCAACAAGGGAAAAAATTACAGAGCTGCTTCAGACGCTCTGAATCATAAGCTAAGGAGGAATCATTATGCGGATAACAGACCTTTTAAGCAAGGACAGCATACTTCTTGGCGGCTCGCCTGAGTCAAAGAGCGAAGCCATAGATATGCTTATCGAGCTTCAGGTAAAGGGCGGAAAAATCGCCGACAGGGACGAGTACAAAAAGGGCATTCTCGCGCGTGAGGAAAAGGGTTCTACCGCTGTAGGCGAGGGCATTGCGATACCCCACGCAAAAAGCGAGGCGGTTAAAGCGCCCTCTCTCGCGGCAATGACAGTTCCCGCGGGCGTTGACTACGAGGCGCTTGACGACGAGCCGTCCAACCTGCTGTTTATGATTGCCGCTCCCAACGACGGCGACGTTCACCTTGAGGTGCTTTCAAGACTCATGACTATCCTTATGGACGAGGACTTCCGCGCAAGGCTTCTTTCCGCAAAGGACAAGGAAGAATTTCTCGGCATAATAGACGCTATGGAAACCGAAAAGTTCCCCGACGAACCCAAGGCGCAGCAGACAGCCGAGAGCGGCTACAGGGTTCTTGCAGTAACAGCCTGCCCTACAGGCATCGCCCATACATATATGGCGGCGGAGGCTCTGGAAAAGGCAGGCGGCAAGCTCGGTATCTCAATAAAGGTTGAAACGAACGGCTCGGGCGGCGCAAAGAATATCCTTACCGCCGAGGACATTGCAAACTGCGACGGCATTATAGTAGCCGCAGACAAGAGCGTAGAAATGGCGCGCTTTGACGGCAAAAAGGTAATAAGCACAAAGGTGTCCGACGGCATAAAGATACCCGAGGAGCTTATAAACCGCATTGCGGCGGGCGACGCGCCCGTTTATCACCACGAGGGCGGCAAGGCTGAGGGCGCTTCCACGTCGGGCGGCAAGGAGAGCTTTGGCAGACGGCTTTACAAGCACCTTATGAACGGCGTATCGAATATGCTCCCGTTCACGGTAGCGGGCGGTATCTTCATAGCGCTGGCGTTCCTTATCGACTCGCTCGGCGGCGCGCCGCAGGACGCAGACTTTGGTACGCACCTTGCGGCTGCCGCATGGTTCAAGACTATAGGCGGCTATGCATTTAACTTTATGATTCCGATACTCGCGGGCTTTATCGGCAAGAGTATCGCGGACAGACCCGGACTTCTCGTAGGTATGGCGGGCGGCGCAATGGCGGTTTCGGGCGCTACCTTTGCCGCTCCCGCAGGAAACGTTCCCTCGGGCTTCCTCGGCGCGCTGCTTGCGGGCTTTATCGGCGGCTTCCTTATGCTTATGCTTGAGAAGCTCTGCGACAAGCTTCCCAAGGCGCTTAACGGCATAAAGCCCGTGCTTATCTACCCGCTGGGCGGCCTTGCAATGGTAGCGATAATGATGTGCGCGGTAAACCCGATAATGGGTCTGCTGAACGAGGGGCTGTCAAGCTTCCTTACAAACATGGGCGACTCCAGCAAGATACTTCTGGGCTGCGTGCTTGGCGCTATGATGTCGATAGACATGGGCGGCCCGTTCAACAAGGCGGCGTACGTTTTCGGCTCGGCTGCAATTGCCTCCGAAAACTTCGATATCATGGCTGCGGTCATGGTAGGCGGTATGGTTCCCCCGCTTGCAATAGCGCTCGCGACAACGTTCTTTAAGAACAAGTTCACCGACGAGGAGCGCAAAAACGGCCCAGTAAACTACATCATGGGTCTGAGCTTCATCACCGAGGGCGCTATCCCCTACGCCGCCGCAGACCCCGCAAGGGTGATTCCCGCGTGCATGATAGGCGCGGCGACCGCAGGCGGGCTTTCAATGGCGTTCGACTGCACGCTTCGCGCGCCGCACGGCGGTATATTTGTATTCCCCGTTGTGGGCAATCCCGTAATGTACGTTCTGGCGCTTGTTATAGGTTCGGTAGTGGGAATGCTGCTGCTCGGACTGTTCAAGAAAAAGGTCACAAAATAAGGCTTCCCGTATTTTTGACGTAAGTTTTTATTCAGCAAAGGAGAAATGAATCATGGTATCTAAGGTTGTAACGGTAGTAAACGCAGAGGGTATGCATATGCGCCCCGCAGGAATCATCGCAAAGCTTGCCAAGGAACACCCCGACAGCGAGGTTATTATGAAAGCGAACGGCAAGGATATCAAGGCAAAGGCCGTTATGCAGATAATGGCGGCGGGTATCAAAAAGGGTACGGAAGTCGAGCTTGTAGTAACAGGCGGAAACGAGCAGGCTGTGCTTGACGAGTTCGTAAAGCTTTTTGAGGACGGTTTCGGCGAATAAAAGGACCGTCGAAAAACCCCCATATGGGGTTTCCCGAGGCAAAAAAGATTTTTTCTACAGTCTTACGGGGCGGCGGCAGTACCGCTGCCCCGATTCATACGGGAGGTGCTTATCATGACAACGCTTAAGGGCAAAGGGGTTTACGGCGCTATAGCGCTCGGACATATCAGCGTTTTTACACGGAAGGAGGCTTCCGTAAAAAGAACGCACATAGACGACGTTGAGGCTGAAAAGGCAAGGCTCGAGGCCGCAAAGGAAAAGGCCGCCGAGCAGCTGCAGGAGATATACGCCAAAGCGCTTAAAGAAGTCGGCGAAGCCAACGCGCAGATTTTTGAAATACACATGATGATGATTGAGGACGAAGACTACAACGACTCGATACTCAGCATAATAGAAACGCAGTCGGTAAACGCGGAATACGCCGTTGCGGTTACCGCGGACAACTTTGCGGAAATGTTCGCCGCAATGGAGGACTCCTATATGCGTGCGCGCTCCGCAGACGTCAAGGACATTTCAAACCGCATTATAAGCTGCCTTTCAGAGGAGAGCGGCGAAAGCGCCGCTTCTGATGAAAAGGTAATTATCTGCGCAGACGACCTCGCCCCGAGCGAAACGGTGCTGCTGGACAAGGACAAGGTGCTTGCGTTTGTCACGGCTTACGGCTCGTCCAACTCGCACACCGCGATACTTGCAAGGAACATGAACATACCCGCGATAATCGGCGCGGGCAAGGAGCTTCTGGAAGCTGTAAAAAACGGCGACTTTGCAGCCGTTGACGGCTACACGGGGGAAATATTCATAGCGCCCGACGAGGAAACCACGGCGCGCCTTGAAAAAAAACGCGCCGAGGACGAGGAGAAAAAGCGCCTGCTGCAAGAGCTTAAGGGCAAGGAGAACGTCACCCTTGACGGTACGAAAATTAACGTATACGCCAACATCGGGGGCGTTGACAACATAGGCGCGGTGCTTGCAAACGACGCGGGCGGCATAGGGCTTTTCCGCAGCGAGTTCCTCTATCTCGAAAGCAGCGACTACCCTACGGAGGAGCAGCAGTTCGCGGCGTACAAAAAGGTGCTTGAAAGCATGGCGGGCAAAAAGGTTATTATTCGCACGCTCGATATAGGCGCAGACAAACAGGTTGACTACTTTAACCTTGCAAAGGAAGACAACCCCGCGCTCGGCTGCCGCGCGATACGCATATGCCTTACGCGCCCCGAAATATTCAAAACGCAGCTGCGCGCGCTTTACCGCGCCTCGGCTTACGGCAATCTCGGCATAATGTTCCCGATGATAACGAGCGTTTCGGAGGTTGAAAGGATACTTGCGATATGCGGGGAGGTAAGAAGCGAGCTTTCCGCGCAGGGCGTTGAGCTGTCCGACAAGGTAGAGCTTGGCATAATGATAGAGACCCCTGCGGCGGCAATAATAAGCGACAAGCTTGCGCCTATGGTGGATTTTTTCAGCGTGGGTACAAACGACCTTACGCAGTACACCCTCGCCTGCGACCGCCAGAACGCCGCCCTCGAGCAGTTCGTGGACACTCACCACGAGGCAATACTGCGCCTTATAGAGTTTTCCGCCAAAAACGCCCACGCCAACGGCGCATGGATTGGCATTTGCGGCGAGCTTGCGGCTGACACAAGCCTTACGGAACGCTTCCTGCGAATGGGAATAGACGAGCTTTCCGTTTCGCCGACGTTTGTGCTTAGGGTTCGCGACGCGGTAAGAAAATGCGACCTGTCCAAATAATTATAAGCAAGTTTCCCCCGCCAACGGTTTTGTTGGCGGGGGTTCTTTCTATCGTCTGAGCGCTCCTGCAATAACGTAAATGGGCTTATTGTGAAAGCTATTACAGCATAAAATAGATACTTACCAGAATCATAGCTATAACAAAAAGCGTTATACCTATAATTGCAGGGTTGAAGCCCGCTCCGCTCTTTATCGGCTTGATTTGCGAGCCGTCTATTTCCTCGTGAGTGCCGTCCATGTATTCTACGCTGTTTCCGCCCGCGTAGTAAGGCTCAGATACAAAGCCGCAGATTATATCGCTCGGGTCTTCGTGACCTATCATATAGTTTACTTCAATCATAAATGAATCTCCCATTTTGTTAAATACATATTTCTACAAAACACATATATGTGCTTCGATAATGTTATTATAACACATAGATGTGTTAATGTCAACACATCTATGTGTTTTCTTGATAGAATTGTACAAATAAACAAAACGAAAAGGGGTATATTGTGAAAAATAATAAAATCAACGCCGCGTATCCGCGGATAAAGGATTTAAGAGACGACTGCGACAAAACTCAGGCAGAAATAGCGCAGATACTGTGTCTGCATTTAACGCAGTACAGGCGTTACGAAAAGGCCGAGACCCCCGTTCCTGCGGATTTTATTGCAAAAATCGCGAGGATTTATGACGTGAGCGCAGATTATGTGCTGGGGCTTACCAACGACAAAAGGAAATACTGGTGAAAAATACTGTTTTTATTGACAACGCCCCCGCAAGCAAAGCGCCCGAGCGAACGGCGCGCTATCATCTTCCGGGGCTGTTCGAGTTCAGCGGGCTGTACCGCGAGTTCCTCCCGCTTTTCCGCGAACACAGGGAGTACTTCTACGATTGGTGCGACATAGGCTCGATATACGGCGCGCCCGCCGACTGCATATGGGGCGGCGGCCGCGTGGGCTTCGGCGAGGATTCGCCGCGCGAGGTCATGGCGCTTATGCGCGAGTACGGCGTTTCGGCGCGGCTTACGTTCAGCAATTCCCTGCTTAAGCCCGAGCACCTCTCCGACAGAAAATGCAACGCGCTCTGTGCCATGCTCGCGCAGGACGGCGAGGGCAAAAACGGCGTTATCGTGCATTCCGAGCTGCTCACGCGCTATCTCAGGGAGCGCTACCCGAGCCTTTACCTCGCGTCCTCAACCACAAAGGTTCTCACGGATTTTGACGATTTTCTGAACGAAGTGAACCGCGGGGAGTTCCTTTATGTCGTACCCGATTTTCGCCTTAACAAAATGTTCGACAGGCTAGACGCGCTTACAGCCGCGCAAAAAGCAAAGGTGGAGTTTCTGTGCAACGAATGCTGTTATACGGGCTGCACCGACAGAAAGCGCTGCTACGAAAACGTGAGCCGCAAAAACCTCGGCGAAAGCTGCCCCGACCACCGCTGCACCGCTCCCGACGGCAGCGAGGGATACAGGTTTTCTAAGGCTATGGCAAGTCCTGCGTTTATAGGCACGGACGATATCAGGCGCGTTTACCTGCCTATGGGATTTACGAACTTCAAGCTTGAGGGACGAGGACTTGGAAGCGCGCTTATCCTCGAATTTCTGCTCTACTACATGACAAAGCCTGAATACAGGCTGCACGTAAGGGAGAAAATCTACCTCGACAGTATGCTGGATTTGTTCTGAACTAAGCGGCTGGGGTATCGCGGCGGTAGGCGGGCATTAACCCGCCCCGTGCAGAATGCCGCGCACTTCTCCCGCGCTGCGGACTTTATAAACCGCCTGCGCGGAAAAGTTTGTTGCACTTTGTCACGCACGATATGCACAAAAGCATTCAGTTTGTGGCATATCTCTCCCTAAAATAAACTTAAATATACCAACTAAACAGAATATTCACATTTTGCAAAATTTTTTTGTTAATTTCGACGCTTTGCATTTTATAGATGTCACATTCTTAAGATGTATCATATATAATAGTATTACAACTAGATTCACAGAATCGGTTGAAACAGACATCATGTCTTACAATTTTAAAAGTGTAAAGGAGTAGTTGGACGATATGTTTAACAACAGGACACCTGACGGAAGAAACAATATTTGCGGTATCAAAATCGCTAAGCTTCGCAAGAATCTGCACATCTCTCAGAGACAGCTTGCAGACAATCTTCAGCTTATCAATCTTGACATTGACAAGAACGCTGTTCAGCGTATTGAGAGCGGTCAGCGTTTTGTTACCGACATTGAGCTTATTTCGCTTGCAAAGGTATTCGATACCACTATCGAGGAGCTTCTGACAAGAGATTAAGTTGTTGTTACATGGGACGCTGCGGCGACGCAGCGTCCTTCTTCTTTAGCGGGCTTAACCCGCTTATTTTTCTGACAGGACATTGAAAGGAACAGGCATATGAACGGAATTATAAAGAGCATGGTTTCCATTCTGCTGGCGGCCTCGCTTACAATTGGCACGGGCTGCGACAAGGGCTGCGACAGCAGCTCCGCCCCTGCGGAAAGCAGCACGCCCGACGTTGTTCAGACCGAGCAGGCTAACGCTAAAGTCAGCATTGAGGGCAGCAAATTTATGGTTGACGGCAAGGAGCTTTGGATAAACGGCGTAAACACGCCGTGGCACTACTGGAACGACTTTACGGGCAAATTCAACTACGAGTGGTGGGACGAAACGTTCGCGCAGCTCGCTTCCGACGGAATAAACGCTACGCGTATCTGGATAAACTGCAACGGCGAAAGCACCGTTCAGCTAAAGCGCGACGGCACGCTGCTCGGCATAAAGGAGGAGCATTGGGACGACCTCGCAAAGCTTTTCGAGATTGCTTCAAACCACCATGTTTACGTTATGGCAACGCTCACCTCGTTCGACCACTTTAAGAGCGAGGGCAACAGCGGCGAAAAATGGCGCGCCATGATAACCTCAAAGGATGGTACGGACAGCTTCGCGGAAACATATGTCAAGCGCTTCTGCGAGAAGTTCGGCGAGGAGGAGTACCTTTTCTCGATAGACCTTATGAACGAACCCGACTGGGTACACGAAAACACCGAGTGCGGTCAGATAGACTGGGACAACCTCGCGTATTTCTTCGGCAAGTGCGCGTCGGTTATTCACGATAACTGTTCCACGCCCGTAACGGTCGGCATGGGCATAATCAAGTACAACTCCGAAAAGTACGAGGGCGACAAGATTGCGGACAGCTACCTTAAGGAAATCACGGGTCTTGACAACGCAACGATAGACTTCTACAGCACGCACTACTATATGTGGGAGAAGCCCTACTTCGGCTTCCCGTTCACGCAGTCGCCGCAGGACTTCGGACTCGACACCGACAAGCCCTGCCTTATCGGCGAAACCAGCAACGACGACGAAAAAGAATGCAAGCTCACGCTTACAGAAAAGTACACTTCCGCCTACGACAACGGCTGGAACGGCGTTATGGTATGGATGGAACCCCGCGCGGACGAGGAGCTTAAGTGGTATCGCTACGACCTCACCGAAACCGCAACGAACGCCATGTACGAGCTTATCCCCGAAAAGGTAGACCCGCTCGGCAGGCTGAGCATTAGCGCCGCTGCCGACAACGCGGCATAAGCACAACAAAAGAACATGGGCTGTCAATGCGACAGCCCCGCATTTTTGTTTGAATTTACTCGCTCACTCGCTCTGCGCAAGCTCCTCAATTATAGCGCGTATCTCCTCGCAGCCCTCCCCTGTCTGGGCGGAAAACTCGACTATCGTTATGTCCTCGCCGCAGGGAAGCTCGGTAATAAGCGCCGCGCGACGCTCCTCCCGCTGCCTTTTCGAGAGCTTGTCTGCCTTTGTGAGAACCACCACGAACGGGATACCGCTGTCGATAAGGAAGTTTATCATCATCACGTCGTCAGCCGTAGGCGGGTGACGAAAGTCCACAAGCTGAAACACAAGCGCCAGCTCGCGGTCGTCGTTCAGATAGCCCTCGATAAGCTCGCCCCAGCGCTGCTTTTCGCTCTTTGCGACCTTTGCGTAGCCGTAGCCCGGCAGGTCCACAAAATACACGTTTTCCAGCCCGTAAAAGTTTATCGTCGCCGTTTTCCCCGGAACGGCGCTCACGCGTGCAAGCGCCTTTCGGTTGAAAATCTTGTTTATAAGCGAGCTTTTTCCGACGTTTGAGCGCCCCGCGAACGCAATCTCGGTGCGGTCCGACGGCGGCAGCTGCTTAAAGCTGCCAAACGACGTGATGAATTTCGCGTTGTTGTAGTTCATGCGTTACCTTTCTGTGTCAGTTCGCCGAAAGCACGGGCTGCTTGACCGTCTTTTTGGGCAGGGGCTTTTTCTTCTTAAGCCCCGCCGCGCTCTTAAGCTCCGCGCCGCAGTTGGGCATTACAAGCGCCGTTTCAAGCACGGTGGAGATATCCTCCGCAGGCACGAAGCGCACATTCGCCTTTACAGCGTCGTCTATGTCCTGCAAGTCGGGCTCGTTGTCCTTCGGAATGCACACCGTCTTGATTCCCGCGCGGTACGCCGCCATAGCCTTTTCCTTAAGGCCGCCTATCGCAAGTACCTTTCCGCGCAGGGTGATTTCGCCCGTCATTGCAACGTCGCGGCGCACGGGCGTTCCCGAAAGCGCCGATACGAGCGCAGTCGTAAGCGTAACGCCCGCTGACGGTCCGTCCTTGGGTACAGCACCCTCGGGCGCGTGAACGTGGATATCCTTGTTCTTGTAAAAGTCCGCGTCTATGCCGTATTTTGAAGCAAGCGAGCGCGTAAGGCTTACCGCTATCTTAGCGGATTCCTTCATAACGTCGCCCAGCGAACCCGTAAACTCCGTTTTGCCCGTGCCGTCAAGCACAAGCACCTCAAGCGGCAGCATTGTGCCGCCAACGGACGTCCACGCAAGACCGTTGACAAGCCCCACCTCGTCGTGCGCTTCAAGGTGTTCGGGCAGGTAGCGCTTTGTGCCGAGGAAGTCCGCGAGCGTGTTTTCGTTCACGGTAACCTTCTTTTCGCCCGATACTATGAGCTTTGCGCTCTTGCGGCAGATGTCCGCTATCTTGCGCTCGAGCTTTCTTACGCCCGCCTCGCGCGTGTAGCAGTCTATTATGGAATAAAGCGCGCCGTCCGTCACCTTAACTACGGAAGCCTTTTCGCCGTGCTTTTTAAGCTGTTTGGGCAGCAGGTGCTTCTTCGCTATGTTGAACTTCTCCTCGCGCGTGTAGCTTGAAAGCTCTATTACCTCCATGCGGTCGAGAAGCGGCGCGGGGATAGTGTCAAGGCTGTTTGCGGTGGTGATGAAAAGCACGTCGCTCAAATCCACAGGTATCTCAATGTAGTGGTCGGTGAACGTTGTGTTCTGCTCGCTGTCAAGCACCTCGAGCATTGCCGAGGTGGGGTCGCCCTTGTAGTCGCCGCCCATTTTGTCTATCTCGTCAAGCAGTATCACGGGGTTCATGCTCTTCGCCTGCTTAAGCGCGGCGATTATTCTGCCCGGCATTGCGCCGATGTAGGTCTTGCGGTGGCCGCGTATCTCCGCCTCGTCGTGAACGCCGCCGAGCGATATCCTCACGTACTTCCTGCCGAGCGCTTCTGCAATGGAGCGCCCTATAGAGGTCTTTCCGACTCCCGGAGGGCCGTAAAGGCAGATTATCTGCCCCTTTATATCGGGTACGAGCGCCCTTACCGAGAGCGTTTCGGTTATTCTGTCCTTTACCTTTTTAAGCCCGTAGTGGTCGTGGTCGAGCTGCTTTTGCACGCCCGCGATATTGAGCTTGTCCTTTGTGCGCACGTTCCACGGTATTTCAAGCACCGTGTCGAGATAGGTGCGCTGCACCGCAGCCTCCTGCGATGAAGCGGACATCTTTGCAAGCTTCGATACCTCGCCAAGCAGCTTCTCCTCGCTCTCCTGCGGCAGCCCGAGCGCGATTATGCGCTCCCTGTACTTGTCCGCCTCGTCTGCGGGGCTGTCCTCGTCGCCAAGCTGGCGGGAGATAACCTTGAGCTGCTCGCGCAGGTAATACTCGCGCTGGTTCTTGTCAACCTGTTGGCGCACCTGCTCCTGTATCTCCATTTCGGCGGTGATTATCTCCACCTCGCTTTCAAGCATGGAGATGAGAAGCTTTATGCGGCGCAGAGTGCCGTTTGTTTCAAGCAGGCGCTGCTTGTCCTCAAGCTTAAGCACAACGTTGAATACTACCTTTTCAAAGAGCGCCTCGCAGCTTTCTTCGGTGATGATGCTCTCGTAAAGCTCGCGCGGCATTTTCGGGGACACATCCGCATAGGCGGAGAACGCCGCTCTCAGCGCGCGCAGAGCCGCAGCCTGCGTAGCCTCCGCAAGCGCCGTACCGCGCCCCGAAAGCTGCTTTACCTCGAACGAGAGATAGTCCTTTGAAGCGACGGTTTTTACGCGGCGCGCGCGGTAAAGCCCCTCTACAAGCACGCGCGTAAAGCCGTCGGGGGTTGTAAGCATCTGGCGAATCTCCGCCACCACGCCTACCTCGAAAATATCGTTCTCGGTGGGGTCGGCGATAGAGGAATCCCTCTGCGCCACAAGGAATATATGCCCGTCCTTTTCTGCCGCCGCCTTAAGCGCGTTTACCGAGCGCTCCCTGCCGACGTCGAAATGCAGCACCATTGACGGGAAAACGACCAGACCGCGCAAGGATATCGCGGGTATGGTATATGTATTTTCAGACATTTGCTATCAGTCCTTTCTGATGTACACGCCGAAGCGTTATGCGGGTATGTTCTCTATTATACAACATTCCGCGCTATTTTGCAAGCGATTTTGCGAAACACTTTTCGGAATGCAATTTATCTCTTAACGGAAAACAAGGGAGAATATGAGATAAAGCACGGGCTGGTGGAGAACGTAAATCCATATTGTGTATCTTCCGACCGTTGCAAGCCACCTGCAATGCGTGGGATAGAAGAATTTGGGCAGCGAGCCGTTCTTCGCCCACACGCCGAAATAGCTGCCTGCAATAAACAGGAAGAACCACGGCATAAGCGGGAAATAGTCCGCGGAGTAGAACGAAGCCGACGGCAGACCCAGCGGGAACAGCACGCCCACGTCGTACGCCTTTGCGGGCAGCGCAAGGCTGAACACGCCCTCAAAGCCGATGTAGCCGTCGCGGATATTCCACGTAAGCACGAAAAGCAGCGCGCATATGATAATGCCTACGAGCGCGGGCAGCGCGTCAAAAACGTGTTCGCCAAGCCCGAATATCATCATGCAGATACCAAGGCAGTGCAGTATCCCGAACATGATTGTGCCGCCCGTAAAGAACGGCATAACGAACGTCATCACCATGCCGATAAAGAAGCATTGTATGCCGCGCTTCATGTTGTTTTTGGAGTAGCGGCAGACAGTCCCCGAAATGAAGATGAACAGCCCCGCAAACACGTCGCGGATAATGCCGAACCAGTCCTCAAAGAACACGGGTACGTCAAGGCCGAATATGTATTTCAGGTCGTACATGGCATGGTACACCACCATGCAGATTATCGCAAAGCCTCGCAGCTCGTCAAGCAGGCCTACCCTTGCAGAGCCGCCTGCGGTTTTTGTTTTTCCGGGCATATGTCATTCCTCGCTTGTTTTTTTCTGCGGAAAACCCGCAGATGCAGTGTGCGCCGCCGCTTCGTCAGAATAACCATAAGCGAACGCGCCCCGCGTCTTTTTATTGTAGCATATTTTCTGAAAAAATACAATAAGAAACTTGAACACTTTTGATTTTTGTGGTACAATATATGGTGAAATCGTGGCGAAAGCGCCGAAAATACGCAAACCTCGCCGAAAGGAACAAACGCTTGGAATATATTTATATAGGAAACGTTAAAATAGAGCGCACCGCCGCCCTCGCCCCCATGGCGGGAGTTGCGGACAGGGCGTACAGGCTTATGGCAAAGGAATACGGCGCGGCGTATACCGTGGGCGAAATGGCGTCCTGCAAGGGGCTGTGCTATTCCGACAAGAAAACGGCGGAGCTGCTTACCGTAACGGACGCGGAGCGCCCCATGGCGGTGCAGCTTTTCGGCAGCGAACCCGAGTTTATGGCGCGCGCGGTGAAGATAGCAATGCAGTACCGCCCCGACATAATCGACATTAACGCGGGCTGCCCCATGCCAAAGATAACGGGCGGCGGCGCGGGCAGCGCGCTTATGAGAACGCCCGAGCTTTTCGGGGAGCTGGTGAGCGCGGCCGTGGGCGCTTCGGACGTACCCGTGACGGTAAAGATACGCGCGGGGTGGGACGCGGACAGCATAAACGCGGTTGAAATGGCGCAGACCGCCGAAAGAAACGGCGCTGCGGCGGTAGCAGTCCACGGCAGAACACGCGCGCAGCTCTATTCGGGCAGCGCGGACTGGGGCGTTATACGCGCGGTGAAGCAGGCGGTTTCGATACCCGTTATAGGCAACGGGGACGTATCCACCCCCGAGCTTTGCGCGCAGATGTACCGCGAAACGGGCTGCGACCTTGTTATGGTGGGGCGCGGCAGCTACGGCAGGCCGTGGCTTTTCTCGCAGATACGCGCGTATCTCTGCGGCGGGGAGATTCCGCCCGAGCCGCAGTTTGCCGAGCGCATTGAGATAATGCGCCGCCACATAACGCTGCTGTGCCGCGACAAGGGCGAGCATATCGGCATGAAAGAGGCGCGCCGCCACGCCGCGTGGTATATGCGCGGGATAAAGGGCGCGGCGCGGTTCAGGGGGCTGTGCAGCGAGCTTTGCACGCTTTCAGACCTTGAACGGCTGATAACTGAAATACAAAAGGAACAGGAGCTATAACAATGGACTATGCTGAAAAAACGGCGGGGCTGTGCGTTTTCAACGTAAAGGACGACCCGCTGATAAAGGCTTTCGGGCTTCTCGGGAAAGGCACGGCGCAGGAGAGCGCGCAGGCATACTCCGCGGTTTGCTGCGAGCTGCTTATGTCGGGCAAAACGCTGGGCGAATATCTTCACGACATGATAGTGTACTCTGACTCTCCCCTTGCGGCAAAAACCGCGGCAGAACCAACGCCGCTGCGGCTTGCGGCGGCGCAGCACGACATAGCTGTAATAGCGCAGCTTGCGCGCACGGACTCCGCAGCGCTGCGGCAGGAGCTGTCCGCGCGCTACGACGAGGGCTTTATGGACCTGCCCGCGTTTGAAACGGGCGAATTCGATTATGCCGCGGAGTATTTTCTGGATTTCGTGAGAACGCACGGCAACGGCATTTTTGCCGCGTACAAGGCGTTTACGTATACAAACGGCGCGCTTATGCCCGTTGAGCAGCTAGACCCGATACGCCTTAGCGACCTTAAGAACTACGAGGCGCAGCGCTCGCAGGTGGTAGAGAACACGCTGTGCTTTTTAAGCGGAAAGCCCGCGCAGAACGTTCTTCTCTACGGCGACCGCGGCACGGGCAAGTCAAGCACGGTTAAGGCTATACTTAACGAATACGAGGCGCTGCGCATGGTGGAGCTTTCCAAAAACGACGTTGCGGGGCTGCCCGCGCTGTTCCGAATGCTTAAGGATATCCCGCTGCGCTTTATCGTCACGATAGACGACTTAAGCTTCGCTGAGAACGACGACCGCTTCAGCATTTTGAAAGCCGCGCTTGAGGGTTCGCTTGCGGCGCGCCCCGAAAACATACTTATTTACGCCACCACAAACCGCCGCAAAATAATCCGCGAAACCGTTGCAGACCGCGAAATAAACGGTGCGGACGCCATAGACGAGAGCCTGTCGCTTGCGGACCGCTTCGGGCTTACGGTGACCTTTACAAAGCCTAACCGCGAGGTGTACCTTGACATTGCCGCGCAGCTTGCGGCGGACAGGGGCGTTACTCTGCCCGAGGAGGAGCTTAACGCCGCCGCAGAGCGCTTTGCGTTAAAGCGCGGCGGGCGCTCGCCGAGAACGGCGCAGCAGTTTGCCGACTGGCTTTGCGGCAGAATAGAGCTTGGGCTTGACTATTGAACGGAGAAAACATGAAAAATCATCTTAAGCGCGTATTCTGCGCGGCAATATGCGTATTGCTGCTGACAGGCTGCGGCAGGGGCGGCGAAGTCCCGAGCGAACTTGTCGTGTCCTCGCAGCCCGAGAGCGCGCCTGACGGCGAGCATGAGCGCAGCGCGTTCCCCGCGCAGGTTTGCGGCGTGGAGCTGCAAACGGCGTCAAAGCGCGTTGTGAGCCTCTCCCCCGCCGTGACCGAAATAATATGCGAGCTTGGCTTTAAGGACAGGCTGTGCGGCGTGAGCAGCTACTGCGACTACCCCGAGGGGCTGACGGCAGCGGCGCTCGGCAGCACGGAAAACCCCGATACGGACGGTATCAGGGCGCTTTCGCCCGACGTAGTTTTCACGCTCTCCGCGCTTTCCGAGCGTGATTCCTACGAGCTTACCTCGGTAGGAATCGCGGTTATCCCGCTTACCGCGCCGCGCACGCTTGCCGAATACGCCGCGCTTTACAGCGACATCGCGCGCGCTTTTTACGGCGCGGAGCTTTCAGCAGACGAAAAGCAGGGGGAAAAATGCGCGCAGCTTGGCAACAGCGCTGCGGCAGCGCTTGAAAAGGCTGCTGAGGGCATTTCGCTCGGGGGCTTTGTTTACGTCACGGAGAAGCTTACCCTTGCGGGCGCTGACACATTCGAGAGCGCGGTGCTGTCGCTGTGCGGCGGCAATCTCTGCACGGAAAGCGGCTATACAGCTGCAGCGGAGCTGTCGCCCGACTACATCATAGCGGACGAGGCGCTTAAGGAGCAGGGCTTCTCTGCGGACGAGGCGCTTTCGGCAATGGCGCAGAACGCGCAGGTGATTTATGTGAGCACGCAGCCGTTCGAGCGCCCCTCCGCCCGCCTGTGCGAGGTTTTCGCGCAGATACGCGAAGCGCTCGCCCCTGCTGAGGAATAACGCGCTTTCCCAAGGAAAGGGAAAAAATTTTGGCAAGCCCTTGACAAATCGGGGGGCTTGTGATATAATATTTATGCGGTTCAGTTAAGCCGCATATTTGCGGATATAGTTTATCGGTAAAACATTAGCTTCCCAAGCTGAGGTGGTGGGTTCGACTCCCATTATCCGCTCCAAACAAACTATCCCCGCCCTATGGCCGTCAGGCCGTTCGGCGGGGATAGCGCTAGAACGAACGCCCTGACGTTCGTTCGCAAAAACAAGCCGGTATGTTGGAATTGGCAGACGAGGCGGACTCAAAATCCGCTGCCAGCAATGGCGTGTGGGTTCGACCCCCACTACCGGCACCAGCAGCAAGTGCCTTGCACGCAATTCCGGCGCAAGGCGCTTTTCTTTTTATATGTTGTCACACGCATTACACGTTAATACTTCGCTGCCCATACAGCAAGTGCCTTGCGGTCAATTCCGGCGCAAGGCACTTTTTTATTATATGCTGTCACACGCATTACGCGTTAATGCTTCTCGTCACATACAGCAAGTGTCTTGCGGGCAATTCCGGCGCAAGGCGCTTTTTTATTATATGCTGTCACACGCATTACTCGTTAATGCTTCCCGTCACATACAGCAAGTGCCTTGCGGTCAATTCCGGCGCAAGGCGCTTTTTTATTATATGCTGTCACACGCATTACTCGTTAATGCTTCCCGTCACATACAGCAAGTGCCTTGCGGGCAATTCCGGCGCAAGGCGCTTTTCATTAGCGGTTTTAATTATGCAACACAAAATGCAACACGAATTATTGTTATTCATTACGTTATTGACCTTTCGCTGCTCATGCAAAACCTCTATCTGAAAATCCGCCCTTTCCCGCTAAGATTCCGTTAAATCTGCGTTTACCCCATTGACATACAGCTTGCGCCGTGATATAATTTAATTACATAAAGCAATGTAAAAAACACATATCAACGGAGGCAAAATGAAAACATTCAGCTTGACTTTTAACGACAGGGAGTACTTTATATGTGGCGACGACGCGTTCGGCGCGATTCGGCACAACATGAAGTACATCGAAAAACTTGCCATGGGCTGCACAATTAAGAACTGGCGGATAACGCAGCAGGACGAGAACAACTACGTCGTAATGCTCGAATACTACATGAAGCCCCCGGGGCGCGTCAAGCACCTTAAAACAAAGCCGCCCGTCCATGTAAAGCAGCTTCAGCTTACTGTGGTTGAGGGCGTTAAGCCGTTTACTGTATGAGATACCAGCCCCTGCCCTGCCGTAGCAGAGCTTATCCGCGATGGCGTAGTGGCACAGGACGTTCTCGGCGCTGACGTTCCCGCGAACTGCGGGTACTTCTTCAGCACCTCGTCGATTGCCTTTTCAAGCGGCGTTTCGTCGCTTACCTTAAGCGAGGCGAGCGCCACAACGTCGTCGGCAGCCTCGGGGCTTACGCCCTTTGACGCGGCGAGCAGCTTTGCTTCAAGCGCGGCTGCCTTTTTCTCGGCGGCGTCTGCGCGGTCTGCCTGCGCCTTGACGGCTTCCGCCTGCTTCTGCTCAGCGGTTTTCTGCTCGTCCTGCCATGCGCGGAACGCGGCAAGCTCGTCCTTTGTGGGCTGCCCCTTGCGTTCGCGTTCGAGCCGCGCCTTTATGAGGTCGTTCACCTCGTCCTGCGTGAATGTTTTTGCCGCCACGCCCGCCGCAGATTCGGGCGCGGTTTCTGCGGACTGCTCCGCTGTGGTCTGTGTTGTTTCGTCTGCCATTGTTACCTCCGTTTAACGTCCGTATGACTGTTTTCCGCGCGGGCTTTTAGTGTCGTCAGCGTGTTTCGGACAATAAAAAAGCGCCGTGCTTATCGCATAGCGCTTGATTATTTCTTATCATTCATTTTTGCAAGCCCCGCGAGTATTCTTATAACAAGTTCGACCGAAGCCAGCACCCATGCTGCGATAAAACAGCCCTCGGGAATAGTCCCTGATGTGTTGAGCGCATAAAGCAGAATAAGCGTTGAAACCATGTCGGCACCTCCTTTCGGGCATAAAAATAGCGCCCCATCGGAGCGCTTGGTTATTGGAATGAAAAAGCACCCTGTTTGGCGCAGGGTGCTTTTAATTATTTGCTGTTCAGGACGTGTTCCTCGAACTCTTTCGGGAGCCTGAGATTGTACTTCTCTACATGGTATGCAAGGTCGCTCCACCATGAATATTCACCGTCGGTAAATAATTCAAGGCTGTGCATCTCCTTTATTCTTTCGCCTGTGAGTCTGTCTTTTGCCATCTCCATGCGTACCATAGTCTGCTTACCCTTGCTTTTCAGATAAGATACTATCTTGTCTTTCCCCTTGTAGGGCTTATTTGTGAAATTCTCTCTCATGGAAATACCGCTGCTAGAGCCATACTCCGTGTAGTTACAAAGCCTTGTCATATTTATCACCTCTTGTTTGGCTTGAATACTTTCCATTCACCTGTCGGGCGAATGGTCTTTCGTTCCTCTGCAGAACTGGTGTTCCAGATCTCTGCAAGCTCTCCGTTGTCACTGAGGAATATTTCACCGTCGATATCAACATTTGCAATCTCGGTAGGAGCCATGACCTCAACGCCCAACTCATCGGCTATCTGCTGTGCTATGCCGTTTTTCTTTGCGCCGGTCTGGCAGGATACCAAGCGTATCGGCTGCCCGTGGAACTCGCGAGAATTGCGTATCATTTCGGCAGCTTCCTTTGCGCCGTATTCCCACTGCTCTCCGTTCAGACCGTTTATCAGCAAGCTGTCCGGCGAACCGTGAATGATGATATCTCCGTAACCTTTTACTGGCTTTATCTTATTGGAATTGGTGTAAAGCGGGTCGGTGGGATTTACAAATTTACTGCTTAACTTAATTATACCACTTCCGCCGGATTTGTCAAGAGCCTTACCGCGCATAAACGAAACAAATTCGGGGTCGAGCTTGTCGAACTCGCCTTTCTTGAACGCCGCGAAGCTCTCCGCAAAGTATTCCGACTTGCTCGCCGTAGCGTACCCCGAAATTTTACCCGCGTACTCGCTCATGCGCGAGCCGATAGCGTTGTTGGTTTTGGCGTCGAACGCTTCCCATTGTATGTGGTGTCCCATTTCATGAACGAAATAGTCATGCGCAGAGCCGTCCCCCACAAGAGAGCGCCCCGCCTGTTTGTACCGCATAGCTATCTCGCGCTGCGCGCCCGACAGTCCGTCTATGTTGCTCATAACAGTGTCCCATGCTTCCTGCGCCTGCCTGTTGTACGCCGCAAGCGCTTCGGGATTCTTAAGGACGGCTTTGTTTATGTAAACGCCATGCTCAACGGGAGAATACGCCATAACCGCGTCAGCGCTCGAGAATATTTTCTTTCCCTTTGCGGAAGTCGGGTCGATAGCCTTAATACCGCTGATTTTCGGTATATCGTATTGTTCAAAAACGTCCGAAAGCGCGCGGTTTATGTCGTTCGCATTTTCAACGGAAACGCCCTTGAAATCAGCCGCGCCCTTGAACGTCTTATCCCCGAGCCGCTGTTCAATGAACTTGCCCGCGTACTCCTGCGCCTCCTGCACCGTCTTTGCAGGCAAGAAGCTACTCGCGGCAGATATCGTCTGCAAGCCGAGCGTCGGCTGCGAGGCAAAAAAAAGCGCCGTGCATTGCTGCATGGCGCTCATATTCTTCTGTGCTTTCATAAAAAGAAGAAGCTTCTGCCTAACAGGTCTATCTAAACCATGCTTCAGCATACCTTATGCCTTTTTCAGCGTATACGCTAAGATAGTGGTGCATTTCGGACTCCTTTCAAATAAACGAAAAAGCACCCCGAAGAGCGCCTTGCTTTTTTAAGTTGTGCTGTCACAGCCTAGCCCATGTTTCTCTGATAACAGTGCCATCGCTTGTGCATTCACGAATAACACAATTTGTCGCGAATTTTTCCTCAACCTCGTTGTTATCGCTGTCAAGAAAATGTATTTCCGAATACTCACCGCCGTTCGGGGTTATTTCGTTTATTCTCGTAAATGCCATATGAATCACCTCTATGGATATATTATAGCACATGGTTTTTTAAAGGGAAGCCCTGTTGGTTTTTTGAAAAATCAGCCGGGATTTTAACGTACTCCGCTAGGCTCTTTGCCAAAACTTCTGCCGGTGCATTATCGCTGTAATCTGTCGGTTATTTCCAGCAAAATATTTTCTTATCCTCAACAATAGCTCTCTGCCATTCTTTTTCTTCGCTAAAACTCTTAGCATTTACCATCAAAGTAGTATCAATATAATACCCTGCCTCATGGCAATAGGCTCATTGCCTTATTTACACGCAGCATTTTCCTATCTGCTGAACCGCGAATAGTATTCCGAAAGCTTTCTGTCGCAGATATCCGCTATTTCCGCCTTATCGTCATTGGTAAGCGCTTTCCAGACAGTAGGCTCGACCTCGACAATGCCGAGCGTTTTTGTGTGACGGAGCATCTGCATATCCTCAAAGCGCTTAAACGGATTTGCGAGAATATTTCGCTGCGCCTCTTTGTCCGTGTAATCGCCGCGTGCGAAAATGCTTTTCGGCTTTTCCACAGCAAGCCCGCGCTCGCGGCGGTCCTCATAGAAGCCGCGGAAATACGCCGTGATATCGTCCAGTTTTATCCTGCCCTTGCTGTCCGCATTCGCAAGAATCGCCTTAAGCAGCACGGGCTTGTAAGAATAGCTCATGTCCATCTGCCGCACCATATCCATGAACAGCAGCTTGCGGTTCTCATCGTTAATTACCTGCCAGCCATACCTCTCCGCCGCCGAAAGCAGCGTATCCTCCCTGAAATACCTGAAAACCCTGTGTTCGCTCATCGGCACGACAAGGTCGGGAATTATCAGCCCATCGCGAATATACTTCTCCACCGTTTCCGACTGAACGTCAACCCTGCGAACGAACTCCATCTGCGAGAGCATTCCCGCCGCTTCTTCCTGCCAGTTGAAGATGTCTACCGCCTCGTAATCCGTTGCGCTCACGGGGAAGTCAACGAGCGCATCGGGCTTTTCGCCGCGCGCGTACAGCGCTTCGTCAGCTTCGCGTTCTGCCTGCTTTGCGAGGACAAGCTTGCCGGGGCGATACTCTTTGAGCCTGAACAGGCGGTACATCGAGTACGGCATATTATACTGACTCGCGTTGTCAACAAAATCAAACACGAGCAGCTCCTTTTTCCCGTCGGCAAGGCGCATTCCCCTGCCAAGCTGCTGCGTGTACAGCACCTTTGACATAGTGGGGCGCGCCATGAAAAGCACTTCGGTTTCAGGGCAGTCCCAGCCCTCGTTGAGCAGGTCGCAGGCGCACAGCGCCTTTATCGCGCCATTTGCAAATTTATCAAGGAACTCCCGCCGCTCAGACGACTTCATGCTGCCCGATACCGCCACGGCGGCAGCTCCGCGGGCGCGTATCATCTCCGCTATCTGCTCGGCGTGCTTAACGCTCGCGCAGAAAATTACCGTGCGCCTGTCCCTTACATAATCCATGAACGTATCGACAATGAGCGTGTTGCGCTCGGGAACATATATTTTGCTTTCAAGGTCGCGTATGTTGTACTGAACGCTGTTGAAGCGAACCTTTGTAAGGTCAATATTTGTATGTATGCGAATGCAGCGCACGGGTACAAGCTCGCCTATTTCAACCGCCGTCTGAATGTCAAGGCGATGCGCGGTGTTTCTGAATATCGCGAGGATATCCTTATCGTCTGCGCGCTCGGGCGTTGCAGTAAGTCCAAGCGTAAATTTCGGCTTGAAATATCCGAGAACCTTTTGATAGGTTTCCGCTGCGGCATGATGCGCCTCGTCAATGATAAGGTAGTCGAAATCCGTTTCGCGGAACAGCTCGAGATTAAGCGCAACGCTCTGTATTCCACCGCATACAACGAACGCTGCGGGTTCTTTTATTCCGTCGGTAAATCTGCCGACGGCAACCTCGCTCCACAGGCTCGTAAAGGTATGATATGCCTGCTCGACAAGCTCGTGCGTATGCGCAAGAAACAGCGTTCTGCCGCCGAAGCGTCTGGCGTCGGACACGGCGGTTACAGTCTTTCCCGTACCGGTAGCGTGGTACAAAAGCGCTATGGTTTCATGCCGCGCACGCATTTCAGCAAGAGCCGCGAGCGCCTGCTTCTGATGCTCCTTAAGCTCAAGGCTTGCGCCGTCGAGCGCCTTACCGCGCTGCTCGGGCAGGTAATCCGCAGCTTCGCGGAACGCGGGGTTAGTCCCCACGAAAAGGCGCAGCTCATCCTTTACGGCTTCGGGCTGTAGCTGCATTTGCCTTACAGCCCAGCGGTACACATCCCAGCCGAGATGAATCATACTGTTCTGCTTGAGCAGGTCGTCGTAAAATTTGTTCTCGCTTACAAGCCTTGGGTTGTGCGAAGCCTCGTCGTCTATCTCAATGGCGATTTTCTGCGAGCCGTTTTCTATAAAAAAATCCGCATAGCGGTCGTTCTGGTAAATGTCGCAGAAGTGATACTGTGTGTAGAGATACCCTGCCTTTTCAGCGCCGAAAGTATCGCAGAAAAGCTCTATGAACAGGTCCTCTGCGGCGCTGCCCGAAGCGGAGCGATAATCGTTTTTCATTACAGCCACCGTCACTCGACTACTTTTTCAAGGAATATCCTGTCCGCAAATCCGCCGCGCTTTTCCGCCTTTGCCGCCCTTATGCGCTCCAGCTCCTGCACGGAGTACCCGCGCGCCGCGGCAATGGCATACAGCACCTCAAGCACGTCCGCCAGCTCCTCAACGTTTTTGTCCGCCTGATACTCGGCGCACTCCTCGGTAAGCTTTCTGTCAAGCTCCGCAAGGTATTCCTCATCGGACAGCACACGCGTTACAGCCTGCTTTCCCGCCGCTTCTATTATTTGGGGGATATTATTGCGAACCAGTTTGTTGTGGATAATCTCTGACATTACGACTCTCCTTACAATAATTTGATACTTTTAGTATACCACAACAAAATTCAAATGTCAATAACAAAAAGCGCTCTGTTTTTATGCATGGAGCTTATAGCAATTCTATTTTCATGGAAATTTCAACGTTTGTATTCTCCTCATTGCTTCAGTTTTCCTGCATTCTTAAACCACTCATATAGCTCCGTGTATTATACAGTAATTGACTCACACAAACACGCCGCTATATGCTTTTCCCTCGCCATGACGTTAACCGCAGCAAATCCCCTAGCAAAAGCTCTGCTGCGCGGTTTGCGCAGCAGAGCCGTTTTTATGCAAGCACTACATTGTACTCCCTGAGCCACGTTTCAAGCTGCAGGAAATACGCGTAAATCTGCGGGACTGTCATAAGCTGTCCATACCAGTTTTTGGTGAAGCTCTCTCCCTGCGAATCCACGAATTTGCGCAGCGCGTCGGCGTTTACCGCTTCGGTCAGGCGGCAGTCGCCGTCAAGGAGCTTTTTAAGCCGCTCGGACAGCAGCGCCGCGTACGTCGGGTTGTGCGTTTTGGGGTAGGGGCTTTTTTTGCGCCATAAAACGTCGTCGGGGAGTATACCCTGCATTGCAAGCCTTACAAGCCCCTTTTCCCTGCCGTTGTACGACTTCATCTCCCACGGGATATTGTACGCGTACTCAACAAGCCTGTAGTCGCAGAACGGAACGCGCACCTCCAGCCCGTGCGCCATGCTCATGCGGTCCTTGCGGTCCAGCAGCGTCGCCATAAAGTAATCAAGGTTCAGCATGAACATCTCGCGCATTCTCCGCTCGTAGTCCCCGTCCGTGGGGAGATAGTCGGTGCGCGCTATGCACTCGCTGTACGGGCGGCGAATAAACGCCTCGGCCTCGGCGGGCGACATGGGCTTTTTAAGGAACGCCGCCCGCTCGGGTACAGACGTAGCCCACGGGAAGCCGTCGTAGAACAGCACCTCCCTGCGGTGATACCACGGGTAACCGCCGAATATCTCGTCTGCGCATTCGCCGCTCAGCGCTACTGTAAAGCGCTTTTTTATCTCGCGGCAAAACAGCCACAGCGAGCTGTCCACGTCAGCCATGCCGGGCAGGTCGCGCGCAAGGGCGGCGTCGGTTAGCGCGTCGGCGAGCGCGGGCGTGTCAAGCACAACGTCCGTGTGGTCCGAACCGATGTATTCCGCCATGCGGCGCACCCACGGCGCGTCCTCGTCGGGCTGGAAAAGGCTCGCCTTAAAGTTTTCGTGGTTGTGCCTGTAATCGATTGACCATGTGGAAAGCTTTTTGCCGTGCGCCGCGTACTCCTTTGCGGCAATCGCCGAAATCACGCTGCTGTCAAGTCCGCCCGAAAGAAGGCAGCAGAGCGGCACGTCGCTTACAAGCTGCCGCCGCACGGCGTCCGTGATAAGCCCGCGCAAGTGTTCCGTGGTTTCCTCAAGGCTTTCGGTATGCGGCTTCGCCTTTACGCTCCAGTAGCGCCGCTGCGTAAAGCCGTTCTCGCCGAAGCGCGCGCAGCACGCCGCAGGCAGGTCGCTTATGTCGCGGAAAACGCCGCTGCCGACAAAGCGCGCAGGACCGGCAAGCATTACCTGCGCCATGCCCTCCTCAGTCACAACGGGCTTTACCTCGGGGTGAAGCAGCAGCGCCTTTATCTCCGATGCGAACGCTATCCCCTTTTCCGTAAGCGAGTAAAACAGCGGCTTTACGCCTATCCTGTCGCGCGCAAGGAACAGCTCGCGCCTGCCGCTGTCCCACACCGCAAACGCGAATATTCCGTTGAACAGCCGCAGGCAGTCCTCACCGTACTCGATATACGACTTAAGCACTACCTCCGTGTCAGAGTGTCCCGTGAACTTCCACCCGCGCTTTGCAAGCTCCGTGCGAAGCTCCGAGGTGTTGTAAAGCTCGCCGTTGTACACTATCGTGAACTCCCCGCTGGACATAGGCTGAACGCCGTTTTCGGGGTCTATTACAATAAGGCGGCGGTGCGCCATGCAGGCGTTTTCCCCGCTGAACAGCCCCTGCGCGTCAGGTCCGCGCGGCGTAAGCACGCTGCTCATTTTCTGCACCGTTTCCTTCATCTCGCGCATATCGCGCCTGAAGCTTATCTCTCCCGCAATTCCGCACATAGCATTGTTCTCCTTTCGGTATGTACTGCACTATAGTATGCCCCGCGGCGCGGATTTGTTACGGGCGCGGATTCGCCTTTGTGCAATATATAGAAAAAAGGACGCCTTTTAATGAAAAGCGTCCTCAGTCTGTTGAAAAAGTCAATCTTGCCCGCGTATGCGGGCTTTGAAATCACTTTTTTTGCCTCGGGCTAAAGGCGACTGCGTCGGCCTGGCTGAGGCAAAAAACACTTCTATCCGCACAAGTGTGTAAGCGACGCTACGCTTACGCAGCCGTGCGCGCAGTGCGGATGTCCCGTCGGGAAACCCCCGTATGGGGGTTTTTCGACGGTCTGAGGACGCCTTTTAATGAAAAGCGTCCTTATTATTGGTTTTGGTATGGTCTTCGTTGTTTATGCGGCACTACAATTCCTTTTGTAATGCGGGTTTGCGACTATATTCCTTTGATGTTCCCTGTAACTCGGCGGGGAAATTTATTTATGGACTTATTCGCCGCAATGCTCGCAGTCGTGCTTTTCAGCGAACATAGCGGGGTCGTAGGCAATGCCGTTCTTGTCGTAGTAGTCCTTAACTGCTGCCTTTACCGCTTCCTCGGCAAGCACCGAACAGTGCAGCTTGTGCGCGGGAAGCCCGTCAAGAGCCTCCACAACTGCCTTGTTGGTAAGCTCCAGCGCCTCGGACACAGGCTTGCCCTTTATCATCTCGGTAGCCATGCTGCTGCTTGCAATCGCAGAGCCGCACCCAAACGTGCTGAACTTAACGTCGTCAATTATACCGTCGTTTATCTTAAGGAATATCTTCATGATATCCCCGCACTTTGCGTTTCCGACCTCGCCTACGCCGTCTGCGTTCTCAATCGTGCCGACGTTCCTCGGGTGAGTAAAGTGGTCCATTACCTTTTCACTATATAACATAGTTTCTCTTTCCCTCCTGTAAATCCTGCCAGATAGGCGACATTCTGCGAAGATAATCAACAACCTCGGGTACGGCGGCAATTATCTTCTCAATTTCCTCTGCGGTGTTATAGCGCGACAGCGTGAGCCTGAGAGACCCGTGCGCTACCTCGTGCGGTCTGCCTATAGCGAGCAGTACGTGGCTCGGGTCAAGCGACCCAGACGTACACGCAGAACCCGACGACGCGCAAATGCCCTTTTCGTCAAGCAGAAGCAGCAGGCTCTCGCCCTCGATGCCCTCAAAGCAAAAGCTTACGTTGCCGGGCAGGCGCATGTCGCGGCTTCCGTTGAGCGCGCAGTGCGGAATCACGCTCAGCCCCTCAATAAGCCTGTCGCGCAGCTTCGCTATCCTTGCAGAGGTTTCGTCAAGCTCCGCTACAGCCTCCTTAAGGGCTGCCGCCGCCGAAACTATCCCCGCAATGTTCTCCGTGCCTGCGCGCTTGCCGCGCTCCTGTGCGCCGCCCTCTATTATAGAGGTGAGCAGCAGCCCTCTCCTTGCAAAGAGAACGCCCACGCCCTTTGGCCCGTGGAACTTATGCGCCGCAAGCGACAGCATATCGCAGCCTATCTCCTTTACGTCTATCGGGATATGCCCAACAGCCTGCACCGCGTCCGTGTGGAACGTCACCTTGTTTTCGCGGCAGATAGCGCCTATTTCCTTTATCGGCTCAAGAGTGCCTATCTCGTTGTTCGCAGCCATAATAGTAACAAGCGCGGTGTCGGGGCGGATAGCCTTTCTCACCGCCTCGGGGTCTACAAGGCCGTCGGCGTCAACGTCGAGCAGCGTTACCTCAAAGCCCTGCTTTTCAAGCTTTTTAAGCGTGTGCAGCACGGCGTGGTGTTCTATCTTGTCAGAGATAATATGCTTCTTGCCCCTGCGCGTGCCGTTTTCCGCAGCGGAAACTATCGCCTGATTGTCGGCCTCGCTTCCGCCGGAGGTGAAGTATATCTCCCTCGGGTCTGCGCCTATACACGCTGCGATATCCTCGCGCGCGCGGAACAGAGCCTCGGCAGCCTCCTGCCCGGGCGTGTGCAGCGACGAGGGGTTCGCGTAGCACTCCTGCAAATACGGCAGCATTGCGCGAACTGCCGTGTCGCTCATTTTGGTAGTCGCCGCATTATCCGCATATATTATATCCATTTTATCACCTTTCTTTGTATATAAGCTATATCACCTATCGGTTTAATAGGATTATATCACACTAACACACTTTTGTCAAGGGCATATCCGAAAAATGATAAAATTTTTTTCATAATCAGACCTTTGCGAGAGCGCCGCTTCGGCGCGGGGGATTTTGCGCCGAAAACGGCGCTCATCCCCCGACCGGGTTCTGTTCAATGTACCTCTCTAGCATATCCGCTGCATAGCGGCAAAGCTCCGGGCAGGGGCGCTTTTTGTAGTACTCGGCCGTGCGCGCGGCGGGAACGGCGGACTTCTCCGCCTGCTGAAGCCCCAGCAGCTCGCGGCAGATTATGCTGCCGTTGTCCGCGCGGAACTCGTCCGCAAGGGCGCGTATTCTCTCGTAAAGGTCGGCTTTGGTCGCGTTGTCCGAGGGGTCGGAGTAGCCGTAAAGCCAGCTCATTACCGTGACCACGCCCGAAAACGTGCCGCACACCTCGCGCATTCTGCCCATGCCGCCGCCAAAACCGCAGGAAAGCCGCGCTGCGGTCTGCTCGTCCATGCCGAGCAGGTCGCGGAACGCCAGCGCCACAGCCTGCGCGCAGTTGTAGCCGCTCAGAAAATAGCCATACGCTTCGTCGCCGCGGCTCATTTGCAGAACTCCTCAACGGCGTCGGCTATCGGGTCTGCCGCCTGCGTTTCCATAAGCTCAAGAAGCCCGCTGTCAACAAGCTTTGCGCACTCGGGGTCTATGGGGAGCTTTGCAAGCACCTTAAGTCCGAACTTCTGCGCGGTTTCTTCTATGTGGCTCTCGCCGAATACGTTAATGCGCTTGCCGCAGTCGGGACATACGGCGTAGCTCATGTTCTCGACAAGGCCTATTATCGGAACGTTCATCATCTCCGCCATTTTAACCGCCTTGCCAACTATCATTGAAACAAGCTCCTGCGGAGATGTAACGACGATTATGCCGTCAAGCGGTATCGACTGGAACACCGTGAGCGGTACGTCGCCCGTTCCCGGAGGCATATCAACGAACATATAGTCAACGTCGTCCCATACAACGTCCGTCCAGAACTGCCTTGCAGTACCCGCAATGATAGGTCCGCGCCAGATTACGGGGTCTGTTTCGTCGGGCAGCAGCAGGTTTACGGACATCACCTTAATGCCCTTTTTCGTGAGAACGGGGTATATCGCCGTTTCGCTGCCCTGCGCCTTTTCCTTTATGCCAAACGCCTTGGGAACGGACGGTCCTGTGATATCCGCGTCAAGCACTGCCGTGTTGAAGCCGCGGCGGTTCATGAGAACGGCGGACATACAAGTAACCATGGACTTGCCTACGCCGCCCTTGCCGCTTACTATGCCTATAACCTTTTTAATGCTTGAAAGCTCGTGCGGCTTTGCAATAAGGCTCTCCTGCTGCCTTTCGGAGCAGTTTGCGGAACAGCTTCCGCAGTCGTGTGAACATTCGCTCATTTTTCTGTATCCTTTCTGATATATGAGGGAACTTCTAAAAACCGGTTTGAAAAGGGAAAATGGGTAGAGTGCGCCGAATGCGATGAAAGCCGACGAAGTAAGGCTGTATGCCTTACGAGGAGGTGCAACATGATGTTGCACGGCGAAATAACCAAGTGACGGCATGGACGCCGTCACATCAGAAATTTCGCTTGTTGACAGAAGCAGTCGGTGCGCTATACACATTTTCACTCAAACAAGGTTTTTAGAGGTGACCATGAGTTATACGGCTGCACCGCGCGGAAAACCGCACCGTGCCGCCGCGGATTATCGTCAGCTCTCGTTGACGGTAAAAAGCATTGCGCCGCGCTGCGCGTCCCAAAGCCTTAGCATAAGCCCGCGCAGCGCCTCTCCCCTGCCGCATTCCTGCGCTTTTGCAAGAATGCCGTGATACCACGTCCCGCCGTAAACGGGCGTTCTTGAAGCCGCGCGGTAGATGTGCGCGCTCTTTTCGGACAGCTTAGGCAGGCGCTGTACGGGTATGCGCGTTTGGTGGAACTCCTCGCCCGAAGCCAGCTCCCACGCCGCCTCCCTGCCGTCAAGCTCGTCTATTCCGCAGAGAAGAAGCCCTGTGCCGTCCTGCGCGCCTATGTCCGCGCAGAGGTCGCAAAGCGCCGTGAGCGCCTCGCGCAGCTCCTGCGAAACGTCGGGAAAGCGCGCCTTTGCAAGCGCGGGGTCGCAGGGGGATTCCCTGTACTTAACGCTCCACTTGTCGGTCTGCGCGTTATAGCTCCACTCGGGCGCAAAGAGCGCCGCCCTGCCGCCCTCGTAAAGGCACGCAAGCCCCGCGCTTTCGGGGTCTGCCTCGTCCTCGGCGGGGGCTTCGGGCAGAACTACCTTGATATTGCACAGCCTTTGCTTGTTATAGCTGTGCCTGAACCACTTTTCCGCGCCCTCTATCACCCTGCTTTTCTCGCCGAAAAGCGTCTTTTCTGGCGCGAACACAAACTCCTCGCGCTCAATGCGCTTTACGCCGATAAGCCTGAAAGAAAAGCCGTTTTTCATTCCCGCGCGGGCGCAGGCGGCTATCGTGCAGGCGTGGTTTGCGAAAAGCCGCTCGTTTTTGGCGGTGACGCGCGCCGCCCGCTCGTTTATTTCCGTATCGCTCAAGAACGCTCCCCCTTAACGCGCGGTCATCTCGCCCGCAAAGCTTACGCCGTCAAGCTTGCCCTCAACGCCTAAAAGCTCCAGCACCGTAGCGCCGATATCGCCGAAGCCCTGCCGCGTGCCAAGGTCCGCGCCGCGCTTTATACGCTCGCCGTATGCAAGCAGCGGGATAAACTCGCGCGTGTGGTCCGTGCCGCTGTAGCACGGGTCGCAGCCGTGGTCGGCGGTTATCATCAGCACGTCGTCGTGGCGCATTTTCTCCATAAAGCCGCCCAGCCACTCGTCAAACTCCGAAAGCGCCCGCGCGTAGCCCTGCGGGTCGCGGCGGTGGCCGTAGCTCATATCGAAATCAACAAGGTTCGTGAAGCAAAGCCCCGCAAAATCCCTTTGCTGAATGTTGCTTGTAAGCTGCATATCCGTGGCGTTGCCGATGGCGCGCTCCGCGTGGGTAAGCCCCTTTCCCGCAAAAATGTCGTAAATCTTACCGACGCCTGTTACCTCCATTCCCGCGCGCGAAATGCAGTCGAGCATGGTGTCCTTTGGCGGCACAAGCGAAAAGTCGTGCCTGCGCGGCGTTCTGGTAAAGGGGTACTCTCCCTCGAAAGGACGCGCAATCACCCTGCCCACCGCATAGTCGCCCGTGAGAATCCCGCGCGCCATGCGGCAGTATTCGTACAGCTTCTCAGGCGGGACTATGCTTTCGTGCGCGGCTATCTGGAACACGCTGTCAGCCGAGGTGTATACGATAAGCGCGCCGGTTTTTAGATGTTCCTCGCCGTAATCGGCAATTACCTTTGTACCCGAGCAGGGCTTGTTGCAAAGCACTCCCCTGCCCGTCGCCGCGCTGAACGCGTCTATTACCTCCTGCGGGAAGCCGTTTGGGAACGTGGGGAACGGCTTTTGCGACACAATTCCCGAAATCTCCCAGTGACCCGTTGTTGTGTCCTTGCCTTTTGAGCGCTCCGCAAGCCGCAGGAACGCGCCCTCGGGCGCTGCGCACTTTTCGCCCACGTCAACGCCCGCTATGTTGAACAGCCCGAGCCTTGCCATGTTCGGCGTGCGCATAAGCCCCGTCTGCCAGCACGAGCGTATAGTGCAGCTGCCGCTGTCGCCAAAATCGCCCGCGTCGGGCAGCGCGCCCACGCCAAAGCTGTCAAGAACTATAAGAAAAACGCGTGCCATGTCAGCCCTCCTGTGTAAGAAGCTTTACCGCGCTGCTCGTGCCTATGCGCTCGCAGCCCTCCGCAAGGAACGCCTCAAGCTCGGCGCGCGTGCGTATTCCGCCCGCTGCCTTTATCTTAACACCCTCGCCTATGTGCGCTTTGAACAAGCGGATATCCTCTATCTTAGCGCCCGCCGTGCCGAAGCCCGTAGAGGTCTTGATGTAGTCCGCGCCGCCGCGCGTTACGCACCCGCAAAGCGCTATCTTCTCCTCTTCGGTAAGGTAGCAGGTTTCCACAATCACCTTAAGAATGCGCTTGCCGCAGGTCTTTTTCATAAGCTCTATCTCGCGCTCAACGGCTTCAAAGTCGCCGTTTTTAACGTCGCAGAGATTCACAACCATGTCTATCTCGTCCGCGCCGCAGGAGATGGCGTCCGCAGCCTCGTACACCTTTGCGGGGGTTGTGGTGTACCCAAGCGGAAAGCCCACCACCGTGCAGATGCGCAGCTCCGAGAACTTTCTGCGCGCGTACTCAACATACGCCGCGGGAATGCACACCGAAGCCGTATGGTACTCAAGCGCCTGCGCGCAAAGCTCGTCTATCTCGGCTGCGGTGCAGTCCGCACGCAGCAGCGTGTGGTCTATATGCGGGAATATTTCTTCCTTTGTCATGATAACTCCTTTCAGCCAAAGAACCTGAACGACTTTAGCGACATTGTACCGCTCGGCACAAAGCAAAGCGTAAACGTGCCGCAGACAGGCTCTGCGTCCGCTGTGATTTCTATGAAATCCGAATAGGACTGCGTGGGCGGTATCGCTATCGAGGCTATCTCGCGCCCCGTTTCAAGGCAGGAAACGTGCAGCCTGCCCGCCCTGTCGGGGTTCGCCACGCAAACGCTTATCCTGTGCCTGCCCTCCATGCGGCAGCCCTCAAATCGTATAAAGCTCTGCCAGTCGGTAAGCTGCGCGTACTCGTTAAGCGCTCTGTCCGTGCGGAACTCCGCGCCCAGATAGTCCCACGAAGCCGCCGCGGGAACATCCGCGCTTATGTCTATGCCGAGGTATTCCGCGCTGTTTACCTTTATTTCACAGCTGCGGCGTATGTCCGCGCTGGACGAGCCGAGCTGAAGCTCGTACGTGCCGCCGTAAAGCTCGGGACGGCGCGTGTTAACGTCCCAGCAGCAAAGCTCGTTTACGTTAAAGCTAAGCGTTATGGGAAGCTTCTTCCCGCGCGGCACGTACACGCGCTTAAACGCGATAAGGCGCTTTATCGGCATGGTGCGCGGCATACGCGGCGCGCTTACATAAAGCTGCACCACCTCGTCCGCGGAGAACGAGCCGTTGTTTTCAAGCTCGAAATGCGCCTCTACAGTTTCGTCCTTTTCAAAGGAGATTTTGTTGGTGTGCAGCGAGCCGTAGCGGAAACTTGTGTAGCTAAGCCCATGGCCGAACGGAAAGAGCGGCTCGCCCTTGTAGTAGAGGTATGTAGACCCCGTGCGTATTATGTTGTAGTCCTTTATGCTGCAAAGCTCGTCCTCAGAGGTATACCATGTAGCAGGACACCTGCCCGCAGGCGAATATGCGCCGAAAAGCGTTTTAGCGACGGCGCTGCCCATTGCAGGTCCTGCGTGCGCAATATGCAGCACGGAATGTATGTTGTCGGGAACAGAATACGGATAGCCCGACACAAGGTACAGCACCGTGTGCGGGTTCACCTCGCTTACGCAGCTTAACAGCTCGCGCTGATTTTGGGGCAGGGCAAGCGTTTTTCTGTCGGTGCATTCGCGCGCGCCTATCTGCGGGTTGTTGCCGCAGAATACCACGGCGTTCTTGGTTTCCGCCGCAATGCGCCTTACGCGCTCCTTGCCCGAGGAGAAAAGCTCCACGTCGAATACGCACGCGCTGTGCCTGCGCAGCGCGCTCGACACGGCTATTTCGCCGCTTTCGGTAATGTACAGCCACCTGCCCTGCCAGTTGCGGAACGTGCACTGCCGCCCGCTGCACTCCATTTTGAAGCACTCCTTTACAAACCAGCCGTACACCTCGTCGGAAATGCAGCGCATAACTCCCGCGTCGCACAAAAACTTGCCGTTCTTTTTTGAACGCAGCGATACCGCGCCGTCGCCCCACTCGTATAGCTCCAGCAGGCACGCTTCGTTTATCGTAGAGCTTGTGCATTCAAGCGTGCCGTCGTCAGCCACGGAGAAGTAGAAGCCCGTTTCGCTGCTGCGAAGCGCAATAACGTCGCAGCCCGAATCGTACACGATATTCTCGCGCCCCGCATAGGCGGTGAGAGCGTCGAGTATCGTGGGATTCCTGTCGGAAAGCCCCGTGTACCAGTCGCGGAAGTTCATGTCCGCGTGTACGCCGAAAACGCCGAGCTTCTCGTCCTTTGAAAGCGGCAGCATAAGCTTGCTGTTTCGCAGCAGTATCGCCGACTCGAGCGCGGCGGTTTCAGTCACCTTGTAGTGCGCGTCGCAGCAAAGCATATCGTCTGTGTATTCGTCAAACGGGGTCGCCTCGTCAAATTCGCCAAGCAGAACGCGCGCTTTCATCACGCCGTAAAGCGCCCTGTCTATGTCCTCCCACGTGATAAGCCCCTGCTCCAGCGCGCCGCTTACAGCGGTACGCACCACCTGCTCGTCGTCGCACATTATATCAGCGCCGTGGTTTGCGTAAATGCGCCCTGCGGCCTCGGCGTGATTCTCGTCGTGCTTGTGGAACTGCACGTTCTGCACAAAGTCCCCGCCGTCGGACACGGCGAACAGCAGCCCCCACTCCTTTTTGCATATCTCGCTTATCTCGGGGTTGCATATGCCCTCAACGCCGTTTATCTCGTTGTACGCTGTCATGAGCGAACGCGCGCCGCCCTCGCGCACCGCGCGCTCAAACGCCTTAAGGTAGTAATCGTGCTTTAGCGTAAGCGGAACGGAAGCGTTGTCGCTGCCGCGGCATTCCTCGTTGTTGTTGGCGTAAAAATGCTTTAGCGTGGGGATAACGCGCATATACTGCGGGTCGCTGCCCGCCATGCCCTTTGTGTAGGCTGCGGACATCTGCCCGATAAGGAACGGGTCTTCGCCGTAGCCCTCCTCGTTTCTGCCCCAGCGCGGGTCGCGCTCCGCGTCAACGGTAGGCCCCCATACAAAAAGCGACGAGCGCCCCTTTTTATGCTGAAGCCTTGTTTCAACGCCCGTTACCTCGCCCATCTGCTGCATAAGCACGGGGTCGAACGTCGCCGCAAGCCCGAACGGCTCGGGGAACACGGTGGTCAGGTACTCTGCGCTGTCGCTGCGGCACACAAGTCCGCGCGCAACCTCCGCGCCGATGTAGTTCTCCTCAATGCCGAGCCTCGGTATCGCGCTCTGGTGCGCGCATAAAAGCAGCAGCTTTTCGTCCTGCGTAAGCTCCTCAAGTAGCGCCGTTGTGCGCTCGTCAGGGCTCAGCGTTTCGTTGCGGAATCTGAATGCCATTCTTACCCCGTCCTTTCATTGTCTGCGCTGTTGCGTCAGTCCTTGTCTGTAAGCTTCTCTTTTTCTGCGGAGCTTGCAGCGTTTGCGCCGTCAATGCGCTCCGTGTGCGAATACAGCAGGATATCCCGCTGCTTTGTAAGCGAAAATGTGTTCTTGTCGGGCGAAAGCTCCCCCGAATGCCGTATAAGCGGCTTTGTGCGCATTGAAAGGCGCATAAGCGCGCATACGCCCGCCGCCGCAAGCGCTCCCGCAGCAAGCCACAGCAGGAATATCCGCAGGCACTCGCCGCGCGTGCGGTAAACGCGCTCCCCGTCGTAGGGTCTGCCCTTTTCGTGCGCCGCCATAAACTTGCCCGAAAGCCGCAGCCATTGCTGCGCCGCTCCCGTAAAGTCGCGCTTTTCAATATCCTGCGCGGTAAGCTCCTCAATGCGGTCGTTCGCGTAGCCGGTAAACACCTGCTCAGCCCAGCCGTTTTTTAGCGTTAAGAAGTGCTGCTCGTCGTTGTCGAACCATATCAGCAGCAGGATACCGTCCCTGCCGTCGCCAACGCCCGCGTCAAGCGAGTTGAAAAGGCTCTGCGCGCGCTCCTCGGGCGACGCCGTAAGCGAGCGCTCGGTGCATATCACAGCGTCCACGCCGTGGTCGAGAACAAGCTGCTCCGCGAGCTTTTCGAGCGCCTGCTCGTCCTCGTCGCTCAGCACCTGCGCGCTGTCGTAAACCTTGTGCTGCGCCTGCGCGCAAGCCGTAAGCGTAATGCAAAGCGCGGCGATTCCCGCAGCCATAAGCGAAAACAATTTTTTCACAGCAGCACACCTCCTAAAGCAGCAGCGTAAGCGCCGTGCCGATAAGCGCAACGCCCGCCGTCACCGCCGCGAATATTCCCGCCATTTTTGCCTTGCTGAACGGAATCTCGCCGTACGCCCTGCCCGTATGCGCGTTCATCACAAAGCGGTAGGTCTTTGTCTTGTATTTCGTGCTTATTATCCACACGGGGAAAAGCGCGAGCCGCGTTTTTGCACCGCTTATTTCAAGCCTGCCCGCCTGCCGCTTCTTTTCGGAAAAGCCCTTTACCGTGTCCGCGAGAAGCCGCTCCATGCTGCGGCGAATGCGCTCCTCCGCCGCGGCGTGCGCCTGCTGCGCGGGGGAATCCGCAACAACAATGTACGCCTCGGGAACGCCGCCCTCGAACGGCTGCGCCGCCGCCGCGTCAAACGGCTCTGCAATGGCGCAGCACTTCTTTCCCGCCGTGCTTGCGCAGGAGTACACGCCGCTGTACGCCGCAGTACCCTCGCGTATCGCCATAAACGTATCAGTTTTTATTGAGCGCTCGCCGCCGCTGCGTTTGGCGTGCGACTTCTGCGCGTCGAACCGCAGCTTAGCAAGCGCGGCGCAGTCGGTCACCCAGTACGGCAGGTACACCTTTTTTATAGCGTTAACGCGCTTGTGTGAAACAAACCCCGCAGGCAGCAGCGGCTTGAAACGGCAGAAGCGCACGAACGCGTCCTGCGCCGCCTGCCTGTCCTTAACGAATGGCAGCACGATATCGGGCGTGGGCGCGCCGCTCGTCACAGGGTTCAGCACGCTGTCGCAGAACGGGCAGCGCGCAGCGTCGCTTCCCGCGGCCTCGCCGATATAGGGCGCGCTTTCCGCAGGAAACGCAAAAACCGTACCGCATTGCCCGCACTCGCCGTAAACGGCGTCCCCGAAAATTCCCGCGCCCGCGTAGTCGTCCCATGAAAGACTGTCGGGGGGCAGCTCCTTTTCGCGCGCGTATTCCTCCGCGGCGGCAGGGTCGCAGCTTATGCCGCACGCCGTGCAGCGAAGCACAGCGCCCGCTTCCTCGAGCGCAGCGCCGCAATGCGGACAGGGATATCCACCAATGCCCATTTTTCGTCCTCCGTTTTAATGTTACTTAACGCGCCTGCGAATCATAGAATGCGGCGGCGCTGTGATATCCGTGCGAATCGTGAGCTGCTCCATGGCGTGGCGCGCGGTGTCGGTCATAACGCCGTCTGCGCCGTACATCTCCTGCGCGTGCAGCGCGAACGGCTCTGCGTGCGGCGGGACTATCTCCAGCTCGTCCGACAGCCTGAAGAAATTGCGCTGCGTTATGTGCATAACGCCGTTTTCGCAGGAATCCACCGTACCAACAAAGTCATAGTCGCGCATATAGCCGCTCTCCGCAAAATACTGCCCGCCGTTCGTTACGGCGGCCGCGTCCTGCGTGCCGCTGCCGTCAGTCGGCTTTCCGTAAAAGAAGCCCGTGCAGTAGGGGCGGTGACTTATCTTGTTCACCTCCTCAAGCACCCACGCGGGGGGCTTTTCGCCCTTAAGCGCGCAGTCGAGCGCGGCGCGGTAGGCGTTTACGGTAAGCGCGGTGTAGTATGCCGACTTCGCCCTGCCCTCTATTTTAAGGCTTGTCACGCCCGCTTCTATAACATCGTCAAGGTGGTCTATCATGCACATATCGCGCGCGTTCAGAATAAACGTCCCGCGCTCGTCCTCAAACACCTTGTAAAACTCGTTGGGGCGCTTTTCCTCCATGAGATAGTAGCCCCAGCGGCAGGGCTGCGCGCACTCGCCGCGGTTTGCGCTGCGCCCCGTAAGGTACTCCGAAATAAGGCAGCGCCCCGAAAAGCTCACGCACATTGCGCCATGCACGAACACCTCTATCTCCATGTCCTCAGGGATATTCCTGCGTATCGCGCGGATATCCTCAAGGCTCACCTCGCGCGCAAGAACAACGCGCCTTGCGCCGAGCCTGTAAAGCTCCTGCGCGGTTTTGTAGTTTACAACGCCCGTCTGTGTGGAAACGTGCAGCTCCATCGACGGCGCGTGTTCCTTTACCATTGCCATCACGCCGAGGTCCGCGCATATTACCGCGTCTATCCCCGCACGCTGCGCGTGCCGTATAAACTCGGGGAACTGCTCCACCTCTGCGTTTGTGGGCAGGGTGTTGCAGGTAAGGTACACCTTAACGCCCTTTTCGTGCGCGAGCGTTACCGCGCGGCACAGCTCCTCGCCGTCGAAATTCTTTGCTCCCGCGCGCATACCAAAGCCCTTGCCGCCGAGATATACTGCGTCCGCGCCGTAATCGAGCGCCGCTCTAAGGCTCTCCTCGTCGCCCGCAGGGGCGAGAAGCTCTGTTTTCGTATTCAAAGTGGAACTCTCCTTATTCTTCTTCGTGAAGCGCGGCGTTTACGATGTTCTCCTCATGCTCCTCGTGCGTGCGCGCCCAGTAGAATACGCCGTCGCTGCTTGCAAGGAAGTAGTAGAAGTCGGTTTCAGCAGGATAAAGCGCCGCGTTTATAGCCATAAGCCCGGGGTTGCACACAGCACCTGCGGGCAGTCCGCCGCACTTATACGAGTCGTATGCGTTGATGATATCGTCGTAAAGGTCGCCGCTGTCGGCGGTAATCGAGGGCTTTATTACCTCGTCAATATAGTTCGTGGTCGTATCCGTTTGCAGGTTGGGGAACTCCGCGGGGTTTTCAAGGCGGTTGTGGAATACGGAGGAAATCATGCTCATGTTCTCCTCGTCCGTACCCTCTTTTTGAATGAGAGAAGCGAGGATAACGGTCTGGTCAAGCGTGAGTCCCAGCTCCTCCATGCGCGCTTTCATCTGCTTCGTTATCTTGCTCTCGAAGTTCTTGTACATCTTGTCGGCGGCCTGCTTTGCGTACTCGTAGGTGTCGAAGTTCTTGTCCTTTTTAAGGTCGTCGATAACATAGAACTCGTAGGTGTCGGGGAAAAGGTAGCCCTCAAGCATATTGAAGCGGTCGGGGCTGTCGGGTATGCCCTCCTCAAAGTCGTACTTGTCGAGCTTATTCTTGTAGCAGCGCAGGAAATCCGCCGCGCGGCATACGTAGTTTTCCTCGAGAAGCTGCGCCACCTGCTGCGCGGTATAGCCCTCGGGAATCATTATGCTTATGGTTTCGGTGTACTTCTTCTTGGTCTTAAGCGCGATTTCAATGTTGCTGTAGGACATATTGGAGTTAAGCGTGAACTCGCCGTTTAAGAAGCCGCTCTCCTTGTCGGATATCTTAAGATAGGTCTTGAAAAGGGACGGCATTTTGATAACGCCCTTGTCGTGCAGAAGCTGCGCTATGTCGTCAACGCTCATGCTGTCGGTTATCTCAACTACCGACTCGCGCGACTTCTTCGACATTCCCGTGAAGTCCTGAAGCGCAACTATCATCTGCGAGGCGAGGTAAATGCCAACGCATATGGCCGTCACGGAAAGCAGCACGCCGAGGAAAATCTGTCCCATAGTGCGGGTGTGGTTTATCTGCTTTTTCTTTTTCTTCCTGCGGCGCTTTACGGGGTTGGGCGCGGGGGACTCTTCCTCCTGCGGGTCGTAGAGCGAATCCATCTGCCGCGTTTTCTGCATATCAGCGGAGTTGTTCTCGATAAATTCCTCGCGCGGGGTTATACCGCCGTGCGCGCCGAACTCGCCGAGAATGCTGTCAAGCTCCCGCGTTCTTTCGGTCTGTTCCTTTTGTTCCTGTCCGATATCTTCAATATCGTCAAAACGGTTCTCGTCCATTTCAGCCTCCGTTTTTTCTGTCAAAAATCGTCATGTCCGCTCTCACGTCGTGCGGCTCTGCGGGTACGCAGCGCTTAAAATCATCATAGCACAGTATAACGCTTCTGCCTGAAAATCCTCGCAGGAATCTGTCGTAATACCCCTTGCCGTAGCCTAGCCGCAGCCCCTCGCCGTCCGCACAGAGCGCGGGGACTATGCACAGCGTACGCTCGTCCGCAGCGGCGGGATGCGTCCTGTCCGCAGGCTCGAGTATGCCGTACCTGCCCTCTGCAAGCTGCGAAACGTCCGTAATATAGTAAAAGCTAAGCTCCTCGTCGCCGCTCACGGGGACTGCAACGGGAACGCCGCTTTCAAGGCAGCGGCCGATAAGCGCGCGGGTGTCTACCTCAATTGGCGTTGAAACATACGTGAACACCGCGCTCACGCCCGAAAGCAGCGGCAGCAGCTGCATAAATATGTCGCAGTCCGCGCGCGCCTTTTCCGCGGGGTCGAGCGCCCTGCGGCGCGCTATAAGCTCCCGCCTGAGCGCCTTTTTTACTTCGCGCACTGTATGGCCTCGCGGACATGGCGGCTCTCGTCCGCGCCGCAAAGCACCTCTACAAGGCGCAGCCCGAACTCTACTGCAACGCCCGCGCCCGCCGCGGTTGTAATGCAGCCGTCAGTAACCACCTTTTCCTCGGAGAGCGAAGCGCCCGTAAGGTACTTTTCAAAGCCCGGGAAGCAGGTGGCGTTCTTACCTGCAAGCAGCCCCTTTTTGCCGAGAATGGAGGGCGCTGCGCATATAGCGCCTATCGGGATATCGTGCTGCACGCAGTAGTCTATAGTCTGCTGAACGACCGCGTTTTTCTCAAGGTTCAGCGTTCCGGGCATTCCGCCGGGAAGCACTATCATTTCAAGGCGCTCGTCAAGCTCCACCTGCATTTCGGTGATATCGCAAAGCACGGGGATACCGTGGCTGCTGCGCACGCCGTCGTTGCATATGCCAACGGTTACCACGTCCTTTTCAGCGCGGCGCAGCATATCTATGGGCGCTATGGCCTCCGTTTCCTCAAATCCGTCTGCAAGAAATACATATATCATAGTTTATCCTCCAAATGTCAGTCTGTATTTTTCAACCAAAAACTCGGGGTGATACGAGAGCTTTGCCTTGCGAAGATTCTCCGCGCCTGCGTCGTCCTCGCGGTTGATATAACCGTACCTGCCGCCCAGCGAGCGCACAAGCTCGCGGTTTATCGCAGCGTACGCGCCCTGAACGTCCCGCAGCGCCTTTTCCGCGTGGACTACGAACATATCGCCCGCGCCCTCGCCGAACGAGAACGCGCAGGGCTTACCGTCAACGCGCAGCAGCCCGCCCACAAGCCCGAGCGCCCCGAAGCTTTCAAGCGCGCGCTCGACTGCGTGCAGCTCCGAGAGCATTTCGCCGTCCTCGGCGTATTCCCTGCGCCAAAGGTCGTTCAGCGCCGCGCACTCGTCAAGGTTCTGCGGCGTTATCGGCTCAAAGCTCCAGTCGTTCTCGCAAAAGCGCGCTATGTGGTTGCGCTTTGAGTGATAGCGCTTGCCGCTGAGTTCCGCCAGCGCCTGCGCGCGGTACACATAGTCGTACAGGTCGCGCTGCGGCTCGGCGTGCGCGCCGAAAAGCTCCGTGATTTCGCTCGCGTGCGGCGCGTCAGTTGTGATAACGGGTTCTGCGCCGTTTTCGCCGCACCATTCAAGGATAAGCTCTACAGCGCGTGCCGTGCTGCCGCCGCCCGCGGGGAACAGGAATCTGTCCGCCGTTTTGCAGAAGTAAAGGTCCTCGTAAAAGCAGACCTCCACGCCGTAGGCCTCAGCCCATATATAGTTGTTGCCGAACGTGTACTCGCACCCCACAAAGCCCGAGCGCGACAGACATTCCTCCGCTCGCGCCCTGTCGGCAAGCGTAATGGGACGAAAGCTCAGCTCAGCCATCGCACGACACCTCGCCGAGCGCTGCAAGAATACGCGCGTGTACCTCCTCAATGGACAGCGCCGCGCCGTTTTCCGCGCAGGGTATCACCAGCCAACCGCATTCCTGCGCCGCAAAAAGCGCGCTCTCGCGGCAGCTGCGCTGAAACTGCGTGCTTTGCTCGTGGATATCCTTTTTGCGCTCCTCGCCGCCGTAGCGCGCGGAAAGCAGCCCCTCGGACACCTCCGCGGGCATATCCAAAAACAGCACCGCGTCGGGGCGCGGAAGCCCCAGCAGTCCGTACTCGTAGTCAGCAAGCCACTTAAGAAAGCTCCCGCGCTCCTCTGCGGGAAGCTTTGTCATCTGAAACACCGCGTTGGACGTGGTATACCTGCCGCACACGATAAGAGCGCCCTTTTCGTAGTCGGCGCGCCAATCCGTGGCATAGCTTATATACCTGTCCGCCGCGTAGAACGTAGAAGCGGCGTACGCGCCGTTCCTGCCCTCGCATGGTATCTTACCCGCAAGGTAGTCCGCAATTATCCTGCCGCTTTCCGAATCGTAGTTCGGAAAGCTCACCGAGCGGAAATATGTCCCGCGCTGCGAGAAATGCTCCGCCAGCAGCGAGAGCTGCGTTGATTTTCCGCAGCCGTCAAGTCCCTCAAGGACTATCAATCTGCCTTTATCCATGAAATACTGCCCCTTTGCGCGTATGCGCATAAATATACATTTTTATTTTACCACAAATTCGCCGTTTAGTCAACCGCAATAGCAAAAAATTCGCGCCTTCTTTTTTGCTGAATTACGCCGCGCGCTCTTGCATTTTCCGCAAAGTCGTGATATACTATTGTTATCGGGCATATATTTAGATATGTCCCCACAAGGGGCGCCCGAATAGATTACAAGGAGAAAATATATCATGTGCGGTATTGTTGGATACATAGGTCAGCGCGACTGCGCGGACGTTCTTATGGACGGGCTGGAAAAGCTTGAATACAGGGGCTACGACAGCGCAGGAATCGCGGTTTTTGAAAACGACGTCATCAAAACGATAAAATCAAGCGGAAAGCTTGAGGTAATGCAGAAAAAACTTATCGAGCAGGGCAAGCCGGTAGGTCACTGCGGCATAGGTCACACGCGCTGGGCGACCCACGGCGAGCCTAACGACGTAAACTCGCACCCGCACAGCAACGGGCGTGTTACGCTCGTGCATAACGGCATTATCGAAAACTACATTCAGCTAAAGGAGTTCCTTACGGAAAAGGGCTACAAATTCACCTCGCAGACCGACTCAGAGGTGGTTGCCTGCCTTATCGACTACTACTATTCCGAGAGAAACCCGCTGCGCGCAATTATTGAGACCGTTAAGGAGCTTGAGGGCAGCTACGCGCTCGGCATAATCTTCAAGGATTTCCCCGACAGGGTGTACGCAACGCGCAGGGGCTGCCCGCTTATCGCGGGAATCGGCGAGAACGAGAACTTCATCGCTTCGGATATCCCCGCGTTTCTGAAATATACGAAGAAGTACGTCGTTATCGACGACGACGAGATAGTCTGCATAGAAAACGGCGGCGCGCAGTTTTACGACGTACACGGTCTGCCTATCGAAAAGACACCCGCTGTTGCGGAGTGGGACGTTGAGCAGGCGCAGAAGTGCGGCTACCCGCACTTTATGTTAAAGGAGATACACGAGCAGCCCGCAGTAGTGCAGAAAACGCTCGACAGCCTTGTAAAAGACGGCGTTCCCGCCCTTGCGGCGGCAGGGCTTACAGACGAGCTGCTGCGCGGAGTAAAGCGCGTTTTTGTTGTGGCGTGCGGTACGGCAATGCACGCGGGCATAATCGCGCGGTACGCTATAGAGCGGCTTGCGCGCGTTCCCGTTACAGTAGAGGTTGCAAGCGAGTTCAGGTACATGAACCCCATCGTCGGCGAGGGCGACCTTGTTATAGTGGTGTCGCAGTCGGGCGAAACCGCCGACACAAAGGCGGGGTTGGAGCTTGCAAAGCAGCGCGGCGCAAAAACTCTTGCCGTTGTAAACGTAAAGTACAGTATCATTGCACGCGAGGCGGATATATTCATACACACGCTTGCAGGCCCTGAGATAGCCGTCGCCTCCACAAAGGCGTACATGGTGCAGATAACGGTGCTTTACCTTATCGCGTTCCGCTTTGCGTACGCGCGCGGACAGATAGACGAAGCGGAGCTTAAGCGCCTTACAGCGCAGCTCTACGACGCGCCCCGCGCTATACAGAATATAATCGACGTCAAGGACAAATGCCAGTTCATAGCCTCCCGACTGCAAAACTCCGAGAATCTGTTCTTTATCGGGCGCAGCTTCGACTACGCGCTCTCGCTCGAGGGGTCGCTGAAGCTTAAGGAGATAACCTACATTCACTCCGAGGCATACGCTGCGGGTGAGCTTAAGCACGGCACGATATCGCTTATAGAGCAGGGCGTGCCTGTGATAACCGTTGCAACGCAGTCTGACATTCTCGCAAAAACCATAAGCAACATGGAGGAGGTAAAGGCGCGCGGCGCTGTTATCATAGTGCTTTGCAGAAAAGGCACGACGTTCAGCGAAAACACCGTGGATTACTCGCTTGAGATAGACAGCACGCTTGACGATATGCTGCTGCCGCTGCCGACAGTCGCAGCGCTGCAGCTGATAGCCTACTACACCTCGGTGCTTCGCGGTATCGACCCCGACAAGCCCAGAAACCTTGCAAAATCCGTTACTACTGAATAAAACAAGCGGGGCAGCTAAAAGCTGCCCCGTCAGACCGTCGAAAAACCCCCATACGGGGGTTTTCCGACGGGACATCCGCACTGCGCGCACGGTTTGACGGCTTGCCGCCTTGCGTAAGCCATGCGTAGCATGGTGTCGCTTGCACACTTGTGCGGATAGAAGTGTTTTTTGCCTCGGGAAGCCCGAGGCAAAAAAGTTATTTCAAAGCCCGCATACGCGGGCAAAATGGACTTTTTCAACAGACTGGTGGGGCAGCCAAAAGCTGCCCCGTATTTTTTATGTCTGCATTTTATCCGCTTTGAACTTCTCGTCAAAGTCCTCCGCAGGTATCGGTCTCGAATAGTAGAACCCCTGCGCCGCGTCGCAGCCGCAGCTGTTCAGGAACTTCGCCTGGTCGAGAGTTTCAACGCCCTCTGCAATTATGTCAAGCCCTATATCGCGCGACATTGATATCGTGTGGTGAATTATCTTCCTGCCGCGGTCGCTCTCCATAAACTCCGAAAGGAAGCTGCGGTCTATCTTAAGCACGTCAAACTGCGTTGTCTTAAGCATATTGAGCGACGAATAGCCCGAACCGAAATCGTCCATAAGTATGGTAAAGCCCGCCTGCTTTATTTTGCCGATAACCTCCTCGACGCCCGGCGCGTCAAGCGACTCGGTTATCTCAAGCTCCAACAGCTTTATCGGGATATCGTACTTCTTTATGAGCGCGCTCACCGCGCCCGCAACGTCAAACGTCGTAAGGTACTGCCGCGAAACGTTCACGGAAATCGGCACGGGCTCAAGCCCCGCGTCGAGCCACGCGCGTATCTTCTTGCACGCGCTCTCCCATATAACGCTGTCAAGCTTCAGCACAAAGCCGTTTTTCTCAAATATCGGTATAAACTCGTCGGGCGAAATCATGCCGCGCGTGGGGTGAATCCACCGCGCAAGCGCCTCCGCGCCTATTATCTTTCCCGTTGAAATGCAATACTTCGGCTGTAAATACATCACAAACTCGTTGTCAAGAAGCGCCTTGTGCATTTCCTCCTCGATAAACTGCCTGTGGTGAAGCTCCGTTTTCATGCCGCCGTCGTAAAAGCAGATGTTGTTAAGCGCGCTGCCCTTGACCGAGCGCCGCGCTATCGTGGCGTTGTCGCCGTGGCGGCGGTTGTGCAGGCTCTTGTCATCCGCTATCGCAATGCCGAATATAAGGCGGTACTCCATGCCGTTAAAGCCGCTGAGCATACTCTCGACCATATGCACGAAGTCGAGTATCTCCTGCTGCTCTACAAACGGCATAACTATCATAAATACGTCCGCTGTAAGGCGGCAGTAGGGCTTGTCGCTGCCGCAGATAACGCCCAGCGTTTCGCTGAAAAACCTCAGCAGCCTGTCGCCCGCTTCCGTGCCGTAGGTGTCGTTTATAAGCTTGAAGCGCTCAACGTCGAACTGTATGAACGCTATACGCTTATCGGGGTTGCGCTTTATCATGTCCGTGATAAGCTTGTCGAATAGCACGGGCTTCTTGTCGGAGGTAAATGTGCTTATAACCTGCCTGTCGAACGCTGCGCGCTCGCTGTACGGGCGTATATTAACGTGGATATCCGTTACCCTGCCGTCCTCGCCGCGCCTGAAAAGCGCGTATATGCTGTGAAGCGCAAACGCCCCGTCGGGCTTAATGCGCATATGCGCGTCTATACAGGCGAACTGCTTGTCTGTTCCGTTGATTATAGCGGCCTGTATCTGCGAGCTGAAAACGCTGAAAAGCGGCAGCGACTCCTCGGCGATATAGCCGTTTTCCGCGAGATAGTCGAGCGGCTCTGCCGTATGCTCGGGGAAGAAATCCCTGCCAACGGTAATTACCGCCTTGTCCTCAGGACACCACAGGAAATGAAGCGTACCGCTGTCGGCAGCCATCATTTCAACGAACCTGTTGCGGTACTTCTGCGGAATCTTCTCAACTTCCATACTTCGCCTCCCTCCCGTTCGCCCCGTACCGTGCGGAATGACGGGCCGCAGCCGTCCATACAAAGCTTACCCCTAAGAGCGCGCGCATACGGAATCCGCAGCGGAATAATCATCTGACCGATACAAAGCAAACCTGCTATTTATTTAATTATAACACATTTTTTCAATATTGCAAGCGTTTTTTGTTAAAAAGCACTACAATTTTATCATCAATTTTTTAGGCAATAGTTCCAACACATTATGTACGATGCGTTTTCCGCAGCTTTTTAACGCGGTACATCTCCTCGTCTGCGCGCCGTATAATGTCCTCTGACGACACCTGCGCGGCGTTTGCGCTGAACGCTCCGCAGCTGCACCCTATTTTATACGGCAGCCCGCTTGCGGCGTTGTATCGTTCGATAGCCTGCTCGATGCGCTGCATGGCTGCCTGCGCGCCCGACTCGTCGGAACACAGCAGCACGGTAAACTCGTCGCCGCCCGTTCTCGCGCATACTGCGTCCTCGGGCATACTTTCCCTTATTGCAAGCGCCACGCGCGATATTGCGTTGTCACCGCCCTCGTGGCCGTAGCCGTCGTTTATCTGCTTCAAGCAGTCAACGTCCGCGCACACCGCCGTAAGAACGCCGCCGCAGTCCCGCGCGCGCCTTATAAGCCTGCCGCCGAGCGTTTCAAGCCCTCTGCGGTTATAAAGCCCCGTGAGCGGGTCGCGGATATACAGGTCTGACAGCCTGCCCGCAATAAATCTCAGCTCGTCTTTCATGTAGAAACTTGCCGCGCTGTTGCTCAGGCTGTTTATCCATGTTGCAAACAGGTCGCCCTGCCCTTTTATATATGTCGGCTCAAATGCAGCGTAGCCAAGGAACCTGTCGTTTGAATAAAGCGGCGTAAAGCCAAGCATTACAGGCTTTTCGCCGTCAAGCAGCAGGTCGGGGATAAGCTGCGACGTGGGAAATCGCGTACCGCACGGAACGTCATGCCCGTGCTTTACCATGGACACCATTTCCGAGGTAATGCCCGTGCAGCCGCCAAGCGCCGCTTCCTCGGGGAGAAGCTCGCGCACCTCTCCCACGGTGCTGCAAATGCAGATGTAAAGCCGCTTAAGCTTAAAGAACTCCGCGCATTTTGTCGTGCAGGCGTAAAGTTCCTGCGCTGTGCGCGCGTCCGCAAAGCGCGTATTCATCGCTATCAGGCAGGCGTTAAACGCCTTGAAATGATCAACCACGCTGTACCTGCTGTCGTAGAAGCCGCTGTGTTCCGCCCTGCCGCACCCGCACGAGCAACGCTCCACAAGCTTGCTTTCAATCTGCGTTACAGCGGGAACGTTCTCCCCTGCCCACGCCCTGCGTATTATGTCCACGGCGCCCTCGCCCGCGCCCGTAAAGTCCCTGCGCACAGACGTAAGGCTCGGCGTGTACAGCTCGCAGTCCGCAATATCGTCGAAGCCCGTAACGAGGATATCCTGCGGCACGGAGTACCCCCTCTCGCGCAGCAAATCCATGCAGAAGAACGCCATTGCATCGCTCGCGCAGACGATAGCGTCGGGCTTGTCATATTCAAGGAAGTGCTCGGCGCATTCACGCGCCTTGTTCCAGAACTCGCCGTAGGCTATGCGCTGCTCCTCTATGGGTATTCCCGCCTCGGAGAGCACCTTCTTGTAAGCCGAAAGGCGCTGCTCGGTCTGTAAATTCCCGGGAAAGCCGCCAATGAAATTTATCTTGCGGCAGCCATGCTTTTCAACAAGGTGGCGCACTGCTAACTCCATGGCGTTGGTTTCGTTAAGCTCAATGTTGTACTGAGTTTTGTGCTTGGGGTCGTCCACATTTACAACGGGAACGCCATGCTCCCCCGCAGCCGCAGCTATCCTGTCGACCGCAAGCGGGTCTACAAGCGAATCTCCAAGCAGCACCAGCCCGTCGGGCATATGCCACGCAAGCAGCCTGAATATCTCGCTCTCGCTGCGGATAACGCTCTCGGGTATGCCCTTTTCGGAGTTCTCCTCCGCCTTGTGCGTCATGGGCGCGAAAACCAGCACGTTTATGTCAGCCGCAAGCGCTGCGGCGCGAACGCCGTCCACCACCCTGCTCTCGTATTCCCAGTTGTAGCCGGTAACGCATATGCCGATGCTTTTTCTGCGCATTTCCTTTCTCCTTTAATCGTCGTAGCCGTCCAGAAAACTGTGGACGCCGTCCTTGTCCTTGTAGCTCATTATCCTGTCGAGCCGCACGTTTTCAACGCTGCGGAAAATGTTGCTCTCTATCTGCGGGTTGCGCTCCGCAAGGCTTGCAATAAGCGCCTTTACCTCGGCGCGCTTTGACAGATGCTCGCCGCCCTGCGCCTCGCAGCGCTCCGTAAAGCGGCACGCGCAGCGCAGAAATTGCAGGGAGTTGAAGTCCCGCCAGCGGATTATGTCGCGCTCGCGCACAAGGTAAAGCGGGCGGATAAGCTGCATTCCCTCAATGTTCGCGCTGTGGAGCTTCGGCAGCATGGTCTGCACCTGCCCGCCGTATATCATGCCCATAAGTATGCTCTCGATTACATCGTCGTAGTGGTGACCGAGCGCTATTTTGTTGCAGCCAAGCTCCCGCGCCCTGCGGTAAAGGTGGCCGCGCCGCATTTTTGAGCAGAGGAAGCACGGATTCCTGTCCACGCTGTCAACCGCGCTGAATATGTCCGTTTCAAATATCGTAAGCGGTACGCCGAGAATGCGCGCGTTCTCCTCGATAAGCGCGCGGTTGGGCGGGCTGTAGCCCGGGTCCATTACAAGGAACGTGAGTGAAAAGTCAACGCCGCTGTGCTGCCTGAAATCGTTCAGCAGCGCTGCAAGCAGCATGGAATCCTTACCGCCCGAAATGCAAACAGCGATACTGTCGCCGTTTTTTATAAGCTCATACTCGCTCACCGCACGGGTGAACCTGCCGTAAATGCAGCTGCCGAACACGCTGTTAAGACTCTGCGCCGCCGTTATGCCGTCTGCCATATCTTTCAACTCCTGCCGCTTTTACAAGCGAATGATATTTTTTATTATAGCACTATTTTTCCGTTTTGTCTATATTTTTTTATCATGCTTTATGCCGATTCACACTTTTGCACAAATCACCGAGGACGTATTGCAAATTTGTAAAGACTGTGTTATACTCATGTTAAAGAAATATTGTTATAGAGAGATGAGGGAGAATTTTGGCAAGAAATTACGAAATAGACGCGTGCAGCGGACCTGTGCTGAAAAAGCTTCTGGTTTTTACGCTGCCGCTTATGCTTACGGGGCTTTTGCAGCTGCTTTTTAACGCTGCGGACATAATAGTCGTGGGCAACTTTGCGGGCGACAACTCAATGGGTGCGGTAGGCTCTAACAGCGCGCTTATAAACCTGCTTACAAACCTGTTTATGGGGCTTGCGGTGGGCGCAAACGTAATTGCGGCAAAGGCTCACGGCGCGGGGCATAAAAAGGAGCTTTCAGAGGTCGTACACACGTCGATGCTGCTGGGACTTTTCAGCGGCATACTGCTGTCGGTGGTAGGCATTATCCTTGCGGAGCAGCTGCTAACGCTCATGAAAACGCCGCCGAATATTCTGCCGCTCGCGGTAACGTACCTCAGAATATACTTTATCGGAATGCCGGGCATGATGATATACAACTTCGGCGCGGCTATCCTGCGCTCGGTGGGCGACACAAAGCGCCCGCTGTACTACCTTATCATCTCGGGCGTTGTGAACGTCGTGCTTAACCTCGTTTTCGTCATTCTTTTCAAGATGGACGTTGCGGGCGTGGCGCTTGCAACGGTAATTTCGGAGTACATATCGGTAGCGCTGATGATACGCTGCCTTATGCACGAGCAGGGCGCAATCCGCCTTGAGCTTTCAAAGCTGCGCATACACGGCAGGCAGATAGCTGAGATACTCAAGGTAGGGCTTCCCGCAGGGTTTCAGGGCGTGGTATTCGCGCTGTCCAACGTTGTTATACAGTCCTCCGTCAACCTTTTCGGCGACACGGTGGTTTCGGGGAACTCTGCGGCGCAGAGCATTGAGGGCTTCGTTTACATGGCGATGAACTCGTTCTATCAGGCGGCTATCTCCTTTACGGGGCAGAACTACGGCGCAAAGAAGCTCGAGCGCATACCGAAGATACTGTTCTGCTCGGAGGGCTGCGTTATCGTAACGGGGCTTATTTTCGGGTGGGCGGCGTATCTGCTCGGCACGCCGCTTCTCGGTATCTACTCAAAAAGCGCGGACGTTATCGCCGCGGGGCTTGTGCGCATGGGCTTCATCTGCACAACGTACTTCCTGTGCGGCATGATGGACGTTATGGTTGGAATGCTGCGCGGTCTGGGCTGCTCGGTAACGCCTATGGTCGTGTCGCTCGCGGGCGCGTGCGGTCTGCGTATCCTGTGGATAGCAACGGTGTTCCAAATCGAAAAGTACCACATGATTGAAACGGTCTACATCTCCTACCCGATAACGTGGACGATAACATTTTTGGCGCACGTTGTGTGCTTCCTTATCGTTTGGCACGGGGTCAAGAGAAAAAACGCGCAGCAGGCTGCGGCTCAGGGCGCGCAATAATGTAAGGGGGCGCAGCCTCCCTTCAGCTTGTCGAAAAAATCAATTTTGCCCGCGTATGCGGGCTTTGAAATCAATTTTTTTGCCTCGGGCTTCCCGAGGCAAAAAACACTTCTATCCGCGCAAGTGTGTACGCGACGCTGCGCTTACGCAACCGTGCGCGCAGCGGCACAATTTGCACTTTGTGCGAATTGTGCTGACTTGCGAAGCGGCGCTTCGCAATGTCGTTGGATGTCCCGTCGGGAAACCCCCGTATGGGGGTTTTTCGACGGTCTGAAGGGGGCGCAGCCTCCCTTTTAATTTGTGACAAAATCCCCGCCGCGTCATATAATGCCTTGAGGGCGTAAAGCCCCGACAAAGCATAGGAGGCATTATTATGGCAACATTTTATAATCAGGCAACGCTTTCCTTTAACGGAAGCACTACCACCTCTAATATCACGCAGGGCGAGCTTCGCGAGTCGCTCACCATAACAAAAACGGCCGTCACCGACACCTACGCGCTCGGCGACGACGTAACCTATATCATAAGCATTACGAACAACTCAGCCACGGAATACAGCAACATTCTGCTTTCAGACGACCTTGGCGGCTACGAGGTTGGCGCAGGCACGGTATACCCGCTCGAATACGTCGAGGGTTCTATGCGCAGATACGTCAACGGCGACCTTACCGCGCCGCCCACCGTTACCGCCGGTCCTCCCGTTTCCATTTCGGCTGTAGAAGTCCCCGCTAACGGCAACGTTATCCTCGTTTACGAGGCGCGCATAACGCAGTACGCTCCACCCTATGTAGAGGGCGCTATAACCAACACCGTTACCCTTACGGGCGACGGCGTACTCACCCCCATAACCGCGCAGGAAACCATCTCCGCAGCATCCCGCGCGGCGCTTACAATCAGTAAATCCATCAGCCCCACAGTCGTAAGCGAAAACGGCACGCTCACCTACACGTTCGTTATCCAGAACTCGGGCAACGTGGCAGCTACCGCAGAAGACACGATAATCGTTACCGACACCTTCGACCCGCGCCTTAAGAACATCTCCGTAACCTACAACGGCACGGCTTGGACAGAGGGCGTAAACTACACCTACAGCGAAGCGACAGGGCTGTTCACCACCGCCACCGGGCAGATTACCGTGCCTGCCGCTGCATACTCGCAGGACGCGCAGACGGGCGCATGGACTCTTACTCCCGGTACTGCCGTTATCACAGTTAAGGGTACGGTTTAAGCCGTCCCTAAAGCTCCGCAAAAACAAAAAGCCCGCGCAGAGCAACGCCCCGCGCGGGCTTTCACTATCACATTTTAAGAGCGAATCTTGATACCGAGCTTTTCGTCAAGGTGCTTAAGGATTTTTGCCATAGCGTTGTCCGCGGCCTCGTCGGTGAGGTCCGCGCCCTTGTCCGCAAGGTCTATGGTGAACGTAAGGCTCTTTTTGCCGAAGCCGAGCTTCTCGCTCTCGTACAGGTCGATGAACTCAACTCCCTTTACAAGCTTGCTTGCAGAGGAAATGACCTCCATAACGTCCGCGCAGTCTGTTTTCTTGTCCACTATAAGCGACAGGTCGCGCTTCGCGCCCGTAAAGCCGCTGTCGGGAACATACTTTATTTCCGCCTTGAACAGCCCGCTAAGCGCCGTATAGTCGATTTCCGCAATGATGATGTTGAGGTCGGCTTTCTTGCCCTCGGCGATGTTAAGCCCGCCTACTACCTCGTATCTCAGCTTTCCGAGATGGCCGATATTCACGCCGCCGCAGAAGATATCCGCGCATATGCCGGGGTGGAGATACGGCACGTCGCCGCGCTTAAACGTGAACGTAAGCCCATTCGCCGCCGCAAGCGCCTCTATAGACTCCTTGACTGTGAAGAAGCTCTCGTCCTTTCCGTATGCGCCGATACAGAGTATCTTGCGCTCCTCGGGCGCTTCGGTAAGCGGCAGAGCCTTGGGCAGGTAAATGTTTGCAAGCTCGAAGAAGCGGCCCGCGCTATGGTCGGTCTTTACGTTGTCCGCAATGACGTTTATCATGCAGGGCGCTATTACCGTGCGCATTATAGAGAGGTTCTCGGTTATGGGGTTGAGAAGCTCTACGGCGCGGTACTCGGGCGCGTCTTCGGGCAGGCGCAGCATTGCAAGCTCGCGGCGCGAATACATTGCAAGCGTCTGAATCTCGTAGTACCCCTGCGCGCACATAAACTTCTTTACTGAAAGCTCCTTGGTCTGCTTTGCGTTAAGGCCGCCGTTTGTAACTGTCGCGCTGTCAAGGAACGTAGGCACAACGTGAGAGTAGCCGTACTCGCGTATTACCTCCTCGGCGATGTCCTGATAGTTCTCGATATCCTCGCGCCAGCGCGGTACGGTGAGCGTAAGCGTGCTGCCGTTCTCCTCAACGCCGAACTGAAGCGCGCGCAGTATCTCGCATATATCCTTGTCGGGAACGGTTATGCCGAGTACTGCGTTCACCTTTGCGGTGTCTACCGTGATAACGCGGTTTTCGGTGGAAGCGCCCGCGGACACGTCGTAATGCGAAGCGCTTATTTTTGCAATGCCCATGCTTTGGATAAGGTTGAGCGCCCTCGCCATGCCGCACTCCGCGCCGTATTCGTCAACGCCCTTTGTAAAGCGCGCGGCGGCGTCTGTAACTATGCCGAGCGCGCGGGACGTCTTGCGGATATTGTCGCGCGCGAACTTTGCGCTTTCAAGCAGTATCTCCTTTGTTTCGGGGACGATTTCGCTGTTAAGACCGCCCATAATGCCCGCAAGGCCAACGCCCTTGTTCTTGTCGCAGATAAGCAGGTTGTTGGCGTTAAGCGTGTGGGGCTTCTCGTCGAGCGTTACAAGCTCCTCGCGGTCCTGCGCGCGGCGGACGATTATAGAAGCGCCGTCAAGCGTGGACAGGTCGTACGCGTGCATGGGCTGACCTATTTCAAGCAGCACGTAGTTCGTGATGTCAACCACCGCGTCGATAGCGCCGAAGCCGCATACCGACAGGCGGCGCTTAAGCCACAGCGGGCTTTCAAAGTGCTGCACGTCGTAAATATAGTGACCGATATACCTGGGACACAGGTCGCGCGCGATAACATCAACGGAGATGTCGCCGCGGGTCGTGCTGTCGGGGGTATAGCTCATGTCGGGCGCTTTAAGCGGCTTTTTAAGGAACGCCGCAACCTCGCGCGCTATGCCGAGAACGCTCTGGCAGTCGGGGCGGTTCGCAGTTATGGAAATGTCGAACACATAATCGTCAAGACCGAGTACGTCAATAATGTTCTTTCCGACTTCGGTATCCTCGGGGAGTATCAGAATGCCGTTTACGCCCGCGCCGGGATACCAGTTCTCGTCAACGCCAAGCTCCTCGCCCGAGCAGAGCATACCGTAGGACATCATGCCCTGCATTTTGCGCGGGGAAATTTTGAACCCGCCGGGCAGCACCGCGCCGACAAGCGCCGCAGGAACTTTTGCGCCCTTGAAAACATTGTCCGCGCCCGTGAGTATAACGATATCGCCGCCATGCTCGCCGCAGTTCATGTGGCAGATGTGCAGGTGCGTTCCCTCAAACTTCTCAATGGACGTTACCTCGCCCACAACTACATTTTCTATCTCCGCGCCGAGGTACTTCGTTTCCTCAACCTCAAAGCCCGAGCCGAACAGCTTATCCACAAGCGCCAGCGGCTCTACATCTATATCAACGTAATCCTTTAACCAGCTGTAAAGTATCTTCATGCCGTCCCCTCCTTACGCCTTGAACTGCTTCAAGAAGTCAATGTTGTTCTCGAAAAGCAGTCCCATGTGGTTTATGCCGTACTTAAGCATTGCAATACGCTCAATGCCTATACCAAACGCAATGCCCGAGTATTCCTCGGAATCAATGCCGCAGTTTTCAAGCACCTTTTTGTTGACTACGCCGCCGCCGAGTACCTCTATCCAGCCCGTACCCTTGCACAGCGGGCAGCCCTTGCCGCCGCACTCAAAGCAGCTAACGTCAACCTCTACGCTCGGCTCTGTAAACGGGAAGTAGCTCGGGCGCAGGCGCGTTTTCGCGCCCTCGGAGAATATGCTCTTTACAAACTCGTCGAGCATACCCTGCAAATCGCACAGGGTTATGCCCTTGTCAACGACAAGTCCCTCAAGCTGGCTGAACATGGGCGAATGCGTAGCGTCGCTGTCGGAGCGGAACACCTTGCCCGGTACAAGCACCTTTATCGGGGGCTTCTTGCTGTCCATGGTTCTTATCTGCCCGGGAGAGGTGTGCGTGCGCAGCAGCAGCTCGTCAGTCAGCCAGAACGTATCCTGCATATCGCGCGAGGGGTGGTCCTTAAGAACGTTGAGCCTTGTGAAGTTGTGGTCGTCGTCCTCTATCTCCGGACCTTCAAACACCTCGAAGCCCATTCCCGCGAAAACGTCAATCATCTGCTGCTTTATAAGCGTTATCGGGTGGAGATTTGCGGGGGCGCGGCGCAGCGCGGGTACTGTAACGTCTACCGCCTCGCGCTCGTAGCGGTGTTCAAGCTCCTTTTGCTTGATAAAAGCCTGCTTCTCCTGATAAAGCTCCTGCGCCCATGTGCGCACGTCGTTTACCGCCTTGCCGAAAAGCGGCTTCTCCTCGGGGGCTACGGTCTTCATCTCTTTCATAAGTCCTGAAATTATGCCGCTTTTGCCGAGATACTTCTGCCAGAACTCGGAAAGCTGCTCGCTGTCGGCGGCTTCCTCGGCTCTCTGCCTTATCTGCTCCTTGATTTCGCTGAAATCCTTCATGCTGCATCTCCTTAAGTTTATTTGGCTGTGTTTTTTGTGCAATAAAAAATCCCGCCCCTGCGCTCAGGGACGAGATAACTCGCGGTACCACCCATGTTCGGGACACAGCGTCCCGCACTCGGCTCACTTTAATGCAGTGAATACAGCCCGCTTTGCGCACACGGTGCTTTTCACGGGCGACTCCTATGCTGAAATTCGCGATAACGCTGCGGCAGGACGCTTACAGCCGATGACGCCCACTCTCTGAGACCGCGCTGCGAAATGCTACTTACACATATTCACAGTCTTTATAATATTACTTCAACATTATAACACCCTTTTTCCGTTTTGTCAAGTGCGAATCCCGCTTTTTACGAAAACCACCCGCAAAACACGCATTTCATACCGAATGCGCGTGCGCCGGGTTCTCCGAAAAAATACTGCCGACATGACTTTATGCTTATTTTATATACCCGTTATGTGCATTTTTCACAAAAAATTCACGCAAAATTAGGCTTCGTTTGCTTTTTTTCAACATAAAACCCCTTGATTTATTTTTGTAAATATTGTATAATAGAAACGTGATATAAAGGTTAAGGCATAAAGCCGTAGCCTGTGATTTCAAAAATAAATAAAAAAGGAGTTTATTTACTATGAGTCTTGAAAATATCACTTTACTTGACGTTATTGACAGACGCACGCTGCAAAGCCTGCAGGACGCTTTTGCCGCGGCGACGGGCATGGCAGCTCTCGCAACGGACGAAAACGGACCTGTTACCGAGGGCAGCAACTTCACGGACTTCTGCATGAAGCTCACGCGCGAGTCGCGCGTCGGCGCGGAGCGCTGCAACCAGTGCGACCTGCGCGGCGGCGAGGAAGCAAGCCGCACGGGCAGACCCGCTGTGTACTACTGCACAAGCGGCCTTATGGATTTTGCCGCGCCCGTTATCGTAAACGGCAGGCATATCGGCTCGCTTATCGGCGGTCAGGTGCTTCCCGAAGAACCCGACGAGGAAAAGTTCCGCAAGATAGCGGGCGAGATAGGCGTAGACCCCGACCGGTACATAGCGGCGCTGCGTAAGGTAAAGGTAGTCCCCAAAAAGCAGATAGAGGCTGCCGCAGACCTGCTGTGGCAGATGGCGAACGCCCTGTCAGAGGTAGGCTATCAGCGCCTTGTCGCCCTTGAAAGCCAGAAGAGCAAGGACGATGTTGTCGGCACAGTCGGAAAGATGTTCACCGACATTACCGACAACATGGACAGCGTATCCGCGAATATACAGGCGCTTGAAGCAAGTTTTGCGACGATAAAGGATTCCGCTGCGGCGTCCTCAAAGGCTGTTGAAAGCACCGACAGCATTGTAAAGGCTATCGAAAACGCATCCACGCAGCTTACGCTTATCGGCTTCAACGCCTCCATAGAGGCTAAGCGCGCGGGCGCTGCGGGTGCGGGCTTCAACGTTATCGCGCAGGAGGTGCGCACGCTTGCCGACAAGAACACAAAGCAGGCGAACGAGGTAGAAAGCACGCTCAACGAGATAAAGAAGTCCATTACGGGCATTTATGCGCAGCTTAAGGCGTGCAACGACGAGGTCGCAAAGAACGCGGATGTTATAGAACATCTCAAGGCTCTCGTTGACGAGGCGAGCGAACACGTCAAGAAGCTTCAGTAAGGGCTGAATGCGGCTTGTGCCGCTTAGGATAAATCACACAGGAAAGGAATTAAAAACAATGGCAAACAGATTTGTTCTTAACGAAACCTCCTACCACGGAGCGGGCGCTATCGCAAACATCGCGACAGAAGCAAAGGGCAGAGCCTTCAAAAAGGCGTTCGTATGCTCCGACCCCGACCTTATCAAGTTCGGCGTTACCAAAAAGGTGCTTGACGTGCTTGACGCGGACAAGCTTCCCTACGAGGTATATGACAATATCAAGCCAAACCCCACTATCGAGAACGTTCAGACGGGCGTTGAGGCGTTCAAAAAGAGCGGCGCGGACTACATCATAGCTATCGGCGGCGGTTCTTCCATGGACACGGCTAAGGCTATCGGCATAATCATCAACAACCCCGAGTTCGCCGACGTAAGGTCGCTCGAGGGCGTTGCTCCCACCAAAAAGCCCTGCGTGCCTATTCTCGCCGTTCCCACAACCGCAGGCACGGCGGCGGAGGTTACGATTAACTACGTTATAACGGACGTTGAAAAGAACCGCAAAATGGTTTGCGTAGACCCGCACGACATTCCCGTTGTGGCTTTTGTAGACCCCGACATGATGTCCTCTATGCCTAAGGGACTTACCGCCGCAACAGGCATGGACGCTCTCACCCACGCAATCGAGGGCTATATCACAAAGGCGGCATGGGAGCTTTCGGATATGTTCCACATAAAGGCTGTGGAGATTATCGCAAGGTCGCTGCGCGGCGCTGTAGCTAACACGCCCGAGGGGCGCGAGGGCATGGCGCTCGGACAGTACGTTGCGGGCATGGGCTTCTCTAATGTCGGCCTTGGCATAGTACACTCCATGGCACACCCGCTGGGCGCGCTTTACGACACCCCCCACGGCGTTGCAAACGCAATAATCCTGCCCACGGTAATGGAGTACAACGCTCCCTGCACGGGCGAAAAGTACCGTGATATCGCAAAGGCAATGGGCGTTGAGGGTACGGAAAAGATGTCGCAGGAGGAATACAGAAAGGCTGCTATCGACGCTGTAAAACAGCTCTCCCACGACGTTGGCATTCCCGCAGACCTTAAGGACATCGTAAAGCCCGAGGATATCCCGTTCCTTGCGCAGTCTGCTTACGACGACGCGTGCAGACCCGGCAACCCGCGCGACACCTCCGTTGAGGAGATTACCGAGCTTTACAAGAAGCTTATCTGACGATTATCAGACAACATCGCCCCCGACATTTGCCGTCGGGGGCTTTTCCGTTATTCCACAGTCTGCCACAAAAGTCGCTTTCCCTCGAAGCGCGGGGCTATCTCTCCCCTGCCGCACAGCCACGACAGGTACGAGCGCGTTGTGAACCCCACAAGCGCGTACTGCATAAGATATAGCTTTATGCCGAACTCCGTGAAAAGCCGCTCCAGCAGCTCGTCAGTCGTAACGCCGTCCCTGCAATGGCGCTTTATCACCTCGGCTACGTCGTAGACGTTCGCAGCGTTTGCGCGGGCAAGCTCGGCAACTTCCTCAAGCGGCGTGTAGTGCGCGGGGATAAACAGCCGCCCCTCGAGCGTTTCAAGCTTTTTAAGCGAGCGCAGGTGTTCCTCTATGTCATAGAGGAAGTCTATTCTGTACTTCTTAAGCGTTTCAGGGCTTACCACGGCGTCCGCAATAAACCACACGCCGTCGGGCGTTCTGAACGCGGTCTGCTCGAAGTCGTGACCGTCAAGGCGGGTCATCTCCATGCCCGCAGGCAGCTCCTTTTCGGCGAGAACGCCGCACTCGCAGCACGGCGGCATTATAAAGCGGTTTCTAAGCTCCCGCATGGGGTAGCCGCCAAAAAGGTACGTCGGCATAAACTCGCCGTTTTGTATCACAGCCGCGTCAAACGGCGTGCTGAATATACCGCACCCCGTAACGCGCTTAAGATACGCCGTTCCGCCCGAGTGGTCCGCGTGCGCGTGCGTGCAGAACACCTTGTCGAGCGCCCACCGCTGCCCCTCGATAAGCGCGAGTATGCGCTTTGCCGCGTCGCTGTCGCTGCCGCTGTCTATAAGGCATACCTTTCCGCCGTATTCGTACACGCCGACGTTCGCGGCGCTGTCTATATAGTAGGTGTGTTCCCCTACCCTGTTAAGCTCAAACATGGTTATCTTCCTTTCGCCCTGTTTATTTTTAAGGCTCTTTTATTGTACCACATATGCGCTTAAAGGTCAATAGCTTGGATTTTACCAAAAAACAAAGGGGCAGCCGCTATTGGCGGATACCCCTTTATTGTTATCTTGGCATATCTGCGTTCCAGTAGGTGTCCCAGCCCTTGACTTCAGTATATACTGTTGTCTTTATCATGGCTTCTTTTTCTAAATCTGTCACCACATTCATTAAAGTGCCATTGTCTACTGCTAACCATAGGTCTTTACCCGATTCGTTTATTTCCGCCGGTACTTTTACTTCTAACCATGCGTGGTTGCCGCCTGTAATATACCTTGTTGTGTACCCTGTCACGTTCAGCATACATGAAATGAATGCCGAATAAGTTTCGCAGTCGCCGCCTTTTCTTGTCATTGCATCTAAAGCCCTGTAAGTACCACTTACCCCTCTTGCATAGTATTCTGTATTTATTCCTGTGTAATGCCTCCACCAGTTTGCGGCTTGTTCTGTATTCTTTAACCTTACTACTTCGCCTTCATATGTTGTACGCTTTATACTATTAAAATCTTCTACAAATTCTGTGTAATCATCTGTTGTTTTTAATAATTCCTTATCTGTTCCTTTACCTCTTTTATTATTTGCTCTTATACCCGTTCCACCTATGTATTGTCCGTATACTCCTTGCCAGTGGTTTTGGGCGAACTTTACGCAGACATCCATTTCTGCCTGAGTACGACAGCCCCATAACATATTTTCATAGTGGATTGGTAAGTTCTCTATTACAATAGGTATCTGCTTACCATCTTTTAGTGTGATTGTGCAGTGATAGATGCCTGGTTTTACGCCGGCATAGTATTGCGCTCCTGCTCCTAATGAATTTGATTTTGTTACGCCTGCGGCGCTGTAGGTGTCACAACGGGTTACTGGTTGTCTATAATCTAATAACCCTCTGTCTACTAAACATTGAGTTTCTCCCTCATTAAAACTTAAACCATACTTTGTTGAGAAGTCATAATAATTCTTTAACTCGTCTCCTGTTATTAACTTGAATGCTTCTGGGTCATCATCACAAGTTAATGTGTAATCTACTCCTGCTAATCTTTGTTCCTTTTCTGTATCATCTATATTTAAATATGCTGAATGACTGTTTACGTTTGGACCTCTTATACCCAATTCTATTATATCACCACAATAATTTCGGAAATTATATGTTATTGATGTATCTTCGGCTGTACTGCATAACTCTTTCATTACATCTTCTGTTTCATTTAATTTCAACAAAGCGTCCCAGTTTTCTGTTTGGGACTCAAATGCTCCATCACCATCTGTATCTGCTGCCATAGGCTTTTTTAATAACTCTAGTAACTTATCGCTGCAAGTCATATTTTCATAAGTTACTGTTATTGTATTACCAACATAGCCATCCTTATAACCTGTTACAAAGACGTTATCTTTGCCCAGTTCATAACTCTCATACCATGCTATTCTGGGGTTGTCTGTGCCACCTTTTCTTGACTGGATTCTTGCGTCTACTGTCCTTGCGCTGGTGTACCCTGATTTTACGAAATTGTATAGGTCTTGGATTTGAGTTCTGTCAAATTGAATACCCTCATTTGTTGCCCATGACATTATGCCATTGTCTTTATACCTTGAATCTGCTGTTGTTGGGGCATAGCCGCCTACTGTGTAGTCGCCCTGCTCTGTGCCAACAGGGTTATTTACAACGTAGCCGTCGTCGGTGGTTTCCTCCTCCGTTTCAAAGGAAGCTTCGTCTGTTACAGCAGCAGAAGCGCTCTCCGCCGTGCCGTCTGCGGGCGAAGACAGAGTTTCCTCCGAATCGCCGACAGCGGGTTCGGAGATTACGACGGACGAATTTTCAGCGGCATTACACCCGCTGACAAGTATAACGGCGGCAAGAAGCACGGAAAGCTTAATAGCAGACTTTTTCATAGCGCGATTCCTTTCAATAACCTGAAGTCAAAAATATTATATCACAATTTTCCCCCAAAAGCAAGCGTTTTTACGGCGCTTTATACCGCGCGAACGCACGCAGCTGATTTTCCCGCGCCTGCGCGCAAAAACCGCGCGGCGGCGTTCCCGCCGATTATGTAAAATGCGCGCCTGCGCGGTGTTAAAATCCTAATTTTGTGCAAAATGTGGTTGACATATGAGCAAAAATATGATAAAATTTAGTCAAAGAATGTTTTTTGTATACGCCGCACAAGGTCGGCGGCGCTGAACTCTTGGGAAGTGTTAGGAGAGTGTTTACGATGAGCATTGATGAAGCGTCTTATTCAAGGGCGTTCGACAGATTTGTAGCACATATGGACGGTTTGTCCCACGGCGGCGCGACAGAGGAGAACGCCCTGCGCGAAATATGCGGAATGCTTCGCGTGGCGAGGATAGAGGCGGCTGTGTTCAGCAGCGCCGACTGCTCCGAGCCTTCCCCTAAGAGGGTGGTTTATTCAGCGGAGGAAGCGGGAATGCCCCCCGTTGCGTTTAACCATACCATCGACGAGGACAGGACGGCCGTCTACTACGTTTACCCCGCAAAGGGCGCGGAGTGGGACGACGCCGACAGCGCCCGAATAAGAACGCTTATCTCGCTGCTTTTCGTGTACGTTTCGCGCAACCGCGTTATGGCTACCGCGGAGCATATGGTGTACCGCGACAGAACGCTTGACGTGTATTCCATGCAGTACTACTTCAAAATCGCTTCGGAGCTTATCTCAAAGGGCGAAATTGGCAGGTACTGCGCGGCGTACTTCAATATAAGGCGGCTTTCGGTTATTAACCGCAACTATGGCAGAGATGTCGGGACGATAATTTTAGGGCGCTTTATAAGCGGCCTAAAGAGCGCGCTTACCAATAAAGAGTACATCTGCCGCATAGGCGGGGACAACTTTGTCGTGCTGTTCTACAAATGGCGCGTAAACGATATTATCGAGTACTTAAGCGGCACAGCCGTTGAGATGAACGGCTCGGAGGTTATCGTAAGCGCGCGTGTGGGTCTGTACGAGATTCCCGAGGACTGCGCTGAAAGCGCGGACATAATGGACAGGACGAGCGAAGCGCTTGGCGCGGCGCGCAGCAGCTCGAGAGCGCCGTATGTGTTCTACGACGAGAAGCTCAGGAAGAACATTGACGACGCGAAAACGATAGAAAGCCTGTTCCCTGCCGCTATAAAGAACGAGGAGTTCCACGTGTTCTACCAGCCAAAGGCGCACCTTAGCAGCTACGCCTTAACGGGCGCGGAGGCGCTGTGCCGCTGGCAGCACGGCGGCGAAACGATTCAGCCCGGGCGGTTTATTCCCGTGCTGGAGCGCAACCACAGCATATGCACGCTAGACTTTTATATGCTCGACCATGTGTGCCGCGATATCAGGCGGTGGCTCGACATTGGGCTTAACGTTGTTAAAATCTCCGTGAACCTCTCGCGCGTTCACCTTGGCAACCCCGAGCTTCTCGATAACATCATGGAGATAATAAACAAGCATTCCGTGCCGCATGAGTACATTGAAATAGAGCTTACCGAAACCACCACGGATGTGGATTTCACCGAGCTTAAGCGCATTGTGACAGGGCTGCGCGCGCAGGGTATCAGCACCAGCGTAGACGATTTCGGTATCGGCTACTCGTCGCTCAACCTTATCCGCGAGCTTCCGTGGAACGTGCTTAAGATAGACAAGAGCTTCCTGCCCGACAAGCGCGACCTGAACTCGGCGGATATCGAGCAGAAGAAGATAATGCTGAAATACGTAATTGCAATGGCGCAGAGCCTTGGGCTCGAGTGCATTGTAGAGGGCGTTGAAACTATCGAGCAGGTAGACCTGCTCAAAACGTTCAACTGCTTCCGCGCGCAGGGCTTCTTCTTTGACAGACCCATGCCGCATGAGATGTTTGAAACGCGCCTGCGCAGCTTTATGTGCGGATAATCACACAGAAAGGGGCGGTGAATTATGGACGAGGACGTTGTTAGGGGCTGCTTTGGCGTTAACGTACCCGCACCGTGCGCCCCTGTTTACGGTGTGGATTTAAGCGACGAGGATTCCGTTACCGCCGCCGTTTCATGGTGCGAAAGCATGCCTGAGCCGTGCGCAGTTTGCGCGGTTTGCTTTGAAAGCGACAAGGGCAGCTTCGCCCCGATGAACAACTTGGGGCGGCTGCTTAAAACCGGTAAGGCGGTACGTCCGATTTGCGTTCCCGACAGGTGGGACAGAGCCGCCGAGGTAAAACGGCAGGCTGCGCTGCTTTTCGGGTGCATAAACGCAGGGCTTGCGGACAAAGGATTTCGCGAGTTCGGCGCGATTCTCTGCGGCTTTCTGGCGCAGGGCGGGCTTATATTCACAGCGGAGCTTTCTATGGACAGACCCTTTTCTGTGCTTACGGAAAAGCTCTTTAGGTGCGCACAGCGCGGGGTGTTCCTCGGCTGCGCGGACGAGGGCTGCAACATGGGCGAATACACCCGCCGCGTCGAGCAGCTGCGCGGGGCGTTCGCAAAGCGCGCCGACGTAAAATGCGCGCACGGCTTCTCCCCCGCCGAGGACGCGCAGGCGCATTTCTTCGCGGCTGCGGGCGGCTTCGACAAGCAAACGGAGATAGAATACACGGAGTTCATACTTACATAAACAGACCGCCGCTGACTGTTCAACGGCGGTTTTTCGTAAACATAATTCTCCCCGCGCAGCGAACGGCGCGGGGAGCTTTGTATTACAGGGTGATTTTCACGAATATCTTCTTGCCCTTACGCAGGATAACCTCGCTGCTAAGGTCGATTTGCGCGTTGGCGTCCTCGATGGTAACGTCGTTTACCGCAATACCCTTGCCTGCAACAAGGTTGCGTGCCTCGCGCTTGGAGGGCGCAAGCTTCGCCGCCATCAGCAGGTCGAGTATGCCGAGCTTGCCGTCGGGCGCTTCCACCTTAACGGTGGGCATATTCTCCGTAGAGCCGCTGCCGCCGAAAAGGCTGCGCGCGCCCTCGAGCGCCTTGTTCGCTTCTTCCTCGCCGTGAACGAGCTTTGTAAGCTCAAACGCGAGTATCTCCTTGGCCTTGTTGAGCTGGCTGCCCTCCCATGTCGCCATTTCGTCAATCTGCTCAAGCGGCAGGAAAGTGAGCATTCTTATGCACTTCATAACGTCCGCGTCCGCGATATTTCTCCAGTACTGGAAGAACTCGAACGGCGAGGTCTTGTTCGGGTCGAGCCATACAGCGCCCTTTTCGGTTTTGCCCATCTTCTTGCCCTCGGAGTTGAGAAGCAGGGTTATCGTCATTGCGTGCGCGTCCTTGCCGAGCTTCTTGCGGATAAGCTCCGTACCGCCGAGCATATTCGCCCACTGGTCGTCGCCGCCGAACTGCATATTGCAGCCGTAATCCTGAAAAAGCCTGTAGAAGTCGTAGCTCTGCATTATCATGTAGTTGAACTCGAGGAACGTAAGTCCGCGCTCCATGCGCTGCTTGTAGCACTCGAACGTGAGCATTTTGTTTACGCTGAAGCACGCGCCAACCTCGCGCAGAACGTCGATATAATTGAGGTTGAGCAGCCAGTCGGCGTTGTTTACCATTATCGCCTTGCCCTCGGAGAAGTCGATAAAGCGGCTCATCTGCTTCTTGAAGCAGGCTATGTTATGCTCAATGTCCTCCTTGGTGAGCATTTTGCGCATATCGCTCTTGCCGCTGGGGTCGCCTATCATGCCCGTGCCGCCGCCGAGAAGCGCTATGGGCTTGTTGCCCGCCATCTGCAGGCGCTTCATAAGGCACAGCGCCATAAAGTGTCCAACGTGAAGCGAATCCGCCGTAGGGTCGAAGCCGATATAGAAGGTCGCCTTGCCTGCGTTTATCATCTTCCTGATTTCAGCCTCGTCGGTTACCTGCGCGATAAGTCCGCGCGCTACAAGTTCGTCGTAAAGTTCCATTGTTTTCTCCTTATTTCATATATGGGCACATCTAAAAACCAGTTTGAAAAGTGAAAATGGGTAGAGTGCGCCGAATGCGAGGAAAGCCGACGAAGTAAGGCTGTATGCCTTACGAGGAGGTTTGACGACGCAGTCGGTGTGCTATACACATTTTCACTCAAACAAGGTTTTTAGAGGTGACCAAAATTGTTTTCCGTGAGTAATCATTCGTCCATAAGCAATGAGAGCCGCGGGGATTCTCATTTTTATCACGCCCCTTCACCGCATAGCGCGGGTTTATCTTTTTCTTCTAAAAGCTGCGGAAGCTGCAAGCCCCGCAGCGGCGGTAACAAGCGTTACAGGCACGCCCACTCCCGTTACGGGAACGTCTGCGGCTTCGTCGGCAGCAGCAGCGTCCGTACTCTCGGGCTGCGCCGTTTCTTCAGGCGAAGCGCTCTCAGCGGTCTGCTCGTGCGCAGGCGCGGTCGCAGCGCTGCGGCTGAACGTTTTAAGCATTGCGTATATATCGGCAATCTGCTCGTCGGCGGGCTTCTCCTCAAAGCGGTAGGCAACCGTGCAGACCCACCCCTCGCCGCAGGGGTATTCCGCAATAATGTGAAAAGAATTACCGTTTATCTCGCCCGCAGTCATAATGGCGCATTCAACGCCGTCTGCGTCGTCGGCAAATACAAGCGAGTCGCTGCCGAGCATTGCAAGGTCCTCTTTTCGGCGGTCAAAATCCATACACGCAGAAATCGAAGCGAATATGAAATCGTCGCCGTTTTCCGCGTCAAAAAGCTGATACAGCTTGTCCCTGTCGGTTAAATCGAACTCTAATGGCTCGCCGTAGTACGTATTCGTAACGCTGTACGCCGCGGGAATGTCAAGGCTGAGCTCAGCCGTGCCGCATTCAAGCCCGATTCGCTTTGCCTCCACGCCGTACTCGCCGAGCGGCGCACCCTCGGTCAGAACGCCGTCAGAGGCGGGCTGCTCGATTTCGCGGCTGAACGTGCAAAGCATTGCGATAATGTCGCCGCGCAGCTCGCTTATATTGCCTGTGCAGGCGGTCACATTCACCCATGTATCGTCGCCCCATGCGTACTCGCCGACAAAGAAAGACAGGTCCTCTATCTGAAATTCAGCTATAGTAAACTCGTTTCCGTCGGCGTCTTCCGCGGGGATAAGCGCCGTTCCAAGCTCGGACGCGGTTGCGCGCCACGCTTCAATTTCTCCGTCAACGCCGCCCTCGCCCTGATGAAAGGCGCTCGAAAACGTCAGGGTTTCATTTTCTGCCAACAAAAGCTCCCACTCCAGATTGTCGCCCTTTTCCTGCGGTCCGTCCTCCGCTAAGTCGGTAACGGCGGCGTCCGCGGGAACGTCAATACCGAATGTGCAAAGCTCGCCGCTGTACGCAAGCCGCTTCGCTTCAAACGAGTACTCGCCGTGCGCCGCGCCCTCGCCCACCTGCGCAAAAGCGCTAACGGAAACCGCAGCCGTAACCGCGCAGGCCACAATTGCTGAAATAATGCTGAGATGTTTCATGATTTTCTCCCTTTCACGATTTATTGCTTTGTTGTGATAAAGAAAAGCCCCCTGCAAGCCTTACTCACAGAGGGCGTGTTACCGCGGTACCACCTCAGTTACGGGAAACCCGTATCTCTTACAGCTGTAACGGGCTTACCCGTGCGGGCTAGTTGGAAAACCGTTCGCCGCGCCGCTCAGGGAGGTAATTCACCCGCGCGCCCCTGCTGCCTCGCACCGTGCGGCAGCTCTCTGAAAGGGGGTGGCACGGGCTACTGTGTTCCCGTCATTGCTTTGAAATATTCGTAATTTATTAAAGCTGGTCTGCAAGTGAAAGAATGAGCTTCTCGCTCTTTTCCCAGCCAAGGCACGGGTCGGTTATCGACTTGCCGTAAACGCCCTCCTCGACTTTCTGCGCGCCGTCTTCAATGTAGCTTTCTATCATAAGTCCCTTAACCATGCTCTTTATGTCGGGGGAGTGGCGCATGGAGTGCAGTATCTCGTTTGAAATGCGTATCTGCTCAAGGTACTTCTTGCCGGAGTTCGAGTGGTTCGTGTCCACAATAACCGCAGGGTTCTGAAGTCCGCGCTCCATATACATATCATAGCACAGGCGCAGATCCTCGTAATGGTAGTTCGGGATATTCTGGTTGTGCTTGTTTGTAGCGCCGCGCAGGATAGCGTGGCAGAGCGGGTTGCCGTCTGTCGTAACCTCCCAGCCGCGGTAAATGAACGTCTGCTTTGCCTGCGCCGCCTGTATGGAGTTGAACATAACCGAAAGTGCGCCGCTCGTCGGATTCTTCATGCCGACTGCGCACTCCATACCGCTTGCAACCAGCCTGTGGTGCTGGTCCTCAACCGAACGCGCACCTACGGCAACGTAGCTTAAAAGGTCTGAAAGGTAGCGGTAGTTCTCGGGGTAGAGCATTTCGTCCGCGCAGGTGAGCTTTGTTTCTGCAATAGCGCGCGCGTGGAGCTTTCTTATAGCGATAAGTCCCTCCAGCATATCCTCTCCCTTGGTGGGGTCGGGCTGGTGAAGCATACCCTTGTAGCCCGTACCCGTAGTGCGCGGCTTACCCGTGTATATGCGCGGAATAATGAGTATCTTGTCCTTTACCTGCTCCTGCACGCGTGCAAGGCGGTGAATGTAGTCCATGACAGACTCCTCGTTGTCTGCCGAGCAAGGCCCGATGATAAGCAGGAACTTATCGGATTTCCCCGTGAACACATCGGCAATAAGCGCGTCGCGCTGCGCCTTGACCCTCTTTATTTCGTCAGAAAGCGGATAAAGCTCCTTTATCTCCTTAGGTATAGGCAGCTTTCTGTTGAAATTCATAGCCATTGACTTATATCTCCTTTGTCTGTCATTTCTTTCGTTCCGCCGTTTTGCTGCGGCTGTCCACAAATGACATTGTAACACACTTTTCGCGGATTGTCAAGGCTATTTTAGTGATTTTTAGCTTTAACGCATAAAATCAGTGAATTTTTCTTTTCGGAAAATGCTCTTAAAGCGCCTGAACAAGCGCCTTGAAGTGCCGTCCGCGCTCCTCGAAATTTTTGTAGAACCCATAGCTTGCCGAAGCAGGCGCGAGGATAACGCGCCGCCTTGCAACGCGCGCCGCCTGCGCTACGGCCTGCTCCATGTTATCCGCGTAAACAAGGTTCACCGCAGGGTTTGTAACGAGCGCGCCTATGCGCCTGCCGCTGTCGGGCAGCAGGATTACGTTCGCCACAGCGCCCGTGTTGAGAAAATCCCCCAGCACGTCGTAGGGTATCCCCCTGTCCATGCCGCCGAGGATAAGGCAGTCCGCGCCGCCGTCAAACGCCTTTACGGCTGCAACAGCCGCCTCTGGAATCGTGCATATGCTGTCGTTAATGTACTCAACGCCGTTTTTCTCCGCAACAAATTCAAGGCGGTGTTCAAGCCCCTTAAAGTCGGGCAGGCTTGCAAGGCAGCGGTCGGTGTCCGCGCCGACGGTCTGCGCCGCAGCGAGCGCCACGGCGATATTGTAGAGATTGTGCCGCCCGCGAAGCTGCGTGCGTATCTCCCGCGCAGAAATCTCCCTGCCGCACACGAAAACCGAGCCGTTGTCCGCGCATACGTCCGCGCGCTTGCCGAGCGCTGCGGTAAGCAGCCTGCCCGCGGGCGCGTCCTCAACGCAGTCCGCGTTTATTATGCACACGTCCCCCGCGCGCTGGTGGCGGTAGATGTTGCGCTTAGCCGCCGCATACGCCTCAAAGCTCACATAGTGGTCAAGGTGTTCGGGGAATATATTGAGCAGCACCGCCGTGTCTGGCGAATGCCGCGCGAACTCCAGCTGATGGCAGCTCATTTCGCATACCGCAACCATATCCGCGTTCATTTCGGAAAGCCTTGCAAGCGGCGGCACGCCTATGTTGCCTATAAGCATATTGTTAATGCCGCACGCGGTGAGAAAGTGCGCGATAAGCGACGAGGTGGTGCTTTTCCCCTTTGTGCCTGTAACGCCTATCACCCTGCACGGGCGCAGCCGCAGCAAAAGCTCCGTCTGCGTGAGTATCTTAGCCTTTGTCCGCTCGTCATAGCGGTCCTTGATTATAACCCCGGGGCTTTGCAGGATAAGGTCGTACCCTGCGGCGCGCTCGAGGTAGTCCTCGCCGTACAGCCCCGTAACGCCCGCTATTTCCTGCGGCTTTATGTCCGCGGCGGCAATTTCGGCGCACACGCCGAGGCTTTGCAGCAGCTCCAGCCACACCCTGCCCTCGCGCCCCATGCCGAGTATTGCGCAGCGCTTCCCCGCGAAAATCGGCTTAAGCTCGTCAATGTTCATTGCTGCACTCCCCTTTCAAAAGCGGCAGGAATTGCTGCGGCACAAAGTTGTCGCAATCGAAAAAGCGTTCCATGCCGCCGTCGGGGGCGTAGTCCCCGAGCTTCTCGCGAAAGCGCCGAAGCAGCGCGGGAAGCCTGCCCTCGCGGCGCTGCGCCGCCATGTAAAGCGACAGGCGCACCTCCGCCTTTGTACCCACGCACTCGAACGGCTTATCCTCGCCGTCGAGCATAAGCCCGTCAAGCAGCCCCGCAAGCTCCTCCTTTTGCAGCATATCACACCCGAAAATACCGTGCAGCGCCTCGTCGTCAAGGAACGCCGCAAGCAGAATATACACGTAAAGGCATTTTGCGCATTCGCCGCACCACACGTTTGTCTTGCTGCCAAGGTTGCAGCTTTGAAACACCCCGAAATACTGCGGGTGCTTTACAAACTCGCGGGCTATCTGCCACTCGCTCCACGGGCGCAGCAGGCTGAAATATTCCGCGCCCCTGCCGCCCAGCGAGCGTGCGCAGTACTCGCGGAAATCGCGCTCAAACTCGGTGGACTTCGAGTACTGGTGGTTTATCGCCGTACCCTCTACATACGCCTCGTTCGCGCTGCTTTCATTGGAAAGCGCAATGTACCTGCGCCCCGTCATGCACGCGAAAAGCTGCGCAGAAAACGCGACTACCGCCGAAAACGGCGTATGCCCGTTGAAATAGCCCTTTGCGTTCAGCTCTAGCAGCGTTTTGTCTATCGTCCTGCGGACGCCCGCCGTGCGCTCGGGGGAAATGCCCGCTGCTTCAACGCAGCCGAGCGTTGCAGTGCGCGGGTTGATGATGTACGGGTATATGTCCTCGCCCGCGCTTTTAAGCAGCTCTACAGTAACAACGCTGTCCTTGCCGCCGCCTATGGGGACGAGTACGCCGCTTTTCGGCGCGGCTTTTCCCGCAAGGGGCGCTTCCTCGGGCGCATCAAGCGTGAACATGGCGGGGTCGGGGTTCAGCCCGTTGCGGTAAAAAAACTCGCCAAGGCCGTTCATATAGAGCTTTTTCCACCACTCGCGCTGCCACGGCGTAAGCCCGCCGCAGCGCACCTCTATCTTCGGGGAGAGCGCGCACTTCCAGTAGCTTACAAGCTCCGCCATGCCAAGCGAAAACGCGCAGCGCTTCGCAAGCTCGCGGTCGCATTGCGCGCCCCACAGCGCCCCGTCGAACGTCCAGCGCGGGCGAAACTCGTACTCGTCCATTACAAAATGAAACTCGAGATAGTCCTCACCAAGCGTGTAGTCCTCGTAGACAAAAAGCGGGTGCTTCGCCCGCAGGTCTTCGTAAAGGCTCATAGGCTTCCTTTCAGCGGCGGCACAGGCGGTGCTTTTCAGCGAAAGCCGCTATGCTCTGCTCGTCTGTCATGTCAAAATCGCCGTCGGCGCGCTCAAGCGTCCAGTACTCTACAAGCGTGCTTTCCTCGCCGTGCTTCATCGCGCGTATCTCGCCCAAGCTCTCGCACTCAAGAAAAATGCCGTTGGTGAACGTTTCAAAGCTGCACCCGTAGTCGGGGTAGTCGCCGTTTATGTTCATATCAAAGTTCTTAAGGAATATCTGTCCGCCGCTTACAACGGCAGCCCAGCCGTCCTCGTTGTTCACGCCTATCTTGAACTTGTTCGGCGCACCCTTTACCTGCCGCAGCGTAACGTACCTGTTGCCCATGTAAAAGCGCTCGTCGTGCAGGTCGGAATACTCCCAGAAAACGCAGCGCCTGTTGGACAGAAGCCCGCTCTTTCTCTGCGAAAGCGGCACTATCTCGCGCGAACCTGCAGCGCACACCGTAAGCGCCCACGGCGCTATTGTTACCGTAGCGCCCGAAACGTTCTTAAGCGTGTGCGTGAGCTTTACGCGCGGCGTGTCCGCGTCCATTTCAACGGTAATGGTGTGCTGCTGACCCGTGCGCGTTTCGGGGGGCGTTAAGCAAAGCGCCGCAGAGCCGTCCTCGCGCTGCTGCGCGGTGTATGCTACGGGCGCGTTGTCGGGAACGTAGCTGTGCGGATAGCTTTCGGGGCTGCTCCACAGGCGGTGGCCGCCGTATATGTACCACGTCTTATCCTCGCCGAAATAGCCGCGCAGCTCCTCGCCGCCGTCGTAAAACTCGCGCGCGGTATCCTCAAACAGGACATTCTCGCAGCCGTTGAGGCGATAGGAGATTATGCGCGGACCTACGTCCACCGTCACGATAAGCTCTGCGGCAGAGTTGCTGAGCTTTACGCACCTGCCGAAATTGCCGTAGCTTATTTCAGATATCTTTACCATTTTATGTCCCTCCGAAAAATTTATTCTAGTATTACGGGTCTTGCGGAAAACTCCCTGCCGCAGGGCGCGGGCTTTTCAAACGCAAGCGAGTAGAGGTCGCCGCAGCGCGCCTCGAAATACGCCTGCCTGTGCGCGGCGCGGCTCGTTTCAGAAAGCGCCTTTAGCGACGTGTCCATGGGCAGCGCGCACTTCGCGGCGGAAAGCACCTCCCTGCCGCGCCCGTTCATGCCGAGAATGCGTATGTACGCGTCGGGAACGCGCAGCAGCTCCTTGTCAATGCCGAGGTATGCGCACAGCACCGCCCTGCGGATACGCGCGAGCGTGTAACGCTTTGTTTTGGTGAGAAAATACATCTCCTCAAGGCCGCCCGCGCGGCGCGCTGCCTTGTAAAGCCTGTCGGAAAGGCCGTTTGCGCAGTCGTAAATGCGCTCGAAATCGTCGCGTTTCATCTGCCGCAGCGTTGAAAGCACCGCGCGCTCAAGCCGCTTCATGTCCGCGCGTGGAGCGTCCGTTACAGGCGCGAAGGCGCTCACGTCCTCACCTGCCGCAAGCATTCTGCGTATCTGCGAGGCGCTCGCGAATCCACCAGCCGCGACGTCGCTGTCGTGCGCCGCGCCAAGCCGCTGCACGGTGAACGGCTCTATGCGGCTGCCGATATTATCCAGCGCGCTGAGATACTCCACGGCAAGCGTGTTGTTGGGGCATGAGAGCGTTTCGTAAACGTCGGGGGTGTAATATTCCTGCACTACCTGCGCAAGCGCTGCGGGGTAGCTTTTACCCATGCGCATAAGTTCAGCAAAACGGTCGCAGTTGATTGCAAAGTCGCTGGCCGCGGAAGCCTCCTTAAGCGCGGGTATACTGCCGCTTTCGCTGCCGAACGAGAGCATATCGACGCAGCCGAGCGCGCTTATGAGCCGTACCGCGCCCGCCGCAAAGCCCTCCGCCGCAGAAAGGCTGTACCTTGTGGGAAGCTCCAGCACAAGGTCCGCGCCGTTTTCAAGCGCAGTTTTTGCGCGCAGGTGCTTGTCGTATACGGCGCAGTCGCCGCGCTGGGTAAAGTTGCCGCTCATAACGCACACGATATGCGTAGCGCCCGCGGCGCGGGTCTGCTCCAGCTGGTATTTATGCCCGTTGTGGAACGGGTTGTATTCACATATTATTGCGGCTGTTTTCATGGCGTTCCTCCGTTGCAATAATTATCGGTATCTATATTTTACACCAAATCCCGCAGTAAATCAATAATTTTTGAAAAACATCTTGATTTTTTTGCGAAAAAGTTATACAATACTAGTTGGTGCAGACTGTTAAAATGTCGAAAAACCGAAACTTTGCTGTAATTTACCGCCGCGCAGGCGGATAAAAGAAAGGAATATTTTATATGAAGATTCTTGTTATCAATGCAGGCAGCTCGTCCCTTAAGTACCAGCTTATTGACATGGACGGCGAAAAGGTGATTGCAAAGGGCAACTGCGACCGCATAGGCATCGGCGGACACATCAAGCACACCACCTTCGACGGCAGAGGCGTTGATACCGACTGCGACTTCCCCACCCACACGGAGGCTTTTGAGAAGCTTGTAGAGGTGCTGACAACGGGCGAGGCTGCGGTTCTCTCCGGCATGAGCGAGATAGGCGCTGTAGGCCACAGAATAGTACAGGGCGCGGAGATATTCGACAAGACTACGCTTGTTACGGACGAAGTAATACAGCAGATAGACAGCCTTGCAGAGCTTGCACCCGTACATAACCACCCCCACGCGCTTGCGCTCTGGGCGTGCAAAAAGGTCATTCCCGAAACTACCCCGCAGGTAGTCGTATTCGATACCGCGTTCCACCAGACAATGCCCGAAAAGGCGTATATGTTTGGTATGCCGTACGAGTGCTACGAAAAGTATCACGTAAGAAAGTACGGCTTCCACGGCACTTCCCACCGCTTTGTATCTCAGGCGCTTGCGGACGCTATGGGCAAGGACATCAAGGACCTTAAGATAGTTTCATGCCACCTCGGCAACGGTTCTTCCATAACCGCTATAGAGGGCGGCAAGTCGATAGACACGTCCATGGGCTTCACTCCCCTTGACGGCGTTATCATGGGTACGCGCTCGGGCGCTGTAGACGCTTCTGCTGTAACGTTTATGGCAAGCAAGCTTGGCCTTACCCCCCAGCAGATGAGCGACTACCTCAACAAGAAGTCGGGCTTCCTCGGTATCTCGGGCATTTCCTCGGACAACCGCGACATCACCGCCGCAGCTGAGCATGGCGACAAGAAGGCAAAGCTCGCGGGTGAAATGCTCCGCTATGAGATAAAGAAGTACATAGGCTCTTACGCCGCTATAATGAACGGGCTTGACGCCGTTCTGTTCACGGGCGGTATCGGCGAGAACTCCGACGACCTGCGCGCGGACGTTTGCGCAAATATGGACTTCCTTGGCATTAAGCTTGACGAAAAGGCGAACGCAGGACTTCGCGGAAAGCTCGCGAAGATATCCGCGCCCGACAGCAAGGTGCAGGTATGGGTCGTTCCCACAAACGAGGAGCTTCTCATCGCGCGCGACACTAAGGCGCTTGTTGAAGGTCTTGCCAAGTAAATAAGCGAATACAACGCCGTCCGCAGGACACTACTGCGGGCGGCTTTTTACTGAAAGGACGGATAGAATGAAAAAGACATCACGAGCGCTTGCTTTGATTCTTGCGCTGACGCTTGCCCTTTGCGGCTGCGGAAAGGACGAGAGCAGTATGAGCGGCACAGAAAATTCCGCCGATATAACCACGCAGGAAAGCGCGGGCGAATCCTCGCCGGCAACCACGGCAGAGCCTGCTTCGCTGCAGCCCTCCGTTCCCGTGGAGAGCGAGAAAGACCCCTCCCTCGCAAGCTTTGAGGTGCAGCTTGTACACACCTCCGTATGGGACGAGAACGGGCTTACCAACGGCGGCTGCGAGGTAACGATTTACAACACCGCCGACGCGGACGTTGAGGGCTGGACGCTCACCGCAACTATCCCTATAAACACCGAAATCACATCCTCGTGGAACGGCAGTATCACGATAGACGGCACGAACTTTACCGCAACCAACGCCGATTACAACGCGACTATTCCCGCAGGCGGCTCGGTAAGCTTCGGGTTTAACTATGCAAGCCCCATTGCATTTTTTATGAGAACGCCCGCCGTGAACCGCGTTGACGCTAAAATGGTAACGCCGAGCGATGTCCCCGCCGGGGAGCAGCCGACCGCTTCAACAGCGGAAACGACCCCCGCAGAGCCTGCGGCGCTCCCCGTACCCGAGGAATCCGACGGCACTACGCCCGTAAGCGCGCACGGGCAGCTTTCCGTAAGCGGCGCGCAGCTTGTTGACAAGGACGGCAAGCCCTATCAGCTGCGCGGAATGAGCACCCACGGAATCACATGGTTTCCCGATTTTGTGAACGAAGACGCGTTCAGAACGCTGCGCGACGAGTGGAACACGAACGTTGTAAGGCTTGCAATGTACGTTGACGAGTGGGGCAACGGTTCGTGCTATATGAACAACAAGCAGGGCAGCAAGGACCTGCTTGAAAAAGGCGTTGAGCTTTGCGTAAAGCTTGATATGTACGTTATAATAGACTGGCACGTGCTTAACCCCGGCGACCCCACCGCCTACACTGACGAGGCTGCGGCGTTCTTTACGGACGTATCGCAGAAATACGCGGACTGCCCCAACGTAATATACGAGATATGCAACGAGCCTAACGGCGACGTAAGCTGGAGCGGCAAGGTAAAGCCCTATGCCGAGAAGATTATTCCGATTATACGCGCCAACGACAGCGACGCTGTGATAATCGTAGGCACGCCCACGTGGAGTCAGGACATCGACGCGGCACTCGCCGACCCGCTTGACTGCGACAACGTAATGTACGCGCTGCACTTCTACGCGGCAACGCACACAGACTGGCTGCGCGACAGGCTTTCAAACTGCGTGAACGGCGGGCTGCCCGTGTTCGTGTCGGAGTTTGGCGTGTGCGACGCCAGCGGCAACGGCGCGCTCGACCTCGCGCAGGCTGAAAAGTGGCTCTCGCTGCTCGACGACCTCGGCATAAGCTACTGCAACTGGAGTCTTGCAAACAAGGACGAGAGCGCAAGCTCGTTCAGACCGTCGGCGGGCGCAAGCGGCTGGAGCGAAAGCGACCTCACCGAGGGCGGCAAGTGGATTTACGACTGGTTCAGAAATCACTAAAAACGTTGAGAGCGCCCCGTTTTATGCGGGGCGTTCCTTTATATACGCAAAAAGGCGGCTGCACGCGTGTACAGCCGCCTAAGTTATGCCAAATCTGTTACAATGATTAAATCATGCTTTCTTCCCAGCAATCGGGAGCGGTCAGGCCAAACATCTTTACGATGGTGGGCGCGATGTTTGCAAGACCGTACTTGCCGTCCTTGATGGCGTACTTCACGTCCTTGTCGTAGATGATGAAAGGAACGGGGTTGAGCGAGTGAGCGGTTCTTACCTGAATGTCGCCCTTCTTGTTCTTTTCAAGCATTTCGTCCGCGTTGCCGTGGTCGGCGGTTATGCAGAGCGTTACGCCGTACTCGTCGCATACCTTCATCAGGCGTGCAAGCGCAAGATCAACGCTCTCAACGCCAACGATTGTTGCGGGCAGGCTGCCTGTGTGGCCTACCATATCGCCGTTGGGGTAGTTGCAGCGCAGGAAGTCGTACTCGCCGCTCTTGATAGCCTCGATAAGGTTATCGGTGATTTCAGCGGACTTCATCCACGGGCGCTGGTCGAACGATACATTGTCGGAGGGTATCTCTACGTAGGTTTCAAGCTCCTCGCTGAACTTACCGCTCTTGTTGCCGTTCCAGAAGTAGGTTACATGGCCGTACTTCTGCGTTTCGGAAATAGCGTACTCCTTCTTCCCTGCCGCAACGAACACCTCTGTCATGGTGTTTGTAATCTCGGGCGGGTTTACAAGGAAGCGCGCGGGAATCTTAAGGTCGCCGTCGTACTGGAGCATACCTGCGTAGCATACGTTGGGCTTAGGTCCTCTGTTAAAGTGGTTGAACTCGTCCATATCGAACGCCATGGAAAGCTCGATAGCGCGGTCGCCGCGGAAGTTATAGAGGATAACGCTGTCGCCGTCAACGATTTTGCCTACAGGCTCGCCGTTCTGTGCGATAACGAATGCGGGCAGGTCCTGGTCAACAGCGCCCGTTTCCTCGCGCAGGGTGTTTACAGCGTCCATTGCAGAAGCGAACTGCCTGCCCTCGCCCTTTACATGGGTGTTCCAGCCGCGCTCTACCATTGCCCAGTCAGCCTGATAGCGGTCCATGGTTATCTTCATTCTGCCGCCGCCCGAAGCTATCTTGCCGTCGAATGTGCCGTCAGCGTTAAGCTCTGCAAGCACCTTTTCGAGCTGCTCGATATAGATGGGCGCAGTCGTGGGGGGAACGTCGCGGCCGTCGAGCAGCGCGTGAACTCTCGCCTTCTTAACGCCCTCGGACTTTGCAGTCTTAAGCATAGCGATAAGGTGGGAGATGTTAGCGTGAACGTTACCGTCGGACAGAAGCCCTATAAAGTGCAGGGTGGAATCCTTAGCCTTAACGTTGCCGATAAGCTCCTTCCACGCCTCGGAGGTGTACATCTTGCCGCTTTCGATAGACTCGTTTACGAGCTTTGCGCCCTGCGAGTAAATCTGACCGCAGCCTATAGCGTTATGACCAACCTCGCTGTTGCCCATGTCATCGTCGGTGGGCAGACCTACCGCGTCGCCGTGAGCCTTAAGGCGTGTGTGCGGGCAGTTTGCAAGAAGCCAATCAAGTGTGGGTGTGTTCGCCTGTGTTACAGCGTCGCCAAGACCTGTCTTAGAAAAGCCAACACCGTCCATAACTACCAGTAATACGGGTTTTGCCATATCAATTCTCCTTTGCAATGCGTGTTATCAGCCGTTCTCCGCTGCCTTGATTATAACGGTGAAGTCAGCAGCCTTAAGGGAAGCGCCGCCGATAAGACCGCCGTCAACGTTGGTCTTGGAAAGAAGCTCAGCCGCGTTCTTTGCGTTCATAGAGCCGCCGTACTGAACGGTAATGCTCTCCGCAACATCTGCGCCGTAAAGCTTTGCGAGCGTTGCGCGGATAAATGCGCAGACTTCCTCCGCCTGGTCAGCCGTAGCGGTCTTGCCCGTGCCGATAGCCCATACAGGCTCGTATGCGATAACGCACTTCTTGAGGTCCTCAGCGGAAATGCCGAAGAAATCAAGCTTTATCTGACGCGCAATAACCTCCTCGGTGATGTTGCACTCGCGCTCCCAGAGCAGCTCGCCAACGCAGACAATGGGCTTAAGGCCCGCAGCAAGCGCAGCCTTTGTCCTCTTGTTTACAGTCTCGTCTGTTTCAGCAAAGTACTGGCGGCGCTCGGAGTGACCGAGAACAACGTACTCAACGCCCATCTCTGCGAGCATATCCGCGGAAATCTCGCCCGTGAACGCGCCGCTCTTTTCAAAGTGGCAGTTCTCAGCGCCTATCTTGATGTTAGTGCCTGCGGTTGCAGCAAGCGCTGTTTCAAGGTTCGTGAAAGGAACGCACGCTACTACCTCAACGCCCTTAACGTCAGCTACCATGGGCTTAAGCTCCTCAAGCAGAGCCTTTGCCTCGGGGCGGGTCTTGTTCATCTTCCAGTTGCCTGCGATTATTGCTTTTCTTACATTCTTGTTCATGACTTATCCTCCTAAAAGAATGACACCAAACAGGGCGGAGTGTAAGCCCCGCCCTTAGCGTCAGAAATTACTTATCCTGAATAGCGTCGATACCGGGAAGGCCCTTGCCCTCGAGGTACTCGAGCGAAGCGCCGCCGCCTGTGGAGATGTGGCTCATCTTGTCGGCATAGCCGAGGTTGATAGCAGCCGTAGCGGAGTCGCCGCCGCCGATTATCGTTGTAGCGTCAGCCGCTGCAAGCGCCTCGCATACGGCAACAGTACCCTTCTTGAGAACGGGGTTCTCAAATACGCCCATCGGGCCGTTCCATACAACGGTCTTAGCGGTCTTAGCAGCCTCAGCGAAAAGCTCCATGGTCTTAGGACCGATATCAAGACCCATCATGTCAGCGGGTATCTTGTCCGAATCAACAACGGAAACCTCGATAGGAGCGTCAATGGGGTCGGGGAACGCCTTGGCGATAGTGGTATCAACAGGCAGAAGAAGCTTCTTGCCGAGCTTCTCAGCCTTCTCAATCATCTGCTTGCAGTAATCAATCTTCTCGTCGTCTACAAGAGAAGTACCAACCTCGTAGCCCTTAGCCTTAAGGAATGTGTAAGCCATGCCGCCGCCGATGATGAGCGTGTCGCACTTTTCAAGCAGGTTGGAGATAACGTTGAGCTTGTCTGCAACCTTTGCGCCGCCGAGGATAGCAACGAACGGACGAACAGGGTTCTCAACAGCGTTGCCGAGGAACTCGATTTCCTTGTTCATAAGGTAGCCAACAGCGGTTTCCTTAACGAACTTGGTAACGCCAACCGTGGAAGCGTGCGCTCTGTGAGAAGAACCGAAAGCGTCCATTACAAAAATCTCGTTGTGAACGAGGTCGGCAAGCTCCTTGGAGAAGCCCTCGCCGTTCTTGGTCTCGTCTGCGCCGCGGAAGCGTGTGTTCTCGAGAACTACGATTTCGCCGTCCTTCATAGCGGCAACGGCAGCCTTTGCGTTATCGCCTACAACGGTATCGTCGGGAGCGAATGTTACCTTGGCGGAAACAAGCTCTGCAAGTCTGTCAGCGGCAGCCTTAAGGGAGAACTTAGCCTCAGGGCCGTTCTTCGGCTTGCCGAGGTGGGAGCACAGTACAACCTTTGCGCCGTTTTCGGTCAGCTTGTTGATTGTGGGCAGAGCAGCCGTGATTCTGTTGTCGTTGGTGATTTTGCCGTCCTTCATGGGAACGTTGAAATCAACACGTACAAGCACGAACTTGCCCTTTACATTCAGGTCTTCTACATTCTTCTTGTTCAGTTTGCTCATGGTTTTTATTTCCTTTCGTAATGAAATATTGAACATACCAAGGCACACAATGCCTACACTATATATTTTACTATATCTTCACGGATTTTTCAAGGGTTTTTAGAAATTTTTTTGTTAAAATCTTGACTATTCCGCAAAGGGTATTTTATGCGGCAGCCAAAACCGCCCCTCGCAATGCGAAGGGCGGTGTGGACTGCCTTTTGATTACTGGTTGTCCTCGATATAGGAAACGATATCGCCGACGGTCTTGAAATTTTCAACCTGGTCGTCGGGGATTTCAATGCCGAACTCGCCTGAAATAGCCATTACGAGGTCAACAACGTCCAGAGAGTCAGCGCCGAGGTCGTCAACGATTGCGGTGTCCTCAGAGATTGTGTCCTCCTGTGCGTCGAACTGCTCTGCTATGAGCTTCTTTACTTTTTCTAAGATTTCCATGGTAATTCCCTCCAAGTTATTTGCCACTATATCCCGTAGCATTTTCAAAATATATTATAATCGAAACAAACAAAATAATCAATACCCAACACGCAAAAAATACAGGTTATTTTTCACAAACTTATTCGGCAAACATACCGATTTTTCTAAATTTCTGATATCTTTGCATAAGAAGCGCGTCAATATCGGTATTTTTGAGCCTGTACACGGCGTCAACGAGATACTCGTAAATGCTGTCGGCGGTCTGCTCCTTGTTTAGGTGAGCGCCGCCCTCGGGCTCGGGGATTATCTTGTCGCACACGCCGAAGTCCGCAAGGTTTTCGGCGGTTATCTTAAGCAGCTCGCAGGCTTCCTTTTCCTTTGTGCCGTCCTTCCACAGGATAGAAGCTGCGCCGCGCGGCGAAATAACGCTGTAAAGCGCGTTTTCGAGCATTGCAAGCTCGTCGCACACGGCAAGCGCGAGCGCTCCGCCGCTGCCGCCCTCGCCAAGCACCACCGATATTATCGGCGTGCGCAGCGTCATGAACTCGTACAGGTTGCGCGCTATCGCCTCGCCCTGCCCGCGCTTCTCCGCGTCTATGCCGCAGAACGCGCCGGGGGTGTCCACAAGGCATATAACGGGTCTGTGGAATTTCTCCGCCTGCCGCGCAAGGCGCAGCGCCTTACGGTAGCCCTCCGGGTGCGGCATGGAGAAGTTGCTGCGCTTGTTTTCTTCAAGCGTGCGGCCCTTTACCTGCGCTATAACGGTAACGGGCGTGTCGCTCAGATACCCTATGCCGCCGATTATCGCGTGGTCGTCGCCGAAAAGCCTGTCGCCGTGAAACTCCATAAACCGCGTGAACATGGCGGGGATATAGTCGTTTACGGTGGGTCTGTCCTTGTGGCGGATTATTTCAAGCCGCTCTGTCGCGGAAAGCTTGTTCATCGTGCCGCCACCTCCTTAGGAAAGCCGTGCAGCTTAAGTATGTTGGAGATACGCTTGCGCATCATTCCGCGCTCGACTATCATGTCCGCAAAGCCGCAGTCAAGCTGGAACTCCGCGCTCTGGAAGTCGTCGGGAAGCCGCTGATGTATCGTGTCCTGTATAACGCGCCGTCCCGCAAAGCCTATAAGCACCTTAGGCTCTGCAATGATTATGTCGCCAAGGCTGGCAAACGAAGCCGTAACGCCGCCCGTCGTGGGGTCGGTCATGACGGCAATGTAAAGCCCGCCCGCGTCGCTGTGGAGCTTTACCGCGCCGCTGGTCTTCGCCATCTGCATAAGGGAGATTATGCCCTCCTGCATACGCGCGCCGCCCGACGCCGTAAACATAACCACGGGCAGCCCGCGCTCCGTCGCGTACTCGAACGCGCGCGTTATCTTCTCGCCGACAACGCTGCCCATGCTCGCCATCATAAAATGGCTGTCCATTATCCCTATAACGCAGCGGTAGCCGCGAATCGTGCATTCGCCCGTTACAATGGCGTCGTTTATGCCGCACTGGCTTTGCAGCTTCGCAGTCTTTTCCTCATACTTCGGGAAGTTTATCGGGTTGAGCGGCTTCAGCCCCGCGTCAAGCTCGATAAAGCTGTCCCTGTCCGCGGTAAGGTCGAGCCGCTCGCGCCATGTAAGGCGCGCGTGGTAGCCGCACTTGGGGCATACCTTCATCGCGTTCTCGAACTCCTCGTTGTAAACAACGCCGCCGCAGCGCGGGCATTTGAACAGCAGGTCGTGCGGGATAACCACGTCCTTTTCCTGCGCAGGCTCGGGCTGCTCGTCGAGAAAACGCGCCTTAACCACCTTAAAAAGGTCCTCTAACGGCATTCAGCTCACTCCCCCATAATATTCTTTCTATTAAGGAATCCGATGTCGAAATTCCCCTTTTCAAAATCCTCGTCCTTAAGCAGCGCAAGCTGAAAGTCGATGTTCGTTTCAACGCCCTCTATAATAAACTCCGAGAGCGCAACGCGCATTTTCATTATCGCTTCCTCGCGCGTGGGCGCTTTTACAAGCAGCTTTGCTATCATGCTGTCGTAGTAGGGCGTTATCTGATACCCTGCGTACACCGCGCTGTCTATGCGCACGTTAAAGCCGCCGGGTACGTGTATCGCGTTTATCGTGCCGGGGCAGGGCATAAAGTTTCTGCGCGGGTCTTCTGCGTTTATGCGGCACTCTATCGCGTGTCCGCTCAGGTGTACGTCGTCCTGCGAGAACCACAGCTTCTCCCCTGCGGCAATGCGAATCTGCGCCTTTACAAGGTCTATGCCCGTTACAAACTCGGTCACGGGGTGTTCAACCTGTATGCGCGTGTTCATCTCCATAAAGTAGAAGTTCCTGTCCGCGTCCACAAGGAACTCTATCGTGCCTGCGTTCTGATAGCCGCTTACCTTTGCAGCGCTTACTGCGGCAGCGCCCATCTTTTCACGCAGCTCCTCGGTCATTATGGGGCTGGGGCTTTCTTCAAGAACCTTCTGGTTGCGCCGCTGAAGCGAGCAGTCGCGCTCGCCAAGGTGAACCACGTTGCCGTAGTTGTCCGCGAGCAGCTGTATCTCAATGTGGCGCGGGTCTACAATAAACTTTTCGATATAAAGGTCGCCGTTGCCAAAGAATTGCAGCGCTTCCTGCTGTGCGGACAGGAAGTGCGGCTCAAGCTCGCTCTCGCTTTTAACAAGGCGAATGCCGCGCCCGCCGCCGCCCGCGGAGGCCTTTACCATAACGGGGTAGCCTATCTGCGCGCAAACCTCGCGCGCCTCGTCAAGCGTTTTTACAACGCCCTCAGACCCCGGTATTACGGGAACGCCCGCGCCGCGCATGGTCTGCTTTGCGTTAGCCTTGTCGCCCATGGCGTCCATTACCTCGGGACTCGGTCCTATAAACACAAGCCCGCACTTTCTGCAAAGCCGCGCAAAGTCCGCGTTTTCCGACAGAAAGCCGAAGCCCGGGTGAATCGCCTCCGCATGGGTTATCTCGCACGCGGCGATTATTGCCTTTGTGTTAAGATAGCTGTTTTTGGACTCCGCAGGGCCTATGCACACCGCCTCGTCCGCTATCTGCGCATGAAGCGCAGTTCTGTCCGCCTCGGAATAGACGGCTACAGTCTTTATCCCTAGCTCGCGGCACGCGCGCATAATCCTTATTGCAATCTCGCCGCGATTGGCTATGAGGATTTTATTAAACATTTATGTCAGCTCCCTGTGTCAAGCGTTTTCGGGCTTGGGTTCAGCCACGGCAAAGGATATTTCAGCGGTCACTACCCGCTTGCCGCCGACCTTTGCAACGGCGCTTCCAAAGCCGACAGGGCCTACCTTTTTGGTCATGTCAACGTGAAGCTCCAGCGTGTCGCCGGGCAGCACCTGCCCTCTGAACCGCGCCTTGTCAATGCCCGCGAACACCGCTATCTTCCCCTTGTTTTCGGGCAGCGAAAGCGCGCACACAGCGCCCGCCTGCGCAAGCATTTCTATCATAAGCACTCCGGGAGTTATCGGCTGATTGGGAAAATGCCCCTTAAACCAGTATTCGTCGGGCTTAAGGTACTTTTTTGCGGTAACGCTTACGCCGGGCTCAAGCTCCGTTACCTCGTCTATCAGCAGAAACGGGTCGCGGTGCGGGATTATCTCTTTTATCTGTTCAAGATTGAGCGTCATACTATCTCCTTAATGTCATTCTATCCTCATAAGCTTCTGTCCGTACTCAACGGTTTCGCCGTTATTCACATAAATCTCGGCTACCTTTCCGCTGAACTCGCTGTTTATCTCGTTCATAAGCTTCATGCTCTCGATAATGCACACAACATCGCCTGCGTTAACGCTGTCGCCCGTCTTTACAAACGCGGGCTTGTCGGGCGAGGGAGATGCGTAGAACGTGCCGACAATGGGGCTTTTAACGATATTGCCGCGCTCCTCCTGCTCGGCGGGAGCTGCCGCGGCTGCCGCTACTGCTACCGCTGCGCCCTGCGCGGGAGCTGCGCCCGCCGCGAATACGGGCATGGGCGGCTCGTGCGGGGGCGGGCAGGGTCTGCCCTCTATCACAATGTCGATGTCCTCGGTGCTTATCTTGATTTTGCCGAGGTCGTTATCCTTTACTATTTTGGCGAGCGCTTCTATGCACTCGATGGTATCCTCTATCGGTCGGGTTTCCTTTTCCTTGAGATTCATTTATGAAGCTCCTTTCTGTCAGTCCCTGACGGGGCGCATGCATATGCAGCCGTTGTGTCCGCCAAAGCCCAGCGAGTTGCTGAGCGCGCCCGTTATTTCCATGCTGCGCGCGCCCTCCGTAACGTAGTCGAGGTCGCACTCGGGGTCGGGGGTCTTGTACCCAAGCGTCTGGTGAACCATGCCGTTCTTTATCGAAAGCGCGGTGACAACGGCTTCAACGCCGCCCGCAGCGCCGAGCAGGTGTCCCGTCATGGATTTGGTGGAGTTTATCGCAATGTCCTTTGCGCGGCCGCCGAAAGCGAGCTTTACCGCCTTTGTTTCCGTAGCGTCGTTAAGGTGGGTGGACGTGCCGTGCGCGTTGATGTAGTTAATCTCCTCGGGCTTCATTCCCGCTTCAAGGTACGCAAGCTCCATAGCCTTTGCGCCGCCCATGCCGTCGGGGTCGGGGCTTGTTTCGTGGTACGCGTCGCAGGTAGAGCCGTAGCCCGCTATCTCCGCGTAGATTTTCGCGCCGCGCGCCTTTGCGTGTTCGTACTCCTCAAGCACGAGAATACCGCAGCCGTCGCCGAGTACGAATCCGCTTCTCTCCGCGTCGAACGGAATGGAAGCCCTGTCAACGTCCGTAGAGCGCGTGAGCGCCTTCATGTTGTTGAACGAAGCGTAGCAGAAGCCGATATCGCTGTGTTCCGTGCCGCCGCAGAGCGCCGCGTCAAGGTAACCGTGCTTTATGGAGCGGAACGCCTCGCCTATAGACTGCGTACCGCTTGCGCACGCCGTAGTAACGCAGAAGTTGCTGCCCTTAAAGCCCGTCTTTATCGCGACAACGCCCGCAGCCATGTTGCCTATCATCTTTGTTATTGTAAACACCGACACTCTCTTGCTGCCATGCTCGCGGTAGTTCGCCATTTCCTCCTCAGTGGTGCATATACCGCCGATACCGCTGCCTATAACAACGCCCACGCGGTACGGGTCGATGTCCTTAAGGTCCGTGCCTGCGTCCTTAAGAGCCTGCATTGCGCAGTAAACCGCGTACTGCGTTATAACGTCGTTGCGGCGAAGCTCCTTTTTGTCGAAATACTCCGACGGGTCAAAGTTCTTTACGCGCGCCACAACGTTCAGCGTTTCAGGCTCGCGCTCGAACCACGGCTCAAGCGTAAAGCCGTGCCTGCCCGCCATAAGGCTCTCCCAGAGCGCCTCGGGGGAGTTTCCGCAGGGAGTGAGCGCCCCAAGTCCCGTGATAACAACTCGTCTGTCCATATAGTGTAAATCCTCCGTTGCCAAAATTACATACTAAGTCCGCCGCTTATCTCGATTACCTGCCCCGTTACATACGACGCGTCGGGGCTGCACAGGAACGAGATAACGCCCGCTATCTCCTCGGGCCGGCCGTACCGCTTCATGGCTATCTGCGCGAGAACCGCCGCGCGCTGCTCCTCGGTGAGCTTATCCGTCATGGGCGTTTGTATAAAACCGGGCGCTACGGCGTTGCAGGTTATGCCCCTGCTGCCAAGCTCCTTGGCGGTGGTCTTTGTCATGGCGATTACAGCGCCCTTTGAAGCGGAGTAGTTTATCTGCCCTGCGTTGCCGTAAAGTCCCGCGACGGAAGCGAGGTTCACTATCCTGCCGCTTTTCTGGCGGAGCATTACCGCGCCCGCAAACTTCGTCATGTTAAATACGGACTTCTGATTTACGCGGATAACGCTGTCGTACTGCTCGTCGCTCATGCGCAGCAGCAGCCCGTCGCGGGTTATGCCCGCGTTGTTTACAAGCACGTCAAGCGAGCCGAACTGCTCTTTTGTCCACTTTACCATCGCCTCGCACTGCGCGCTGTCGGATACGTCCGCAGCGTAGGTTTCCGCACGGACGCCAAACGCGCGGCATTCCTCCGCGGTCTGCGCGCCGTAGGTGTCCAGCGCCTCCTGCGAAACCTCGTTGATAACGATGTTGTAGCCGTCCTGCGCCAGCCGCTTTGCGACTGCCGCGCCTATCCCGCGCCCCGAACCCGTGATGAGCGCCGTTTTGTTCAAATTAGCCATGATTCTGTCCTTTCAAGGGTCGCCCCTATATTTCTGTACTCTATTGTTGTCATCGACAGGAAAATTATACCTGCATATAAATCGCACCGTAGGTAAGCCCCGCGCCAAAGCCCACAAGGCAGAGTTTCGTCCCCTTTTCTACCTTGCCTGCGCGGCGCGCCTCGTCAAGGCAAATGGGAATGCACGCGCTTGAAACGTTGCCCATGCGCTCTATGTTGGAATATACCTTTTCGGAGGGTACTCCGAGCATTTCCGCAGACTTGTTGATAATGCGGATATTCGCCTGATGGGGTATGAGCAGCCCTATGTCGTCTACGCCCTCGCCGCTTTGCGTAAGAACGTTGCGCACAGCGTCCGCCATTGCGTTGCACGCGAACTTGTATACCGCGTGACCGTCCATCTGCAGGCAGTTGTTCTTTGCAAACGTGTCGAACCGCCCGCCGTAAAAATCGTCCATAGACGTGAAGAACGGGCAGTTGGAGTTGTAGTTTATCTTGCAGTAAAGACTCTCGAACTCGTCGCCCGCCGCGCCGAGGAACGAATAGAAGCTCCCCTCGGAGCGCCTTACAACGCACGCGCCCGCAGCGTCGCCGAAAAGAATGCAGTTGGAGCGGTCGGTGTAGTCAATCTGACCCGAAAGGCGCTCGCTCGATACTACGAGAATTGTTTTGTACACGCCCGCACTCAGGTACTTGTGCGCAACGTCAAGCGCCGTGATAAAACCCGTGCAGGCGCTGTTCACGTCGAAGCACGCGGCGTTGCCCGCGCCTATGCGCTTTTGGATAAGGCACGCCATGGACGGGTAGAAAAAGTCGGGCGTGCAGGTGGATACTATGATAAGGTCGATATCCGCAGCGGCAACTCCCGCGTTTTCAAGCGCGCTTTCAGCCGCCTTTGCGCCCATAAAGTAGTTTGGCTTGTCCGTGAGGATATGCCGCTGCTTTATACCCGTGCGAGGGTAAATCCACTCGTCCGAGGTGTCCAGAAACTCGGAAAACTTGTCGTTATCCGCAACAAATTCGGGGACGTAGCTTCCTGTCCCGATAATTTCGATTCCGCTCATTAAAAAATCTCCTTGATTTTATTTCAATAATAATGTATAATATACTCGTGGGCGGATTTTCCGCCCGTACGGGATATTCGGTGATATGTCTGCAACAGAACGCCACTTTATATTTTACTGTATCGGGCGGGTTTTGTCAACAGCTTTTCACCTAGATAGACAAAAAAACGCGCGTGTGGTCGCAGGTATTTCAAAAAAATTTTTCTGCGAGGGCGGGCGGCAAAAAAATACGGAGGACAACTATTTATGAAAACGGCGTTTTTATTTTCGGGACAGGGCTCGCAGTACCCCTCAATGGGCGCGGATATCGCGCAGAAATACGGCGCTGCGCGCGAAATACTCGAGTGCGGGAGCGACATAATGGGCTTTGATATAATGAAGCGGCTTTGCGACAGCACCCCCGAGGAGCTTGCGCAGACGCGGCTCTCGCAGCCCGCTATATTCACGGTATCGCTTTTAGCGCTTACCGCCGCGCGCGAAAACGGCATTGAAAACGCGGCTGTCGCGGGGCATTCGCTCGGCGAGTACGCTGCAATGTACGCAAGCGGAATGCTCTCCCTTGAAAGCGCATACAAGGCGATAAAGCTTCGCAGCGAGGCTATGGCAAAGGCTGCGGAGAACAGCAGCGGCGCTATGGCGGCGGTAATAGGCTGCGACAATGAAACGATAGAAAAGATTTGCGCGCAGGTGGACGGCTTTGTCGCGCCCGCAAACTACAACTGCCCCGTGCAGACCGTTATTGCGGGCGAGGCCGCCGCTGTAGACGCCGCGTGCGCTGCTCTCACGGAGCTTGGCAAGCGGTCGGTGAAGCTTGCGGTGTCCGCTGCGTTCCATACAAAGCTTATGGCGGGCGCTGCGGAGGAGTACAAGGCAGCGATTGCGGGCTTTACCTTTGCGCAGCCTAACTGCGCGTTTTACTCTAACCTCTACGGAAAGCGCCTTACGGATTTCGCGGATATGCCCGCGTACCTTTCCGCGCACATATGCTCGCCCGTGCGCTTTGTCGCGGAGCTTGAAGCGATGAACGCGGACGGTATTGACGCCTACGTTGAGCTAGGTCCCGGCAAGGTGCTTACGGGTCTTGTTAAAAAGACGTGGCGCACCGCACGCGCCTATAACATTGAGAACTGCGAAACGCTTGACAAGGCGCTCGCGGCGCTTAAGGCATAAGGAGGCGCGACATGAGAAAATTCGGACTTATCGGTCACCCGCTCGGGCATTCGCTTTCGCCGCAGATACACACGCGCCTTTTCGAGCTTAGCGGCGAAACCGTGGAATACAAGCTCTACGACATTGCGCCCGAGGAGCTTGAAAGCAATTACCCGCTGCTGCGCTCGCTTGACGGCTTTAACATCACTATCCCGCACAAGGTGGGCATAATCCTGTTCTGCGCTTCCCTGTCCGACGGCGCTAAGCGCTACGGCAGCGTAAACTGCGTTAAGAACGGCGAGCGCTCCGAGGGCTTCAACACGGACGTGCTGGGCTTCACGAAATCCATTGAAATGCTGGGCGCTTCGCTCTGCTCCGACGTGCTGCTGATAGGCTGCGGCGGCGTGGGGCGCATGATGGCTATAGAAACGGCGCTTTCGGGCGGGCGGCTTACCATAGCGCACCTGCCGAGCGACAAGGCTCTCGCGGACGAGGTAGTGCGCGAGATACGCGAAATGAAGCCCGACGCTTCCGTTAAGACCGCGCAGATAAGCGGCTCGGGGCTTTCTGCGGACGATTTGGGCGGCGCGCGCTTCGACCTGCTTGTAAACGCCTGCCCCGTGGGAATGTTCCCCAAAACCGACAGAATGCCCTGCGCGCCCGAGGTGCTTGACGGCGTGAAACACGTATTTGACGCGGTGTACAACCCGAGCGTTACGCTGCTTGCAAAAACCGCGCGCGAAAAGGGCGCTGCTGCAATGACGGGAATGGCTATGCTTGTTTTGCAGGCTGTGGCGGCGCACGAGATATGGGACGGCGCTTCTTATAAAAAGGAGGATATCGACCGACTTATCTCCGACATGGAGGCGCTTGTATGAGCCTTTCCATATACCTGTGCGGCTTTATGGGCTGCGGCAAAAGTCACATCGGCAGAATGCTGTCGCAGCGGCTGGGGCGCGATTTCATCGACCTTGACAAGTACATCGTACAGCGCGAGGGGCTGACTATCCCGCAGATTTTCGAGCAGTTCGGCGAGCCGCATTTCAGGGAGCTTGAAGCGCGCTATATCCGCGAGCTTTCGGGCGGGAACGTTGTGGCTACGGGCGGCGGCGCGCTCATTAACGACCGCACCGCGGAATACGCGCGCGAAAGCGGGCTGTGCGTGTACATAAACACAAGCTTCGAGGTGTGCTATTCGCGCATAAAGGGCGACCGCAACCGCCCGCTGGTAATGCAGAACACGCCCGAACAGCTGCGCGCGCTCTACGAAAAGCGCGCGGAAATCTACCGCCGCAACAGCGCCTGCATGGTAAACGGCAACGGCGCGGACCGCGTTATAGTGCAGGAAATCGTTAAACTTTCGCAATACTTTGAGGAAAACGGAAAAATATGACCATAATCAACGCAAAAATAGGAACAATGGAGGGGCGCGTTATCGAAAGCGGCTTTGCACGCATTGCAGACGGCAAATTCGCCGAAATCGGCGAAATGAGCGCTTACGCCCCCGACGGCGGCGAGGTTATCGACGCGCACGGGCTTACGATGTACCCCGGGTTTATCGACGCGCACTGCCACATAGGTATGTGGGAGGACAGCCTGTGCTTCGAGGGCGAGGACGGCAACGAGGACACCGACCCCTCTACCCCGCAGCTGCGCGCTATAGACAGCATAAACCCGCTCGACCGCTGCTATACCGACGCGGTGCAGGCGGGAGTTACGTCGGTCTGCACGGGAGTAGGCAGCGCAAACCCCGTGGGCGGCAGCTTTCTTGTGATGAAAACGCACGGCTCTAAGCGCGTGGACAAGCTTGTAGTGCAATCCCCCTGCGCAATAAAATTCGCCCTTGGCGAGAACCCGAAAAACACCTATAACGACCGCGACGAAACGCCCGTAACGCGCATGGCTGTAGCCGCGATAATACGCGAGCAGCTTACAAAGGCGCGCCGCTACCGCGACGACCTTGAGGAATATGAGCGCCTTAAGGGTACGGACGACGAGGTTTCCCTGCCCGACTACGACGCGAAATGCGAGGCGCTGCTGCCGCTTTTCGGCAAGGAACACCCGCTTAAAGCGCACTTTCACGTTCACCGCGCGGACGATATTTTCACGGCGATACGCCTTGCAAAGGAGTTTTCGCTCGACTATGTGCTTATCCATTGCACGGACGGCGCGGTAATTGCCGACGAGCTTGCGGAGGACTCCCCCGCCGTAATAGTAGGACCGCTTTTCGGCGACAGGGGCAAGCCCGAGCTTCACAACCACGAAATAACGACGCCCGCAGTTCTCCACAAAAACGGCATACGCTTCGCTATCTGCACCGACCACCCCGAAACGCCGATACAGTACCTGCCGCTTACCGCGGCGCTCGCCGTGCGCGGCGGGCTTGACCGCGAAACCGCCCTGCGCGCGATAACCATTACCGCAGCCGAAATAATCGGCGTTGACGGCCGCTTAGGCTCTATAGCCGCCGGCAAGGACGCGGACTTTTCGCTTTTCGACGGCGACCCGCTCGACCTGCGCGTAACGCCAAAGCTCGTTTTCGTAAACGGAAAGGAAGCGTTCAAGGCGGACTGACGCGCGGCGAAAGCGCATACAACAAAGCAAGCGCCGCGCACAAACGCTCCGCACGGGCGCGAACCACAACCCCATGAAAGGAATAATGAAATGCGAGAAATAAATGCTGCTGAAATAACTGAAGCCGTAGCAGAGCTTTGCGTAAGGGCTAATCTTCACCTGCCCGAAGCCACAAGGCGCTGCATAGAATGCGCGCAGGCAAAGGAGGAAAGCGCCGTATGCCGCAGCGTTCTGGGCGACCTTATAGAAAACCTTGAATGCGCGGACAGTCTCGGCGTGCCCATCTGTCAGGACACGGGAATGGCCGTTATCTTCGCGGAGGTAGGGCAGGACGTGCATATTACGGGCGGCGCGTTCGAGGACGCGGTGAACGCGGGCGTTGCAAAGGGCTATGTAGAGGGCAGGCTGCGTCTTTCCATAGTAGGCGACCCGCTGGAGCGCGTTAACACCAACAACAATACCCCCGCCGTTATACATACGCGCATAGTCCCGGGCGACAAAATAGAGCTTACCGCCGCGCCAAAGGGCTTTGGCAGCGAAAACATGAGCCGCCTTAAAATGTTCACGCCGTCCGCGAGCGAGGACGATATAGTGGCGTTTGTAAAGGAAACCGCCTCGCTTGCGGGCAGCAACCCCTGCCCGCCGATAATAGTGGGCGTTGGCATTGGCGGCGACTTTGAGTACAGCGCGCTTCTCGCGAAAAAGGCGCTTTGCCGCGACGTTGCGGCGCGCCACCCCGAAAAGCGCTACGCAGATATGGAGCAGAGAATGCTCGAGGAAATAAACAAGCTCGGCATAGGCTCGCAGGGCTTTGGCGGGACTGTAACGGCGCTTTGCGTGAACATTGAAAAGAGCGCCACGCATATAGCGGGGCTTCCCGTGGCGGTAAACATAGGCTGCCACGTCACCCGCCACGCGCACACCGTAATTTAAGACTGCATACTGCAAGAGCCGTCCGTTTTTCGGGCGGCTTTTGTTTTTGCGCCGCCAACATTCGCGCGGTGTTATTTTGCGACAATTTGGCGCGTTTGACCGACAATTCTGCCGTTTCGCTTGACTTTGGCACTTTATCGTATTAAAATAGACTTAGGGCAACACCGCACAAAGACCATTTATTGGATTTTGTACGTGTCTTGCTTGCATCTTTTCCGTCATCTTGCACAATTCGTCCTAGCAAGGCGTCAGCCTTGCGTCGTCCTCATTGTACAATCTGACGAAAAATCTGACTGCGCAATACACGCACAATCTTTGTGCGGTATTGCCTTAGTTGGTTGGTTACAGAAGCGTGGAAATTATATGGAAAGGAAGCGATAAATTGAGACTCTTTCGGTCATTTACATCGGTATACAACAAATGTCGTTCAACGGAAAGGCTGACGGAGGAGCAGCTTTTCTCAATGATATGCGCGGAGAATTTCCCCTGTGGCGCGCCCGTGCTTCAGGGCAATGAGATTTCATTCCCCTGTTCGCAGCGCTTCCCGCTTAAAATCGTCATCACGGGGCGGACCATACGCCCGCGCACGGACAGCGCAGCGCGGCTAAGCCGCAGGAGCGGCAGTCGCTCTCGTCGCTTATACAAACGGTCACGGCAATCATAGCAAACGCGCTGGAGCGTTTCGACAAGCTTGCATAAAAATACTGCGGCACTCGCAATGAGCGCCGCAGCTTTGTTATGTTGCGCTATCAGCCGTAGGCTTCAAGGTCAAGCTCATCCTCGTAGAAGTAGATAGAGCCGTCCTCGTTAACCGTGAACGTTACATACTCCGTGAAGTATCTGTTGCCGTATACGTCGTAGAGCGTCATGGAGTAGCTGTAGTCGGAAGCGGCAAGCGCGCCGTATTCGGGCGTCATGCCCTCGACGTAGTTTATCTCGATTTCGTCAACGTCCTCGGTAGTGCCGTCGGGGTAAACAAAGGTGTAAACGGGCGCTATAACGTCGCCTGTCTTAAGCTCGGCAGTATCGCGCGAAGCCATACCCGTTTCGCTGTCGATACCGCCCCATACGCCCGCAATGCTCCATTCGCCCGTCGCCCAGTCGTACTCAACGCGAAGGTTCGTGGGCTTGCCGTTGAGCGTTATCGGGCAGGTGTAAACGCTTACCTTGTCGGTAACGCTCACCACCTCTATGGGGAGAATCGTCCCGTCAAGCGTGAGCCACGAGCCGTCGAAGTTGTCCTGAAGCATTTTTGCGTCGTAGTCAACGATAACGTCGTCGTCCTCGCCGAGGTATACGTAAGACCCCTCGTCGCTTACAAGGAACACGCTGCACGCCGCAAAGCAGAATATGTCCATATCCTCGAGCGTTACGGTGTAAACGCCGTCCTCGTCAAAGTACACGGAGGTTACGCCCATGCCGCAGTTTTCCGCGGAATCAAACCCGTCGGAGTTCGTGCCGATATCGTCGTACGCGGAGTAATCGGTGTCCCAGATATCCTCAGCGTCGAACGAAATGGAGTCGTTGATGTAATTCAGCACGTCGCCGCCCGTTGTGCCGTACGCAATTGCGTCAACAAGGGCGAGATAATATGTGCTGGGGCAGATGTCCGCAAGGATAGAAAGCTCCTCCGTACCCTGAACAGACAGCGGGAAGTACACCGAAAGCCCGCGTGCGTCCGCGTGGAGAGTGCCGTTTACTATGCTTACAACAGCCTCGTCAAGCGCGTTTAACGCTGCGCTTGCAGAGGGCGCGTAGCTGCTTACCGCAGAAAGAATGCCGCCTAAGTCCACCATGTTGGTGTAGCCCTCCGAGCGGGTGTTGCCGCCGAAGTTGTCAACGCTGTTTATCGCGCGGGCAATGCCGTTTATGCTGCCGCTCTCGTACAGCTCCTTTGCGGTATCGTTGAACGCCGTAACAAGCGCGTCCACCTTTGACAGGTCGGTAATCGCAAAGGTAGTGCCGAGCGAATCGCCGTTATCTATGCAATGCTCGTAGTAGCTGTCGCACTGCAAAGCGCCAAGCTCCGCGCCCGTAGCGTCGGGGTTTTCCGCAAGGAAGTTGAACAGCGACGTGTAGTCCCAGCCGCCGCCCGGCTCGGTTTCCTCAGAAGCGAACATATAGTTTGCGTAGGGAACGAGGATATTCGCCGTTTCAAGCGTACTCATAAGGCACGCGTCAAAGCCTATGAACTCGAACTTGTCGGTCATCCGGTCGTAAACGGAGTTGAGCGCCCGGTCTATCTCGCGCAGCGAAAGGCTGTCGGAGTCGTTAAGCTCGTCAAAGCACACGCCGCTTATGCTGCCGCCGCCGTGATTCCAGAAAATAAGCCCCATGTTCGCCGCAGGGTAGTTCTGCACGCCCCACGAAACGAACGAAGCGAGCGTGTCCGCGCTGCCCATGCTTGCTGCGGGAAGCTCCTCCACAAGCTCAATGTCGCCGTCCGTCATAACGTAGCGCCCGAGCGTGTCCGAGGAAATGCCGCACTGCCAGCCATCCGTGCCGCCCGACTGGAATATCAGCGTAACATCGTCGCTGTACTGCGCGCTGAGCGCCTCGTAAAGGTCGCTCGTCGCAGCGCCGTAGGCGGACTCAAGGTCCGTACCGCAAAGGTATACCATGATAGTCCAGCCGCTCTCGCCCATGGGCGCGGTTTCGGTACGGGTGCGGCGCGTTATCTTGAGGGAGTCGTTCTCAAGCGAAATGCGCGTGCCGCTCGAACCTGTAAGCTTCAAAGGCTCGCTGCCGCCGTCTGCGGGTACGGACGAAACACTATCCGTGGTTTCAGTCGTGTCATCGATATAATCCTCGGGGGGCATATCAAAGCAGCCGCTCATTGAAAATGCGCAGGCAGCCGCAAGTACGCCGCATAAAATACGTCTTTTCTTCATATAAGTCCTCCTTATCAGCCGCCGAAGAAGCTTGCAATGCTGAACCCTGTCGGCATAGGGATAGTGAACATATAGATAGTTGCAAACAGGAAGCCCGCAATTGCAACGCCCGTTATTATCCACCTGTTGGGCAGCTTTCTGAAAGTTCCGACAATGCCGAGCATAAAGAGAACGACAGAGTAAATGACGTTTACAAGGTTAAAGGTATCGCCCTTGGTGTTGTCCTCCTGCCCTTCCTTAAGAACGGTCTCGCTCTCCGCGAGAACGGCTGCGGCGTCCTCATAGTAAGCGGCAACGAACTCCTCGTCGTTAAAGGGGCTTGTGGTCGCGGTTTCACCGTTGAGTACCCAGTCGATAATGCCGTCGGGGTCGAACTCGAAATCATAGCCTATGTACTGCGCCATATCCTCCGTAAGGTTGTCCGCGCATATAAACAGTATCTTTGAAGCGCTTTCGTACATCTTATCCTCGTCGTTTACGGAATCCGCATAGATAACCTCGACCTGATATTCGCTGATAAGATTCCATATCTGCATATCCTGCATAAGCGCCTGTGAAGCCTCGTTCCAGCGCGCATTGCCGTCAGAAGCAAGGTTGTTGGACTTTGTGTAGTTTGTGGACATATTGCCGCCGTGCAGCGAACCTATCCACGAAGCCCACGCCGTTGCAAGCGCCGTAATGCCAAGGAATACCGCGATAACTATTTCAAGTATATCCTCCGCGCTCTTTTTTACCTTTACCGATTCGTTCTTGTTTTCTTCAGACATAGTGTTCCTCCATTAAAATATATGAGTACATTTTCTGCACATCTCTGTTATTATACTCTTTTGTGAGTTTTCTGTCAAGTTATTCCGCCCGAATTGTTGAGAAAACCCGCCAAATTGTAACCGTAAACCGCGAAAATAATGCCATTTTGCATGAAGATTACAAATCGGTTACAATCTGTCGAAATCTGTTTACAAAATGGAAATGATATGCTATAATGCAGGGGTAAAGATTTGCTATACTCTTTGCCCGCAAAAGGGCGAAAGGACACGACTTAAAATGAACGTTCCCGTACTTATTCCGACACTGAATCCCACAAAACGCATTTTAGAGGTAGTAAGCGCGCTCGTCGGAGAGGGCTTCCCGAGGATAATAGTCGTAAACGACGGCAGCCGCGCGGAGTGCGCCCCGATATTCGCCGAGCTTGAAGCCATGCCGCAATGCACCGTTCTCCGCCACGAGGTAAACCGCGGCAAGGGGCGCGGGCTGAAAACGGGCTTCTCCTACATAGTAAAAAACCTGCCCGACTGCGACGGCGTTGTAACGACCGACGACGACGGGCAGCACTCCCCCGCCGACATACTGCGCTGCGCAGAGCAGATGTCGCGCACGGGCAGGGCGGTGCTTGGCGCGCGCGACTTCAGCGGCAGGGACGTACCTGCGAGAAGCCGACTTGGCAACAGCATAACAAGCCTTGTGTTCCGCGTGCTGTGCGGCATAAAAATAACCGACACGCAGACGGGGCTTCGCGCGCTGCCGATAGAAATGCTCCCCGCGCTTATTGAGCTTGGCGGAGAGCGGTTCGAGTACGAAACGAATATGCTGCTTGAAATGAAGCGCTTGGGCTACGAGTTTGACGAGGTGCGCATTGAAACGATATATTCCGACAACAACAGCGGCTCGCACTTTAACCCGCTTACGGATTCAATCAAGATTTACGCCGTTATATTCAGGTTTATGCTAAGCTCCGCGGCCTGCTCGCTTATCGACATAGGGCTGTTTACGCTTGTTAATATGCTCTGCGCGCCGCTTTTCGGCGAGAATAACGAGCTGCGCATTTTCGCGGCGACCGCGTTTGCGCGCGTTATATCCTCGTTTACGAACTTTATGCTCAACCGCCGCCGCGTTTTCCGCTCGGGTATGGACATAAAGCGCTCCGCGGTGCGCTACTACATACTTGCGGCGGGACAGCTCGCGGCTTCAACGCTTATCGTAAGCGGGGTGTCGTTCCTGCTGGGCGCGCACGCCGACCTGTGGCAGACCGTTATCAAGCTTGCCGCGGACACCGTGCTGTTCTTTATAAGCTTCGGCATTCAGCGCGACTGGGTTTACGCTAAGTGAAAGGAGATACAATGACAGAAAACACCGCCGCAGGAAGAAAATATCCCCCGCGCTACAAAAAGAAAAAAAGCAGGGCGGGGCGCGTTATAAGGCGCATTCTGCTTGTGTTTTTTACAATATTGCTTACTATTCTCGCGGGACTCTTCGGCGTGGTATACGTTATGGAGAAAGGTCCGTCCGAAACGGCGCGCAATATCTTCGTTATTTCCTGCCGCGAAACAAGCGCGATAAAGTGGATACCCGAAATATTCCTCTCAAAGGCGCAGGTTGAGGAAATAGCCGCGCAGAACGCCATAAAGGAAACTACCGACATCACCGACACAACGCTCGTGCAGATTCCAACGCACGACGACGGCGAAAACGCCGCGCAGGCAGACCCCGCCACCGACCCCGACGGCGACGGGATAGACATAATCGACGTGAGCGGCGCTACCTTCAAGGGCAAGATGATGGTAGTGTACGACCCCTCGCGCGTTTTCGTGGGTATCTCTGGCAAGTTCGGGCAGACGGAGCAGGGCAAAACGCTCCCCGAGATATACGACAGCTACGACAACATAGTGGGCGCGATAAACGGCGGCGGCTTTGACGACCGCCCCGGCCACATGACGGGCGGAGAGCCGTGGGGAATTGTTATGTCCGGCGGCGAGGTGCTGTGGGGAACGCCCATGTACTACACATGGGACACGATAGGCATAACCAACGAAAACAAGCTTGTAGTAGGCAAAATGACCGTGCAGGAAGCCGTTGACATGGGTATGCGCGACGCGGTAAAGTTCGGGCCTATACTTATCGTAAACGGCGAGCCTGTCGAGGCGCTGGGCGACGGCAGCGGCCTTAACCCCCGCACCGCCATAGGCCAGCGCGCGGACGGCGCAATGCTGCTGCTTACAATAGACGGGCGGCAGTCCAACAGTATAGGCGCAAGCCTTGCGGACGTGCGCGACGTTATGCTGGACTTCGGCGCGGTGAACGCCGCAAACCTTGACGGCGGCTCGTCTACAAGCATGATTTACAACGGCGAAATGATAAACCAGAACGCGAGCCTTATAGGACTGCGCAAAATGTGTACCGCAATACTTGTAAGGGGCTTGGAGGACGCGCAATGAAAGCACACGCAAAACAGACAGGCTCAGTCGTATTTTATGTGATATACTTTCTGCTGCTTGCGGCGGCTCTCTCCGCAATCGTGGTGGGGCTTGGCGAGCTGTGGGGTTTTCTCAGGAGCTACGAGGCGAGCCAGATATACCACGTTACCAACGAGATAGCTGCAGCGCTCAACGGCGGCGACCTTTCGCTGCTTTACGAGGGAGTCGAGGGTGAAATTTCCCCCTACGAAAACGAGGAGCTGCTGCATAAGCAGCTTTCCGAGCGATTTACAGGCGAGTTTACCCTTGCAAAGAACCTTAAGAAAAGCGCAAAGGACGCGCCCGTGTACACGATAAGCTGCGGCGGCGAGCCGTGCGCGTTCGCGTCGCTTAAGGTAACGGGCAAAGACCCGCAGTACAACCTTGACATTTACAGCCTTGACAATGTAAGCGGCGTATACCCCGAAACGAACGTGAGCGTTACCGTTACCCTGCCCACAGGGTGCAGCGCGCGGGTAAACGGCATGGACATTCTTGCGGGAACGCCCTGCGCGGCTGCGCCTATAGAAGAAGCCGAAAATTTCGGTACGCGGCTTTCGCAGCAGCCCGAAATGCTCACATACACGATAGATGGGCTTATGTACGAGCCTACTGTAGCCGTGTACGCCGCGGACGGCTCTGCGCTTGACGTTGAACGCAGCGGCGGCGCGTATTCCTGCGGGCTGCCCGCGCTAAACGCGGCTGCGGCGGAGGAAGCGCAAAAGTTCGCGCTCGAGTTTTCTGAGCTTTACTCCTGCTACATTGCAAACGACGTTTATTTTACCACAGTTTCGCGCGATATCCCCGAGGACACGCGCCTTTACAGCGACCTTAAGACCTACGAGGGGCAGTTCTACACCTACCACACGGGCTACGATTTTACGGACGAGCAGGTAACGCGCGTAACACAGTACTCCGCCGAATGCTTTGCGGTGCGCGTTGGCTACAAGCACAACGTCTACTACGCGGGCGAAACGTTCACCTACCCTGCGGACAACACGGTTTTTGCCGTGAACACGGCGGACGGCTGGAAAGCGGCAGCGCTTGTAATGAACTGACAATACAAGGCACAGAATACGGGCGGCTCGTAACAGAGCCGCCCGCTGTTGTTTTATGGCGTTTTGTTTATGCGGAAAGAAGCGCTTCCTCAGCCTTTGCGCCGTCCTCGTGGACAATAACGTAATAGAAGCCGTCGGGCGTAACGCCGCTAACCGTGCCTGCCGCGGAAATCTCCTGGTCGGGGTAGAACGCCGCCTCGGTCTTCATATACTCGGCGTACTCCTCGATTTTCTTTGCAGCCGCGTCCTTTGTTTCCTCGGTGGGCTTAATGATTACGATACGATAAAGCTGCGGACTCATAAGGTTCACGGAGTAGAACGAATCCACTACCTCAATGTCGGTAACGTCAAAGTCCGCGTTAGCGTCCTCCATTGCGGGGAACTCCACTGCGTTCTTTACAGCCTCGCCAAGGGCAGCCGCCGTTCTCTCGGCGCTTTCAGAGCCGTCCGAGCTATTGTCGCCCGAAGTCTCGCCGGTAAGGATATCGCTCGGGGCGCTGTCCTCGCCGCCCGTCGCCGCGCTCTCGTGGGACTCGCTCGTCATAGGCTCGCCCGAGCCGCTCGCGGAATCCGAGCTTGCCGAATTATCTGAGCTTGCGCCGCCCGTGCAGCCTGCAAGCGAAAGTGTGAGCGCGGATAATACCGCCGCTAAAGCTAAGATTTTTTTCATCTTAAGTATCTCCTTTTGATTTCGATTATTCCGCTGCGAGCATTGTCTGTGCAATGTCAGCGCCGTTCTTGTGGACTATGCCGTAAATATAGCCGTCGGGGGTCTCGCCGGTTACAGCGCCCGCCGCTATCTCCTCCTGCCCGGGGTAAAGGAACATATTCTCGGTAACGTTGGTGATGTGGTCGAAAATAGCGGTCTTTACCGCCTCCTCGCTGCCTGCCTTGGGCTTTACAACGATTATCTCCTCCATATTAGCGCTTACCAAAGGGATAGCGAGGTAGTAGTCCTCCGTATCGTCTGCGTTAAAGCCAAAGTACGCCTCGATGATGGCGGGGTCGCTTATCATGTCAAGGCTCGGCCACTCGTCAGCGTTAAGAGCCGCCGCGCCAAGGACTGCCGCCCTGCCGCTTTCGGGCTGAGCGTCGCCCGTTTCAGCGGGAGCAGAGGTTTCAGGCTCGCTCGTTTCGGGTGCAGAGGAAGCAGGCTCGCTTGTATCCGAACCCGACTCGGGCGAGGAGGTTGCACCGGACGTAGCGGAAGCAGACGAGCTGCTGTCGGAACTCGTGTTGTTGCTGCAGCCCGCAATGCTAAGCATAAGCGCGGACATTACAATAGCTGTCAATACTGTTTTTTTCATTTGTGTTCACCTTTCTCTTTCATAAAACTTCTGCGGCTTTACGCCGTCTATTTCAAGACGCCGCATGCGGCTGTCCTGTTTGCTTAATCTATACCGAGCGCCTTTCTGAGCGGCTGCGGCAGCTTCGCCCCGGGCGAGCGCCACGGTATCCTGTCCAGCGTTACAACGCGCTCATCGCCCATAACGCGCCGCAGGAAGTCCTCGGTCATGAACTTCGGGTTCGGGCGCGGCATTCCGCTTTCGTCAAGTACGGGTCTGCCGTTTTCGTCCGTTTCGTACACGAACATTCCCCACCACGGCAGCCACCACAGCCACTCCGCGCCGTCCCTCGCCATAAGGTCGGGGTCGGGGACAGAGCCGCACTCGGACAGCGCCAGCGGCTTTCCGGCGGTATACGCGGCAAGCTCGCGGTATTTTTCCGCCTCGGAGGAATGCGCGGGCGGCTCGGCATATATGTCAAGCCCCGCAATGTCGTAGGTGTTCGGGTGGACCGCCATGCTCTTATCCTGCCCATTCCACACCCAAATTAAATTAGTAAGTCTATGGTAATTCATAAATCTGTCGAAAATCGTATACCATAGCCATTTGTAGGCGTTAACGCTTTCCTCTCCCCTGTTTCCCCACCAGAACCAGTCGCCGTTAGCCTCGTGCAGCGGCCGCCACAGCACGGGGATATCCTCGCGCTCAAAGCGCTTAAGCGCCTGCGCCACAAGGTCTATTTCATGCAGCACGAACGCGTTCTCGGGCGTTCCGCTCTGCGCGGCGCGAACAATGTCGAAGCTTGTCTTGTGGGAATACGAGGTAGTTTTGTAATAAAAGGAAGAACCCTTTTCGGGGGCGCTCATATCGTCGGGCGCGTACCAATGCCAGCACATGGTAAGTATGCCGCCGCAGTTCTTTGCCCAGTCGTAGGCGCGCTCTATCTGGTCGTAGCCCTCTGCAAGCCCGCCTATGCCCATAAAGTCGTAGCCGCGTATCGCAGGCAGCCGCCCGCACGCGCGGTAATACACAAGGTCCTCAATTTCGCTTTCAAAAAGGTACTGCTGCCCCGAAATATAGCGCTTTCCGCGGCACTCAAGCAGAAAATCGTAAAGCCTTTGCGTGTTGGGCGTGGGGTTTTCCGTAACAAGCCGCCCCGCAGCGGGCTTTTTTTCGTCAAGCCGTTTCATTAGCTCGTCCATGTTTGTTATATAGTCCATGTTTCCTCCGATGTCAGGCAAATGCCGCAAAGATTTCACAGCATGAACGTATTATAACACCTGCGCCGAAAAAAATCAAGAGGTAATGAATTGAACTTATGGCAGGTTTTTTCGCGGCTATGTTTTCGAGCCGCGTTATATATAATACCGCGTTTGGCGCAAAACGGTTGCAGGAATTTTCGGGTGCTTTTTAACGAAAAAAGCGGAAAATGTTTCGGAAAAGTTGTGCAAAAAGCAAAATGTTATGCTATAATAGTCCTTGTGAACAAAATTATGCAGTAAAGCACGCACAATATTATGGTCACCTCTAAAAACCTTGTTTGAGTGAAAATGTGTATAGCGCACCGACTGCTTCTTCAAACCTCCTCGTAAGGCATACAGCCTTACTTCGTCGGCTTTCATCGCATTCGGCACACTCTACCCATTTTCCCTTTTCAAACCGGTTTTTAGAAGTTCCCTTATTTCAGAAAAACCCTCAAATTTTTCGTATTTCATGTAGTATTTGCCGCCCAAACCGTAGTATATGGGTGAAGCCCGAAAGGAGGCAGTATGATGATTGACGACGAAAGAATCATAGAACTGTTTTTTGAACGGTCGGAGCAGGGGCTGCGGGAGCTTGACAGCAAATACGGCAAGGTCTGCCACAACCTCTCGTACAACATTGTCGGCGACAGGCAGGACGCGGAGGAGTGCGTAAACGACGCGTATCTCGGCGCATGGAACGCCATTCCCCCCGCGCGCCCCGACCCGCTGTTATCCTATCTACTCAAAATCGTGCGGAACATTTCGCTGAAAGCCTATTGGAGAAAGGAAGCTGCCAAACGAAGCAGCCGCTGCACAGTCGCTCTGGAGGAGATAGAAGCCTGCATTGCAGCCCCAAACGCCGTGGAAGCCGAGTTTGAAGCGAAAGAGCTTGCCCGTATCATTGAAAGCTTTCTGGACACGCTGAGCGCAGAGAACCGCGTTATTTTCATGCGCCGCTACTGGTTTGCCGACAGCTGCAAAGACATTGCAGAGCTTATGAGTCTGACGGAAAAAAACATCTCCGTTCGGCTTACGCGTATCCGTAAAAAACTGAAAAGCTATCTTGCAGAAAGAGAGGTATTCGTATGAACGCAAGGAATTTTTCCGACGCTATGAGCGAGCTTGATACAAAATATGTTGATGAAGCGCTTTCTTACAATAAAACACGCTTATCCCAAAGTCCTAAAAAAGTCGCCATACTGATTGCCGCCGTGATAGCCCTGCTGGCGCTCTGCGGGTTTGCCGCATACGAGTTCGGACCATACGACCCGTGGCTGCAAAAAACCTCACCCAACCCGATAAAAACCGTACAAAGCGCGATAGAGGGACAGGCGGACAAGGAATACACTATTACCGTGCGGGTTGACGAAATTAAAATAGACGAAGCTGAAACAGCGCGCGTAAGAGCGGTATATATGGGCAGCGACCTTGCAAAAGCGCGGGGCTGGACGGACGAATATCTCGCCGAACACTTTGTAGTCGTAAGGGCGAACTACTATGTTGAGTACGACCACGCCAAAACCTTTTTGGACGACGGCAGCACGGAGCAATTCTTCTATCTTACCCAAAACGTAAAAACAGGCGAATGGACGATAACCGATAACACCTCGCCAAACACAAGTACAGAATAAAGGCGGAGTCTTACCATGCAAGGGGGAAAGTCGCTGCACAGCCGCTCCCACGGGGAGAGCTTCCTTGCGGTGATAAGCGCGTTCCGCGGCGGCGGGCTGTACCTGCTGGACGAGCCGGAAGCGGCGCTCTCCCCCGTGCGGCAGCTTACGCTGCTGTCGCTTATAAACGAGCTTGTGGGCGACGGCTCGCAGTTTATCATAGCAACGCACTCCCCCATACTTATGGCGTACCCGAACGCGCAGATACTGCTTTTCAATGAAAACGGCGTTACGCCCACATCCTACAGGCAGACCGAACACTATCAGATAACAAAGCAATTTCTCGACGACCCGCAGAGAATGCTCGATATTATTCTTGGTAAAAAATGAAAAACCGATTGACAAGCGCGCGGAAGTATAGTATAATTTGTATATGAATGCAGCCTTTTCACGTTGTAAAAGGTATTATTTGCAGAAGATACAAAGCCTTGCTTCACTAAAGGGGTGTTTCATATGAAAAAGATAATACAGGCTTCTCTTGGAACGCTGCTGTGCGCCGCAATGGCGGCGGGGCTGTCGTTTACCGCGCCTGATATTTCCCGCACGGCGTTTGCAGAGCCTGCCGTGACTGCCGCCGCGCCCGCGCAGAAAACGCTCACGGGGCTTACAAACGTAAAAAAGCGGCTTACGATAAGCTGCGACACCGTTATCCCAAAGGGCGCGGTGCTTTACGTGAGAAAGGGCGGCGCGCTCTATATCAACAAGGGCGCAAAGCTTATTGTAGAGGGCAAGATAAAGTGCGCGGACGGCGGCAGCATTTACGCGCGCGGCGACATAGTATCCTGCGACGGCTCTGCAATGGCGATAAGCGGCAAGATAAAGCTTATGAGCGGCAGTGCGCTCTCGCTCGGCGGTACGCTTCGCCTTAACGAAAAGGGCGTTGTCAAGGGCAGCGGAACGCTCGAGGTGCTTGACAAATTCAGCGACATAACCTGCCTTGGCACGGTAAGCGCTAAAATAAAAGCGCCCGCGCCCGTCACCGAAAACGGCGTTACGACCGTGGGCGGAGTTATCCTTGTAAACAAGGAATACGACCTGCCCGAGGACTACGGCGACGGTCTTACGCGCGACACCTACGCCGCATTCCTTAAGATGAAAGAGGCTTCGGGCTACGACATGACCATAGTTTCGGGCTTCCGCTCTTACGAGAAGCAGAAGGGCGTATTCGACTACTGGGTTTCGATAGACGGCTACGACAGGGCGCGCACCTACTCCGCGCTCCCCGGGCAGAGCGAACACCAGACGGGTCTTGCTATGGACATAACCTCGCTTTCGCAAAGCTACGAGGATACGCCCGAGGGGCAGTGGCTCGCGGCAAACTGCTGGAAGTACGGCTTTATCATACGCTACCCCAAGGGCAAGAGCGATATAACAGGCTACATTTACGAGCCGTGGCACGTGCGCTACCTCGGCAAAAGCATGGCGAAGCTTGTTCACGACAGCGGGCTTACGCTCGAAGAATTTTTCGGGGTGTATAAGGGCTAATACCGTCGGGAAACCCCCATACGGGGGTTTTCCGACGAAGCATCCGCGCTACGCGGGCAAATTAGATTTTTCGACAAACTGAAGGGACGGTGCTGAACCGTCCCCTTTTTTATTCTCCCCAGACAAACGCGCACGCCTTTTCATACGGCGTATCATGCTCAAGACAGTAAACCACGCGCGCGTCCTCGGGGCGGCGGACATAGAACGCCTCGCGCCCCGCAAGGTTCTGCAGCTTCTGCGCGGAGCTTACGTCCAGCCGCAGCAAAAGCGCCATGCGCAGCACCTGCGGCCGTGCCGGCATACGCGTGCCGTTAATAAGCCGGTAGCCGTAATTTCTGTCAACGTTAAGCGCCCTGATGATATCCGAGCGCTTTATTTCCGCGCGCTCTGCGCACTCCACAAGAAACGCCGAAAATGTCGGCGCGGCGTTATTCGCTATAAGCTCCGCGTCGAAAAGCGCTTCTTGGCGTATTCTTTCCTCCAGCTCCTGCGTTTTCATGATGTTTTGTTCTCCAGTTCCAAAAGGTCGTCAAACCGCGCTCTTTCCTCGCCGTAATACGGGTCGTCGGGGTCGTAAGTGTACTGATATCTGTACGTGCCGTTCACGCTGCGCAGAATGTACAAAAGGTCGTCGTGCGTAAGCCCCGAATGGTCGAGCGCAAGATAGTTTATGACCGAGATTCCATCAAAGCACTCGCCGCCCGAAAGCTCGTTGTAATTCACGTAAAGCTCCGTAAAATAGCAGCCCGAAAGCGGCGACAAATCCGTAATTCGGTTAGCGACAAGGTACAGATTTTTCAGCTGCTTGCTGTCGCGCAGCGGTTCTATGCTCTTAAGCCCGCAGCCTGTAAGGCACGCTGTTTCAAGCTCGGTCTTGCCTGCAAGCGCGTCGATGTTATCATTAAGTCGGTTGAAGCCTACTTTCTTAAGCCCTGCGCTGCCCGCGGCACGCTCGGAATACCCGCATACGCGGCATTTGCCGCCCTTTATCTCCGCAAAGCAGTTGCCGCATATCCTCCGCACGCAAGGCTCACCCCCAAATGGCAAATAACTCTACTAAATTATATCACATTCCACACAGAAAATCAACCATACTGCGCTTTGGGGCGAAAATAATGCAGAATTGCATACTGTAAAAAACGCGCCGCTTTGTTTTGATTCGGCGGCGCGTTCATTATTTATGCGTTATCAGAAGCGGAAATCGCGGCTGTTTGAGTTCTTTATGTCCTCGATATGGGCGCTTGCTATGGCGCGCACCTTTTCGCTCGGAATGCGCTCAAGCTCGCGCTTTATAAGCTCGAAGCCCGTGCGGCGCGTGGATTCGTCGGCGTAGTCCACAAGGAACTCTGTAAGCGTCATAAGGGCGTTGGGGTGGCAGCAGTTCTGAATCTGCCCAGCCTTGCACAGGCTCATAAAGCGGTCGCCCGTTCTGCCCTCGCGGTAGCACGCAGTGCAGAACGACGGGATAAAGCCCATGTCCATGAGCCAGTGAACAACGTCGCATAGCGTTCTTTGGTCGGATACGTCAAACTGCTCGGTATCGTGCGGGCGCTCCTCCTCGGTGTAGCCGCCCACGCTCGTGCGCGAGCCGCCGCTTATCTGCGAAATACCCACCTGAAGCGCCTTTTCGCGCACCTGCTCGCTCTCGCGCGTGGAGATTATCATGCCCGTATACGGCACGGCAAGGCGAATGCACGCAATAAGCTTTGTAAACATCTCGTCGGGTATGCCGTTGTCGAACGCGCCGGGGTCTATGTCGTCCGCGCGCTTTACTCGGGGAACACTTATCGTATGCGGCCCTACGCCGTGTACCGCTTCAAGGTGTTCGGCGTGCATAAGCAGTCCCGCAAACTCGTAGCGGTAGCTTTCCAGCCCGAAAAGCACGCCCAGTCCAACGTCGTCTATGCCGCCCTCCATCGCCCTGTCCATGGCCTCGGTGTGGTAGGCATAGTCGTGCTTAGGACCTGTGGGGTGCAGGTGTTCGTAGCTTTGCCTGTTGTAGGTTTCCTGAAAGAGAATGTAAGTGCCTATGCCCGCTTCCTTAAGGCGGCGGTAGTTTTCAACGGTGGTTGCGGCTATGTTTACGTTCACGCGGCGTATAGCGCCGTTTTTGTGGTGAATGCCGTAAATCGTCTGTATGCACTCGAGTATGTACTCTATGGGATTGTTCACGGGGTCTTCGCCCGCTTCTATCGCAAGGCGCTTGTGGCCCATGTCCTGCAGCGCTATAACCTCCGCGCGCACCTCCTCCTGCGTGAGCTTTTTGCGCGGGATATGCTTGTTTTTGAGGTGATACGGACAGTAAAGGCAGCCGTTAACGCAGTAGTTTGACAGGTAAAGCGGCGCGAACATTACTATTCTGTTGCCGTAAAACGCAAGCTTTATTTCCTCGGCAATATCGTACATCTTCTGTATGCGCACGGGGTCTGAACAGGCGAGAAGCACGGAAGCCTCCCTGTGGGTAAGCCCCTCGCAATGCCAGCCGTTGGCGGTTTTCTGCGGTCTTGCCTTTTCTAGCAGACTGTCGACAAGGGCAAGGTCGTCCTTGTGTTCCTCGGCGCAGCGCAGGGTGTCGAGTATCTCCTCATGCGAGATGAACTCGTCCGCGCGCAGGGATTTGGGGTCATAGTTACTCATGTTACGTCCTTTCTTCGGGGTCAGAACACTTCCCCCTCAGTAAATATTATTATGCTGAACATTCTCATTGGAATGGACTGCGCCGTTAAAGGGGCTTTGCGTCGCCGCGCGAAACTGCCGTATGAAAGCCGACTGCCGCGAGCCTTCTTTCAAGGCAGCTGCGGCATTGCGCGGATTCGTCGCCCGTGCATATCTTGTTGTCGTACAGGTCGTACTTCTTTCTGTTGGAAACGGGCGAAAGATTCGGCATGACTACGTTTGCGCCCGCGAGTATACCGCGCTCCCTGCCGTCTGCAAGCGCCGTGCCGAGCGCGGTGGTGGCGGGCAGCAGTATATTCGGGGAAATAAGCCTTACTATGGACAAAAGGTATATCGTAAGCTCCGCAGAGCCTGCCGCGTGCCCTGCAAAGGGTGTTGCGTGGTGCGGAATAAACGGGCCTATGCCGCACATTTCGGGACGGAAGTCCTCGATAAACTTAAGGTCCTCTGCGAGCGTTTGCGCCGTCTGGTACGGCGAGCCTACCATAAACCCGCAGCCCACCTGCCAGCCCTGCGCGCGCAGCGTCCGCAGGCACTCCATGCGCCGCTCAAACGACATCTGCGCGGGGTGCAGGCGCTCGTAATGCGCCTTATTTGCGGTTTCGTGGCGCAGAAGATACCTGTCCGCGCCCGCCGCGCGCAGCCGCGCATAGCTCTCCGCGGAGCGCTCTCCTACGGAAAGCGTAACGGCGCAGTCGGGAAAACGCTCCTTTATCGCGCGCACAACGCCGCACAGCCGCTCGTCCGTAAACCACGCGTCCTCCCCGCCCTGCAGCACAAACGTGCGGAATCCGAGCGCGTAGCCCTCATCGCAGCACGAAAGTATCTCCTCGGGCGTCATGCGGTAGCGCTGCGCAGTCTGCGCGCTGCGCCTTATACCGCAGTAAAGGCAGTCGTTCCTGCAGTAGTTCGTAAACTCTATAAGCCCGCGTATGTATACGGTATTTCCGTAATACCTGCGCCTTACCTCGTCCGCACGTACTGCGGCATACTCCGCAGCCTTAGGCGAATAGCCCGCGACAAGCCGCGCATATTCCCTAACAGCAAGCGTGCCGCCGCTGTAAAGGCGGTCTATAAGCTCAAAAATCTCCATAGCGCACCAAAAGCCGCGCCCCTTAAGGGAACGCGGCTCTGAATACAATGCGCGGCACTCCCCACCGTGCGGGGAGCGGCAATATCAGAAAGCGTCCGCACTTCCGCCTCAGAATGCTTTCGGCGTCAGGGGGTATGGCTTTATCCTTTGTTTTTTCGCAGCGCGCCGTCCGGCAGGTACACCCGCCGCACGGGAAATGCTACAATTATATTATAGCTTATCTGCGCGGAAAAATCAAGGGGATTTTTCGGCATTGCGGCAAAATACCTTTGGCAACACCGCACAATTAGCGGCTAACGCCTTTTCCAAGCGACGCCTACGGCTTACGCGGCGCTTGCTTGCATCTTTCTAGTTTGGCACAAAATGTTTGGTAATTGTTAAAAGATAAAGGTTGCAGGTTGTGCCAAACTGCCATATCGCACAATTCGTCCTAGCAAGGCATACAGCCTTGCGTCGTCCTCATTGTACAATCTGACGAAAAATCTGACTGCGCAATCGCGCGAAAATAATTATGCGGTATTGCCCTTTATTTATCATCGGGGTGATTTCTCATAGTCTTAAGAATCCGCTTATGCTCGTCGCTCACGCGGAAGCTCTCCGTCGCCTTTCGTATCGTCATTCGGTGGACGAAAATGTCAAGGCGGCGCTGCTCTACCCACGGCAGCGTTTCGTCCCAGCGCTTTGCAAGGGCGGTGGCGAAGTACCACGCCTGCGCCATGCCTATGTAGTAGTCCGTATCCTGCGCGGAAGCCGCAAGCGCGAGATATCTTTCATCAAAATTGTCGTCAAGGTAATACATCATAAGGCAGCGCAGGGCATAGCGCACGGTGTAAACGTGCGGGTCGATTATCCAGCGCTCAACGTGCGGCAAAAGCTCGTCCGTGCGCTTTGCGAAAACCTTTACCGTAAGCTGGTCGCAGGTCGCCCAGTTGTCAATATACGGCAGGAACTGCTCCGTCAGCCGCAGCGCCTCGCCAAAATCCTTTTGCGCGGAAATTATGAACGCGTGCAGCTGGTTCTCCTCGAAAAGCGCATGGGGCAGCGCGTTCAGGAACTCGCCGCAGTCGGGGCGCGCGGCTATCACCCTTGCAAGCGCCCTCAGCGCGGGCGTGCGCACGCCTATCACCGTTTCGGGCGGCACTGTCGGCATAAGGCTGCTGTTGAACGTCTTGTAGTCCGCGTCGCTCAGCGAATGCAGCCGCTCGCGTATGTACTGTATTATCATTCGGCTCTCCCCTTTCATTCCGATTTTACCATATTGCGCGCCCCGTGTCAAGTACGGAAAATGCGCCGCAGGACACGGCGCAGCCATTCTGTCAGGCGGAAGGTCGGGACGAGCGCGAGGGCGCTCCCCCGCGCCGCCCCGAGTATGTGAAACCGCCGAGCGCTTATCGCAGCCTTGGGCTATTCATGGGCAGAAACTCCGCCACCCTCAGCACGGCTGTGGATATCACTCCCTGCATTTTATGCCGCACTACCCGTTTTGTTGAGTAAATTCCCGCTGCTAATGGCTTGACATATGCGCCAAGCTGTGGTAAAATGTTCATATAACAATCGCAGAAGAACAGAGGTGACGTGCAATGCACATGGTACAGGCAAAGGGCATTCTTTCAGCAAAAAACGGCATGAACATTTACCGCGGCTGCACCCACGGCTGCATTTACTGCGACGCGCGCAGCGACTGCTACAACATGACCCACGCTTTCGAGGATATCGAGGTAAAGCAAAACGCCCCGCAGCTGCTGGAGCAGGCGCTTAAGGCAAAGCGCCGCCGCTGCATGATAGGCACGGGCGCAATGTCAGACCCGTATCTCCACGCGGAAAAGGAACTGCGCCTTACACGCAGCTGCCTTGAACTTATCGAGCGCTACGGCTTCGGGCTTGCGATACAGACAAAATCCGACCTTATAATGCGCGACATTGACCTTATTGACAGCATAAACAGGCGCGCAAAGGCGGTGATTCAGATGACCCTTACCACCGCTGACGAGGATTTGTGCCGCATTGCAGAGCCGAACGTCTGCACGACAAAGCGCCGCTTTGAGGTGCTATGCGAAATGCACGAGCGCGGCATTCACACCGTTGTATGGCTCTCCCCGCTGCTGCCCTACATCAACGACACGCCCGAAAACGTAGCCGCCATAGTTGACATGGCAGGGAAAGCGGGCTGCATGGGGATAATCTGCTTCGACATGGGGCTTACCCTGCGAAGCGGCGACAGGGAGCATTACTACAGCGCGCTTGCGCGGCATTTCCCGGGGCTTCGCGAGCGCTATATCCGCGAGTACGGCGACGCGTATATGCTCACCTCGCCCAACGCCGCAAAGCTTTGGCGCGTGTTTGTAACCGAATGCCGCTCACGCGGGATAGAGTACCGCACCGACGCCGTTTTCGACTTTATGCGCAGGTTTGAGGAAAGCGAGCAGCTTACGCTCTTTTAGGCGCGAAGGGCAAGCTCGTTTACCGCCGCGTGCAGCTCGCGCAGGCGCTTTTTGTCAGGCTCAGCGGGAAGCTCCGTTTCCCGCTCCGCGCGTTCCATGCGCTCGTCAAGCGCGTTCAGAAGCTCCGCAAACTCCTCTGTAGGCGCGTCGTTTTCGTCAAGATACGCGCCGTTTCTTATGCTCATAAGCAAGTCGTGTTCCTTTTCGCGATATGTCACTATCTCCCCGCGTTCGAGGATATCAAAGCACATATAGTAAAGCCGCACAAGGTGCATCATGTGCTTGCCGAGCTTGCCGTGGCTCATGGCGTTCTCGTTGCGCTTGCCCATTACGCTGTAGGAGCGCACAATGCTGTTAAGCTCCGACCACAGCCCCACATAATCCCGCAGCGGGTAGTGCGTGAGCGTTACGTCCATGTATATCTCCGTATCATAGCCCTCGCGCTCCGAAGCGTCCGTGTAGAGCCGCAGCGCGTCGTTCGGGAACTGCGCGCAATGGCTTCTTATGTGGAGCATGGCGCGCTCAATCGAGCGCAGTATGTGCTTTTCCTGCTGCGGCTGCGCCGCGCTGCGGGCGGTTTTGTTCTCCAGCCTGCGAAGCTGCGCGCCCGCGTATCCCGCAAAGGCGTTTACCGCGCGCCGCGACAAAAACAGCCGCGCGTTGTCAAGCACAAGCCGCCCCGCCTGCGAAAGATACAGGTAATGCTCCGCGCGGCAGCCGAGCATCTCTATCGTATTCGGGTTGTTTGACGAAAGCAGCCTTATAAGCTTGTCAGCGGAATACACCACCGTGTCCGTTGGCACGTCCGTCACCTGCTCAAAGTCCTCGCCCGTCAGCAGCGCCGTCCTGCCGTTGAGCGCAAAGCCCCTTATATCAACGTCGCTGCCCTCGACAGCCGTGCCGTATGCGTGGCTGCCGCCCAACGTCAGCAGGGCTGTCCTGCCGCCAAGGTTCTGATTTGTGCGCAGAAAATCATAAGCGGGCGTTTTAAGCAGCGCCTTTATTTCGTTCAGTTCCATGCTATCCCTCCGTTCTGTAAACATATTACCACTAACGCCGCAGGGATTCAAGGAAAATAATATGCGAAAACCCGCCGCGAACGATTCACGGCGGGTTATTCCGTTATATTGAGCCGCTTACGAGCCGTAAACGCGCCGCGCGATATCCACGGTTTCCTTTGCGTCCTTTGCGTAGAAATCCGCGCCTATCTTCTGCGCGTATTCGGGCGTGAGAACCGCGCCGCCTACCACTATCTTGCAGTCTACATGGTTGTCGTGCAGCAGCTTTATCGTGTTCTCCATGCTCTTGAGCGTTGTGGTCATGAGCGCGGAAAGCCCCACGAGCTTCGCGCCGTACTTCACCGCAGCGTCCACTACCGCCTGATAGTCAACGTCCTTGCCGAGGTCTATCACCTCGAAGCCGTAGTTTTCGAGCAGCGTTTTCACGATGTTCTTGCCGATATCGTGGATATCACCCTTTACCGTGCAGAGTACCACCCTGCCGCGGCTCTCGCTTGCGCCGCCCGTGCTTGCTATGTGCTGCTTTACAACGTCGAACGCCGCCTGCGCCGCGCCCGCGGACTGTATAAGCTGCGGCAGGAATATCGTACCCTTTTCAAACTTCTCGCCCACGGTATCAAGCGCGGGGATAAGCTGCTCGTTTATGAGCGTCATGGGGTCTGTACCGGAGGACAGCAGCGCCTGCGCCGCCGCAGCGCAGTCCGCCTTAAGCCCGTCCGCAACTGCCCGCGCTATGTCGGAGATTTCCCCCGAAGCCTGCGCGCCAACAGAAGCCTGCTTTACCTGCGAGGTGATGATGTTGTCCGCACCGAAGCGCGAGATAAAGTCCGCGCCGTTCCTGTCGTAGCCCGAAAGCAGCCTGAACGCCGCGACAGCGCCCGCCATTACCGCGATATTCGGGTTGATTATGGGGAGCGTAAGCCCGTTGTTCATTGCCATTGTAAGGAACGTGCTGTTTACAAGCTCGCGGTTCGGCAGCCCGAACGAGATGTTGGACACGCCAAGCACCGTTTTAAGCCCGAGCCGCTGCGTTACCATGCGCACCGCCTTAAGCGTTTCCGCAGCGCCGTCCTGCTCCGCCGAGGCAGTGAGCGTCAGGCAGTCGATGTAGATGTCCCGCTTTGGTATGCCGAGCGCCAGCGCGCGCTCCATAATGCGCTGCGCTATCTCAAAGCGCTGCTCCGCTTTGGGCGGAATGCCGTTCTCGTCGAGCGTAAGCCCCACTACCGCCGCGCCGTACTTCTTTACAAGCGGCAGCACCGTGCGCAGCTTCTCCTCCTCGCCGTTTACCGAGTTTACAATGGGCTTGCCCGAAACCGTGCGCAGCGCCGCTTCAAGCACGTCAAGCTCGGTGGTGTCTATTTGCAGCGGCGCGTCCGTAACACTCTGGATAGCGTCAACAGCCGCAAGCATCATTTCCTTTTCGTCTATGTCGGGCAGACCTACGTTCACGTCCAGTATCTCCGCGCCCGCCGCGGTCTGGTCTATCGCCTGCCGCATGATGTAGTCGAGGTCGCGGCGCTTAAGCGCCTCCTTGAAAAGCTTTTTGCCCGTGGGATTTATGCGCTCGCCGATAATGCGCACGGTGTCAAGCTCCACTACCCTGCTTGCGGAGCATACCGCGGCGGGTATCTCCCTTTCGGGTTTTTTGGGCGACTTTCCGCGCAGCGCCGCGCACACAGCCTTTATAAACTCGGGCGTAGTGCCGCAGCACCCGCCAAAGCACTTTACGCCCAGCTGCGCTATGCGCTCGATATCCTGCGCGTACTGCTCGGGCGTTACGCTGTAAAGGTTGGTTTTCGGGTCGGGCAGACCCGCGTTCGGGCGGATTATTACGGGAACGCTGCTCCAGCGCATTATTTCCTCGGCAATGGGGTACGCCTCGTCCGGACCCAGCGAGCAGTTCATGCCGATAACGTCCGCGCCGAGCGCAGAAAGCGTAAGCGCCATTGAAGCCGCCGAGCAGCCCGTAAACGTGCGCAGGCTCTGCTCAAACGACATGGTTACGACTACGGGCAGGTCGGTGTTCTCCTTTGCCGCGAGAAGCGCCGTCTTAACCTCCATAAGGTCGGTCATTGTTTCTATCGCAATGAAATCCGCGCCGCGCCCCGCAAGCATTATCTCCTTAAACATCTCGTACGCCTCGCTTACGGGCATATCGCCCGTCGGGCGCATCATTCGCCCAAGCGAGCCTACGTCGAGCGCCACGAGCGCGTCCGTACCCTCGCACGCCCTGCGCGCTATCTCAATGCCCTTTTCAACTACCTGCGTTACGGTATAGCGGCTCTCGCGCAGCTTGTGGGCGTTCGCGCCGAATGTGTTGGCATATACCGCCTGCGCGCCTGCGGCAATGTACTGTCGGTGAATGTCCCCGATAAGCTCGGGGTTCGTGAAATTAAGCTCCTCGGGCAGTCCGCCGAGCTTAAGCCCGCTCGCCTGAAGCATTGTTCCCATAGCGCCGTCCAGTACAATGTAGCCGTCGTTTTTGAGCAGTTCCCTGAAAGTCATAGCGTTATCTCCTGTTTTCTTTGTCTATTATCCTATTTTCCTATTTCCCGCAGCAGCTGCTCCTCAAAGTCAAGCTCCTGCGCGCTCGGCTGCCTTTCGCCGTAGCGCACCTCGTCGTATATCGCGGCAAGCCGCTGTATCTGCTCAACGCGGAACGCAAGCTCGCCCTTTTGCGCGTGTACCGTAGTAGTGTCCCACGCCGTCTGCGCAAACGGCGTGTACCTCAGCCTGCACAGAAACAGCGCGTATCCCAGCCGAAAGCGCTCGGCGGGGTCGGATTCGCGGCGGTAGCGCTTCAGCAGCGCCTGCTCCCTGCGGCGGCGCGAGCGGCTATCAGCGCGCGCGGAATCAATGTTGCTCACCTCGTCCGCAAACGGCAGCTGCTCGGGCGCGGCGTTCTCCTTAAAAAGCGGCGCGAACAGTCCCTTTATAAACTCCCATATCTCCCTGCGAAAACGCACCGCAAGCACTATAAGCGCCGCCGCGACAAGGAAATTGAGCAGCGAGTAAATGCCGTTATCCGCGGGCGTTATCTTGATATGCCCCTCGTACTCATAGCCCTCTTGGGCGTCCTGCGGTATTTGTTCCCTGCTTTTAAGCAGCCCCAGCAACAGCGCTATAAGCGCCTTTATGCCGCTCGCGGCAAGCTCTGCCAGCGGCTTTGCGAACAGGAAAAGCCCCACGATAAGCACGCACACTCCCGCAATAAGCGCCGCGTTATAGCCGCGCAGCCCCTGCGGCAGTACCGAGCGCCCCTCGGAGCGCTGACGGGTGCGCGTGTCTATATTCGTCTGATTTGCGAGAACCGCGGCAGCCGCCGTCAGCACGCCGAACACTATGCACAGCTGGAACGTCCCCGCGCCGCTCACGCTCTTGTCGGGTACGAACCACAACAGTATCGAAGCGACAAGCGCCGCCACAAAATACAGCCCGAACCACCCGCGCGAAAACACGTCCGAATACACAAGGTCCACCGACCTGCGCCCGCCGAAATACGCGATAATGCACGCGGGGAGAATGTAAAGATACAGCCCCGCCGACAGCCCCAAAAGCGCCGTTGCCGCGGCGAAAATTCCCGATGGCACAAGTACTGCCGCGCGCGAGGCGAACACTGCAAGCGGCTTGCCCCTGCGCGAAAACGCGCCGTGCGCCGCCCACGCCCCGCAAAGCCTGCCGAGAAGCCAAAATACGCCCATACACGCAAAAAACGCCGCGTAATGCCACCACACATAAGCCCCGAAGCCCACGCCCTCGCACAGCACCACAAACGGGAACAGCGTGAGAAGCTGGCACAGCGAAGCCGCCGCGCATAATCGTCTGTCTGTCATTCGTCGTCACCTGCCTCGGGGGGATAGAGCTTTCGCGGTATGTGCCGCGATTCGCAGAAGTCGGTTTCGTCAGCGCCCGTCGTAAGGACAAAGCAGCCCTTTCCCGCCTGCGAAGCCGCGCGCAGGAACTCTGCGGCGCGCTCGCTTACAAAAGCGGTTATAAGCACGACGTCCGTGTAGCACGAAATATCAAGCGCCGCTATATAGTCGTCGATATGCCGCCCGCAGCCGTTTTTTAGCTCCGCGAGAATGCGCAGCAGCTCGATGGTATGGGCATAGCCCTCCGCGCAGGGCGTAGCGAGCGGCTGCACGGTATTAGCGCACAGCGCGCATGGCGTTCGCGTGGCGCGGCACACGTCCAGCATGAACGCCGCAGCCTTTATCTGCGCCTCGATATCCGTAACGGACAGCCTGCGGCGCTCGTCGGTGAAGCTGCGCTGCATATTCATCACAATAAGCATGGAGCGCTCGGTGGTGAACTCGCTGCTGTATACCATGGGTCTGCCCGTGCGCGCCGTCTGCGCCCAATGAATGCGGCTCATAGGCTCGCGCCCCGTGTACTCGCGCGCGCCGCTTATCATAAACGGGTCGGGCAGCACAAAGCGCCGCACGGCTATATCCCCGATAAACGCCTCGCGCGAAAGCTCGCCGCACTCAATTTCGGCGGGAATGGGCAGCACGCGCACGCGCTGCTCGGTTTTTATAAGCATTGTGGGTCTGCATAGCCCGAAAAGGTCGCTTGCCGACACGGAAACGTCGTTCACGGAGAATATGCCGCGCTTCTCGCAGCGCACGCGCCACACCCTGCGGCACTTCTGCCGCCCGCGCAGCACGAATATTCCCGCGACAAGGCCGCGCTGCTCGGTTTTGTCGGCGGTTTCCTGCGAAGCGCCCACAAAGCTCAGCCTGCGCGAGCAGTTTATCTCCGTCCTTACCCACGGCAGCGGCAGCCACTTTGCGTTTTCTATCTCCTCAACGGCCTCGAACTCGTCGCCCTCGAAAACCTCCGTCTTACTAAGCGTAAGCGTGTAGGTAACGCCCCGCAGCGCGTATTTCTTGTAGACAAGATACTGCGCCGCAAGCACCGCCGCGAGAATGAGCGCCATCAGCACAAGCTCCATCAGCCTATATCCTCGCTCGGCACGGGAACGCTGCCAAGAATCTGCGACAGCACCTCGCCCGCGGCGTTTTCAGCCGAGCCGTTGACGGAATACCCGCGGCATATGAGCCTGTGGCACACTACAACGGGCGCAGCCTCGATAACGTCCTGCGGCTTTGCGTAGTCCCTGCCGTCGATTGCGGCGAGCGCGCACGCCATGCGTTTTAGCGCCTGCGCGCCGCGCGTTGAAAGCCCGAGCCTTACCCCCGCGTGGGTGCGGGTGCGCGCGGCAATATCCGCAATGTAGCCGCATACCGCGTCCGTTACCTTTACGCCGTCAGCCTCGCGCTGCGCCGCAAGAATATCGCCCACGCCGCAAACGGGCTTTATGCCGCGCGCGGGGTCTGCGCTGCTGCCGCCGCTTATCGCAAGCAGCTCCTGCCCGCGCTCGGGGTATCCAAGCGCAAGACGAATCATAAAGCGGTCGAGCTGCGCTTCGGGCAGGGGGTATGTTCCCTGTATTTCCGCGGGGTTCTGCGTTGCTATGACGAAAAAGGGCTGCTGAATCGGCAGCGTGTCGCCGTCCACGGTAGCCTGCCGCTCCTCCATGCACTCGAGAAGCGCAGACTGCGTGCGCGGCGTTGCGCGGTTTATCTCGTCCGCCAGAAGAACGTTTGTGAAAACAGGACCTTTTCGCAGCACAAACTCCTGCTGCTTTACGTTGAACCAGTTTATGCCCGTGATGTCCGACGGCAGCAGGTCGGGCGTAAACTGTATCCTGCGGAACTCGCCCTCGACGGAGCGCGCAAGCGAGCGCGCGAGCAGCGTTTTGCCCGTGCCGGGTACGTCCTGCAGCAGAACGTGTCCCCCCGCGAAAAGCGCGGCGCACACAAGCCGTATCTGCGGGCGCTTGCCCTTTACCGCAAGGGAGATGTTATCCGTCAGTTTTTCACAAAGCTCTTTAATCATGGTCTACGTCCTTTCAATGTCGTTGTGCGGCGCGTCGTCCTTTGGCATTGAGCGCAGCGTGAATATTGCTATAGTTCCTATCATAACGGCGCATACCGTCCAAATCACAGGCTCGGACAGCACCACGCCGAAATATCCGCCTACCTGCTTTACCGTTGAGCCTACCGTGCCGTCCTTGCCGCCGAAAAGCGGTATCATAAACGCCACGGTGCAGAATTTCCATACAAGCTCTATTATGCTAGCGATTATCGGCACAACGCTCTTGCCAAGCCCCTGCAGCGAGCTTCTGAGTCCTAAAAGCACCGCAAGGCAGTAGTAAAACGGCACATTCCACCTGAGATAGAGTACCGCCGTATTCGCAATGGCTGCGTCCGTTCCGGGGACTATCATTCCCACAAGGTACTTGCCCGCAAAAAACACCAGCAGCACCGCAATAGTAGCCCACCCGAACATAAGCGCCAGCCCCTCGCGTATACCCCTGCGAATGCGCGAATACTGCCCCGCGCCCCTGTTCTGCGAGCAGAACGTGACGAGCGTTGCGCTTACCGCCGAGAACGGCATTATCGTAAGCCCGAATATCCGCCGCGCCGCCGTGTGCGCCGCAATAACGTCCTCGCCAAAGCCGTTTATGCCGTTTTGCAGCACTATCGAGCCGATGTCCACTATAGAATACATAAGCGCCATGCCAAGCCCCGCAGAAAGAAGCTCAGCTGTGGAATGCGCCGTGAACACAAAGTCCCCGCGCTTTATCACAAGGAACGGCCTGCGCTTTATAAGATACACAAGGCACACGACAGCCGAAATAAGCTGCGCTGCAACCGTAGCGAGAGCCGCGCCCGCAACGCCCATCTCAAACACGCACACCAGCAGCAGGTCAAGCACAATGTTGAGCGCCGCCGCTATTATAAGGATAACGAGCGGCACAACGCTGTCGCCCACCGCGCGGAGTATGCCCGCCTCAAGGTTATAAAAGAGCGTTACGACAAGCCCCGCCGCCACTATCATAAGGTAGGTGCGAGCCTCGGCAAAAATTGTGTCGGGCGTGTCAAGCGCGCGCAGAAGCGGCGATATGAAGCAGAGCGTACACGCAATGATAAGCGCGGTCGCAGCGCCCGAAAACACGGTCATGCGCGCTATCGTCCTGCGAAGCTCCTCGCGGTCGCCCGCGCCGAAGTTCTTTGCGGCAATTATTGCAAAACCCGTTACAAGCCCGTTTATTATGTTGAACATAAGCGACACCACGGACGTTGTAGAGCCTACCGCAGCAAGCGAACCCTTGCCGAGGTGCTGTCCTATTATTATCGTGTCCGCGAGCGTATATGCCTGCTGAAACACGCTTCCAAGCAGTATCGGCAGCGCAAAGGCTATTATAAGCTTAAGCGGGCTGCCTTTTGTAAGGTCCTTCATCTTTTGTTCACCTTTTTATATCTTATATCTGTAGTGTATTTACGCGGGAATGAACCCCGCCGCCTGAAACCCGAGTATCCCCGCCATGCACACAATGCCGCCTATAACGCCGAGCCGCGAGCTTTCCTCTTTGCGGAATATGCCGATAAAGAAAAGCACCACAAGTATCATAGGCTGTATGAACGAGTAGTTCGCCATGCTCTGCACGGCAATGGCGTTTTCAAGTACAAGCCCTATTACGTTTGGGATTTTTGTGAGCGCCACGATAAGCGCGCCCTTCGTCTTTTCGCGAAAGAGCGTTATCGGGTGTACGGCGGGCAGCAGCGCCACAGCCAGTATCACAAGCGCAAAAAACAGCGCGTAGGACGGCGAGATGTACGCCTGCGTTAAGCTTACCGTAAGCCCGTAGGCGTATTTTGAAGCGAGGTACGCCACAAGCGGCAGCACGATTTTCGCGTAGTGTATCTTCTCGCCGCCCGCCCTTGCAATGGCGAAAAGCCCCGCCGCCGTTACGGCAATGCACCCGAACTTTACCGCGGTGACAGCGCCAAGCGTCTCCGCGCCGCGCAAAAGGTCGGTTATGTAAGAAGCGAACACCGTAAGCCCGAGCCACGCCTTAAGCTCGAACGCGCTCATTTCCTTCAGCACAGCCGCCGCAAGCGCAAACTCAAGGTACTTTAACAGCGCCAGCGCCGCTATCGCCGCAAACGACCACACCGTAGGCGTAAACAGCCTGCTGTCAAACGGCAGGTACGCCAGCATAAACACCGACGTCGCCGCAGCCATAAGCCATGTGAGCGTGTTTCCGTCAAGCCCTACCTTTGCAACGGCATATTTGTCGCTAAGCGAGCATACCGTGTAGCACGCCACCACGACTATCATCATAACAAATACAGGCACGGCGCACCCCTCACACTACGGTGTAGACAAGGTTCTCGTAATGCAGCCTTACGCCTACGTCGGCTTCCTGCGGCAGCAGAAAAAGCGCTATGAAAAGCTCCTCGCCGCTCTTTTCGTCCGCAAGCACGGCGTACTCGCCGTCAATGCGTTTTACAATATAGTCATGCTCTCCCATTTTCTGTTCTCCCTTTCTGCGGGTCTGCGCCCGTTATATATGCTTTATTGTAGCACATAACCGCAAAAATTACAAGGGGGAACAAACCTCCGACATATATGTTTTCCATATAGTAAGCTATAATCTGCGCACATAGCCCGCAGGTTTTCCGCAAAAAAGCACGGTGACTTCACTGCCTTATCACATTCACGCGCTAGAATGAGCGTATCAGGACAACAGGAGGTCACCACAATGGAACTGACAATAAACACCACGGCAGCGCAGGTAAAGGTAACGGGAACGCTCCCCGCGGAAAAGGCGGAGAAAACCGAAAAGGTACAGGCGCAGGACAACGCCGCAGCCGATTCCGCAGAGCAGGCGCACAGGTTCGACACGGTGGAGCTGAGCACCGAAGCGGAGCAGTATCTCGAGGAGGATTCCGCGCAGAACGTTGAGTACTGCACCACAACGACCGACAGCTCGGACAGCACCGACGCGCTCTACACCTACACCGACGACGAGCTTGCGGACCTTTTGCGCAACGGCGACATAACGCAGACCCAGTACAACACCGAAATGGCAAAGCGCGGCGTTTCAGCGGAGTAAAACAGAATAGCGAAAGACCGCCCCGAAAGAGGCGGTCTTTCAGCTTGTCGAAAAAGTCTATTTTGCCCGCGTATGCGGGCTTTGAAATAACTTTTTTGCCTCGGGCTTCCCGAGGCAAAAAACACTTCTATCCGCACAAGTGTGTACGCGACGCTGCGCTTACGCAACCGTGCGCGCAGGGCGGATGTCCCGTCGGAAAACCCCCGTATGGGGGTTTTTCGACGGTCAGAGACCGCCCCGAAAGAGGCGGTCTTTTATGTTCTATCAGCTGTTTGTCATACGCTCTTTTTTGCACCCGTCAAATATTTCCTGCACGCGCTCGGGGTCTTTTACGCGGGTGAAAGCGCTCACCACGGGGACTATGATAAGCCCCGCGAGCATTGCAGCAGCGCCAGCGTTTATCGGGGAGGCAAGGTTAAGCGGAAACGAAGCCGCCGCCTTTGTAAGCTCGGGGAAAAAGCCCAGCGAGAACACGAACATATGCGCCGTTGTAAGCCCTACGCCCGTTATGAAACTCGCCCATACGGCGGGGCGCGTTATCTTCTTTGAGAACAGCCCGTACATATACGGCGCAAGGAACGCTCCCGCAAGCGCGCCCCACGAAATGCTCATGAGCGTTGTTATATAGGCGTTGGGGTTGAGCGCTATCACAACGGAAATAGTGAGAAATACAGCTATAAGCACTTTCATAATAAGTATCTGCTTCTTTTCCGTAAGACCCTTTACAAACGGCTTTATAAGGTCGATTGTAAGGGTGGAGCTTGACGTAAGCACAAGAGAGGACAGCGTTGACATCGAAGCGGACAGCACCAGCACCACAACAATGCCTATAAGCACCTCGGGCAGCGCCTCGCGCAGCATTGCGGGGACTATGGAATCGAACGCCAGCTTGCCGTTAGCGCCCGTTTCTATGAGCGTTCTGCCGGTCTGCGCTGCAAGCTCGGGGTCGGCAGCGCCGTACAGCCGCCCGAAGCCGCCCATAAGGTACGAGCCGCCCGACACTATCACCGCGAAAATCGTGGAGATTATCGTGCCGCGCTTTATAGCTGCGTTGTCGCGTATCGCGTAGAACTTCTGCACCATCTGCGGCAGCCCCCATGTGCCAAGCGACGTCAGCACGACAACGCCGAACAGGTTTATCGGGTCAGGACCGAACAGGCTGTTAAGCGTGTTTTCGGGAATGCCCGCGTCCGTTACCGCGCCAAGCTGCGAGAGCGCCTCGGAAAAGCCGCCCTTGCCGTTTATAACGCACGCTACAACAGCGACTATGCCCACAAGCATGATTATACCCTGAATAAAGTCGTTTATCGCAGTCGCCATATACCCGCCGAGAATAACGTAAACCGCCGTAAGCACCGCCATACCTATAATGCACCACGAGTACGGAATGTTGAACGCCATCTCAAACAGGCGCGAAAGCCCGTTGTAAACCGAAGCCGTGTACGGTATAAGGAACACGAACACGATTACCGCCGCCACCGTCTTAAGGCTCTTTGAGCCGTAGCGCTTCTCAAAAAACTCGGGCATGGTAGAAGCGTCAAGGAGCTTTGACATGGCGCGCGTCCTGCGCCCGAGAACTATCCACACAAGCGTAGACCCCAGAAGCGCGTTGCCTATGCCTATCCACGCCGCGGACACGCCGTAGCTCCACCCGAACTGCCCCGCATAGCCTATAAACACAACCGCCGAAAAATACGACGTGCCGTAAGCGAACGCCGTTATCCAGCCGCCCACGCTCCTCCCTCCGAGGACGTAGTCGGACACGGAAGCCGACTTGTTGCGGCAGTAAACGCCTATGCCTATCATAACGACAAGGTATACTGCAAGAATAATGTAGAGCATTTGTGGTACTTCCTTTCTCTGCGGCAATGCGCGGTTTTGCTCCTGTGCTTTAACGCTAAAAAGCCAACAAGCGTTAAAGCGGTAAAGCTATTACATTATAGCAGAATATTCTTGCTTTGTCAACCTTTATTTTGCGAATTTTTCCCTTATGCGGATAACTAGTGACTTTAGCACAAAAAAGCGGCAAATTATTTATGCACACTACACAAAAAACAGCAAAAGCCCTTGTCTTTTTTGAACAAATATATTAGAATATAAAGGTATTATTATGTCGAAGCGCGCATTCTGCGCTTAAGGAAAGGAAGTAACGTATTGAACACGACATACACCGCGGGAAAACCGCAGATAATGCTCGGAAACGCCGCGATAGCGCAGGGTGCGTACGAGGCGGGCGTTAAGGTTTCCGCCGCATACCCCGGCACGCCCAGCACCGAGATAAGCGAGAACATTGCCAAATACCCCGAGATATACGCAGAGTGGAGTCCCAACGAAAAGGTGGCTATGGAGGTGGCTATAGGCGCTTCCATTGCGGGAGTAAGGGCGCTGGCTTCCATGAAGCTCGTAGGCGTGAACGTCGCCGCAGACCCGCTCTACTCCATATCCTATGCGGGCGTGAACGGCGGGCTTGTGCTTGTCGCAGCGGACGACCCCGGCATTTACAGCTCGCAGAACGAGCAGGACACCCGCATGGTTGCGAGAGCCGCAATGGTTCCCGTGCTTGAGCCGTCCGACAGCGAGGAGGCAAGGGAGTTCACAAGGCTTGCGTTCGATTTGAGCGAAAAGTACGACACGCCCATTATCGTGCGCACGACTACCCGCCTTGCGCATTCGCAGGGTATCGTTCACCCGCAGCAGCGCGTTGAAGTACCCGACAAGCCCTATGTCAAGAACATACAGAAAAACGTGCTTATGCCCGCAATGGCAAAGCAGCGCCACCTTGTTGTGGAAAAGCGCCTTAAGGACATGGCGCAGGACGCCTGTTCGTTTGAAATAAACCGCGTGGAAATGCGCGGCACGGATATCGGCGTTATAACGAGCGGCATTCCCTATCAGTACGTGCGCGAGGCTCTGCCAAACGCTTCGGTGCTGAAGCTGGGGCTTGTTCACCCGCTGCCGAGAAAGCTTATCGAGGAGTTCGCGGCAAAGGTAAAAACGCTCTGCATAGTCGAGGAGCTTGAACCCGTTATCGAGGAGCAGGTGCGCTCGTGGGGCGTTAAGGTAATCGGCAAGGAGATATTCACCGTTCAGGGCGAGTATTCCGCGAATATGCTTCGCCGCGCCGTTCTCGGCGAGGAATGCGCAGCGCCCGCGCCCGCTGCCGTCCCCAACAGGCCGCCTATCCTCTGCCCCGGCTGCCCGCACAGAAGCGTGTACTCGGTGCTTAAAAAGCTCGGGCTGCACGGCGCGGGCGATATCGGCTGCTACACGCTCGGCGCGGTAGCGCCGCTGGGCGTTATGGACTACAACGTGTGCATGGGCGCGAGCATTTCCACCCTGCACGGCATGGAAAAGGCGCGCGGCAAGGACTACGTAAAGGACTGGGTAGCGCTTATAGGCGACTCCACGTTCCTGCATACGGGCGTAAACTCCCTTATGAACATGGTATACAACAAGGCCACGGGAACTGTCATAATCCTCGATAACTCCACCACGGGCATGACGGGACACCAGGACCACGCCGCAACGGGCAAAACCCTTAAAGGCGAGCCTACCTACGCCATAGACATATACGCGCTGTGCAAGGCGCTTGGCGTGCCGAACGTCAACCGCATCGACGCGTTCGACACCGACGGGCTTGAAGCCCTGCTAAAGCAGGAGCTTGCAAAGGACGAGCTGTCCGTTATAATCACAATGTCCCCCTGCGCGCTGCTTAAGGAGTTCGTACCCAAGGGCAAGTGCGTTGTAGACGCGGACAAGTGCAGAAAGTGCGGGCAATGTCTTACGCCCGGATGCCCCGCAATATTAAAGCAGGAAAACGGCGCGCCCGCGATAAACGCCGCAATGTGCAACGGCTGCCAGCTGTGCGAGAAACGGTGCAAGTTCGGCGCGATAAGCCTTATCCCGCGCAACGAGGGAGGTAAAGCATAATGAATACGAAAAACATAATGATAGTGGGCGTAGGCGGTCAGGGAACGCTGCTTACAAGCCGCATTCTCGGCGCTATCACCCTCACGGGCGGCTATGACGTAAAGCTCTCGGAGGTACACGGAATGGCGCAGCGCGGCGGCAGCGTGGTTACGTTCGTACGCTACGGCGAAAGCGTTGCAGAGCCTGTCGTTGAAGAAGGACAGGCGGATATCCTCATAGCGTTCGAGCGCCTTGAAGCGCTGCGCTACGCGCACTTCTTAAAGAAGGACGGCGCTGTTATCGTAAACGACACGCGCATAGACCCCATGTCGGTGGTTATCGGCGCTGCGGAATACCCCGAAAACATAATCGAAACGCTGCGCGAAAATCACCGCGTGCTTGCCGTTGACGCCACGAAAATGGCGGCGGAGCTTGGCAATCCGCGCGTGTTCAACAGCATAATACTGGGACTTGCGGCACGGTATATGGAGTTTTCAAAAGAACAATGGCTCGACGTTATCGCTTCTACCGTTCCGCCCAAAACCGTGGATATAAATAAGACTGCGTTCCTTGCGGGCTACGCCTGCGAGAATGCGCAGGACTGACGAAGGGAGAGCCGTTATGCCTATAACACAGCTTCTTGAGGATAACGCCGAAAAATACGCAAACGAGGTAGCCCTTGTAGAGGTAAACCCGCAGATACAGGAAACGCGCCGCGTTCTCTGGAAGGACTACGACCTTATTCAGCCCACCACGTCGGAATGGTACAGGCGCGAAATCACGTGGCACGTTTTTAACGAAAAGGCGAACCGCTGCGCGCAGCTCCTGCTGAGCCGCGGCGTTAAAAAGGGCGACAAGGTTGCGATTCTTCTTATGAACTGCCTTGAATGGCTGCCTATTTACTTTGGCATACTTAAAACGGGCGCGCTCGCCGTGCCTATGAACTTCCGCTACAGCTCGGACGAAATAAAATACTGCCTTGACCTTGCCGAAGCCGACGTGTTGGTATTCGGCCCTGAGTTTATCGGGCGAATCGAATCCATAGCGGAGGATATAAGCAGGGACAGAATACTGTTCTATGTCGGCGGCGACTGCCCATCCTTTGCGGAGGACTACGACAAGCTCGCTTCAAACTGCGCGAGCATTGCTCCCGGCATTCCGCTTTGCGACGACGATGACGCGGCGATTTATTTCTCCTCGGGTACGACGGGCTTCCCGAAAGCGATACTGCACAGCCACAGGGCGCTTATGCACTCCGCGCGCGTCGAGCAGGCGCACCATCATCAGACGCATGAGGACGTGTTCCTGTGCATTCCCCCGCTGTACCACACGGGCGCAAAAATGCACTGGTTCGGCTCGCTGCTTACGGGCGGGCGCGCGGTGCTGCTAAAGGGCGTTTCCCCCGAAACCATATTGCAGACCGTCTCGCTCGAAAAATGCACCATAGTATGGCTGCTGGTGCCGTGGGCGCTTGATATTCTCGAAGCGCTTGACAACGGCACGGTAAGGCTCTCCGACTACGAGCTTTCGCAATGGCGGCTCATGCACATAGGCGCGCAGCCCGTGCCGCAGAGCCTTATAGCGCGCTGGCGCGAGTACTTCCCCGCGCACCAGTACGACACGAATTACGGTCTGTCCGAATCGATAGGTCCGGGGTGCGTTCACTTAGGGCTTGAAAACATCGGCAAGGTTGGCGCTATCGGCGTTCCCGGGTTCGGCTGGGAGGTAAAGATAATCGACGACAAGGGCTGCGACGTAAAGCGCGGCGAGGTAGGCGAGCTTGCAGTAAAAGGACCGGGCGTTATGAAATGCTACTACAACAACCCCGAAGCCACCGCCGAGGTGCTGCACGACGGCTGGCTGTGGACAGGCGACATGGCGCGGCAGGACGAGGACGGCTTCTACTTCCTTGTGGACCGCAAAAAGGACGTTGTAATAAGCGGCGGCGAGAACATCTACCCTGTTGAGATAGAGAACTTTATGGCGCGCTTTGACAAGATAAAGGACGTTGCGGTAATAGGGCTTCCCGACAAGCGCCTTGGCGAGATAGCCGCCGCTATCGTTGAAATAAAGGCGGGCGAGGAATGCACCGAGCAGGAGATAAACGACTTCTGCACGGGACTGCCGCGCTACAAGCGCCCGAAAAAGATAATCTTTGCGAAAGTGCCGCGAAACGCCACGGGCAAGATAGAAAAGCCCGTACTGCGGCGCACCTACTGCGGCGAGAACATTGTTGAAAAGGAAAACAGGAGCTGACAATGCCCGAGATAATCGAAATAACCGACTTTGCAGCGCCCGAGCTTGACGTATTCGCGCGGCTGACGGAAGCGCAGCTGCGCAACAGGCTTGAACCCGCAAAGGGCGTTTTCATCGCGGAAAGCCCAAAGGTAATACGGCTTGCGCTCGCGGAGGGCTACGAGCCGCTGTCCATGCTCACGGAGCGCCGCCACATCATAGGCGACGCAAAGGACGTTGTGGAGCTTTGCGGGGATATCCCCGTGTACACCGCCCCTCCGGAGTTGCTTGAAAGGCTCGCGGGGTACAGGCTGACGCGCGGGGTGCTTTGCGCCATGCGCAGAAAGCCTCTGCCCGAAGCGCGGGAGCTTCTCGCAGGCGCACACCGCGTGGCTGTCCTTGAAAACATAATGGATTCCACGAATATAGGCGCGGTGTTCCGCTCGGCGGCGGCGCTCGGCATAGACGCGGTGCTTGTGACCCCGTGCTGCTGCGACCCGCTGTGCAGGCGCGCCGTCCGCGTAAGCATGGGTACGATACTGCAAGTACCGTGGACGCGCATAGGCGCAGAGCCTGCGGACTGGCCCGCTAAGGGAATGGAGCTGCTGCACGAAATGGGCTTCAAAACCGCCGCAATGACGCTCGACAGCCGCTCCGTAACCATTGACGACCCAGCGCTCGCAGCCGAGGAGCGTTTGGCGATAGTTCTCGGCACGGAGGGCGACGGGCTTTGCGCCCAAACCTCCGCGCAATGCGACTACTCCGTGAAAATACCGATGTTCCACGGGGTGGACTCGCTTAACGTTGCGGCGGCGGGCGCTGTGGCGTTCTGGGAGCTGAGGTACAGGCGCTGAATTTCGGCATTCATAGCATTTTTACAGCGCTCTATCTGGGGCGCTGTTTTTTTGCTTTACAAACGCCGAAAAATATGTTATACTGAACACAGCATAATTGCGGGGGTGACGTCATGCCGGAGCATTCCGAGGTAAAGCTTACAACAATGAATTACAGCAAGTGGCGCAAAAATCTATTTATGATGAACTGCTGCATAGCGGGAACTGTGTTCGCCATAGAGCTGCTGCTGTTTTTCGTTATCTTTGCAGAGGGACTCATAGATATTCCGCTTGGCGACTATATGTGGCGCTACCTCATAAAGCCTTCGCTTCTGAACTTTACTGCGGTGGGTACGGAGGCGCTTGTGGTGAAGCTATGCCCGCGCAGGGAGCGGCTGCAAAACTACATGGTGCTGATAACGCTTATGCTGATGTGTACCGTCGTAGCTTCAACGCACTATATTTTCGGCGCTACGGTGTCGATTTTCTGCGTGCCTATCCTTGTGTCCGTGGTGTTCAGGCAAAAGCGCATTACCGTGTTCTGCATGGCAAGCAGCGCGCTTTTGCTGAGCCTTGCGCTTGTCCGCAGGGCGGTGTCCGCGCTGCCCAAGGGCGACCCCTACCTCGTCCCCGAGTTCCTTATAGGCGTGGCGCTCATTATCCTTTCGGGAATCGTCGCGCAGCTTATCATAGGCATAATGCAGGAGCAGCACAGAAAGCTTGTCGAGGCGGTGAGAGCCGCGAACGAATCCCGCCAGCAGGCGCTGCTTGCGAACAGGGCGAAAAGCTCGTTCCTTGCAAATATGTCGCACGAGATACGCACGCCCATTAACGCCGTACTCGGCATGAACGAGCTTATCCTGCGCGAAACCCGCAGCGACTCTATACGCGAGTACGCGCAGACTATACAAAACTCGGGCAACTCGCTGCTTGCGATAATCAACGACGTGCTTGACATATCAAAGATAGAGTCGGGCAGGATTGAGATAAACGAAAGCAGCTACGAGCCTGCTTCTCTTGTAAGCGACTGCTACAATATGACTGCCGCGCGCGCCCGCGCGAAAAAGCTTTCCATTACCGTAGAGTGCGCGGACGATACGCCGCGCGCGCTCACAGGCGACGAGGCGCACATAAGGCAAATCGTCGTAAACCTGCTTACAAACGCCGTAAAGTACACCGAAAACGGCAGCGTGAGCCTTTCGGTGCGGTGCGAGCGCCGCGCCGCGGACGAATGCCTGCTGCGTATTACCGTCCGCGACACGGGCATAGGCATTGCCGAAAACGACCTTAAGGGGATATTCGAGCAGTTCAGCCGCTACGACCTTGAGCGCAACCGCAACATCGAGGGTACGGGGCTGGGGCTGTCGATAGTAAAGCGCCTTACCGGCCTTATGGGCGGCACGGTGAGCGTTACGAGCGAAAAGGGCAAGGGCAGCGAGTTTACGGTAGAGCTGCCGCAGGGCATAGCGGACGGCTCGCCTGCGGGCAGAATAAGGATAGACGCCGCGCAGGGCGGCTACGACTACCGCCGCACCTTTGAAGCGCCCGACGCAAAGCTTCTCGCTGTAGACGACCTGCCCGTAAACCTGCGCATAATTGAGAAAATGCTCGAGGGTACGCGCATGAGCGTGACCACGGCGGGCAGCGGCGAAAAGTGCCTTGAGCTGTGCGCGCAAAAGCGCTTCGACATAATACTTATGGACCACATGATGCCCGTTATGGACGGCGTGGAAACGCTCGCGCGGCTGCGCGCGGAGTGTCCGCTGAACGACGGCGTGCCTGTGATAATGCTTACCGCAAACGCCCTTGCGGGCGCGCGCGAGCAGTACATGGGCAAGGGCTTCGCGGATTATCTCTCAAAGCCCGTGCGCGGCGAAAAGCTTGACGAGATGGTAAGAAAGCACCTGCCCGAGGAGCTTGTGCAGGGCGTTACGCAGCAGGAAGCTCCGCAGGAGAGCAGCGGGCTTCTCGAGGAGCTGTGCAGGGCAGTACCTACGCTTTGCCCCGCGGCTGCGGTGGAATACTGCTGCGGCAGCGAGGAAATGCTGCTGCAGGTTCTGCGGGACTACGCCGCGAACGACAGAAGCGAGGAGATGTCGCGCGCGCTCGCCGAGGGCAGGCATGACGACTACATACGCCTTGCGCATTCGCTTAAAAGCACGTCGCGCGCGGTGGGGCTTGAGGGCGTTGCGGCGCGTGCTGCGGCAAGCGAGCTTGCGCTCAAAAACGGCGACGTTTCCTTTGCAGTTGCAAACCATGAGGGACTAATTTCAGACCACAAAAACGCGATAAAAGCGATAAACGGCTTTTTCATGCGGATTGACGGAGATTCTGCAAAATAAAAAATTTTATGAAAGTACTTGACAATTCTGTTTGCGTATGATAGAATACAGGTGTTGCGCTAAAGGTATTGACGAAAGGAGGTACGTATTATGAACAATCTAACAACTAAGACCAACTACACATTCAGGACAAACCGTACCTTGCTTTCGCAGCCCTGACGCTGCGCGAAAGTTTCCCCTCGGCTTGTCCGAGGGGATTTTTGTTTTTTGGGAGGGATTTATGAAAGCGTATATTTACGCCGCAAGAACGGCGATGGAAACGATGATGGCGTATCGTTTTCAGGTGTGGACGTATACCGTTATGCAATGCCTTATGATGATAGCCGTGGGCTTCTTCTGGCGGGCGGTTTACGGCGGCGCGGAAAGCTCAAACGGCGTTACGGACGAAACAATGGTAACCTACACGGTAATATCGAACCTTGTAAGCACGCTTTACTACATGGGCGTTGAGGACAGGGTGACGGACGCAGTAAAGTCGGGCAGCATAGCGACGGACCTTATAAAGCCCGTGAACCTTTTCGGGCTGTATTTCGCGGAGGACATGGGCTGTATTCTGTTTAACCTTGTGTTCGGGGCGCTGCCGCTGTTTATTGTAAGCGTGTTTGTGTTCGGGCTGCCCGCGCCCGCTTCGGGGGCGCACCTGTGCTTCTTTCTGGCGAGCTTTGCGCTCGGCTACGGGATAAACTGGACGTTCTCGGCGGTGTTCTCGCTTATTGCGTTCACGGCAATAGACTTAGGACCTGTGTTCTCGATAAAGTACCACTTTGTCAATATGCTCTCGGGCGCGATAATTCCGCTGTGGTTTTTCCCCGAGTGGCTGCAGAAGGCGCTCTACTTCCTGCCTTTTGTGTATATGTATCAAGAACCGCTTAGTATGTACATAGGCAAGTACGACCTCAGCGAATGCCTGTGGAAGCTTGGCGTGCAGGCAATATGGCTCGCGGCGCTGTTAGGCATATTTATGTTTGCGCAAAAGCGCGCAGAGCGCCGCGTACTGGTGCAGGGAGGCTGACATGAAAACAATAAGACATTACCTGTCCGTGGCGCTGCTGTGCGCGCGGCTGTCGCTGCAAAGCTGCTTTGAGTACCCCGCGGCATTTGTCGGGTGGCTCATTTCAAACCCGATACAGTTTATCGTGGGCTTTGCAACTATAAAGTTCGTTGTGGAGGAGTTCGGCACGCTTGCGGGGTGGGACTACAAGCAGCTTGCATTCCTTTACGGAATGTCGGTGCTGAGCCACGGACTGTCCGTAATATTCTTTACAAAGACATGGTACATGGGTTGGACGATAATCCACGGCGAGATGGACAGGCTGCGCCTGCGCCCGATGAACACGCTGTTTCAGTTCCTGTTCGGCGAGATGAATTTTTACGGCATAACCGACCTTATCCCCGGGCTTATCCTGTTTATTTACGGGTGCTGCGCGGTGGATTTCAAGTGGACGCTTGGCAACACGTTCTGCATGATTTGCGCGATAATAGGCGCAACGCTGCTTCGCGGCGCGATATACCTGTTTCTGGGCTGCCTTACGTTCTGGACGAAAAGCCCCGCGAATATGTCGGGCTTTATGCAAGAGCTTTTCAACCGCACGAATATGTACCCGCTTACAATGTACCCGCGCGCGGTGCAGTTTGTGTTTACGTTCATTCTGCCGCTCAGCTGGGTGACGTTCTACCCCGCCGCGGAGTTTATGGGCAAGGATTCGATGATAACGCTGCCGTTTGGCATGGCGTTTATAACGCTCGGACTGGGCGCGGTGCTGTTCGCACTTTCCTGCCGCTTTTTCAGGGCGGGGTTCGGGCAGTATGAGAGCGCAGGCTCGTGAGAGGAGAGAGTATGGCTGTAATAGAAGTAAAACATCTTAACAAAACGTTTAAGACGGTAAAAAAGGAAAAGGGGCTGAAAGGCGCGCTCAAAGCGCTTTTCAAGCCCGAGCGGCGCATTGTCACCGCAGTAGACGACGTGAGCTTTTCGATAGAGCAGGGCGAGATAGTGGGCTATATCGGGCCTAACGGCGCAGGCAAAAGCACCACGGTAAAAATGATGTCGGGGATACTGCGCCCCACCTCGGGCGAGATACTTGTAAACGGCATTTCGCCTGCGGAGGACAGGAAAAAGGTAGTAAAGAGGCTGGGCGTAGTGTTCGGGCAGCGCACGCAGCTTTACTGGGATTTGCGCCTTGGCGAGAGCTTTGAGCTGCTGCGCCGCATTTACGATGTTCCCGACGAGGTTTACAACGCAAACATGGCGATGATGGACGAGATACTCGACCTTAAGAGCATAATAGACACGCCCGTAAGGCAGCTTTCGCTCGGGCAGAGAATGCGCGGCGACCTTGCCGCGGCAATGCTCCACTCGCCCGACGTTCTGTTCCTTGACGAGCCGACAATAGGTCTTGACGTTGACGCAAAGCACGCGATACGCCGCTTCATCAAGGAGATAAACGAAACGCGCCGCACCACGATAATCCTCACCACGCACGACCTTGGCGACATACAGGAGCTGTGCCGCCGCATAATCATCATAAACAAGGGCAGGGTGATAGAGGACGGCTCGCTTGACGAGCTTATCGACAGGATAGCGCCGTTCAGGCAGCTTGTCATAGATTTCTACACCGACACGCGCATAGAACACCCCCGCGCGCAGATAGTCAGCTGCGAGGGCGCGCGCACCATCTACCGCTTTATGAAGAACGAGGTCACCGCAGCCGCCCTTATTGAGGACATAAGCAAAAGCGCTAAGATAAAGGATATCCGCCTTGAGGAGGCGAGTATCGACGACATCATACGCGCGGCTTACGCGGGCGAGAGCGAGGTCGCAGCGGAATAAACGAAGCCTGCCGTTTAATTGCGGCAGACTTTCTGTTTAAGCTTAATCTCAATTATCGTCAGACCACCAGACGTAACCCTGCTCTCCCCTCTCGCGCTTTTTCTCCTGCACCTTCTCAAACGCCTGCGTAAAGTCGCTTACAAGGTCCGCAAGCGGCAAGCCCTCGTAGCGCGCGCCTGTCTCAAACATGGATTCGGGCTGAACGGTAAAGTCGTCTTTTATCTCGTAAACGCTGTTTATACCAAGCGACGGCTTGTATGTGCCGTCGTTCATCGCCTTGAACGCGATAAAATACTCCCTGTCTTTTTTAAGCTCAACGCCCCAGTTTCCTGCAACCTGCATTATGACTATATTTTCGCCCTGCTCAACATCTCCCGCGGCGGTATAAAGCACCTTTGCGGGATAAAGCAAAACCGTGGCGTTAAGGGAATCGACCTTATATTTCCCCGCAAGCTCCGTGTCAAGCTCCTCAGAGCCTGTGAGATATGCCGTATCGTCGTTCGGCTCGTCCAGAATGCGCACTACGGCAAGGTCTGTGGAATACTGCACCATATTCTCCGTATTGCGGATAGGACTGTAGTCGGCATTATGGTACGCCACGGGTATCTCCCACCACGCACACTCGGGCGCGGGGTTATACTCAATCGGGTCGGAAACGGCGGTGAAATCATACGCCGCAAAGCGGTTGTCAGGGTCGGCGCTCACCGACTGCGAAGCCGCGCTTTCCGCGCCCCGCGCCGCGCAGGCGGTGAGCATTGCGCACATCAGAACGGCTGCCGCCGCGCTTCTCAGTCCTTTCATGTAATCCCTCCCGTAACAATCACCATTCGGCTATAGTTATACATCAATTATAATCCATATTATTCTGAATGTCAACCGCTTTTCGCACAAAATAAATGACAAACTTTACTGCGTGATTTTAGTGATTTGACACAAAAAATGCGCGGCGAACCGCGCATTCAACTATACTTACAGCATAATTTCCTCGTCCGCAAGAAAGCTGCTTTCCGCCCTGTCGTGCGTGACGAAAACCACAGTTCTGCCCTCGGTCATGCGCTTTGTGTACTCCATTACCTGCTGCTTTGTTCCCTCGTCAAGCCCCTTGAACGGCTCGTCCAGAAACAGCACGTCGTACTCCGCAAGCAGCGCTCGCAGCAGCGCCACGCGCCGCTTCATGCCGCCGCTAAGCTCGCGTACGGGCTTGTTTTCGCAGCCGTCAAGCCCCACCTCGCAGAGTCGCTGCGCCGTTTCAGCGCGGGAGAGCCGCCCGCCCGCGACAAGCCGCAGATTAGCGCCCGCCGTAAGGTTCTCGCACAGCCTGTCCTCCTGAAAAAGGGCGCTTATGCGCCAGTCGGCGGGGCGCTCTACCCTGCCGCTGTCGGGCGGGATAAGCCCCATAAGCACCGCGAGAAGCGTGCTTTTGCCGCAGCCCGAAGCCCCCATTACCGCCGTTGTTTTCCCCTCGGGAAAATCGTGCGTGAACGCGCTCAGCACCCTGTTTTCGCCGTACGCCTTTGAAATCTCCACAGCCCTCAGCATTGCAGCCTCCCGTCACATACGCTCTACCTGCTTTTCTACGAGGTCCACCGCCGCCATGAACAGCTTCTCGCACATAAAGCTTACGAATATTATTACAGCCGTCCACGCGAAAAGGTCGGCGGTTTCAAGGTAGACCTTCGCCATAAACAGCTTCTCGCCTATAGACCCGTCGGGTATGCCTATGACCTCCGCGGCCGTGCCGCTTTTCCAACAAAGCCCTATGGCAAGCCCCGCCGCCGAGCGGAAATACGGCAGCAGCTGCGAGAGGTACACCCCCGCAAAGCGCTTAAGCGGCGGTATCCTGAACACCTGCGCCATAACCTTAAGCTGCGGGTCGAGCGCGTCTATGCCCTCAAGCATATTCGTGTAGACGACAGGCACGCAGATAAGGAACGAAATAAGCACCGAAAGATTCCGCGAGGACACCCATATAAGCGCCAGTATGGTGAACGAAGCGACAGGCACAGCCTTTAGCACCGCCGTAAGCGGCGCGAAAAGCTTTCTGAAAAAACGGCTTTTGCCCGCAGCCGCCGCAAGCGCCGTACCCGTTACAAGCCCCAACGCAAAGCCCAGCAGTATGCGCCCCATAGAAAAGGCAATGCTTTTCCAGAACTCCGCTGTTGGTACAAGCTCGATAAGCCGCGCAGCAGCCGCCACGGGCGACACCAACAGTATCTTCTGATTTAGAAGCATTGCGCCCGCCTGCCATACCGCAAGCCAAAACAGCACGCAAAGCGCCGTAACAAGCCGTTTCTTCACACTTTCGCCGCCTTTCCTTTGCAATAAAGCGCGGGCGGTTTCCGTTAAGAGCCGCCCGCCGCAGGAAATCACTTATTGTGCCGAACCCGCGGCTCGGCAAGCCGCATTACGCGCCGTAATAGAACTCGTCCTCAGGGAGCGCGCCGCCAACAGAAGCGGGAAGCTGCTCAAACAGCACGTTAAGGTAGCCCGAAAGCTTCTCTTTCATCTCGCTGCCCGTAATGCACACAATGTTGCACGCAGGTATCGCCTTAAGCGCCACAGCCTCGGGTACAATGTCGTACTTGCCTACGAGCTTAGCGCCCTCCTCAACGTTTTCCGTAACGTACTTTACAGACTCCGCATAGCGCTCGAGGAACTTGTCCACCGCCTGCGGGTACTGCTGCGCAAACTCCGTCCTTACGATAACAGCGCCCGTTATCATAGCGCTCTGAGTGCTGAGCGCGTCCCACTCCTTGGTAAGGTCGAGCGCTACGTTAATGCCCTCGTTCTTAGCCTGCGCGGTGGTAACAAACGGCTGCGGCAGCAGCGCCACGCTGTTTTCAGTTGTAAGAAGCGCGGATACGCACTCGGCGTGTTCGCTTTTCCACTCAATGGCAACGTCGCTCTCGGGGTCAATGCCGTTGCCCTTAAGGATATAGTTGAGCGCGTACTCGGGCGTTGCGCCCTTGCCGCTTGCGAATATTGTCTTGCCCTTAAGGTCGGCAACGCTCGTTACGGTGCTGCCGTTCTCGCAGATGTAAAGCACGCCCAGCGTATTGAGCGCTATTACCTGCACGCCGCCCTCGGTCTTGTTGTAAAGCACAGAGCCTAAGTTAGCGGGAACGCACACGATATCGGCAGTCCCCTGTATTACCTTGGGGGAAATCTCGTCTACCGCCGCGGAAATCGTGAACTCGTAAGGATAGCCGTTCGCCTCGTCATCGTCCATAAGCTTGGTCATGCCCATTGCGGTTGGACCTTTAAGCGCAAGCACGTTTATCACGTCAGGTTCTGCGCCGTCCTCCGTGCCGCTCTCGTCGGGCGTGCTGTTCTCAGCGGAAGCTGTGCTCTCTGCGGTAGCTCCGCTCTCAGCGGTATCGCCATTTTCCGCAGTCGCTTCGCCTGTGTTCCGGGCGGCGCTGCTGTTCTGCGCGGAGTCCTCCGCAGAGCTTGTCTGCGAGGAATCCGACGAGCCGCCGTTGCCCGCGCAGCCCGCAAGCAGTCCTGCGCATAAAATAGCCGCGACTACCGACTTTACTGTTTTAGTGAATTTCATCTGTTCCATGTCCTTTCTTTTGCAAAACGCCGTACCAACGCAGGGCGGCAACCCGTCCCGAGGCGCGGCAATTCCCTGAAAGAACTCCCGAACGCACACCTTATATTTTTGAGTACACCGCCTTGCAGGTAACCCCGTCAAGCCGCCCCAGCTTTCCCGAAAGCGAGGACACAGCGTCTGCGGGCGCGTCTATCACAACATTGATGATGTTAAGCCCGCGCTCGCGGTAGGGTATGCCCATTCTTCCTATAATATAACTGCTGTAGCGGTGCAGCAGGTCGTTGACAGCGGCAACGGAATCGCTTTTGTCAATAATCATCGCTATCACGGCAACGCGGTTTTCGTTTTCCATTGTCCTCTCCCCTGTTAAAGCGCCAAAAAAAGCGCCGTTGAAGGCGCGGTCTGTTTTTAAGCCATGCCTTCTGCCTCAAAATCGTTTCGGCGTCAGTTTTGCGGAAAACGCCATGCGTTTCCCCTGTAAAACCCGTGCGTTCCGTCGGAGTATCCTTCGGTTCGGTCGTTTGGTTTTACCGTGAGCGGGCCTTAGCGGCACGCTCTGCATTATATTATAACTCTTTTCCCCGCTTCTGTCAAGCGCATGAAAAAAATTTTTTCCCGCCCCCTTGACAACTGTCCACGGAAGTGTTATACTGTATACATAACACATATACAGTTGGCATAACGCCACGGAAAGGACATGGGACATGGACATATTCACCCGCCAAAATTACACCGAACTTGCAAAGGAAGCGCGCTTTAAGCCGCACCCTGTGCTTACTGTCGTGCTTTTCACGCTCGTATTCTTCGGCTCGCAGACGCTTGCGGGCATACCTATAGCCGTTTCAATGGCTGCGCTGGGCACGTTCGTCAAGGACGCCTCGGGCAACTTTATTTTGGAGATGTCGCCCGAAAACCGGGTATGGTACACGATAATACAGCTTTTTGCAACGATTATTCCTATGGCGGCGGCAATACTGTTCTGCCGCCTTGCCGAGCGCAGAAGTCTGCGCAGCATGGGCTTTGTGCGCGAGGGGTGGCTTAAAAAATACCTGCTTGGCATGGCGATTGGCTTTGCAATGTTCTCCGCGGCGCTTGGAATAAGCGTGCTTGCGGGCGGCGCGCAGTATGTCGGCACGGATATGTACTCGCCGCTGCAATATGCGCTGCTGTGCGTGGGCTGGGTGATTCAGGGCGCGGAGGAGGAGATAATGCTGCGCGGGTACTTTATGCCGTCGCTTTCGGCAAGGCTGCCCATGTGGGCGGCGGTGCTGATAAGCTCGCTGTTCTTCTCGCTCATGCACCTGCTGAACACGGGCTTTACGCTCATGTCGTTCCTCAATATTCTGCTTATGGGCATAGCGTTCGGGCTGGTCGCAATAAGGACTAACAGCATTTTCACCTGCTGCGCGCTTCACTCCGTGTGGAACTGGGCGCAGGGCAACTTTTACGGGCTGCCCGTAAGCGGCATGGAAACAGGGCCGTCGGTGCTGCGCTTCTCCCTTACGGACTCCCCGCTATGGTCGGGCGGCGCGTTTGGCATTGAGGGCAGCTTGGCGGCGCTTATCGTTGAGCTTGCGGTGATTGCCCTGCTGCTGTTCATTCCGCAGAAGAAAAAGCCCGCAGCGGCTGAATAAAAGATGATACCCGCTTCGTATCTGCACGCAGCGGGTATCGCCGTTTTATTCTCACTAAGCGCAAGAATATCACGAAAAGCTCGTGAACACGCCGCCCTTCGCTACGCCCTCGGCGTGGATATAAACGTACATAAACGCCTCGACGTTTTCCGCCAACCGCGGCGCGCTTTTTACCCTTTGCAATGTAAAGCCCACTATTCACGGGTAATGCAGTAAACGCTGCTGCGCTCCCCCTCGCCGTCCGTGAAGTCCCCGATATGGCTCATGCCGTTTTTTACGGCCACCCCGCGCGAAGCGGCGTTAGCCGCTTTCATGTAGGAATACACCCTGCGAAACGGCGTGCTTTCAAACACGAAGTCGCGGCAGGCGCGCGCCGCTTCAGTTGCATACCCCCGCCGCTGAAAGCGCTTTGCAATGTGGCAGCCTATCTCGGGACGAATCGCGCCGTCTATGCTCTGCATGGTAACGCCGCAGTCGCCTATCATCTCGCCCGTTTCACGCAGCGTCACCGCCCACAGCCCAAAGCCAAAGTCGGCGTAGCGCTCTATGTTGCGGCTTATCCACCCGCGCACGCGCTTCTCGTCAAAGGCGTAGGGGTAGCGGCGCATTATGTCGGAGTCGCCCAACACCTCGTAAAGCGCCGCGTAATCGTCGCCCGTCATTTCACGCAGAATAAGGCGCGGTGTTTCTATCGTCATTTTCTGCTCCTTTCAATGCCCTTTATTATCCTGCCGCACGCTTCTATGTGCATTATCCAATGGCGCGAAAACGGCATTTTGATAAGTCCGCGCACGCCCTTTGCGCACCAGTAGTCCACAAGCCGCCACGCGCGCTCGTCGCGGCTTACCGTGCCTGCGGCTTCAAGCGCCTGCCGCCGCTCGGCGGGAATACGCAGCCTGCCGCGCTCAAAGCTAAGCCCTCGCAAAAGCTCCTCAGCAGAGCGCTTTACCGCGCCGATATACTCGTACAGCCCGCCGATATCGAGCGCGCGTGAAAACTGCGCTATCTCCTCTCCGACAAGCTCGTTGCCCGTCGTTATTATCGGCGAGCGGGTCTTTTGCGCAAAGCCGCCCGCAAAGAACACCTCCTCGTCGCCAGCTATAAGCGTGTGCGCGGTTATGTCCTCAATGCGGAATATATGCCAGAGCGAATACGCCACGGTCTTGCTGTGGTAGCCGTCCGCATTAGGGTACGGCATGGCGCTGAAATCCGCCTCGGGAAGTTCCGCCCTGTATCGCTCCGCCTGCGCGAAAAGCTCGCCGCGCAGCGTTATGAGCGCTTCTATGCCGTCTTTGAATGTTTCGGGCTTTTTCAAAAGCTCCTGCATTTGCTTATTAAGCTGCGACCATTCCTTGTTCATAAACGCTCCTTTCGGGGCTTGACAAATACAGCCCGCATGGTGTAAAATCAATATAGCGCCGCACTTTGCGGAATAATAAACAGAATGGGAGATAACATGAAACGCATAGCACAATTTGAAAAGGTAAGCCTTTCGCAGTTCTGCGAGGGGTGCGGGGCTGAAAACGCCGCGCGCATATACGAGGAAATAAAGCTGCCGCGCCGCGCCACAAGCGGCTCTGCGGGGTACGATTTCTTCGCGCCGTACGACATAACGCTGCGCCCCGGCGAAACCGCGAAAATTCCCACGGGCATACGCGTAAGGATAGACGACGGCTGGGTGCTTAGCATTTACCCCAGAAGCGGACTCGGCTTCAAGTACCGTCTGCAGCTCAACAATACCGTCGGCATTATCGACAGCGACTACTACAGCTCCGATAACGAGGGGCATATCTTCATAAAGATAACCAACGACACAAACGAAGGCAAGACCGTTGAAATACCCGCAGGCACGGCGTTCGCGCAGGGCATATTCACCGAGTACGGCATAACCGTTGACGACGAAGCCACAGGCGTACGAAACGGCGGCATGGGCAGCACAACGCAAAAATAACAGACAGACCCCGAACAGTTTTGCTCGGGGTCTTTTCTATCAGTCAAACAGCACTATCTTACCAAGCGCCAGCGTTTCCTTAACGTCGATAACGCGCTGGTTGCCGCTCCCTTTCCAATGAAGCCGCGCGTCGAACAGGCTCTTTACGAACTCGCCGTCAACCACCACGTCAAGCAGCGGCACTATGTCAAGCTCGGATATCTCCTCCCACAAAAAGCCCGTGTACAGCCATATCGTCTTTTCGGGGAACAGCTCGCGGCACTTGCGCGCAAGGCGCGTTACCTCCTCGCGGTTGCGCGGGTGCAGCGGGTCGCCGCCGCTGAACGTAAGCCCGCTTATATGCTCGGGCGCTATCTTCTCAAACAGCTCGCGCTCCGCCGCCTCGTCGAACGCAACGCCGCCGTCTATGTCCCATGTTATGGGATTATGGCAGCCCTCGCAGCGGTGCGTGCAGCCCGCAACCCATAGAACGGTGCGCAGCCCGTCGCCGTTGAGCATATCGTCGGTGGTTATGTTGTGGTAGCGCATTTCGTTCTCCTTACATACTCTTTCGGTCGCGTATTTCCGCCATTTTTGCGGAGTTAAGGCGCGTGTCGCCCTTTACCCGAGAATAGGACAGATAGCCGTTCATGCGGTCTATTTTGGTGAGATTCCTGCTGCCGCACTTCGGGCAGACGTCCATTTCAAGCTGCTGGTATCCGCAGTCGTCGCAGTACGCAAGCGACAGGTTCACGCCCTCGTAGAAGCCCTTTTTCATAGCGCGCTTGACAAGCGTTTCCACCGCGCCCTTGTTGTAGTCCACGGGATAGCGCACGTACTGTATTTTTCCGCCGTTAAAGAGATTCCAGAAGCGCTCCTCGCGGTCCTGCTTCTCTATCGGGGTGATGTCCTCTGTAACGTGGCAATGGAAGCTGTTAGACACGTACTCGCGGTCGGAAACGTTCTCAATTATGCCGTATTTCTTGCGGAACTGCTGTATCTGCAATCCGCACAGGTTCTCCGCAGGCGTGCCGTATATCGCGTAAAGGTGTCCGTCCTCTTTCTTGAACTCCTGAATGCGCTTGTTGATATGCTCCATTACCTTAAGCGAGAACTCCCCGCCCTCTGCAATGGATTTTTTGGAAGCAAGCTGCTCCAACTCGTTTAGCGCAGTTATGCCAAACGAAGCGGTCGCCGACTTAAGCAGCGGCTTTATCTTGTCGTGAATGCCAAGATGTCCGCCAAGGAATCCGCCCTCGCAGTACGCCAGCGGGTTTGTGGAAGCCTTCATCTCGCCGAGATAGTCGTACGTGCGGATATGAATGCGGCGGATAAGGTTCAGGTAATAGTCAAGCACCTCGAAGAAGTCGCGGCTCTCCTGCTGCGCCTTTGCGTATATCATCGGCAGGTGCAGCGACACCGCGCCGATATTGAAGCGCCCGACGAACACGGGCTTGTCGTTCTCGTCCGCAGGCTCTATGCCGCCGCGCTCAAACCACGGCGAAAGAAACGCGCGGCAGCCCATGGGGCTTATTATCCTGCCGTATTTCTTGTATATTGAAGCCACGTATCCGTCCCCCGAAAGCGACAGCCAGTCGGGGTACATCGCTTTCTGCGAGCAGGCAATTCCCGCCTCGAACACGTCCTCGAGCGGGCAGCCCTTTCCGTGCAGCTTTTCGTCGTAAAGGAACACTATTTTCGGGAAAAGCACGGGCTTTTTGCAGGTCTTTTTGCCCTGCCCCTTGCGGCGCACGTCAAGCATGGTGATACTAGCCATCTTCGCGAAGCGCCCGGTACCCGTGCCTGCGGTCATGGTTATAAACGGGTAGTCGCCGCGCGATGAGGAAACGGAGTTGAACTTGTACTCCCACCCCTGAAAGCCCTGCTCAAAATCCACCTTAACGTCCGCAAGCGCCTCTCTCTCGGCTGCCTCGTCGGACAGCCCGAGGCCCTTGTAGCGGTCATACTGCTTCTGATAGCTCTTTTCGGCGTACGGCTCGAGCAGCAGGTCAACGCTCGGCACGGTGAAGCCGCCGTACTGCTGGCTCGCCGCGGAAAGCGTGATATCGCCGATAACGTCGAACGCCACGGCAAGGGTCTTAGGCTCGTTGTACCACAGGTTTCCCATCTCAAAGCCGCCCTCGAGTACGCTCTTTACGTCGAACAGGCAGCAGTTCATGGTGTCGCGGCGCGCGGACATATCGTGAACGTAGATATACCCGTCGCGGCACGCCTGCAGCTCCTCGGTGGTCATAAAGAACTTCTGGTAAAGCTCCTTGTTAAGCTCGTTGAAGATAAGGCTGCGCTTTGTTGACACGAGCGCGGAATCGGTGTTGGAGTTCTCCTTGTCGCCGATGTACATGATGGACTGGCTCTTTTTGTACACCTCGTCGAGCATATGCACAAAATCCTGCTTGTAGTTGCGGTAGTCCTTATAGCTCTTTGCGACCTCGCTGTTGGTCTGTTCAAGGGCGCTTTCAACTATGTTGTGCATCTGCGCTATGGTTATTTCCTCCGTACCGAGCGACTGCGCGCGCTCGGTAACAAAGCTGCATATAAACTCTATTTCCTGCGGAGTAAAGGTGTACATAACGCGCGTTGCAGATTTGTTCACCGCGTTTACCACCTTCTGCACGTTAAATTCTTCGCGTGTGTTGTCCTTTTTAACGACCCTTAACATTGACTTGCTTCCTTTCGTGCCAACAATATATAGTGTGACTATATTCTATGATAGCACATATCTTGTTATCTGTCAACAGAAAACAATATAAAAAATCACTCGGTATTTTTGTTAATCTTTACAGTTGACAGTTACGCCCTACAACTTAGCCGCATTTGTTTACTGTTTGTACTTTTTTATTACACGTATAAACTGCCTGCCGTAGCGCTCGGTTTTCATGCTGCCAACGCCGGATATCCCCATAAACTCCGCGTTGGTAACGGGCAGCTTCGCGCACATCTCTCGCAGCGAAGCGTCCGCGAAAACAACGTACGCAGGCACGCCGAGCGACGCTGCAAGCTCCTTTCGCAGCGCGCGCAGCTCCTCGAAAAGCGCGGGGTTTGCAGGTTCTTCCTTTTCGCGGGAAACGGGCTTCTCCTCTGCCTCCTCGCGCGGGAGCTTCATAAGCAGCGTTCGCCGCGCCTTTATAAACTCGTCCGCGGCGGGCGTAAGCGCGCAGGTCATATGCTCCGGCTCTATTTCTATGTAGCCCTCGCGCTCAAGATAGTCTATGATATCGCGCGTGCGCTGCGTTGAAACGTCCTTCATTATCCCGTAGGTGGAAAGCCCGTCCAGCCCGTTTGAAATCACGCGCTCCTCGCGGCTGCCGCGAAGCACCGCGCAGACAAGCGCCTTTCCCCCGCTGCGCCCGCGCTGCTTCATGCGGTAAATGCAGGAAAGTATCTTCTGCGCCTCAATCGTCACGTCAACCGTTTCAAAGCCCGTCATGCAGTTTGAGCAGTTGTCGCAGCTCGGCGCGGCGTTCTCCCCGAAATAATTGAGTATAAAGCGCCGCAGGCACTTTGTCGTTGTGGAGTAGAACGTCATCTGCCGCAGGCGCTCCCTGTCGCGCTCGCGCACCTTTTGCAGCTCATCGGGGGACAGCTCCTCGTTGTCGTCGCGGCTGTGGTCGATAAGAAACTGCGCGGTCATAACGTCCTTTTTGGCGTACAGCAGAATGCACCGCGCAGGGCTGCCGTCGCGCCCCGCTCTGCCTGCCTCCTGATAGTAGCTTTCAATGTCCTTTGGCATATTGTAATGCACCACAAGCGACACGTCAGACTTGTCTATGCCCATGCCGAACGCGTTAGTAGCGGCAATCACGTTCACCCTGTCGTAGATAAAGTCGTTTTGCGCCAACTGCCGCCGGTTGTCGGAAAGCCCCGCGTGATACGCCGCCGTTGGGCAGCCGTTCATTGTAAGGAACTGCGCTACGGCCTCGGTGTTCTTTCGCGTTGAGCAGTAGATTATAGTGCTGCCGCCGCCCGACTTTCTCACAATATCCAGCAGCTCCGCGTCCTTGTCGCGCGGCCTTCTCACCTCAAAGAATAGGTTGGGGCGGTCGAAGCCCGTTGTAACGGAATACGGGTCGCGCAGTCCCAGAATATTAACGATATCGCGCTTTACTATGTCTGTAGCGGTCGCCGTAAACGCCGCGAGTATAGGGCGGCGCTCCAGCGTTCCCACAAACTCCGCGATTTTAAGGTAGCTCGGGCGGAAGTCCTGCCCCCAGTGCGAAACGCAGTGCGCCTCGTCCACCGCCACAAGCGGGATTTGTACGTTCCTGCAAATGTTAAGGAAACTCTCCGTCAGCAGGCGCTCGGGCGCGGCGTAGAGTATCTTGCACCGCCCCGCGTAAATGTCGGAGAAAACCTCCTCCGCTTCATACTCCGTAAGGGAGCTGTTTATGTACGCGGCGCTCACGCCCGACTGCCGCAGCGACTCCACCTGGTCCTTCATAAGCGAGATAAGCGGGGATACCACAACGCTCATGCCCTCAAGCATAAGCGCGGGTATCTGAAAGCACATGGATTTCCCCGCGCCCGTTGGCATTACGCCCAACACGTCGCGTCCGGAAAGAATGCTGTCAATTACCTCCGCCTGTCCTTTTCTGAACGCGCTGTGTCCGAAATAGCGCTTAAGGACCTCGCTTTTATCGGCAGTCTGCATTTGTTACGCCCTCCACATAAAATGGGGGCATACGCACGCCCCCAGCCGTTAAATTACATAAGGTCACCTCTAAAAACCTTGTTTGAGTGAAAATGTGTATAGCGCACCGACTGCTTCTTCAAACCTCCTCGTAAGGCATACAGCCTTACTTCGTCGGCTTTCATCGCATTCGGCGCACTCTACCCATTTTCCCTTTTCAAACCGGTTTTTAGAAGTTCCCATAAGCAATCAGCCTAAAACCTCTAAAACGCCGCTCAGGTCGCAAACCGTATAATCCGCAGTCTGAAGCGCGTTTGTCGGGTGTTGATATACGCTGAAGCTCTGCCTTACCCATATCGTTTTCATTCCTAGCTTTTTTGCAGGCTCAATGTCGTTGTCTAATCTGTCGCCTATCATAACTGCGTTTTCAGCCCTACAGCCCGCGCGGCTCAGCGCCCGCAGGAATATTTCGGGGTCGGGCTTTGCAACGCCCTCCTCCGCAGAAGCCGCGACAAGGCTTATGTAGCGCAAAAGCCCCCAGTCGTCAAGCCGCTTTTGCGTGCCAAGGCTCTGGTTTGCGATAACGCCGATTTTGTACCCGCGCTCGCAAAGGCGCTTAAGCACGGGCTCTGACTGCGGGTAGGGACGTTCGTCCTCCGTATGCCACGGCGTTTTTGTAAGCCCGAAGAACTTTATAGCTTCATAGTCGCCCTTAAGGTTTTGCTCAGCAAAATAAATCCGCTTTTCGTTGAACTGTTCAAAAGTAATATCCGTCCCCGAAATGGCGTCCATTATTCGGTGGTTGTAGCTCTCCGTTTCGTCAACCAGCGTTGAGCCGACGTCGAAAAACAGCCATTTTATGCTCTCCATAAGCTCCCCCTCGCCGTTTTGCCTTTAACGCGATTTTGGGGGCATAAAAATTACGCTCCCAAAGTCTGTTCTAAAGCAACACCGCACAATTAGCGGCTAACGCCTTTTCCAAGCGACGCCTACGGCTTACGCGGCGCTTGCTTGCATCTTTCTAGTTTGGCACAAAATGTTTGGTAATTGTTAAAAGATAAAGGTTGCAGGTTGTGCCAAACTGCCATATCGCACAATTCGTCCTAGCAAGGCATACAGCCTTGCGTCGTCCTCATTGTACAATCTGACGAAAAATCTGACTGCGCAATCGCGCGAAAATAATTATGCGGTATTGCCCTAAAATCAGTTGCCGCACTCAATGCTTATCTCGTTGAACTTTCCGAGAATATCCTCCACAACAAGCCGCTTCTTGTCTTCGCCGCTTATATCCATCACGGCGTTGCCGCCGTGCATCATCAGCAGGCGCGTACCGTACTCCACAGCAAAGCGCAGGTTGTGCGTTACCATGAGCGTTGTTAGCTTCTTTTCCTCCACCACGCGGCGGGTTATCTCCATAAGCGTTTCAGAGGACTTGGGGTCGAGCGCCGCAGTATGCTCGTCAAGTATAAGCAGCTCGATATCCGTCATGGTAGCGATGATAAGCGCCAGCGCCTGCCGCTGTCCGCCAGAAAGCGAACCCGCGCGTACGCCCATGCGGTTTTCAAGCCCCATATTGCACGTTTCAAGCAGCGTTTTGTAGTACTCCTCGCGCTTTGCGCTTACCGCAGCGCCAAGCCCGAAGCGCTTGTTCTTGTTGTCCGCAAGCGCCATGTTCTCAAGTATCGTAAGGCTGCCGCACGTTCCCATTTTCGGGTCTTGAAGCACTCTGCCGATACGCCTTGCGCGGCGGAACTCGGGCAGCGTTGTGATGTCCGTGTCCCCGAAAAGTATCCTGCCCGAATCGGGGCGCATTGTGCCGCACACCATATTGAGCAGCGTTGTCTTGCCGCTGCCGTTCGAGCCAACTATAGCGACAAACTCGCCGTCCTTTACCGTAAGGGAGAAGCTGCTGAAAAGGCGGTTTTCATCTACCGTACCCGCGTTAAAGACCTTGTTTATGTTACTTAGCTGAAGCATTGTCTACCTCCCTGCGGTTTTTGCGGAACAGTCCGCTAATCAGCCTGTTAAGCTGCGAGCCGCCAAGTATAAGCGCCATGAGGAAGATAAGCGCCTTAAGCAGGTTGTTGAACTCTGTGGGCAGCCCAAGCTCAAGCACTATCTGGTAGCTTGCCTTGTAGATAAGGCTGCCGAGAATAACCATTGTCGTGCCTTTCATAAAGCCGACGCGCTTGAATATGCTAAGTCCTATGATTACAGAAGCAAGCCCAAGCACCACCATTCCTACGCCCATCTGCTGGTCGGCGCTGCTCTTGCTCTGCGCTATTACCGACCCCGCAAGCGCCGCAAAGCCGTTGCCGAGCATAAGCCCGAATATCTTTATCGTGCCGGGGTCTTTTCCGAGCATTACGGTGTAGCGCTCGTTGTCGCCCGTTGCGCGCAGGATAAGCCCGCTTTTCGTCTTAAGGTATAGGTCTACAAGAATCTTGCAAACTACAACCAGCAGCAGCGCAATTGCAGCCGTTCTCAGGTAAAATCCGCCCACGCGCTCAGGAATAAGCGCCGCGAGGGACGAGTTGAATATCGTTTTGCTGTTGAAGAACGCAGCCACGGCCTTTCCGCCCGTACCAGACTTTACAATAACAAGGTTTACAGAAAGCATTGCGGTATACATGATGATACCGCAAAGAAGCGGGATTATGCCGAGCTTTACGTTAAGAATGCCCGTAAGCATTCCCGCAAGCATACCCGCCGCAAAGGAAATGAGCAGACACAGCCACGGGTCTACACCCTGCAATATAAGCACGCCCGTAAGCACCGCGCCGAGCGGGAACGTACCGTCCACGGAAAGGTCGGGGAAATCCAGTATGCTGTAGGTGATGTACATTCCCATTGCGAGAAGGGCGTACATCAGCCCCTCCTCGACTATTCCTATGGCGATATTGATTATAACGTTCATGTCTGCCCCTTAATTACTTTATTCAGCGGCTTCGCTGTTGGTGGTTACCTGCTCCGCGTCCGCAAGGGATTCGGGGAGAGTTATGTTAAACTGCGCGAGAACATCGGTGTTTACAACGGGAGTACCCTCGGAAATCTTGCCGACGGGCATTTCGGAGGGCTTTTTGCCGTCGAGAACCTCAACGCCCATTTCAGCGGTCTTTTCGCCGAGCGCTACGTAGTCGATAGAGATGGAAGCGAGGCAGCCGTTCTTTACCTGCTCGATTTCAGAGCCGTAAACGGGAATGCCTGCGGCGTTCGCTCTGTCAAGCAGAACGGAGAGATTGTTTACAACGTTGTTGTCGGTGAAGTTGTTGATGCAGTCTACCTTGGAAGCGAGAGAAGCCGCCGCCTGCGGAATGTCAGCCGCGGTATTTACGCCCTGGTCTACTACCTCGATGCCCTTTTCGCCGCATATCTCCTTAAGCGTTGCAAGCTGCGAAACGGAGTTCGCCTCGGTGAGCGTGTAAAGCACGCCTATGGACTTAACGTCCGGCTGAAGAGTCTGGATAAGCTCCACCTGCTTGTCAAGCTCGAGAACGTCGCTCGTACCCGTGCAGTTTTCCGTGCCTGCGTCAAAGCTTACGGTAAGGCCTGCCGCTACAGGGTCGGACACGGCGCAGAAAATAACGTTCGTGTCGCTGTTCTGCGCTGCGGAATACGCCGAGAGCGCTGCGGGCGTTGCAATAGCGAATATCATGTCGTAATTCTTTGCTACCATGCTCTTTGCAATGGTGTCGCACGTGGTGGACTCAAAGCCGCCGTCCTGCACGTCTATCTCCATCTTGTCCGCGTAAGAGCTGTTGTTGAGTCCCTTAAGCACGCCCTCGCGGCAGTTGTCAAGCGACGGGTGCGAGCCGTACTGGATAATGCCTATCTTTACAGAATCCGCAGCAGCCGCGTCCGAGGAAGCGCCAGAAGCGTCCGATGAACCGGTACTGGAATTGTTGCCGCCTGCGCAGCCCGTAAGAGCCATAGTGAGCGCCAGAAGTCCGCCAAAGATTTTTGTGAGCTTTTTCATGATGAGTTACCTCCGTAAAATGTCGCCGCTTTTCGCGGTCGTCTGTTTTCGGGGCATAAAAAAATCCTGCCCCTGCTGTTCTACATGGGACAAGATAACCTAATATCCTGCGATACCACCCAAATTCGCCTTTTGCAAGGCGCACTCACGCGCACATATATGCGCTCCCGCTGTAACGCGCGGACGCGTCGCCCCTACTGTGCGCTTATGCGCGGTTCGGTTTGCCCTCGCAAGCCCATTCTGCCTTGTTTGTGTGCCGCACTCACACCATCGGCGGCTCTCTGAAAACACATTGGCAAAGCGTACTACTCTTGCTCATCGGTTTACCACATCTGAATGTACAATTAAAGTATACCACACATCTCTCCCTTTGTCAAGGGCTTTTCAAAAAAATTTTAATATTTTTTCGGCGGAGACCTGCCGACCCCCGCCGATAGCGTTTATTTTGTGCCGAACAGCCTGTCGCCGCCGTCGCCTATGCCGGGGACGATATACAGCTCGTCGTTCAGACCCTCGTCTACCGCGCCGCAGATTATCTCAACGTCGGGGTGAGCCGCGTGGAGCGCCGCAATGCCCTCGGGACAGGTAAGCACGCACATGAACTTGACGGTCTTTGCACCCGCCTTCTTAACAATATCGCAGGTCTTGATGGCGGATACGCCCGTTGCAAGCATAAGGTCGAGAATAATGACCTCGCGGTTTGCGATATCGAACGGCAGCTTGCAGTAATACTCCTGCGCGGAGTTACTGTTAGCCTTGTCGCGGTAAATGCCGACGTGTCCCACCTTAGCCGCGGGGACAAGCGCCAGCGCGCCGTCTACCATACCGAGTCCCGCGCGCATTATCGGCACAAAGGCAACCTTTCTGCCGCTGATTATCTTTGCGTTTGCGCGCGCAAGCGGGGTCTCTATCTGCACCTCTTTAAGGGGCAGGTCGCGCGTCGCCTCGTAGCATATGAACATGGAAATCTCGTTGACAAGCTCCCTGAACTCCTTAGAGCCTGTATTCTTGTCGCGAAGAAGCGAGATTTTATGCTGAACCAACGGGTGGTCGCAGACTCTTACGTTCTCCATATCACTTTTCCTCCAGTTTCATTATCTTTTCAACGCGCCTTGCGTGCCTGCCGCCCTCAAACTCCGTTGAGAGAAAGATGTCGGTTATCTCGCAGGCAAGCCCCGCGCCTATAACGCGCCCGCCCATGCAAAGCACGTTCGCGTCGTTGTGAAGCCTTGTGTACTTGGCGGAATACCAGTCGCCGCAGAGCGCCGCGCGTATCCCCTTTATTTTGTTTGCGGACATGGAAATGCCCACGCCCGTGCCGCAGATAAGTATAGCCTTTTCCGCCTTGCCCGACGTTACAAGCGCGCAGGTCTTTTCGGCAATGTCGGGGTAATCCACGCTCTCGCCGCCGCAGCCGCAGTCGGTGAACTCCACGCCCGCCTCGTCAAGGTGCTTTACCACCTCGCACTTAAGCGCGTAGCCCGCGTGGTCTGAACCTATAGCAATCATGAATAATCCTCTTTTCGGTGAATGTTCGGGCGCGCGCGTCAATAAACGCCCATGCCGCCCGTTTCGCCCGCTGCATAAGCGCGCAGCGACATATTTATTATACATCATAACAGCCGCAAGGTCAATAGCTTTTTTTGCGCCGCACAAATTTTTTGCGAATATCCGCGCAGAAGAGCGCCGCAAGTAACTCGCGGCGCTCTTTTCGCTATAATCTCAGACGTTCACGCCGTAAGTGCGGCACAGCGCCTCAAGGCCGCCCTGATAGCCCGCGCCGACAGCGCTGAACTTCCACTCGCCGTTGTGGCGGTAAAGCTCGCCGATAACGAGCGCCGTTTCAATGGAGAAGTCCTCCGTCAGGTCGTAGCGCAGCAGCTCGTCGTTCGTGGTGGGGTCGTATATCCTTATGAACGCGTTCTGCACCTGCCCGAAGTTCTGGCTGCGCGCGGGCGCGTCATAAATCGTTACGGTAAACACGATTTTCGACACGTTCTGCGGCACGGCGGAAAGGTCGATTTTTATCGTTTCGTCGTCGCCGTCGCCCGTGCCGTCGCGGTTGTCGCCGGTATGCTCAACAGCGCCCGAGGGGTGCTTGGGGTTGCTGTAGAAAATAAAGTCGCTGTCAGCCGCCACCCTGCCGTTGTCGCCGAGCAAAAACGCCTCCGCGTCAAGGTCGAACGCTGCGCCGCTGTCGTAGGCGTTTACGTCCCAGCCAAGACCCGCGTTTATTTTGGTAAGGCTCGGATTGCCCTTTGTCAGGTCCACCTTTTGACCCTTAACAAGATTAACCATATTAAGACCTCTCTTTCTGTTTCGGGGAAAAACCCGCTTTCTTCCATAGTTTGATTATACACCATTTCGCAGCCAAGGTCAATAGCTTTTGCCTGCTTTTGCGAAAAATCAGCTCTCCGCCTTTTCCCGCGCAAGGCGCTCGCGCTCAGCCTGCGGCAGCCTTAAGTACCTCGGCATGAGCGCCGCGGCGTCTACAGGCTCGGCGTTCTGCGCAGCAAGGCACACGCCGCTGCCCCGCTGAAAACGCAGCGGCTCGGGGGCAAGCTCATAAGCGTGGTCGGTGCTTCTGTCGAAAAGCTCCGCGCCGTCGCCCGCAAGCACTATCCTCCCGCCAAGCGCGGCAAGCTCGCGCGCAAGCTCCTCGCCGCGCACCGCCCTGTCCTCGCAAAGGCGCTCCACCCTACCGCCGCAGCAGCGGAAAAGCGCGTTGTAAAACTGCCCGCAGCGCGCGTCCATAAGCGCGCAGACGGTGCATTCAACCCACGACAGGTTGTGCGCTATCGCTTCAAGCGTGGAAACGCCCGCGCACCTTATTCCCGCGCCCATTGCCATGCCCTTTACCACAGCCACGCCTATGCGCAGCCCCGTAAACGACCCCGGCCCCGCCGATACCGCTATAAGGTCGATATCGCCGAGCGTAAGCCCCGCGCTTTTGAGCATACTCTCCACCATAGGCAGCAGGGTCTGCGAATGCGTATGCTTTGTGTTAAGGAACTGCTCCGCCACAAGCCGCCCGCCGTCCATAAGCGCGCAGCCCGCGGACACTGCCGAGCTTTCTATGCCTAAAATCATCTCATTCGCCCTCCTGCCCCGAGCCGAGCGCCTGCGCCGCCTTTCCGCTTATTATAAAGCGGCGGTCGCTCTCGCCCAGCTTTTCAATGCGTATTTTCGTGACGTTTTCAAGCTCCCGCTCCAGCCCCTCTATGTTCTCGCTCCATTCTGCGGCAATGATTCCGCCGCGGTCAAGGTAGTCGAAAAAGCCTATGGCGTACAGGTCGTCGTAGCCCTCGATTCGGTAAAGGTCGAAGTGGAAAAGCGGCATAGCGCCGTCGTGATACTCGTTTACAAGCGCAAAGGTGGGGCTTGTCACGGCTTCCGTTATTCCAAGCGCCGCCGCCAGTCCCTTTGTGAACGCGGTTTTGCCCGCGCCCATTTCACCCTCGTAGAGGATAACGTCGCCCGAATGCAGCGCCGCCGCCACCCTTTCGGCAAGCTGCGCGGTCTGCTCGGGGCTGTGCGTAACAAACTCGACGCTCATCAGAAAAGCCCCGTGATAACGCCGTTTTCGTCAACGTCGATATTGTCCGCCGCAGGCACTTTGGGAAGCCCCGGCATGGTCATGATGTCGCCCGTATACGCAACTACAAAGCCCGCGCCGTTGGACGTTCTCACGTCGGACACGGTTATCGTAAAGCCCTCGGGCTTGCCGAGCTTCGCGGGGTCGTCCGAAAGCGAATACTGCGTTTTCGCAACGCACACAGGCACTCTGTCAAGACCCAGCGCCTCTATTTCCTTGATTGCCTTTTCAGCCTTTGCGGTGTAAACCACGCCGTCCGCGCGGTAAATTTCGCGCGCTATCGTCGCAAGCTTTTCCTTTATCGCAAGCTTTTCATCGTAGATGGGCGCGAATCTGCTTACTTCCGTTTCTATCGTTTCAACAACGGCGTTTGCAAGCTCCACAGCGCCCTCGCCGCCCTTAAGGAATACGTCGGAGAACGCTACGCGAACGCCCCTCTCCTCGCAATATGCGCGCACGGCGGCTATTTCAGCGTCGCTGTCGGTGTAGAAGTGGTTTATCGCCACAACAACGGGTACGCCGAACTTCTTCATGTTCTCTATATGCACGCCGAGGTTCACGATTCCCTTATTGAGCGCCTCAACGTTCTCCGCGGTAAGCTCCGCCTTGGGAACGCCGCCGTTGTACTTAAGCGCGCGAATGGTGGCTACTAGCACAACGCAGTCGGGCTTAAGTCCCGCAAAGCGGCACTTTATGTCAAAGAACTTCTCCGCGCCGAGGTCAGAGCCGAAGCCCGCTTCGGTTATCGTGTAGTCCGCAAGCTTAAGCGCAAGCTTTGTCGCCCTGACTGAATTGCACCCGTGCGCAATATTCGCAAAAGGTCCGCCGTGGATTATCGCGGGGTTGTTTTCGAGGGTCTGCACAAGGTTGGGGTTTATCGCGTCCTTGAGCAGCGCGGTCATAGCGCCAACAGCCTTAAGGTCGCGCGCGTAGACGGGCGCGCCGCCGTTGGTGTACGCCACAAGGATATTGCCAAGGCGCTTTTTAAGGTCGGGCAGGTCCGCCGCAAGGCAGAGTATCGCCATGATTTCCGAAGCCACCGTTATCTGGAAGTGGTCCTCGCGCGGAACGCCGTTCACCTTGCCGCCCATGCCGATAACAACGTTGCGCAGCGCGCGGTCGTTCATATCAAGGCAGCGCTTGAACAGGATACGGCGCACGTCTATGTCGAGCGCGTTGCCCTGCTGTATGTGGTTGTCGAGCAGCGCCGCAAGCAGGTTGTTTGCCGCCGTGATGGCGTGCATATCGCCCGTAAAGTGCAGGTTGATGTCCTCCATAGGCACTACCTGCGCATAACCGCCGCCCGCAGCGCCGCCCTTTATGCCGAAAACAGGCCCGAGCGACGGCTCGCGCAGCGCAAGGCACGCCTTTTTGCCTATCTTGTTCATGCCCTCCGCAAGACCCACGGAGGTGGTCGTCTTGCCCTCGCCCGCGGGCGTGGGGTTTATCGCCGTAACGAGGATAAGCTTTCCGTCGGGAGCGTCCTTTACCCTGTCGATAAGCCGCTGCGAAAGCTTCGCCTTGTAGTGGCCGTACGGCTCTATCTCGTCGGGAGTTATCCCGAGCTTTGCCGCAACGTCGTTTATTTCGAGCATTTTCGCCTGCTGCGCGATTTCAATATCCGTAAGCATAATGTTCCTCCTAAATCTGTCAAATAAACTTAATCTGGTCTATATCTGAATCCGTCGCGACGCCCGCCGCGGGAACGGATTTTATACGGTAGCTCTCGGGGTCTTTGAGCGCTGCGCCCTCTGCGGGATACGCGCCCGCAAGCTCCGCCTTTGTAAGGCGCATTACCTGCACGCCCTGCGTGTCCCTTGCAGCCTTTGGCAGCACAAGCGCGGTGTTGAACAGCAGCACCTTTCCCGCGGTAGACTTAAGGATAAAGTCTGCGTCTGCGCTTATAACAAACATCGCCACAAGCTCGGACAGGTCGGAATACGCCGCCGTGAGCTTCTTTCTGCGCGTTTTGGTTTCGTAGGACGATAGCGGTATCTTCGCGCACTTGCCGTTGCGGAAGAATATCACAAGCGTTTCGGAGTAATTCTCGGTCGCCGCCATGAATATCGGCGTTTCGCCGTCCTCCATGCCAAGCTTTGCGGGAATGTACTCGCCCATTACGCTCGCCTTTGTTTCTGCGAACTCCGCGCAGCGCGACTTGTAGCAGGTAAACTTGTTCGTAAAGAACAGCAGCTCGCTGTTGCTCGACACCTCTGCGGAATACACCACCTCGTCGTTTTCCTTGAGCTTCTGCTCGCTCGCCATGCGCAGGGATTTGGGCGTGATTTTCTTGAAGTAGCCCTCCCGCGTGAAGAATATGTTCACGGGAACGCTCTCGGGCTGCTCCTCCTCCGCCTGCGCTTCCTCATGCACGTCGTACAGGAACATCGTGCGGCGAGGCTGCCCGTATTTCTTTGAGATGTCCTCAAGCTCGGAGATTATCAGCTTGTTTATCTTCCGCACGTCGCCCAGAATGTCCTCCATTTCGGCGATGTCCTTTTCAAGCTGCGCGGTCTCCTCGGTGCGCTTCAGTATATACTCGCGGTTGATGTGGCGCAGCTTTATCTCCGCCACGTACTCCGCCTGCACCTCGTCAATGCCAAAGCCTATCATAAGGTTCGGCACTACCTCCGCTTCTTCCTCGGTCTCGCGGATAAGCTGTATTGCGTAGTCTATGTCAAGCAGAATCTTTTTTAAGCCCTGCAGCAGGTGCAGCTTCTCCTTTTTCTTTTGCAGGTCAAAGTAAACGCGGCGCTTCACGCACTCGCGGCGGAAGTCCGTCCACTCGCGCAGTATCTCGTACACGCCCATAACGCGCGGCGTGCCCGCGATAAGCACGTTAAAGTTGCAGTTGAAGTTGTCCTGCAGCGGCGTCAGCCTGAACAGCTTCTGCATGAGCGCTTCGGGGTCGTAGCCCTTTTTCACGTCGAAAGCAAGACGCAGTCCCGAAAGGTCGGTTTCGTCGCGGACGTCGGAAATCTCCTTTATCCTGCCGTCCTTTACAAGCTCTACCACCTTGTCTATTATCGCCTCAACCGTGGTCGTGGGGGGAATCTGCGTTACCTCTATACAGCGCGCTTCCTTGTCGAAGCTGTACGCGGCGCGCACCTTTACAGCGCCCTGCCCCGTGCGGTATATCTTCTCCATTTCCGCCTCGTCGTAAACGATATAGCCGCCGCCGGGGAAATCAGGTCCTTTAAGGGTAGAAAGCGCGTTATGCTCGGGATTTTTCATGAGCGCGGCGGTCGTTTCGCAAACCTCCGCAAGGTTGAACGAGCATATATTGCTCGCCATTGAAACGGCAAGGCCGAAGTTCGAGTTTACAAGCACCGACGGGAATCTCACGGGGAAAAGCGACGGCTCGAGCATGGTGTTGTCGTAGTTCGGCAGCATATCCACCGCGTCCTTGTCTATCTCCGCGAAAAGCTCCGCGCTTATGCCCTCGAGCTTCGCCTCGGTGTATCGCGCCGCGGCGTACGCCATATCGCGCGAATACGCCTTGCCGAAGTTGCCCTTGCTGTCTACATACGGGTGCAGCAGCGCCTCGTTTCCGCGCGCCAGGCGCACCATCGTTTCGTAAATTGCCGCGTCGCCGTGGGGATTAAGGCGCATGGTCTGCCCCACAATGTTTGCGGACTTTGTGCGCGCGCCCGTAAGCAGCCCCATTTTGTACATCGTGTAAAGCAGCTTTCTGTGCGAGGGCTTGAACCCGTCTATCTCAGGCAGCGCGCGCGACACGATAACGCTCATGGCGTAGGGCATATAGTTTTCTTCAAGGGTGCGCACTATGTCGGTTTCTACTACCGTTCCCGAGTTTTCTATATATGCGTCGCTGCGCTTTTTGGCAGCGGGCTTCTGTATCTTTTTCTTCAAAATCCAAAACTCCGTTTCGTCAGCTTATGTCTGCGGTATCGAGATAGCGGCTGCCGTTCTCCTGTATGAACTGCTTTCTTCCCGAAAGGTCGTTGCCAAGCAGCACGTCGAACATTATGCGCGTCTGCTCCGCGTCCGCGGGCGTTACCTTAATTAGGCGGCGCGTTTCGGGGTTCATGGTGGTAAGCGACATCATGTCGGGGTCGTTCTCGCCAAGACCTTTAGAGCGCTGTATGGTGTACTTCGCGTCGCCAATCATGCCGAGAATTTTTGTTTTCTCCGGCTCGGTGTAGGCAAAGTAGGTTCTGTCCTTTGTGTTTATCTCGTAGAGCGGCGACTCCGCTATGAACACGTACCCCTTTTCGATAAGCGTGGGGCAAAGCTCCTGTATCATCGTAAGGATAAGCGTGCGTATCTGAAAGCCGTCCTCGTCGGCATCGGTACAGATTACCACCTTGTTCCAGCGCAGGTTTTCAAGGTTAAAGGTGGAGAGGTTCTTGTTCGCCCTAGACTTCACCTCAACGCCGCAGCCAAGCACCTTTATAAGGTTGGTGATTATCTCCGACTTGAATATCTTGTCATAGCTTGCCTTAAGGCAGTTGAGTATCTTACCGCGCACGGGTATTACCGCCTGAAACTCCGCGTCGCGCGCCAGCTTTACAGAGCCTAGCGCCGAGTCGCCCTCCACGATATACACCTCGCGGCGGGAGGTATCCTTGCTGCGGCAGTCCACAAACTTGTCTATGCGGTTGGTAAGGTCTATCTTCGCGGAAAGCTGCGAAATGGAGGTGCTGCGCACCTTTTCCGCGTTCTCGCGCGAGCGCTTGTTGACAAGCACGCGCTCGGCTATCTTCACCGCCTCGTCGGGGTTTTCAAGGAAATATACCTCGAGCTGATGGCGCAGCCATTCCGTCATGGCATCCTTTATAAAGGCGTTTGTTACCGCCTTTTTGGTCTGGTTTGCGTAGGAAGCCTGCGTTGAAAAGTTTGAGCTTATAAACACAAGGCAGTCGGCTATGTCGTCCCACTTTATCGCCTTTTCGCCCTTGTTGTACTTATTGTTCGCCTTAAGGTAGCCGTCTATCTGCGACAGAAACGCGCGGCGCATTGCGTCCTCCGGGCTGCCGCCATGCTCTAGCCACGAGGAGTTGTGGTAATGCTCGATAAACTGCATTTCTTTGCTGAACGTGAACGCAACGTTCATCTTAAGCTTGTATTCGGGCTTGTCCTCCCTGTCCCTGCCCACGCGCTGCGCATTCCAGAACTGCGGGGTGGTAAGCGACTTGTCGCCCACGACCTCGCGCAGGTAGTCGTTTATGCCCTCCGCGTAGCAGAACGTCTGCTCGGAAAAGCTGCCGTCATCGTTTTCGCTGCGCAGCAGGAACTCTATGCCGTCGTTTACGATGGCCTGTCGGCGCAGCATATCCGCAAGGTAGTCCGTGCCGATGTTGATGTCCGTGAAAACCTCGAGGTCGGGCTTCCAGTGTATCTTAGTTCCCGTGTAGCCCTCGCGCTTTGACTTTTTGAAGCCGCGCTCGTCGGGCGTTACGTTGTAGCCCTTTTCAAACCGCAGCGAATAGCACCACGTGCCGTTGCAGCTCTCAACCTCCATGTATTCCGAAGCGTACTGCGTTGCGCACAGACCCAGACCGTTAAGACCGAGCGCGTAGGTGTAGTTCTCGCCTGAGTTGTTGTCGTACTTTCCGCCCGCGTAAAGCGTGCAGAACGCAAGCTCCCAGTTGTACTTTTCCTCGCCCTTGTTGTAGTCTATCGGAATGCCGCGCCCGTTATCCTCAACGGTAACGGAGCAGTCAGCGAAAAGCGTGATGGTTATTTTCTTTCCGTAACCCTCGCGCGCCTCGTCTATGGAGTTTGAAATAATCTCAAAAACGGAGTGTCGGCAGCCCTCTACGCTGTCCGACCCGAAAATGACCGACGGACGCAGACGAACCCTGTCAGGTCCTTTAAGCGCCTTAAGGTCGCTGTAATTTGATTTTGCCATTTAAGCACCTACCATATTTATTATGCCGCACACAAACACAGCCTGTGCGGACGCTACAAAGCAATTATACCATATATTGCGAAAAAAAGCAAGAGTGCAACAAGATTTTCTGCATAAGCGCAAAAAACAAGCGGGCAGAACAAATTCCGCCCCTTGTTATTATCACTTGCTCGGGTCTATATAGCTGCGATAATCCCACAGATACGTTGCGCCCGAAACCACCGTGAGCGCCGCCGCAATGTACATCAGTATCTCGCCGAACGCCTGCACGGGGAACTCCTCGAAAAGCCCCGCGTTTTCCGTAAGCACAAGCACGCCCAGTATCACAACAATAGCCGCCATGGTCGAAGCCGTCTTGAGCTTTCCCCATATGTTTGCGGGGATAACCACCTTGCTGTCGCTGCCCGCCGCCGCAAGGCGAACGCCCGACACCACAAATTCCCTTGCAAGAATAAGCGCCGTAACCCACGCAGGGGTGCAGCCTATCTCCGTAAAGCAAACAAGCGCCGCCGCGACAAGTATCTTGTCCGCCAGAGGGTCAAGGAACTTGCCGAAATTCGTTATCATATTGTACTTTCGCGCTATCTTCCCGTCAAGCAGGTCCGTAATGCTTGCCGCGGCAAACAGCACCAGCGCCCACAGGTAATTGTACGGGATATCGTCCACGCTCATGAAAAACACGAAGAACGGCACTATTATCACGCGCAGCATGGTCAGCTTATTTGCCAGGTTCATACTATTTCTCCTATCAGGTTGTTGTCGATAACGTCCGTGAGCGTGATGTCAATGAAGTCGCCTGTTTTAAGCCCGCGCTCCTTGGGCGCGCGGAAGTATATCATGCCGTCTATCTCGGGGGCGAACATCGCGCTGCGCCCGAAATAATGCTCGAGATACTTGTCGTAACCCTCGACAACTACCTCCGTCTGCGTGCCTACCATGCCCTCGTAGAGCTGCGCCACGCGCGTGTCCTGCTGCTCCTCGAGTATCTCCTTGCGGTGTTCGCGCACCTCCTCGTCCACCATGTCGGGGAACGAAGCCGCAGGCGTGTTCTCCTCCTCGGAGTACGCAAAGCAGCCCATGCGCTCAAAGCGCATATCCTCCGCAAACTCGCCCAGCTTGTTAAACTGCTCCTCCGTTTCCCCGGGGAAGCCCGTGATAAACGTTGTGCGCAGCGTTATGCCCGGTATCTCCGCGCGGAGCTTTGCAACGAGCGCGCGCAGCGAATCCTCCGTACCCTTTCTGTTCATGCGCTTGAGCAGCTGCGCGTCGCAGTGCTGCATGGGGATATCGAGGTACTTCACTATCTTGTCCTGCCGCTTTATGCAGTCTATAAGCTCGTCCGTTATGCGTTCGGGGTAGCAGTAAAGCATACGTATCCACTTGAAGCCGTCGATAGCGCACAGTTTGTCCAGAAGCTCGGGCAGCGCAAGGCGGCCGTACAGGTCAAGCCCGTAGCGCGTTGTGTCCTGCGCTATTATAACAAGCTCCTTTACGCCGTCCTTTGCAAGAAGTTTCGCCTCGTCCACTATCTTCTCCATGGGGCGGCTTCTGTAGCGCCCGCGTATCTGCGGGATTGCGCAGTAGGTGCAGCAGTTGTCGCAGCCGTCCGCAATGCGCATATACGCGTAGTGCGGCATGGTGGACAGAATGCGCCTGCCCTCCATGGTGTGCGTTTCCTTTGTGCCAAAGCAGCATATATGCCCGCCGCCCGTAACCTCGCCGAGTATCTGCGCTATGCGCGGGTACTCGCTTATGCCGACTACCGCGTCCACCTCGGGGAACTCCTCCGCGAACTGGTCGCGGTAGCGCTCGGACAGGCAGCCCGTAACGACTATGTGCTTTATCGTCCCCTCGTTTTTAAGGTCGATAAGCTCCATTATCCAGTTTATAGCTTCTTCCTTTGCGGACTGAATGAACCCGCAGGTATTCACAAGCACGATATCCGCAAGACCCGGTTCTTCTACAAAGGCGTAGCCGCCGTCGTCGGCTATTGTCGCCATCATCTGCTCGGCGTCTACCTGATTTTTGGCGCAGCCAAGCGACACCATTGCTACTTTAACACGTTTGTTGCTCATTTATTCAAAATCCTCGTCATCTTCGTATTCTTCTTCATCAAGAAGCGCCTCTATGCAGCGCTTCACCGCGCGGTAGTCGTACCCGCGCCTTGCAAGCGCCGCTATCGTGCGCCGCCTGTCGTCAAAGTCCTGTATTTTCGCGGAATACCGCCGCTCCAGCAGCGCGGTTATTTCCTCGTCAATTTCGTCCTCGCCGTATTCCGCAAGAACGTTCTCCACAAGCTGCGCGTCAAGCCCCCTGTGAAGCATTTCGTACTTTGCCTTGCGCAGCCCGAAACGCTTTGTGTGGATAAGGTACTCCGCAAGCTTCGGCGCGTACGCCTCGTCATCTATGTATCCCAGCTCCGCGGCGTAATCTGCGGCGGCGCGGGCTGTTTCCTCGGGGTAGGTGCGCGCAAGCTTCTTATAAAGCTCGTTGTAGCAGAACTCCCGCTCGCCCAGCAGGTATAGCGTGCGGCGCTTCGCCTTGCGCAGCAGGTCCGCGCCCTGCACCTGCGCCAGCGCCTCGCCGCTCAGCTCCTGCCCCTTTTTCAGCAGAAACGCCTGTACCACGCTTTCGTTCACGAAAAACGTCTTTTCCCTGTCGCCGTCAAGCTCCACGCGCCATGTGTCGCCCTTGTAGGCGCACAGGTCGGTTATCGTCATTATTCAAGCTCCTCGGGGGAGAACTCCGCGTAGTCGTCCTCGTCGTCCGCTGCGGGCTTCTTTGCGGGTGCGCCCTCTGCGGGAGCGCCCTCGTCGTCATCGTCGCTTGTCATTGCGGCAAGCAGCCCCGTGTTCTTCTCGAACTCCTCGCGTATCTTCTTTTCTATCTCGTCGCAGACCTGCGGGTTTTCCTTAAGGTATACCTTTACCTTTTCGCGGCCCTGTCCTATCTTCATGTTGTCGTAGCTGAACCACGAGCCGCTCTTTTTGATTATGTCGAACTCAACTGCCGTGTCGATTATCTCGCCGAGCTTGGACACTCCCTCGCCAAAGAGCATATCGAACTCCGCCACCTTAAAGGGCGGCGCTACCTTGTTCTTTACCACCTTGCACTTGGTGCGGCTGCCGATTATCTCGCTGCCCTCTTTTATTGCCTCGCCGCGGCGCACCTCGATTCTTACCGACGAGTAGAACTTAAGCGCCCTGCCGCCCGGGGTGGTTTCGGGGTTGCCGTACATAACGCCTATCTTCTCGCGTATCTGGTTGATGAATATCGCAACGCAGTTGGATTTGCTTACAACGGATGTGAGCTTTCTCAGCGCCTGCGACATAAGTCTTGCCTGCACGCCAACGTGCGCGTCGCCCATGTCGCCGTCTATCTCGGCGCGGGTGGTCATTGCGGCGACGGAGTCGAGAACGACTATGTCTATAGCGCCCGAGCGCACGAGCGTTTCTATGATTTCGAGCGCCTGCTCGCCCGTGTCGGGCTGAGATACAAGCATATTGTCTATGTCAACGCCGAGCTTTTTTGCATAAACGGGGTCGAGCGCGTGTTCAACGTCTATAAAAGCCGCCGTGCCGCCCGCTTTCTGCGCCTCTGCGACTGCCTGTAAGCATATGGTCGTCTTACCCGAAGACTCCGTGCCGTATATCTCAATAATTCTGCCGCGCGGAAGTCCGCCTATGCCAAGCGCAAGGTCAAGCATAAGCGAGCCTGTCGAGATGTGTTCTATATCAAGGTGTCTGTTCTCGCCCATGAACATAATAGCGCCCGCGCCGTAGGTCTTTTCTATCTGCGCCATTGCAGTCTTGAGCGCCTTTTTGCGCTCCTCGGGGTCAACCAGCTTTACAACGGGCTTTACCGCAGCAGCTTTTTTCTTGTCCATTGCCATGATGTATACCTCCAAAAAAGTTCATACTTACATTGTATCACAAATCCCCGAACAAATCAAGAACAAATTCGGGACATTTATTTCCTGCCGTAAACCACGCGGTAAATGCCGCTGTTATCCTTTGCAAGCTGCGGTGCAATGCCGTTTTGCGTGAATATCCGCGCCACGTCGTTCTCCTGCCCCATGCCTATTTCCACCGCGAACAGCCCGCCCGCCTTAAGGCTCTTTGCCCACAGCGGCAGCAGCGCGCGGTAAAAGTCCAGCCCGTCTTCGCCGCCGAAAAGCGCCATTTCAGGCTCAAAGCGCACCTCGCGCTGCAGGCTTTGCATATCGCCCGCGGTAAGATACGGCGGGTTCGCCGCTATTATGTCGAACGTCCCCGCGCCCCGCGCCGTTTGCTCGGAAAGCACGTCCGCGCAGACGGGCTTTACAAGCGCGCCCGCGCCGTTTTTTGCAATGTTGCGTTCAAGGTAGCCAAACGCGCGCTCGGAAAGCTCCACGCTCGTCACCCTGCACCCGCAAAGCCGCGCGAGAGCCACGCCCACGCACCCGCTGCCCGCGCACAGGTCGGCTGCAAGCGCGCCCTTTCTGCCCGAAAGGTAGTCTGCGCAGACCTGCACGAGTATCTCGGTGTCGCTGCGCGGTATCAGCACGCCCTCGCCAACGTCAAACTCCAGCCCGCAGAACTCCCAGCTGCCGAGGATATATTGCAGCGGCTCGCCCGCCGTTCGCCTGCGCAGCATTTCGCGTACAGCGCACACCGCAGCCTCGGGCAGCGGCGCGTTCGGCTCGGTGAGCTGCGCCATGCGGGACACGCCCGCGCGCTCCAGCATAAGGCGCGGCTCGAACGCGGCGTCCTCCGGGGCTGTGCCGCTCTCTAAAAGCGCGCATTTCGCCTCGCGCAGAAGCTCCCGCGCCGTCACCAGTTGTCGTCCTCCCCCTGCTTTGGCAGGCAGGGCGTAAGCGCCGCTATCGCCACCTCTATCTGCGAATCGTCGGGTTCGCGCGTGGTAAGGCGCTGCATCCAAAGCCCCGGCGCTGAAAGCACCTTTGTAACGGGGTTTGTGTACCTGCCCGCAAGGCGAATAAGCTCGTACGCGATACCAACGACGATGGGCAGCAGCGCCAGCTTTATCACAACGCGCAGCAGCACGCCCAGCATATTGTTCTCAATACCGAACCACGCCGCAGGCTCTATGGGAACGAGCGAATAGAACAGAATGCTTACAAGCAGCGTTATTATGATAAAGCTTGTTCCGCAGCGCGGGTGAAAGCGCGTCATGGGGCGTATGTTCTCCACCGTGAGCGGCTTTCCCGCCTCGTAGCAGGCGATGGTCTTATGCTCCGCGCCGTGGTATTCGTAGGTGCGCTTAATGTCCTTCATCTGCGCCACTACCGCCATATACCCCACGAAAAGCACCAGCTTCAGCACGCCCTCAAACGCGGACTTCCACATGGATATGTCCGTATCCCCCGCGAGCTTTTCAAGCAGCGTGAACAGGTAGGACGGCACGAACAGGAACAGCACCACCGCCAGCACCACGCCTATGAACATTGCAACGCCCATTATCATGTTTGTAAGCTTGTCGCCGAACTTGTCGTCGAGCCACTTCTCAAATTTCGTCGGTTCTTCGTCGTCCTCCATCATGCCGCTTTTTTCCGCGGACTTCATCATGCAGCTGTAGCCGTCCATAAGCGAGTTCACAAAGTTCACGCTGCCGCGAATGAACGGCGCTTTCTCGTACCATTTGCGCGCCTTAAGCTCCCATTGCTCAACGTCTATCGAGCCGTCCTTCATGCGCACCGCCATAGCCTCGGTAGATACGCCGCGCATCATTATACCCTCTATAAGCGCCTGACCGCCTATCGTGGTCTTTTTAGTCTGCTTTGCTTCAGCCATCTTCGTTCCTTTCCTTCTTCACAAGCGGCAGTGTTATCTTTACGGTAGTTCCCACTCCCTGCTCGCTTTCTATGTCAAGCGTGCCGCCGTGCATTGCAATTATCTCGTCCGCTACCGCAAGCCCTATGCCCGAGCCGCGCCGCGTGCTGTTCGCCTTGTAGAACTTCGCCTTGACCTTTGGCAGGTCCGCAGCGGAAATGCCGCAGCCCGTGTCCGTAAAGGTTATCGTCATTGCGTCGTCAAGCTTTTCGGCGCATACGTCCACCCTGCCGCCCGCGTCGGTGTACTTTATGGCGTTGTCTATTATGTTTATGAACACCTGCCGCAGCCTGTTCTTGTCGCCGTAAACCGCGCAGAGAAACTCCGGCTCGTTGTAGGTGAGCGTTATATGCTCCTGCTTCGCCTTTTCGCCGTATATAAGCAGCGCATCCTCTAGCTCCGCTATAACGTCCATGGTACTCATCTGCAGCGTAAACCGCCCGCTCTGTATGCGCGAGAAGTCCAGCAGCTCCTCAACCATGCGCTCAAGGCGCTGCGTTTCGCCCGTTATCACCTTCATGCCCTTTGCAAAAGTTTCGGGGTCGTAGCCGCCCGAGAGCGTTTCGCTCCACCCCTTTATTGCGGTAAGCGGCGTGCGCAGCTCGTGCGACACGGAGGAGATGAAGTCGTTCTTTATCTGCTCGGAGTTTTCAAGCTCGTCCGCCATGTTGTTGAAAACGCGGGAAAGCTCGCCTATCTCATCGTCGTTCTTTATGACTATGCGCTCGGAAAAATCGCCCTTTGCAAGCTTGCGCGCCGTCGCGCTTATCTCCACAAGCGGCACGCATATGGACTTTACAAAGTACAGCCCCGACATGATAACGATAAGGATAACGCACGCGCTTACGGACAGCGCAAGCGTCATTATCGCGGAAAGCTGACTGTCCACAAGCCCCAGCGACGTTACGAACCTCAGCGCGTTGTAGCTGCTGCTCGGCTGCGCTATAATTATCGTCACGGCAAGAATATTCTCGCCGCCGTCCGCGCCCATGAATATCCCAAGTCCCTCCTCGGAAGCGAGCGCGCTTTCGTAGTCGGGCATATAGTAGCTTTCGTCGGGCGAAAAGCCGCTTGACGAGAGCGTTACGTCGCCGTTCTTGTTGACGGACATAAGCTCCATCTGGTCTTTTTTCTCAAAATTCTCGATTATGCTGCGCACTTCGGAGGAATAGTTCACCGCCATATCCTCGTAGAGCCTTGCAAGCACGGTCGCCGTGGCGTTCGCCTCGGACACGACGTAGTTCTCCGCGCTGCCGTAGTAATACTTCCGCGTAAAGTAGTATATCGACACGTTCGCCACAATAAGCAGTATCGCTATAACGCCGAGCGTGTTCGCCATCCACCGCGTAGCTATCGAGCGCCTTGCGGAGCGCAGCTTTATGCGCTTTATGTTCTCCATGCGCTCAGCCGTTCCACTTGTAGCCGAAGCCCCATATCGTTATTATGTACTTCGGGTTGGAGGGGTCTTCCTCTATCTTCATGCGCAGCCTGCGTATGTTAACGTCAACCACCTTGTCCTCGCCATAGTACGCCTCGCCCCATATGTGGCGCAGTATCGTCTTGCGGTCGAGCGCGGTGTTGCGGTTTTTCAGCAGGTATTCCATGATGTGGTACTCCACCTGAGTAAGGTCCACAAGCTCGCCGTTCTTGCGTACCGTCCTGCTCTGGTAGTCCAGCGTGAACGGCCCGCTCGTGATGTTTTTGGACACCTCTTTATGCGCGTGGCTCACGCTTACGCGGCGGTATATCGCGTCAACGCGCGCTACCAGCTCCGACGGCGAAAACGGCTTTGTAACGTAATCGTCCGCGCCTATCATCAGGCAGTTTACCTTGTCCATCTCCTGCGACTTTGCAGAGAGCATTATTATGCCTATCTCGCTGCTCTGCTCCCTTATCCAGCGGCACAGCGCAAAGCCGTCCATGCCGGGCATCATTATATCAAGCAGCGCCACGTCAAAGCCGCCCTCCTGCTTGTTGAACACCTCCACGGCGTCCTCTCCGCAGGCGACGTCCACCACGTCGTAGCCCGCCCTGCGCAGGTTTATCACAACAAAATCGCGTATTGCCTCTTCGTCCTCGCAGACAAGTATTCTTTTCATGCAAAACTCCTTTGTGACAGTAAGGGTTAAAGTATTATAAAGCAGTTGTGAAGCTCGCTTTCGGTGAGCGCAAGGGCGCTCGTCTTATAGCCCGCCGTTTCCGTGCAGCAGTAAAGCGTGTCCTCGCTTTCGCCCAGAAGCGTCATGCCCTTTGCGGCGGCTATGCCATCTGCGTCGTCCTTGTCCACCGCGCGTATGCGCATAAGTTCCGTTGCGGCGTTTATCTCAAGTCCCGTTTCAGCCGTGTAGGACAAGAACACTATCTCGTTGTCCGCAGAGTTCACCACCGCGGTAACAAAGCCCTGCCACCTGTTCGGGAACACCAGCGCAAAGCGGTATTTGCTGCTGTAGTAGGTGTAATATTCCTGCACGGCGTTGTCGTCGCGTATCGTGTACCACGTAACCGCGCAGAGCTGCTCGGGCCGCGTGAGCGTTTCATAACCGGGCAGCGCCGTTGTCGCGGGTATCTCTATAAATCCGTCCCCGTCTATGTCGGTGGAATATATCTCGCCCATAAAGTCGTTTGTAAAGCGCGAAATAAGCGTGGACGGCGAGCTTACCCCCGCCGTATCGGGGTTTATCACCCTGCTGCCGTAGCAGTACACAACGTCCGTGCCGTACTGCCCAGACCCGCGCGAATAGTCAAGAAACACCGCCGTGGTTTTTTCGTCGAGCCGTCCCTTTGTAACGCTCACATAGTCCACCGCGCCGCCGCCAAGCGCCGTTTCGGAGAGCTTTTCAAACCCGCTCTCGCCGTTTGTGAAAAGCGAAGCGGCAGAGGTCTGGTTCGCCCTGTCCGTGGTCACCGAAAGCAGCTCGTCCAGCCCGTCGCCGTTAAGGTCTATCACCTCAAGGCACGCATACGCCGACGAGTAAAGCTCCACAAGCGCGCCGTCAACGTAGTTAAGCACGCCGAACGCCTTTTCCGCCTGATTGAACATCGAATAGCGCACGATTATGTCGATATCCTCGCTGCTGCCGAGCGTTGCAAAGCTTATGCTGTCAACGTCGCTGCCAACGCAGGCTATGTCGTACACCGCCGTCCACACGCCGCCCTCGTCCTTGTCAAGCAGCTTTAAGCGCAGCGAGCTTTCACCCGACTGCACCGACTGGCTCTCGTAAAACACGAGCGCCTCATCGCCCGGCTCGTCGTCAATGTTCTTAAGTATAAACGCGGAGCGGTAGTCGCCGCTTTTAGGGTAGCGCAGTTTTACGCCGCCGCCAACGCTGTTTGTCAGCGCCTGATATATCTCGGTCTGCTCGGCGTTGAGCTTTGGAGCTGTCAGCAGGTTTTCAACGGAAATACCCGCGGAACACCCGCACAGCAGCACAGCGCACGCAAGCAGCCCTGCAAGTCTTTTCTTCACATTATCCCTCCATATGGGAGTTAATGCAGCGCCGTCAAAGCTTCGCTTTGTTCCGTTCGGCGCGCCGTTAAAAATGGGAGTAATAAACAAAAATCGGTTTGGCATATGCCGTCGGTCGCGCTCGGACATACACCAAACCTATTATAACATATTTTCGCCCAGAAATAAAGCCCTTTTTCAAAAAAATGCGCAAAAGCCGCCGCGCATTTTTCCCGCCGCGTCTTACTCGGCGGAATCCTCGGATTCCTGCGCTTCAGAAACTTCGGGAGCTTCTTCCGCCTCCGCCGCTTCTGCGGGCGCTTCCTCGGGGTCGGCAGGCTGCTCTGCGGGCGCTTCTTCGGGGAGCTGCTCTGCGGGCTGCGCGGTCTGCGCCGCTTTCGGCGCTTCAAGCGCCAGCACAACTACAAGCGCCGCCGCGAAAAGTCCCGCCGCAATGTTCACCCACGGCAGATAGGTCAGCATATAAGCGTCCCTGCCGTGCGCCTCCTGCCTGAAAAACTCGGCGGCGTAGCGCGACATGGTTATGCGCGCGGCGACCTCCGCGGGGGCTGTAAGGTGCGCTATGATTATGCCAAGCCCCTCTGAGAGCGTAAGCACAGCGGTAGTGCCGCCCCATATCAGCAGCGCGCTTCTCGTGCGCTTAGCCTCGTTGCCCGAAAGGTACTTTGCCGCAAGCATAAAGAGCGCGGAAAGCATGATGTCCGACAGGCACTCGAGCAGGTACTCGGGTATGGTGGTTATCGCCATGCGCTCAAGGAACACGAACACGCCGCGAAGCATGAAATACAGCGCGCCCGTGCTGTAGGAGAACCCGAGCGCGGGACTGAACTCCTTTTTGTAGAGCGTAACGAACGCCGCAACGGAAATCGCCGCGCCGAGCGCGAAATCAACAACGAAAATAAGCTTTGAGGGCGCAAGCGCGTTAAGCTCCGTTACGCCGTCGTAAATTGCGCACACGCCCGTAAGCAGCGCGCCAAAGCCCAGAACCGCCGCGCGCGCGTCCACAACGTCGGAAAGCTCCGCCGCCTTGCCGCGCTTTTCGCCCATAAACGCGAATACCGCAAGCGCCGCAGCCGTAAGCACAAGCGCCGCATAGTACCCCCACGAGCCTAAAAAGCCGTTGTCGTGGTACAAAAAGCCCGACGTCATGTCCGTGCAGCCGATAATCTGATACACCCTTAACGCAAGGCATACGACAAGCGCGACAGCGCCCGCCAATACCGCAGCAATGTAATTCTTCTTCATTGAAAAACCACTCTCTTTCCGCTTCAGCGCTTCTCCAGAGGTATATATGTATTATTCACATTTATAGCCTTATATGCGGGGCGAATGATACGCTTGCCGTTTATCATTTCTTCCATTCTGTGGGCGCACCAGCCCGCCATTCTCGCGCACGCAAACAGCCCCGTGTACATCTCAACGGGAATTTTGAGCATTTTGTAGACAAGCCCAGAATACATATCGACGTTCGCGCATACATTCTTTATGTCACCGCGCTCCTCGGAGAATACCGTGGGGGTAAGGCGCTCGATAAGGTCGAGCAGGCGGAACTCCGCCTCGAACTCCGTACCCTTTGCAAGGTTCATCGCGTTTTCCTTGAGGATAACGGCTCTCGGGTCGGAAAGCGTGTAAACCGCATGACCCATGCCGTAGATAAGCCCCGAGCGGTCGCCCTCCTCCTTGCGCAGTATCCTGCGCAGGAACTCCTTGACCTCTGTTTCGTTGTCCCAGTCGCGGACGCCCTCCTTGATAAAGTCGAGCATTTCCATGACCTTTATGTTAGCGCCGCCGTGGCGCGGTCCTTTAAGCGAGCCTATGGCAGCAGCGTACGCAGAGTACGCATCAGTCCCCGACGAGGACACCGTGCGGCAGGTAAAGGTGGAGTTGTTGCCGCCGCCATGCTCCGCGTGCAGCATAAGGCACAGGTCGAGCAGGTGCGCCTCCTCGGGAGTGTACGCCCTGTCGTCGCGAAGCGTTGACAGAATGCTCTCCGCAAGGCTCTCGTCCTTGTTTATCTGGTGCATTACCATAGAATCGTTGTGATAGAAGCGGCGCATGGTCTGATACGCGCACACCATTATAGCGGGAAGCTTAGATATTACCGAGATAGCCTTGAGCATTTCGCTCTCAACGGACTTGTCCTCGGGCGCGGAGTCGTAGCTGTAAAGCGTAAGCACCGACTGCGCCATTTTGTTCATGATGTTGGGCGAGGGGCAGCGCATAATTACGTCCTCGCTGAAATACATGGGCAGCTCGCGGTATTCCGCAAGCATATGCGAGAAGTTCTTTAGCTGCTCAACCGTCGGCAGCACGCCGAAAAGCAGCAGGTACGCTACCTCCTCGTAGCCGTAGCGCTTGTCTGCAAGCACGCCCTGCACAAGGTCCTTTATGCTGTAGCCTCTGTATATAAGCTCGCCCTCGATAGGCTGCTTGTCGCCCTCGCTGATAACATAGCCGTGAACACAGCAGACATTCGTTATCCCTGCCACAACGCCCGAACCGTCCGAATTTCTCAGCCCGCGCTTTACGCCGAACTTGCTGTACAGCGCGCTGTCGATAACGCTTGTGCGCGTGAAATCCTCGCACATATGCTTAAGCGTATCGGTCGATTTAAGCTGCTCCATTTTCCTCATTATAATGTCCGCCTCCGATTCCTTCTGTCGCGCTGCGGCTTCTGTTTGATATTCCCACAAAGCGCCATATGTATTTATTATACTATACTCGCGCGATAAAGTCAAGGACATTTGCATAATGCGGCGAAAAAAATTGCAAATTACTCGTTTGTATAAAAAGGAGGATTCCAATGAAAAGAATCGTTCTGACCCTTGCGGCGCTTATTGCGGCGGTGTTTATGCTCACGTCCTGCTGCGCGCGCGGCGTTACGCCGCCCGAAAGCGTGAGTGTGTGGCTGCGCGGGCGCGGCGAAATAGCCGTTATAACCTATAACGAGTACATCACGGGGCGCGTGCTGGCGCAGCTTTCGCCAACGGCGGAGCAGGAAGCGCTTGCGGCTGCCGCCTGCGCTGCGAACTCCACCGCGCTTGCAGAGCTTGCCGCGCGCAGCGGTTTTCGCAATAACGGCGCGGATTTTTCGGACGAGCTGCCCGTGCTTTGCGGCGAGGAGCTGGAGCAGGCGTTCTGCGGTTCGCAGCGCCTTATAAAGCGCGTGGACGAGGCGGTGAAAAAGGGCGTTTCATACGCGCTTACCGTAGACGGCGCGCCCGCTGCCGCGCCCATGTGCGCGATATCCTCCGGGCAGACCGAGGACGTAAGCGCCCTTATGCCGTGGGTGGAGGCGCTCCCCTGCCCGCTTGACAAGGGCGCGGAGGGGTACGAGAGCAGCGCGGCGCTCACCACGGACATTGTGTGCAGGGCGCTGAAAAAAATCGCCCCCGAAGCCGTTCTGCACGGAAACGGCGCAGAATGGTTCTCGGGAGCGGAATACACAAAAGCGGGTACGCTGACCTCCATTGAGTTCGGCGGCAGGGCGCTTGGCGGCGAGGAGCTTCGGGAAGCGCTCGGGCTGCGCAGCGCGTGCGTTACGGTAAGCTACGAGGAGGGCGGGTTTCGCTTTAAGTGCAGGGGTCTTGGCTCAAACACGGGCATGAGCCTTTACACCGCAAACCGGATGGCGCTGGGCGGCGCTGAAATGTCGGAGATACTCGCGCACTTCTACCCCGAAGCCGAGCTTGCAGGGTGCGGCTGAAAGCGCGTTACACGCCCCGAACGCGCACAGGCTTATGTAACGCCGCTTACCGTCAGCTGAGCGTTTCAACAAGCCGCGCGAAAAACCTCACGATAAACTGCGGCGTGTTAGGCAGCCGCTGCGCTACTATGGCGGCGAACTCCTCCGCCTTCATTGCCGCGGTTATCATGATTTCGCCGTCCACCTTGTCGCCCACGGCAATAACGCCCGAAGCCGTGCCGCCCAGCGCAATGCTGCCAGAAGCCACTCCGCCCACGGCGTACTGCCCTGCGGCAAGTCCGCCCACGGCAAGCCAGCCCGTTGCAATGCCGCCTGCCGCAAACACGCCAAGCGCAATAGCGCCCGCCGCAAACACGCCGACTGCGCACGTGCCGCTTGCCGCTATGCCCGCCGCAGCAAGCCCAAACGCAATTACGCCCACCGCCGCAACAAGTCCAAACGACACGAATCCAACGGCGGCAAGCCCTAGCGCCACAAGCCCCAGCGCCACGTTTCCTATTGCCACAACGCCGCGCGCTACGTACCTGCCAAAGCCTATGTTTATGTGTACAAGCGGCATTCCGCGCCATGTGCGCGCGCTTTTGTACTCATAGTGAAAGCGCTTTTTCTTTTCATCGGCAGGCGGTTTTCCCTCGGGAAGCTCCGCCTGCTTGCCGTTTACAAGCTCGTCAAGGCTCACCCCGAAAAGCCTGCTCATGGCGGAGAGCTTTTCAAGCTCGGGCGTGGTGCTGCCAAGCTCCCACTTTGAAACGGTCTGGCGGGTAACGCCGAGCCTTTCGCCAAGCTCCTCCTGCGACCAGCCCCTTGCGCGCCTGAGCGCCATAAGTCTTTCTGCAAATGTCATGCTTATCCTCCCTTTCCGGCGTGTCCGCACGGTGATTTTCTGACTAAAGTATATCACAGAGCGCCGAAAATGTCTACCAACTTTCGCTTGAACTTTGTCAACCAAACTTAACATTGGCATAACAGAGCCGTTTGCGCGTTCGCACAGACATCTGCTCAATGTCCGCGCAAAATGCGAAAGCCGCCCCGTGCAGAGTGCTTCTCCGCGCAGGAGCGGTCAGTTACATATTGTCGGCGGTTTGCGCCGCGGGCTTTTTGGCAGAATATGAGAGCGTCATCAGACTGTCTGTCAGGTGAACGTTCTCTACCGCCGCGTCGGGGAAATCGTACAGAATGTCGTAATGCGAGAAATTCCAGAACGCCTTTACGCCATAGCTCATAAGCGCCGTCACCGTTTCCTTTGCGCCCGTTTTGGGAATGCACAGCACCGCAAACTGCGGCGAGTGCTGCTCGCAGAACTCCTTTAGGCGGTTGGTGTGCATTATCGGCAGCCCCGCTATTTCAATGCCCTCCATTGAAATGCTGCTGTCAAACACGCCGATAAGCTCGAAGCCGTATTTTGCAAAGTCGATATGCACCGTAATTGCGCGCCCGAGATTGCCCGCGCCTATAAGTATCATCTTTCGCGGCTCGTCAAGCCCCAGTATGTGCGCTATTTCAAGGCGCAGCTCCGCCACATTGTAGCCGTAGCCCTGCTGCCCAAAGCCGCCGAAGCAGTTGAGGTCCTGCCTTATCTGCGACGCAGTAAGCCGCATTTTCTCCGAAAGCTCCCGCGAGGATATCTTTGAAATGCCCTCCTCGAGAAGTTCTCCCAGAAAGCGGTAGTATCTCGGTAGCCTGCGTATCACCGAATTTGACACATTGTTTTTCTGCTGCATATCCCGCCGCCCTTTCTAAACGGTCAAGTATTAGTTCATAAGCGCCGCAAGCCTGTTGTTTATCTCCTTAAGGAATGTTTCCGTATCAACAGGGCGCTTGTTTTCGAGCTTGGACATTGCCGCAAGGTTCTTGTCCATTACGCCGTCTTCCATTGTCTGTATGGAGGCCTTTTCGAGCTTGTCTGCATACTCGCACAGCGCGGGAATGCCGTCAAGCTCGCCGCGCTTTCTAAGCGCGCCGCTCCACGCGAAAATGGTGGCAATGGGGTTTGTGGAGGTCTTTTCGCCCTTGAGGTAGTTGTAGTAGTGACGCGTTACCGTGCCGTGCGCCGCCTCGTACTCGTACACGCCGTCGGGGGATACAAGCACGCTCGTCATAAGGCCCAGCGACCCGAACGCCGTTGCAAGCATATCCGACATAACGTCGCCGTCGTAGTTCTTGCACGCCCATATAAAGCCGCCGTTGGAGCGTATAACGCGCGCTATAACGTCGTCTATAAGGGTGTAGAAGTACTCTATGCCCGCCGCTTCAAACTTCTCCTTGTACTCGTTTGCAAATATTTCCGCGAAAATATCCTTGAAGCGGTGGTCGTAAACCTTGGATATGGTGTCCTTGGAAGCGAACCACAGGTCCTCCTTGGCGTCAAGCGCGTAGTTGAAGCACGCCCTCGCAAAGGAAGCTATGGAGTCGTCAAGGTTATGCACGCCCTGAATAATGCCGTCGCTCTTTTTGAAGTCGTGAATGAGCGCGCGGGTCTCCTTGCCGTCCTTGTCGGTAACTACAAGCTCTGCGCGGCTGCCCTTTTCAACGCGCATTTCGGTGTTCTTGTAAATGTCGCCGTAGGCGTGGCGCGCGATGGTTATGGGCTTTATCCATGTGGGTATGTAGGGTACTATGCCCTTTACAAGTATGGGCTTTCTGAATACCGTGCCGTCAAGAATGGCGCGGATAGTGCCGTTGGGGGACTTCCACATCTCCTTGAGATTGTACTCCTCAACGCGCTGCGCGTTGGGGGTGATGGTGGCGCACTTTACCGCTACGCCGTACTTCTTGGTGGCATTCGCGGAATCTATCGTTACCCGGTCGTCCGTTTCATTTCTGTGGACAAGCCCTAAGTCGTAGTAATCCGTCTTAAGGTCGATGTAAGGGGTGATAAGGATATCCTTTATCATCTTCCAGATTATTCTGGTCATCTCGTCGCCGTCCATCTCAACGAGCGGAGTGGTCATCTGTATCTTAGCCATTTTCGTTAGTCCTTTCGTATTTATGGCGTTCAGTCCCGCCGCGCGGCGGGGTTCGCGCTGTAAGCAGTTTTCCGCAGAAAACGCCGCGCCATGCGAGCCGTCAGCCGTTCGCCTTTGTGTAGTTGAGCAGTCCGCCTGCAAGCATCATGCCCTTTGCGCGCTCGGAAAGCTCGCACTTCACCTCGAACGAGAAGCCCTTTGTCTTGTCCTCGACGATTATCTTTCCGCCGTTTTCAACTATGGAGCGGATATTCGCGATTACAAGGTCGTCGCCCTGCTCGATTCTGTCGTAGTCCGCCTCGTTTACGAACTCCAGCGGGAGAATGCCGTTGTTTATAAGGTTCTGCCTGTGGATACGCGCGAAGCTCTTGCAGATGATAGCCTTAACGCCAAGGTAAAGCGGTGCAAGCGCAGCGTGTTCTCTTGAAGAACCCTGCCCGTAGTTAGTGCCGCCGACGATAATGCTAGTACCCGCCTCCTTTGCGCGCTTAGGGAACGTTTCGTCGCACACGGTGAAGCAGAACTCGCTTATCGCGGGGATATTCGAGCGCAGAGGCAGAATCTTCGCGCCTGCGGGCATTATGTGGTCGGTGGTGATGTTGTCGCCGACTTTAAGCGTAACGCCGCTCTCAATGCTATCCGCAAGCGGCTTGTTCACGGGGAACGGCTTGATGTTCGGGCCGCGCAGAATCTCTACGGAGGGCGCTTCCTCAACGGAAGCGGGCGGCACAACCATGTTGTCGTTGATGATGAACCGCTCGGGCATTACGTACGCGGGCATATCGCCTGCCGTCCTCGGGTCGGTAAACACGCCTGCAAGCGCGGAAACCGCCGCGGTTTCGGGGGATACGAGGTATATCTCGGCGTCCTTTGTGCCGCTTCTGCCAAGGAAGTTGCGGTTGAACGTGCGCAGCGAAATACCCTTGCTGTTGGGGCTTTGTCCCATGCCTATGCACGGACCGCACGCGCTTTCAAGTATTCTTGCGCCCGCGGCGATAAGTATGGACAGCGTGCCGTCCTCCGCCATCTGGTTGAACACCTGCTTCGAGCCGGGAGCTATGGACAGGCTTACGTCGGGGTGAACGGTCTTGCCCTTGAGAATATGAGCAACCTTGCGCATATCCTGCAGCGAGGAGTTGGTACATGAGCCTATGCACACCTGGTCTATCTTTATCTTGCCTATCTCCTCAACGCTCTTTACGTTGTCGGGAGAATGCGGACAAGCTGCAAGAGGCACAAGCGCGGACAAGTCGATATCGACTTCCTCGTCGTAAACCGCGTCGGGGTCGGCGGAAAGCTCAACGTAGTCTTCCTCCCTGCCCTGCGCCTTAAGGAACTGAAGCGTGGTTTCATCAGAGGGGAATATCGACGTTGTAGCGCCAAGCTCCGCGCCCATGTTGGTGATAGTCGCGCGCTCGGGTACGGACAGGCTCTTTACGCCCTCGCCCGTGTATTCCATTACCTTGCCCACGCCGCCCTTTACGGAGAGCCTGCGCAGCACCTCGAGTATAACGTCCTTTGCGGAAACCCAGTCTGACAATCTGCCCGTAAGGTTGATTTTTACTACCCTAGGCATTGTTATGTAATAAGCGCCGCCGCCCATTGCTACTGCAACGTCAAGTCCGCCCGCGCCCATTGCAAGCATACCGATACCGCCGCCCGTGGGGGTGTGGCTGTCAGAGCCGATAAGCGTCTTGCCGGGCTTGCCGAAGCGCTCAAGGTGAACCTGGTGGCAAATGCCGTTGCCCGGGCGGGAGAACCATATGCCATGCTTCTTTGCAACAGAGCCTATGAAGCGGTGGTCGTCCGCGTTCTCAAAGCCGCTCTGAAGCGTGTTGTGGTCTATGTAGGCTACGGAGCGCTCCGTTTTAACGCGGTCAACGCCCATTGCCTCAAACTGAAGGTAAGCCATCGTTCCCGTGGCGTCCTGCGTCAGGGTCTGGTCTATCCTAAGACCTATTTCCGTACCCTTTACCATCTCGCCGTCAACGATATGCTCCTTGATTATCTTTTCTGTTAAAGTCAGTCCCATGTATTCTGCTCCTTTGTCCGATTTGTCATTTATACGCAGGTCGCGCCGAATCCGACGCAACATACAGATACATTTTTATTATATACCATAATGCCGAATCTGTCAAGAAATTCACAAAAAATTTTTGCCCTGCCGCAAAAATTACGCAAAAAAGAGGAGCGCCCTTAAAAAGCGCTCCTCAGAGTTAAACACTAAAGCTTATTCTTCGTATCTGAAACGGCTTACCGTGTCGGACAGCGTAACTGCGAGCGCAGAAAGCTCCTCGCTTGCCGCCGCGCTCTGCTCTGCGGTCGCGGTGGTGTCGTGTATCGCGCTGTTCACGTTCTCCATGCCCGAGGATATCTGCTCCGCCGCCACAGCCTGCTCCGAGCTTGCGGTGGATATCTCCGTCATAACGCCCGTTACCTCCTCAACGCCGCTTACAATGCCCGAAAGCGCCGTGGAAGCGGTGTTCGCAAGCTCCGTGCCGCGGCTTACGGCCTCTATGGACTTGTTGATAAGCTGTCCCGTCTGCTGCGCCGCCTCGGAGGACTTGGACGCAAGGTTTCTTACCTCGTCCGCAACAACTGCGAAGCCCTTTCCTGCGTCGCCCGCGCGCGCAGCCTCGATAGCTGCGTTAAGCGCAAGTATGTTCGTCTGAAATGCAATATCGTCTATCACCTTGATGATGTTCTCGATTTCCTGCGAACGGTTCTCTATCTCGCGGATAGCGTCGAGCAGGTCGTTCATGCAGCGCACGCCGTCCTGCGCCTGCGCGTTGGTGTTGCGGGAGTTGTCGAGCGCCTTTTCAACGCTCTTGTTGTTCTCCTCTATCTTCTTTGTGATGTCGATTATCGTGGAGGTTATCTGGTCTACCGCAGAAGCCTGCGTAATGGCGTTCTGCGAAAGCGTTACAGAACCCTCGGAGAGCTGCGAAGCGCCCTCGCGCACCTCGGTAGCCGAGCGGCTGACGTCGCTCATGGTCTTGCTGAGCGAGGATACGATAAGGTTAAGCGAGTCCTTTATCGCGGAGAAATTGCCGAGATACTCCGCGGAGGGCTTTACCGTGAGGTCGCCGTCGGCTATAGCGGTAAGTACGCGCCTGATATCTCCGATATACTCGCCGAGCGTTGTAACCGTAGAGCCGAGCGCGTCGGACATTACGCGTATCTCGTTCTTTTCGCTGCACTCGGGCGCGGGGGATTCAACGTCGCCCTCGGAGAGCTTTCTGAGTCGGTCTGCGCAGTCTACAATGGGCTTGCACAGGTACTTTGAGCGAATGGTTGTGGACGCTACTATGAGAAGCACCGCGAGTATGAGTATTCCAACGAAAATAAGCGCCGTTGAGGTAATGCTTTTTGCAATGGGCTTTGTGGGCGTGCCAACCGCTATGGACCAGTTCTCGTTGCCATCCATGGGAATATAGCTGAACAGGTACTTTTCGCCGCCCAGCTTTACGGTCTTAGAGCCGCTCTCGCCCGCCGTCATATTGCCGACAAAGGAGGCTACGCCCTCGTACTTCGCGTCGTAGTCGCCGCCGAGCGTGGTCATTACAGGCAGCAGCGAATCGTCGCTCGAAGAAATTATCATGCCGTCCTTGTCAACGAGGAAGCATATGCCGTTTTCACCGAAGTGGACCGTGCCTATGGTCTTATTGAGTACGTCAAGGTCGAGGCCGCCGTATGCAAGGTAGTCGCTGCCGTTGGCAGTGAAGTATCTGCCCATCATTATCGTAAGCTTGTTGTCCGTAAGGCGCAGGACAGGGCTTGATATGTAGTAGGACTTGTTCTGCATCGCGTACTTAAAGTACTCTCTGCTCGAAATGTCCGTGTCGTTATAGGTCTTGCCGTCCGCGTAGGAAACGCTGAAATCCTTGAACGTGCTGACGTCCGCGGTAGCCGCAAGGCTCGCCTTTCTTTCCTCAAGCGGAATGCTCTCGTCAACGATATCGGGGTCGCGCCCTACCATGTCGAGGTCCTCTACAAGCGTGTCGATGAGATTATCAACAGACGTTGCGTAGCTTGCCGCGAGAGAAGCCGACTCCTCCTTGTACTGCGAGATGATAAGATTGAATGAAACCGCGCTTGAAACTGATGTGAGAATAACGCCGAGAATTACAGAAGGCAGGATTGCCAGCCGCAGAATAACGCCGCGTATCCCCTTTTGTTCCTGTTTTACCTTACTCATGATATCCTCCGTTAGCGCTGCAAACGGCAAGCGTTAAAATTCGTCTGCTTTTGCAGCTTTCGTCTGCTTTTGCAGCTAAAAATTTTTTATATCAAGTTATTTTAGCACAATTTCAACCCAAAGTCAATAGGGTTTGTGTACAAAATCACGAAAACAAGCCGACACGAGCCAAATTATACCATAAAACGGACATTAGCGCCATTCAATGCCATACAAAGCCGAAAGCCCGCCCCCGACGATACGCCGAGAGCGGGTCTTGTTCAGTATTCCTTACCGCTTTTTATAAGCGCCCTTATGCGCGCGTAGACGCTCTCCTCGCCCTCCTCGGCAAGCTGCCGCAGCAGGCTTTCAAGCAGCTCGCCGGTTTCCGGGTGGATAACCCTGCGGGGCTTTCCGCGCAGGAAGTACTCCAGCGGGTGGCTGGGGGTGTAGTCCTTGCCGCAGTAAATCATGCTCGCGGCAACCCTGTCGCAGAACATCTCCGCAACGAACCGCAGCGGCATTTTAACGGGACACTGCCCTTTCCCCGGGATATAGTCCACCCAGTACTCGAAGTGGTGACGGTTTCTGCCCTTGTGGTGCAGCCACGCGAGCGAGTAGCCCTTTTCGGCGCGCTCGCCCTCGTTGGGGCTGCGCGTTCCCGTGTAGTACCTCACCCCGGGGATAAACTCCGTAGGCGAATATTTTGACAGGTCGTGCCTTAAGCCCTGCCACAGTATGCCCGCCCTCGCGCAGTTTGCTATCACCCTGTGGCGGTGGCGGGTTATCGTGCGGAAATGTCCCACGACAGATGAAATACTCACGGAAAGCCTCCTTCTGCTGCGCTTACTCGCGGCAGCTGCTGTTGAATATCGGGCGAAGCCGCTTGTAGAGCGGTATTGCTACAGCCGAAGCGATAACGCCCTTTACAAAGGTAAACGGCACGTTAAATATAAGCAGGCACTTGAAAAGCGTATCCGCGCTCGGAAGTATCGCCCTGTACATTCCGACGATTACCTCCATGGGCATTATCGCCGTGTAAATGGGGTAAACCACAAAGTAGTTTGAAGCAAGGCTCACCCCTGCCATGACGGCCGCGCCGCACAGGCACGCGGGTATAACGTGCGAGTACTTCGCGGATTTGTTTGCGATAAGTCCCGCTGGAAGCACAAGGCACGCGCAGAGGATAAAGTTGGACAGCTCGCCCACGCCGCCCGTCATGGACGTGATTAGCCCCTCAAGGTTCTTGATAAGCGCCACCGCGACGCCCGAAACAGGCCCCATGGTAAGCGCCGCAAGAAGCGCGGGAACGTCCGAAAAATCGAAGGTTATAAAGCTCGGCATAAACGGCACATTAAATTTTAAAACCTCCGACAGCACCACCGAAAGCGCCGCCATAAGCGCCGTGTACACAAGCTTTCTCACATCAAAGCTGCTCTTTTTGTTTACTGCTGTGTTCATGATTTCTCCTTTTCCTCAGGGAGAAACAGAAAGCCCCCGTGCTGATACGGGGGCACAAATATGTTCGATAAACCTCGCACATTTGTTTTCTGATTCTTTCATCCGGACTTTAACCGTCGGTATCGGAATTGCGCCCATACGAACGCTCACCGATTCAGCCGCATTACGCGGGTCGCGGACTTTACCGCCGGTGGAGAATTTCACTCCGCCCCGAAACAGAATATTAAAGTATTTTGGCGAAACGCCGTACCGCAAGCCGCGCGCTGCCGCGATAAACCGCGTTATCCGCCATATATCATTATATTACATACGTGCGCGTTTGTCAACAACCAATGCGTGTTATCACTCGATATTCTGCACCTGCTCGCGTATCTTTTCGATTTCGCTTTTCTGGTCTACTACGATATGCGTTACCTCAAGGTCCTGCACCTTTGAGCCAATGGTGTTGGTTTCGCGGTTCATCTCCTGCACAAGGAAGTCGAGCTTTCTGCCGATAGGCTCGCCGCTTTCAAGCATGGTGCGGAACTGGGCTATATGGCTGCGCAGGCGCACGGTTTCCTCGTCTACGGCGGTCTTTTCGGAGTATATCGCCGCTTCAAGCAGAATGCGCCCCTCGTCCACCTGCTTACCCTCAAGCACCTCTTTCATGCGCTCAAACAGGCGCGTTCTGTACTCCTCAACAAGCTTCGGCGAGCGCTCCTCGATAACGCCCACCCACTCCTCAATGGTCTTAAGCCTTGCAAGGAAGTCGTCGCGCATTTTCACGCCCTCCGCCTCGCGCATGGTGATGAAGCGCTCCAGCGCCTGCTGCGCCACCGCGCTGACGTCAGCCCACAGTTCCTCCTCGTCGGTCTGCGTTTTGACTACTGTAAGCGCGTCGGGCATACGCAAAACGTGCGAAAGCGCAAGGTCGTCCTTAAGCGAGTACTCCTCCTGCACCGAGCGCAGCGCCGCTACGTAATCGCCAAGCACCTGCCTGTTCACGGTTATCTGCTCGTCGTTCGCGGTGGTGTTGGTGATGTAAACGCTCACCTCTACCTTGCCGCGCCCAATCTTCCCTGCGAGAAGCGCGCGCAGCTTGTCCTCCGCAAAGCTCAGGCTGCGCGGGATACGCGCGCTGAACTCGTAATACCTGTGGTTCACCGAGCGTATCTCTACTGTGATATCGCGCCCGTTAAGTACCTCGCGGCCTCTGCCGAAGCCCGTCATGCTCTTTATCATAGCTATTCTCCTTTTTACAGCAGACCCTTTTCAACCATTCTCGCAGCCGCAAGCATTACGCCCGTTTTGCCCGTAGGGTAGGTAAGCCCGCCCTGAAGCCACACCGCGTACGGCTCGCGCAGCGGCGCGTCCGCCGAAAGCTCTATCGAAGCGCCCATAGTGAACGCTCCCGCCGCCATAATCACCTGCGAATCGTACCCCGGCATATCCCACGGCTCGGGCGTTGCAAACGCGTCCACGGGCGAGCCGCTCTGTATCCCCTCGCAGAACGCTATAAGCCTTTCGGGCGTGCCGAGCTTGAGCGCCGCTATTATGTCGGTGCGCTGCTCTGTATAACGCGGGTACGCCTCGCACCCGAGAAGCTCCAGAAACGCCGCCGCAAACACCGACGTCTTAAGCGCCGAATGCACAGCCTCAGGCGCATGGAACAGCCCGAGATACATTCCGCGCAGCTGGTCTAGCGTAGCGCCTACCTCCTTGCCCGCGCCCGGCGTGGTGTGGCGGTAGGAGCAAAGCTCCACAAGGTCCGCCCTGCCCGCGATATAGCCGCCCGTCTGCGCTATGCCGCCGCCAAGGTTCTTGATAAGGCTGCCCACAAGCAGGTCTGCGCCCACCGCAGACGGCTCTGCTTTCTCGCAAAGCTCGCCGTAGCAGTTGTCTACCATAACAATGCAGTTAGGGTTGACCGCGCGCGCCGCCTCAATCATCTTGCCGATTACCTCAACCGTAAACGACGGCCGCAGCGAATACCCGCGCGAGCGCTGTATATAAACGAGCTTTGCACCGCCCGCCTTCGCAGCTATCCCCTCGTAATCGGGCGTGCCGTCCGCAAGCAGGTCCACCTGCTCGTATTTCACGCCAAAGTCCGCAAGAGAACCCGTCCCCCTGCCGAAAATAGCCTCCTGCACGGTGTCGTAGGGCATACCCGTTACCGCAAGCATGGTGTCTCCCGTGCGCAGCACGCCGAAAAGCGCCGTTACGATAGCGTGCGTGCCGTTTACAAAGCTGTGGCGCACAAGCGCGTCCTCCGTGCCGAATATCTGCGCAAACAGCGCGTCAAGCTTGTCGCGCCCGTCGTCGCCGTAGCCATAGCCGTCCGTGCCTTTCATGTGTATCTCGCTTATGCGGTTGTCTATAAACGCCCTCAGCACGCGCTGTCCGTTGTATTCCGCAAGCGCGTCAAGCTCCGCGAATTTCTCCGCGCAGAGCGCCTCCGCCTGCTGTGCGGCGTCCGTTATTCTCTTTGGAAACTCAAAAAAAGCCATTGCCGTCCCTTTCCGTCCCCCAAAACGGGGGCGCGCATATTATTTTCGCTTACATATGCGCAATACGTATTTATTATAGCGCATTTTCGGGGCGCTGTCAATAGCTGCGGACTTATTCATAAACAGGCACGCGGGCGCATACACTTTACAAAAAAGGATAATTTCAACCGACAATAATTTTCTGGGGGTGAACATATTCATGAAAAAAAATGAGCGCAGCGAAAACGGCTGCACTGAAAGATGTGTTATACTGGGGACATATATAGTTGAGAATAACGAAACCGTAAGGGGCGCGGCAAAAAAATTCGGCATAAGCAAAAGCACGGTACATCAGGACATCACCGCAAAGCTTCCCGAGATAAACCCTGCACTTTATGAGCAGGTAAAGCAGGTGCTGGACAAAAACAAGCAGGAACGTCACCTGCGCGGCGGCGAAGCCACACGCAAAAAGTACGAGGAACTGTCGCGCAGGCGGCTCTCGCAGAAGCGTACATAAAAAAACGGGGCGCAAAACAAACTGCGCCCCGCCTTTTATTTATCCTGCATTATCTTTTCTTGGAAGCTACCAACATAATGCCGCCTGCTGCAATAGCCGTGCCGGCTACAAACGCAATACCCTCAACGCCTGTTGCGGGCGACTGCAACTCAGCACCGTCAGTTTCAGCGGTCGCAGCGGTCGCACCGTTCGTAACCTCTGCGGTGGAAGCCGTTTCGTCGGCGGTGTCGGCTGTTTCTGCTGCGGTTTCGCTCTCTGCGGTCGCAGCGGTTTCAGCGGAAGCCGTGAACTCCACGCTCGCCGTTTCTGCGGTTTCAGCGCAAGCCGTTGCGCCAAGGGCGCAAATAGCGGCGCATACGCCAATTGCTGCAAGTATCTTTTTCATAAAAAATCCTCCCTGTGAGCCGAGCATACGCTTCGGCAGGAATGCTCGCGGACTCTCACGTCCTTTGCGGCGTTCCTTTTGTTCTACCATACACATTATAGTCATTTCGCACAATTTCGGCAAGAGCATTTTTGTACAAAATTTATTGACTATTCTTCGTCAAAATCTCCTTTATTACTAACATTTTATTACATCATAGACATATAAAACCGCTTTTTTGGACAACCCTGCCCTTTTCTGCGCAAACAAAAACCGCATATGCAGCCAAAGCCACATATGCGGTAAATGTGTTAAATCAAATTACTTTCTTTTCTTGGAAAGCATGAGAACGCCGCCTGCTGCGATAGCTGCGCCTGCAACTACTGCAATGCCCTCAACGCCCGTGTCAGGAGAACCCTTATCGGTAGTGGTGGTTGCAGCAGTATCTGCGGGAGCGGTGGTGTCTGCAGGAGCTGTGGTGTCGTCAGCTGCTGCGCCGCCGCCAAGACCTGTTACGTCAAACGTAACCTTAACGGTGTCGTAACCCTCGTTGGGAACAGCTGCAAGGCCGTCGTATACGTTGATAATCTGCGCTCTGCAAGCGTTCTGAATGTTGAACGGCTCGGAGGAGTAGTCGTCGGATACGAGCGAGCTGATGTCCATTGCAGCAGCTTCCTTGTCAAAGTCAACGGAAGCGCCGTCGAGCTGAATGTCGGTGATGGTGAGAACAACGTCGGGAGTAGCGTCCATGTCGATGTTGGTCTCGAGCTTGAGCATATTCCAGCCGCCGTCGTTTACGCCGCTGAGTTCAACGGTGTATGTACCGTCGCCTGTGATTGCAGCGTCAGTCCATGCTGCGCCCTCGTAATCGTCAGGCTCGCCAAGCTCGTCGTCCCAGTAAAGAACGGACGGCTGGTTGAGAGTGTTGCGGTAAACGTAAGTTACGGTCTGGAAAGTGAGCGCTGCGGTGTAGGTCGTTTCCGCGGAAGTGGGAACAACAAGCGCAGCTGCTGCAACTGCGCAAACGGCAGCGGCAGAAATGATATTTCTGAGCTTCATAGGTATAACCTCCTAAAATTTTACCGAACGTTCGCTCGGTACAGTTTTACATTATTTATTATACAACAGAGGAACAAATATTTCAATACAAAAAACCGCGCGAAAATATAAAGATTTTCCCATAATATATAACAATTTTCCCACAAACAACGATTCCCCCTGTATTTGCAGGGGGAATCGCACATTTTTAAGAAAATTACTTAATCATGTTTGCAACTTCGTCAGCGAAGTTCTCAACCTTCTTCTCAATGCCCTCGCCGCGCTCGTAGCGAACAAAGGAGAGAACCTTTATTGCAGCGCCTGCGCTCTTAGCAACAGACTCGATGTACTTAGCTATGGTCATTGTGTCGTCCTTGAAGTACTTCTGGTCTGCAAGGCAAACTTCCTCAAAGAACTTTCTCATTCTGCCGTCAACAATCTTGTCGAGAATATTCTCGGGCTTGGGCTTGGCAGCCTTGCTGTTCTCCTCCTTAACAAGCGCGGTCTGAACCTCGCGCTCGGAAGCGAGAACGTCAGCGGGAACGGCAGCCTCGTCAACATACTGCGCGTTGAGCGCGGTAATCTGAAGCGCAACGTTCTTGCCGCACTCGAGAACCGCAGCGTCCTCGGGCTTGTCGGTGTCGAGCTTTACGATAGTGCCGATACGGCCGCCGTCGTGCATATAGCCGATAAGCGTGCCATCAAGCTTGGTGAAGCGGCGGATATTCATGTTCTCGCCGATAGTAGCAATCTTCTCGGTCATGAACTCGGAAACGGTCTGTGTGCCGCCTGCGATAGTGCAGCCCTTGAGAGCCTCAACGTCAGCAACGTCGTTTGCGAGGATAGTGTCGGTTACGATTTCAACCAGCTCAAGGAACTTGTCGCTCTTTGCGCAGAAGTCAGTCTCGCAGTTGATTTCAACGATAACGCCCTTGCCGCCGGCTACCTTGGTCTTTACAACGCCCTCGGCAGCGATTCTGCCCGCCTTCTTGGCAGCCTTTGCAAGCCCCTTCTCGCGAAGTATCTTTACGGCTTCATCTCTGTTGCCGTCAGCCTCAACGAGCGCTCTCTTGCAGTCCATCATGCCGCAGCCTGTCATGTCGCGCAGCTCTTTTACATCACTTGCAGTTACGTTAGCCATTTATTTTATTCTCCTTATCGTTATTAGTCAGCCCTTGTAGCGGCTCAATTATTCAGCGGTTTCCTCAACAGCTTCTTCAGCTGCGTCCGCAGAACCCTGTCTTGCGGAGATAACAGCGTCAGCCATAGCGCCCGCGATGAGCTTTACAGCGCGGATAGCGTCGTCGTTGCCGGGGATAACGTAGTCAATCTCGTCGGGGTCGCAGTTGGTATCAACGATAGCGACAACGGGGATACCGAGCTTCTTAGCCTCGGATACTGCAATCTTCTCCTTGCGGGGGTCAACAACGAACAGAGCGCCGGGGAGCTTCTTCATGTTCTTGATACCGCCGAGGAACTTCTCAAGCTTCTCTATCTCAAGGTTGAGCTTGATAACTTCCTTCTTGGGGAGCAGGTCGAACGTACCGTCGCTCTCCATGGTGTGGAGCTGCTCAAGTCTTACGATACGCTTCTGAATGGTCTTGAAATTGGTCATCATGCCGCCGAGCCATCTTGCATTCACATAGTGAGCGCCTGCGCGGGTAGCCTCCTCCTTGATGGAGTCCGCAGCCTGCTTCTTAGTGCCGACGAAAAGAATCTCGCCGCCGTTAGCCGCTACCTCGTGAACGAAGTTGTAAGCCTCGTCAAGCTTCTTTACAGTCTTCTGAAGGTCGATGATGTAGATACCGTTTCTTTCGGTGAAGATGTACGGAGCCATTTTGGGGTTCCATCTTCTGGTCTGGTGACCGAAGTGAACGCCTGCCTCGAGAAGCTGCTTCATAGATACTACTGCCATTTTGTGTTTCCTCCTGATTTTGGTTGTTTTGTTACCGCCACGACGGAACGCAGCCCTAACGCTCTCGCGCACCGAAAGGCAGCTGCCGCCGTGTGTGTATTTGTGCTTATCCTGCACATTTACCAAAATATTATACCACACGCAAAGTTTTTTTTCAAGAGCCTTTTCTGCTTTTATTTGAACAAATTTCCGAACAGTTTTCCGCGTTTATTTGGTGAATATGACGGAACATCACACGAAACGAGTATCGTATCCTCGCCTATAACCTCAATATCGCCCCAGCGTATAACGATATCCTCCTCCCTGCCGAACAGCCCGAAGCAGCGCGCCCTGCCGTAAATCACAAGCTTGCAGACCTTCGCTGTGCAGCCGTCTATCTCGATATCGTCGGGATAGCCAAGGCGGCAGCCGCTCTTTATGTTTATCACTTCCTTGCACTTAATGTCGTTGAAGCAGTATACCATAAGCTCACCCCGCATTTCCGCAGCCCGCTTCCGCTTACGTTTCATTGCAGAATATATGCGGAATTTGCCGCGCAAATAACTGTACTATAAGAATATTCAGATATTTGCTCAACAGGGGCTTGTATTTTTCTCGGAAATATGTTACAATAAATAATGTCTGCTGTAAGCAGTAATGACGCAATGAAAGGACATAATCATGAAAATAGAAACAAAATGCCTGCACGAGGGTTATTCTCCCAAGAACGGCGAGCCGCGCGTTATGCCGATAGTACAGAGTACGACCTACGTTTACGACTCCACCGACGACGTTGCCGCCGTGTTCGACGACCCCACAAAGAGCCTTATTTACTCGCGCTTTGAGAACCCCACGACCGATGTTGTCGAAAAGAAGATAGCCGCGCTAGAGGGCGGCGCTGCCGCGATGTGTACCTCAAGCGGGCAGGCGGCTTCGCTGCTGTCTATCCTCAATATATGCGAGGCGGGCGACAGCTTCATCGCGTCCTCGTCCATTTACGGCGGCACGCTCAACCTATTTGCCGTAACGCTTAAGAGAATGGGCATTGAGTGCATTTTCATGCCGCACGACGCTTCTTACGACGAGCTTTGCGCGGCGTTTAAGCCCAACACCAAGGCGGTTTTCGGCGAAACGCTCGCGAACCCCGCGCTCACCGTGCTTGACATTGAAATGTGGGCAAAGGCTGCTCACGCTAACGGCGTTCCGCTTATTATCGACAACACCTTTGCAACGCCCGTTCTCTGCCGCCCGATAGAGTGGGGCGCGGATATCGTTATCCACTCCACCTCAAAGTATATGGACGGCCACGCGGTGCAGGTCGGCGGCGTTATCGTTGACAGCGGCAAGTTCGACTGGACGAACGGCAAGTTCCCCTGTATGACCGACCCCGACGACAGCTACCACGGTATAGTTTACACCGAGAAATACCCCGCAGCGCCCTACATCACAAAGGCGCGTATGCAGCTTATGAGAGATTTCGGCTGCTACCCCGCGGCGCACAGCTCGTTCCTGCTGAACCTCGGGCTTGAAACGCTGCCCGTGAGAATGCGCCGGTACTGCGAAAACGCCCTTAAGGCTGCCAAATTTATCAAAAACACGGGCAAGGTTGAGTTCGTCACCTACCCCTCGCTCGAGGGCAGCGCGGGCTACGAGCTTGCGCAGAAGTACCTCCCCGACGGCGCAAGCGGCGTTATATCGTTCTCGATAAAGGGCGGGCGCTCCGTTGCCGTTAAGTTTATGGACAGCCTTAAGCTCGCTTCCAACGAGGTACACGTTGCGGATATCCGCACCTGCGTGCTTCACCCCGCGTCCGCAACGCACAGGCAGCTTACAGACGAGCAGCTTGTCGCGGCGGGCATAGACGGCGGTCTTATCAGACTTTCCGTGGGTCTTGAAAATATCGACGATATTATCGCGGACCTTGCACAGGCATTCGACAGGATTTAAGACAAACACAAAACAAATACAATATTAAACAATATTAAGGAGAACAGCTAATTGATTACAGTTTCTAACGTAAGCGTAAGCTTCGGCGGTCAGCTTCTTTTCAAGGACGTTGACCTCAAATTCACCTCGGGCAACTGCTACGGCGTTATCGGCGCAAACGGCGCGGGAAAATCCACCTTCCTTAAGGTGCTTTGCGGAGAACTTGAACCTACAAAGGGTTCTGTCTCCATGCCGCCGGAGCTTCGTATGTCCGTACTCAGGCAGGACCACTACGCGTTTGACGAGTATACCGTAATGGACACGGTTATAATGGGCAACAAGCGCCTTTACGACATTATACAGGAAAAAGACGCGCTCTACGCCAAGGAGGACTTCTCGGACGAGGACGGCGAAAAGGCTTCGCAGCTCGAGGGCGAGTTTGCAGAGCTTAACGGCTGGGAGGCCGAGAGCGACGCTTCCAAGCTCATACAGGGTCTGGGGCTTTCAGAGGAGCTTCTGACCCACAAAATGGAAAGCCTTACGGGTAACGAAAAGGTAAAGGTGCTTCTCGCGCAGTGCCTTTTCGGAAATCCTGACATAATCCTTATGGACGAGCCTACCAACCACCTCGACGTTGACGCGGTATCGTGGCTCGAGGACTTCCTTGCGGAGTACTTCGGCACGGTAATTGTAGTGTCGCACGACCGCCACTTTCTCAACAACGTCTGCACCCATATCGTGGATATCGACTACGGCAAAATCAAGATGTACGTCGGCAACTACGAGTTCTGGTACGAGTCCTCGCAGCTTATTCAGCGCATGATAAAGCAGCAGAACAAGCGCGCGGAGGAGAAGATAAAGGAGCTGCAGAACTTTATCGCGCGCTTCTCCGCGAACAAGTCCAAGTCCCGTCAGGCGACCTCGCGCAGAAAGCTTATAGACAAGCTTTCCGTAGAGGAGCTGCCCGCTTCATCGAGAAAATACCCCTACATCAGCTTTGACATGGAGCGCGAGGTAGGCAAGGATATCTTGCAGGTAACAGGGCTTTCCAAAACCGTGGACGGCGTAAAGGTACTAAACAACGTAAGCTTTACTGTAAACCACGGCGACAAGATAGCGTTCGTAGGCGCGAACGAAATCGCCGTTACCACGCTTTTCAGAATACTCACCGAGGAGATACAGCCCGACGAGGGTTCGTTCAAGTGGGGCAGCACCACGTCCGTAAGCTACTTCCCCAACGACAACAGCGCCTACTTCAACGACTGCACCCTCTCCATAATAGACTGGATGCGCCAGTACTCCAAGGACGAAACCGAAAGCTACCTGCGCGGCTTCCTCGGCAGAATGCTGTTCAGCGGGGACGACGTGTTCAAGCCCGTTAACGTGCTTTCGGGCGGCGAAAAGGTGCGCTGTATGTTCTCGCGCATGATGCTCTTTCAGAGCAACGTGCTTATCCTCGACAGACCCACGAACCACCTAGACCTTGAGAGCATAACCGCCGTGAACAACGGATTGTCCGAGTTTAAGGGCAATATTCTCTTTGCAACGCACGACCACGAGATTCTGGAAACCGCGGCTAACCGCATAATCGAGATAACGCCCGACGGCTGCCTCGACAGGGCGGGCAGCTACGACGACTTCGCGCAGTGGCGCAGGGAGAAGCTCGGCGGCTCTCTTATGCTGTAAGGACGGGCTATGAATTACATTATTCTCGACATGGAGTGGAATCAAGCGCTCTCGCGCGAAAAGATGGTCCACACGCCCCTTACGCTGCGCGGCGAAATAATACAGATAGGCGCGGTGAAAACCAACGAGCGCTTCGAGCTTATCGACAAAACCCGTATCGCCGTGCGCCCTATGTATTATAAGGTAATGAACCGCCACGTGGAAAAGATAACGGGCATAACCAACTCCGCGCTAAAATGCGGCGAGAGCTTCCCGCAGGCATTTAAGCGCTTTAAGGAATGGTGCGGCGAGGACTTTCGCTTTGTGACATGGGGCTTTGACGACATAAGTATGCTTGCGGAGAACCTTGAGCTGCATGGCTTAAAGACCGACTTCGGCGCGGATTACATCAATCTCCAGCTTATATTCAACAAGCAGGTGGACGCGGAGCGCATACAATGGTCGCTTGCGGACGCTATGGAGCGCCTTGAAATCCCCGTGGACGCACAGGCGCACGACGCGCTCAACGACGCGTGGTTCACTTACGAGGTGTGCAGAAAGCTTAACATGGACGAGGGGCTGCGCGACTACCCCGCGCTTTCGGCGAATATACGCACGGCGCTTCGCAAGGACGTTATCACAAACGTTAAAAGCTGCCGCAGAATGCTTGACGACAAGCGCATTCGCGTGTTCTCCTGCCCGTCTTGCGAAAACGCGCTTGAAACCCGCGAGTGGCTGATTTACGGCGGCGGAAAGCGCACAACGATAGCGCGCTGCCCCGCGCACGGGGATTTTCTCGTAAAAATAGCCAGCCGCAAGCTTTCCGACGACGACTGGACCATGACCCGCACGCTTTACGCCGCAGACGACCAAGCTCTGGAAAGCTACGAAAAAAAGCTTGAAAAGCAGCTTGCGGCACGTAAGAAAAAGCACGAACACAAAGAGGTGCAAGATGATAACGACAGTACTGACAGACCTTGACGGAACGCTCATTCCGTTTGAGCAGGATGACTTTATAAAGCTCTATTTCTCATATCTCAGCAAGGCGCTCGCACCGCTGGGCTACGAGCCTAAAGAGGTGTTTAACGCCGTATGGCGCGGCATGGACGCTATGGTGAGAAACGACGGCACGCGCACCAACTGCGAGGCGTTCTGGCAGACGTTCCGCGAGCTTACCACGGGCAAGCCCGACGCAAAGTCCATGTGCGACAGCTTCTATACGGGGGAGTTCGACAAGGTTCGCGCCTGCCTTAAATACGCGCCAGACCGCGCGCCGCTCATAAAGCGGCTTAAGGCTGCGGGACTGCGCGTTGTGCTTGCGACTAACCCCGTTTTCCCGCCCGACGGCGTAAAAACCCGCATGAGGTGGGTGGGGCTGTCCGAGGACGATTTTGAGCTTATAACGACCTACGACAACAGCACCTGCTGCAAGCCGAATCCCGCGTATTTCGCGGAGGTTCTTGCGAAGCTCGGCGTTGAGCCGCAAAACGCGCTTATGATAGGCAACAGCGTTCCCGAGGACATAAAGGCAGCGCAGGCGGCGGGAATGCAGGCGTTCCTTGTCCCGGAGTTTCTCGAAAACCCGCAGGGCGAGGACATCTCGGCGTTTCCGCAGGGTACGCTTGACGAAGCCGTTGATTACGCGCTTATGCTTGCTAAGTAAAACGCATGGCATAATAGTAAGTATAGCGGGGGCAAATTTGCCCCCGCTGAGACCGTCGAAAAACCCCCATACGGGGGTTTTCCGACGGGACATCCGCACTGCGCGCACGGTTTGACGGCTTGCCGCCAAACCGCACACTTGTGCGGATAGAAGTGTTTTTTGCCTCGGGAAACCCGAGGCAAAAAAGTTATTTCAAAGCCCGCATACGCGGGCAAAATGGACTTTTTCAACAGGCTGAGCGGGGGCAAATTTGCCCCCGCTTTGCTTGTGTATGATGTTACTAAAATAGCTTTATTTAGATTGAAATGCGCCTTTATCGTCCGCCTAGTTCTCAAAAACGCCGTACTTTTGCTTTAGTCTTGCAATGCGCTTTGCGAGCGGCTTTCGCAGCATAAGCAGGAAAATCACGTTTGAAACGCAGTAGACCGCCGTTACGGGCAGTGCCGCCGCCGAAAGCGCAAGCCACCTTGTAAGGGTGAACGCTCCGTCCGCCGAAAGGGTCGTCCACACGTCCATAACAAGCGAGTAAAAGCACCCCGCCGCAACGCCGAACACGCACAGCAAAAGCGGCTTCTCGAGCCATTTCCTGCGGTTAAGAAGCCCTGCTGCGTATCCTATAAGCCCCCAGCTTAACATCTGGAACGGCGTCCACGCACCCTGCCCGAACCATATATTGGACACGACCGCAGACAGCGCGCCCGTCATGAACCCCGCCTGCGGACTAAGCAGCATTCCCGTAAGGACGGTTATTGCCGTCACGGGCTTAAAGAACGGAAGCGGCGCGAAAATAAACCGCCCCGCCGCCGAAAACGCCGTCATTACCGCGCACAGCACAAGCTCGCTTGCGGACGGCGCGCGCTTTTCAAACGACAGGAAAAACGGCACGCAGCACAGCACCGCTATGAGCGCTGCGGCAATGTCCCACCGCAGCGCCCCGCCTGCCGCCGAAAGCGCCGTTACAAGCAGCACCGCGCCGAGCGCCGCCGCGCTTATCGCCCTTTTCATTGCTTTCTGCGCTTTTCAAGCCCCGCGAGGATATCGTCCACCTCGTAGCGCTCCCTGTCGCGCGAATCGTCGTCATCGGTGAACAGCTCGCTGCTCATGCCCGCAATCATTGCGGCGCTTTTTTTGCCCGAATACTCGCGCTGCCGCACAGGACGCTCCTGCCGCGGCGTTTCACCGTGGCGCGAAGCCTCCTCGCCCTCGTGCCGCGCGGACGACAGCGCGTCCTCAAGGTCGATTAGAGCGCGGTTAGCGGGCTTCTGCCTGCCTATCTGCGGCACGTCTGACTGGGTAAAGAACGAGTCGCTCTTTGATTTCTTCGGAAGCTCCGGAAGCTCCGCGGTAGCCGTTGACACGGACTGCGCCGCGTTGTCAAGGTATCTGCGCGCAGCGACAGAGGACGGAGTTTTCCCAACTGAAGCCGACGCCTCGGCGGGCTTTTTCTCCTGCTTTCTCTCGGGGTACACGGGCAGCCTGTCGGACTGCGCGCGCGTGTTATTCGCGGCGTTTGAAGCGTTAGAAGCGCCCGCAGCGTTTGTAACGCCCGCTGTCGGCCCGGTAAGCCTTATCGGCACGTCCTTTGGCTTCGCTTCGGGGCTTGCCGTTCTGTCGGTAAGGGGGATTATGTCGGGCTTTTTGGGCGCGGGCGAATGCTGCTTTCCCGCATAGGTGAACAGCACCTTATCAGCCGCGCTTTTGTCTGCGGCAGGTGCGGCGTTCGCCCTGCGGGAGTACTCCGCGTTGCCGTCGGGCTTTACCGAAATGCCCGTTACGGACGTGGGCTTGTCCTCGTCAACGTTCTTGTAGACAGGCTCGACCTCGGGCGGCGGGAGCTGCGCTCTGCGCGCTCTTATAATATCGTACAGCACAAGCGCCGCGCACGGAAGCACCGCCATCACGAGAACACCCGCAGGAGTCCTTGCGAAGCGGATAAACCCGCCTATAAACGCGCTCGACGAATCCGCCCTGCCAACAAACGCGTCGCGCGGTATCTCATGGCTTCCGCTGCCGTCGGATACCGTGATAACGTAAGCGCCGTCTACCATTCTCACGTCGTCGGTGTAGCCGAGCGCGGGGGTAAGCTCGTTGGAATAATAGAGGATAAGGTTGCCCTCCTCAATGTCGTAAGGCTCGCAGCGCTTAACAAAAACAGCGCTCCCCTCGCTCACCGACTCAAACTCGTCGGTCTGCGCTATATAAATGTTGAACCCGAAAGCGTCCACCGTACCCCTCGCCCCGAACGCAAACGAAGCCGCCGCAAGCACGCCGCAAAGCACAACAAGCAGCACGCACACCGCATATCCGAAGCCCCTGAAAAAAATTTTTTGAGAATTTATAAAAAACACCCCTTTTTGCTCTTGACAAAACCGAAAAAAAAGTTTATAATAAATAAGTCGTTGAGATGAAGTCGCTAAAGACCTATTATAAGTATAGCACATCACAGCAGATTTTGCAAGCGTTTTCTTCCTCTCAAACAAATTTATGCTGGCGTAGCTCAGTTGGTAGAGCAGCGCATTCGTAATGCGCAGGTCGCGGGTTCGAGTCCCATCGCCAGCTCCATAAAAACGCACCCGCCAAATGGCTCTGTAAGCTGCTTGGCGGGTGTTCCCTTTTATAAGCTCTCGAGTTTGATTTATACGCAAATTACCGTGTTTTTTCGTATTTTTTCGCAAGGATGGGTGTCAACATGGGTGTCAAATTTGTTGTGCAAACTACTTTCCCCGCTAAGATTCCGTTAAATCGCAATTTACCCCATTGACATACAGCTTGCGCCGTGGTATAATTTAATTACATAAAGCAATGTAAAAAATACATATCAACGGAGGCAAAATGAAGACATTCAGCTTGACTTTCAACGATAGAGAGTACTTTATATGTGGCGACGACGCATTCGGCGCGATAAGGCACAACATGAAGTACATCGAAAAGCTCGCTATGGGCTGCACGATAAAGAACTGGCAGGTAACGCAGCAGGACGAGAACAACTACGTCGTAATGCTCGAATACTACATGAAGCCCCCGGGCCGCGTCAAGCACCTTAAAAACAAGCCGCCTGTCCATGTGAAGCAGCTTCAGCTTACCGTGGTTGAGGGCGTTAAGCCGTTTACTATATGAAAAACGCCCCCGCCCTGCCGAAGCAGAACGGGGGCAACCCATATCAAACCTTCCTCGCCGAAACCCTGAACCCGCGCCCCTCCAGTTCCTCTGTAAGCTTAGCCGCAGCGCCTGCCGTAACAGTTTTCTGCGCGCGAAGCACGACCTTTGCGGGCGAGTTCAGACCCTGCTCGCGGATAACGCGCCCGAGCTGCTCGTAGGCGAAGTTCGCGTCAACCGCGCCGCGCGCGCCCTCGGGGCGAATCGTGCCGAACTGCCACACGCGCTGCCCGTACTGCCGCTGCCTGCCATCCTCGACGTAATGCGCAAGCCACAGCGGGTACTTCAGCAGCTCGTCCTTGTCGGCGCAGCCCTCGAGGAACGCGGGGTTGCAGTACAGCATGGCGTAGTAGCCCGCCGCACGCAGCTCGTCAAGGAACGCTTTGCAAATCGCCGTGTACTCCGCGCGCGTTAGCTTTGGCGTGAGAACCGACGCGTCCTCGTAGTCAAACACTATCGGGAACTCGGCGGTCATGCCGTCAAGCTCGCCGAGCGCCCAAAGCGCCTCGCTGCGAGCCTCTGCGGGCGTTCGCGCGTAGGAATACACGTAGAACCCGAGCGGTATTTTGCCGTGAAGCCCCGCGTAGTGCGCGTCCACGAGCGCGTCGCGCTTGCCCTTGTAACCGAGCCGCAGGAACGCAAACTTGATTCTGCGCCCGCCCTCGTCGTGCGCGAGAAGCCTGTCGTAGTCGTCTATGACGTTGTGCGCGGACAGGTCTATGCCGAAATTCTTAATCGCCATTCTCGTCACCGTCCCTGCGGGAATCTCCTGCGGAATCGCCCGCGTTCTTGCCGTCCGCAAGCCCCTCTCCAATGGTGTACCCCACCACCGCAGCGCCCGCCATAATGCAGCCGCTTACGGTCTGCGCCGTTTTGTCACCGCCGCCGAACGCGAGAATCAAGCCCGAGATTAGCGCCGCGACCGATACCCACCATTTACGGCTCGTGAGCTTACGTTTCCAGTCAATTTTCATGGTGTCTTTCCTCCTGTTCCAGGTCCTCTATTCTATGATTGATGACCTTAATTTGTTCCTCCACGACGGGCATTCTGCGGGCGAAATTGTTATGCTCCGCGACCCGTGCTTCGAGCTGCTCCAGCCTGTACGCGGTGAGCTTGCTGCTCACCAAAATGCCGCCCAAAGACCCGCCAAGCGTGCCTATGAGCGATAATATCGCCACTATAATGTTGCTGTCCATTATGTACCCTCCGTTTGCGTTTTGGCTTCGAGCGCCGCCACGCGCGCCGCAAGCTCGTCATATGCCGAGTGCATGACAAACTCGCTCGCGTGTTTGCCGTCAAGGGTATCCGCATCGGTGGAATTTATCTGCGTCCAGCCGCGGAACTCCTGATTTATCACCGCAGAAATCCATACTTTCTTACTCATATTCGCGGTGGCGATGATATTTAAGCCGTCAGTGTAATACCAAACCCAGTCATTGGAGTCTCCGCCCGGAATATTTGTGAGACCCGTGTTGAACTGATTCGAGTAGTATCGCGTGTACAGCTTTGCATTGCCTGAGATCCACAACGGCACGTCCACATTATCGGGTATCTGTATCTGATTCGAGGCATTGTCGTGCGCTGAAAGTACAAAATCTTCCGCGGAAAATCCGCCGACAGTATCTGCGTTTCCGCCGTCCGCAGGCAGGCTCGTCGGTATGTCCGACAGCTTCGCCTTGCCGTTCCACGCGGACTTTTCCGCAGCCGTGACGTGTACCTCTGCGTTGCCCGCGTGCGCGTTTACAGCGGCTCTAGCGACTTCGTCCACACCTGAACCGCCCGAAGATGTGGCTGTCTTAAAAGGGTTCGTGGAATAGTCCGAGCCGATAAGCTGCACCGACCCCGTGCCGAGCAGGAACACGCGCCCGTTCGCGCCGTACACGGGCGCAGAACCGCCCGCAGGAACGGCTACAACTCCCGCAGCGCCCGCCGTT
>CAKSIT010000002.1 GCA_934462925.1 uncultured Oscillospiraceae bacterium | reverse complement strand
TGGTTCAGATAAACGCTAACGTTAATTATATTAACGCAATCTCTGTTTATCCAGAATTTTCTTTGCTCTCAACCTCGACATCTCTGCCGAAGAATCGACAAGGTAAATGTTAATTCGTTTGTTTCGTATTGTTCAATTTTCAAGGAGCTTTCTGCCACCCTTTCGGGCGACTTGATTATTATATCACATTCGGAGCAGTTTGTCAAGTGGTTTTTCAAAATTTCTTGAAAAATTTTTGACATCCACGTTCCGAAGGACATACCCTCACGGGTGGAGGCGCCACCCAGATTTGAACTGGGGAGTCAGGGTGTTGCAGACCCTTGCCTTACCACTTGGCTATAGCGCCGAATTGGAGCGGATTACGAGGCTCGAACTCGCTACCTCCACCTTGGCAAGGTGGCGCTCTACCAGATGAGCTAAATCCGCATTTGGTGCTTCCGGTCGGAATCGAACCAACGACACGGGGATTTTCAGTCCCCTGCTCTACCGACTGAGCTACAGAAGCACGTGCACCCGCTATTGCAGGCACTTGGCGACCTGGATGGGACTCGAACCCACGACCTCCGCCGTGACAGGGCGGCGTTCTAACCAACTGAACTACCAGGCCATATGGTGGAAGTTATAGGGCTCGAACCTATGACCCTCTGCTTGTAAGGCAGATGCTCTCCCAGCTGAGCTAAACTTCCATTTCATAGCCGCTTTGCTTTCATTTTTATCCGTCAGCTTCAAGCGACTATTATATTATACACGCTTGCCCCAGAAATGTCAATAGGTTTTTCAAAAAAATTTTCAAAACCTCATTCTTTGAGCAGATTCAACATTTCCTGTGCCGTAAATTTGTACTTCTTGTTGCAAAAGTGACAACAAACCTCTGTTTCCTGCTGCTCATGGGCGAGCTTCTCAATCTCCTTGCGGCCAAGAGAAATAAGCACCTGCTCCGTTCTCTCGCGTGAGCAGTCGCAGTAATACTGCGCCTCCCAGCTGTCAAGAATCTCCCCGCCAAGCCCCTCGAGCGCGGCTATGGCTATCTTTTCGGGTTCAAGCCCGCGCTCCAGCATGGCGGTTATGGAATCCATAGAATCAAGATTCTGCTGAATAACGTTCACCGCGCTGTCAAGTACCGGCGGCACTAGCTGCACCATGTATCCGCCCGCCGCCTTTACGCCGGCGTTGTCGTCAAAGACAATACCGAGCGCGCACACGGTCGGCAGCTGCTCGCTTACGGAGTAATACGCGGTTATATCCTGCGCGATATCTCCCGCCACAAGCGGCGTCTGCCCAACATACGGCTCTTTAAGCCCCATGTCCTTTACAACGGTAAGAAAGCCGTCGCGCCCGACAACGCCCGCCACGTCGAGCGAGCCGTCGCTCTTGAGCGGCACGTTTGCGTGAGGGTCGCCCGCGCAGCACTTAACGTTCCCGCGGTAGTCAGACACGACCGTGAGCGTGCCGCACTTGCCGCCGCCGTTTATACGCAGCGTGAGGGTATCCCCCTCGTACTTGAGCATTGCGCCCATGATAGCGCCCGCCGTGGTCATTCGCCCGAGCGCCGCCGTAACAACGGGCGACGTTCCGTGAAGCCTTGCAAGCTCCCTTACCATATCCGTGCTGTCTATTGCCGAGCAAAGCACGCTCCCGTCCTCTGAGAGCGCCCTGACTATCTTTCCCATATTGTATCTCCAGTATATTCGTTTTATTCGTATCGGTTACAATTTTCTTGCGGTGAAAAGCAGTTTTTCGCTTTTTTCATGCGGCGGGTCGAACGTCAGGTAGTCGTACACGCGCTCTACCTTAAAGCCCGCCTCGGCGAGCAGGCGCTCCAGCTCCCGCTGCGTAAGCGCGCACTCGCGGAAGCCGTCCCAGCTTCTTTCATAGCTCCCGTCGGGGTTTTCGGTGAATATGTCAAGCTCTATGTCCACGCCGTCGTCTTCTGGGGAATATGTGCTGCTCCACGCGCAGTACACCCCGTCAAGGTCGTACACGAACGTGTTGTCCGCGAGAATTTCGCGGTGCTTATATATGGTGTTCACGTCGAACGCGAACACGCCGCCGCTCTCCATATTCTCCGCAAGGCGCTTGAAGCACTGCGCTATTTCGCCCGCGTCCGCAAGGTGGTTAATGCTGTCAAGGGTAGACACCGCCGCCTGCACCGTGCCGTAAAGCTCCGTTTCGGTCATGCTCTGGCAAATCCAGCGCACGCGCTCGTCCTTGGCGAACGCCGCGGCGAGCATATCCTCCGAAGCGTCCGAGCCGATAACGTCCCACCCGAGCCGCGCGAGCCTTACCGTAAGGTTGCCCGTGCCGCAGCCCATGTCGAGCAGCAGCGCGCCGTCCGCAGGTTCTCCGCGAAGCTGCGTGAGTATATTATTATAGTATACCGCTATCTCGTCGTAAGGTACGTTTTCGGTGAGCCTGTCGTAGACCGCCGCAAGCCCCATGTAGCCCGCGTTCTCCATTACTTGTCCAGCCTATCGAACACTATCTTATAGCCGCCCGCCGCCTGATAATTGAGCGTTTTGTTCACGCGGGAGATAGTAGCGGTAGAAGCGCCCGTCTGCTTTACTATTTCGTTATAAACGCGGTTCTCCGTAAGCAGCTTGGCAACGTGAAGCCGCTGCGAGATAGCGCGCAGCTCCTGCGGCGTGCAAAGGTCCTCGAAGAATGCGGCGCACTCCTCCTCAGTCTTAAGGGTAAGGACGGCCTTAAAAAGGTAGTCCATATTTTCGTCACGTTTCATGAGTTTCCTCCATAAACTGTCGCCACGCTTTAACGCGTGATGTTACATCACCTATTTTAGCACATTACCCCCAAAAAGTCAAGGGGGAACAGTCGGACGCCGGTCAAATGCAAAAGTAAATGCAAAAAAGCGGAAAGAAATGTTGCGATAACCCTTGCACAAACGACCGAAAAAGGGAAAAAATGTTGCAATAAGTTCTGCATGAAACGTGGTATAATTAAGATGACCGAAATGCTGGAAAAGAGGAACCATGAAATTTCAACATCTTAATTTAACCAACAGATGTGTAATAGAGAAGGGCTTAGCATTTAAAGCAGCTTTCGTGAGATAGCCGCGATGCTCGGGTGCAGTACATCGACTGTTATGCGGGAAGTCAGAAACAACCGCGAATTCATCTCAACAGCTAATACCATCTGTTCAAATTACACATCATGTCTGCAAAGAAAACTGTGCGGAAGCGCAGCCTGCTTTGCTCCGTGCAAGACCTGTCATTCGCGCTGCTGTCATGATTTGTGCAAGCAGTACATTCCACAGCGGTGCGAGCTGGTTGATAAAGCGCCGTATGTACCGGCTGCACAAAGCAGAACCACTGCCGCAAACAACACGCATATTATTCCGCCTACAAAGCGGATAAAAAGAGCCGTGCGCTCCTGTCAGAATCCAGAAAAAACATTCACGCTTCCGAAGAGCAAACGGCTCGGCTGAACGAGTTGTTCACACCATTGGTACTTAACGGGCAGTCGGTAAGCCACATATTTGCAAACCATTCTGAAGAAATCGATTTTTCCCGCAGAACTATTTACAACTATATCGACAAGTGCGTATTTGATGTCAGGAATATTGACCTTCCGCGAAAAGTCAGGTATAAAAAGCGTAAAACAAAGCCTTCCGAACCTGCTCAATACGCCTGCCGTCAAGAAAGAACCTATGCTGATTTCAAAGCCTTTACGGAAAGCCGTCCGGAGCTTGATGTTGTCGAAATGGACACAGTTAAGGGGCGGCGTGAAAAGGGAAAATGCCTGCTGACCATGATTTTCACGAAATATGATCTGATGCTGATTTTCCTTATTGAAAGCGCCGGCCAGAAATGCGTTCAGGCTGTTTTCGACGAACTTACCGAGGAACTTGGCACTGAGATCTTTCAGCGTTTATTCCCTGTCATTCTTACCGACAACGGCGGAGAGTTCAAAGCTCCTGACTCGCTTGAAAACACTGATTATGGCGTCAGACGAACCAACATCTTCTACTGCCGGCCGATGGCTTCGTGGCAGAACCCTCATATTGAACGGAGTCATGAATTTATCCGGCAGGTGATTCCCAAAGGCGTTCATTGGGCGCAAGCTTCCTAAAATTCTTGGATTGCAGAAAATTGCTCCTGATGACGTAATTCTGCGGCCGTCACTTTTGAAACGATAATCTGACATTTTGAACAGGGCATTTCGGTATTTCCACCTATCATGGATATGGGCGTTGCAATAAGTCTTGCACAAATTTTCCCCGCCCTTAGCACTGCTGCGCTCGTTTTCCGCTGCAATTACCGTGTTTTGCTCTTTTTCCTTTGTTCTATTTGCTTTTTTCATGTTTTTTTATGTTGCCGCTTTCCGCTTTTTTGCATTTGACCATTTTTATTTACTTGAACTGTTTTTATATTTTTCAAATGAGATGCCGTATTTATCGAAAATGTACTGGGCGTTGCGGGAGAAGTCGGGTTTGGCGGGGGTGATTCTGTATGTGGGTCTGCCGCTTTCATCGCATTCTGCGGTGAGCGTTCCTATGCGGCTTTTGGGGGTGTTTGCATTTATTTTATCGGGTATTTCCGTCATCTCTAAAATATGCGTTGTGTAAAGCAGGCTGCAGCCAATGTCGGCAAAAATCTTCAGAAGCTCCTGCGCAATAATCATACTGTCGTAGGGATTCGTTGAGGACAGGCTTTCGTTGAGCAGTACAAGGCTGTATTCGTCGGCGCTCTCTATCGTCCGCTTCAGCTCGCGGCACTCCTCGGTAAAACGGCTGGTATCTATCCCGACCTTTTCCTCGAGCGGATAGTGCGTGAAAATATGGGAACAGGGCGAAATCTCAGCCTCGCTTGCGCAAACGTTAAGCCCTGCCTGCGCCAGTATTCTGTTGACGGCGGCAGCACGTATAAACGTCGTTTTGCCGCCGTTATTTGTGCCGGTTATCAGAAAAATCCTCACGTTATCGTCAAGACGGCAATCATTCGTCAGAACGGGCCTTGCTTCGTCGCCGCGAAAAACCATTGCCGCAGTCTTGTTTGACAAAACGGGGTCGTACATATCGCGGCAGATAAAAAGGCGTTTTTCCTTTGGAGCAATTTCAGGGCGGCAGACGGGCAGCCCGAGCTTTGCGGCGCGTTCACAAAGGTCCTTTGCGCCAACATAAAAATCGATTTGCGGCGACAATCTCACAAGAAAATCCGTGCATTCCGTGTAACATCTGTTAATTGCGGAGTTCGCACGGCGAACATAGTCGCCGCACAGTCCGTCAAGCTCGGAAAACAGCTTTTTCTCAACCTCTGCGACCTGACCGTCCTTATATTTGCGGGCGTAGATTTCGGACAGCGGCTCTGCGTTCTTATCTTTTTTCAGCAGCCGTTCAAACATAGTTTTCCTGCGTATCGGCTCGTGAGAAACCTCCAGCAGCATTACCTCCGTCGGGCGCATAAGCTTGTCCATATTTATGCCTACGGTTACGCTTTTTATATCCTTTTCAAGCGTGGCTTTCAGCTCGTCTATTTCGCCCGTGAGCTTTTTGAAATCTTCGGAATTGTAATTACTCTCAATTTCCCGCAGAACGCTTTTAATGCCCGCCGACTTGATTCTGCCGCCGTATTCCTTAGCAAAGCGGTGGCACTCCTCCATACACGCCACAAACGCTTCCATTTGTGAGATGTTGTCGTTCAGCTCAAAAAACGACTGGGTCGAGCCTGTCCTTGCAAACACCGACAGCGAACCCTCGTAAATCGTGTGAATGCTGTTGTACAGGAGCGATTCAAGATAGGGTATGTTGATAAAATCCTCAAGAATATCCTGCCGCCACCTTATCACGCTTTCGTCCGTTACAAGCTCTGTAAGCACCTTTAATGCAAAATCGGTGTTATACGGGCAAATCAGCTTCGCTATATAGTTCAGCTCAAGGCTTTCGATGGTTCTCTCGCCCAGTATTTTACCGCACGGCTCATAATTTTCGGGATATAAGAGACTTATCATAATTATGCTCCTTAATAGAAATCAATATGGCAAAACGCCCCCGCGAGGGCTGCTCCACCGCTGAACGCGGCACAAACCCCCGCGAGGGCGCTCCTTATTTGAGAAAGCCCTCTATTATCTTTTCCTCAGCCTGCTCCTTGGTAAGGCCAAGGCTGCATAGCTTCATTATCTGCTCGCCCGCTATCTTGCCGATAGCCGCCTCGTGGATAAGCTGCGCGTCAACATGAGATGCGTTGAGCGCGGGCTGCGCGTCTACCCTGCCATGCTCCGCAATTATAGCGTCGCACGCGGAATGCCCCGTGCAGCGATTGCTGCCCTCTATAACGGAGTAGAACGCCTGATGCGAGTTACCGCGCGCTACCGAGCGGGAAACAAGGTCCACGCCGCTGTCCTCGCCCTCGAGCTTTACGCTGAACTTTGTTACCGCGTCCTCCTCGCCGTCGGTCATTATGCGCTCGCGCACGATTATCTTCGCGCCCTTGCCGAGAACGCCGCTTGTGCTGCGGGTGGAGCGGTCTACGCCGCCGAGCTGTATCGTGTCCATTTCAAGGCGGGCGTTCTCCTTAAGGTAGCAGTCGGTCACGGGGTCTATTTTGCGAAGCCCCGTCCCCTTGCCCGTGCCTATGTGCTTTTCCTTGTAAAGCACGCTGGCGTCCTTTTCAAGGAAAAAGCGGTGTATGCCGTTGTGGCGCGCCGTTTCCTCGCCGTCGCTGTGAACGCCGCAGCCCGCGACAATAACTACGTCCGCGCCCTCGCCGATGTAGAAGTCGTTGTACACAAGGTCGTCTACGTTGCTGTGCGTTACGCACGCGGGGATATACACCGTTTCGCCCTTGGTGTGGGGCTTTACGGTTATCGTGATACCGGGGTTGTCGGTCTTAGGCTCTATGGTTATGTTTGCGGAGGACTTTCTGCCAGCGCACTTGCTGTCCTCGCGGATATTGTAAGCGCCGTTGAAGCCGCTCACCTCGTCATACTCCGAAATGATTTTGAGCATATCCGCCGTTACGGGGTTTATAAGCTCGGGTACGTCGCTCATCAGCAGACACCTCCGTTTCTCTTGGGACAAGCGCAGGCGTACTCTCCCTTAAGCAGCGCGGGAAGTATCTCCTCGCGCGCGCCCGCGGTCCTTACCCTGCCGTCCGCTACTACTATTATCTCGTCCGCTATGGACAGAATGCGCTCCTGATGGGATATAACGACAAGCGTCCCCTCGGTTTTCGAGCGTATCTCCTCGAACGTTTCCACAAGGCGCGAGAAGCTCCACAGGTCTATGCCCGCCTCGGGTTCGTCGAACACCGAAAGCTTCGCCCTGCGCGCAAGCACGGTCGCTATCTCAATGCGCTTCGCCTCGCCGCCCGAAAGCGCGCTGCTCATCTCGCGGCCGATATACTCCTCCGCGCAGAGTCCCACCTTTCCCAGCAGCTCGCACAGCGAGGTATCCTTAAGGCTCTCCCCCGCCGCAAGCTCCAGCAGGTCGCGCACGGTAAGCCCCTTGAAGCGCACGGGCTGCTGAAACGCGTATGCAACGCCCTTTTTCGCGCGCTGCGTGATATCTAGCGGGGTAAGGTCCTCCCCGTCGAGAAGTATCTGTCCGCTGTCGGGCCGCTCAACGCCCGCAATAAGCTTGGCGAGCGTGGTCTTTCCGCCGCCGTTTGGTCCTGTTATAACGATAAGCTTTTTTGTAGCCTTGTAGCTTATCCCGTTTATTATAGGCTCTCCGTCGGGCAAATGCCAGACGAGGTCTTTAAGCTCCAGCAATTTATTCTCTCCTTTCGGGCGGTCGATTCCCGCCGCACCTTAAATTTTATCACAATTATATTTTTTTGTCAAGCGGCGCTTTAGTATTCCCCGAACCCTCGTCCAGCATTCGCAGGGCGTTTTCGCCGAGTATCAGCTCACGCTCGCCTTGCGTGAGCGGCAGGCGGTAAAAGCGCTCCAGCTCCTCGCGCGCGCCCCACATGGGGTAGTCCGTCCCCCACATAACGCGCTCGACGCCTATTTCGCGGATTAGCGCCGCCGCCCTTTCGGGGGAAAGCGCGTAAAGCGAGCTTGAACAGTCCGCATACACGCCGCTGTGCGCGAAAAGCTCCGCGCCGCGCTCCCAGCAGGTCCAGCCGCAAAGGTGCGCGCCTATCACCGTAAGCTTTGGAAAGCGCTTTACAACGCGCAGCAGCCGTTCGGGCGAGGAGCGGTCGCCGCGCGGGTCGCCCACGTGAAAGAGTATGGGCAGCCGCCCCTGCGCCGCTTCGTATATCGGGAACGCCCGCTCGTCGTCGATGTTGAAGTCCTGAAAGTCGCTGTGAAGCTTTATCCCGCGCAGCCCGAGCGAAATTATGCGCTCCACCTCGGCGGGGATATTCTCATAATCGGGGTGCATTGCGCCAAAGCCGTACAGCCTGTCGGGGTACTCCCTTACGCACTGCGAGATGAAGTTGTTTATGCTCTCCACCTGCGCAGGCACGGTCGCCACGGACTGCACGAGATACCTGTCAACGCCCGCCGCGTCCCCCTCCTCAAAAAGGGCGCGCAGCGTGCCGTCGTACCCCATGCGCATATTGTAAAAGCTGCCTATCCCGTCGGAAGCCTTGCGGGCTATCTTCTCGGGGAAAATGTGTGCGTGTGCGTCTATTATCATGCCGGCCTCTGTATCATATTATTATCATGCTGTCGCCAAAGGAAAAGAACCTGTAGCGCTCCTGTATCGCCGTATCGTACGCGCGCAGGGTGCGCTCTCTGCCTAAAAACGCGCTTACCAGCATTATAAGCGTGCTTTCGGGCAGGTGGAAGTTTGTGATAAGCCCGTCTATGCACTTAAACTCGTACCCGGGGTAGATGAATATGCCCGTGTCGTGCGTGCAGGCGGTTATCGCGCCGTCTGCGGAAAGCTGCGCGGCGCTCTCGAGCGTGCGGCAGGAGGTAGTGCCTACGGCGATAACGCGCCCGCCGCGCGCCTTGCATTCGCGTATCTTGTCGGCGGTTTCCTGCGGTATGGAGTAATGCTCAACGTGCATTTTGTGGTCGAGTATGTCGTCCTCCTTTACGGGGCGGAACGTCCCCAGTCCCACGTGGAGCGTTACATAAGCCGCGTCCACGCCCTTTTCGCGAAGCTTCTCAAACACGCGCTCGGTGAAATGCAGCCCCGCCGTGGGCGCTGCCGCAGAACCCGTTTCGCGGCAGTATATCGTGTTGTAGCGGTCGTTGTCGCGCAGCTTTTCGGTGATGTAGGGCGGCAGCGGCATTTGCCCTATGCGGTCGAGTATGTCGAAGAAATCGCCCTCGAACGAGAAGCGCACGAGCCTGTTGCCGTCGTTTATCGTTTCAAGCACCTCGGCGGACAGCCCCTCGGGGAAGTCCACGACAACGCCCGGCTTCAGCCGCCTGCCGGGGCGCACAAGCGTTTCCCAGTCGGTAAGCGACAGGCGCTTGAGCAGCAGAAATTCAACGGGTACGCCCGTGTCGCGCTTTTGCCCGTATATCCTCGCGGGGAATACCTTGCTGTCGTTCATCACGAGCAGGTCGCCGCTTTTAAGGTAGTCTGCAACATTGTAAAAATGGTCGTGGACGATATCCCCCGTGGCTCTGTCTATCTTCATCAGGCGCGAGCTGTCGCGCGGCTCGACAGGGGTCTGCGCGATAAGCTCGGGCGGCAGGTCGTAGTAAAAATCACTCTTAAGCATGGCTTCTCCTTATAATTTCATGCCCTGTAGGGCGTTATAAAACACTATATATAATTGTACCACTACAGCCGAGGATTTTCAATTCATATTTTTTACGCATTTTAGACAAAATAAACTGCGGGAATTAGTGATATTTCTCAAAAAATGCCGATAAAGAAAAGCATAAAGACGATTGACAAAGAATAAAATGTGTGGTAAAATAGAAGAACGGAATTGATAATTCCAAAGCAACGGATAGAGGTGCGGAAAGGATTAGTAGCGCCGCCGTTACGGCTCTCGGAGGGGTCGGCGCGCGAAAGGCTCACCGCCGAAGAATATGCACGCCGAGGTGTATATATCTGGTCGTGCGCCGAACAGGCGTACGATTGTCATCGACTTTTGCAAGTCATGGAGAGCTATCGCAAATATTATTCGCTATTTGCCGTTACCCCATACCCGCAGACCGATGACATTCCGTTATCGGCTTTTTTTGAACAAAAAAACAGGGCTTAACGCCCGTGAAAGGACGCAACTTTATGAAAAAGCAGTACAATGTCGGTATAATCGGCGCAACAGGAATGGTAGGTCAGCGCTTCGCTGTCCTGCTGGAAAACCACCCGTGGTTCAAGGTTAAGGTGCTTGCGGCTTCCCCGCGCTCCGCAGGTAAGACCTATAAGGACGCCGTTGGCAGCAGATGGTTTATGGACGTTCCCATGCCGAAGGATATGGAGAATATAATAGTAAAGGACGCTTCCGCGGACGTTAAGGAGATTGCCTCCGAGGTGGATTTCGTTTTCTGCGCGGTAGATATGAAGAAGGACGAGATAAAGGCTCTCGAGGAGGCTTACGCAAAGGCTGAATGCCCCGTTATGTCCAACAACTCCGCTAACCGCTTCACGCCCGACGTTCCCATGATAATCCCCGAGGTAAACGCAGACCACGCAGCTATCATCGAAGCGCAGAAGAAGCGCCTCGGCACAAAGCGCGGCTTTATCTCCGTAAAGTCCAACTGCTCCATTCAGAGCTACGTGCCTGCGCTTTCTCCGCTCAGAAAGTTCGGCATAAGCGAGGTACTCGCCTGCACGTATCAGGCGATAAGCGGCGCGGGCAAGACCTTTGAAACATGGCCCGAAATGGTAGACAACCTCATTCCCTACATCGGCGGCGAGGAAGAAAAGTCCGAGCAAGAACCTCTTAAGGTATGGGGTCGTATCGAGGGCGGCGAAATCGTTAAGGCTGAAAGCCCCCGCATTACGACTCAGTGCCTGCGCGTGCCTGTTTCCAACGGTCACTTTGCGGCGGTGTTTGTAAGATTTGAAAACAAGCCCACCATTGAAGAAATAAAGAAGATTTGGGCGGAGTACTCCGCAGAGCCGCAGGCTCTCGGTCTGCCGTCCGCGCCCAAGCAGTTCCTGCACTACTTTGAGGAGGACAATATGCCGCAGGCGAAGCTTCACAGAAACCTTGAGAACGGCATGGCTATCTCTATCGGACGCCTGCGCCCCGACACGCAGTACGACTACAAGTTCGTGTGCCTGTCCCACAACACCCTGCGCGGCGCGGCAGGCGGCGGCGTCGAAATGGCGGAGCTTCTCGCGGCTAAGGGCTATCTGGACTGATAAAGCAACATTCTGACCCCACCCCCGAAAGGAGCTATTTCATGAGCAAAAACACTATTTTCACAGGCGTCGGCACGGCTATCGTTACACCCATGAACGCCGACGGAAGCATAAATTACGACGAGTTCGGCAGGCTGCTGGACTTTCAGGCGGAAAACGGCGCGGACGCTATTATAGTATGCGGCACGACGGGCGAAGCCTCCACCATGACCGACGACGAACACGTTGAGTGCATTCGCTATGCTGTCGAGCGCGTGAACAAGCGCGTTCCCGTTATCGCGGGTACGGGCAGCAACGACACGGGCTACGCCGTAGAGCTTTCTAAACACGCGCAGAAGTCGGGCGCGGACGCGCTGCTTCAGGTAACGCCCTACTACAACAAGACCTCGCAGCGCGGGCTTGCAAAGCATTTCCTCGCAATTGCGGACGCGGTAGATATCCCGATAGTGCTTTACAACGTACCCTCGCGCACGGGCATGAACATCTCCATCGACTGCTACAAGGAGATAGCGAAGCACCCGAACATCGTTGCCACCAAGGAAGCAAGCGGCAACATGGACCTTATGATGCAGATAGCGACCTACACCGACCTCAACATATACTCAGGCAACGACGACGAGGCGCTTTGCGCTCTTGCAACCGGCGCAAAGGGCGTTATTTCCGTTACGGCCAACTGTATGCCCCGCGAAAAGCACGACGAGATTATGCTTTTCCTAAACGGCAAACACGCAGAGGCGCTTGATGTGCAAAAGAAGCTGCTGGCGTTTGAAAAGGCGCTCTTTATGGACGTAAACCCCATTCCCGTAAAGGAAGCGCTCAACATAATGGGCTTTAACGCGGGCGAATGCCGCCTGCCGCTTTGCTCCATGACCGAGGAAATGACGGCAAGGCTGAGAGAGGCTATGCAGCCGCTCGGGCTTGTGGGCTGCATAAAGTAAGCCTCACAGGACTGCAAAAATACAGGAGAACATGATGATAAAAATTGCGATAACGGGCGCTTGCGGCAGAATGGGGCGCGTGATAGCCTCGCTCTGCGAGGGGCGCAGCGACTGCGAAATATGCGCGGGCGTAGACCCTGCGGGCGTAAAATACGCGGACTTTCCCGTATTCGGCAGCGTATTCGACCTGCCCGAAAAGCCCGACGTCATAATAGACTTCTCGCACCCCTGCGCGCTTGCCGACCTGCTGTCCTACGGCAGAATGAACGGCGTGCCGCTGGTGATAGCGACAACGGGCTACACCGACGAGGAGCGCGCGCAGATAACCGCAGCCGCTTCACAGATACCGATATTCTTCACGTTCAATATGTCGCTCGGAATAAACCTGCTTGTAGAGCTGTCGCGCAAGGCTGCGCAGATACTCGGCGGGCAATTCGACATTGAGATTGTGGAGAAGCACCACAACCTTAAAAAGGACGCGCCGAGCGGCACGGCAATTATGATTGCCGAGGCCATAAACGACGAGCTTGGCGGCGGCGACCGCTTCGTTTACGACCGCCACAGCGTGAGAAAGCCGCGCGGCAAGGACGAGATAGGCATTCACTCCGTGCGCGGCGGCACTATTGTCGGCGAGCACGAGGTGATTTTCGCGGGGCATGACGAGGTGATAACCCTCTCGCACTCCGCACAGAGCAGAGAGGTGTTCGCGGTGGGCGCGGTAAACGCCGCGGTGTTCCTCGGCGGCGGTAAGCGCGGCGCGGGGCTTTACACCATGAGCGACCTTATCAAGGAGGAAAGCTGACAATGAGCCTTATTGTTACTGAAAATGTTTCTGCGGTTTCGTTCAACAACGTTGCGCTCAACAAAACCATAATGGAGGACACGCTTAAGGCTGTCGCGGACGCGGGCATAATCGTGGACATGATTTCCATGACCTCGCCTACGTCGGAGATATTCAGCTTTGGCTTTACGCTTGACGACGACGATATGCCGAAGCTTCTGGGCGTTGCAAAGCAGCTGCGCGAAAAGGACGGCATTACCCCCATGATAAACAGCTGCAACAGAAAAATCGTCATCAAAACCGCCGACATGGTAAAAAGCACGGGCGTTGCCGCAAAGGTGCTTTCTATCCTCAACGGCATTGACGCTATGATATTGCAGATAACAACGGGCGTTGACGAGATTTCCGTACTGGTAAGGGAAAGCGACGGCGAGGCTGCCGAGGCGGCGCTTCGCGAGGCGTTTGAATAAAAAACTAAAGCACCGTTAACGCGGTGCTTTTCTGCGCGAATAAGCGCGAAATATGTCACAAGGAGAAGTAAAATGTTTATTGCAACAGCGGCTTCCACCGCGGAAGCCACGCATGAAGCTACGCTTAATAACGCGGTGCAGGAGCTTGTAAGCGACCCCTCGCACACGCTGAGCGAGATAGGGCAGTTTTTCGAGGGGCTGTGGAAGTCGATACTGGGCGCTGTGCCGACGCTGATTTTCGCCATTGTAGTGCTGATACTGGGGCTTATCGTAACCCGCGTGAGCGTGAAGCTTGTGTCAAAGGGGCTGGACAAAGTAAAGGCGAGCAAGAAAAACTCGCTTGACGATACGGTGGTGAAGTTTGTAAAGCAGGTGGTAAAAATCGCGCTTTACATTTTGCTTGCTACTATTGTGCTGTCGATTCTCGGCATTCCGTCCTCGTCCATTGTGGCTGTGATAGGCACGGCGGGCGTTGCTATAGGCCTTGCGCTGCAAGGGTCGCTGTCGAACGTTGCGGGCGGGTTTGTGCTGATGGTGACAAAGCCGTTCAAGATAGGCGACTACATAGCGGTAAGCGGCGTGGAGGGTACTGTCGAGCAGATATCCATTCTGCACACGCAGCTTGTTACGGGGTCTAATCAGGCGGTGTTTATTCCAAACGGAACGGCCGTGGGCGCTACGATTATAAACAACTCCGCCAAGGACAAGCGCCGCGTGGACCTCACGTTCTCCATATCCTACGAGGACGACTTTGCAAAGGCGCAGGCGGTAATAATGCAGGTGCTTAAGAGCCAGCCCAAGGTTCTTGCAGACCCCGCGCCGCTGGTGCGTATGTCTGAACACGCCGCGAGCGCCATTATTATAGCCGTGCGCCCGTGGTGCAAAACCGCCGACTACTGGGACGTGTACTTCGACACCACCGAAAAGGTGCGCGCAGCGTTTATCGAGAACAACATCTCGATTCCGTTCGACCAGCTTGACGTTCACGTTGTTAAGTAAATACAAAGGGCTGAAACAAATCAGCCCTTTCCGACGGGGCATCCGCACTGCGCGCACGGTTGCGTAAGCGCAGCGTCGCGTACACACTTGTGCGGATAGAAGTGTTTTTTGACTCGGGAAGCCCGAGGCAAAAAAGTTATTTCAAAGCCCGCATACGCGGGCAAAATGGACTTTTTCAACAGGCTGAAAGGGCTGAAACAAATCAGCCCTTTCTTTTTGCTTATTGAACAGAATATCCCTGCCACGCCTTTGTCACTTGCGCTCCCACAACATCATGTTATTCTCGAATGCCACGCTCAGTTTGTCCTCGTCCTTAAGCCATGCCAGGTAAGAGCGTACCGTGCTGCCTATAAGCACGTACTGCTCAAAGCTCATTTTTAAGCCGTAATCCGTGAACAGCCGCTGCAATACCGCTTCAAAGCAAAGCGGCTCGCCGCATATATCAAGGATTTTCGCGGCTGTCTCCCGCACCTTGTCAATGTTGTACTGCGCAAGCTCCGAAACGTCCTGCGCTGCCGCCGCGTGCGCGGGAACGAACATTTTCGCTTCAAGCGTTTTCACCGTTTCAAGCGTTTTTATGTACTCCGCAACGTCGTATATAAAGCCGATTTGATACTTGTCAAGCACCTCGCGGCTCGACAGGCAGTCCGCAAGGAAAACAACGTTATCGGGCGTTCTGAAGCCTGCCATGTCAAAAAAATGCCCCGACAGCTTAATCATCTCGAACCCCTGCGGCAGCGCGTTGGGCGTTAATTCCTCCGCGCTGCTTTCCTGCGCTAAAAGGAATTTGTGCCGCAAATCCTTGCACGGATAGCCGCCGTACAGGAACGACGGCTCTAAAATCGGGTGGTTGGTGAAGGCGCATTCAATGCCCGGGGCGTACACCCTGCACCCCGTCTGCGCCTGCAAGTACCTGTTTCCCCCGATATGGTCGGCGTTTGAGTGGGTAACGTAAATCGCCTTAAGATTCCAGTTGTTCTCCTGCAATATTCGGTTGATTTTACGCCCCGCGTCCTTGTCGTTGCCGCTGTCTATAAGGCATACGTCGCTGCCGCCAAGCCTTACAAGCCCTATGTTCGTGGGGCTTTGAATGTAATATGTGCTGTCGGAAAGCTGTATAAGCTCGTACATTGCACTTCCTCCTTAATTAAAGCGCCGCCGCGCCCCCTCGTATTGCGGTGCGACGGTATGAGAGCTGACCCGAAAAAGTCAGCTCTCTTTCTTATCCGCAAATCTCCGCTATTACCTCCGCGAACAGCACCGCGTCGCGCAGCAGCTCGTCCGCGCTTACCCACTCGTCCGCGCCGTGCATATGGTAGTCTGCCTTGCCCTCGTCGGGGCGCTCCTTGTTGTAGGGCTTCTCGCGGCGCTCCGCACCGAATGCCACGCCGCCCTCCACATTGTGAACGTACGTGCCGCCGCCTATCGCTATGCAGCAGCCCTTTTCGCCCTCAACGCGCTCGTACACGCGCAGCAGCGCCTGCACAAACTCGCTGTTTTCGTCCACGCAATGCGGCTCGTCGCCCATATAGCCCAAAAACTCGCAGCCAAAGCGCCCGAACGCCTCGCGCTCGGTCTGCTCCACCCACGCAAGCCTTTTGCTCACGGGGAAGCGCACGTCCACCGTACCCTCGCAGCCGTTTTTGTCCATTGCAAACACGCTGAACACGCAGGTGAGCGCGCCGCTCTCGCTGTCCGCGCAGCTAAGTCCCATGTGCTTGCCGTCCGTTTCGCCATACGGGAACGCCTCGGAAAGCCCGCGCAGCACCTGCGCCTGCTTGTCGTCCGTAACCACCCTGCTTAGCAGCGTAATAAGCGCCGTGAGCGCGTTGCTGCCAAGCGCGGGCGTAGAAGCGTGCGCCGCGCTGCCCTCGCAGAAAACGCGCGTGCAGCCGCCCTCGTCCGTTACCGTGAACCTTACGGGCAGCGCAAGAGCCGCCGCGGCATCGTTCACCGCAGCCGCGCTTACGCCCTCAAGCAGGGCGTGCGCCTTGTCGGGTACGGCGTTCGGCACAGAGCCGCCGCGAAGCTGTGCGACAGCGCCGCCGCTGAATCGTCTTCCAAAGCGCGAACGCATCATGCCCTTTTCAATGTTTATCACGGGGAACTCGCCGTCGGGCGTGAACACCATGGGCGGCAGCTTTTTCTCGCGCAGGTACAGCTCAAGGTCCTCAGAGCCGTTCTCCTCGTCCGTGCCGAATATAAGCCGAACGCCCTTTTTAAGCGGTATGCCAAGCTCCTTTACGCACTTCATCGCAAGGAACGCCGCTACGGCAGGGCCTTTGTCGTCTATAACGCCGCGCCCGTAAAGCACGCCGTCCCGCTCGCACAGCGTGAACGGGTCGCTGCTCCACGCGGCGGGTTCTGCGGGAACTACGTCGAGGTGGCACAGTATGCCTAGCGCCGCTTCCCTGCCCGCTTTAAGGTCCGCGCTGCCTACGGCGTGCGCCGTTATTTCAGTTGCAAAGCCCGCCGCCTCGCAGTACCGCGCCATTGTGTCAAGCGCCCTGCGCGGCTCAGCGCCGAACGGCGCGCCGTTTTCCGCCGCGCCCTTAACGCTCGGAATAGCTACAAGCGTTCCCAGCATTTCCAAAAGCTCCGCGCGGCGCGCGTAAACGTATTCCTTTATCTGTGCCGAATATGACATATTTTCTCCTTTGCTTACGCTTTCAGCATCTCAATGAGCCTGTCGGCTACCTTGTAAACGTCGCCGCAGCCCGTGGTTATCACAAGGTCGCCCTCGGCAACGTTGTCCGCAACGTACCGCGCAACCTCCTCGAACGTAGGAAACCACACGCAGCCGTCTATTTTCTCCGCAAGGTCCTTGGCGTAAATGTTGAACGTGTTCTTCTCGCGGCTGCCCATTATCTCGGTAAGCACCACCCTGTCCGCTATGGAAAGCGCCTGCGCGAACTCGTCAAGCAGCATTGCCGTGCGCGAATAGGTGAACGGCTGGTGTACCACCCACACGCGCTTAAAGCTCATTTCCTTTGCGGTCTTAAGGGTAACCGCTATTTCCGCAGGGTGATGGCCGTAATCGTCCACTATCGTAACGCCGTTTATTACCGCGCGGCACTCGAACCTGCGCATTGCCCCGCCGAACTGCTCCAGCCCGTCGCGCAGCGCGGACACGGGTATCCCCGCGGAATACGCCGCGGCGCACGCCGCAACGGCGTTGTAAACGTTATGCTCTCCCGGAACGTGTATCGTGATATCGCACAGCCTGCGCCCGCCGTGCATGAGCGCAAAGTCCGTGTGGAAGTCCGACACGCGGCGGATATCGTCCGCGTAAAAGTCGTTGCCGGAGGTTTTGCCGAACGTGATAACGCGCGCCTTTGTGCCGCTTGCCGCTACGGCTTCCATAGTATTTGCGTCGTCGCCGTTGGCTATGATAAGGTCTGTCGTTAGCGCGCAGAATTTTGAGAAGCTGCGCTTAAGGTTCTCCATTGTCTTGAAGTAGTCCATGTGGTCGCGGTCGATATTAAGTATGATGGAGATATTAGGGAAAAGCTTAAGAAACGTGTCTACAAACTCGCACGCCTCGCACACCATATACTCGCTTTTGCCCGCCCTGCCGCTGCCGCCTATCGCCTTAAGCTTGCCGCCGATAACCGTGGACAGGTCTATCCCCGCAGCAAGCAGTATCATTGTAAGCATGGAAGACGTGGTGGTCTTGCCGTGCGTACCCGACACGCAGAACGCCTTGGAGAACTGCTCGGTCACAAGCCCTAAAAGGTCGCTGCGCTCTACGGTGAGAACGCCGCTTGCGCGCGCCGCCATAAGCTCTGGGTTATCCGCCATTATCGCCGCGGAATACACGATAAGGTCCGCGCCCTCGATGTTCTCCGCGCGCTGCCCGAGCGTTACGGGTATGCCCATAGCGCGCACCGCGTCGAGCGTGGTGGTTTCGTTGTTGTCAGAACCCGTAAGGTAGTAGCCCCGCGCGTGGAGAATCTGCGCCAGCGGGTACATTCCGCTGCCGCCTATGCCAATAAAATGTATGTGCTTTTTTCCGCTCAGGAAGTTTTCCATAAATAAAGCCCCGCTTTCTTTTTCAGCGCAATACCGCCCAAAGCAGTTTTTGTGCGGTATTGCCTATGGGCGCTGCTGCCCTCACAAAAAAATATTCCCGCATGATACAGGTTATGAATCAGACCGTCGGAAAACCCCCATACGGGGGTTTTCCGACGGGACATCCGCGCTGCGCGCACGCTTTGACGGCACACCGTCAAACCGCACACTTGCGCGGATAGCTGAGTTTTTTGCCTCGGGAAGCCCGAGGCAAAAAATTATTTCAAAGCCGCATATGTACGTTTCGCCTTGGCGGCAGAATTTGCCGTGGTTTCCCGCCGATTCTGTGAATATTCTGCCTCGATAAAGTCAAAATATTTACAGACCGCATTTGCGGCGCTTTAACGGAGGGAAACTATGGAGATAAGCGACATCAAAATCAGAAAGACAATGCACGACGGACGGCTGCGCGCCGTGGTTTCAATAACCATCGACAACGAAATAGCCATTCACGACATAAAGCTCGTTCAGGGCGACGACAGAATGTTTGTCGCCATGCCGAGCAGACGGGAGGAAAGCGGCGTTTTCCGCGATATAATCCACCCGATTTCCTCCAGCGTGCGCGACAAAATCGAAGAACAGATTCTTGACGCGTACAGAGAGTATATACAATAGCACGCTCCCCCTCCCGAAAAGAGGGGGCGCTGTTTGCCATACAGGCTCTGTGCGCCACACAGAGTGTGCGGCAGGCGTTAATCCTTCTCCCTGTCGAGCAGCATTTTGGTTTTGAGTATCGCTATCTGCGTTTTGCTGTCGCCTATTTCGTTGTTCATAACCATCTCAACAGCCTTTTCAAGCGGGATTCGCTCAACGTCGAGGAACTCGCCCGCGTCAAGCTTCTGCTCCCCCGCGTGCAGCCCGCGCGCAAGGTACATATGAATAACCTCGCTGTCGTAAGCGGGAGTCGGGATAAGGCTGCCTAAGTACTCGTAGCCCTCGCAGGTGCAGCCCGTTTCCTCCTTAAGCTCGCGCAGACCGCAGTCGTAATGTCGCTCGCCCGCTTCAAGCTTGCCTGCGGGTATCTCCATAAGCACTTTGCCGTGCGGGTAGCGGAACTGCCTTACAAACAGCACGTTTCCGTCCTCGTCGAGCGGTAGCACGCACACGCCGCCGGGGTGGCGTATTACCTCGCGCGTGGCTTCACGGCCGTTTTCAAGCTCTACCTTGTCTACGTAGAGCTTAACTATCACGCCGTCGAACTTAAGCTCAGAACTTATCGGTGTTTCATTAAGGTGCATTTACGTTCTCCTTTCGCATTCAGACAAGTCTGTCGTCCTCGTCGTCGCGTTTTTTCTTTTCAAGCTCCTTAAGCACGTTGTACGCCTCGTCGTCCTCGGTTATGTGAGAGGTGCGCTTTTTCGGCTTTTGTTTTGAAAAGTCGTAGCGGCTTCTGTCAAGGAAGATAAGGTCCGCCTCAGGCCACTCTATCGGCTCGCTTTTGCGCGACCTCACCGCGCCCTTGTCTGGGGTGTTGTATATCTGCGCGGAAAGCTGCCCGATGTAGCTTGCGTGAGCCTTTACCCCGCCCGAAATATCGTGTGCGTAAAGGTGCGCGTTCGGGTCGCCGCGCTTTTTAAGCGCTACATACCACACCAGCATATAAACGCCTATCATAACAGCGCCCGCCGCCGTGCATATCCACCCGAGCTTAAGCCCCGGCGTTGTGTAGGTGAACGCTATCTCGTGCGTTCCCGCAGGCACGCGCAGCCCCATAAAGCCGCCGTTTACCTTGTCTACGTCAACGTCCGCGCCGTCTATCTGCGCGCTCCAGCCGCTGTCAAACGGCACGCTGAACGCAACGAGCCTGTCGCTGTCATAGCCGCTTACCGCGGAGAAGCCGCTGCGGCTCACGCCAAAGCTTGACACACCCATGTCGATGCGCCGCTGCGCGTCCTCTTTGAACTGCGAGAGCGTTGTTACGTTTACAAGCGCGCTGTCAAGCGGCTTTACGACGTCCGCGTATTTCTCGGCGGTTTCCTCGTCGAGTACCGCCGCGCGTATCATAAGCTTGTCGGGCGCGGAGCTTGACTTCGCCTGCTTTTGCGTTACGTAGCTGTCGTACGCAAAGCCCATGGGCAGCGCGTAGGGCGTTTCGTATATCTCGTAGCCGTCCTGCGTTTCCTTGTATTCATATATCGCAAGCTCGTCGAGCGTCGCCTTTTTGTCCTGCTCCTCCATGTCCTCGGGTATCATAATATACTTAACGCGGGTGAGCGCCCTCAGGGCGTAGCGCGTGGTTTCGGGCGCGGAGTTTACGGAGCGTTCAAGCCCCACAAGGTCGTAAAGCTCAAACGTGGAGCTTGGGATTATGCTTGTAAAGCTTTTGAGAGAACTCATTCCCCAGAGCATATTAACGTTGTTTATCTCGTCTATGCCCTCCATGCGGTAAAAGTCTATGTCGTTTATGCGTATGTCTGCGGAAACGGTTTTGTTGTAGTCGCGGATATACGGTCCTAGTATCCTGCCGTAGCCCACGAAATAATAGCCTAGCATAAGCGAGCCTATAATCACCGCGGATGTTGTGCGGGACATGAACTCCTCAGCCGAAAAGCGCTTTCTCGTGCGCAGCACAAACCACAGCATTACAAGGAATCCCGCACATAGCGCCACGGAGATATACACCGCAGGCGACATATCCGCAAGGAAGCGCGGCAGGATACGCTTGCTTTCCTCGCCGCCCGAACTGTCGGTTTTGGTGAACGGCGCGAACAGCGCAAGCGCCGCCATAGCTCCCGCGCCCACGGCGCACGCCTTAAGCCCCTGCTTTATGTCAAGCTCCTGCTCAAGCGCGTAGACCGTCGCAAGGCAGCAGATAAGCTCGGGCATATAGAACCAGCGCGTGTAAAAGTTGTTGTTAAACAGCGTGAAGCTTGCGTTAAGCCCCGGCACAAGCGCCATGAACAGGCACACGGGCAGCAGCACGCGCGCCCAGTGTCCCTTTGCGCCCTTTACAAACGCGATAACGCCCGCCATAGAAAACAGCGGCAGGTAAAGCGCCACGCTCGACCACTTGCCCGCGGCGTTAGGGAACATAAGGTTGCGCGCGGGTACTTCGGGCGGGAAAAGTATGCCCTCTAAAATAAGCCCGTAGCGCTGCACGCTGCCGTAAAACAGGAAGTTCCAGTCCGTAAGGATATTCGTGGAGCGCGGCACGTCAAGCACCTGATAGATGGACGGCACGAAAAGCACGCCCGCCAGCAGCACGCCCGCAACGCTCTCAAACGCAAGGCAGAAGAACCCGCCCGCGCTTATGCGGAAGCTCTTGTCCATGCAGAGCCTTATCACAAAGTAAATTACAAGGAAGATACATTCCCCGATGAAAAAGAAATAGTTTACAAAGGCGTTTAGCGCCACCGCAAGCGCGAAAAGCCCCTTGCGCTTATTGACCACCGCCTCCTCAAGCCCTATGAGAAGCAGCGGGAAGAACACTATAGCCTCGTGGAAGTGGTTGAAGAATATGTTGTAGAGCGAATACCCCGAAAAGGCGTAGAGTATGCCGCCGATAAGCGCCGTCTGCGGCTTTGAAACGAACCGCCTTATATACATAAACGCAAAGAGCGACGCAAGCCCCAGCTTAAGCGCCAGCAGCGGCGCAAGGAAATACTGCGACCAGCTTACGGGAAAAAGCGCCGCAAGCCAGAAGAACGGACTTCCGAGCGTGTAAAAGCTGTACGAGCCTATAAAATTCGCGCCAAGGTCAGTCTGCCAGTTCCAGCCGAAATTGCCGCTCTGCACGGCCTCTATGCAGACCTTGTAAAAGGGTATCTGCTGCGCGTTGTAGTCGCCGTAATACACAAAGTACCCGCCGTCTATCACAACAAACGGCAGCAGCAGCACAACGCCCATAAGCAGCGCCGTTACAAACGCCCTGATATAGTATTTCTTCTCCTGATTGAACATCGCTTAGTTTTCCTCGTTATTTTCGCTTAGCTGCACGATATACTCGTCATGCAGCGAAACGCCCCTGTCCTGCGTCGGGTAGGCTGTCTTTCTCGGGCGCTGCTTAAGCACAAGCAGCATTACCGCAATGTAAACGGCAATCGCGGCAGCTCCCGCTATCGTCATAACCACGCCAAGCTTAAGCCCCGGCGCTGTATAGGTGAACACTACCTCGTTCTCGCCCGCAGGCACTCTTACCGCAAGGAAGCCCACGTTCGCCTTGTCCGTTTCAACAGGCTTACCGTTTATCTGCGCGCTCCAGCCCTTGTCGTACGCCGTGCTTATCACGACAATGCGGTCGGTATCGTAGCTTGTCTTTACCGTAAAGCCGCTTTTCGTTATCTCAAAGCCCTCCGCGCCGAGCGCCTGCCTGTCGGCAATGTCGGCTTTGAGCTGCTCGGCGTCAAGCTCCTCCTCGGACAGTACCTCGCGCTCCATTATATCGGCGTATTTCTCATAGGTTTCGTCGTCGAGCGCTACGGAGTGCAGCATAAGGTTGGTCGAAACGTTTTCGCCGCCCATGTCGCCGTTCGCCGCGGTTACGTCCCGTACAAAGCAGTACGTATCGTACGAACACACCATGGGAACGACTGCGTCGCTCTCATAGACGTTGACGTAACCCTGCTTTTCCTTGAATTTGTAAAAGCCGTTAGCGTCGTAATATTCGGATGGGCTGCCGCTTTGCATAACGTCCGATACCGTTATGTACTTTACCCTTGTAAGCGCGTTGAACGCAATATCCTGCGAGGACCTTGATACGATAACCCTTTTGTTTTCCGAGGCTATCGCCGTGTGAATGTCGGTGATGGACGAGGGAAGAACGGTTATAAAGCTCTGCGGCGAGGAATAGCCCCAGCAGAGATTATAGTTCATGATGTCGTCGGAGTTTATACGGAAAAACTCATCATCGTCGTCTAACTTGACGTCGCTTTCCATGAGATGGTTGTAAACCTTATAAACAGGTCCTTCAAGGCGGCCCACAAAGAAGTGCGCCACGCCGATTACAATAGAAACTATTACCAGCGCGCTTAGCGTGTTTTCCATAAATTTGGCGTGCGTCATCTTATGCCGCTTTTTCAGAAGTATAATAAGTACTGCGACGGATATGAGCGCAATCGCAAGCAGCATTACCTCCTCCCATCTTACCCAGCCGCGCGCTATGGGGGTGGAGAGGTGTTCTTCTGTCGTGTTGTACGTTTCGTTATAGGTTTCGGTGCTGAACGGCAGGAAGAAGTAAACCAGCGTGAAGAAAACAGCGCCGCCAAGGCTTACGGCGCACCCCGCAAACCAGTCCGCAGTCTTTTCCTCGAGAGCGCGCGCCGTGACAAGCGCCAGTATAAGCGCCGCCATAAAGTACCAGCGCGCGTAGTACTCCGCGTTGAACATTGTGAACGCGGAATTAAACAGCGGCACAAAAGCCGCTATAGCCAGAACCGTAACCAGCACCTTAAGCCACCCGCGCTTTACAGAGCTGCGCATATACGCAACGACGCCCGCGACCGAAAACAGCGGCAGATACAGCGTAACGCTGCGCCAGTTCGTCTGCTGCCCCGTAAACAGCATGGGTCTTGAAAACGGCTCGTTCGGAAGAAACAGTGATTTGAGAATTACAAGATATGTCTGCGACTCGCTGTATGCCAGCATACCCGTTCCGTTTATAAAGCTGCTTACGCGGTCTATGCCAAGCAGCTGCATTACAGACGGCATGAACATGACGCCCGCAAGCAGCACGCCCGCGACGCTTTCAAACGCAAGGCAGAAGAAATCGCCGACAGTTATGCGGAAGGACTTGTCGTTCACCATTCTTACGATAAAGTAAATCACAAGGAACACGCATTCGCCGTAGAAGAAGAACGCGTTCATCAGCGCGCTTAGCGCAACGCAAAGCGCGAACATTCCGCGCCGCTTGTTTACTACCGCCTCCTCAAGCGACAAAAGCAGCAGCGGGAAGAAGCATATCGCCTCGTGAAAATGGAAGAACACCGAGTTTGCGAGCGAATACCCCGAAAACGCGTAGAGCAGCGCTCCGATAAGCGCGCCGTCCGCCGTTTTGGTAAAGCGCCGCAGATACAGGTACGCAAAAAGCGACGAAAACGCCATTTTCAGCGCCAGCACGGGCGCAAGAACATACTGCGCCACGGACGCGGGAAACAGCATAAATATCCAGAAAAACGGAGTTGCAATGATATGGCTGTAAGAGCTTAAGAAGCTTGCACCGAGGTTGGTGTCCCAGTTCCAGCCAAAGTTACCCTCGCGCACCGCGCGCACGCACTCCTTGTGAAACGGTATTATCTGAGCGTTGTAATCGCCGTAGAATACCATATACCCGCCGCTGTATATCACAACGGGCAGTATCATTACCACCGCCATTAAAAGCGCAATGCCAAACGCCTTAAGGCGATACTGTCTTTCCACGTTCATGTCTTTTAAAAATGTCCTTCCGTCGTTTTTGGCGAATGCCAGCGCCCTTACATCTTTTCGGGAGCGTCTACCTTAAGCAGCGCGAGAACGTTGCGCAGCGCGGTCCTTGCGGCGCTGCACAGCGCAAGGCGCGAGAGCCTTACGCCGCTTTCCGCGTCCTTTATCTTGCAGCTGTCGTAGAACTTGTGGTAAGCCTGCGCAAGCTCAAACGCGTACTTTGTGAGCGCGGAGGGGTCGTAGCCCTTTGCGGCGTCGTTTATCATCTCGGGCATTTCAGCTATTTTTCTTATAAGCGCAAGCTCTGCGGGTTCGGAGTAGCTTACAGCGCCGCCCGCGTACGCTATGCCGTCCTCTGCAAGCTTCTCTATAACGCGGCAGATACGCGCGTGAGCGTACTGCACGTAAAATACGGGGTTCTTGCTGCTTTCCTCAACGGCAAGGTCAAGGTCGAACTCGAGGTGCGTGTTCGCGTCGCGCAGGTTGAAGAAGAAGCGCGCAGCGTCTATCGGCACTTCGTCAAGCAGGGTGGTAAGCGTTATCGCCTTGCCCGAGCGCTTTGAAAGCTTTACCGTTTCGCCGCCGCGGACAAGCATTACCATCTGCATTATAACAACGTCAAGGCGGCTGTCGTCTATGCCCATTGCCGCAAGGCATATGCGCATACGCTGCACATAGCCGTGGTGGTCTGCGCCGAGTACGTTTATCGCCTTGTCGTAGCCGCGCGTTACAAGCTTGTTGTAGTGGTACGCTATATCGGGCACGATATACGTCGGGAAGCCGTTGGAGCGCACGAGAACAAAGTCCTTGTCGCCGCCGAAATCCGTAGCGCGCAGCCACAGCGCGCCCTCGCTCTCGTAGGTGTGGCCGCCCGCTTTGAGCTTCTCAATAACCTGCTTTACAGCGCCGCTTTCGTGCAGGCTGCTCTCCTTGAACCAGTTGTCGTACTTGATGCGGTACTTCAGCAGGTCCGTTTCAAGCCTTGCCTCGTTAAGGGGCAGCGCGTAGGCGATAAGCGCCTTTCTGCGCTCCTCCGCAGGCTTTGCGGAAAGCTCCGCGCCGCCGAACAGGTCGTAGTAGTTCTTTGCGTGTTCGATTATGTCCATGCCGAGATAAACGTCGTTGGGCATAAGGAACGGATAATCTTTTTTATCCTCGGGGTACTCGCCGTTTTCGTCGGCTACTACAGTTGCGTCGTAGAGCGCCTTTGTAAGCTCGTCCATGTCGGCGTGCTGCGCCATGAGAGCCTGTCCCGCTTCGGTACACAGCTGCATATAGCGCAGGTCAAGGCTCTTGCCGAACTTCTCCACCTGATTGCCCGCGTCGTTGATGTAGAACTCGCGGCTCACCTCGTAGCCCGCCTCCTGCAAAAGCGAGGACAGGCTGTCGCCGATAGCGCCGCCGCGCGCGTTGCCTATGTGCATAGGTCCTGTGGGGTTCGCGGATACGAACTCAACGAGAACGCGCTTGCCCGCGCCGAGGTCGGTTTTGCCGTAGTCCGCGCCGAGGTCGTTTACGCGCCTTACAACGTCCCCGAACCAGCCTGCGCTTACAAAAAAGTTAAGGAAGCCCGGACCTGCAACTTCTACCTTATCGAACGCCGTCCCCGCGAACTCTATCGAATCCGCTATCATCTGCGCAATGGCACGCGGGCTGCTGCGAAACGCCTTTGCCGAAACCAGCGCCGCGTTCGCCGAAAAATCGCCGTGGCTCACGTCCGCAGGTACTGTCACCTGAAACGCAGGTATAGGCTCTGCGGGGACTTTGCCCTCGGCTACCATGCGCCCGAGCGCCCCCATTATCATTTCCTTTACCTGCTCTTTTGCCTCGTTTACTGCGTTATACATTGTCGTCCTCCTGCGTTGTTATTCTTCCGTCAGCCGCACGCGCACCGTTATTTCGTTGGTGGTCACAAGCCCTGCGTTTACGTCTATGGTGTATTTCACATACAGCTCGCCGCCCCGCGCGCCGAGCGCATTCCTTATTTCAAGCGTGGTTATGCCTATCATGCACCCGCCGTACTCCGTGCCGTAGTGGCAGTAGTGGCGCTTGCCGTCCTCAAACACAAGGCTTGAAAAGGCGTCGCCCGTGCGGGTCATGGTCATTTCGCCGTCCGCGGCGCGCAGCTGAACGTGGCTGCCCGCATAGCCCGTGGCCTCGGATTCATCGTAGTCGATAAAATACGAACCCTTATGAAAGCGGTATTCGCCGCGCGTCATAAGCTCAGAGCTGTCGGTTTCGTCCTCTGCGGTCTGCTTTATCATTAGCGTTATATTTGCATTTTCCAAGGTTTTTCCGCTCCGTTACTTTTTATCGCTCCGCCGCAAGCGTAATAAGGCGGTCAAGAAGCTCGGGATAGCTTATGCCCATGTTGTCCATAAGCTTCGGGTACATACTTATCGGCGTAAAGCCGGGTATAGTGTTTATTTCGTTAAGGATAATGCCGTCGTCCGCCACAAAGAAGTCCACGCGCGAAAAGCCGCTGCACCCGAGCGCGTAATACGCGCGCTTTGCCGTTTCGCGCAGCTCCTCGGTCTGCTCGGGGGTTATCTTCGCGGGGATATCCAGCACCGACGTGCCGAGCTTGTACTTCGCGTCGTAGTCGTAAAACTCCTCAGCGGGGGTTATCTGCCCCGGGACAGAGGCGATAAGGTCCGTGCCGTTGCCAAGCACCGCGCACTCTACCTCCTTGCCGATTATCTCCTTTTCAACTACCACCTTTTCGCTGTGCGCAAAGGCTATCTTAATGCCGTTTTTGAGCGCTTCCCTGTCCGCCGCGCGCGATACGCCCACGGACGAACCCGCAGTCGCGGGCTTTACGAACATCGGGTAGCCGCCGAGCTTTCTCTCCACCTCGCCGCAGCCGCCCTCGGGGTCATCAAGGAAATCACGCTGAAGCACGCAGTAGGGCGCTGTCCTTATGCCAATGGCGTCCAGTATCCTGTGGGTTATCGTCTTGTCCATGCAGGAGGCGGAGCTTGTCATGTCGCAGCCGACGCAGGGCAGGCCCGCAAGCGCGCATAGTCCCTGCACCGTGCCGTCCTCGCCGTTCATGCCGTGCAGCACGGGGAACACCACGTCCACCTTGCGCACGAACGCGCTGTCGTCCTTACCGAGTACGATAACGCCCTTTGTCATGCTGTCGGGACTTATTACCGCCGTTGCGCAGTCGGGGTTCTTCTCCCACTCGCCCGTGGGGATATCCTCGTATTCGCCGGGGTAATAGAGCCAATGCCCTTTTTTTGTTATTCCTATGCACATTACGTCGTACTTGTCCTTCGGTATGTTTGTAAGCACCGAGTACGCCGACACGAGCGAAACTTCATGCTCGCTCGAAGCGCCGCCGAAAAGCACCGCGACCTTTATTCTTGCCATATATGCTCACCCTTGCGCGCATAACGCGCGCCCTTTCACAGTAGTTTATGCCACGCCCGCCGCGATAATTCCCCAAACGGCAAAGCGGCTCAGAAGACCTATGCACATATATATTTATTATAGCACACTCCGCCGTTTATTTCAATACCCTTGGCTCTAAAACAAGCAAAAAACCCCTCCCAAAAGGAAGGAGTTTTGCTTGTTTACAAGATTTATGCTCTATCAGCCGAAAAGCGCGTCCTTAAGCCATGTGTTCGCCGTGTCGAGCGCGTTGTAAAAGCCCGTGAACTCGCCCTTGCGCGATTTCTCGCCCGCGCCGCCGCGCGTGGGGACAAGCTGCACCAGCACCTTGTCGGGAATCTCCGTGTCCTGAACGGTCTTTGTTCCCTTTATCGTGAGGATAGTCGCGTATTCGTCGCCGCCGCAGCCGTAGAATATCGTGTTGCCGCTGCGGATAAGGGGGAAGCCCCTGTAGTAGAACAATTTTTCGTCAGCCATGTTAAATACCTCCGTTATATATTAAGAAAATTACTTACCAGTTAAGCTGCAGCTCGCCGTTGTCCCTCAGCGCCAGCACGTTCTCCGCAAGGCGCTGTGTGAATATGTCGCGCACCTTGAATATTACAACGCCGTTTACCGCGACAATGCTCTTTCTGTCGTCGCTGTCGTAGAACTCTATAAGGTCGCTGAGCGTGCCGAACGTGTCCTTGTACTGCTCGCGGTAGTTAAAGCGTATCGAATAGCTCGGGCTGCCGCTTACAGGCTCGGAATAAAGCTCCTCGCCAACAGAGCCTATAAGGTACTGATAAAGCTCGCGGGTCTTGTAGTCGTCTGCCTCAGCGCCGTTAAGCGTAAAGGTATGCTCGTCTGCGTCGCCCGTTATTTTAAGGGTGAACTCGCCGTCGGGCGTGGTTATGTCTATGCTGTCCACTGTGTAGATATAGGGCGATACGGGGCGGCGGGACATGATGTTCTGAAGCTTGAAAGTATACCACGGCGCGGAATCCTTTGCAATGGAGTAAATGCCGCCGTCGTCGTCAAGCATTGCATAATAGCCCGTAACGGTAGTGAGCGTGGGGGTCTTTTCGTCGTCGGTCTGCGTTTCCTGCACTATCTCGTCGCCAAGATAAAGCGTCCTGCGCTTGCCGCCGTATTTGAACGTTATCGTAACGAACGGGTCGTCAAGCCCCGTCGCCGCAAGCGCCTCGTCCGTCTTTTCAAGGTACTCGCACGACGACATCGTAAGCCCGTAGATACCGTAGCATACGGTCTTGCCCATGGTTACGTCAACCTCGGTGGAAATAGGCGATACAAAGCGGTGCGTGTTGAATGTGGTTGCAATGTAGTCCTCGTCCTCGGAAGCCTCCGCGACGTCGTACATATAGCGTATCTCCACGGCGTCCTCCATGTCGCGGCGCTCGATTATGAGATAGTCAAGCTCCTGCGGGTCGTCGGTGTTGTAGCTCTCGGTCTTCTGCATACTTACAAAGCTGCGGATATCGTAGAAAGCGCTGCCTGCGGAGTAGTAGCTTACAAGGTAAACGTCGCTGCTGTCGTCCGCGCGGCAGTACACCGTAGAGGTGCTTGCGGGGTTCTGTATGCCGAAGCAGAGTACGGCGCTCGTGCCGTCGTCAAAGCTTAAGCTTACCTTTGAAAGCGGCTGCGCAAGCCCGTACTTTTCAAGGTCCTGCGCGCCAAGCTCCACCTCGTCGGAGGCGGAAAGCCCCGCCATGCTGTTTATAAACGCCTTTATGGCAGAGGCGTTTGGAGTAAGCCCCTTAAGCTGCTCGCTCGTCCAGTAGTACTCTGTAGAGGAGGACACGTTGCCCTCGCTGTCCGCAGCAGAGGTAACGCGGCTTTCCCTGTCAAAGGTGAACTCGCCCGTGCTGTTCTCCACCGTCATTGAAAGCACGTTGTCGCTCTTTTTGTCGGTGAACGCGTGCGCAGGTTCTTCCTCCACGACGGAGGATTCGTCAAGGCTGCTCTCGGGCTGCTCCGCAGGCTTTATGAGCAGCAGCGCCATAAGCGCCGCGCCCAGCGCCAGCAGCACGCACGCCGCGATAAGAACGGTCTTTGTGGTTTTTGTGAGCTTTGCCATTTATCTGTGCCTCCTGCGTACCCAGATGACTATGCCGAGGACGATAACCGCGGCAGGAACTGCAACGCACAGGATAACCGCAAGCGTGTTGGCGGTCTGCGCGTTCATCTCAAACGTGGGCGCGGAAACCGTCTTGGATTTGATAACGATACCGTCCTCCTTGCCCGAGATGTAGTTAAAGAGATTTACAAAAAAGTCCTGATTGTTTGCGTTGCTGGTGGACATAAAGCTGCTGCCCGCAAGCTCCGTAGAGCCGAACACGGCAAGCCTGCTGAGCTTCTGATTAGTCGCGTGGACGCGGTATGCAACCGCGGCGTCTATAAACGTGCCGCTCTCTGCCGCGTCAATTGAGAACTCCTCGCCCTCCGCAAGGTCGAGCGGGAGCAGGAACGCGTTGTCGTAGGTGGTCATAAGCACCTGCTGCTCAACGCCGCCGCGCGAGCCGTTCTCCCAAAGCTGCAGTACGGGGCGTATATACGCGCCGAACGTGTAAAGCTGCGAGCCGTAGGTCGCCTCGGTGTAGGGGGAATCAACTATCTGCTGCAAATGCGCGTAAGAGGTGTAGCTGCTGATAAGGTAGCTACTGTCGCTCTGCCCTATCGCGCTGTAGCCTATCTCAAAGCCCCAGTCCGCAAGGAATGCGTCGATATTCGGCGTTTTTTCCTGATCTACCGAGGCGAAGTAGAACACGCTCTTGCCGTACTCGCCGCCGTTGTCCGCAAAGCGGTCGAGCTTTGAAAGGTTCTCGTTGTCGATATCGTACTTAGGACCGAATACCACAACGAAGTCAACGTCGTCGGGTATTTCGTCGGTTGTGAGGTTTACGGTAAGCACGTCGTAGCCGTTTCTTTCAAGCGCCTTTTGCAGCGCGGAGCTGTCAGCCTCGCCGTAGCCCTCTGTGAACGCCACGCGTACAAGGTCGCTGTTGGATACGTACATCATAGCCGAAACCGCAGCCTGCTCGATGTTAGACCCCTCGATTACGGAGCTGCCGTAATACTGTATATACTGCTCGATGACAGAGGAATCGTAGCTCGAGATAGAGCTGTTCACCGCGAGGTAGTCGCCGCGCGTGAGTATCCTGTGCCTGCCGGTCACAGGGCTTTCAACAACGATATAGCCCGCAGCGAGCGTTTCACCCTTGAACTGCGAGGAGTAGTTGGGGTTCTGGTTGAGGTCGATGTAATCGAGCGTGATATGGTCGCTCGCCATGTCCATTTTCTTAAGAATCTCGTTTACCTGCTTGAAGTACGTTCCCTGCCCCTCGAACGCGCTTTCCGTTGCAAGAACGGTAACGTTAACGTCGCCCGAAAGCGTGTTTTTAATGTAATTGTCCGCGTCCTCGTCAAGCGAGTAGAAGCCCGAGTCCGTAAGGTCTGCGGTTGTGTCAAAGCGCTCTGAAATAAGCCCTACGATAACGTTGAGCACTACGACCGCAGCCACAAATATCACCGTAAGCACCACGGACAGCGTGCCGTGCCTGAACGAGCGCACATTGAACGCGCGCTTCTTCGCGGGCTTTTTCGTTTTGGCTGCGCTTTCTGCAGGCGCTCTTTCCGCCTGTGCGGAAGCCCGCTCCTGTACGGAAGCCTGCTCCTGTGCAGATTCTGCTTCCTGCGCGGTATTCTTCTTTTCCTCTTGTGCCATTTCTCACACCGCCTTTCTTAATTCCAGCGGCGGCGCTCGATAAAGCGCACCGTGAGGAAGTTGAATATTACTGTAATGCTAAGGAAGAACAGAATGTTTTTAAGGCTGAATATGCCATAAGTGAACTCGCGGTACTTGTAGAATACGGAGAGCGAGTTGATAATGTTGCCTATGGCCTCGGACGGAACATAGCTCGAGATGATGTCGAAAAGGCACAGCACGATATTCACGCCTATGCTGCCTATGGCGGCTATCATCTGGTTTTCCGTAAGGTTTGAGATGAATATGCCCGACGAGATGAAAACGCTCCCCATAAGGCACAGCCCGAGGAAGTTCCCCCAAAAAGACGCCCACGCAAAGCCGCTGCCCGTGTCGGTTATCGAAGCGGAGATGAACAGCGCGTATACCAGCATTACCGCAGCGCCTATAAGGAAAATAAGCATTGCCGCAAGGAACTTGCCCATAACAAGCCCCACAAGGCTCACAGGGCTTGTGAGGGTGAGCTGGTCGGTTTTCTGCCGCTTGTCGTCAGCCATTGTGCGCATTGTAAGCACGGGGATAAGTATTATCATTATAAAGAACATCCAAAGGAACGTTGCGGACATATCCGCGCTGCCCGAAGACAGGCACGTAAGCCACAAAAACAGCCCCGAAAAGCCATAGAACACGGCAAGATACACATACCCGAGAGGGGACGTGAAATAAGACGCAAATTCGCGCTTCATTACTGCAAGCATCAGTTCTTCCCTCCGTTGTCGGTATTTCCGTAAAAATCGCCCGTTGTAAGCTTAAGGAATATCTCCTCAAGCGTAAGCTCGCTGCTTCTCATAAGCAGTATCGGGTAGCTGCGCGCCGCCATGCGCTTGAACACCTCGCGGCGAACGTCCGCGCCGTCCTTTGCGTTAAGCTCAAACTCGCTTACGCCGTCAAACGTGCGGTTAAGGTGTACCTCCACCATGTCGGGGATAGCCTTAAGCTGCTGCTGTACCTCCTTTACAGGGCCTTCTATCTGCACAAGCAGCTTGTGGTCTGCGGAAAGGCTGCGCGAGAGGTTCTCGGTGGTGTCGTTGGCTACAAGCCTGCCCTTGTCTATAACCACTATCCTGTCGCATACCGCCTGCACCTCGGAGAGAATGTGCGAGGAAAGTATAACGGTGTGGTTTTTGCCCAAACGCTTGATAAGCGTCCTTATCTCGATTATCTGCTTGGGGTCGAGGCCTACCGTAGGCTCGTCGAGTATAAGCACCTTGGGGTTGCCCACCAGCGCCTGCGCAAGTCCCACGCGCTGGCGGTAGCCCTTGGAAAGGTTGCGGATAACGCGCCTGCTTACGTCGGTTATCTTAACGAGCGAGCATATTTCCGCAAGGTGGCTTCTGCGCGGAAGCTTGCACTTTTTCAGGTCGTAAACGAAGTTAAGGTACTCCGTTACCGTCATGTCAAGGTAGAGCGGCGGCAGCTCGGGCAGATAGCCTATGCTGCGCTTTGCCGCGGCGGGGTCTTCAAGAATGTCCGCGCCGTTTATAACCGCCTCGCCGCCCGACGACGACAGGTAGCCTGTAAGTATGTTCATCGTGGTGGACTTTCCCGCGCCGTTAGGCCCAAGGAATCCCAGTATCTCGCCCTCGCCCACGGAAAAGCTTATGTCGTTTACGGCAAGCTTGTTTCCGTAGCTTTTGCTCAAGTTTTTTACTTCAATCATTGATGTCCTCCAAAGAGCAGCGTTTTTGGGTACAAAAATGCCCTTATAAGGCAATTATATCTCACAATCGTGACAGCCTTGTGAATTATCCGTGAAAGCTTCGGCTTATTATTCGCTTGCAGCCTTTATGTCGTCGGCAATCTGCGCCTTAAGCTCCGCAAGCCCCGAAAACCTGCGCTCGGGACGGATAAAGCGGCAGAGCGACACGGCTATTTTCTCGCCGTAAAGGAAGCCGCTGTAGTCCAGAATGTGCGTTTCCATTACCGCGCCCGTGCCGTCGCGCCTGTCGTCTATGGTGGGCTTTACGCCGATATTGGTTATGCTGCGGTAGGTGCGCCCGTTCACCTCGGTGTAGCTTTTGTACACGCCAAAGCGCGGTATCACGTTGGTGTCGGGTATTATCTGGTTTATCGTGGGGAAAAGCAGCGTGCGCCCTATCTCGTTGCCGCGCACAACGGGCAGCCTGTACCACAGCTCGTAGCCCAGCAGCTCGTTCGCCTGCTCTATTTCGCCGCCGCGTATAAGCTCCCTTATGTGGGTGGAACTTATCATAACGCCGTTGTGGCACACGTCCGATACGGTGAGCGCGCGCATTCCGTACTCCGCGCCTATTTCGGCGAGAAGCGCGGGCGTGCCGCTGCCGTTCACGCCAAAGCGGAAGTTAGAGCCGCAGCACGCGAAGCCCGCGTTGAGCCGCCCCACAAGTATGTCGCGCACAAACTCGCGCGCGGTAAGCCCGCTCACCTCGGCGAAATCGGGCGCGTAAAGGTAATCCACCCCGACCTTGCCGAGAAGCTCGCGCTTGTTCTCAAACGAGATGATGTCCTCGCGGCGGGCGAATTTCGGCAGGGTGGTGTCGCAGTTAAACGTGAACACCGCGCTTTTAAGCCCGCTCTGCGCGAGCGCCGCGCGAATTACCCCCATATGCCCGAGGTGAAGTCCGTCAAAATAGCCCAGCGCGACCGCGGTTTTTTCCGCGGCGGGGCTTCCGTATGTTATATCAATCAATTCAGTTTACTTCCACAAGAATATATGCCGTCAGCCGCACAGGCGCTTTACGGGTATAAGCTCCCCGTTCTCCGCCATTGCAACACCGACAAAGCCCTGCTGCGTGTATATGCGGCACATACCGCTTTTCGGCGCGCTTTGCACCCTGTCGAGGTCCAAGCGCACGCCGTTCATGTAAAGGCGCTCCTGCGGCGCGTCGAGCGTTACCGCAGGGTACGGCGCGAACGCCGCGTCCACGGGCTTTACAAGCGCGCACAGCTCCTCGTAGGGAAGCTCGCGCAGCCTTGCAAGCGGCGTGCATTCCGCAAGCGTAAAGCCGCAGCTTTTTGTGCGCACAAGGCTCGTCATAACAGCGCCCGTGCCGAGCGCGCGCCCCACGTCGTCTATAAGCGAGCGGACGTACGTCCCCGACGAGCAGTCCATTTCAAACACGCCGCAGCAGCCGTCAAAATCGACAAGCTCAAGGCGCGTTATCGTTATCGGGCGGGGCTTGCGCTCCACCTCTATCCCGCGCCGCGCAAGGTCGCAGAGCTTCTGCCCGTTCACCTTAAGCGCGGAATACATGGGCGGTATCTGCTGCGTTTCGCCAATAAACCGCGAAAACACGCCGCGTACCTGCTCGGGGGTCGGTCTTTCCGTGCTTTTCGGCTCTACTCTGCCCCATATGTCAAGCGTGTCGGACGTTACGCCGAGCATAAAGCCCGCGCGGTAGCTCTTGTCCGTGTCTGGTACGATGTCCGCGGCCTTTGTCGCGCCCCCTATAAAAATCGGGAGAACGCCCGTAGCCATGGGGTCGAGCGTGCCGCCGTGACCTACTTTTTTCGTTCTCATGCACCCGCGCAGCACCGCCACAACGTCAAACGACGTGAAGCTCTGCGGCTTGTCCACCGCAATAACTCCCGTCATGCTATGCCCTCTTTTTCAAGAGCTTTCACGCACGCCTCAACGATAAGGCGCTCCGCTTCGGCCTCGCTCATGCCCTCGAAAGAGCAGCCCGCTGCGCGCGCGTGTCCGCCGCCGCCGAAGTCCTGCGCGATATCAGAAACGTTAACGCGCTCGCTTGAACGCAGCGAAGCCTTGTAAACGCCGTTTTTCTTTTCCTTTATGGATATGCCTATGTCAACGCCCTGTATCTGCCGCGGGAGAGACGCGAGCGCTCCCACGTCGTCGCTGTCTATGTCGCAAATGCTGTCAAGCAGCGCAATAGATGTGTATATCACCGCGATATGCCCGCCCGCGTAGTATCTTATCTTGCTTAAAACCTCCTGCTCAAGCTTCATGCGCCCGGGGGTCTTAAGGTCGAACATGGCGTAGTTTATCGGCGTTATCTCAGCGCCAAGGCCTATGAGCCGCGCCGCCTTTATATGCGAAGCGGGCGTGGTGTTGCTGAATCTGAAGCAGCCCGTATCCGTTGCAATGCCCGTGTAAAGCGCGTTTGCTATCGGCACGGTGATGTCCGCGCCAAGCTCGTCTATCACCTCAAGCACAAGCTCGGCTGCCGCTGCGTAGTCGCCGCGTAAAAGCGTGCGCTTAGCGTAGCCCGTGTTGGACTCGTGGTGGTCTATGCAAAGGTCGGTCTGCTCGCCAAGCTCGCGCAGCTCGCCCAGAAGCTTCGGGTCTGCAACGTCCACCGCGATTACTGTGCGCGGCGTGAACTCCTGCTCGGCGTACGCCTTTCTCATGTAGTCAAAGCGCGCGGGGATATAGTCGGGACAGCGCACCATAGCGCGCTTTCCAAGCTCCTGCAGCGCGCCGCAAAGCGCCATGCCGCAGCCCAGCGTGTCGCCGTCGGGGTTGCCGTGCATAAGTATCACGAAATCATCGCTCTCCTTAAGGAAAGCGCACGCCTGCTCAAGAGTTACCGTCATCTTCTCCGCCCTCCTCCTCAGCGTTATGGCTGTTTTTGTGCAGCCCGTCGATTATCCTGTCGATATGCTCGCTGTATTCAAGCGAGTTGTCGGGCAGGAAGATAAGCTCGGGTATCTTTCTCACGCGGATACGGGCGCTTATGCACTTTTTGAAGTACCCCGCGGCCGCGTTCATGCCCTCTACCGCCTGCGCAGTGCGCTCCTCGCCGCCCATGCAGGCGATAAGCACCTTGCAGTAGGACAGGTCGTTGGTCACCTCGCAGTGCGTTACGGTAACAAAGCTCTTTGCCACGCGCGGGTCTTTAACGCCGCTTACCGCAGCGGAAATCTCCCGCTTAATATCCTCGTTAAGACGCTTGATGTTGAAATTTGCCATCGTGACTCCCTCCTATACCGTAAACCGAACCGAACCGCGCGGCAGGGGCAGCAGCCTTATGCAGCCGCCCTGCGCCGTGCGCCGTCAGTCCTTGTATTCCTCCATCATATAAGCCTCGAAGATGTCGCCCTCCTTGATGTCGGTGAACTTTTCAAGGCTTATGCCGCACTCAAAGCCTGCGGCTACTTCCTTTACAGCGTCCTTAAAGCGCTGAAGACCCGCAATCTTGTCGTCGCCGACAACTATGCCGTCGCGCACTATGCGCACCTGAGCGTTTCTCGTCACCTTGCCGTCGAGAACGTAAGAACCCGCGACAATGCCTACGTTGGTTATCTTGTAAACCTGACGTACCTCTACCTTGCCGAGCATTACTTCTCTGAACTTCGGCGCGAGCATTCCCTTCATCGCCGCCTGAATGTCCTCGATAGCGTCGTAGATTACGCGGTAAAGGCGTATTTCTATGCCGTCGCGCTTCGCGGATTCCTCTGCGGAAGCGTGGGGTCTAACGTTAAAGCCGACGATTATCGCGCCGGACGCCATCGCGAGCATAACGTCGCTCTCGCTTACAGCGCCAACGCCGCCGTGAATAACTCTTACGCGCACTTCCTCGTTCGAGAGCTTCTCGAGCGACTGGCGCACAGCCTCCACAGAACCCTGAACGTCCGCCTTTACGATTATGGGCAGCTCCTTGACCTCGCCCTGCTCTATAGAGGAGAACAGGTTGTCGAGCGTTACCTTGTGGTACGCCTTGAACTGCTCCTCCTTTGCGTCGTGCTTGCGCTTTTCAACAAGCTCGCGCGCGAGCTTCTCGTCCTCTACCGCAGCGAACGTGTCGCCCGCGGAGGGTACTTCCGCAAGACCCATTATCTCCACGGGAACGGACGGGCCTGCCGCTGTTACGGTCCTGCCCTTGTCGTCGCGCATTACGCGCACCCTGCCCACAGCCGTGCCTGCAATAAGCACGTCGCCCGTGTGAAGCGTGCCGTTCTGCACGAGCAGCGTTGCGATAGGACCTCTGTTCTTGTCGAGTCTTGCCTCGATAACAGCGCCCTTTGCAAGCCTGTTGGGGTTCGCCTTAAGCTCGAGTACGTCCGCGGTGAGGGATATCATTTCAAGCAGGTTGTCCATGCCCTCGCCCGTCTTTGCGGAAACGGGAACGCAGATAACGTCTCCGCCCCAGTCCTCGCATACGAGGTCGTACTTCGTAAGCTCTTCCTTTACGCGCTCGGGGTTAGCGCCTTCCTTATCCATCTTGTTTATCGCAACGATAATGGAAACGCCCGCAGCCTTGGCGTGGTTTATAGCCTCGACGGTCTGCGGCATAATGCCGTCGTCCGCGGCTACTACAAGCACCGCTATATCCGTTATCATAGCGCCGCGCGCGCGCATTGAGGTGAACGCCTCGTGACCGGGCGTGTCAAGGAACGTTATCTCGCGGTCGGAAAGCTTTACGCGGTACGCGCCTATGTGCTGCGTGATACCGCCCGCCTCCGTGGAGGTAACGTGCGCGTTTCTGATGTGGTCGAGAATGGAAGTCTTGCCGTGGTCTACGTGACCCATTACTACGACAACGGGAGAACGCGGAACAAGGTCCTCGGGCTTATCCTCGGTATCCTCGAACAGGCGCTCCTCTATCGTTACAACTACTTCCTTCTCTACCTTTGCGCCAAGCTCCTCCGCTACAAGCGACGCGGTGTCGAAGTCTATCGTTTCGTTTATGCTTGCCATTACGCCGAGGTTAAAGAGCTTCTTTATTACCTCGGTAGCGGCGGTCTTGAGCCTTGTCGCAAGCTCGCCGACGGTTATCTCGTCGGGAATCTGCACCTTAAGCTGCTGCTTTCTTGCGCGCTCCAGTTCAAGGCGCTTGAGCTTCTGCGCTTCGGTTTCGCGCTTTGCGCTGTAGGGCTTGCCCCTCTGCTGCGACTTCTGCTGTATCTTCTGCTTGCGCTGGAAGTTGTCGTTGTTAATGCGGCTTGCGGGAGCAATGCTCTCGTAGCGCTCGTTGTACTTGTCAAGCTCAACGTAGCTTCCGCGCGTATCTACAAACTTTGTTACCTGCTCGCCGCGCTGAACGCTCTCGCCCTTGGGCTTCTGCTGCTGAACGGGCGGGGTGTTTACCTTAAGCTTGCTGCTGTCTACAGCCGCCTTGTTGGGGGAGAGCCTCTGCGCGGGCTGCTGTGCGGGCTGCTGTGCGGGCTGCGCGTTTCTCCTGTCGCCCCTGAAGTCGCGGCCGCCGTCGCGCCTGAAGTCGCCCTGCGGTCTGTCGGAACGCTGACCGTCGCGGAAGCCGCCCTGCGGCCTGTCGGAACGCTGGCCGTCGCGGAAGCCGCCCTGCGGCCTGTCGGAGCGCTGGCCGTCGCGGAAGTTACCCTGCGGCCTGTCGGAGCGCTGACCGTCGCGGAAATTGCCCTGCGGTCTGTCGCTGCGCGCGTCGCCCTGACGCCTCTGCTCGCTTCTTTCCTCTCTCGGCTTTGCGGGAGCTTCCGCCTTAGGCTCAGGTCTCTCCTCCTTTACGGGTGCAGGCTCTGCCTTGGGCGCGGGCTGCGCATTTGCTTCCGCCTTTTCCTCCTTAACGGGGGCGGGTTCTGCCTTGGCAGCGGGCTTTTCTTCCTTAACGGGAGCGGACTCTGCCTTGGGCGCAGGCTTCTCCTCCTTAGCGGGCGCAGGCTCTGCCTTAGACGCGGGCTTTTCTTCCTTTACGGGCGCAGGCTCTGCCTTTGCAGCGGGCTTCTCCTCCTTTACGGGAGCGGCTTGCGCCTTTGCGGGCGCTTCTTCCTTGGCTTCGGGTTTCGGCTCTGCCTTCTTCTTTGCAGGCTTCTTCTCCTCGGGCGCGGGCTTTTCGGTCTTAAGCGCCTTTGTCTGCCCGAATGTCTTCATAACGTCGGCAACCTCGTGCTGCCTTGTGTACTTTTCAAGTACGAAATCCACCTCGTCGCCGCTGATTGAACTCTGCGGCTTTCTGGGCGCTCCGCCGAACGCCTCGTCAAGGAGCTTCATAAGCTCCGCGCGGTCAACTCCAAGGTCGCGCGCTACGTCCTGAAGCTTATATTTGTTCTGTTTGTTTGTTGGCAATGTAAAATACCTCCGCAATAATCATTCCCCGCGCAACGCGGGCTTATGCCGCCTAGCGGCTGTCTATGTTCTTTTTTACCGAGCCGAACAGTCCGCCGTCCGTTATCAGAAACACGCCGCAGCGCTTTCCAAGGGCGTCCTTCGCCTCGTCCATCGTAAATCCGGCCTGTACGACCTGTACGCTGTGCTTTGCCGCCTCGAATCCGACCTCCTTGCAGGTCTTTGCGGAAACGTCGGCCGCAAGCACTATCCCCGCCGCCTTTGTCTTCGGGCGGGACATCTCCTGCACCACTGCGTCAAAGCCCATTACAAGCTTTCCCGCACGGCGGCACAGTCCTATAGTTGAAAGCAGGTTACCGATTCTCGCTCAGCTCCTTTTCAAGCGCGTCGTAAAGCTCCTGCGGCACGCTGCATTTAAGCGAGCGCTCTATGCGGTGCGCTTTCTTCACGGCTTCAAGGCACGCCATATCGCGGCAGATGTAAGCGCCGCGCCCCGACTTCTTTCCCGTGGGGTCTATGGATACCTCGCCGTCCTTGCTGCGCACTATTCTCACAGCGCCCTTTTTACCTATCATTTCGCCGCAGCCAAGACACTTGCGCAGCGGCACGCGTTTTTCCTGCATGGCGCTCTCCTTGCTCATTCCTCAGCGGGGGCTTCGGATGCTTCGGGCGCGGAGTGCAGCGGCGTTACAACAAAATCCTCGGGTCTTGCGGCGCTTTCCGCCTTTATGTCTATCTTGTAGCCCGTAAGCTTTGCGGCAAGCCACGCATTCTGACCCTTGTTGCCGATAGCGAGCGACAGCTGGCTGTCGGGGACTACCGCCTTGCACTCGCGCTTTTCGGGGTTCGGGTCGGTAACTACCACCTTAAGCACCTCGGCGGGCTTTAGCGCCTGCTTGATGAACTCCTCGGGGTCGTCGCTGTAAAGCACAACGTCTACCTTTTCGCCGCGCAGTTCCTTTGTTACGGCGTTTATACGCGACTTCTGCGGGCCTATGCACGCGCCCACCGCGTCAACGTTGGGGTCGTTGCTTATAACGGCTATCTTGCTGCGGCTTCCGGGCGCGCGGCTTACAGCCTTTATCTCTACCGTGCCGTCGTAAATCTCGGGGCATTCTATCTCGAACAGGCGCTTTATCAGCCACTTGTCGGTGCGGGACACCTTAAGGTACTGGTTCTTGTCGCCCTCCTTGTAGTCCTTGGAAACGCCCGAGATGTACACCTTTATCACCTGTCCCACCTCGAGTACCTCGCCGGGTATCTGCTCGCTCTTGGGCAGGGGGACTTCGTTGTGGTTTATTTCAAGGATAACGTAGCCCGATTTCGGCTCTACCTTGGATACGAGCGCGGACACAGCCTCGTTCTCGTACTGTCCCCATATCTCGGACAGGTGCTGTCTTTCCGCGTTGCTGAAGCCCTGCTTGATAAGGTCCTTGGCGTTCTTTGCGGCAATGCGCTTGAACGTGTGCGGGTCTATCGGGCAGCGCACCCTGTCGCCCACCTGTAGCGCGGGGTCTATCTTGCGCGCTTCCTCGAGAGTTATCTCTATCTCGGGTTCGTAAAGCGTGTCAACGACCTCTATTACCTCTTTCATTATGCTTACGTCGAATATGTTATGCTCAAAATCTATGTTGACATGAACATTATCCTCCGTATCGTCGAGGCCGAAGTGTGTGCGCAGGCTTCTCTCTATCGCGTACTTTATCTTTTCAGCAAGCACGTTCTTGTCGATGCCCTTCTCCTCAGCCAGCACGGCAAGGTTCTCGAATATCGTTCCGTAATCCTCGCCCTTTTGTACTTTTCTCTTAGCCATTTTTCCGTTTACTCCTCCATAAAAATGTTATCGTTCTCGTCAAAGTCATCGTAATTTATCGCAGAGATATCCGCGAGCGCTACAGCCGCGTCCCCGAACTCTCCCTTAACCGTGATTTTCTCGCCGTCGAACGCCTCCAGCACGCACTTTACGTCCTTTGCGGGCAGCCCCCCGCACAGCTTGTAGGTGCGCAGGCGTATCTTTTTCCCAACGGACGGCGCCAGCTGGTCCACGCGCCTTACGCTGCGCTCAAGCCCCGCAGAGCCTATCTCAAGGTAGTCCACCTTGTCGATAAAGTCCTGCCTGTCTATCGCCTCGTTTATCAATCCGTCGATAGAAACGCAGTCGTCAATGGAAACGCCCTGCGGCTTGTCGATAAACACGCGCAGATACCACGCCGCGCCCTCTTTCATGAAAACCACGTCCCACAGCGTGTAGCCGTGGCTCTCCACGATGCCGCGCACCGCCTTTTCCGCAGCCGCCTCTATCGTGCTAAGCCCCTTTGCCAGAGCCATAAGCAAGCCTCCCTTTTGCCTGCTGCGGGCATGAGCCGCAGCCCTTAATAAAACTTAAAGACCGAGGCGCAAACCTCAGTCTTTAGCTTAATCTATCATATTGTATTATATCACGCCGTTTTTCAAAAATCAAGGGGTTTTTTCAAAAAAATAAACAATTTTTCAGAAAAATCGCCATTTTTCAGCCAAACAGCATTTTGTGCTTGTCAGAAAAGCGCAGCCCGCTCACTCCCCCGCCTTGAAGTTGTAGAGCGGCTTTATTATCCGCTCTACCCGCGCCGTGGGGGAGATATTAGCGAGTATCTCGTCCATGCCCTTGTACGCCATGGGACACTCGTCTATGGTAGAGGCGTTCACCGAGGTGGTGTACACGCCCTCCATGCTCCGCATGAACTCCTCGAGCGTGAAGCTCTCCTTTGCAGCCGCGCGTGAGCATATCCTGCCCGCCCCGTGCGGCGCGGAGCAGTTCCACTCGGGGTTGCCCTTTCCCACGCAGATAAGCGAGCCGTCGCGCATATTTATCGGGATTATAAGCCGCTCGCCCGCCTTTGCGGACACCGCGCCCTTTCTCACGATGTTCTCGTCGTGGTCGATATAGTTGTGTATCGTTTCAAAGTGCGGGAAGTCCTCAACGTTCTTGCCGAAAAGCCCGTTTACAATGGTCTGCGCTATCGTAAGGCGGTTAAGGCACGCGAAGCGCTGGCATATGCGCATATCGTCGAGATAGCGCGCCCTGTAGCCGCCCGTAAGGTAGCAAAGCTCGCGCGGGATATCCGTCCCGATACCGACAAAACTCTGCCTGAGCGCCTTTATCGCCGCCTGTATCTCGCTTTTTCTGCCCTGCGCCTTGTACTCGTCTATTATCTGCTGCTGCCGCTCAAAAAGCTTGTCCTTGCCTGTTCTCAGGTCGAACGCGAGGGTCTGGTATATCTCTGCCACCTGCTTGCCGAGGTTGCGCGAGCCTGTGTGGATAACAAGATACTTCCCGCCGTCCTCGTCCGCGTCTATCTCGATAAAGTGGTTGCCCCCGCCGAGCGTTCCTATGGAGCGCTCGATGCGGCGCGCGTCCTTAAGCTCGCGGTAGCAGTGCAGCTCCAAAAGCTGCGGAAAGCGCGTCATTCTCCCCTCGTGAACGTTTCTGCCCGAGGGCACGCGCCGCCTTATAAGGTCGTCCAGCCGCGCGAAGTCTATGTCCGCCTTTCCAAGCTCCACCGTAAACATTCCGCAGCCTATGTCAACGCCAACAATGCTCGGTATCACCATTTCGCCGAGGTCCGCCGTAAAGCCTATAACGCAGCCCTTGCCCGCGTGAACGTCGGGCATTATGCGTATTTTCGCGCCCTGCGCGAACGGCTGCGAGCAGAGCCTCGTTATCTGCTCGAGCGCTATGTCTTCTATATTATCGGTGTAAACCACCGCGCGGGCGTACCGCCCGTTTACTGTCTTCATTTCTTCTCCTTTTTATATCAACTCACGGAGAAGTCTTCTCCCCCGTGAATATTTCGGCAAGCTGCGAAACAAGCCCGCTCCTGCCGTCAACGCTTATCGAGCCTATGCCCGCGCATATCCGCTCGACATATTCAAGCTCCTTAAGTCTGCGCAGCGTTGCGTTTTCGTCAAGCAGCTTTGCGGTGTTTAGCAGCGAACGCGTAGCCGCCGTTTCCTCGCGGCGGGTGATGGCGTTCGCCTGCGCGCGCTTTTCCGCCTCGAGTACGCTGTTCATTATGTCCGCTATCTTCCCCGGCAGGATTATGTCGCGTATGCCCGCGGAGGTTATTTCAACGGGCATTCCCGCCGCGCGGGCGCGCAGCGCCTGCTCCGCTTCAAGCGATATTTTGTCCTTGTCGTCGAGTATCTCGTCCATTTTGTATTTACTTACGCTCTCGCGCAGGGCAAGCTGCGCGTGCAGGTAGAGCTTCTGCACCAGCTTGTCAAACGCGCAGTCCACGTCGGCGGGGTCGGTTATGCGGAAAAACAGCGCGAACGTCACGCGAAGCCCTACCTTGTCCGCGGTGAGGATTTCCTGCGCGGGCATGGGCGCTGCCTGCTCGCGCAGGTCTACAAGCTGCGCGGTAACGTTTACCGCGTCCGTCCAGAAGCAGTACGTACCCGCGCCCAGCAGCCTTACGAACTTCCCGTCGTAGCACAGCCTTGCCGCCTCGTAGTCGTTTACGGTTACGACGGTGTAATGCTCGCGCGGGATAAGGCGCAGCACGGTCTGCGCTATGTCCTCGGGTATTTCGGGGGTAAGGGCGCTTTCCATGCGGAACTCGTGCCTGCCCCACTCGCTCCAGAACGCGTGCCGTCCCGCAGTAAGCAGCCCCGCGAACGCGCCGTCCACATAGTGCAGGCAAAGCTTGCCCTGCTCTACGTTTACAAGCGTTACAAGCTTTTCGTCAAGCTGCGCTATGCGCTCGGGCGTGCAGCCCTGCGGCATAAGCTCGGCGTCAATCGGCAGGATTTCTGCGGTTCTTCTGCCGCCCGTGCGCACCGCGCCCGCGCCCTGCACGCATTTCAGCGCGCCGTTTATGTATATAAGTGCTTTCTGCTTTTCGTTGATGATTGTTTTCATGTCGTTTCTCCTCTCAGCGCCCTGCGCGCTTATTGTATTTTAACGGCTTATGCCGCAGACGTCGCGTATGCCGCCCCTGCGCCGCACGCTCGGCGGCGGGATTGAGCGCGGCAGGCGGGCGCGCGGCTCTCCGTGCATTTGCGGAGCATGGCGCGGCTTTCTGCGGCGCTGTATCCTCCCCCGACAGGAACGGGAAGCGCTGCGCCCTGCGGGAATCCCCGCAAAGCGCGCGGAACAGCACAACATAATGCAAATCAGCCGCCCCGCTAACGGACGCGGCAGCTTTCAGAGCGCCCCGCGACAACCGCGAAGCGCGTGTGCTTTCCTTTGGGAAAGCGTTTCCATACGGACCGACTTTCGTCGGAGGGGGGCGACCCCTGGCAGCGCCGCCGAAGCGGTCTTATCGGATAGCGATACACAAGCGCAGAGCGCCGTGCAGCCCGCCGCCCGCCCTATGGCGCAAGCGGCTTCCGACTGCCCTTTTATTATGCCAAAAACCCGCGCGTTTTTCAAGGAAAAAAATGTGCGAGAACTCGGCGGCGCAGGGCGCGGGAAATGTCCGCGCGGACAAAAAAGCGGCTGCCGACTTACGCCGACAGCCGCCCGCTGTTCGCTTTTATGTTTCGCCCGCAAAGTCCCCCAAAACGACTGCGCGCCCCTGCGTAACAGGGGCGTAAGCCGTTTTATTTGGAGGATTTTTTTATGTTGATTTTCTCTTTCTGAACCCATTGTACCACAGCGGAAAAGATTTTGCAAGCATTCTGACAAGATTGTAACCAAATTTCGCAAACTGTTATCTTTCTGTTACATTTCGGGAGATTTTGTAACCGTTTTGTAACTTTTTTGTTACCAAAGCGTAATAACGATGAAATAAATATGAAAAATTGAAAAAATCACTTTTCAAATCGCGGGAAATGTGATATACTAAAACAGTAGGTGCGCCTTAGGGCAGCCCTGCGCGCGGTTGTCCCGCAGTGCGTTTTACGCAGGACCTGCGCAGCTTTTTTGGGAGATTAACGAACAATGATATATCTGGACAACGCCGCAACCACGCAGCCCTGCGAGGAGGCGTGCGCGGCGGTTCTCGCGGCAATGCGCGGGGGCTTTGGCAACGCGGGGTCGCTGCACGGGCTTGGCATAGCCTCGGGGCAGACGATAGCCTCTGCCAAAAAGGCGCTGCTCGCAGCCCTTTCGGGGGGCGCGCAGCCCGCAGAGGGCGAGGTGTACTTCACCTCGGGCGCGACGGAAAGCAACAACACCGCCCTTTTCGGCGCGTGCGAGATGTACCGCCGCAGCGGAAAGAAAATAGTGTCTACCGCTATGGAACACCCCTCCGTGGCGCGCGTTCTCGACAAGCTCGAGGAGCGCGGGTACGAGGTTACGCGGCTCGTTCCGTGCGAACACCCCGACCTTGAACAGGCGCTTGCGGACGCGGTGGACGAGAACACCCTGCTCGTCACCTGCATGGCGGTGAACAACGAAACGGGCTTTAAGGTTGACGTAAAGCGGCTTTACAGACTCGTAAAGCGCAAAAATTCCAAAACGCTCGTACATATAGACGCGGTGCAGGGCTTTCTTAAAGTGCCGCTCGAGGGCGACCTTATCACCGTTTCGGGGCATAAGATACACGCACCAAAGGGTATAGGCGCGCTGTATGTAAAAAAAGGCGTGCGCACCGCTCCGCTGCTGTACGGCGGCGGGCAGCAAAAGGGGCAGCGCAGCGGCACAGAGCCGGTCGAGCTTATAGCCGGGTTCGAGGCGGCGATAAAGGCGTACAGGGGAAGCGCGGAGCATTTTTCGCAGCTTAAGGCGCAGCTTCTGGCGGGGCTTGCGGCGCTTCCGGACGTCGGCGTAAACTCCGCGGACGACTGCGTGCCGAATATCGTGAACTTCTCCGTAAGGGGCGTGCGCAGCGAGATAATGCTGCACTCGCTCGAGGAAGCGGGCATTTACGTTTCAAGCGGCTCGGCCTGCTCGCGCGGGAAAAAGAGCGGCGTGCTTGCGGCGCTCGGCGTGTCGGACAAGGACGCGGACTGCGCTATTCGCGCTTCAATGTGCGCGCAGACCTCGGCGGAGGACATTGCGGCGCTCTGCGAGGGCATAAAAAAAGGAATTGAAAGGTTCAGGAGATAAATGAAAGAGCTTATAATGGCAAAGTACGGGGAGATAGCCCTTAAAGGCGAAAACAAGAACACCTTTGAGGTAATGCTCCAGAAGAATATAAAGCGCAGGCTGAAGCGCTACGGGCGGTTTGAGTATTACAGGCGGCAGTCCACCATTTACATTACCCCGCTTGACGAGGTGGACATGGAGCTTGTAGAAAAGAAGCTCTCGCACGTTTTCGGCATTGGCGCGATACAGCGCTGCGCGGTGTTCCCGAAGGATTTTGAGGCGGTATGCGCGGGCGCAAAGGAGTATTTGGCGGAGGCGCTCGAAAGCGCCTCTACATTCAAGGTTGAAGCAAAGCGCGCGGACAAGACGTTCCCGATGAACTCGCCCATGATACAGCAGGAGCTTGGCGGCGCGCTGCTCGACCTGTTCCCGCACCTTAAGGTGGACGTGCATTCGCCCGACGTTACCGTGCGGCTTGAAATACGCGACAACGGCGCGTACCTCTCCGCAAAGCGCGTTATCGGCGCGGGCGGAATGCCCGTAGGCAGCAGCGGAAAGGCGCTGCTAATGCTTTCGGGCGGTATAGACAGCCCCGTTGCGGGCTACATGATGGCAAAGCGCGGGCTTGTGGTGGATTGTATCCACTACGTTTCCCCGCCCTACACGTCCGAGCGCGCGCGAATGAAGGTGGAGAAGCTCTGCGAGGAGCTTACGGAGTACTGCGGCGACATCATATTCTACTGCGTGCCGTTCACCGAAATACAAGAGAAGCTGCGCGACAACTGCCCCGAGGAGTATTTCACGGTGCTTATGCGCTGCCTTATGGTGAAGATTGCGAACAGGATATGCGCCCGCGACGGCTACGGCGCTATAATCACGGGCGAAAGCGTGGCGCAGGTCGCAAGTCAGACGCTCCCCGCGCTGTTCTGCACCAACGCCGCGGCGGAGTTCCCCGTGTTCCGCCCCGTTATAGGCATGGACAAGATAGAGATAACCGACATTTCACGCAAAATAGGCACGTATGAAACCTCGATACTCCCGTACGAGGACTGCTGCACGGTATTCTCGCCGAAGCACCCGCGCACTCACCCGAAAATAGAGGACGTGCTTGCGGCGGAGCAGGCGTTCGACTTTAACGCGCTTGTTGACGAGGCGGTGGAGAAAACCGAGATAAAGCGCTTTAAGTACGGCGAGGAAACGGTGCTGCTTGATTAAAAGGTGATAACATGACCCTTACAGAGGAAATTTCAGAGCTTTCCCGCGCGATAGTGGAGCGCTGCGCGCAAAGCGGCGCAAAGGCCGCCACGGCGGAAAGCTGCACGGGCGGCATGATTTCCGCGGCGATAACAGCCGTTGCGGGAAGCAGCGCCGCTATAGAGCTTGGCGTATGCTCCTACTCCAACAGGATAAAGCGCGAGGTGCTTGGCGTGAGCGGGGACACCCTCTCGCGCAAAAGCGAATACAGCGCCGAGTGCGCGCAGGAAATGGCGCGCGGCGTTATGGAGCTTGCGGGCGCGGATTTCGGCGTGTCCACAACGGGCGTTGCAGGACCTGCGGGCGGCAGCGCGCAGCACCCCGTTGGAGAGGTGCATATCGGCGTATGCAGCCGCACGCAATGCCGCGCGGAGCGCTTTCTTTTCAGCGCGCAGGGCGCAGACCCGCGTGCGGAAATACGCGCGCAGGCGACAAGGCAGGCTCTTGCAATGCTGCTGGAGCTTATGCAGGGTTAAAAACAAAGCGCAAAGCCGATTATGAGTTTTGGCGCTATACCGCCTTAACGTTCCGAAAGGGGAAAAGAAATGGCAAACTATACAGAGAAACCTAAAAAGGACAAAAAAAGCGCTTCGTCAAAGGATATAGCGCTCAGCAAGCTTGATTTTTACGACGCGCCCAAAAAGCCCGCCAAGTGCCCCGACAAAATAAAAGGCAGGCCCAAAAGCCCCATGCAGCGCTTCGCGGCGGCGGTGTTCCCGCAGAAGAACGACCCCGCGGGCGAAAAGGCGCGCAAGCTGATACTCATTGCAGCTGTCGTCATATTCGCGGCGACTATAGTGTTCCTCGTGCGGCAGCTGTTCGCAATGAACAACGGCGCTGCCACGAACGACAAGCTCGCGGAGATAGCGGGTTCGCCCACGGGTACGATTGACGTAGACCTGAACCGCGACCCGTTCGCGACAAACGGCACGACAGGCACAAACGGCGAGGTAACGGACGAAACCGAGGAAATAAACGTAACGCCCGTAACGAACACGCCGCTCAACATTGATTTCAACGCGCTTAAAGCGATAAACTCCGACACGCGCGCATGGATAAAAATAACGGGTACGCCGATAAACAACGTTGTGGTAAGCTCGGGCGACAACAGCTACTATCTTGACCACGACTTTTACGGCAACGATTCGATAACGGGTACGATATACTCCGACAAGAAGAACAAGTGGGACGGCACGGACGACAACATAATCCTCTACGGCCACAACATGATAAGCGGCGAGTTCTTCGCAACGCTCGGGCATTACGCGCCCAACGACGTAAGCCGCGAGCCTATCGCATTTTATAAGGTTCACCCCACGGTAATGCTTGCAACGCCCGACGGCGGCAGCCAGACCTACAAGATATTCGCGGCAATGCTGCTTAACACCCAGTCGAAATACGGCGAGGTGTTCAAGTACACCTCAAAGACCCGCTTCAGTTCAAAGGAGGACTTCAACAACTACATTATCGAGGTCATGGACAGAAGCTGGTTCTTTACGGACGTAGACCTTGACTACGGCGACCAGCTGCTCACGCTGTCTACCTGCTACTGGCCGCTCGGCGAGAGCGTTGACACGCGCTGGGTAGTATTTGCGAGAAAGGTTCGCCCGGGGGAAAGCGAATTTGTGGATACCACAGTCGCTGTGCGAAACTATCAGGCAAAATTGTTTGACTACTATTATGACCTTATAGGCGGTCAGTGGTACGGCAGCGTCTGGGACAAGTCAAAGCTGCTGAGCTACGGCGGCTGATAACTCCGAGAGATAAAAACAGGAGGGGAAAATATGGCAAACTTTGTTGAGAAAGAAAACCCCATGCTCCGCGTGGCAAAATACCTTATACCGTGGAAAGGCGACAAGCCCCTTGAAATGGTGCGCAAGATAATATTCCTTGCGGCGCTTATAGTGCTTGTGGTGTCGCTCGTTTCCTTAGGGATTACCGCAAACAACAAGGTAAATGACACCAAGGACAACAACGACCTGTCTAACCTTTACCACGGCACAGGCACGGGCAGCACAACGGTAGAAATAGACACGACAAAGCGCGAGGAGCTTCAGCGCGAACACCCGCAGGTAATGGAGGAGTTCCTGCCGCTGCTTGAAATAAACGAGGACGTTGTTGGCTGGATAACCATAGGCGACGAGGACGACCCGTTCATAGACTATGTTGTAATGCAAAGCGACGACAACTCCTACTACCTTGACCACAACTACAAGGGCGACAAGAGCGTTTCGGGCGCTATATTCGCGGACTACCGCGACCCGATAACCGCCGACGGCCAGCCCGCGAATATCGTGCTTTACGGACACAATATGTCGTCTGGCGAGTACTTCGCAAGGCTTACGCGCTACTTTAACTACCGTCCCAGCGGCAACACGGGCATGGAGTTCTACAAGCAGCACCCCACGCTCACGTTCAGCACGCTTTACGAAAAAAGCACCTACAAGATTTTCGCGGGAGTGCTGATGAACGTGCGCAAAAAGGACGGCGAGGTGTTCAGATATATCGACGGGCTTAACTTCGGCTCTAAGGCGGAGTTCGACGACTACTGCGCTAACATTCTCGACCGCAGCACGTTCTACAGCCCCGACGTTGACCTGAAGTACGGCGACGAGCTGCTAACGCTCTCAACGTGCATTTTCGACTACGGCGACGCGTTCGACCTGCGTTGGGTGGTGTTCGCGAGAAAGGTACGCGACGGCGAAGACCCCACGGTTGACGTTGAGCGCGCCTACGCAAACCCCGACCCGCTTTACTTTGAGAAATACTACCGCTACTACGGCGGCTCGTGGGGCGGCAGGCAATGGCCCGCAGACCTTATTCAGGGTTACACATACTAAGCAAAATGGCACACCGAAAGGAATGAATCCGCATGGCAGAAATGGAAACGAGCTTTTCTCCCAAAAAGAAAAGAAAGAAAAGAAAAAAGGAGAACCTCTTTAAGAGCATTGTCAAGGGGCTTATCCCGTGGAAAGGCGACAGCGCGACAGAAATATTCCGCAAGGTGATATTCCTGCTCGCACTCGTTATCTTCGTGGGCGCGGCGGTGATTATCGCGCGCAACCTCATGCTCTACGCGGGCGTTGAAAAAACTGATAATCCCGACGGCACGGGCGGCGGCAGCGCCGTCAACGCCTACATAGTGCAGCTTAAGAACCAGACCCCCACGCAGCAGGAGATAGAGCAGCTCCCCGAGGGTTCTGTAAACGAGGAGTACGCCGCGCTTTACGCCGCAAACAACGATTTTGTCGGCTGGATAAACATTCCCGGCACGAATATAGACTACCCCGTTGTACAAGGGCCTGACAACGAGTATTACCTGCACAAGGACTTTGACGGCAGCGACCTGTTCGAGGGTACGATATTCACCGACTACGAGGGCAAGTTCGGCCCGGGGGTAATGCCAAACAACACGATACTCTACGGGCATAATATGCTCTACAAGTACAAGTTCACGGCGCTTACCAACTATTCCAAAGATATCGAGTTCCTTAAAATGTCACCCGTTGTGGACTTCAACACGCTCTATCAGGACAACAAGTACAAGATTTTCGCTGTCTTCAAGGTGAATACCGAGGAGGAACACGGCGACCTGTTCGACTACACAAACTACGTATACTTCAAGAACTCCTCGGAGTTCTACAACTATGTTCTAGAGTGCATGGACCGCAGCATTTACGAAACGGGCGTTGACATAGAGTACGGCGACGAGCTGCTTACAATGTCCACCTGCGACGAGTCAACGGGCGTTAAGAATATGCGCCTTGTGGTGGTTGCAAGAAAGGTCCGCGAGAACGAAATGCCCGAGGTGGACACCTCAAAAATCGCGCGCAAAAAGAGCATAAAGTACTTTGACGCGTACTACGACATCTACGGCAACACATGGTCGGGCAGAACATGGGATACCTCCCTTGTAAAGGGCATGGACGAGTACATCAAGGAAAACGGTCTTGAGGACGACCCCGCCTGACATTCTGACGGAGAAGACATGAAACATCTTTCACTCACACAAATCATAGCGGCGCTGCTTATAAGCAACGTGTTCCTGCTTAGCTGCGGGGTTAGCGGCACGGTAGAGAAAACCGCGCCCGCGCGGCAGCCGCAGCAGGAAACCGAGCAGCGCCCCGAGGACGAGCTTCACGGGCAGGGTACGGTAGACTTTATCGCGCCAGACGCGCAGCAGCAGCAAGCTGTCTACATAGAGCAGCTGACTTTTGCGCAGCCCCCGCTGTCCGAGCGCCCCGTATCCAGCACGTTTATGGAGCGCGGCGACATAGAGCCGCAGGAGCAGACCTTCGAGAGCGTCGAGCTTATCGACACGGAAGAAACCGCGCAGGAGAGCGAGGAGTCCGAGCTTATCGTAGTACCCGAGGAGACCGCCGAACCCGAGCCGCCCGCAACTACAACGACCGCGACGACTCCCCCCGAAACAGCGCCCGCGCCTGTAACCACGACGCCCGCGACTTCAACCACTCCCGCCACAACTACAACGCCTGCGACCAGCACAACCACCGCGACCACGACTACCACCGCTGCGACTACTCCCGAGTCTGCAAGCACATCGGCTGCGGGCGGCGGCATTAAGGTAGAGGACACTACGCCCTCCACTACAGCGCCGCGCCAGCCCGAGGAGATACCCACGGACGTTGCGGACGAGATACTCTACGTAAACAACGGCGGCGTTACGGTGTCGGGTTCTGCGCTTGACATTGTGTCGCGCGTTACGCAAAACGAGGTGGGCTACACCTTTGCGCCCGAGGCAATAAAGGCGCAGGCGGTGGCGGCGTACACCTACATAAAGTACTGCAACAAATACGGCAGCTACCCGAGCGTTATACTGAGCGACAGCGTTAACGACTCCGTGCGCACGCTTACCGCCTCCGTTATAGGGCAGGCGGTGTATTGCGACGGCTCGCTTATTCAGGCTGTGTATTCCGCTTCCTCTGCGGGCAGCACGGCTTCAAGCGAAACAGTGTGGGGCAACTATTACTCATACCTCACAAGCGTTTACTGCGAGCTTGACGAGCAGTACGACCCCAACTACGGCAGGACGGCGACGTTCTCCGCGGACGACATGAAGTCCCGCATATACAACAAAACGGGCATTTCCCTTACGGGCAGCCCTGCGGAATGGTTCACGATAGACAAGCGCGTTGACGGCAAATATGTCGAGCAGATGAGCATAGGCGGCTATCACAGCTATATCGACAGCGACGGCGACACCGTAAAGATTTCGGGGCGCGTGTTCAGGCAGCGAATAATGGGCTACGATATCCGCTCGAGCGCGTTTGACATAAGCTACGACGAAGCGACTGACAGCTTTACCATAACCACCTACGGCTACGGTCACGGCGTGGGACTCAGCCAGAACGGCGCGAACGCCCTTGCCACCTACTGGGGCTGGGACTACAAGCAGATACTCGAGTTTTACTACACGGGTACGGAGGTTTACTAAGATACAAAAACGGCGGCTCTGAATGCGAGCCGCCGTCAGACCGTCGAAAAACCCCATACGGGGGTTTTCCGACGGGGCATCCGCGCTGCGCGCACGGTTTGACGGCACACCGTCAAACCGCACACTTGCGCGGATAGGAGAGTTTTTTGCCTCGGGAAACCCGAGGCAAAAAAGTTATTTCAAAGCCCGCATACGCGGGCAAAATAGACTTTTTCGACAAGCTGACGGCGGCTCTGAATGCGAGCCGCCGTTTTTTTACTGTCTTATATATATTCCCTGCTCCTCTATATAGTCCTCCAGCTCCTGCTTCATATCGTCTACCCACGTTTTGTCCGCAGGGGCTTTCTCCTCGGGTCTTTTTTCCTTATCCTTGTCCATGTCTGCACCTCTTTTGAATACTTGCACTCTCCGTGCCTGCAACGCTTTCGCCCGCAGGCGCTTTCTCTTTGTTATATTGTAGCATATTCTTTAGAAAAATGCAAGTCCCCACAGAAAATATTTCATTTTCGTGACGAAATCGCACGTGCAAGCACAACGCCGCTTACGTCCGCCGCGCCCGCCTTGCGCAGAAGCTCCGCGCAGGCTGCAAGCGTGCTGCCCGTGGTGCATATGTCGTCAACGAGAAGCACGCGCTTCCCCGCGACTGCTTCGGTACGCTTAAGGAAAAACGACGTCTGCGCGTTTTTGCGGCGGCTTTGCGCTCGCAGCCGCTTTTGCTCCCCGCCGCGAGCGCCCAGCGCGTTCTCGCACCGCACGCCGCATATGCGCGAAAGCCGCTTCGCAAGCCGCTCCGCAGGCTGAAACCCGCGAAGCAGCGTTGCCGTGCGCCTGCTCGGCACAGGCACAAGCACGTCCGCGCTCACCCTGCCGAGCCGCTCCGCCATAATAAGCGCGAAAGGCTCTGCATAGCTCCCCATGGGCCTGCCCTTGTACTGCAAAAGCGCCGCCCTTACCGCGCCCTCGTAGACATACGGCGCGGTAAGCCCGCTCAGCCCCTCGGGGACGGGTTCTGCGCCGTCGTAGTCGCGCAGGGTTATATAGCAGCGCTCGTGCCAGTACTCAAACGCGCCGATAATGCCGCCGCAAAACGGGCAGCGATTAGGCGCAAGCAGCGACGCCAGCGCCCGCGAAAGCTCACGCCTTGTCAAAATGTTCCTCCAGATACGCGCGCAGGCAGGTGTAGCGCTGCGTGCGGCGGTCGTTGTCTACCATGCTGTACACCTTGCCCACCGTGCCTATGATGATAAGCGTTTTCTTGGCGCGGGTAACGGCGGTGTAAAGCAGGTTGCGGTAGGACAGCCTGTCCATGCCGTTCGGCAGCGGAATTATCACGGCGGGGTACTCGCTGCCCTGACTTTTATGTATGGTCACGGCGTAGGCGTGTTCTATTTTCTTCAGCATTTCGCTGTCGTAGTGCGCGCGCCTGCCGTCAAAGTCTATCTCAACGTTCTCGTTCACGCGGTCGGCTTCGGCTATCCTGCCTATGTCGCCGTTGAATATCCCGTGTGACTTCTCCGCGCCGCGCCGCCATTCCACATCGTAGTCGTTTTTGGTCTGCATTATCTTGTCGCCCTCGCGGAAAAGCGTGTTCATGAACTTTACCTCGCGCTTGTCCTTTGACGGCGGATTGAGCGCCAGCTGTAACTCGTGGTTCAGGCTCTGCGTGCCTACCGTACCCATGCGCGACGGACACAGCACCTGTATGTCGTCGAGCGGGTCGTAGCCGTAGCTTGCGGGCAGGCGCGTTTTGCAAAGCTCCACCACAAGGCGCAGGGTGTTCTCCTCGCTGTCGGAGGGCATGAAGAAAAAGTCGTTCTTCCTGTCGTTTAGTATCGGGTACTCTCCGCGCACTATCCGGTGCGCGTTTGTTACGATAAGGCTCTGCGCCGCCTGCCTGAATATCTGCTTAAGCTCCACCACAGGCACTCTGCCGCTTGCGATAAGGTCGCCCAGCACGTTGCCCGCCCCTACTGACGGCAGCTGGCTGCTGTCGCCCACCATAACAAGCCGCGTTTTTCCGCGCAGCGAGTGCAGCAGCGAAGCCATAAGCTGCGTGTCCACCATGGACATCTCGTCGATTATGAGCACGTCGCAGCTAAGCGGGTTCTCCTCGTTTCGCTTGAACGAGCTCCCCCCCGCGGCAAAGTCCACCTCAAGCAGGCGGTGGATAGTCTGCGCGGGCGCGCCCGTAAGCTCCGCCATGCGCTTTGCAGCCCTTCCCGTGGGCGCTGCGAGCTTTATCTTCTGCCCGCGCTGCCTGCAAAGCGATATAACGGCGTTTAGCGTTGTGGTTTTGCCCGTACCGGGGCCGCCCGTCAGTATAAACACGCGGTTGTTCATGCAGGCGTTTATAGCCTCGCGCTGAAGCCCCTCGTAGGTTATGTTCTCCGTCCACTCAATGGCGGAAATTTCCTTTGAAAAGTCGGCGTCCGTTTCGCCGCCCGCCTTTATAAGCTCCGCGGTTTTTTCCGCTATGTAGCGCTCAGCGCCGTAAAGGTCGCTTAAGAAAACAAAACGTCCCTCGTCCCTGCCGTCTATAACTATCTCGCCGCGCTCCTCGGTCATTTTAAGCGCGTTATAGTAGCTGCCCTCGCTTACGGAAAGCGCCGAGCATACCCGTTCGCTCAGCAGCGGCTCGGGCAGGCAGGTGCTGCCGTTTGAAGCGCCCGTTCTCAGCACCCACAGAATACCCGCGTAAATGCGCTCCTCGCTGTCTGGCGGCACGCCAAGGTCAAGCGCCATGCGGTCCGCGTCCCTGAAAGGCAGCTCTATCCCGTTCGCACACAGGCAGTAGGGATTCTCGCTTACTATCTTTACCGTAGCGCCCTCGTACTGCTTCCACGCGGCGGCTATGTAAACGGGCTGTATGCCGTACTTTGAAAAGAACGTCATCGCCTTGCGCAGCCCCGTTATCCTGCGAAATTCCTTGCCGATAGCAAGCGCGCGCTCGGTGGTTATGCCCTTTATGGCGCTTAACTGCGCGGGCGAGTTTTCGAGAACGTCCACGGTGTCCTCGCCGTACGCCTGAACGATACGCCTTGCAAGCGACGGCCCTATCCCCGCGATAACGCCCGAACCCAGATAGCGGCGCAGCGCGTCCGCCGTCTGCGGCAGGGCGCGCTCGAATATCTCGGTTTTGAACTGCCTGCCGTACTTCTGCGAGTTGACGTATTCCCCGTAGAGCGTGAGGCTCTCGCCCTCGCGCACGTCGCCCATGCAGCCCACCGCCGTCACAAGCTCTCCGCCCACGTCAAGCCCCAGCACAATGTAGCCGTTCTCCTCGTTAAAGAAAACGACGTCCTCCACCGTGCCGCTTATTGTTGAAAGCTCCCCTGCGATATCCGTCCCGTTCAATGTCACTTCTCCTGTTTTATCCTGCAAAGCCTTACCAGCGCGTATTTCTGCGCGAGAAGCCGCGCCTGCTCGTCGCATTCGCCGCCTGTGAGCATAATGTTCACCTGCTTTATATGCCCCGTCTGCCGCGCGAAATCCACAAAATCTTCCGCGTCCGCGTCCGCCTTAACGTACACCTCGAACCTGCCGCCGCGCTGTTGCAGAAGCGCCCACGCCAGCGCCTTTATCAGCATTGCAAGCCCGAATATCGCTAAAAACATCAGCACGAACACGTACAAAAACTCGCCTGCACCCACATATACCGCCTCCTTATAGCAGTATATGCAAAGCGCCGCGCCGCGTTACTCCCGCGAGAGAAGCACGCAGTTCCAGCCTTCCTCGTTCTTTTCCGCGAGAGCCTTAAAGCCGTTTTCGCGCAGCGCCGCCATAACCTCGTCAAGGCGCTCGTCTATAATGCCCGACACTATGAGCCGCGCTTCGGGCTTCATAAATCCGCCGAAATACTGCGCCATGCCTATTATAACGTCCGCGACTATGTTTGCGCAGATAACGTCGTAGCCCGTGCCTATGCGAGCGCGAAGCTCCTCGTCGTCTATTATGTTGCCGCAGAACGTGCGGCAGCACGACGGGTCTATGCGGTTCTTTGCGGCGTTTTCGGCGGCGGTTTTTACCGCGTTCTCAAAAATATCGCACATGGTTATGCTCTGCGCGCCGAACAGCATACAAGCAATCGACAGAATGCCGCTGCCGCAGCCCAAATCAAGCACGCGCTCGCCGCCCTTAATCACGTCCTCGAGCGTTTCCATAACAAGCTTTGTGGTGTGGTGCTGCCCCGTGCCAAAGGTAGAGGCGGGGTCTATTTCGAGAATGCGGTCGCCCGCGGCAGGCTCAACGTCCTCCCACGAGGGCTTTATCACAAGGCTTCTGCCCACGCGGAACGGCTTGTAGAAGCGCTTCCAGTTGTTCGCCCAGTCCTCCTCCTTTACGTTTGCAAGCACCATGCGGATATTGCCGTAATAGCCGTCCGCGTTGTTCTGCGCGTAGCCGTCTACAAGCGTGCGTATCGCAGCAAGCATTTCCGCGCCCTGCGCGTTGTCGTGAACGTAAAGCGTGATGTGCGGCTCTACCGTCTTAAGCCCCATAAGCTCGTCGTCAACGTAGTCCCAGTTGGCGTTCTTGTCCTCGAGAAAGCTCTCAAAGTCCGCACTGTCCTGAATAATGAACCCCGTTATGCCGTAGTCCGTAAGCGCGCCCGTTATACCGTCTATCGCCTGCGACGAGGTGTAAATGTCTATCTGTATAAAGTTATCCATGCTTTTCTCTCCGTATATTTTATTATCCCGACCAAAAACAGCCGCTTCTTTTATTATACAACATTGCTGCGGGAAAATCAAGCCTAGCGCCGCTTAATTTCAACAGCGCCTTATCCGATATATAAAAACACGGAGCGCAACGCCCCGTGTCAGTCTGTCGAAAAAGTCATTTTTGCCTGCGTATGCGGGCTTTGAAATAACTTTTTTGCCTCGGGCTTCCCGAGGCAAAAAACACTTCTATCCGCACAAGTGTGCGGTTTGGCGGCAAGCCGTCAAACCGTGCGCGCAGTGCGGATGTTTCGGCGGAAAACCCCCGTATGGGGGTTTTTCGACGGCCTGAAACACGGAGCGCAACGCCCCGTGTTTTTGTTATCGCAAATCAGCCCCAGAAGCCGCCCGTGTGGAAATTCTCGTTTCCGAGCGGCTTTGCGGTAAGCCTGAACATAACGCACCCGTCCGGACAGACAACGTCCTTTGTGTACTGCCCGCTGCCGCCGATTTTGCGCAGGTCGCCGCCGCTCCTTACAGCCTCCATTATCGGAAACATCACCGACATACACTTTGAGCATATGCCCTGCCCATCCTTGTTTACGGGGCAGCCGTATGTACAGGTGTAAACGTCGCCTATCTCCTCGCCGTTGCGGCAGTAGCGCTCGGTTTTGTCGCCGCGCAGAAAGCCCGTCACCTCTATCGTCCACTCGTATTCCTCTGCATACCACTTTTTCACGTCTGTTCCTCCTCGTCCTCAAAAAGTATGTCGAAGAAATGCTCCGCGCTCTCCGCGAAGCATAAGCCGTCCTCGCTGTATATTATTATCACCTGCGTACCCGCAGGGAGCGGCCTGCCGTTCGCAGTCGCGCCCGCAAAGTAGTAACTGCGCTTTCCGCAGCGCACCCGTATCGTGCCGTATTCGTCCGCGGTTATGTCCTCGGTGACCGTGCCGTCCATGCTCTCGAGCTGCGCAGGCTTCGGCGCGCCGCTTTTGTTAAGCTTAAAGTATAGCGGCGCTATCGCCATGTTTAGCGCAAAGTTGAACGCAAGCCCGCCTACCGCCGCAAGCGGCATGGAAATCCATCCCGCAAATCCCGCAAGGTCCAGCAGCAGCCCCAGCAGCGCGCTTATAAACACGAATATTATGAGCCTCAGCATATTCTTCGGGAATACCGTCTGCCACTCAAGGCGGCTTTTTTTGCGCTCAAACAGAACGCCCGAGTCGGGTATGAGCGTTCTGCCGAAAAATACCCTCGCCATAAGCTCCAGCAGCAAAAATACCCCCGACAAAAGCAGCAGCACCAGATAAAAGCTTCGCATACGGCTCACCTCCGCCGCGTTTCAATAAAGGGATTCGCCCCCCGCCGAGCGGCTCTCCCGCCCGAACGGGGACTACTGCCGCCCTTACTCCTTTTCGGGCAGCCGCTTAAGCTTCACGCGGATTTTGTTTACGCGAAGCTCCGCGGCGTCAAGCACGGTTATCACAAAATCGTCCGTTTCGGTAACGTCGCCCGTTTTCGGGATACTGCCGAAAAGCTCCAGCACCCAGCCCGCGACGGTATGCGCCTCGTCGCTGAGCGGCGCGTCTATGTCGCGGTCGGCAAGCCACCTGCGCAGGCTGTTTAGCGACACATCGCCGTACACCTCAAACTCGTCCTCGCCAAGCGCCGTTACGGGGCTTTTCACCTCGTCGCTCTCGTCCCATATCTCGCCCACAAGCTCCTCCAGAATATCCTCCATCGTCACTATGCCGAGCGTGCCGCCGTGCTGGTCCAGCACCACGGACATATGGCACTTGTGCTTCTGCATTTTCTTAAGCACCTCGGATATCCTCAGCATATGCGGAAAGTAGATAGTATCCTGCATTATGCCGCGCACCGTGATGTTCCCGCCGTTCTTTTCGTACTCGCGGAAAAAGTCCTTTTCGGTGACTATGCCGACGATATTATCGAGCGTTTTCTCGTACACGGGCATTCGCGAATACTGTTCCGACAGGAACTTTTCGCGCACGCTCTGCGGGCTGTCGTTTATCTCGGCGGCGGTTATGCTCACCCTCGGGGTGATTATCTCGTCAACCGTTGTTTCGTCGAACTGCAAAGCGCTTCTCACAAGGTCGCTCTCCTGCTGTTCAAGCACGCCCTCGTCCTCAATCTCGTCTATTATCGCCATAAGCTCCTCCTCGGTTACACTCACGCTCTCCTTTTGGTGCATTAGGCGGCTTATCCCCTTTTTAAACAGGATAAAGAACGCAGAGAACGGCGTGAATATCGCCATAAGAAAGCTAAGTATCCCCGAAAACGCAATGCACAGCGACTCTGCAAAGTCCTTTGCAATGCTTTTGGGCAGTATCTCGCCGAACGTCAGCACAACAAGCGTCGTCGCTATCGTAGACACAAGCGAGCCGTACTTCTCGCCTATCGCCGCTATCATAAGCACGGTCGCTATAGAGGACGTTGCAATGTTTACAATGTTGTTGCCTATAAGGATTGTGGTGAGCGCCTTGTCGTACCTTTTAAGTATGCCGAGCGCGCGCTCCGCCCCGCGCGAGCCGTTCTCCGCCATTGATTTAAGGCGTATCCTGTTCACGCTTGAAAACGCCGTTTCCGTCGCCGAAAAGAAGCCCGAAAAGGCTATCAGCACCACGATAATAATTATTTTTGCCGCCATATACTCTCCCTATAATTCAGCTCCACGACTTCCACACGTCGGGGCAGTAGCCCGCCGTCGCCTGCCTGCCGTTTCTCACTATCGGCGTTTTGTAAAGCGAGGGAAGCTCTGCGAGCTTCTCAGGCTTTGCGTCGTCGTAGAGGTACTTTATCTGCGCGTAATCGCGCGAGTTTTCGTCTATAAGCGCGTCTATGCCGCCGAGGGCGCGCGCCACGCTTTCAAGTTCGCCGCGGCTCATACCCTTTGTGGAAAGGTCGATATACTGGAACTTTATGCCGCGCTCCTTGAAGTAGCGCTCCGCCTTTTTGGTGTCGAAGCACTTTGCCCTGCCGAATATCTGTATGTTCATACTCTGTCCCCCAGCACATAGCGGCGTATCATGCGCGTAACGCCGCCCTCGTTGTTTGAGGGCGCAACGTAGCGGCACAGCTTCTTTACGTCCTCGTGGCCGTTTTCCATGCAGAAGCTCCAGCCCGCCGCTTTGAGCATTTCAACGTCGTTAAAGTAGTCGCCGAAAGCCATGACGTTTTCATACTGCGCGCCCACAAGCTCCGTGAGCCTGCGCAGCGCCGCACCCTTGTTCACGCCGCTCGCCATAACGTCCATCCACACAGGTCCTGAAACCTGCACGTTGAGCCTGCTGCCGAATATCGCGTCTACAGCGGGCTTCGCGCGCTGCATTGTCCCCTGCATATCGCAGACAGCGAGCTTGTAAATCGTGTCCTTTACATCGTAAAGGCTGTCGCACACAATGTGGTTTTTGTAGAACTTGCGTACCTCCGCGTTGAACTCGTCGCTGTCCGCAAGGTGGTAAGTGCCGCCCGCCGCGCAGACAAGCACCTTAAGCCTGCCTATTTTCGCGCACGCGTCAAGAAGCTCGGTAAACGTCCCCCTGTCGAGCGGGGTTATGTCGAGCGGCTCGCCCCCGCGCAGAATGCACGCGCCGTTGTCGCAGATGAAGTCCATTTTCTTGCAGTATTCCGCAGGGAACAAATGCTCCACCGCGTTGTAGGTGCGCCCGCTTGACACTGCAAAGCGCACGCCCTTTTCAAATATACGGTCGAGTACCTCGAAAAAGTCCGCGGGCAGGCGTTTTTCGTCGTCAAGCAGCGTGCCGTCAAGGTCGCTTGCTATTAGCTTTATCATTTTATCTCTTTCCTTTCGTTCCATGTATCTCTAGTTAAGCAGCCCTGTGCCTTCCTGCCGTATCTCGGGGCTGAAAAGCGTCATGTCGAAATGCGCGAGCGCGGCGGTTATTTCATCGAGTATATCCTCGGGGATATCTTCCTCCTGCGCCATGCGCTCAAGCGCTGTCGCGAAATACCTGTGCAGCAGCTGGCTGTCGCGCAGCGCCACGTGCAGCTTCGACTGCGCGCCCGTGTCCACGTTTATGAGATTGTTTATATCGTGGTCGATAAGGCGCATTATTTCGCCCACGCAGTCCTGCGCGCCCTCAAACACAAGCCTGCGGTACACAGAAGCGCGCAGCACCGCCGCAAGGTTAAGCTCGTGCGGGATAGTGCTGTACACCGACATCATCGTGAACATATACTCCTCAAAGCTCGCAAATCTGCGCGAATTGCCCGTGCAGAGCGTTACGCTGTCCGCGCCCGTAAGCGAAAGCTTTACCGCGCTGTCGAGCGCCGTCCTGCCGTCGTTCGTGGGGCAAAGGTCAACGGGTACTGTAACGCTGTTCTTAAGCCCCAGCACGAACCCCGCCGCATCCTGCATGGTCATAAGCCCAAAGTCGCCGCAGAGCCTTATCATGCCGACATGGCCGTCAAGCTGGCTGTTTATAAGCCTTACAAGCCCGTGCGAAAGCCGCGTGCGCGAGGGCAGCTCCATTATCGCGGGCGCTGTAAGCCTGAAGCGCCTGCGTATATCCTCGAGCGTCACCACGACGTAGCTGAAATCGAACACGTTCATAAGCTCCGCAAACGCGGGGTCGCGCATTCTGAAAATGTAACCTATGCCGTCCGGCAGCTCGTGCAGCTTTAATATCGAGTGGAAGTCAAGCTCCACATACTTTACGCCCGCGTCCGCAAGCGCCTTTATATAGCTGCAGATGTGTTCGGGGCGGGCGTTCTCCCTTATCCTGCCCGAACACAGGCTTCTGTCTATAAAAACCGTTTTCATGCCTGCTCCTTTGCTTCGTAATGCTTCTTTTCAAAATCCGCTATGGGCATGGGCTTTGCAAAGTAAAATCCCTGTATCATGTCGCAGCCGTTCGCCGCAAGGAAGTCCACCTGCTCCTTTTTCTCCACGCCCTCGGCTACAATGCGCATTTCAAGGCTTTTCGCGAGCCTTATGGCCTCGCTTACCACAACCTCGCTGCGCCCGTCCGCCTCGCCTCTGAAGAACTCCGCGTCAAGCTTAAGCACGTCGAGCGGCAGGTCCTTAAGTGAGTTGAGCGACGAGTAGCCCGCGCCGAAATCGTCCATTGAAATGTCAAAGCCGCTTTTCTTAAGCCGCCTTACCGTTTCAAGCAGCGCCGCCTTGTCGTCAAAGAACGCGCTTTCGGTAAGCTCAATCTCAATGTATTCATGCGGCACGGCGTACTCGTCCACAAGCGCGGCGATATGCTCCGCAAGGTCGGGGTTTGCAAAGTGCGCGCGCGAAACGTTCACCGACACGGGAACGATAGGCTTGCCCTCCGCCAGCCACCGCGCCTGCTGCGCCGCCACATGGGTTATCATGTAGTCGTCAATCTTAGTTATAAAGCCGTTTTTCTCGAATATCGGAATAAAGCGCCCCGGGGAGATAAACCCGTTTTCGGGGCTTATCCAGCGAATGAGCGCCTCCGCGCCCGAAAGCTTTTCGTCCGCAGGGCTGTACTTCGGCTGGAGATACACCTCGAACTCCTGATTTTCGAGAGCGCGCTCCATGTTCTCCTCTACGGTATGCTCCCAGCGCTGGTCGTCAAGCAGCTTGCTGTCAAAAAACGCCAGCGCAAGCCCCGAGCCGTCCGAAAGCAGCTCCTCGCTGTCCGCGGTATTGCACGCGGCGCTCGCGTTGTTTATCATCTGCGCTATGTCCGCCTTGCCCTGCCAGAGCTCGTTTTCGCCCGTCATGTAAACGCCCGCGCGCCAGTGCAGGTGTCTTGCGCACCGCCCCGCGCTCACCGAAGCTATTACCTGCGCGAGCCGCTGCCGCACCTCGCCGCGGTCGCTCGACTTAAGCACCGCGCAGAAGTCCGCCTCGGATATCCTGCCGCAAAGCTCCCCGCGCTTAAGCCCCGCTTCAAGCTGCCTTTGTATCTCCTCCAGCAGCGCCTCGCCCTCGGCTGTGCCGTGGCACGCGCAGAAGCTGCGGTATTTCCTCACCGAAAGCACCGCGACGCTCGTCGTGAGCGCGTTTTTCCCCTTGAAAAGGCGCTTTGCGTACTGCTCGATGTAAAAGCGGTTATGTCCGCCCGTGAGCGGGTCGGTGTAGAACAGCTTTTTCATGCTGCATTGCGTTATAAAGGCGTTTACAATGTTCACCACAAGCAGCACGCAGGGTATCGCCGCAAGGAATATGCACGTGCCGAGCATGAGTATCACGTACGACAGCTCGAGCCGCGATATGGACATCTCGCTGCGCACGAGAAGCCGCACGCCGTCCTCCACAGGTACGTCGAACCAGTAGCTCATAACGCACGCCGTGTCAAGCGCGGACTGCCCGCTGCCGCCCACCTGCCGCAGAAGCTGCCCGAGCGTTACCGAAAGCTCGCCGTTGCGCGTTGGCAGCAGCTGCGAGCTGCTGTCGGGGTGGACTGTAAGCTTGTCCTCGCCAAAATCAAGGCTAAGCGTTTTGTCCATGTCGTAGGTGCGCTCGCCAAAGCCGCCGAGAAACTCGTTGTTCTCGTCAACAAACGCCGCAGAGCCTACCCTGTCGGACACCGTGCAGATACCCTGCGACACCTCGTCCCAACCGCTGCCCGTGTTGCGCTCGTAGCGCGCTATCCCGCCGAGATACAGCGCGTTGCTGTAGCCCTGCGTCATTTTCGTTTCTATAAGATATGTTGTGAATATGCCCAAAAACGCCGTTATCAGTATTCCCGCAAGCACGATGTAGAGCGCCAGCAGCACGACCGACGGCCAGATATGCCTTTGGCGCAGGCGCTTGTACTTCTTCTGCTTATTTACTGTCATTTTCTTCCTCCGTCCTGCGGCAAGCCGCAAGGGAATTGTCCGCGCGCCACGCGCGGCCTATAATGCCACATCTTATAGTATAGCACAAAGTCCGTATTTTTTCAAGGGATAACGCTTATTTCCCGCGATTTGCCGCGAAAAAATGCGCGCGATTTCCACGAAAAACAAGCATTTATGGCGAACATTGTCTTGCCGCTTGACTTTACGCGCGGAATAATGCTATAATACCAACATACACTATTTCAGGTTCAAAAATTGAAAAGGAGAAATTGCATGAAAAAACTATTATCGGTTATGGCAGCCCTTACAACGGCTCTCGTTATGACTGCGGCTTACGCGGAGGACTTCGGCAGCACCGCCGTTCTCGGGGACTCGATAGCTACGGGCTACGGGCTTTCGGGCTACGTCGCGGGCGACAATGCAAGCGCCGCGCAGAGCTTCGGCAGCCTTATTGCGGCGCAGGGCGGCGACTGCGTAAACCTCGCCGTCGACGGCAGAACAAGCGAGGAGCTGCTCTCGTCGCTTTCCGAAGACGAAGCGGCAAACGCCGTTAAGGCTGCGCAGAGCGTGGTTGTGTCTATAGGCGGCAACGACTTCCTGCGGCCCATGCTTACAGCCGCGCAGACCGCGCTGTTCAGCAATTCCGAGCTGCTCGCGGCGCTCACCTCGGGTACGCTTGACACATCAGACCCCGAAACTGCAGCGCTACTCGAACAGGCAATGCAGTCCATTCTCGCGGCAGCCGCACAGGTGGACGCGGAAAGCTCCGCAGACAACCTGCGCGCGATAACCGCAAAAATACGCGAGCTTAACCCCGATTGCAGGCTCTACCTGCTCACGGTGTACAACCCGTTCGAGGGCGCGGTGGGCATTGACGGCCTTGACGCGTTCATAAACCTCGCCGAGGAGAAGCTGGGCGTTATAAACGGCGCGGTAAAGTCCATTGCAGAAAACGACCCGAACACCGCCGCAATCGACGTGTACAGCGCGTTCAAGGGTCACGCCGCAGAGTACACCAACATTCTCTTTTGGGATATCCACCCCAACGCGGCGGGGCATTCCGTTATTTATTCCCTGCTGAGCGAAAGCGCCGCCGAGCCCACGGCGGCCTCGCCCAAGGGCAGCCCCGAAACAGGCGCGGCGGGCATAGCGGCAGCGGCTGGCGCGCTTGTTGCAGCGGGCGCGGTTCTCGTTATCTGCAAAAAGCGCGTGGGATAACGCTTAAGCGACTATTCGCATAGCACTCACGCAAAAGCAGCCATAGCTGCCTGCTGTTTGCAAAACGCACACAATTGCTGCATACGACTACATACAAAAATCGGCGCACCGATTATGGTGCGCCGAAATCTTTATGCGTTGCTTATCAATACATGCCGCCCATGCCGCCTGCAGGCATTGCAGGTGCGGGAGGATTCTCCTCGGGCTTGTCAGCGACAAGGCTCTCGGTGGTGAGTACCATAGCCGCAACGGAAGCCGCGTTCTGAAGCGCGGAGCGCGTTACCTTTGCAGGGTCTACTATGCCCTTCTTTATCATGTCGCCGTAGCTCTCGGTGTAAGCGTCAAAGCCGTAGCCTACTGTCTTCTTGCGGTTGATTGCGTCTATGATAACGCTGCCCTCAAGGCCTGCGTTGAGCGCTATCTGGCGCAGCGGTTCTTCAAGCGCGCGCAGAACTATCTTAGCGCCCGTTCTCTCGTCGCCCTCGAGCTTTTCGATAACCGCGTCTACAGCGGGCATTGCGTTGATGAGCGCCGTGCCGCCGCCTGCTACGATACCTTCTTCTACCGCAGCCTTTGTTGCAGCCAGAGCGTCCTCGATACGCAGCTTCTTCTCCTTCATCTCAACCTCGGTAGCAGCGCCGACCTTGATTACGGCTACGCCGCCTGCGAGCTTTGCAAGGCGCTCCTGAAGCTTCTCCTTGTCGAACTCGCTCGTGGTGGTTTCGATAGCGTTGCGAATCTCGCTTACGCGAGCCTTGATGTCCGCAGAATTGCCTGCGCCGTCAACGATTATCGTGTTCTCCTTTGTTACCTTAACCTGCTTTGCTCTGCCAAGCTGGTTCAGCTGGGTTTCCTTAATGTCAAGACCGAGTTCCTCGGTGATGACCTCGCCGCCCGTGAGAATTGCGATATCCTTGAGCATTTCCTTGCGGCGGTCGCCGAAGCCGGGCGCTTTAACGGCAACGCAGGTGAATACGCCGCGCAGCTTGTTAAGGATAAGGTTCGTAAGAGCGTCGCCCTCAACGTCCTCTGCGATGATAACGAGCTTCTTGCCGCTCTGTACGAGCTGCTCGAGCAGGGGGAGTATATCCTGAATGGAAGAAATCTTCTTGTCGGTGATGAGTATAAGAGCGTCGTCGATAACTGCTTCCATCTTGTCGGTGTCGGTTACCATGTAGGGGGAGATGTAGCCGCGGTCGAACTGCATACCCTCTACAACCTCGGAGTAGGTTTCCGCGGTCTTGCTCTCCTCAAGGGTGATAACGCCGTCTGCCGTTACCTTTTCCATAGCCTCCGCAATAAGCTTGCCCACGAACTCGTCGTCTGCGGAAACCGTTGCAACACGCTGAATGTCCGCAGAGCCTGCAACCTTCTTCGCGTTCTTCTTTATCTCGGCTACGGCAGCGTCAACAGCCTTCTGCATACCGCGCTTTACTATCATGGGGTTCGCGCCCGCCGCGATGTTCTTCATGCCCTCGCGTACAAGAGCCTGTGCGAGAAGCGTTGCGGTGGTAGTGCCGTCGCCCGCTGCGTCGTTGGTCTTGGTTGCAACTTCCTTTACAAGAGCAGCGCCCATGTTCTCGAAAGCGTCCTCAAGCTCGATTTCCTTTGCAATGGTAACGCCGTCGTTGGTGATGAGCGGAGCGCCGTACTTCTTGGAAAGAACTACGTTTCTGCCCTTCGGGCCGAGCGTTATCTTAACTGTATCCGCGAGGGTGTCTATGCCCTTCTGGAGAGCCTTGCGCGCTTCCTCGCCGTAAATGATATCCTTAGCCATAATATGTTATCCTCCTTTGATGTGTCTGCCTTACTTCTTTGCGGTCTTCTTGGGCGCAGCCTTGGGAGCGGCCTTTGCGCCGTCCTCTACTACTGCGAGAATGTCGGACTGCCTGAGAATGGAATACTCAACGCCGTCTACCTTGACCTCTGTGCCTGCATACTTGCTGATAAGCACCTTATCGCCGACCTTAACGGACATTGTAACTTCCTTGCCGTCTACCATGCCGCCCGGGCCTACTGCAACTATCTCCGCAATGGAGGGCTTTTCCTGCGCGGAAGCCGTAAGGATAATGCCGCTCTTGGTGGTCTCCTCCGCTTCGGTCATCTTAATAACGACTCTGTCTGCCAAAGGTCTGATTGTCATATATGTTTCCTCCTAAACAGTATCAGGAGCGCACCCGAAGCAGCTTACTCAGGACGCAGCGCCCGATTCATTCACGTTCTTAGCACTCTTTATCTCTGAGTGCTAATTATATTTTACCCTTTTGCGGAAAAAAATCAAGTACCAAATACATATTTTTGAGCATTTTTGTCTACATGGACAAATCTGTACATAATCTACCCGTGCTTTTTGGCAATATTCCACAACGCGTTAAATAGTCCCGCCGATATCAAGCACCCTGCTCACGCCCATGCAGTCCTCAAAAACCATGCGGATATCGCCGCGCGGGAAGTGCGCGTCAATATACCCCCCGCCGTCCTCGAACGGTACGCCGCCCTCGTGCAGCAGACCCGCCGCGGCAAGCCTGTGGTCGCACTCAAGCCCGCCGATAACGTCCATAAATGTGCGCAATATAACGGTCTGCGGCAGCGGCGCGAAAACCTCCGCGGGCAGCCCGCTTACCTGCACGATAAACGCGCCGTCGTCGAACGGGCAGCGGTAGTAGCACACGTTCTCCTCGCTTGCGGCGGTGCATATCATTGCAAGCGCGTGTCCCGTCCTCATGCCGTCAAGCATAAACTTTTCCGCGGCGAACTCCGGCACGCCGCCCAGAATGCGCCGCGCTCTCCTTGCGGGTGCGAACGCCGCCTCGGGCAGACCGCTCTCCTTATCCGCCCAGCCCCATATCCACGCGCCGCCGCTCTCCCTGCCGAGAATGCCGCAGCCGAACGCGCTCTCGCCAAAATATATCCTGCGCTCGCGGATATCCACGCGCCAGCCGCCGTCGCCTATAACAAGCGCGCCCATGGCGTTCTGCCGCGCTATTGAAGCCCCTGCCGCAAGCGACAGCAGGCTGAAAAAATCCCCCGCGTCATATTTTACGGGTACGTTAAGAATCGATGCCATATCAAACCCTGCCTATATCTATATTTTGTCCGAACTTGCGCAGAATGTCGCGCAGCAGCACCTTGTCTATGCTGTAGAGCCGCGTTTTCCCTGCGGGCAGGTCGTCGCGCCGAAGCTCGAAGCGCATATAAATCTCGGAAAAGTCCTCCTCGTAATAGAACGTGCAGAGCAGATAGCGGTTCTTTTCCGCGTAATAATTAACGGGAACGAACCCCAGCACCGCGCGTATGTCCGCATCGAGCGCCTTTTCCGCGTCTGCGGGGGACATCGCCTCGAACTGCACCTTTTTCGTCCTGTCAAGGCTCTCCGCGCGCTTTTCCTCCTCGCTTTTGCCTATGCCCTTTTTTCGCAGAAATCCGAACATATCTTCTCCTTTTTACGTCTGCTGTGATAGCTCGCGCACCGTCACGCACTCCACAAAGCCGCCGTCCTCGAGCAGCTGCGAGTCGTCGTAGCTCTGCACAAGCGCCCTCATCGTGCCGTCAAGCGCGCGGAATGCCGCGCTGCGCTCAAATATAAAGCGGAAAAGCGCGTTTCTCATTACGGGGCGCGCCACCGTGCCGTCAAACTCTATGTCTTTCATGGTAAGCTTGTTGTAGAAGCGCTCGCGCACCTTTTCGTAGTCGCCGTTGAGCTGCATTCGCGCCGAAGCGTAGTCCCGCGCGATGTCCGCCACGCACCCGCCGTACACCCTGCACGCCACTATTTCGCCCCTGCCGACGTCCCCGCCCAGACGCTCGCGCAGCGCAGCGCATACGCTCTCCTCCGCCGCACGGAAGCGCGGGCGCGTTATTTTAACGCAGTCGTTGGGCGTGTGCGGTATTAGCGTAAAATCGTGCAGCAGCGACTGCGCCGAGAAATGGTAGCGCACGCACGCAATTTCCGCGCCGAAATACTTGCCCACCGCCGCGCATACGTCGTCAAAGCGCGTGCCGCCGAGCTGCGAGGGCGCAATGCCGCCGTCGTCGGGGAGTATCTCGTGCGCCTGCGCCGCCGTGCGGAAAAGCACGTGCTGCTCCGCGTCGCTTATGCAAGAAAAGCTGTCGAGCGACTTGAGCGCCTCGTACGCCTCGTCCTTAAGCGCCTGCGCCTTTCCAGAGGAAATAAAGCGGTCCATGTCGCGCTTTTCGGCAAACACTACGAACACCCGCCCGAAGTCCACCGAGAAATGCGTCATGGTCTCGGGGTCGAAATACTTCTTTTTAAGCGGCGAAGCGAACTTCTCCGCAAAAATGCCGTAAATAAAGTTGCGCACCCCGTCCTCGAACGTCGCGCCAAACCGCAGCGAGCAGAGCGCGGGGTTTACCTCCTTTGCGCGCAGCCCCAAGGCGTTGAGCGCGTAGGCGAGCGCGGTGCGTTCGCTTTTGCGCAGCGTTGCGGCGTTCCTGCCGCTCACGCGGTCAAAGTCCGCAAGCGTTTCCAGCATGACGCTGAAAATGCGCCTGTTCTGCGCGTCCGTTTCGTAGGTGATGTCCCTCACCCTTACGACCCACATATTCTCTATGCAGTCCCTGAGCTGCGCCAGCGGCGCAAAGTCGGGGCTGTTGAGCATATTTATTTTCTTCGTCATCAGTTTTCCTCATTCCTAAGAATCACACGGAGCTACGCCCCGAAAAACATATGCTCCGCCGCTGTCTTTACGCCTATCGCGATAAGAACGACTCCTCCCGCAAGCCCTGCCCATGCGCCCATAAGCTCGCCGAAACGCCGCCCGAAAAGGCCGCCCGCTATACACAGCGCGAACGTCACCGCGCCGATAACCGCGCAGCACGGAATTATCTGCGCGCCCGCCGCCGCAAAGCCCACGCCCGCCATAAGCGCGTCTATGCTTGTCGCCACCGCCTGCGCCAGCAGCAGCGGGAGCGTAATTTTCTGCACGGAACGCCCGCAGCTTTCGCCGCGCTTATGCTCCTTTATGTCCGAAAGGCTCTCTATAACGGCCTTTGCGCCGATAAAGCACAGCACCGCCATAACCACGAAGTGGTCGTATTCGTCGATAAGCCCCGCAAGCCCTGCGCCCGCAAGGTATCCCGCCGCAGGCATAAGCGCCTGAAACAGCCCGAAAAGCGCCGCCGCGGCAAACGCGCCGCCCTTGCGCTTCATCACAAGTCCGTCCGACACGGACACCGCAAACGCGTCCATAGAAAGCCCGAGCGCTATCAGCGCAAGCTCAGCAAATGACATACAAGCACCCCCATCGGGGTATTTATATGCGTGCGTGCCGATTATGATTCGCGAACTCTCAATTCGTTTGTTATATGCGGCACGCAATCAGTTGCATGCGTGCTGATTATGATTCGCGTTCCAAAAACACATTTGCGGCTTGCAGCACGCAATCAGTTGCATGCGTGCCGATTATGATTCGAGTTCCAAAAACACATTTGCGGCTTGCAGCACGCAATCAGTTGCATGCGTGCTGATTATGATTCGCGTTCCACAAACACATTTGCGGCTTGCAGCACGCAATCAGTTGCGCGCGTGCCGATTATGATTCGCGTTCTCTTAATATGTTAATACTGCGCAGGATTCGCTCTCAGTCCTCGAGCTTTGAAGCGAGCAGCGGCGAGTATTTCTCCCTGAACTGCGTGAACGTCCCCTCGTCGAGCGCCTCGCATATTCTGTCCATGAGCGTGTTGTAGAAGTAAAGGTTATGCTGCACCGCAAGCCGCCCCGCGAGCTGCTCCCCCGCCTTGAAAAGGTGGCGGATATACGCGCGCGAGAAATTGCGGCAGGTAGGGCAGTCGCACTGCGGGTCGAGCGGGCGCGGGTCGGTGATGAAGCGCTCGTTTGGTATGTGCATTATGCCGCCCCATGTGAATATTGTGCCGTGGCGCGCGTTGCGGCTGGGCATTACGCAGTCGAACATATCGACGCCGCGGTACACGCCCTCTATTATGTTGGACGGCGTGCCTACGCCCATAAGGTAGCGCGGCTTGTCTGCGGGCGCGTAGGGCAGCACCTCGTCAAGCACGTGGTACATTACCTCCGTAGGCTCGCCCACGGCAAGCCCGCCCACGGCGTAGCCGTCCAGCCCCATTTCGGCTATGGTCTTCATATGCTCAATGCGTATGTCGTCGTACGTGCCGCCCTGGTTTATGCCGAAAAGAAGCTGCCGCCTGTTTATTGTGGCGGGGTCGGCGTTAAGGCGCGCCATTTCGTCCTTGCAGCGGGCAAGCCACCTTGTGGTGCGCGCAACGCTGCGCTGTACGTAGTCGCGCGGGGCGGGGTTTTCAACGCACTCGTCAAACGCCATTGCTATGGTAGAGGCAAGGTGCGACTGTATGCGCATACTCTCCTCAGGACCTATAAACAGCCGCCGCCCGTCTATGTGCGAGGCGAAGCGCACGCCCTCCTCGGTTATTTTGCGCAGCTTTGCAAGCGAGAACACCTGAAACCCGCCGCTGTCCGTGAGTATCGGCTTGTCCCAGTTCATAAACTTGTGCAGCCCGCCCATTTTGTACACCACGTCGTCGCCGGGGCGCAGGTGCAGGTGGTAGGTGTTGCAAAGCTCAACGCGGGTCTTAAGTCCCTTTAAATCCACGCTGGATATGCCGCCCTTTATAGCCGCGGCAGTACCTACGTTCATAAAAAACGGCGTTTCAATGTCGCCGTGCGGCGTGCGGAATATGCCGCGCCGCGCTCTGCCCTCTGTCTTTTTCAGTTCAAACATTTCTGCTCCTTAAATCGCTATATTGTAAAGTACAGCTTGTTGAAAAATCATTTTTGCCCGCGTATGCGGGCTTTGAAATCTCTTTTTTGCCTCGGGTTTCCCGAGGCAAAAAAATCTTCTATCTCAGCAAGTGTGCGAATTGTCGGCAAGCCGACAATTCGTGCGCGCAGCTGAGATGTTTCGTCGGAAAACCCCCGTATGGGGGTTTTTCGACGGTCTAATCAGCACTCATAGTTATTATAGCACATATGACATATCCACCGCAACACCCGTCCGAAATATTTTTGATTTTCGTCAAAATCACCATATCTGCGCTCCGAATTTCGGTTTTTAAGTAAAAATTGCAGACGATTTTTGCTGTAACCGTTTTCAGCACTTGTAATTAGCAGGGATTTGTTGTATACTATTCTTTGAAGGCATTGATATGCCGCAGATTACACATATTTGCAGGAACGCGGCGGACCGCAGGCGTTACCTGTCAAGGAAGGACGGTCTACATGAAATTCGGCTATTTTGACGACGCTGCCCGCGAGTACGTCATCACCTCTCCGCGCACGCCCTACCCGTGGATAAACTACCTCGGCACGCAGGGCTTCTTCTCGCTCATCTCAAATACCGCAGGCGGTTACAGCTTCTATAAGGACGCACGCCTGCGCCGCATTACCCGCTACCGCTACAACAACGTGCCTATCGATATGGGCGGCAGATACTTCTACATCAAGGACGGCGACGCGATATGGAATCCCGGCTGGAGTCCCGTAAAGACTGAGCTTGACAGCTACGAGTGCCGCCACGGCATGGGCTACACCATCATCACCGGCAAGAAGAACGGCCTTAAGGCGCAGGTAACATTCTTCGTTCCGCAGAACTACGACGGCGAGGTTCAGCAGGTTGTTCTCACCAATGAGAGCGGCAGCGCAAAGACCTTTAAGCTCTGGTCCTTTGCAGAGTGGTGTCTGTGGGACGCGCAGGACGACTGCACGAACTTCCAGAGAAACTTCTCTACGGGCCGCGTTGAGGTCGTAGGCTCTACCATCTACCACAAGACCGAGTACCGCGACAGACGCGACCACTTTGCGTTCTACACCGTAAACGACACTATCGACGGCTACGACACCGACAGAGATTCCTTTATCGGTCTGTACAACGGCTTCAACAACCCGCAGGCGGTTCTCGACGGCAAGGCTACGGATTCCTTTGCGGACGGCTGGTCGCCCATAGCTTCCCACTACAAGGAGATAACCCTTGCAGCAGGCGAAAGCAAGACGCTCGTGTTCATTCTCGGCTACGTTGAAATGCCCGTTGCAGAGAAGTTTGAGGCGGACGGCAAGACCATTAACAAGGTCAAGAGCAACGCAATGATTGAGAAGTACAACACCCCCGAAAAGGTTGCCGCAGGTCTTGCGGAGCTTAAGGAAACATGGGACAAGCTGCTCGGCATTCTCAACGTTGACACGCCCGACGACAAGGTTAACCGCATGGTAAACATCTGGAATCAGTACCAGTGCATGGTTACGTTCAACCTGTCGCGCTCGGCTTCCTACTTCGAGAGCGGCATAGGCCGCGGCATGGGCTTCCGCGACTCCAACCAGGACGTTCTCGGCTTCGTTCACCAGATTCCCGACAGGGCGAGGGAGAGAATCATTGATATCGCTTCCACGCAGTTCCCCGACGGCGGCTGCTACCACCAGTACCAGCCCCTCACAAAAAAGGGCAACGCCGATATCGGCGGCGACTTCTCCGACGACCCGCTGTGGCTCATTCTCTCCGTTGCGGCGTACATCAAGGAAACGGGCGACTGGAGCATTCTTGACGAGAACGTACCCTACGACAACGATATGTCCGTTGCGCAGCCCATGCTCGAACACCTCAAGGTTTCGTTCTACCACATAGTAAACAACCTCGGTCCGCACGGTCTGCCCCTTGCAATGCGCGCAGACTGGAACGACTGCATCAACCTTTCGTGCTACTCCGACACCCCCGGCGAGTCTTTCCAGACCTACACCAACCCCAAGTTCAAGGCGGAGGGCGGCTACTCCAAGGTTGCGGAGTCCGCGTTTGTCGGCGCGCTGTTCACCTACGCAGGGCCGAACTACGTAAAGATTCTCAACCACCTCGGCAAGACCGACGAGGCTGCCAAGGCTCAGGCTGAAATCGACAAGATGAAGAAGGCTATGATGGATTCCGCGTGGGACGGCGACTGGTTCCTCAGGGCGTACGACGCAGAGGGCAAGAAGATGGGCTCTAAGGAGTGCGAGGAAGGTCAGATATTCATCGAGCCGCAGGGCTTCGCTATCATGTCCGACATCGACAAGGAAGCTACAAAGAAGACTCTCGCCGCAATCGACGAGCGCCTTAACACCAAGTACGGCCTTGTACTCAACAACCCCGCGTTCACAAAGTACTACATTCAGTACGGCGAGATTTCCACCTACCCCGGCGGCTACAAGGAGAACGCAGGTATCTTCACGCACAACAACGCATGGATAATCTGCGCCGCAGCATACGCGGGCGAGGGCGACCAGGCGTTCAAGTACTACTCCGAGATAGCTCCCGCGTTCACCGAGGAGACCTCCGACATTCACAAGACCGAGCCTTACGTTTACGGTCAGATGATAGGCGGTAAGGACGCAGGCGCGGATATCGGCAAGCCCGGCGACAACTTCGGTCAGGGCAAGAACAGCTGGCTTACCGGTACGGCGGCATGGAACATGGTTGCCATTTCGCAGTACATTCTCGGTATCGCAGCCGACTTCGACGGCCTTAAGATAGACCCGTCCATTCCCCACGAGTGGGACGGCATGAAGGCTACTCGTCAGTTCCGCGGCGCTACCTACAACATCACCGTAAAGAACCCGAACCACGTTTGCAAGGGCGTTAAGAGCATGACCGTTGACGGCAGCGCCGTTGATGGCAACGTTATCCCCGTTTGCGGCGGCGGCGTTCACGAGGTCGAGGTAGTTCTCGGCTGATAACGGCAAAACAGCATAAACTAGAAGCGCGCTCCGTGAATGGAGCGCGCTATTTTTATTCAAGAAGTGCCAATCGCCCGCAAGGGGACGTTATTATTCCGCCTTGTACGCTTCGCCTGTTATTGCAGTAACCGCGTTAATATCCACGGGCTTTGTGAAGCAGAGTATGCGGCTCTCGCGCCCTGTCTGCGAGTCGGTTTCGCTGCCCGCGTACCTGATGTCCTCAGCGGCAAGCAGAGCGCCGTTCCCGCCGAGAAGCGTTACGCTGTCGTAGTCGTACTGCGCGTTCAGCGCGGCGGCAGGCGTAAGCTTAAGGGAAATCGGGGAGAGCGTGGCTTCTATCGCGTTTCCGTCGCGGTCGGTGAGCGTAATGGTGCGCGTGTCGCAGCTTGCGTCAAGGCCGAACTGTACGGACATAGAGCCGCTGTCGAGCAGCTCGTAGCGGTCGGGGTCGTCGGGATAGCGGCAAATGCCCTCGAAGGTGTAAGCCGCCGTCTGTACGTCCGCGTTGTCGTAGAACATGGTGCAGTACATTCTGAGCGTGCCGTCGCCGTTAAGCTCGCAGCCGCCCGTGCCGCCCTTTGCGCCCTCGGGGAACTGTATGCGCGCAAAGTCGTAGTTGCCGTCGGTAAACGCCGCGCCGTCCCTGCCCGCAACCGTTGCGGAAGCCATAAGCACCGTACCGTCAAACAGCGCGCCGTCAAACTCAACGCTGTAGTTTTCAAAGGTGCTTGTAACGTTCTTAGCGTCAATGCTTCTTACGGCGCTTGAAAACGTCTGCGCGCTTTCGCTTACGTCTGCCGCGGGGAAGAAGCCCCTTATAAGCCTGCCGTAATCCCAGCTGTTTACCGCGCCCGCAGTCACAGCACCGCATACCGCCACAACGGCGGCAGCGCTTATCGCAATAGCCTTTTTGTTAAACGTCATTTTCTTATTCCTTTCAGTCGTTTGCAGAACGCTCCGCCTGCATTTAACGCTCTCAAATGTCAGGTCGGAAAGCTCCTCGTCTATACGTTTACGCAGTTCGTTCATAGCTATGTTCCTTTCTCTCACAAATCGGGAAACCACTCTGCGAGCCGTTCCCTCAAAAGCTCCTTTGCCCGCCTTATGCGAAACGCCATAGTGGTCTGCGGAATGCCTGCGATTTTTGCTGATTCTTTAATGGTAAAGCCGTTGTACAAATGCAGCACCGCCGCCTCGCGGTATATTAAGGGAAGCGAGGCTATCGCCGCGGTGACCGCAAGAGCGTCCTCGTGCAGCGAAATCTCGTCGTTCGCAGCGATAGTTTCCAGGGGGTCGCTTCCCATATTGTTTCGGCGGGACTTTGTTTTCAGCATATCCTTGCAAACGTTAATGGCTATGCGCACAAGCCACGTACGCGGCTGCGCGCCGCCGCGAAAGCTGCCTGCGTTGTTCAGCGCGCGCGAAAATGTTTCCATGGCGGCGTCCTCTGCGTCCTCGCGGTTTTTGAGGTACAGGAAGCATAGCCTTAGTATTTCGTCGCCATGCTGCGAAAAGAGCTGTGAGATGTAGTCGGTACCGTTTTCCAAACTTTTTCCCCCTTTCATACCATTAGACGATTGAGGCTGCGATTTTTAGAGTTGTTGAGAAAAATTTATGAGAAACCTTTTTAATCATAGCAGACGGGGGGCGGCTTGTCAAATAAAAAAGCGCCGTATTTTGACGGCGCTTTAGCTATATGTAGGCGGGAAGCCCCGCCTTTTTCAGCGGTTGTTCTGACCGTTCTGCTGATTCTGCTGATTCTGCTGATTCTGACCGTTCTGCTGGTTCTGATTCTGATTCTGCTGGTTCTGACCGTTCTGACGAGTGCGGTTCTGATTAGACATATTCGTGTCCTCCTGAAATAAATTCGGCGCGCTGTGCGCCCGAGGATATTATGCTACGCTTTAGCGCCGAATATACTTCACAAACGCGCGCGCTCGCGCATATCATAGCTTAAAGGAGGTGATACCATGCGCGAAACAGGCTACGACCGCCGCGCGGCGGTGGAATACGCGCTTAAATGGGCGTACTCCGCGAACCCGCGCTACTACTATTTCGACGCTATCGGCGGGGACTGCACTAATTTCATCTCGCAGTGCCTTTACGCGGGCTGCGGCGTTATGAACTACTCGCGGGAAAACGGCTGGTACTATATAAATCTGAACGACCGCTCGCCTTCGTGGACGGGCGTCGTGTTCCTGCGCGAGTTTCTGCTGACGAACACGGGCGCGGGCGTTTACGGCGAGGAAGCGCCGCTCGGCGAGCTTAAGCGCGGCGACCTTGTGCAGCTCGAAAACGGCGAGGGGCGCTTTTACCACACGCTCATCATCTCCCACATAGCCGCAGGCTACGGCGCGGAAGCGGACAGGATATTCGTCTGCGCGCACTCAACGCCCGCGCGCAACAGGCGGCTTTCGTCCTACCCATACAACAGGGCGCAGGGCATACACATCATAGGCGCGCGGCGGCAGTAACAGCCGCGCAGCAAAGGAGGAACTTATGATAATCTACACCGTAAAGCGCGGCGACACGCTTGCAGAGATAGCGCGCAGATACGGCGTGCCTGTAAACCGCATAGCCGCAGACAACGTGCTTGCAAGCACGGGCAGCATAGTCCCCGGGCAGAGCCTGCTGATACAGGCGGACTCCGTGCGCTACATACTGCGCGAGGGGCAGACCCTCTTTTCTCTTTCGCAGGAATACGGCGTGCCGCTCGAGGCGCTTATCGAAGCGAACCCCGACCTCAACCCCATTTCCCTGAATGCGGGCGACACGGTGATAATTCCCGCCGCAGCGCCCGTACAGAAGCGGCCCATAATCACCAACGGCTACGCCTACCCCACTATAAACACAAACTCGCTTAACTGCGTTATTCCGTTTCTGTCGTTCATAAGCCTGTTTTCCTACACGCTCACCCCGCAGGGGGAGCTTACCGCGCCCGATGACAGCGACCTTATCTACAGGGCGGTGCGCTCTGCGGTAATGCCGCTTATGGTAGTCACCAACATATTCGACGGCACGTTCAGCACCGAGGCGCTAACGGGCATACTCGAAAGCGACGAGGCGCGCGCGCGGCTCACCGAGGCCATTCTCTACGAGCTTGACAGCAAGGGCTACTACGGCGTGAATATGGACATAGAATACATCGCGCCCGACGACCGCGAGAGCTACAACGACTTTCTGCGCAGCCTTGCACACAGGCTGCACGAGCGCGGCTACGTACTCGTTACCGCCCTTGCGCCCAAAATCTCCGCAGACCAGCAGGGCATTCTCTACGAGGCGCACGACTACCGCGCACAGGGAGAAATTGCCGATTATGTAACTATTATGACTTATGAGTGGGGCTATACATGATACCATATATCATTATAGCACACCAATACATATTTTGTTTCCGGAATATTTCGGTGCAACGGCAGACGCCGCCGTTCTTTGCAGCCTGCCGTTCCGTACTGTACCTTCGTTCCTGACCGGCTCGCTCGATTTATTCCTGTTTTCAGCGCCGGATTTACCGACGACTCCTTGTAGTTCCTGTCGTATTTCTTTTCTTCTGGTCACCTCTAAAAACCTTATTTGAGTGAAAATGTGTATAGCACACCGCCTGCTTCGTCAAACCTCCTCGTAAGGCATACAGCCTTACTTCGTCGGCTTTCCTCGCATTCGGCGCACTCTACCCATTTTCACTTTTCAAACCGGTTTTTAGATGTGCCCTTCTGACATATCCTTATCAATTCAGAATTTTCCTCTTGACATTCCGAAAAAAAAGTGATATACTCCAAAATGAACAATGTTCATTTTGGAGGTAACGCTGATGAATCCACCTAATACATCAAGAGAGGAAATTATGAGAGTCAGTCGGAAAATTGCATCTGAAAAAGGACTTCCGGCACTGAATATGCGGGCTCTGGCGAAGGAGTGCGGAATTGCGCCGGGAACGCTGTACAATTACTATTCAGACAAAGACGAACTGGTCGTTGCCGCAATAGAAAGTGTGTGGCAGGACATTCTGGAAAAAAGCGCGCCGGACAGCGGGGGCAGATTTTCGCAGTATATAACGCAGACCTATGCGCATATCATTGAGAAACTGAAAGACTATCCGGATTTTCTGGCGGCGCACTCAATATCGGTCGCAGGTTCTGTGAAGGGGAAGGCGCGCGGCATGATGGAGCGCTGCTTCGGTAAAATCCGCGGGGAACTCCATGAAGTTCTGCTGAATGACAAAAGCGTTGACCGCAGTGTATTTTCGGATATATTCCGCGAGGAAGACCTTATTGAGCACATACTCGACACCATCACGATTTCCATAATAAACGGCAAGCCGGACTGCGCCGTCCTGACTGAAATCCTTGACCGTTTATTATATCGCTGAATCAAAGGAGAACTATAATATGCAGGCTATATTTGAAACCGCATTTGATGTAATATATCTTTTAACCGTGATAACCCTCGGAGTATACATGATCTGCAAAAGCAAGGGGAGAAAACAGTATCTCCTCTACGGAATTATGGCGGTGACGCTCGGTGCGGGGGACTCGTTCCACCTGATGCCGAGGGCGGTTGCGCTCTGCACCACCGGTCTTGAAAGCTGCACCACCGCTCTTGGAATCGGAAAACTTATCACCTCCGTGACGATGACGGCATTCTATGTGCTTCTGTACTACGTTTGGCGCTGCCGATACAAAATCACCGGAAAGCGCGGAATAACAGCGGCAGTATGGGGACTTTCGGCTCTGCGGATCATCCTCTGCCTTATGCCGCAGAACGAATGGACAAGCCCCGACGCCCCGCTTTCCTGGGGCATCTTCCGCAATATTCCGTTTGCGCTCCTCGGATTGCTTGTAATAATTCTGACATTCAGAAGCGCCAAGCAGAACGGCGACCGTGAATTCCGGTTTCTGTGGCTCACAATAGTACTCAGTTTCGGCTTCTACATTCCGGTGGTACTCTGGGCGGACGCAGTTCCGCTGATAGGCATGCTGATGATCCCCAAGACCTGCGCTTACGTCTGGACTGTACTGATAGGGTTCAATTCCCTGAGGAATGCCGACAGAAACGAAAGCGAGGCAGACAGATGAATCATCCTTTCTATCATGTAAAAAAACGCGCCCTGCTGGCGATTGCCGGGTCCGTATGGCTGGCGGCAGGATTCAACGTTGCACGCCTTGGGGTGTTATCTTATATCAGGCTTGATGAGATCTCGGCAGTCCACATACTGCTATCGGCCGTTGTGTTCGGTATATTCGGGTTTATGTTCTACCGAATGAGCGTCAGACATACGAAAAGGATACGCTCTTATCCACAGGAAACAAGACCTGTCTGGAACTTTTTCGACCTGAAATCCTATCTCATTATGGCATTCATGATGAGCGGCGGTATATGGCTAAGAAATTCCGGACTGGCGCCTGAAGTTTTTATTGCAGTGTTCTATACGGGTCTTGGCTGCGCCTTGGGTTCCGCCGGTATTTTGTTCTGGGTGAATTTTATTAAGGGTCTCGTTCCACAGGGACATACTGAATAAAGGGCGCTCCTAATTACCGCGCGTGTATTTCCTTTATTATGGAAACCTCTGAAAAGCAAAAAACAATTTATCAGCAGTAATCGTCTCCGGCAGGCAAAGTCACAATGAACACGGTACCGACTTTATTTCCGGGCTCTGCGCGGACGGAGCCGCCGTGAAGTACCGCAATTTCATGCACGAGCGCAAGCCCGAGTCCAACGCCGCCCATCTGTCGGCTTCTTGATTTATCCACGCGGAAAAAAGGCTGAAATATGCTTTCCCGGTACTCCTCCGGTATCCCGCAGCCGGTATCGGAAACTCTGACGACCACAACGTTGTTCTCCTTGTGCACCGAAACGCTTACAGAACCGCCCCGCCGGTTATACTTGACTGCATTTTCAATAAGATTGAATACCAGCCGATATATCAGTGCGTCGCTGCCTGTTATCACGACGTTGTCGCAGTCCTGTTCCATTGTTATATCATTCCGACCGGCAAGAGGAGTAAGGTCAGTAATAATCTCTTCTACGAGAGGCGCAAGTTCAATGCGTTCAGAGCGCGGCGCCGAACTTAGATTGCTCATTTCAAGAAGCGTATGCACCAGCTTGGAAAGCCTGTCAAGCTGCTCTGCCTGCGATCGGACAAGCTCAGCCGTATCGCCTTCCAAATTATTATGCTCTGCGGCAAAAAGCTCCAGCTTTGTCTGCATTATTGCGAGCGGCGTGCGAAGTTCATGTGCGGCATTCCCGGAAAACTGGCGCTGTGTTGCGAACGATTCCGAAAGCCGGTCGAGCATCAGGTTCACCGAAACGCTGAGCTGACGGAATTCCTTTACAGTATCTTCATTGAGCCGTATGTCCGAAATACTGTCCTGGTCTATCTTTTCAGCCTGCTGAGAAAGTTTTCTCAGCGGTTTCAGCGCCTGTCCGCTGACGAAGTAGGCTATTGCGGCGCTTGCAATAGTCACTGCAACCGTTATCAGCCAGCCTTTCCGCCCGAAGTCAGCCTTTACATCATACGCTTCATCTGAAAACCGGCTGATAAATTCCGACATCTGACTGTCTGATATCTCAATAGCGAGACCGTCCGGATTTTCGGAAAAATCCGGCGTATATTCAAATACAAACCCATTGAGCGAATCAATGCTGACAGCTCCTGAATGATAAAGCAGAAGATTAAGGCATATGCAGGTCCCTGCGATCAGCAGAGCTGTCAGCAGGGTTATCCGCCATTGCAGTGACAGCCTTTTCATTTGTCGTCTCCCCCTATCACATAGCCCTCTCCAACACGGTTCACGACCGGGTCGTACCCAAGCGCAGCACGGAGTTTTCTGCGCAGAGCCGAAATGTGAACGCGTATCGAATTACTGAAGCTGTCCACACTTCCATCCCAGACGTGTTCAATAAGCTCCTCCTGGCTTACCGGACGGCCCTCGTGCAGCATGAGATATTCAAGTACTCCGGTTTCCTTTCGTGTAAGTGCGACCGGTGCGCCGTCAACTGAAGCGATCCTTGTCCGGGTATCGTAAACAAGTTTTCCGCATTTCAGGCAGACATTGCGCTGAATGAACTGACGGCGCGTCAGGCTGCGTATGCGCGCCTCAAGCTCCGCCAGATGGAACGGTTTGGACAGGTAGTCGTTCGCGCCCGCGTCCAGCCCCTCCACCTTGTCGGTTATCTCACTGCGTGCAGAGAGAATTAGTACGGGAGTTTCATAGTTTACTGTCCGAAATTCCCGCAGTATGGTCATTCCGTCCGCGCCTGGCAGGTTGATATCAAGCAGGACCAGGTCGTAACGCTCAACGGCAAGCAGCTCACGGGCTTCATTTCCATCGCCGCATGCGTCTGCTTCATAGCCGTCCAGACGCAGCTTTTTCGTGATATCGTCACGCAGGGATTTTTCATCTTCAACAACAAGTAAACGCATTTTTGTCTGTCCTCCGCCCTCCATTATAATAGTAGGGAATCTCTAAAAACCGGTTTGAAAAGGGAAAATGGGTAGAGTGCGCCGAATGCGATGAAAGCCGACGAAGTAAGGCTGTATGCCTTACGAGGAGGTTTGAAGAAGCAGTCGGTGCGCTATACACATTTTCACTCAAACAAGGTTTTTAGAGGTGACCAGTATTTATATTATAGCACATTCAGATAAAATTTGTGTTAATTTCCGCTTAACAGAAAATTTATACTCCCTGTGATATAATCATATCATCAAAGAACGGAGGATAAAATCATGACAAGAAAAAAAGCGCTTGTACAGTCGCTTCTGCTGCTTGCCGGAATATTGATGATATGTTTCGGGATATGGCGCGGAGAGGCGGAAACTGTTCTGTCAAAGGCGATACGGCTGTGTATGGAGTGTGTAGGAATTGGATAAGAAGAAAAAAACGAAAAAGATATGTTTCCTTGCCCGTTTTCGTTGGCTGATACAAGCGGCAGCCGCAATACTGACAAATATCCATCTGCCGAATTTCTTTAAGGGAACGTTATATCAGGGAAAAGGAAAATACGCCTGCGTTCCGGGACTTAACTGCTATTCCTGCCCCGGAGCCGCCGGAGCGTGTCCCATCGGCGCGTTTCAGGCGGTCATAGGCTCATCGAAATTCAAATTTTCCTATTACATCACAGGTTCGCTCATTCTTATGGGAGTATTTCTGGGACGATTTATCTGCGGCTTTCTCTGCCCTTTCGGCTGGCTTCAGGAGCTTCTGCATAAGATCCCGTTGCCAAAGCTGTCCACCGGAAAGCTGAAGCCGCTGAGGTATTTGAAATACGTCATACTGGCAGTTTTTGTTATAATGCTTCCGCTGATCGTTGTAAACGAGCTTGGAATGGGCGACCCGTTCTTCTGCAAGTATATATGCCCGCAGGGAGTTGTGGAGGGCGCTATTCCGCTGGCGATAGCAAACGAGGGCATACGCAGCGCTCTCGGAGCGCTGTTCTCCTGGAAAACCGGCGTTCTGCTGGCGGTTGTCACGGCAAGTATGTTTATTTATCGGCCGTTTTGCAAATGGCTCTGTCCGCTGGGAGCAGTTTATGCGCTGCTGAACCATGTTTCGCTCTTCCAGATGAAAGTTGACAAGAGCAAGTGCGTTTCATGCGGCGCATGCGCAAAAGCCTGCAAGATGGACGTTGACATCACAAAAAGCCCCAACCATTCCGAGTGTATCCGATGCGGAATGTGCATGAAATCCTGCCCGACCGGAGCAATATGCTACAAATACGGGTTTGGAAATAAATCCGGCGATAAAGCCTGCAATTCAGATGAAACAAAGGAGATAACCAAATGAACAGAAAAAAGATAACAGCAATCACAGCCTGCCTTATCATGGCGCTTTCTCTTACCGCCTGCGGCAGCCAGAATTCACAGTCGGGGCAGGAGGGTCAGTCCTCACAGCCGGCGCAGAATACCCAGACTGCGGACAGCGGCTCTGTAACGGAACAGGATCTGCTTGACGAAGAAAATAAGATACTCTCCGAAAACCAGGAGCTGTGGGAAAAGGTGTTTGGCGCTATGGACAAAAACGTCACGGACAGCGACCTGAGCAAGAACTACGGCGAGTTCCTGCTTGACACTATTGAAAAGGCAAAGGATCAGTTCACTGACGAGGAATACGAAACTCTGCGCGCAGGAGCGGAAAAAATACGCGATATTGAAAACCGGATAGCGCAGCTTCCGCAGGGCGATACAGCGTCGGATACAGCTTCGGCGAACTCTTTCCCGCAGTTTGACGGATACGATCTTGACGGAAACAAGGTCGACAGCAGCCTGTTTTCTGAAAATGAATTTACGGTCGTGAACTTCTGGTTCAACGGCTGCAAGCCCTGTGTTGCGGAACTTGGCGAGCTTGACAAGCTGAACAAGGAAATAAGCGAGCAGGGCGGCGAGGTTATCGGAATAAACGTTGAAACTCTGGACGGCAACGAACAGAACATCGAAACCGCTAAGCAGATACTTGAAACAAAGGGTGCTTCATACCGCAATATCTATTTTGATTCAGCAAGCGACGCAGGCAAGTTCTCACTCGGAATAATGGCGTTCCCGACCACATATGTTATCGATAAAAACGGAAACATAGTCGGCGAGCCGCTTCTCGGCGGCATAGACAGCGAGGAAAATCTCAACACTCTTCTTGATACTATCAGCAAAGCAGGCTCGGAGAATTAAGGCAATACCGCACAAAGATTGTGCGTGTATTGCGCAGTCAGATTTTTCGTCAGATTGTACAATGAGGACGACGCAAGGCTGACGCCTTGCTAGGACGAATTGTGCTATATGCAAGTTTGGCGCAACACAGAACATATCCGTTGAGCAATCATGTGATTTTTTGCGCCAAACTAGAAATATGCAAGCAAGACACGTGCAAAATACAATATATGGTCTTTGTGCGGTGTTGCCTTAACCTAACGATTCAATTCGATGGCTTGTCATTCAAATGAGTTTTGCTATGACAAGGTGTGCAGGCAAGACGGGTGCAATAAAAAATAAACGATTTTGTAAGACGCTGTTCTGTATTTCTGATACAGAGCAAAAGAGAGAGCGGACCTTTTAAGTCCGCTCTTTTTGATTTTATTCCGGTTGCTTTGTGAATGTGACCTTATCGCCATCAAAAAGCTTGAGATAGGAGTAGGTATTCTCATTAGAGTTGAACGTGAGTGACATATAAGGCATATATGATTCACTGCCGTCGTCTTTTACGTCAGTAAACTCAAGAGCTCCGTACTTTTTCAGCCGCACATTGCCTTCAAATATGAGCTTCCTGTTTTCGGTCACGACCATACGCGGTTCATCTCCGGAAACTTCGATTACTGAGCTGCCATCTTCTGTCTTCCAGACGCCAAGAAGGACGCTTTGGTCTATCGGAGTATAAGCCATGTCATCTCCGTCATACGGCGGCACAAACGGCTGGCGCTCCTCCTGCTTTTTGCAGGCGCTAAAAATTGTCAGCAAGGACACTGCAAGTACACCTCCGATAATTATTCGCCCAAGCTGCATTCGTCTTACACACGCTCAAGGATCATCGTGCCGAATGCGATGGTCAGATATCCGTTCTCATCCACCGGTATTTCGGCGAACGGGTCTACAGCTTCTCCCAGAACTTCACCCTCGACCTTGGTGTCATAGAAGAACTTCCCGTTCTCCTCTTTCCATGTGGTCTGTTCTATCGGTGCGAATCCGTCCTCATCGATCACGGCGCCCTGCGACTTTGCCAATTCAAGCTTATCCTCAGGAACGCGCATAAGCGTGTTCATCAAGCCGTCTTCGGTAAATTCGATCCTGTTCGTGAGCATCATGACGATCTCGTCAGCGCAATCTCCCTCAGGCAGATTGTCCGGCGTGTAGGACACCGTGCCGCCGTCAGCGGGGAACAGTAATTCCCTGACTTTCCATTTTCCGATAATGTTCATTGTGACGCCTCCTTTGTCAATTGGTATACAGCTCATTGATCCAGCAAACGAGTTATGCCCACGGGTCCTCAGATTTCGGCGTGCGGACGCCTGTCAGCAGATACTGTTCCCACAGAAACCATTTACCATCAGAACCGCGCTGACGCAGCTTTATCGGCCGTGGGGAATCTGCCCCGCCGCAGGGAATAAAGAGCTTCATGTAGCCGGGCTCCTGACCTGATACGTGATTCGATTCTATAACGATCGTGTATGGCTGTGCGGGAGTATAGTTGTTCTCAGGTGTCGAGCCGGCGAAGTAAGTGAACGGCAGATACGTCTTTCCGTCACGAAACCGGTCATTCAGGAAAGATATCTCCTGTCCGTTCAGGGGTCGCGGTCCACGCAGGAAATTCAGCATCTCAGTGCCGATATTCTTGTCCGCCGCATAAGCGCAAAGTGCGAGGACAGTCAGGGCAGCCGTCTTGAACGGCGAATCCATGCAAGCCTCCGGAAGCGCCTGCATCTCCGCCAGGCTTTCGGGAAGCGCGGTGAAGGTGAAAGTCTCGCGTTTTGAGCCTATTGCAGACGCTGCCGAGTTTGCGGCTGTGTTGATCGCCTGATTGGCCGTGCTTTTCAGTTTGTCGAAGATTCCCATTGTTAAACTCCTTTCAGAATGATTTATGACTTCAGCCTGCGCCTTCGCAGACATAAAGTGTGTAGTTTATCCCGTCCCCCGGATATTTATACGGTTTAGTGCAGCCTTTATTCATGTACACCGTACCCCACCGACAGTACTCAGCCGCATCAAACTCCCAGTCCGAGGGGATACGGAAAGTCTGTTTTACCGTTCTGCCATCAGAGTAGAGCAGGTTGAGCGTCACGGTGCGCAGCGGCTTTTTCCACGCTGCAATCGTATCCGGCTCGGTAACTTTCTTGCCATAGTCAAACTTTGCCGTGTAGTACGACACGTCGTTTTCATCGAACGACTCGACCTTCTTCAGTGCGAGAGTTCCGCGGTCAACAGTATATACGGTGCTTGAAGGACCATAATCTATGAAGAATATTTCTTCTTCCTGAGTGCAGGTGAGGCGGATAAAGTCCACTCCATCGCCCGGAAGCATCATGTTGGCAACGTAATCGTCCAGCCATTCGGGCGAAGTGTCGGCAGGCATTACGCTGACCTTGCCGTTATCGCCGGTGTAGAAGCTGTACTCGTCATAGTGTCCAACCGAACCTCCATCAATCCAGAAAGCATATCCGTTGTCAGTTTTCACCGAATGGGAGATCGCCCCGAATCCGTTTGAATAATCCTCGGTAATGGTGAGATTCCCGTATATCGGGAGCAGGTTTGAAAGAAGATTTGCGTCATGAAGAAGTTCCGGCGTAAAATCAAGGTCGTAAAACTCGCTGCGGCTGAACTCGGAGAGTGAATAGCCGTCGTTTTCCTTATTGAACCCGATGCTGAATACGATCTCCTCGACTGCGTTGAAGCGCAGATGCTCGCGTATCGTGACTACATACATGCTGTCTCCGGTTTTCTCGCAGTTCACCTCAGAGGAAACTCCGAGATACGAATGAAAATATTCGTTGATTTCGGGGAATTCCCAGCAGGTTTTACCGTCAAGAACCACGCTTTTGGCGTTGACTGTATCCGGAGGTGCTGCGGCAGTCTTCCCGCTCAGTATGATGCTCTGAATTTCCTTCAGCTGGTCCTCGGACAGCACGGCGTCGTCTGAAAATTCAAGATTCGCCTTGTATGCCGCATACCAGCCCGCCGTGTTCCATGCGAACTCCGGCGTGTCCGTGTCAATGCTGCCGTTCCATGCCAGTGTGCGGTAGGAAAGGGCGGCAGATATTGCGATGGCTTTCAGGTCGTCAAATCCAGCGTTTTCGATTCTGTATCCGGAAATACAGAAAATAAAGATAGATATCGCTGAGATGAGAGAAGTAATTCTGTTCATGATCATGATCTTTACCATAGCTTCGACAGGCGAAAGCTTTCCTTTCTCCCCGTTTCGGGGTGGTTCTCAGAGCGGATTTGTTTTCCTGATCCAAAGAGTTACATGCGGGTCTTTTCTGCATAATAAGGATTATCAGCCTTGATGTATCTGTTCTGCTGCAAGTGCATAGAAAGCGCTGATGAGTTCTTCTCCTGCTTCTATCGGTGCGGATTTTGATATACCGTCCGTAAAGTCAAACGAGAGTCTGTATGTGGTTTCATCAAGAGCGATCAAGCCGTCGTCGTCCGGCTCCTCATACTGTCTGACCATCGTTACGAGCTGCCGGTTTTTTATGATCCGGAGTATTTCCTCCGCGTCGTTTTCATTTATCTTTTGTCTTTCAACTTCTGTATGTGCGCCGCTGCCGTCGATAACCGCGTCGAACGAAAAATACCAGACGTTATCATCCTTTTCAAGCGTATATGAGTATGAAGAGGAATAATCCATGCTGCTGCAGCTCACAAAGACAGACGTTATTTCAACGTTTTCTGCCGTATCATAGTGCTTTTCTGCAAGAGAATAGAGATATCTGAGCGCCTTGTCGCAGAAAGCTGTTTCCTTTTCTATGCTGTTTCCATCGGAAAAAGTCATTACGGAGCTGTTCGTCGGTGCGTCGGCTGCATGGAGAATACTCAGCGGTCGGTATTTGCTGAGCCGGCTGATCTCGTCTTCATCTCTGATGATCTCAAGGAATCCCTCCGCGTCTTCAGCCGGAACAGGGAATGAATCGAAAGATGTATACAGGCCTTCCTTACTCTGCACATAGCAGCTCGCAGAAAAAAGCCAGTTTTCGTCCTGCTTTTGCAGGGAGAATGCATACACAGGGTCGCGCTCTGTGCCGTAATACGAGGTACTGGCGCCGACAATGTCACCGGCATTGTATTTTTTATTTCCGCTGCATCCTAAAAGGAGTGATAGAATCGTCATAATTATTGTCACCCTGCATTTATAGTTCTTTTTCATACTTGGTCACCTCTGAAATTCTCATGTTAGCAAATGGCGGGCAGGTGGAACGGATTTATCTTCCAAAGTAACATTGCACGGTTTCTGAGCGTCTGATGAATCAATACGCCGCCCAGTGCTATTACGCCTATAAATAGACATTGCTTATTGTAAACACGCACTGCAAATCTTGCGGCGATATATTTAATGCTTGAAAATTACAGAAAGAAATTAGTTTATATAAAGTATAACATAAATTTCAAAAAAAATCAAGAGGTAAAACCAAAACAGACTGATATGCGTCAAATTTTATTATACAACATCGTTTATTAAGTGTCCGGGAAAGGAGATACTGTACAACCAATACGCCATATAATCAAACGAGGTGATGAATATGGGCATGATATTATCCTACACTGCTTCGTGCGGTGCCGCCGTGAATTTCAGCAACGATGGGTATATAAACTCCAGCGATCAGGAGATTGCCGTTCGTCGTGAGAACATGAGAAGCACCGCCGAGCAGATAGCGCAGGAATTGCAGCTCCGACAACTCCGTGGAGATCTGCGGAGCAGTCGTGAAATGCCTGTGCGCTAGCAATGTACGCTGTTTATCTGCGAAAATCCCGGGCAGACCTTGACGCAGAAGCCATGGGGCAGGGCGAAACACTGGCAAGACACCGGGCAGCGCTTCTCGACTATGCGGCTCACCACGGGCTGGAAATAGGCGCTGTTTATGAAGAGATCATTTCCGGCGAAAGCATTGATGCACGTCCGAAAATGAAACAGCTTCTGCGGGAGGTGGAGCAGGGGCGCTGGGCGGGAGTACTCTGCATGGATATAGACCGTCTGGCGAGAGGAAACAGCGCGGACCAGGCGAGAGTATCGAACACATTCCGTATTTCCGGGACGCTGATAATCACGCCGTCAAAGGTGTACGACCAGAGCCGTGAAAGCGATGAGGAATACGTTGATTTCGAGCTGTTCATGGCTCGCCGGGAATATAAGGCGATTTCCCGACGAATAATGCGAGGGCGTATCGCTTCCGTAAAGGAGGGGCATTTTATCGGAAGCACGCCGCCCTACGGTTACGATAAAGTCAAAGTTGAGCGGGGACGAGGATTTACCCTGTCTCCGAATTCCGAAAGCGATACGGTGAAGCAGATATACTCCATGTGTATCAGAGGAATGGGCTGTAACGCCATCGCAAGACGGCTCGATATGATGGGAATTGAGCCGCGAAAGGGCAGCTCATGGAGCGGCGCTACGATTCAGGATATCCTGAAAAATCCGGTTTACTGCGGCAAGATTCGCTGGCAGTACCGAAAAGAGGAAAAGAGCGTGGCAGACGGTATCGTCACGACCCATCGGAGAGAAAATCCCGACTGCATAATCGCGCAGGGTCTGCACCCGGCGCTGATATGCGAGGAGGAATTCGACCGGGCGCAGCAATTTCTGAACAGCCGCAGGATACCGCACAAAAAGGAAAGCACGGAGCTGCGCAATCCCTTGTCCGGGCTGGTGTACTGCGGTATGTGCGGCAGCATGATGACAAGGCTCGGGACGGGCAGCAGAAACCACAGCGACACGCTCCGCTGCCCGAATCGGAATTGCAGCAATGTGTCCGCAAAGCTGGAGCTTGTTGAAAGCGCTCTCGCTGAGGGCGTGGCGCGGTGGCTCAACGACTGCCGCGTGAATGTCAGCCGCAAGCCTGCCGCGGATAATGCGAAAGCGGAGCGTACGTCAGCCGATAAGGTGCGCGCCGAACTTGCCAAACTTGACAGCCAGCGCGAGAGAATATATTCGTTTCTGGAGCAGGGGGTGTATTCCGCCGGGGAATTTCGGGAGCGTATGGAAGCGCTCGAAAAGCGAAGGGCGCAGCTTTCGGAGAATCTGCGGCAGGCTGAGCAGGCAGTCAGCGAGGCTGAGGGCGATTGGCAGCTTTATGCGCAGATAATCCCCGGGACGGAGCGTGTGATGGATATTTACGCGCAGTCCACACCGGAGGAGAAAAACCGCCTGCTAAAGACGATAATCAGCCGGGCTGAATACATAAAAACGGAGCGCAATACCAGGGGAAACACTGACCGCTGCAATTTCACGCTTAACGTGACGCCGCTTTTTCCGTAAACAAATTAAAGGCAGTCGGAAAGCTGCATTCCCCGAATCCCCCTGCGGGGATCTATATCCGACCGGGTAATATGCCGTATACTTAAAAGGCGGAAATTTCTGTAAATCCGAGTGCAGAATAACTATAATGACGCCGGACGTATACATACGCCAGCTATGAACACAGTAAGCCCGCGCCTTATTTTTTAAGCAGCGTGCGCAGCTTTTCCGCGTTCTGCCTGCGGTTAATAAACGGCTTTGTAACGAGCCTTACAAGCCAGCACCACGGCAGCAGCACGGGCGCTTTTTTGAGCAAGGGGTAGTGTTCCCTCATGCGCTCAAACGTGGGGAATATAAGCCGCAGCAGGTACGCCGGCCTGCCGCCCGCGCGTTCTATCCTGTTTTTGGCGGAGTTCTCCACCGTGCCGTAAGTGCCGCTGCCAAAAATGTACCGCTCGAGCTTTTCCGTATTCTCGTCGGGCAGCCTGTCGCCGAACCACACCTCGGAAAGCGCCAGCATTTGAAAGGCAATGTGGCTCTTTCCGGAGGGGGCGAGCATATCAAGCGACCGCGCCGCGTCTATGCCCATATCCGAATGCGCGCACACCCACAGGTCCATTATCGAGCGGATACCCGTGCCGCCCTCCTCGAGGTGCTTTACGGCGTGCGCCAGCACGTACGCGAAAAACGCGTCGGGCGTAAAGCTGTATCTTGCGCCATCCGCCCTGCATAAGCTCCACGGGTCTGCAAATATTTTCCGGAACTCCCTGCCGTCCTCGCCGAAAAGCGCGCGGTGTATCTCAACGTTCATTACGGGCGGCTTGTAATATATGTCGTGAATATCATAGCCGAAATGCTCGCAGGAGAAGCCCAGTCCCGCCATTATGTCGCGCGCCTTTTCGGCGTTTTTTTCGTCTATAAGCAGGTCTATGTCCGACATGGTGCGCATATCGCTCTGCGGGTAAAGCGACTTTATTATGCTGCCCTTAAGCGGCAGAAAGCGCACCCCCGCGCCGCTCAGAGCCGCGCCGAGCGTTTCAAGCTCCTGCTGCTGAATGATGTCCTTTACAAGCGCCTTGTCGCGCACCTGCCGCCACTGCGCATTCAGCGCGCCCTCGGGAAGCGTAAGCTTTTCGAGCGCGTAGTACGCCATACCCGCAACGCTGTGGCGCTGCGCTATTGTAAGCAGCGCGTTCAGCTCACAGCCCTCGGGCGGCGCCGGCAGCGCGGGCGGCGCAGGCTGCGCTGGCGGCGCAGGCTGCGCTGGCAGCTCGCGCCCTTCCAGAACGGAGCGCAGAAGCATTATCAGATATTTGTACTCGCTAACGCTGCTCATTTATTATACCGTCCTTAAGCGTGAATTTGCGGGAGCATATCTCAAGCGCGGCGGGACGGTGCGTTACGATAAGCACCGTCTTCCCGTCGAGCGCCGCTATGTTCTTAAGCAGGCGCGACTCCGTTTCGCCGTCGAGCGCGGATGTCGCCTCGTCAAGCAGCAGAAAGTCCGCGCCGCTGTACACCGCCCTTGCCACCGCGATACGCTGCGCCTGCCCCTCGGACAGCCCCAGCCCGTTCTCGCCGATTACCGTGTCCAGCCCGTGCGGCAGCTCGCGTATAAAGCCCTCCGCGCACGCTGTGCGGGCGGCTTGCATTATGCGCTCGTCGTCCGCGGAGAGCGCAAACGCTATGTTCTCGCGAATCGTCCCCGAAAACAGGCAGTTGCCCTGCGGAACATACGCGAACACCCCGACCGCGCCGCCCGCAGACAGCTCCGCGCCGCCCGCGCGTATCACAATACCGCCCTCCTGCGGCGCGTACGCCCCGAGGATAAGCCTGAACAGCGTGGTCTTTCCGCCGCCCGAAACGCCCGTAAGCGCGGCAAGTTCGCCCCTTTTTACGGTCATGTCCGCGCGCTCGATAATATCTCCCGCGCCGTAGGAAAAACGCACCCCGCTTATGCTAAGCTCCTCAAAATCCCCGCTGCGCCGCGCGGGGTCTGCCGCGCGCTCCTGCGCCAGTCCGAGAATCTCCCCCAGCCGCTCTGCGGAGGCTATCGCCGCGTAATACTGCGGGAAAAGGGACGACAGCCCCGCAAACGGCGACTGAAGCTGATTTACAAGCTGCAATACCGCCGTGAGCGTTCCGTAGCTCATAGACCCGCTGAATATGCCGAAGCCGCCCCACACGAGCGCCAGCACGAACCCCGACTGAAATATAAGCGCAAAGCCCGCGCCCGCCGTTATGCCGAGCGCGCGCCGCTTCATTCGCACGCGGTAGTGCGCGCGCTGGTTCTCGTCGTTTTTGCCGAGCATTCTGCGCCCCGCCCCGAAAACCCGCACCACCTGCAGGTTCGAGAGCGTTTCCTGTATGAGCGCGCGCACCCTGCCCTCTTTTTCCTGCACCTGCTTGTGCAGCCCCTTAAGGCGGCCGCGCAGCAGGCACAGCGCCGCGAACATCACAAGCCCCGCCGCCGCGAACACCGCAGCGAACCACGGCTGAAGCACTATCATGAGCGTACCCGCGCAAACAAGCTGCGTTACAAGGTTCACCGCCGCGGGAATGATGTCCGCAATGCCGTCCGCGCATATCTTAACGTCCGAGAACAGCCTGTTGATAAGCTCCGCTGTGTGGTAGCGCGAAACGTCCTCAGTCCGCGCGCAGATAAGGCTTGCGAAAAGCTCCTGCCGCAGCTCCATTTCTATTCCCGCGCGGATTTTTTCCGAGAGCCGGTTGCACACGAGCCGCAGCACTAGCTGCAGCAGCACCGTTGCGCCCAAAAGCGCGGCGTAGCCGATAATGCCGCTTTTGCTGCCGCTTGTCGCGCTGTCGATAACCCCGCGGCAAAAGAGCGCGAAAACCGCCCCCGCCGCCGCGAACAGGGCGTTGCCGACTACCACCGCCGCGAGAGCCGCGCGCCTGCCGTGCGTGCGGCTCAAAAGCAGGCGCAGCGCGGCGCGGTCAGAACCCAAAGCCATGAAAAATCCTCCGAAGCCTGAAATAGACCCTGCGAATAAAAAAGCTGCGCCACAGTAAAAGGTACAGCCTGTAGCCCGCGCCGCCCACGCGCCTGCCGCGGCGGGTAACGTATTTTACGGCGGCTATCACCTGCTGCGGCGCAACGCCTTTTTCAAGGGTAAGCTGGTTGTCGCCGCACATTGTGTAAGCGCCGTTTTCAAAGCCCACCACCCTGTGCAGCACAAACGAGCCGTCCGCGCGGCGATAAAACGCTATATCGCCCACGCTTACCGCGCGCTTTTCAAGGGTCACGCTGTCGCGCCCCTCGACGATAAGCGGCAGCATGCTTGTGCCGCGCGGGTACAGCGTGAACTCCCCGCCGCTGTCAAGCACCTCGCGTATGACGTCCGCGTATTCCGAAAGGCTGTATGTATCAGACAAGGAGCGCCGCCTTTTTGAGCGTTTGCACAAACGCAGCGACGTCTGCCTGCGCCTGCTGCGGCGTTACGTCGTATTCCGCAAGAAGCGCCTCGCACAGCTGCTGCTCGGTTTTTGGCGCGGCAAGCTCCTCCCACAGCAGCCTGCCTGTGTCATTGAGCCTTATAATGCCGTTAAAGCTGCGGCTCGCCTCGCCAAGCGCCACTACAACGTACTGCCCGCCTACCTTACGCAGCATAAATCCGTCCTTAATTTTCATGTGCAGACCTCTTTCCATAAATATTCATCTTAATTATATATGATTGTCCGCGAAAAGTCAATACGGGCCGGGTATAGTCAAAATGCACAATTTTCCATTCGGTAAACAGTCCTATTTGCTGAATTTTTGCCGTAACACATTTACAGCTTGACTTTTAATTTCATATTTATTATAATTGATAGTGAGGTACTATTTTCCGCGTGGAAAAATTTATTACACAGGAGGACTATATGAAACTAAAACGTTTAATGGCGGCTTCAATGGCAGGTATAATGGCCGTAAGCTCTGCTATTGTTTGCGAAATTTCGGCGGGCGCTGTGGACAACATGAGCATTAGCCATACAGCAGCGGATTTTAACGAAATATGGAGCGGCACAACCTACGATGAAGCAACAAGTACCATAAATTATATCTCGGGTTGGGCTGGTATAGGAATGAAATATTCTACTCCGCTGGATTTATCGGATTATGATTTTCTGGTGCTTAAATACAGCGCTTCTACTGTAGAACAGGTGCTGGTACAGGTTTATTACGACGGAGTAGCCCAGCCTGTTTCTTCAGAGTCTTATGACGAGAGCGGCACAATAAAAGTACAGCTTGATTCTGAGCATAAAAGTAAGGTCACCCAAATTATGATTCAGAATAAAAACGCAGGAACAGTAAAAATTGATTCATTAGAGGCAACCGTTGATACAGATACAAGAGTGCCGCTTAATTTTGAATATGGCAACACTCCCATTACATTGACAAAACAACTTGATAAGGACTACAGTACTACTCCTCCTACTGAAGTCGAGGCTCTAAAGGTGTTAATACCCTTTAATATAGAGGGAATAACATATAAGTCCTCAACAGTAGCTGACCTTAAGGCAAAATACAAGAGCATCTCTTACTCCGGAATAAAGTATGTTTCCGATACGCTTGGGTTAAAAACCAGCGACATCAAAATGATGATTTACGTTCAGACCGGAGCGGATTGGGGCGGTTGGTATCATTCCAACATTGTTTCAATTTCCAGCGACCCTCAAACGCTTAGCTATCTTGTGGATAGCATATCGGCGGATGATAGTGACCCAGTAATGGATTGTGGCATTCAGTTCTATGCGGAGAACCTTGACAGCTATGATAAGTTTGCCAAACTTGCTATAGGCGATACCGTCACCCTCAACCCCGGCACAGTTGCCGTTGAAAGCGTAAAAATCACCGACACAAACGACAAAGAAGTAGCTGAATCGTACACCTACGGCGATACGATAAACCTTAAGGCTACCGTACTTCCCGAGGGCGCTGTCGGCGCAGATAAGGTTGAATGGGCTTCTGAAAACCCCACCGTTGCAACAGTTGACGAGAACGGCAAAGTTACCCTGCTTAAGGCGGGCGAAGCCAAGATTACCGCAATCGCAGGCGACGTAAGCCATTCCGTTTTTTTCACCGTTAACAAGAAAAAGCTCTCCCCCTCCCCTACTGTTCTGGACACTCTTACTGTAACCGACAATAACGTTGAAGAGGCTGTTGAGAAAGCGCTCGCAAACTTTACAATCAGGTTTTTTGACTATAAAACCCTTGAAGATGTAAGCCTTGTAAAAGGCACGGATTTCACCGTATCTGACCCGCAGATTTCGGCTGACAAAAAGTCCTACTCCATCACAATAGAACTTATAGGCGACGCGGCTGACAGATATGAGCTTTCCCAAACAATGCTGGAAGCTGATATTGCTTATAAGCTCAGCAGCATAAAGCTTAACCATGAAACTCTCAACCTTGTTGCGGGCGCGGACGGCCGCCAGCTTACTGTCGAAACAATTCCTGACAGCGCGTTGCTTTCCAACCTTACTATCGCCTATAAGTCCTCCGACCCGAACGTTGCCACCGTTGACAAGAACGGCTTGGTAACGCCCGTAAAGGCAGGCACGGCAACTATCACAGTAACCGCTACCGCCCCAGTCTTGGCAGGCGGCCTACAAATGGAAATAGCCCAAAAAACCGCAACGTGTGCTGTTACCGTAACCGATATGGCTATCCCCGCAACGAACATTGCACTTGACGCATACAGCAAGACCATGAGCGTAGGCGACAAGGCAAAGCTTACCGCAACAGTTACGCCCGCCGATTCTACCGACAAGGTAGTATGGACTTCTTCCAGCGAAAATGTTGCTGCGGTTGATGAAAACGGCAACATTACTGCGCTGGCAGTAGGCACAACGAAAATTCTTGCGACAGCAGGTACTGTAAGCGCTGAATGCACAGTAACCGTTGAGGCTGTAAAGGTAACCGAGGTTAAGCTCGACAAGACCGCCGTTAGCCTTAAGGCAGGCGAGACCGCACAGCTTACCGCAACCGTACTGCCCGACAACGCAGCAGACAAGACCGTAACATGGACTTCCTCTAGCGAAAAGGTTGCAACCGTTGTTAACGGCAAGATTACCGCCGTAGCGGCAGGTACTGCAACCATCACCGCAACTGCGGGCGGCAAGAGCGCAGCCTGCACCGTAACCGTTACCAAGGCAGCGCAGAACATCAAGGACACCAAGAAGTATCCGAGCATTCCCAAGGACTACGCTAAGATAGACCCCGCCGTTACCACCGTTAACAGCGACGGCACAAAGAATATGCTTATCATGTTCTCCATCTCCGAGGACGACGCAAAGAACTTCAGAGGTGCAAGAATAACCTTTAAGAGAGCGGACGGCAAGACGTTCTCACGTTCTCTCATTCTCGGCACATACTACACCGACGTTACCTACGTCAAGGACGGCGACAACTACAACGGCAGCGGTCAGAACTACATTGTTTTCAGACTCACGAACGTTCAGGATTCGTGGGGCGACATCTCCGTTAAGTTTGAGCTTATCAACGGATTAGGCTGAGTTACAGGAGGATAAAGCATTGAAAAAGACATACATCAGACCCGAAATTGAGATAACCGCGTTCACCACCGAGGACATCATCACCGCGAGCAGCCCCTCTGCAGGCGGCATGACTAACGGCGGCAACCTCAACGCAGAAACCAACACCAACATCAACTTCGACCTTGGCAACGGCGAGTGGAACTAAGTCTGCGGCCTGAAATCGGGACATTCTGAAAAACCGAAAATAGGAGCACCGAGCGTGTATTGCGCTCGGCGCTTTGCGTAGGGAGGACTATGTACAGACTTTACAAAATATGCGGCTTTATCGTAGGCTGCGACTTCCGCTGCCCGACAATGACGGCGCGCGCGGAAAAATTCCTGCTAGACAGCGCTGTCCCCAGCAGCGGGGCTGCCCCCGACATAAGCATTCCGTATAACGCGGCGGCGCTTGCAGAACTGAGCGCGCGCACGGGGCTTGACAGCGACAACGCCGAGATAGTATACACGGCGGAATGCTTTTACAGCGCGCTGCCGCAAAGGGGCGGATTCATGCTGCATTCAAGCGCGGTCGCGGTAGACGGGCGGGCGTACCTTTTCTCCGCGCCAAGCGGCACGGGCAAATCCACGCACACGGCGCTCTGGCTAAAGCTTTTTGGCGAGCGCGCGCGGATACTCAACGACGACAAGCCCGCCATTATGCTGCGCGGCGGCAAGGTAACAGCGTGCGGCACGCCGTGGAGCGGTAAGAGCGACCTCAATCTCAACGCGGAATTTCCGTTACAGGGAATCTGCATTCTTGAAAGAAGCCCCGAGAACCGCATAGCGCCCATACCCGCGCAGGACGCGGTGTTCCCGCTGCTTGACCAGACGATTCGCCCGAGCGACCCTGCGGGAATGAGCGCGCTGCTTTCCTGCATTGACGAGGTTACAGCCAAGGTGCGCGTGTGGCGCATGGGCTGCAACATCTCGCTTGAAGCGGCGCAGACCGCCTACAACGCCATGAGCGGCGGCTGAGCGCGCTAGTCCGCCCCCCACCGCGGGAAAAGCGGCGCTATGCCCTGCGCAAGCCTTGCGGAAACATTCTTGCAGCCGCGGGTCGGGCAGCGGAGTATTTCCGATTCCTGCCGCCCGCGCCTACCCTTGTCATCATTGCGCCGCACATACCGCAACAAATCAGCCCCGCAAGCGGGTTGCGAAGCTCGGTGCAGGACTTGGTGCGCGGCTGCCTGCTCGCGTCAAGGCATTGCTGCGCGGCTGCCTGCTCGCGTCAAGGCATTGCTGCGCGCGGGCGAAGTCCTCGGCGCTTACAAGCGCGTGGTGCAGTCCCTGCGCCATTATACAGCAGTCGTTTCTGCGCCTGCGCGTTACGGTTTTGCCGTCTGCAAGCGACTTTTCCTGCCTGCGGTACTGCCAGCGTATTTCGCCGCAGTACACGGGGTTTCGCAGTATGTCCCGCACCGAAGCACCGCTCCACTCGCCGCCCCTGCGGGAAATCGCCTTGTACTCGCGCCGCGCCATAAAAAGCTCGAAATCAACGTACTCCTCGTCGCTTTCGCGGGTCTGGTCGCACACCCTCGCGGGAGTAATTATAGGCGTTTGCGAAATGCGAAACGTGTTCGACACCTGCGCCTAGTCTGCGCTGTCGCCCCTCGCAAGGCGGTCTATGTCCATGCAAAGCACGCCCGCCCAACGGCGCGGCGCGACTTCCTGCAAAAGCAGCTTCATTTTCGGGCGCGCTTCAATGCTCTCGCCCGAAACTATCTCCTCGTATACCGCGCCTATTTCAAGCTCGTGCCTGCGCGCGTAATCCGGCAGCGCCGCACGGCGCGGTAAATGTAAGTATCGTTCCCATAAAATCACCCCGCTTAATTATGGGAATCTCTAAAAACCGGTTTGAAAAGGGAAAATGGGTAGAGTGCGCCGAATGCGATGAAAGCCGACGAAGTAAGGCTGTATGCCTTACGAGGAGGTGCAACACGACGTTGCGAAGCGAAATAACCGAGTGACGGCATGGACGCCGTCACATCAGAAATTTCGCTTGTTGACAGAAGCAGTCGGTGCGCTATACACATTTTCACTCAAACAAGGTTTTTAGAGGTGACCTTATATTGCTAAGGGGTTGTACGATATCTAAACTTACACTATAATGATAACGGACGTATACATTCGGCCCGCCGCTTGCGGTATCGCCAATAAACGAAGTGCGGCGCGTGCTTGACTACGCCGTAACGGAAATTCCGCCGGAAAAAATACTTATGGGTATGCCAAACTACGGCTACGACTGGACGCTGCCCTATATGCGCGGAACGGCGGCGCAGAGCATAGGCCTTGCGCAGGCTGCGGACCTCGCGGTGCGCACAGGCTCGGAGATACAGTACGACGAGCTTGCGCAGACCCCCTACTTCAACTACACCGAAAACGGCACGCGCCATGTAGTGTGGTTCGACGACCCGCGCTCCATAGCCGCAAAGCTTGAGCTTATAAACGAGTACGGGCTTGCGGGCGCAAGCTGGTGGACTGTAAACCGCTGCTACGTGCCAAACTGGCTTATCACGCAGAACCTTTTTGATATAGTGAAATTCTGAACGGAAGTCCCGCTCGTGAACCCACGGGCGGGGCATATTTTGTGGGAAAATATGTTGACATTACAGCCAGAATATAGTATAATATCTATAATTGCTTAGCAATAAGTTTGGAGGAATTATATGAAAAAACTGATTCAACGCGCCGTCAGCGCCCTGACGGCGACAGCTATTGCTGCGGCTATAGCGTTTGTTCCGAAGCCTGCGGGCGTGGCGGACACAGCGAGCGCGCAGTCGCCCAAAACCGTTACGGGCGTGCGGCTAAACGAGCTGGAAAGACCCGGCGCTTCAAAGGACTACTGGAGCGGCGACCTTGTTTACTTCGGCAGCTACAAGGGCTGCCCGCTAAGATTCCGCGTTATGGAAAAGTACGGCGGCGAAAGCTACGGTATAAGCGAAAATGTGCTGACTCTCGACTGCGACAATATCGTCGACCAGAAGTCAATGCTCAACGGCAACGAGAACTTCGACGACATTGACATCAGTAAGATATATGATAACAGCCCCTTGAAAAAGTGGCTTAACAGCACGTTTTATAACACCGCGTTTACCGACGAGGAGAGAGCGCTCATTGCGAAAAGCACAAGGGGCGCTGCTAACGGAGGACCGAGGCAGGGAAGACGCGTTTGCAGTATGCGTTTCACAAACACCTATTTCTTCCCCATGACGGGCGCGCATCTGGATACAAAATACGGTATCCCTAAATTCGACCGCTTTGATTTGAAAGGCCTTGCAAAAACCTACCTTGGCAAGACTGCCGAAGACGAATACGGCAGCAAGATAAGCTATTGGCTATGCTGCACGTACAGGGACGAAATCGCAACGCCGCTTGTGCTGAGAAAGCAAAAGAACGAGTACTACCCCGACATCATAAGAGTGGACGAGGTAACCAAAAACAACGTAAGCGTGTTTGACATAAGCGCTACGATAGGCGTAAGCCCTATGATGAACATCAGGTCGGACAGCATTCTGTTCACATCAAAGGTGGACATACCCGACGAGGAACACAAGGACACCTACAAGCTCACGCTGCAGCTCGACGACATGGTTTTAACGCCCAAAGGCACGCCCACGCGCAGCGCTAACACCGTAACGGTTGATTACACCAAGCAGCAGGGCGCGGACAGAATGGACCGCGTATCCGTGGTAATCACCGACAAGGGCTTTTACGAGGAGGGCGCAAAGGTCCTCTACTACGGCGAGGTGGTTAATAAAAAGTTCACACTCTCCGACGAGGCGGGCAGAATGGACCCGTCTACATACCACGCCTACATTGTCGGCGAGGAGCTGCACGGCGAGTGCGAGTGCGACTACGCGAGCGCGCCGCAGGAGATAAGCATTCCCGCGCCGAAAACGGCGGATTCCGTTTCCCTTTCGGTAGACGCGCCCGAGGCGAACGCCGCTTACGGCACGCCCGTTTGCACCTCCGCCAACGCCTACATAAGCTCTTACTGCTGGAGAAACGTATACAACAGAAATATGCAGGTAACGGGTAACGCAAGCTACGACACGCTGTACTCCCTTACTGTAACGCTTATGCCCAATAGCGGCGTTCAGTTTTCGGAGAACACCGCGGTAACGGGCATTCCCGCGGATACCGTTACGATAAACAAGGACAATTCGCTTACGGTCGTTGCAAAGTTCCCCGTCACCCGCAAGATGAAAATCACGAGCCTCTTGCCGATTGCCGATAAGGAGTTCCCGCACGGCTCAACAGCGGACGATGTAAAGAACGGTCTGCCCAAATACGTTGTGGCTGAAACCGAGGAAAACGGGCTAGTTACCTTTGATATAACATGGGACTACTCCACGGTAAGCTTTGACCCCGCAAAGTCGGATTCCGCGCAGGAATTTTACGTATGCGGCACATACGACCCCGAAAACTACGATACCGCCGCCGTGCAGGACGCAGCGCTTGGGACTAACAAAGTGCAGATAAAGGTAACGGTATGCTCCCACACCCCGAGAGCCACATGGGCATATAACGAAACCGAGCATTACAAGCTCTGCAACGCCGCAGGCTGCGGGCAGAAAATGACCTCTGAACCGCACGATTTTATGACCATTTACGACAAGGAGCAATACCTTGAAAAGGGCGGAAGTATCTTTGACTACCCGATAAAATGGTGCAGAACCTGCGGCTACAGAACAAGCGATAACGCCGAAAGAATGGCGGCGGTAACAACGGTAGGCTCTTTAGAGCCTAAGGTGTTTACAGATTTTAAGATGGCGTGGTTTTATGCAAAGGAAAACCCCGGCTCGACAATAACGCTGCTCAGTAATGTTAAAGCAGGTAATCTTAACGGAACTTTGTCGATTGAGCCTAATCAGGAGTTTACGCTGGACCTTAGCAAATATTCGCTTACAATACCGGGCGGCAGCAATGGTAATGACCTTTTTACAATTGACGGCGGCAACCTTACCGTAAAGTCCAGCGACGTCAACGGGCATGGCTGCTTGTTCTGCGAAGGCTGGTATCTGTTTACGGCAAACTCAGGCAGCCTTACTATCGAGAGCGGAACGTTCAAAAACCTTAGCAACACCCTGTATAACATCTACGTCAAGGATACGAACGCTGACTGTAATATAACAATAAACGGCGGCTATTTTGTCAACGGAATTAAACTTAATAGCGGAAATATTACAATAAACAGCGGAAAAATCGATGGAGACGGATTATCAATTAACGGCAGCGCCAAAGCAGAGCTTGCAGGCGGCTCATATTCCGAAATAAACGTATCCTCATCAGGCACACAAAAAACCGTGTACGAACTACTGCGCGGCGACTATGAATATAAGTACAACCCCGATGAACAAAAAGCATGGTTCAGCACGGGAATAAACATAGTAAAACCGGAGGTCGTGCTTAAAAGCGACCATACCCACACGCCGCAGCTTGTTGCGCAGGTGGACGAAACCTGCACCACAAACGGCGCAAAGGCGCACTACGAGTGCAGCTGCGGCGCTATTTTCAGCGACGGCACAATGACGCAGGAAGTGCCGCTTGCGGAGTTTGCAATTCCTGCGGCGCACGTTGGCGGCACGGCTACCTGCAAGGACAGAGCCGTATGCACCCGCTGCAACAGGGAATACGGCGAGCTTACCGACAAACACAGCTTTGGCACGGACTACGGCTCTGACGAGAACGGGCATTGGCTTTGCTGCACGGAATGCGGCGCTGCCGACGGCAACACAGCCCCCCACGCCATGACCGCAAGCACAGACTGCACCCAGCCCGACACGTGCGGGATATGCGGCTACGCCTCTATAGAAAGGCAGACGGAACACGCGTGGGGCGCATGGGCAAAAGACCCCGCAGACCCCGAATACCACACAAGAGCCTGCACAAACAGCGGCTGCACCGCAACCGAGCGCGAGCTGCATTCGGGCGGCGTGGCTAACTGCAAGCAGGGCGCGCTGTGCGGCGTCTGCGGCGCGGAATACGGCGACAAAGACCCCGCCGTTCACGCTTCTGCAGACGTTAAGTGGGATACCACGCAGACAACGCACGTTCTTGTTCATGAGTGCTGCGGCGTGGCTGCTGACAAGATATTCACGCACGACTGGAACAGCGCGTTTAACTGCCGCGAGTGCGGTTACGTATGCGCGCACAGCTATCAGCAACCCGACTATATATGGAGCGCGGACGGCTCGGAATGCACGGCTTCAATGGAGTGCGAGTTCTGCACCGATACGCTAACGGAAGAAGCGCAGGTAACAGCAAAGGTAACGCAGGCGCAATCCTGCACCAACCCCGAGCTTTCCACCTGCACGGCGGTATTTACGAACGCGAACTTTACCGCGCAGGTAAAGCAGGACGTAGAAACAAAGCCCGCGCTCGGGCATGACTACGCGGCTGCGTGGACGAGCGACAGCGCCGAGCATTGGCACAAGTGCGCGCGGTGCTGCGAGAAAACGGACGTTTCCGCGCACAGCGGCGGAACGGCAAACTGCCTGTCCCCTGCTGTCTGCGAATATTGCGGCTGCGAATACGGCAGCACAGACCCCGACAACCACAACGGCTCGCTCAGATATGCAAAAATCTCCGACGAGGCGCACAGGCAGGAGTACTCCTGCTGCGGCAAGGTTATTGCGCAGGAGCAGCACAGCTTTGACGAGAACAAGGTCTGCACAAAGTGCGGCTACGGCTGCACGCACAGTTTCGGCAGCGCTTCTTACACATGGAGCGCGGACCTTACAGGCTGCACGGCAGCGCGCGACTGCGGGCGCTGCGGCTATACCGACAAGGAAACGGTAAAGGCTTCGGTTAAGGTAACGCAGCCGCAAACCTGCATTGACCCCGAGCTTTCCGCGCTTACCGCGGAATTTGCGGGCGCAGGGCTTACCGCACAGGTAAAGGAGAACGTGCAGACAAAGCCTGCGCTCGGGCATGACTACGCTGCCGCGTGGACGAGCGACAGCGCAGAGCACTGGCATAAATGCGCGCGGTGCGAGGCGAAAACGGACGTTTCCGCACACAGCGGCGGCACGGCAGAGTGCAGCAAAAAGGCGCTCTGCGAGGTCTGCGGGCAGGAATACGGCAGCACAGACCCCGACAACCACAGCGGCGGGCTTAAGTATGTCAGAATCTCCGACAAGGCGCACAGGCAGGAATATTCCTGCTGCGGCAAGGTGACTGTTGCGGAGGAGGAGCATGAGTTCGGCACGGGCGGGAAATGCGAGAAGTGCGGCTATAGCAAATCTTCCGGCGGCAACAGCGGCGGAAAGCCCAACCACAACAGGCAGGACGGCAGTAAACCCGAGGACACCAAGCCTGACGGCACTAAGCCCGAGGACACCAAGCCTGACGGCACTAAGCCCGAGGACACCAAACCCGAGGACACCAAACCCGACGGCACTAAGCCCGAGGACACCAAACCCGACGGCACTAAACCCGAGGACACCAAGCCCGATAGCTCTAACCCCGACGGCACTAAGCCCGACAGCGACAATCCAAACGGCGGAAAAACCGACAGCACCGACCCTGCCGAATCGGCAGACTCGCAAACAGCAGATTCTGCTGAATCCGCAGAATCTTCCGAAGCAAACGCTACGGAGAGCGCAGAAAGCACCGAGCCTGCAAGTCCCGCAGACGGCGGGCAGGGCAACGGCAGCGGCGCGGACAACGCGAACGGCGAGCAGGACAGCGCCGCGAATAGCGCTTCTGACGGAAACAGCGACGACGAGAGCGTTCCCGCAACGGGAATTGCGCTGAACCTTGCGGCTGTGATTGCGGCGGGCGCTGCGGTAACAGTCATTGCGAGAAAGAGGAAGTAACATAATTTCAGCCGCCCGTTCGTTTTGTGAACGGGCGGCTTTTGCCGTATTAACGCGCTTTGCCGAGCGCCGACTCTGCGGCAGGGCATTCGCCGAAATTGCGCGCGCAAAAATTCCCCCCGCCCTATTGATTTTGCGCAGAAAATGGTGTATAATCATAGTAAACAAATCCATTGAAAGGACGAACAGATATGAACATATGGCATGACGTAGCCCCCGAGCGGATAACTCCCACAGACTTCCTTGCGGTTGTGGAGATAGAAAAGGGCAGCAAGAAGAAGTACGAGCTTGACAAGCAGACAGGCTTTATCATTCTCGACAGAATACTTTACACATCTACCCACTACCCCGCAAATTACGGCTTTATCCCGCGCACCCTTGCGGACGACGGCGACCCGCTGGACGTGCTGCTGCTCTGCAACGAGCCGATAAACCCGCTCGTGCTTGTGCAGTGCTACCCTATCGGCGTTATAACCATGCTCGATAACGGCAAGAACGACGAGAAGATAATCGCTATCCCGTTTGAAGACCCGACCTACAACGCATACCGCGGCATTGAGGCGCTCCCGAGCCATATCTTTGAGGAAATGCGCCACTTCTTCTCTGTGTACAAGCAGCTTGAGGGCAAGGAAACGGCCGTGAACGAGGTTATGGGGCAGAAAGCCGCGATACAGGTAATCAGCCAGTGCATAAAGAACTACAACGAGGTTTACGGCGCGCGGGAAAAGGAGAACGAGGAATGATTCTCGCGAGCCGGTCACCGCGCAGGCGCGAGCTGCTCGCGCTTATTACCGAGAACTTTACGATAATCCCCGCCAAGGGCGAGGAGAGCATTCCCGACGGCACGCCCGCACGCGCCGCCGTGGAGCTTCTCGCGCGGCAAAAGGCGCAGGAAATAGCGCTTACGCACAGCGGCGAGGTAATAGTCGCCGCCGACACCGTTGTGTGCTGCGACGGCGTTATTATGGGCAAGCCCCGCTCCGAGGCGCACGCGCGCGAAATGCTGCGCAGCCTTTCGGGGCGCGTGCATGAGGTGTACACGGGCGTGTGCGTGATGTTCCCCGACGGCTGCCGCGAGTGCTTTTCCGAGGAAACGCTCGTGGAGTTCTTTGAGCTTACCGACGAGGAGATAGCAGCCTACGCCGCCACGGGCGAGCCTATGGACAAGGCGGGCGCTTACGGCATTCAGGGCAGGGGCGCGCTGCTTGTCAAGGGGATTAAGGGCGACTACTACAACGTTATGGGGCTGCCCGTAGCAAGGCTTGCGCGGGTGCTTAAGGGGCGCATTTAATAGACATTGCGTTTATTCAGTACGCAATATTACGTTTTGTATACTTAAAGCAATAAACTTGCGGTATATTGCCGAACAATATTACCATTTGTAAAAGGAGCGCGAAATGGCAGGAAAACTCAAAAAGCTTTCGTACAACTCGCCCGTGATACTCACCTACGCGTTGGCGTGCCTTGCGGTGCTGGTTGCAAACTCGCTTACGGGCGGGCTGCTGAACAGGCTGCTGTTCATCTGCTACGGCCACCCGAACCTGTTCGACCCGCTGACATACCCGCGCCTTGTGCTGCACGTTTTCGGCCACGTGAACCTAGCGCACTACACCAACAACATGGTGCTTATGCTGCTTGTAGGGCCTATAGTCGAGGAGCGCTACGGCAGCTGGAATCTCTGCGTGATGATAGGCATAACTGCGCTCGGGACGGGCATTCTCAACAGCATTTTCTTCTCCACGGGCATAATCGGCGCAAGCGGAATCGTGTTTATGCTGATTATTCTGAGCGCCTTTACCAACATGAGAAAGGGCGAGATTCCGATAACGCTCATTCTCGTGACGGCGGCGTATCTCGGGCAGGAGATTTACGACGGGCTGTTCACAAACGACGACATCTCGCACTTCGGCCATTTAACAGGCGGACTTTTCGGGCTTGCGTTCGGCATAATGTTCTATAAAAAGAAGTTCGAGAACGGGTCAAATCCGTAATATTCTGTGCAATTTATACAAATAGTAAAACGGGCTGTTGGTTCAGCCCGTTTTTTTGCCTATAAAGACTTGTCAGCCGTTAATTGCTTTATACAAGTCGTCCAATGTATCGTAAGTGTATTCTGTATCCTTATAGGTTATTTCGATTGATTCGCAGTTGTTAAAAGCAAATTCTCCGATTGAATTAACTCTATCTGGAATAACCATACTTTTCAAGCTATAACAGTTCTGAAAAGCGCCATTGCCAATAGATTTAATAGATTCAGATAGCGTTACTTCCGAAAGACTTCCACAGCTGCCGAAAGTCAAAGAACCGATATCTGTTACTTTTTCGGGAATGGTTATGCTTAAAAGGCTGCCGCACCCGAAAAAAGCATTGCTGCCTATGTCTGTGATGCTGTCGGGCAGCATTATGCTTTCAAAGCTGTCACACGCAAAGAAAGCACTCTCACCAATAGATTTAACAGTATTCGGTATCTCAACATAGGTAAGAACTTTGCACTCGCCAAAAGCCATTTTTTCCAGCGCTTCAGTACCATCAGGAATAACTACGCCCGTAAGCTCGCTGCGTCTGAAAAAAGCAAGCTGACCGACAGCCGTAACGCCCTCGGGAATCTCGACCTCTCCCCCGCTGCCGTTGTAGCTTCTAAGCACGCCGTCCTTGATTACAAAATTTTCGTCGCTTAGCGTAAGCCCCTGTTCCCCGCTTCCTGCGCACGCGGTAAGAGAGGCTATCGTCATAAAAGCCGCAAGCATAGCCGTAATTATTTTTCTCATGCGGTGTATCTTTCTTTTGTGGTATTTGACGTCCGAGCACCCTATCACTTAAACCCGTAAAGCGAAACCTGCTCAAAGCCGTCGAGCAGCTCGCCGCTCATCTTGAACGCCGTGTCCACGCCGCGCGCAACGCACTCTATAGGGTTCTCCGCCACATAGCACGGCGCGCCCACGTTGTCGCTTATAAGCTCTGCAAGGCCGCCGAGCATTGCGCCGCCGCCGGTCAGCAGTATGCCGTTTGTGAGGATATCGCCCACAAGCTCGGGCGGTGCGCTTTCAAGCACCAGCTTTACCTGCTCCACAATCTCCATTGCGTTCTCGTGGAGCGCCTCGTAGATGTCGAGGTCGGATATCTCTATACTCTCGGGCAGACCCTTAAGCAGGTTTCTGCCGCGAACGGTCATCTTCACCTCGCCCTTGGGGTCGAACACGTTCGCTATCTCTATCTTCGCCTTTTCAGCGGTCTTTTCGCCTATGAGTACCTTGTACTTCTGCGTGAGGTGGCGGATTATTGCCGCGTCGAACTTGTTGCCCGCCATTTTGTGGGAGCGCGAGGACACGATACCGTTAAAGGATACGATAGCCACGTCCGACGTGCCGCCGCCGATATCCACAACCATTGTGCCGTTGGGCTTTGAAATGTCGATACCCGCGCCGATAAGCGCCGCTATGGGTTCTTCTATCAGGAACACCTTGCGCGCGCCTGCGGAAAGCGCCGCCTCTACCACCGCGCGGCGCTCAACGTCCGTCACCGAGGACGGAACGCACAGAACGACGCGGGGCTTCACCATAAAGCCGCCGTTTACCTTGTGGATAAACGCGCGTATCATTTCCTCGGTCATGTCGTTGTCGGAGATAACGCCGTCCTTAAGCGGGCGCACCGCCACAATATACTCGGGCGTTCTGCCTATCATCTTGTACGCCTCGCTGCCGACAGCAACGACCATTTTCTTCTTTTTATCGTACGCGACAACGCTCGGTTCGTTAAGGACTATACCTTTGCCGCTCACGGTGATGATTATATTCGCTGTGCCTAAATCTATTCCTATATCAAGTGCCATAATGTATTCTCCTCATGTTCTCCTTTTGTTCATACAGCCTATTACTATATTATAACACTTTTCTTCATTTATTGCAACGCCGTTACGGGAAAAATACACGAATTTCCCACCGCCCTTTTTGGGCATTTCGCCCAAATCAGTACCAACGGCGGCGTCTGCGATTCTCACGCCTCCGCTCACGCTCCTGCTCGCGCTCCAAATCGCGCGCGGCTTGGTACTGCGCCACAAACGCCTGCTCCAGCGGAGAGTACTCCTCGCCGTTCGCGTCAGCAATCGTTTCTTCAGCGCGCTTTACAACGCGTTTTACGTCGGCTATGCCGGTGTTAAGCATAAGGTAATAAAACGGCGTGTCCGTAATATCCGTGTAAACGTCGCTTTTGAATATAACGGGGTAAACGACCGTTTTAATCTCCGTTTCAATCGTTACCTCCCAGCCGCGCCGCCCGCCGAGGCGCTTCATCTCCTCCCAGCGGATATCGGTTATCTCGCGGTAGTAGAAGTACTCGCGCCGCCCCCTGCCGTCGGTTACGATAAACGCATCGTCCGTAAGCTCGCAGCGGTAGAACCTGCCCGCGTTTATCGCTGCAAATATCGTACCCGTGACGATTCCGACCGCGCTGTCAATCATCATGTCGATGAAGTCAGCCACTCCGTACAGCACCTCGGTAAGCCCCGGGCAGTCCGTGCCGAGCCTTGCTATAAGCGCCGCGAACAGCACCACCGTAAGCCCGCCCGTTATCATAAGTATCAGCTTCTCGTGCCTGAACGCGCAATGGAACGTCCCGCGCGTTTTTATAAGGCGCTCGGGAATGTCGGGCGCTTCCTGCTGCGAAAGCTTTTCAAGGCTTACGCGCTTTCTTACCTCCTCCATGCCGCACCTCCCTGTAGTCAGGTAATCGCGCTGAGGCTGCGGAAAAGCTCCTGCGCGAAGCCGTCCGTCATGCCGCACACATAGTCCGTTACAAGCTGAAGCCTGCACCTGCACTGCCCCGCGTCGTCCGCCCCGCGCGAGTTGTTTCTGCATATCTCGGTGTAGTTGCCCGACATCACCGAAATAAGGTTCTGGTCGGTTATGCGCTGCTGCTCGGTATCGAAGCGCAGCGCAGCGCCCGTTATCCGCCCGAGCAGAAACGTCATCATGGCGTCTGCGGCAAGCTCGGTGCGCAGTATGCCCGCAGAGCGGAACGCGTACCTGTACGCTATGTCGCTCAGCGCTTCGGACAGCACGCGCGCGGGTGACGCCGCAAGCAGCTCCTGCGGAAACTCGCCCGCCATAATAGCGGCGTAGTTGTCGATAAACGCGTCAGCCGCCGCCATGATAAGCTTGCTTTGTAAGCTTATCATAAGGTTCTGCACCGCCGTTTCCTCGGGGTCGGGCAGTCCGCGCTCCTTTGCCGCCGCAAGGCAGTCGGAGAGCTTTTTCGCTGCCTGCTGCGTAAGCTCAAGCTCCGCGGGCGTTTCGCAGCGCTCGGGCAGGCGGTTAAGCTCCTCAAGCAGCGCCGAAAACGAGATAAGCCCCTTTACCACGGCGTCCTCAATGTCGGCTGTTTTGTACGCGATATCGTCCGCGCTCTCCAGCAGGAACGTGAGCGGGTAGCGGCAGCCCACCGCTCCCGTAGAAGCGGCTATGTCCTCGTAGAGCGCCTGCTCGGACGTGAAATAGCCCATTTTCTTGTCCTTTATGTTTCCGCTCTTTTTGTTTATGCCAAGCGAAGACACGGGGTACTTTACTATCGTGTTGAGAAGCGCGTAGGTGAGGTTCATGCCGTGTTCAAGGTCCACAAGGCAATGCAACCTTGTGAGAACGCGCAAAGCCTGCGCGTTGCCCTCGAAATGCAGCAGGTCACCCTGCTCCTGCGGGGTAAGCAGCTGCGTTACGGGTACGCCCTTAAAGCAAAGCTCGGGCAGGTTCTCGCTGAACCATTGCCGTATCGCAAACTCGCCGAAATGCCCGAACGGCGGGTTGCCTATGTCATGCACAAGCCCCGCGCATTTCAGTATGTCGCAGCAGTTCTCGCGCGTCTGCCCGTCAACGCCCTGCGCGCCCTGCTCCTCAAGCCTGCGGAACACAATGTCGCCAAGCGACCCCGCAAAGCTCGACGCCTCGAGCGAGTGCGTGAGCCTTGTGCGCACAAAGTCGCCGCGGTTGAGCGGGTAGACCTGCGTTTTGTCCTGCAGCCTGCGAAAGCTCGCGCTGCCGATTATCCTGTGGTAGTCCTTTCTGAACTCCGTGCGCACGTCGCTCTGCGCGGCTGAAACGTGCCGCCTGCTGCGCTTTGCGCACAAAAGCTCCTGCCATGTCATTTGCGGCATAGTGCCCGCCTTTCCCCGCACAACCTGCCGCTGTGCGGAATAAAATATAGAGAGCCGTATATGCAAAATCGCCACGGCTCGGACGGCGCGAAAAATTTTACAGCCGCCGTCCATGCTGCCGCTATCGCTGTATAACCTGCTTTTCAGGGGGCAATAATACCAACAGCGGAACGGGCGGCAGCTCACAAGCTCCGCGAGGTGTCATAAAACAGGGACGAAACGTCCCGCAGCGAAAGGAATGGTCTGAAAATGTTAGTCAAACGCGGAGAAATATACTACGCGGACTTAAGCCCCGTGGTAGGCTCAGAGCAGGGCGGCGTGCGCCCCGTACTGATAGTGCAGAACGATATTGGCAACAAGCACAGCCCCACGGTGATAGCAGCGGCAATAACCAGCCAGAAGGAGAAATCAAAGCTGCCGACACATATCTCCCTCAACGCGGCCTCCTGCGGTCTTGCAAAGGACTCGGTAGTGCTTCTTGAGCAGGTGCGTACATTGGACAAAAGACGATTGAAGGAGAGAATGGGCGAGCTTGACAGCGAATCCATGTCGCAGGTGAACAGCGCCCTGTCGGTAAGCTTCGGACTGTAAGCGCAAAGCGCCCTTATCGCTTATTTTAGTGATAAGGGCGCTTTGCCTATTGCTTCTTTATGTATACGAACAGCGCCCACTGCCCTGCGGCGAGAAGCGCCACAAGCGCCGTAACGATAATCTGCGCCGCGCCCCAGCTCTCCATAAAAAGCACTATCATCACAAGGGCGAGCGTTAAGAGTATCGCGTTGCGGAGAAACGATTTCTGCTGCTTGTTCATCTGCTCTGTATCTTCTTAGCCATGAGGGTGTTCTTCATGAGCATCGCTATCGTCATAGGACCTACGCCGCCCGGTACAGGCGTAATCCAACCCGCCTTTTCGCTTACTTCGTCAAACTTAACATCGCCGCAGAGCTTGCCCGTGTCAAGGCGGTTAATGCCAACGTCGATAACGACTGCGCCCTCCTTTACCATGTCCGCGGTAACAAAGTTAGGTCTGCCCACCGCAGCTACAAGTATGTCCGCGCGGCGGCATACCTCCGCAAGATTTTTTGTGCGGCTGTGGCATATCGTAACCGTGCCGTTTTCATGCAAAAGCAGCATTGCCATAGGCTTGCCCACGATGTTGCTGCGCCCTATCACAACGCACTCCTTTCCGCTTATGTCCACGCCCGTGCTGCGGATAAGCTCCATGCAGCCCGCGGGGGTACACGGCAAAAACGCGTAGTCGCCTATCATTATCTTACCCACGTTTGAAGCGTGGAACGCGTCCACGTCCTTAAGCGGGGAAATGCGCGCTATCACCTCGGACTCGTCAAGGTGCTTTGGCAGCGGCAGCTGTACAAGTATGCCGTTTACCTCGGGGCGCGTGTTGAGCGCGTCCACAAGCTCCAGAAGCTGCGCCTGCGTCGTTTCTGCGGGCAGGGCGTATTCGTAGCTTTTTATGCCGCACGCCTCGCACGCCTTTTTCTTGTTGTTTACATAAACGCGGCTCGCGGGGTCGTCGCCTACTATAACCACCGCAAGACCTATGCTGTCCTTCCAGTCGCGCTCTACCTCGGCGCGTACCTGCTCCTTAACCGCGGCGGAAACCGCCTTGCCGTCAATTATCCTTGCTGCCATCTTCGTCCTCGCTTTCGTTGCTCTCGGTTTTCTCGCCGTCCTCGGTCTGTGCGTTTTCCTCTGCCTGAGCGTTTTCTTCAGTCTGAACGCTTTCCTCGGGTTGTGCGTTTTCCTCAGTTGATTCCTGCTCTGCCTGCGCGGGCTGCTCCTGCTCGGGGGATTCCTCGTCCTGAGCTTCGCGCTCGCCCTCGGGCAGGTTAAGCTCTATGTCCTCCGCCTCGGGCGCAAGAATGCTCGGCGCGGTCTCGCGCGCGGCTTTCCTTGCCTGCGCCTTTGCTATGCGCTTCGCTTCTGCCAGGCGGTCTTGCGCCATAAGCTCCTTGCACGCCTGCGAATTAACGTAAAGCGGTATGCCCTTTTTCTCGGTGAGTATCTTGAACACCACGAAAAGCGCGCCCGCCACAACAAAGCTTGCAGCGCCCAGTATCTGCGATACCCTGAACTGCCCCGCCATAAGGCTGTCGGTGCGCAGGGACTCTATAAACGCCCTGCCTATGCCGTACCATGCAATGTAAAGCAGCGTTATCTCGCCGTCGTAGCTGCGCAGCTTCTTTGAGTAGAAATGCAGCAGGATAAACCCTAGCAGACACCATGTGCTTTCGTAAAGGAAGCACGGGTGTACAAGCTGCCCGGCCTCAACCTCGCGGGAGATGATAGTACCCGTCATGCCGAATACCCAGTCGTCCGCGCATACGCTGCCGTGCGCCTCCTGATTTATAAGGTTGCCCCAGCGCCCGAGCGTCTGCCCGATAAGGAAGCCCAGCGACGCTATATCGGTCATTGCAAAGAAATTCACCTTGCGAATCTTGCACATGATAAAGCCCGAAAGGAAGCCGCCGATAATGCCGCCGTAAATCGCAAGTCCGCCGTCGCGTATCGTTGTGAACGTCGTTACAAAATCGTATACCATGCCCGAGTCGGGGTCAAGCGTTGTGAATACGCAGTAGTATATTCTCGCGCCGAGAAAGCCGCAGATTATCGCCACAAACACAACGTCGAACACTCTGTCCTTGTTCAGCCCGAAGTCCCTTGTGCGGTGCATTGCGTACAAATATGCCAGTATAACGCCCACCGTGATGATAACGCCGTACCAGTAAATCGGCATTCCGAAAAGCTGAAAACCCCTGTAGTAGTTTATCGCAAGCCCGCCAAAGAGATTAGGAAATTCAATCTCTATCTCCTGCGTTACGGACGTTGCCAGATGAAACATTGATGTCATTTTGTTCTCCTTTCGTCAGCAGGGTCTTACCACCGACATACACGAGTTTTCCTCGTCAAGCTCCGCAAGCTTGCTGAGCATGGTCCGGTAGTCCGCCGCCGCGGCGTTTTCCGCCGCAGCATAGGGTGCAGCGCCCGCAAGCGCCATGTCCGTTAAAAGCTGCGCGTACGCCTCGACATTGTTGAACGTGCGTATGTTATCGCCGTGTATCTGCTTTTTAAGGCGCATAAACACCTCTTTGTCGGGCGGCGTGCGCTTAAAGTGACGTATCGTTTCCATAACGGCGCTGCGCACCCGCTCGGGGTCGTCGCTCTCGCCCGTTATCGTCGGCAGCACCGTGCCGCGTATGCGCACCGTTCCCGTGCTGAACTCGTCGTTGATAAGCCCGCTGTCGCGCATATTCATATAAAAGTCGGACATCTCGCCGAACATTATCTCAAACAGCAAATCGAAGTAAAGCGTGTCCTCCATAGCCTTTTGCGCGGGCAGCTCGTCGCGCTTGAAGCCTATTGCGAAAAGCGGCTTTGCAACGGGCATTTCGCACTCTGCGTATTTCTCGGCTACCTCGTGCGGTTCTTCCTCGCGGTTGAGCGAAAGCTGCACGGGGGGCTTTGGCTTTAAGCAGCGGTCGATTATCTCGCGCGCCTTTTCGGGGTCAAAGTTCCCCACGATAACAAGCGCCATGTTCTGCGGGTGGTAAAACGCCTCGTAAACCTCGTAAAGCATTTTGTCGGTTATGTGCGAAATGCTCTCCGCCGTGCCTGCAATGTCGTTTCTAGCGGGGTTTTTGGCGTAAATGCCGTGCAGCAGCTGAAGCAGCAGCCGCCAGTTGGGGCTGTCGTCGTACATCGCTATCTCCTGCCCGATTATGCCGCGCTCCTTCTCCACGTTTTCGGGCGTGAAGTAGGGGGTGGTGACAAAGTTGAGCAGTATTTCAAGGCTCTCCTCAAACCCGTGCGAGGCGGTGAAGTAGTATACCGTGCTTTCATGCCCCGTGCCTGCGTTGCTTGAAGCGCCCGTTTTCGCAAACAGCTTGAACGCGTCCTTGTCTTCGCTCTCAAAAAGCTTATGCTCAAGGTAATGCGCCGTGCCGTCGGGAATGTCCACGCGCTTTCCGTCGAGCGTATAGCTGTTGTCCATCGAGCCGAAGCGCACCGCTATCTGCGCGGTCGCCGTGGAATATCCCTCCATCGGGCGCATATATACCGTAACTCCGGAGCTGTGTACGTACCTTTCGCAGCTCTCGTTCGCAGCCTTGCAGCGTATTATTTCACTCATTGCTCCACCTCCGCAGGGCCAAGCGTGTATACCGTATCAAGAGTGTACAGCCGCGCCGCCGCCTGAACCCTCTCAGCCGTTACCGCGTCAAGCATATCCCTGTATTCCTCCGGGGATATGATATCCCCGCCAAGCACCTGCCCGAGATACCACCCCGATATCGCCGAGGCGCTGTCGTATATCCCCGAAAGCTCGCCGCGCGCCGCGGTTTTCGCTTCTTCAAGCTCCTGCGCGGTGACGCCGTTTTCGCATACGTTTTCAAATTCGCGCAGTATGGCGCGCTGCGTCTGCTCAACATTCTGCGGCTCTACGCCCGCGTACGCCGTGAGCGTGCGCTTAAAGCGGTTTGAAATGCACGAGCAGTAATAGCACAGCGACTGCTTTTCCCTAATATTCATAAAAAAGCGCGACGTGGGTATGCCGCCCAGTATAAGCGAGAAAATCGCGTTCGCCGCGCGGTCGGTAAGCTCTGGCGCTTTGAAGTACATACGCGTTACCGCCTGCTGCATCTGCGCGGCGTCCTTAACGTAACGCGGCTGCGGCTTCAAAATGCTGGGCTTTGTGGAAAGCTCGCATATATCGTGCCTGTTCACCTTGGCGAACGCCTCGGTAAATATCCTTTCCGCGGTGGAAAAGTCGCTGCAGCCCGCGCAGATTATCTCGATATGCCCGCGCTCGATAAGCCGCCTGTAAGCGCGCCATGCGCTCTCGGGCGTAATGCTCTCCGCCTCCTGCACCGTGCCGAGAAGCCCCTTGCCCTGCGGCTCGCCCTCAAACGCGGTAAAGGCCGCGTTGTACTTTGCAAGCGCCTTTTTGTCGTTTACAATGCCGCGTATAATATCCGCAAGCTCCGCGCGCAGCACGCCCGTCGTCTGCGGGTCGAACGCGCCGTCCTTTGTTTTCGGGCGGAATATGCACTCGAGAAGCGTTTCGCAGCAGCCCCGCTCGAGCTGCTCGCCGTTCAGCGCGTAGCCGTCGCCTATCACCGAAGACGTGATGGACGAGCAGAACATATCCCCGCCGAACGTGTTGTTGTTTACGCAGGTCATGCCGTAAAGGTCCGCGTATCTGTTGGACATACTCTTGTAGTCGGGGTAGCGCTCGCAGCTGTCCGTCAGCAGGTAGGATACGAGCGCGCAGTCCGCGCGGCTTAAGTCCTCGAAATCGGTGTAAATGTTCACGCTTATCTGGTTTATCTTGAAGTGGCTGTCCGTGAGCGTTCCGAACCACACGCCCTCGCCTATGCTCCGTCTGTTAAACTTGATTATGGTTCATCATTCCTTTATGTTACGTTATGTTACGTTATATTACGTTACGTCAAGCCGCCATGGCAAGCGGGCTTGAACGCCTATCTTATAGTATACCATATAATGCGTTTTATTTCCATACCTTTTGTGTGAAAAATAGCAAAAAAAATGAGCCCCTAAAGGCTCGGTGCGGATACCCGCGAGATGAAATGATAATTATGTGTAGAACAAAAGAAAGGAGACAACTAAACAAAACAAATGAGTCGGAGGTTTGTATCCGGACCATTTATTTGATTATATTATACAGTCTTTTGGCGGTTCTGTCAATAACTTTTTGTGAATTTTTTCTTTTTCGTACATTCTACACAAATTAGCGTTTGCTTCTTTGTCAGCCATTTGTAATTTCAAAGGGAATTTTGTATTTTGCTGGAATTTATTTACCCCTGCGCCCACAGGCACGCTGCATAATTCACATAAAAAGCCGCGCGTTAAGCGGCGTCCTCGCCATAAACGGCGCGACTACCTGCCTTACAACGCGCGGCGCTTCGCCTTTAATCCTTCGCTTCTTTCATTACGCTCATGTACGCGGGACGAATTATCTTGCCCGCAGAGGTAAGTTCCTCAATGCGGTGAGCGCTCCACCCGACGATGCGCGCTATCGCGAATATCGCGGTGTACAGCTCGCGCGGGATACCGAGCATATCGTAAACAAACCCGCTGTAGAAGTCCACGTTGGGGCTTACGCCTTTCATTATCTGGCGCTTTTTCGCTATAAGCTGCGGCGCGGCCTCCTCTATGTACTCGTAGAGCGCAAGCTCCTCCTCGCGGTCCTTTTCCTTTGCAAGGCGCTCAACAAAGCCCCTGAAAATGCGCTCGCGCGGGTCGGAGAGCGAATACACCGCGTGGCCCATGCCGTAAATAAGCCCCTTGTGGTCGAACGCCTCGCCCGCAAGTATCTTCGCGAGGTAGTCCATCACCTGCTCCTTGTCGGTCGTGTCGCGCACGTTCTCGCGGATATCGTCCATCATCTCCATTACCTTGATGTTCGCGCCGCCGTGCTTTGGACCTTTAAGCGAGGACATCGCCGCCGCTATCGTCGAGTAGGTGTCAGAGCCGCTGGACGTTACAACGCGCGTGGTGAACGTGGAGTTGTTGCCGCCGCCATGCTCCATGTGCAGCATAAGCGCAACGTCAAGCACCTTTGCCTCAAGCTTTGTGTAGCTCTTGTCGGGGCGCAGCATCATCAGCAGATTCTCCGCCGTTGAAAGCGCGGGGTCGGGGCGGTGTATGTACATACTGTCGTTGTTTTCATAGTGGTTGTACGCGTGGTAGGCGTACACCGCAAGCATCGGGAACTGCGCGGTAAGCAGCAGGCACTGGCGCAGCGAGTTTGAAACGGTACTCGGCATAACCTCGTCGTCGTAGGAAGCGAGCGTAAGAATGCTGCGCGTCATAGAGTTCATGATGTCCTTGCTGGGCGCTTTCATTATAACGTCGCGCGTGAAGTTTGTGGGCAGGCTTCTGCACTCGCCCAGAACCTTTGCGAACTCCGCGGCCTCATCCTCGGTCGGTATAACGCCGAATATGAGCAGATACGCGGTCTTTTCAAACCCGAAGCCGTCGCCCATCATCGTTACAAGGTCCTTTATCGTATAGCCCCTGTACCACAGCTCGCCGTCGCAGGGCGTCTGCACGCCGTTTACGTTTTCAAAGGACTTTATTCTGGAAATATTCGTAAGACCCGTAAGCACGCCCTTGCCGTGGATATCGCGCAGTCCGCGGTTTACGCCGTACTGCTTGAACAGCTCGTCGGGAATGCGGTCGTTGGAAAGGCACAGCTCGGCTCTTTCATCTGCGTAGCTTTTAATGTTTGTCATAATTTCGTCCTCCTGTCGAAAAACACATATGCCCCCGCGGCAGGGCAGAGGCATACCGCCTTGGCGCGCACAGCGCCGCCCATCTGTTACATCGTACAATATAATTATACCACATCTGTTCCCTATCTGTCAAGCGGGAGGGAGATTTTCGCACAAAAAACACAAAACGCACACAAAAGCCCCCCGCGAAACCGCGGGAGGCTAGAATGCGTGTTAATTAAGCGTTAATGCCGTTAAATTACTTTCTCTTGCGAGCAATTACAACAGCTGCGCCTGCGAGAACTGCAACGCCTGCAATGCCTGCAACGCCTGCAACGCCGGTGTCAGGGCTGCCCTTGTCAGCGCCGGTGGTGGTGTCCTCAGCGGGAGCTGCGGGCTCAGCGGGTTCGGAAGCGGTCTCGGTCTCCTCAGCGGAATCGGTCTCTACGTAAGACTCGGTCTCCTCGGAAGACTCGTAGGACTCCTCAGACTCCTCGGAAGACTCGTCGATAGTCTCCTCAGCGGGCTCGGTCTCCTCTGCAGGAGTGGTGGGCTCGTCTACGGGGTCAGCAGGGGTCTCTGCAGCGTCGGCTGCAACGGGAGCGTCAAAGGTCAGCGTGTACTGGTCAACGCCGGGATTGCTGTCCCAGCTCAGGCAGTAGAACTCAACAGTAGCATTGTCGGAAACGGGAACGGTAATCTCGCCGCCGGTAGCGCCAACAGTACCGATCCATGTCTTGCCTTTTACGCCGTCAACGGAATCGTCAACCTTATCGCCTGTAGCGTCCCAGCCCCAGCTTACCTGAGCGCCGCCCCACTGATAGTAGGACTTAGAACCGTCAGCAGCTGTAACAGCAACGCCTGCGCCGCACCAGTCGTTCCACTCAACGTTGCCGGTCATAGCAACCTTAACCTTGAGCTCCTTAGCGCCTGTGCCGAGCTTGTATGTAAAGCTGGGCGTAGTGCCGTCGGTGTAAGCCATCTTTGCGGTAACGGTCTCGGTCTTAGCCTCGGTCTTGGTATCCTCGGTCTTGGTGTCAGCAGCCGCTGCGCCGTCGGTGTAAAGAACCTTACCGGAAGCGTCAAGCATTTCAACCTTGGTGAACTCGGTAGAACCTGCGTTCATCCACCAGCACTGGAACTGCATACTGCCGTCGTTCTCGAAATCAGGAATATCCTTTATCTCTGTAACGCCTGCAGAAAGGTCAAATTCCTTCTCAGGGGTTACAGTCCAAGCGCCGCCGACATTACCGCCGATAACGCCCTTGAAATAATCGGTAGTGGAAACGGTGTAGAACTTTACGCTCTCAATATCGTCAATCTTTACGCCCATTGTTTCCTCGGACGGGAACATATAAAGCGCAGGACCGCCGTTGCCGCCATCGGAAAGCTTGCACTCGAATACGCTTGCAAAAGACGATACGGAAATTGCCGTTGCAGCAACTGCACAAGCGGCAGCCGCGCATAAAATCTTCCTAAACTTCATAAGAATAAAATCCTCCTTAAAATAAATAGGTTAGTGAAGCACACTAAATCCTCATCATCTATTTTACTATATTCTTCTCTGAAAAGCAAGTGTCATTTTACACACAAATCAAGCTCTGTTTTCGTGATTTTCACCAACTTTTCAATAAAAAATCAAGAAGCGTTCCCGATTTTCGACAGGAACGCTCCCCTTTACTTTGTTTTAGCTAATTTAAGTGACGTTATTCGCCGTCGCGCTTTACCGCCGCGAATGTCACGCCTGCCGCCGCAAGCACCGCGGAAATTGCCGCAAAGCCTGCGGTAACACCCGTAGAGGGGTTCGTGGGAGTGGTTGTGGTAGTCGTGCCTGTTGTACCGTTAGTTGTACCGTTAGTTGCACCGTTTGTACCGCCCGTAGTTCCGCCCGTAGTTCCGCCTGTAGTGCCGTTCGTACCGCCTGTTGCGCCGTTAGCGCCGTTGTTGCCGCCTGCGCCCGTAATGTCGTTTACGATGTCCTCGCCCGCGCCTACAACGTCGTTTACTATGCTCTCGCCTGCGCCTACTACATCGCCTACCGCGCCGCCTACAGCGCCTCCGATGCCGTTTGCGGGCGCTGCAAACGCCGCTGCGGAGATGACCGCGCATACCGCCGCGGCAGCCGCAGCAGAGGTTATCTTTTTCAGAATCATCTTTTGTTCTCCTTTTATCAAATTGCACAGAAAACGGCGGAGCGCACCGCACCGCCGCGTATTTGCGCATATTTAGTATTCGCCGTGCGCAAAGCATTATAAAAGGATTTTTTTGACATTGAAAGCCGCATTAAACCGCGTTTTTGCCGCTTTCTATACCCCGAGATACTTTTTAAGCTCCCCTATGTATACCGCAAGAATGCCGTCTATGGGATTGCCGCTTTTTACGATATAGCCGAGCGACATTACCGTGTTGCGGTTTGCCTTGTCCTCGATAAACGGCACGGCGGTGTATCCGCTCCCGTTTATTTCCTCGCAGATTATGCCCGAACAGAGCGTGTAGCCGTTGAGCGCGCGCATGAGATTTAGCATTGTGGCGCGGTCGGTGGTTTTTATTACGCGCGGGTAGTTCCTATCCGCAAGTATCTCCTCGGACAGGAAGAAAGCGCCGTTCTCCTCCTGCTCGAACATAAGGCACGGGTAGTCCATAAGCCGCTCGAACGTTATGCCGCTCTCGCGCGCCAGCGGGTGTGTGTCCGCTATGTAGACGTATGCGCGGCAGTCAATGAGCTTCACGAAATCAAGTTCGTTTTCCGCAAAAAGCCTTGTGAGAAAGCGCCTGTTAAGCTCGCTCATATATATTACGCCAACGTCGCTCGTCATATTCCCTACCGAGCGCACAACGTCCATAGTCGTGGTCTCGCGCAGGGAGAAGTCGAAGCCGAGCGTGTCGTACTGCCGCACGGTGTCTGCAAAAGCCTTTACCGCAAACGAGTAATGCTGCGTGGAAACGCTGAATCTGCGCGTTATCTTCCCGCGCGAATACTGCTCCATTAGCCCCGTGTAGCGCCAGTAAAGTTCCTTTGCCTTAAGCAGGAAGTCCGCGCCCTCGCGCGTAGGCTCCGTGCCGCGCCCCGTCCTGCGGAAAAGCGTTATGCCAAGCTCCTCCTCCAGCTCCCTTACCGCGCCCGAAAGCGACGGCTGCGTTACAAACAGCGCCTCGGCAGCCTTGTTCATAGAGCCTTTTTCGGATATCGTGAGGACGTATTCAAGCTGTCGCAGAGTCATGGAGCGCTCCTTTCACTTCTTAAATTTTCTTAATTCTCGCAAAATTCGCCATAAGCTTCTTCTGCTGTCCGTTGTCGAAATTTATCGTCAGCATACAGTCGTTGCCCATTTGCTTCGCCGCCGCGACAGTACCCTCGCCGAAAACGTTGTGCGTTACGCGGTCGCCCGCGGCAAAGGTTTCTCCCGTAACAATAGGCGTTGCGGCGACGGGCTTTCGCGCCAGCTGCTCGCCGAGATAGTCGCGCTTCTGCGGCTTTTGCAGCGGGTGGTCGGGCTTTTTGCGCTCGCCGTGCTTCTCGCAGTATTCCTCGGGTATCTCGCGCATGAACGTTGAGAGCTTGTTCACGCTGGATTTGCCGTAGAGCATTCTGTACGAGGTGTGCGTGACGTAAAGCTGCCGCTTGGCGCGGGTTATCGCAACGTAGGCAAGGCGGCGCTCCTCCTCCATTTCGGCGGAGTCGCTAAGGCTCATGTAGCTCGGGAAGATGTTGTCCTCCGCCGCCACAAGGAACACCGTGCCGAACTCCAGTCCCTTTGCGCTGTGTATCGTCATAAGGGATACGCGGTCGGTCTGCGAGTCGTAGCTGTCAAGGTCGCTTACAAGCGCCACCTGCTCGAGAAAATCGGGCAGGGCGGCGTCGGGCGTTTCTTCAAGCATTTGCAGGGCGTTGGACTTAAGCTCCTCGATATTTTCAAGGCGCGCCGCGCCCTCCTCGCCCGAGGCCTCGAGCATCTGCTTATAGCCGCTTCTGAGTACCACGGCGTCTATAAGCTCGTCAAGGCGCGCCGTGTCCGCAAGCTCGTCAAGCTCGTCAAAGAGATTTGCAGCCGCCTTAAGCGCCGCCGCCTTTCTCGCAAGCGACGGGAGCGTGTCCGCGCTGCGGCACACCTCCAGCGGACTCATGTGCATACCCTCCGCAATGCGCACCACCTCGTCAACGGTGGTGTCGCCTATGCCGCGCTTGGGTTCGTTAATCACCCTGCGGAAGCGGATAACGTCGTAGGGGTTATTCAGCAGCGCTAAGTAGGATACGATATCCTTTACCTCCTTGCGGTCGAAAAAGCGCACGCCGCCTACTATCTTGTACGGCACGCCCGAGCGCGACAGCGCGCTCTCAAAGCTGCGCGACAGCGCGTTTGAGCGGTACAGCAGCGCGTAATCCGAATACTTCGCGCCCTTCTGCACGCCCTCTAATATTATGTCCGCAACGGACTTCGCCTCTACGGACTCGTTCGGGTAGTTTACTATCTGAATCTTCTCGCCGTCGCCAAGGCTGCTCCACAGGTGCTTGTCCTTGCGCTGGGTGTTGTGCGCGATAACGGCGTTTGCGGCGTTGAGTATGTTCTCGGTGGAACGGTAGTTCTGCTCTAAGCGGATTACCTCGCAGCCCGCGTGCTGCTTTTCAAAGTTGAGTATGTTCTCAATGGTAGCGCCCCTGAAGCGGTATATGGACTGGTCGTCGTCGCCTACGACGCACAGGTTGCCGCTCTCCCCCGCAAGCAGCGAGATAAGGCGGTACTGCGCGTAGTTCGTGTCCTGATACTCGTCCACCATTATGTACTTGTAAAGGTTGCGGTAGTGCGACAGCACCTCGGGGCACTGCTCAAACAGCCGCACTGTCATAAAGATGATGTCGTCAAAATCGAGCGCGCTCGCGGCTTCAAGGGCGCTCTGGTACTCGGTGTATACCTGCGAAATGCGTATCTCGGCAAGGTCTGCGGACTCGCGCGCCTGCGCGGCGTAGTCCTGTGCGGAGAGCATTCTGTCCTTGCAGCGGGAAATCCTGTTTCTTATAACCTTGGCGCTTACAAGCTTCTCGTCGATATTGAGCTTCTTCATAGCTTCCTTGATAACGCGCTTTGAGTCGTCGTCGTCGTAAATGGTGAAGCTGCTGCGGTAGCCTATGTTCTCAATCTCGCGGTGGAGAATGCGCACGCACGCGGAGTGGAACGTCGCTGCGGTTATCTTGTCCGCGTCGTCGCCAACCATGCTGTGCAGCCTGTCCTTAAGCTCGCCCGCCGCCTTGTTGGTAAAGGTTATCGCAAGGATATTCCACGGCGCAACGGGCTTTACCGCAATAATGGAAGCCAGTCTGTCAAGCTCCTCGGGGGTCTTTTCAAGCGTGGGGAAGCTCTCGAGAAAGCGCGCGTCCTCGTCGCTTATGGCGCGCTCTTCCTCGTCGTGGTAGGCGTTGCCAAAGCGCAGCATATTCGCCACGCGGTTGCAAAGCACCGTGGTTTTGCCGCTGCCCGCGCCCGCAATTATCAGCAGCGCGCCCTCAACCTTGAAAACCGCCTTGAGCTGCATATCGTTCATGCGCAAAAAGACGCTCTTGAGCGCGTTTCTCTTTAGTGTGCCGTAATCCATCTTTACTGCCTTTCTTTTCTAAGCGGCGCTGCCGCCGCACTCATACCTATCCTCACAAAAGCGCAGCCCCCTGGGGAATAATCGCCGAAAGGGGCTGTGCCGTTTATTCTGTCAGAGCCTTGGCTCAGGGTTGGCCTGCCGCCATAAGCTGCGAATACTTGTCGTCCGCGGTAAGCTGCGGGACTACCGCCCTGCGGCTTATACCCGCGTTTGCAAAAGCCTGCGTAAGCATAAGCTTTATTCTGTTCACCTGGTTTACCTCCGAAGCGCCCGGGTCGAAATCGACCGCTACAATGTTGCTTTCGGGGTGCTGGCGGCGAAGCTCGCCGATAACGCCCTTGCCCGTAACGTGGTTAGGCAGGCACGCGAACGGCTGCACGCACACGATATTCGGCACGCCCTCGCCGATAAGCTCGAGCATTTCTGCGCAGAGAAACCAACCCTCGCCCGCAATGTTGCCCGGAGAAACTATGGCCTTTACCGACTCGCGCATTTCAAAGATGTCGCCCGGACAGCCGAACTTTGTACCCTTTACCGCCGCGCGGTAGCTGCGCTCCATAAACTCGATAGCCTTTATGCCAAGCTCCTCGATAAACTTCTTTTTCTTTGGCAGGTAGAGAAGCTCGCTTTTTGTAAGCCCGTGCGAGCAGATGTAGTAGAAGAAGCCCATAAGGTCGGGGACTACCACCTCGCAGCCCTCGCTTTCAAGCAGCTCTATTATGTTGTTGTTTGCAACGGGGTGAAATTTTACGAGTATCTCGCCCACAAGCCCTACCTTCGGCTTTTTAACGTCAAGCACGGGGAACTCCGAGAAGTCCTTTACAATGCTGCGCACGTTCTCGTTGAAGCGTTTGAACGAAATGCGCTCAAGCTCGCCGCGCAGGAACACGCGCCATTTCTCGTAGAGCGCGTTTGCGCTGCCCTTTGTTACCTCGTACGGGCGCACCTTGTACAGGCAGCGTGAAAGCACGTCGCCGTAAACTATGCCCATAAACGCCCTGAGCGCAAGCCGCGCGGAAAGCTTGAAGCCGCTTTGCTTTTCAAGCCCGACAACGTTGAGCGAAATAAGCGGAACGTTTGCAAAGCCCGCGTCCTTAAGCGCCTTCTTGAGCATTCCCACGTAGTTTGTAGCACGGCACGCGCCGCCCGTCTGCGTAATCATAACGGAGGTGTTGTTAATGTCGTACTTGCCGCTCTTAAGCGCGTGGATAAGCTGCCCTACAACGAGTATCGAGGGGTAGCACGCGTCGTTGTTTACGTACTTCAGACCCTCGTCCACCACCGCCTTGGAGCAGTCGGTGAGTATATCGACGTCGTAGCCCGAGTGGCGGAACGCCGCTTCGAGCATATCGAAGTGGATAGGCGACATCTGCGGGCAGAGTATCTTGTGCCGCCCGCGCATTTCCTTGGTGAACTCCGGCTGCGCCACGTACCCTAAGTGACCCTGCACGGGCTTGTAGTGGTGGCGCGCGCGCTCCTCCACAACGGAAATGAGCGAGCGCAGGCGTATTCTCGCCGCGCCGAGGTTGTTCACCTCGTCTATCTTAAGGCAGGTGTACAGCTTGCCGAAGCTGCGCAGTATCTCCTGCACCTGGTCGGTGGTGATAGCGTCAAGCCCGCAGCCGAAAGAGTTTAGCTGCACAAGCTCGAGGCACTCGTGGCGGCCCACAACGTGCGCTGCGGCGTAAAGCCGCGTGTGGTACGTCCACTGGTCTACAACGCGTATCGGGCGCACTACCTTTTCAAGGTGCGCCACGCTGTCCTCGGTGAACACCGCGAAGCCGTAGCCCGCTATCATCTCGGGCAGGCCGTGGTTTATCTCGGGGTCAACGTGATACGGGCGGCCCGCGAGAACTATGCCGCGCCCGCCGTTCTTTTCAATGTATTCGAGCGTTTCGTCGCCCTTTGCCGCCATCTGCGCCTTGAACTGCGCGTCCTCAGCGTACGCCTTTTCAAGCGCTGCCACAATCTCTTCCTTTGTTATGGAAAGCTCGGGCAGGCTTGCGGAGAACTCCTCGAAAAGGCGCTCTCCCATGCGCTTTTTGTGGAATATCGGCAGAAACGGGTTCATGAACTTAACGTCACGGCGAAGCTCTGGGACGGAGTTTCTTATAACCTCGGAATATGTAGCGACAACGGGGCAGTTGTAGTGGTTGTCGCCGCCGTTTTCGTCGCTCATTTCATACGGCATGGAGGGGTAGAAGATAAGCTTCACGCCCTCGTCTATAAGCGCCTGAATATGCCCGTGCGCGAGCTTTGCAGGGTAGCACACCGACTCCGAGGGCATGGTTTCTATGCCCTTGTCGTATATCGCGCGCGAGGACTTTGGCGAAAGCTTTACGCTGAAGCCAAGCTCGGTGAACAGCCTGTGCCAGAACGGGTAGTTCTCGTACATACCAAGCACGCGCGGAAGCCCTATAACGCCGCGGCGCGCCGTCGCCTCGGGCAGGCATTCGCGGTCGAAAAGGAGTTTGTACTTGTATTCGTAAAGGTTCGGCAGCTTTTGCGCGGTGGATACGTTGCCCGCGCCGCGCTCGCAGCGGTTGTTGCTTATGTAGCGCTTGCCGTCGGGGAATTTTGTAATCGTAAGCAGGCAGTTGTTGCTGCACTTGCCGCAGCGGGCGGTGGTTTTCTCCACCTTAAAGCCCTCGAGCGCCTCCGCCTTGGATATGGTCGAACCCTTGCCGTCGTCGCGCTCTATGGCTATAAGCGCGCTGCCGTAAGCGCCCATAAGTCCCGCCTTGTCGGGGCGGACTACCTCCCTGCCGCAGATAAGCTCGAACGCGCGCAGCACGCTGTCGTTCATGAACGTGCCGCCCTGCACGATTATCTTATCGCCCATTGTGGAGGTGTCGCGCAGCTTTATTACCTTGAACAGCGCGTTCTTTACAACGGAGTAGGAAAGCCCCGCGGAAATGTCCGCAACGGTCGCGCCCTCTTTCTGCGCCTGCTTTACGCGCGAGTTCATGAACACCGTGCAGCGCGAGCCTAAGTCAACGGGGTTCTGCGCCCTAAGGCCGAGCTTCGCGAACTCCGCGCTGCTCATGCCGAGCGCGTTCGCAAAGTTCTCGATAAACGAGCCGCAGCCGCTGGAGCACGCCTCGTTGAGCAGAATGCTCTCTATCTCGCCGTTGTTAACGCGCATACATTTCATGTCCTGCCCGCCGATATCGAGAATGAACTGCGCGCCGGGCAGTACTTTGTCCGCCGCCTTGTAGTGCGCCATGGTTTCAATCTCGCCGAAGTCCGCGCCGAGCGCCGCCTTTATCAGGTGTTCGCCGTAGCCCGTGGTACACGCCTTTGCTATGTAAGCGTCTGCGGGCAGCAGCGCGTAAATCTCCTTTAATATGCCCACTACGCTTTTGAGCGGGTCGCCGCCGTTGCCGCTGTAGTGCGAGTAGATTATGCGCGCTTCCTTATCGAGAAGCACCGCCTTTGTGGTGGTGCTGCCCGCGTCTACGCCAAGGTAGCACGCGCCCTTGTGCTGCTTTATGTCCGCTGTGGGTATAACGGACTTTGCGTGGCGCGCGTTGAACTCAGCAAGCTCCGCCTCGTCCTTAAACAGCGGCGCTAAGCGCTCTACCTCGTGCAGCTGGTTTTCACCCAGCGCGCGGGAGCGCTCTACAAGCGCGCCGATGTCGGTTTCGGCGCTCTCGTCCGAAAAGGCGCAGCCCATAGCCACGAAAAGATTTGCGTTTTCGGGGAAAATAACGTGTTCGGGGGTAAGCCCGAGCGTTTCTATAAAGCGCTCGCGAAGCTCCGACAGGTAGTGCAGCGGGCCGCCGAGGAACGCAACGTTGCCCTTTATCGGCTTGCCGCACGCAAGGCCGCTTATCGTCTGGTTCACGACAGACTGGAAAACGGAAGCCGCAACGTCGCTGCGCTTTGCGCCGTCGTTAAGCAGCGGCTGAATGTCGCTCTTGGCGAAAACGCCGCAGCGCGAGGCTATCGGATAAATGGTGGTGTGCTTTTTGGAAAGCTCGTTCAGCCCGCCGATGTCGGTGTTGAGAAGCGCCGCCATCTGGTCTATGAACGCGCCCGTGCCGCCCGCGCAGCTGCCGTTCATGCGCTGCTCAAGGCCGCCCGTAAGGTAGGTTATCTTCGCGTCCTCGCCGCCAAGCTCTATGGCGACGTCCGTCTGTGGGATAAGCTGCTTTATGGCGTTTGTGCCTGCGGCTACCTCCTGCACGAACGGTATGCCAAGCCATTTGGACACGGAAATTCCGCCCGAGCCTGTGACCGCGATAAGCACGCGTTCGCCCTCGAGCTGCGAGCCTACCTGCGTGATTATATCTGATACTGTTTTTCTTATATCGGAAAAGTGCCGCCTGTACCGGCTGTAGAGCAGCTCGCCGTTTTCTGCAATGACGGCCGCCTTAACCGTAGTCGAGCCTATATCCAGTCCTACACGCTTCAAAAAATCAAATCCTTTCAGATATCGGGACGCGCGCCCCTTATAGAATCTATCTGTCGTACCTATTCTGCATACATTTTTCATTATAGCACATTCGCGCAAAAATTTCAACCGCTTTTTCGCCGTCAGAATATGACAAAATACGACGCGCCGTATACTATGGACAAAGCGCCGCACATTTCCCGTGCAGCGCCCTGTTCTGCCGCTCCCATGGGGGAGCGCGCCTTTTATTCCAGCTCGAACGCGCCCGTGTAAAGCCTGTAGTACTGCCCCTTTTGAGCAATAAGCTTCTCGTGGCTGCCGCGCTCGATTATCCTGCCGTGGTCAAGCACCATGATAACGTCGGAGTTCTTGACGGTGGAGAGCCTGTGCGCTATTACGAATACCGTCCTGCCCTTCATAAGCGCGTCCATGCCCGCCTGCACTATGGCCTCGGTGCGCGTGTCTATCGACGACGTAGCCTCGTCGAGTATCATTACGGGCGGGTCTGCTACCGCCGCTCTCGCTATCGAGATAAGCTGGCGCTGTCCCTGCGAAAGCCCGCTGCCGTCGCCCTTGAGAACGGTGTTGTAGCCCTCGGGCAGCATTCTTATAAAGCCGTCCGCGTTAGCGAGCTTCGCTGCGGCTATGCATTCCTCGTCCGTAGCGTCGGGCTTGCCGTAGCGCAGGTTGTCCATTACCGTGCCTGTAAACAGGTTTACGTCCTGCAGCACCACGCCCAGCGAGCGGCGCAGGTCTGCCTTTTTTATCTTGTTGATGTTTATGCCGTCGTAGCGAATCTTGCCGTCCGCTATGTCGTAGAAGCGGTTGATTAGGTTGGTTATCGTGGTTTTGCCCGCGCCCGTCGCGCCAACGAACGCCACTTTCTGCCCCGGTTCTGCGTAAATGTCGATATTGTGCAGCACTATCTTCTCGGGGACATAGCCGAAATCCACATCGTCAAGCACCACGTTGCCCTTAAGCTCGGTGTAGGTGACTGTTCCCGCGTCCTTATGCGGGTGCTTCCACGCCCATGTGTGGGTGCGCTCCGCAGTTTCGGTGAGAACGCCGTTCTCGTACTTCGCGTTTACAAGCGTTACATAGCCGTCGTCCGTTTCGCTCTCCTCGTCTATAAGCGAGAAGATTCTCTGCGCGCCCGCCATTGCCATTGCAACGCTGCTCAGCTGCTGCGAAACCTGCCCTATAGGTCCTATAAAGCTTCTTGAAAGCTGTAAGAACGAAGCTATAGCGCCGAGCGACAGAATGTTCACCGCAAAGCACGCGACGTTGGGCACTTCCTTTATCGCAAACAGTCCGCCTACTATCGCAAGGATAACGTAAAGCAGGTAGCCCATGCAGTTGTTTACGGGCATTAGGATATTCGCGTAGGCGTTCGCCTTGCAGGTGTTTTCGCACAGGTCGTCGTTCTTTACGTCAAAAGCCTGCTTTGCCTTTTCCTCGTGGCAGAATACCTTTACCACCTTCTGCCCGTTTATCATTTCTTCAATGTAGCCGTTCATGCCCGCAAGGGACTGCTGCTGCCGCATAAAGAACGTGCCGCTCTTGCCCGCGATAAGTCCCGTTATGGTAAGCATTACCGCAAGGAACAGCACAACAACGAGAGTAAGCCATACCGAAAGCACGAGCATTGAAACGAACACGCTCACTATCGTTACCGCAGAGGATATAACCTGCGGTATCGTCTGCGATATCATCTGGCGCAGCGCGTCGGTGTCGTTGGTGTAGTAGCTCATAACGTCGCCGTGGGTGTGCGTGTCAAAGTACTTTATGGGCAGCGTCTGCATATGCGAGAACATCTCGTCGCGTATGTTTTTAAGCACGCCCTGCGAAACGTCCGCCATAAGCCTGTTGTAAAGCAGCGTGCATATGATTCCCACCGCGAAAAGCGCCGCCATGCCGCCTATAGCGCCCAAAAGCCCCGAGTAGTCGGGATTCTCCGAGCCGATAAGCGGGAAAATATACCGGTCGATAAGCGTTTTTATAAACAGCGAGGCGGAAACGCTTGCAACGCTGCTCACGATAATGCAAATCGCCACGAGTATAAGCTTGCCCCTGAACGGCTTCATGTAAACGAAAAGCCTTTTTATAGCGCCCATATCAAACTTAAGCCCCGGGCCTTTTTTGGGCGGAAGCTTTTTGGGGTCGAGCGCCGCCGTTTTGTTATTGCTCATCTTCCGTGCCTCCCTTCGTCTGCGAGTCGTATACCTCGCGGTAAATGCTGCTGCGCGCGTACAGCTCGTCGTGCGTGCCAAAGTCCGCGATTTCGCCGTTGTCCATTACTATTATCTTGTCCGCGTCGCTTACGGAAGCTATGCGCTGCGCTATGATTATCTTTGTGGTATCGGGTATCTCGTCGCGGAACGCCTTTCTTATAAGCGCGTCCGTCTTGGTATCAACAGCGCTTGTGCTGTCGTCCAGTATCAGTATCTTCGGCTTTTTGAGAAGCGCGCGCGCAATGCACAGGCGCTGCTTCTGTCCGCCCGAAACGTTTGAGCCGCCCTGCTCGATATAGGTGTCGTACTTATCGGGGAACGTCTGTATAAACTCGTCCGCGCACGCAAGCCTGCACACGCGCTCGATTTCCTCGTCCGTGGCGTTTTCGTCGCCCCAGCGCAGGTTTTCCTTTATCGTGCCCGAAAACAGCACGTTCTTTTGCAGCACCATTGCAACGTTGTTGCGCAGCGCTTCAAGCTGATAGTCGCGCACGTTCTCGCCGCCCACGCGCACCTCGCCCGTGGCGGCGTCGTAAAGGCGCGGTATCATCTGCACAAACGTTGACTTTGACGAACCCGTGCCGCCGATTATGCCCACGGTTTCGCCCGATTTTATCGTTATGTTTATGTTGTGCAGCGCCTCTTTTTCAGCCGTGCTGAAGTACTTGAAGCCCACGTTCTTAAACTCTACAGAGCCGTCCTTTATCTCGGTGAGCGCCCTCTCGCCGTCCGTGATGTCGCTCTTTTCGTTTAGTACCTCTACGATACGCTCGCCGCTCGCCTTGGACATGGTGAGCATTACAAAAATCATCGAAAGCATCATAAGGCTCATGAGTATCTGCATTGCGTAGGTGAAAAGCGACATCAGCTCGCCCGTTGAAAGCCCGATTGTGGGGTTGTTGCCGGAAGCCACGATAGCCCTAGCGCCCAGCCACGAAATAAGCAGCATACACGTATAAACCGAAATCTGCATCGCGGGCGCGTTGAACGCCACGGTCTTTTCCGCCTTTGAGAAGTCCTCGAAAATGCTCTCGGATATCTTTCCGAACTTTTCCTTTTCATGCTCCTCGCGTACAAAGCTCTTTACAACGCGTATGCCGCGTATGTTCTCCTCGACTACATTGTTTAGCTTGTCGTAGGTCTTGAACACCTTTCTGAATCTCGGGAACGCAGCCCTTACGATAAGGAACAGTATCACCGCAAGAAACGGGATAACCGCCACGAATATCGTGGAAAGCGACGGGCTTATCCTGAACGAGAAAATAAACGCAAAGACAAGCATTGCGGGCGCTCTGAACGAAATGCGCGTTATCATCTGGAACGCCATCTGAATGTTCGTAACGTCCGTTGTGAGCCTTGTAACAAGGCTTGCGGGGGAGAACTTGTCGATATTCGCGAACGAAAAGTGCTGCACGTTGTAGTACATATCCTCGCGGACGTTCGCAGCAAAATACGAGCTTGCGCGCGACGCCGTATACCCCGCCACCGCGCCGAAAAACAGCGCCGCCGCCGTAAGTATCACAAGTATAACGCCGTACTTAAGCACCGTGTTCATGTCGCCGGGGGTTATGCCCTCGTCTATAAGCCGCGCCATTACAAGGGGTATCATTACCTCAAGAACCGTTTCAAATATAACGAAAAGCGGCGTAAGCAGCGCGGGTACTTTTGCCTGTCTTATACAGGCGCTTAACCTTTTTATCATTGCTCTCACTCCTCTATTTGTTCAGTATGTTCTGCGGCGCGCTCCTGTGCGCGCTCTATATTTGTCTGTAATCTGTCAAAATAGCTGTAAAGCGTTTCAAGCTCCTGCTCCGAAAAGCCCTCGGTAAGCGCCGATTCAATTCGCCGCGCGTCCTCGTCCATAAGCCTTGCAAGCTCCCTTGAGCGGTCGGTGAGCGCCACCTTTTTCAGCCGCGCGTCGCTTGATACGGGTTCGCGGGTTATTATGCCCTTCTTTTCCAGCAGTATCATCACCTTGGACGCCGTGGAACGCGTTATCCCGAACTCCTCCTCAAAATCCCGCTGGAACACGTCGCGCCCCTCCGCCTCAGCCTGACACAGATAGCCGATTATCCAGCCGTTGGAACAGGTGAGATTGTCTATCTCGCGCTTGCTTTTCGAGCCTCTGTCAATAAAGCGCCTTACGGAATTGTTCAGCAGCCTTAGCTTTATGCCGATTCCCTGCTTTTCCATTTCTCCCCTCCTTGTATTGTTTACACTTGTCAAATATGCGACTGTCGTACATTCCACATTATAAGGCGAATTTACTAATTTGTCAAGGGGGTTTTTGTGAAAGAATGATGAAAAAACGCCCGCAAAGCAAATTTGCAGGCGTCAGACCGTCGAAAAACCCCCATACGGGGGTTTTCCGCCGAAACATCCGCACTGCGCGCACGGTTTGACGGCTTGCCGCCTTGCGTAAGGCGAAGCCGTCGCTTGCACACTTGTGCGGATAGAAGTGTTTTTTGCCTCGGGAAGCCCGAGGCAAAAAAGTTATTTCAAAGCCCGCATACGCGGGCAAAATGGACTTTTTCGACAGGCTGAAACGCCCGCAAAGCAAATTTGCAGGCGTTTTCTGGACTTCTGTTTATTCTTTACCGTTCCAGCAGTAGGTGCAAAGCTTGCAGCCCGGAATGCCAACGGACTCTATCATATCGTCTAATCGGTGGTAGCGCAGCGACGTAAAGCCGAGCGCCTTTCGTATCTCCTCGAGCATCGCCTCGTACTTCGGCGAATCGGGGTCGGAGTACTCCGCGAGAAGCTCTGGGGTACACTCGCCCTCGCGCTTAAGGATAACCCTGCGCGTAATAAGGTCAAGCTCGGACTTGCTGCGCGAGAAGTTAAGGTACTTACACCCGAACAGCAGCGGCGGACACGCAGGGCGGATATGTACCTCCTTTGCGCCGCTTGCGTAAAGGAACTCGGTCGTTTCGCCAAGCTGCGTGCCTCTTACAATGCTGTCGTCGATAAGCAGCATACTCTTTCCGTGGATAAGCGCTTCTACAGGTACCAGCTTCATCTTTGCGATAAGGCTGCGGCGGCTCTGATTTGTAGGCATAAACGAGCGCGGCCACGTTGGCGTGTACTTTATGAACGGCCGCGCAAACGGAAACCCCGAGCGGTTGGCGTAGCCTATAGCGTGCGCCGTTCCCGAATCGGGTACGCCCGCCACGATATCCGCGCTCACGTTGTCGCGCCGTGCGAGCATATCGCCGCAGCGGTAGCGCATTTCCTCAACGTTCACGCCCTCGTAGTCCGACGTGGGGTAGCCGTAATACACCCACAAAAACGTGCATATTTTCATCTCTTCGCGCGCGGCGCTCACGACCTCAACGCTCTTTGTGGTGATAAAGTCGATTTCCGCAGGGCCTAGCTCCTTGACGGTTTTGTACCCTAAGTTGTAGAACGCGAAGCTCTCAAACGACGCGCAGTACGCGCCGTCCTTTTTGCCGATAACAACGGGCGTTCTGCCCAGCCTGTCGCGCGCGGCGTAAATGCCCTCGGGGGTCAGTATAAGCATGGTGAGCGAACCCTTGACTACCTCCTGCACGTAGCGTATGCCCTCGGCAATGGAGCTTTTCTGGTTGATAAGCGACGCGGCAACCTCCGTCGGGTTGAGCCGCCCGCTGCTCATTTCAAGGTAATGCGAAAAGCCGTTGTTAAGCGAGATTTCCGCAAGCTCGTCAAGGTTGGTTATAAGCCCCACAGTCGTAATAGCATAGCTGCCGAGGTGTGACTTTACGATAAGCGGCTGCGGCTCGTTATCGGAAATGCAGCCTATTCCGCTAGTACCCTCAAGCTCGTCCAAGTCGCCCTCAAATTTCGTTCGGAACGGCGCGTGTTCGATGTTATGTATCGAGCGGTGAAAGCCGCCCTCGCCGTATACCGCCATTCCGCCCCTGCGCGTGCCAAGGTGCGAGTGATAATCCACGCCAAAAAACAAATCGTTCGTGCAGCTCTGCTCCGAAACGACTCCAAAAAATCCGCCCATTTTCCTGCTCCTTTTCGCCGATTCTGCGGCTCTGAGCGCCTTTCAGCGCCCGCGCCATCTCTACCCTATAATTATACCATTTCGCGGCGCTCCTGTCAAGCAAAAAGGGCGCGCAGGACCGCGTAAAGTCACAAAAAGCGCAAACACCCGAAACAGAACGGGGAAGCCGAGAATGTTTCGGCTTCCCCGTTTTTTAGTGTGTCATTGCGTGCTTTACGCGGTCGGCTTCTTCCGCGCGCTTGGCGTTGTTGAAGCGGTCGAGCGTGCCTACGAGATAGCCCGTGATACGCCTTATGCGCTGGAACGGCTCGCCCGCGAAGTGGTACGCGGCGTTGACGTACTCGCCGTCTACCTCGAGGTCTATCGCTGTCAGGTTCTTGTCCGCGAACTTCTTCTCTGCGTACTCAACGTACGCGTCTATTTCACCCTGCGGGAGCGTCCCGCCAGTCACTCTTACATCTACCATTGCTTTTTCCTCCTGCTGTACCTTAACGCGCCCAAAAGCGTTATGGTCTTATTATACAACAAGATGTAGTACTATACAAGGGTAAATATGCACAATATTTTGTGAAGATTTTTGTAACGCGTAATCCCAGCAAATTTTTCGCGCATAAATTTAACGGCAAAAAGACCTCCCGCGAAAACGGGAGGTCTTGTAAGCAACTTGTATCAGCCCTTTACAGCGCCGAGCGTTACGCCGCCGACGATGAACTTGGAAAGGCAGAAGTAAATAATCATTACAGGGAGAATGGAAATCGTCATAACCATGTAGATGTGACCCATGTTAAGCGAAGCCCAGTCTTTGCAGCGCCACATATAAACCATTATAGGCAGCGTCTTCATGTCCTTCTGGCTAAGCAGCAGGTTAGGCGTGAAGTAGTTGTTCCAGCTTGCAACAAACGAGAATATACCCTGAACCGCCATAGCGGGCTTGAGTATCGGAAGGACAATGCTGTTGAACGTTCTGAACTCGTTCGCGCCGTCGATACGGGCAGCCTCAACGATGTCTACAGGCAGCGAGCTGTCCATGTACTGCTTCATGAAGAAGAATACGGTGGGCGCTGCAACAGCAGGCAGGATAAGCGGGATAAAGTTGTTGGTAAGCTTCCACGACGTCATCATTTCAACGAAACCGAGCGCTGTAACCTGCGTAGGAATCGTCATAACAAGGAGGATAAAGTTGAATACGAATTTTCTTCCCTTGAAGTCGTAAACGTGGATACCGTAAGCCGTCATAGCGGAGAAGTAAACCGAGCAAACCACTGTGCCGACAGATACGAACAATGAGTTCCTTAAGCCCTTAAAAAGCGGAATGTTGGGGTCTTTGAATATCGCCGTGAAGTTTTCACCAAAAGACGTGCCGGGAAGCAGCGAGAAGCCGCTTGACAGTATGGAATTATGAGAACGTGTGCAATTGATTATCATGATGTAGAAGAAGAAAAGGCAGAGAAGGCACATGAGAGTCAGCACGATGTATGCAATAACCCTTCTGAAGTTCAGCCAGAACTTACGCTCGTTTCTTACTGAACCGTAATTATAATCAGCCATTGTTTATGCCCCCTTCTTTTTCTTCTTATTGCTGAAGTGCTTTGCACCGCCAAGCGTCTTATCCGTGAAGAAGTAATAAACCATAAGGCTGAGCGCCGCGCACACGATAAACAGTACAACCGAGATAGCGCCCGCCGCGCCGTAGTTCTTGGAGTAAAGGTTATCGTTGAGGTACATTATCAGCGTCTTTGTCGTGCCGTTAGGACCGCCCTTACCCGCTGTAATTACCTGCGGTACATCGAACATCTGCAGACCGCCGACGAGCGATGTGATGAAAACGTAAACCATTATCGGGCGGATAAGCGGAAGCGTGATTTTTCTGAATATCTGACCGGGCGTGCATCCATCGATATCGGCAGCCTCAACGAGCGATTCGTCAACGCCCATCATCGCCGCCATAAGCAGTATCGTCGTGTTGCCGAACCACATGATGAAGTTCATGAACGCAATAATACCGCGCGCAGACCATGTGTACGCAAAGAAGTCGATTTTTGCATTGGTAAGACCCATCGAAATAAGAAGGCTGTTGATAGGACCGCTTTCCGTGTTGGAGAACAGTGCATAAATCAACATTGAAAACGCCGCTGCCATTATGAGGTTAGGCATATAGATTATGGACTTGAACACAGACTTGCACTTGAGGTCAAGGCGCTTGTTTGTGAACCAGTACGCAAACAGCAGAGAAATGATAAGCTGCGGAACAAAGCCCATGACCCACATAACAATCGTGTTCCATACAAGGTCCGTTATAGGCGTACCCTTTGCGCCCGTAAAGAAGTCAATATAGTTCTGAAGTCCTACAAAATTCGGACCAACCCACTCAAGTTGGATTCTGTAGTACTCAAAAAAGCTCTTATAAACCGTTGTAATCAATGGCCAGAGCTGGAATATCGCATACACGATAAAGAACGGGGCAATAAAGAAATAGCCCCACTTAGCGTAGCTTATCGACTTGCGGTGCGTAGTGCCGCCGGCATTGCTTTTCACAGGTATTTCACCATCACTTTCCTCTTAATTGATGAGGTCGAACCAACATCTTGATATGTTAATGCCGAATTATTGCGGATTTTCGCGATAATATGGCATTAACATATCGGACTGCGAACTTTGACATCCGCAGTCCGTTGATGTTAGTCAGACCTTAGCGTTCAGTTACTGAACAAATCAGCCGGGCTTCTTGAGGTTCGGGTACTTAACGATTACGTTCTTGTAGAAGTTCTCAAGAGCGGTGTCGTAATCAACAGTATCGTTGAAGTAATCCTTGAATGCTGCCTGGAAGGTCTCGGTCATACCCTGGTCGTACGGGCCAATGTTGCTCATATCGATCTTCTTAGCTGCCTCGGTGAAGAGTGCGATGTGGTTCTGACCGCCGAGAAGCTCAGAGCCGTAGGTCTCGTCATTTGCGATTCTTTCCATAGCTGCCATGTTGTTGGTGTAATCCTGAACTTCGGGGTCACGGGTGATAGTCTCCATGAGCTCGCCGTTGCAGGTCAGCTGGTACATGATGTCCTTAACGAGCGATGCGTTATCGGTCATGTAGGAAGCGCAAATCCATGTGCCGCCCCAGTAGTATGGCTGAGGACCGTAGCAAACCGCCCAGTTGCCAACGCCTGCGTCGCCTGCGTTGCCGAGAAGCGTGAATGCAATACCCCATGTGGAGTAGAAGTAACCGAATACCTTACCGTCAGGACCCTGGTCCTTTGCCCAACCGTCGCTCCAGAGGGAGTTCTTGTTGAGATAGCCATTATCGGTGTAGGTCTTGGTCTGCTCAACCCACTTAATCATGTTGGGGTCAACGATAATCTCGTTGTTCTCATTTACCCAAGGCTGGGAAATGTTGTTGGAGAAGGTTCTGAAGGAATCATCATAGCCGGAGAGCATGAAGTATCCGCTGTCGTGCATCTTAGCTGCGGTCTCGTTGAACTTATCCCAGTCAGCAAGGTAGTTCTGTACCTCGTTGGGGTCGTCAGTGCCGAGAACTTCCTTAGCTATAGAGCGCTTGTAAGCGAACAGACCGGGAGCTGCCTGCCAAGATACAGCCTTAAGCTGACCGTTGGAGTCGGTAGCAACCTTCTTGGTGTACTCGTACTGCTGAGCGGTGTCTGCGTCGGTAATGCCTACAGCAGATACGGGCAGAGAGTAAGAGGAGTTTACATACTTGTCTGCGTAGTCAGCCTCGATAAGGAAGATATCGATTCTGTCGTCAGCAGCCTGGTTCTCCTGGTCGAGCAGAGCAGCGTCGAGCGGAATCTGGTAGCCGTTATCCTGATTGGGGTTGATGGTCCACTTAACCGTAACGTCGCCGATTGTACCTGTGCCGTCTTCGTTAGCAACATAACCGGGGTAGAACTTGCTTACGCGCTGCTGGAACTCGTCATTCCAGCACCAGATGTTAAGTACCTTACCGTCGTCGGGAACAGTTACCTCAGGGGTAGTGCTGGTATCGCCGCCGGTAGAAGCGTCGCCGCCGTTAGCAGGGGTGTTTGCGTCGGAAGCGGTGCTGCTGTTGTTGCTAGCAGTGCTGTTATCGCTGCTGCTATTAGTCTTTGTGTCGCAGCCTGCGAGAGAAAGAACTGCAGCAGAAGCGAGCAGAGCTGCTAAAACTCTTTTCTTCATAGGTTTTTTCCTCCCAAAAATGGTTTTCACTTGTTCTCCCTTAATCGGGCGAACAGGTCAATGAGTTATAATCAAGACTCCGTCCTCGGTCGGCTTTGGGCTTTCCGCATGGCGTATCCTGATTTCATTTGTAAGTTTATCATAAAACATCTCTTTTTTCAACCCCTTTTTTATAACTTTTTTTATAAAGGGCTTGCGAAAACGTTTTCAATTTCCCCCGCTTGTTAATATTGACCGACCCGTAACCTAATTACTTTACTTTTTTTACTTTCATGCGAACCCAAATTTTTGGCGGTCTTATGCCGTTTTTTTGGCACGTGTTATGTATTACCTTATTTTTAACCCACTTGTAACGTTTTTGTATCCATTTTGTAATTTTTGCTTTGGTCAAAGTGACGAAAAATTGACGACACCCTCTGTAAACGTTACCACCGTATATTTCGCGTAATTCTGCGAACCATAAGCCTTTTAAGCATAAGCGCGCTTAAGGGCAAACCCGCCCGAACGCCATTTTATTTTTCCGCTCTTGAAAACGTTTATGCAAAATCAACAAACGCCGTTTTTGCCACGAAAAAAGAGCGCCCTCGTTATGAGAGCGCTCTCCTTAACTATTCAATCAAACGGGGTGAACCTTGTTCACCTTGTCAGCGTGAACCGCGTCAATGCCTACTTCCCTGTCGCGGCGCTTCTCAAAGAACTTGGGAGCAACCTTCGGGAACATGGCATAGGTCAGCACGTCCTCAACGGATGCGTTGTCAACGTACTCCTTTACTTCTTCCTTCATCGCGTCAAACTCGGGCTGGAGCAGGTCTGCGGGACGGCAGGTAATAGGTTCTTCCGCGCCGAGTATCTGCTTGCGGAAAGCAGGGTCAATCTCAACGGGAGTCTTGCCGTAATCGCCCTTTACAAGGCCCTTGAACTCCTTGGTTACAGTCTTGTAGCGCTCGCCCATAACAATGTTGAACACGGCCTGCGTGCCAACAATCTGCGAAGTAGGCGTAACAAGGGGCGGGAAGCCGCTGTCCTTGCGCACTCTCGGAACTTCCTGAAGAACCTCCTCAAGCTTGTCAGCCTTGCCTGCCTGCTTAAGCTGCGAGAGCAGGTTTGAGAGCATTCCGCCCGGAACTTGATAAATGAGCGCGTTGGTGTTGGTAGCAAGCATGGACGGGTCGAGCAGACCGCTGTCGATATACTTCTTGCGCAGCTTCATGAAATAATCCCTTACAACGTTGAGCTTTGTAAGGTCAAGACCCGTGTCGTACTTTGTACCCTTGAACGTTGCGACGATGGACTCCGTAGGCGCGTGGGACGTGCCGAGAGCAAGCGGCGACATAGCCGTGTCAACGCCGTCAACGCCCGCTTCAACGGCCTTAAGAATGCACATTGAAGCAAGACCCGACGTATAGTGCGTGTGCAGGTGCACGGGAATCTTTACGGCGCTCTTGATATCCCTTACAAGCGTTTCAGCCTCGTAGGGGGTGAGCAGTGCCGCCATATCCTTAATGCAGATGGAATCAGCGCCCGCGCTCTCTATCTGCTTTGCGTAATTCATGTAATATTCGTGCGTGAACACATCGCCGAGCGTGTAGGAGATAGCTACCTGCGCGTGACCCTTCTCCTTGTTTGCCGCCTTTATAGCGGTTTCAAGGTTGCGGATATCGTTGAGCGCGTCGAATATACGGATTATGTCGATACCGTTGGCGATGGACTTCTGTACGAAGTATTCAACGAGGTCGTCCGCATAGTGGCGGTATCCCAGCATATTCTGCCCTCTGAAAAGCATCTGGAGCTTGGTCTTGGGCATTTCCTTGCGGATTACGCGCAGTCTTTCCCACGGGTCTTCGTCAAGGAAGCGAATGCAGCTGTCGAACGTCGCGCCGCCCCAGCACTCCGCGGAATAAAAGCCGATATCGTCCATTGTGGACAGTATGGGGCGCATATCATCAAGCGTCATTCTTGTCGCGAGCAGGGACTGGTGTGCGTCGCGAAGAACGGTTTCGGTTATTTTTAATTCTGCCATTTTCTTCTCCTTATGGTCAAGCAATGGTAACTACAGCAGCGCCCGTTTCAACGGAATCGCCCTTTGCAACGCAAACAGCCGTTACAACGCCGTCTCTGTCGCATACGATATCGTTCTCCATCTTAAGAGCCTCGAGAACTGCAACTACAGTACCGTTGGTAACCTTATCGCCAACCTTTACCTTAACTTCCATGATTGTGCCGGGCATGGGCGCGCTTATGGGCGTGCCGCCTGCAGCGGGCGCAGCAGCCTTCTTGGGAGCAGCCTTCTTAGGCGCGGGAGCGGCTGCAGCGGGCGCAGCAGAGCCGTCAGCCTCGTCGACAGTTACATCATAGGCGTTGCCGTTTACGGTGATAGTGTATCTTTTCATTTTGTATACCTCTCTTAAATTATTATCAGAATGCGAAGTTAGCGTGCTTTCTAGCGGGCGCGGCAACTCTCTTGCCTGCGCAGAGCTCTACAGCGGCAGCGAGAGCGTCCCTCGTGTCCTCTGCGGCGATAACGCCGTCAACCATGCCGAGCGCGGCAGCCGTGAACGGAGAAGCGTCCTGCTCGCCGCCCATGAATACCTTTGCAGCCTCGGGGTTCATCGGAGCTATCTCAGCCTTCTCCCACGCGTAGGAAAGGTCTGCGCTGTCGAACGCGGCGTAAGCTGCGCCGTAAGCCTTGCCCGTAACAACGTTCACCTTTGCGGTGGTAGCGCTTGCGTATACCTGCGCGAGCTTTGCGCAGTCCCTTACGCTGCCCGCAAGCTCCGCTGCGGAAGAACCCTCGAAGCCCTCCGTGTCAAGAAGCGTTACAACGGGGATAGAGAATACGTCCGCAAACTGAACGAAGCGCGCAATCTTTGCGCAGTCAGCCGCGGTAAGCTTTGCAGCCTTATCGGTAGCGACGAACGCAACGGTAGCCCAGTTGAGGCTGCCTACAGCCGTGTAAGCCGCGCTGCCGAACTGCGCGCCGAACTCTACAACGCTGTTGCCGTCCGCAAGAGCCTTTACAAGCTCCTCGCCCTTGAGCGAAGCGGTTATCTGAGCCTCGTTTGCAACGTAGTCGTCGTTGCCTGCAAGGCTTATATTGTTGGCGGGAAGAACCGCGGCGAGCTTCTTCGCCTTTGCAGCGGCTTCCTCGTCGTCCTTTGCAAGGATAGTGCATACGCCAGCCTTTGCAGCGTTAGCCGCAGAGCCTGCGCCCTCGAGCTTGCCGTCGGGCGTGTTGAACGGAGCGGTCATGAAAAGCTCCGCCTTTTCGGTCATGATGATAACGTCGGACATAGCCGCAACCATAGCCGCAGCGCCCGCGCATACGCCGTTTATCACGGCAATCTGCGGAACGACGCCCGATACCGCAGCCGAAGCCTTAACGATATCGCCGTAAGCGGAAAGCACCGCCATACCCTCTGCAATGTCGCCGCCCTTTGAATCAAAGAACGCGGTTATGGGCGCGCCTGCCTTTGCTGCAAGCTCGTAAATCTTCTTTATCTTATTTGCAGCGCTCTTGTCAACAGCGCCGCCCTTAACGCTAACGTCCTGCGCGTAAGCGTATGCGGTCTCGCCGTTCACCGTGCCGAAGCCTGCGACAACAGAGCCTGCGCCGCCGTCTGCGGACATGAATTTGTCCAGCTCCTTAAAGCTGTCCTCGTCAAAGAATGCGGACAGTCTTTTTCTTGCGTCGCTGTCGGGAACGTTCTGTTCCATCTCAGCCAAAGTCTTTGTAAACGCCATTTCGTCTCCTCCATGTTACTATACAAGACACCCGCTGCGGGTACTCCGCAGAAAATGTCTAAAATTTATCCACAATAATTATACTACATCGTGATAAAAATAACAAGCGTATTTTTGCCATTTTTATATTTTTTATTTATTCCACAAAAACTATTGCAATTCCGCGCTTTATCTTTATGCACTTTCAACAGATTCGACTGCTTTCGCGGCAAGCGCGCGGCAGCCGCACGCGAAATAAAGCGGCAGCCGCACGGCTTTCACGCCTTATTTCGTGCAAATAATACGTTTTTCGACATTCCATTATATAAGGTATGCCCCCGCCAAAAACGGGGGCATACTCTGTAATTCCATCTTCTTACCCGCAGTGCTTTCCGTCAAAAAACTCCGCAATGCTCTCTATCTGCGCGCCGTCGCAAAGAATCCCGACCTTTCTCAGCCTGCCGAGATTCTCCTCCGAGAGCGCGAAGCGCGCCTTTTCAACGCCGTGCAGGTCCATAAGGTTGAGTATCGCGCGCACCAGTCCGTCCGCGAAAAAGTCGTCGCACTCGAGCGTGTCGAACACGAAGCAGTCGCCCTCGAGAACGCCCGCGCACGTGCCGAGAACCTCCTCGCCGTCGCGCGCGTTAAACTCTATCTTTTCCGTGTTCGCCTTGTTTTGCAGAATCTCTATCATCTTCTGCCCGCCTTTCCCGCAGCGCCCTTTTTACCTGCCGCCGCGCGCAGCTGCCGCAGCTCTTCCTTGGTAAGGTCGCGCCACTCGCCGGACTTCAGCATTCCCAGCCTTACGCCGCCTATGGCAACGCGGCGCAGCCTGCCTACCTGAAGCCCCACAGCCGCGCACATACGGCGTATCTGCCTGTTAAGCCCCTGCTTTATCGTAACGCGAAGCACCGTGCGCTCGGGTTCTTCCGTCAGCACCTCGACGCTGCACGGCAGCGTTACAGCGCCGTCGTCAAGCTCCACGCCCGACATTAGCCGCGACAGCTGCTCCTCGGATACGCGCCCGTCTATCGTTACGCGGTAGGTTTTGGGGATATGCCTTGACGGGTGCATGATGTCGTTTGCAAGCTCGCCGTCGTTGGTGAATATCAGCAGCCCCTCGGAGTTCCTGTCGAGCCTGCCCACGGGGAACAGCCGCTCGTCTATGCCCGTCAGCAGGTCGGAGGCTATGCGCCTGCCCTTTTCGTCGGACATGGTGGTAACGTAGCCGCGCGGCTTGTTGAGCATTATGTAGCGCTTTTCAACGGGTTCGCAGGAAATCTCGTCCTCGCCCACCTTTATAAGGTCGTTCGCTGGGCTTGCCTTGTCGCCGAGCGAGCATACCCTGCCGTTCACCGTAACGCAGCCTGCGGCGATGTACTCCTCCGCCTTTCTGCGCGAGCAGTAGCCGCTGTCTGCGATTATCTTCTGTATTCTTATCTTTTCCATTTGTCCTCCACATTTCAAGGCGGAACGCTCCGCGCGCCGCGAAACTCCGCATTCCGCGCGTCCCCGCGCCCTTTTCACCCCGAAAGGCCGCCCGCCGAATACCGACAGGCAGCCCTTAAGGTCATGCACATTACACGTAAATTCCAAGCGCTCCCAGCGCCCTTTCCCACCACGAAAGGCTGCCCTGCTCCGCGGCGACGTCCTCGTCCGCGTACAGCGGGCAGGACTTTACCACCTCGCCGTCAAGCAAAAACTCCACGCGCCCAAGCTCGTCCCCGCGGCTTACGCCGCCGTACACCATGCGCGGCAGGATAACGCGCCTTGTCAGCCGCTCGCGCTGCTCAGGCAGCAGGGAAAGCGTAGCGGCGTCCGCGTAAACGCCTGCGCTCCGCCCCGTTCCCGCAACGTCAACCCGCGCGGAACACGCCGTTTCGAGCGGATAGGCGCTCACCATTGAAAAGCCCTCGTCGAGCATTTTTGTGTGGTCGTTCCAGTCGTCGGGCGCGTTCAGCGTAACCGCAATAAGCGTAACGCCGTTGCGCTCCGCAGCGGACACAAGGCAGCGGCGCGCGTTGTCGGTAAAGCCCGTTTTAACGCCTATCGCGCCCTCGTACCGCTTAAGCATTTTGTTTGAGTTGTAGAGCGTGCGCTCGTAAGGCGGGTTGCCGAACTCCACCTGCGCGCTCTGGCAGCATACTATCTCGCGGAACGTTTCGCTGCGCATAGCGTACGCCGTAAGCCGCGCCAAATCGAGCGCCGTGGTGTAATGCCCCTGCGCGTCAAGCCCCGAGGGCGTTACAAAGTGCGTGTCCGCAAGGGAAAGCTCCTGCGCCTTTTTGTTCATAAGCTCCACAAAGCCGCCTATGCTGCCGCCGACGGACACCGCCGCAGCGTTTGCCGCGTCGTTTCCCGACGGGAGAAGAATGCCGTAGAGCAGGTCGCGCCGCGAAACGCGGTCGCCCTCGCGCAGCCCCATGGACGTACCCTCTACCATGATGGCGTAGCTGTCCACGGTAAACTCGCGGTCAAGCTCGCCCGCTTCTATGGTGAGTATGGCGGTCATTATTTTAGTGGTGCTTGCCATAGCGCGCTGTTCGCGGGCGTTCTTTTCGTAAAGCACCGTACCCGTCTGCGCTTCGATAAGCACAGCGCTCTGCGCGGACACCTCGGGCGCGGCGTGGGCGCGCACGCCGAGCGGCGCGAGCATTCCCGCCGCAAGAAGCGCGCATATCAGCTTTTTCATTGCTCATCAGCTCCGTTCTGAAATTTTCTTCACATAGCATGAGCAGAAAAAGTGAAATTATACCAACAGCTCCCGCGAAATTACGCGGGTATCAGTCCTCGGCGTCCTCGGGCTGCGCGTCGTCCTTTTTAGCGCCGACAAGGTCCTTTATCTTGCCGATAAGCCCCGGGATAGCGTCTATTATGCCCTCTACGGGGCTTGTGGAAGCGCCAAGCTCCATGAGCTTCACGTCGCCGTCAGCCTTTATAACGATGAACGCCTGCGGCTTTACCGTAACGCCCGCGCCTGCGCCGCCCGCGAACTTCTCCGCAGCCTGCGCGGGCAGGTCGCTGCCGCCCGAGGCGAATCCGAACGATACCTTGGAAACGGGGATTATCACAGTCCCCTCCGCGGTTATCGGGTCGCCGATTATGGTGTTTACGTCCACCATCTCGCGTATCTTGTCCATGGAAATGCCCATGATTCCCTCTATCGGGTGCTTGTCTGCCATAGTAAAAACTCCTTTCGGTACGGCTGCGCCGTCTGTTATCTAAGGCAACACCGCATAATTATTTTCATACGATTGCGCAGTCAGATTTTTCGTCAGATTGTACAATGAGGACGACGCAAGACTGTATGTCTTGCTAGGACGAATTGTGCAATATGGCGGAAAATATGCAAGCAAGCGTGTGGAAAAGGCGTTAGCCGTTAATTGTGCGGTGTTGCCCTAAGCTTCTCAATCGTCCTGCGCAAAGACGGGCTTTTGCGGTAATGCCCCACTGCCCTGCCGAACGCCGTCAGCAGGAACGCGAGCGCCGCAAACACCGACAGCCGCGCGGTGAATGAAATCTCTGCCGCGGTGTCCTCTCGCCGGAAGTCTACGTCTATATGGATATCGTCGGGCTTTTTAAGCGTGAAATACACGTCCGTCCACCCGAGTATATTGCCCACAAGTATATTCATCTTTCCGAAGTTGAGCGCCGCCTGCGCCGCGTCCTCGCCGCCGCATACCACGTTTATGCGCAGCCGCGCTATCACCGTGCGGTGCAGCAGCTTTTTAAGCGGTTTGCCAAGGCTGTCAACAAGCGCCTTTACAAGCTCGAAAAGCTCGGAAAGGCTCGCCTTGTCCTTCTTCCCTGCGGCGGGCTTGTGGGCGTTTTTCGCCTTGTCGGCGGTCTTGCCGCTCTTTTCGGCGGACTGCGCCTTGTCGGCGGGCGCGCTCCCCTTTTCCGCAGGGGATTCCGCCGCGGCGGTATCGGCTGCGGCGCGGTCAAGGTCGAGCGCGCCGCGCTCGGTTTTTTTGTCGCGCTTAGCCGCGCGCTTTGTTTTGGCGGGAACGCTCAGTATCGTAACGAACAGCCAGCTTATTTTAAGGCGAAGCTCCTCGCTATACTCCACCCGCGCCACAACGGGAGAGGCCAGCAGCGCCGCAATAAGCAGCGCTATCCCGCCGAAAATTATCCAGCCCATGCGCTCCCCCCCTGTCTGCGGAAAAGCGTCAGCCGCCCTGCCCGTCCTCCTCGTCCGAGAGAGCGCCTGCGTTCACCATTTCCTCGTATTCCTCAATGTCTATCTGGTCGGTGCTGTTGGGGATAGCGGGCAGCGCGTCTATGCTGCCAAGCCCGAAGCACCGCAGAAAATTCTCCGTAGTTCTGTACGCTATGGGCCTGCCGGGTACGTCCTCCAGCCGCCCGTATTCTTCAAGCAGCCCGCGCTCCGTAAGGCTTTTTACAACGCCCGAGCTGTCTACCCCGCGCACCTGCTCCACAAAACCGCGCGTTACGGGCTGGTTGTACGCCACTATCGCCAGCACCTCGAGCGCCGCCTGACTTAAGGGCGCTTGCCTGCGCGTTTCAAGCGCGGTCTTGATATACCGCGAGAACTCCGTGCGGGTCATAAGCTGGTAGCTTGTGCCGAGCCTTGCCACGGTAAGCGCGCTGCCGCTCTCGCTGTAGCGGTCGTTGAGCCTGTCTATCATCTTCTCGGCAATGTCGCGTTCAAGCTCCGCCGCCTGCGCAAGCCTGTCAAGCTCTATCGGCTCGCCGCTCGCGAAAAGCACCGCTTCAAGCGCCGCCATTCCCTCGCTAAACTTCATCGCGCTTCCTCCTTTCGCCCGCAAGGCTTATGCTGCCGCCGTCCTCGGAAATAAGCACCCTGCCGCTTTTGGAAAGCTCCAGTATCGCAAGGAACATCGCCACCGTGTTTGAGCGCGGCTGCCCCTTATAAAGCTCCTCCATAGTGACGCTTTTCCTGCCGTGCAGGCTTTTAAGCACCGTCATTACCCCCGTGAAAACCGTAACGTAGCTTTTTGCGACGATAGGCTTTATCGAGCGCGGCGTGTAGGAAGCCTTGCGCTTGTTTCTGTCGGACAGCGCGCTGTACGCAAGCAGAAGCTCCTCGGGCTGATGCGTGCGGTGGTACTGCGCGTCTATCTCCATCTCCATAGGCTCGCGCACGAAGATATCACCGCCGAGCCAGCGGCGCTTTAAGCGCTCCGCCATGGTCTTGCACAGCGCAAGCTCGATAAGCGCGCCCTCGAGTTCGCGCTTCATCTCCTGCGCCTGCTCCTTGGGCAGCAGCGCCGCGGACTTTATAAGTATCAGCCGCGCCGCCATTTCAAGGAAGTCCGCGGTGATGTCTATGTCCGCCTCGCTCATGCGCTCAAGGTACAGCAAAAACTGGTCGAGCAGCACGCTTATCTCAATGTCCTGAATGTTCAGCTTGTGCTTTTGTATCAGCATAAGCAGCACGTCAAGCGGGCCTTCGTATACGTCCAGTTTGAAATTAAGCTCCGTCATTATCAGAACAGCACCCCGAGGTAGAACGTCGCCTTATCGAGCAGCCAAATCACCCCGTTGGCAATGTACGACAGCGGAATCTGAATAATCCCAAGCAAAAGCACCACGAAGAATATTATGCGTATCGTCCGCTGGTTGCGCTCAAACCAGATAAGCGCCTTTGCGGGCAGAAAGCTTGCAATGATGTGATACCCGTCGAACGGGGGTATCGGCACAAGGTTGAACACCGCAAGGTAGATATTTATGGCGATTATCTGCAGCACGCCGAGCGCCACGTAGGAAACCGTGTCGTTCACGGCGGTCTGCATAAGCGCCTTGTACACTATCATGAGTATATAGGACAGCAGAATGTTCGACAGCGGCCCTGCGAACGACACGAGCGCGTTCGCGGTACGCAGCGTTACCTTGTCGCACCTGCGAATGTCCACGGGCGTGGGCTTTGCCCAGCCGATATTGCAAAGGCACATTGCAAGCGCGCCCATAGGGTCTATGTGCGCAAAGGGGTTGAGCGTGAGCCTGCCCTCGCGCTCCGCGGTGTCGTCGCCAAGTACCTTTGCCATGAGCGCGTGCGCGCACTCGTGTATCGGGAACACGACAAACAGCACCACAAGCGTTGAAAAGAACGCCAGCGCTACTTCTATAATCGTTGCCTGCCCGCTGATAAAATCAAAAAGAGTCCATATCGGTCCTCTTAATCTCATAATTACTCCCACTTAATGCTCTCCTTATAATGTCGTTACACAAAGCCGCGGCGCTTCTTTATACCACGCCACTATATATTATAACCCATTCTTCCGATTTTTTCAAGGGGTTACGGTAATAATTCACGAAAGGGCGGGATTTAAGGTATTATAGCGGGTGATACGGCGGACGGCTTGACTTTACGGGGTGCTTGTGTTATAATTAACTCACCGACAAATCGGAATTTGTGGAGGAAAATCAATATGAAAACTGCACTGATTGTCATAGATATGCAAAATGACTACCTTTATGAAAAAAGAAAGGATATATTTTCCTACAACACCGCTGAACTTACAGCCGCAGTCAATGAACTTATACACCAATACCAAGATAATTTCTGTGATATTATTTACATACGCCATATTATTCAGGATTTACCAACCAATCGACTTCTGTTTGGTTATTCAATAGCAGGAACGGAGGGTGCCGAACTTTTCAGAGGATTAGACATTGTGTCAGATTATTGTTTTGATAAACTTTTTAGCGATGCGCTTTCAAACAAGAAACTGCGTGAGCTTATTCAGAAAAAAGGATACGAAACACTTCATCTTTGCGGATTGGACGAATGTGGCTGCGTAACTGCAACGGCACTTGGCGCAGCAAAACGGGGAATAAATGCAAAAATTATCAGCAAAGGAACCGCAACGGTGTTTTCTCCTAAAAAAGTTGCCAAAGCCCACGAAAGGCTTAATAAATCAGGTGTTGAATATATTTGATTTCTATCAAAGAAATTCCAATTTGTATCAGTTTAAATCAATGTTATGAAATATCAAATAACTAAAAAATGCGGTGAAGCTGGCTCAGCTTCAAATTCCCGTTTATCGAGCAGTTTATTTCACTAAAGGAGCACCCCTCACGGTTGCTCCTTTTTCATATCCCCGAGCCGCAAGGCTCTTTTTTATGCGGTTTACGATGTCAGCCCAATGGCAATTTGATAGAAAAATCGGTTGCATAAAGTGGAAATGCGTGGTATAATAAGTTTATAAGGGCAGTTAATCTGCCCTACAAATCGGAATTTATCTTGCTGATTTATATATAATACTGTAGGGGACGGTTTTCTGTCAAGAGTAACATGGTTTACACTTTGTGCAAGCACATGGTTTACATGTTATCAATAACAAACGAACATAAAAAATGAACTTGAAATGAGGGCGAAGTTGGCGTTTTACAAGGATATTAAGGATAAAGAGCCGATTGCTCCTATTGATGAGAAGCTGTTGGAATACTATATCAAATAATACTGAGGTGATTTCAAATGAAAATAACAAAACCCGAAATGATTATTTTTGACTATGGACATACTTTGCTTTGCGAGCCTGATTGGAATTCTGACAGAGGAAACGTCGAACTTATGAAATACATAGTGAAAAATCCAAACAATCGCACGATTGAAGACATTCGGAGTGAAGTAAATAAGATATTCGGAGAAATTGAAAGTGTAAGGAATACTCTTGGATATGACATTCCGGCAAGAGTCGGAAACCGCCTTGCATTCGAACATTTGGGCATAAAATTTTCATTGACGCCTTTGGAACACGAAATAATTTTTTGGACTGCTGCTTCACAAGGAGCAATTATGCCTTATGCAGATGAAATGATAGATTATCTTAATCAAGCAGGTATTCGTACTGCGGTAATCAGCAACAATGCGTGGTCAGGCGAAGCAATAAAGGAGCGTTTTGACAGATTACTCCCTAACAATCGGTTTGAATTTATAATATCTTCTTGTGATTATATGATACGAAAACCCGATAAGCGTCTATTTGAAATTGCATTGATGAAATCCGGATTGACATCTGACAAGGTGTGGTATTGCGGGGATAGCTACTCAAATGATGTTGTCGGTGCAAATAACGCAGGAATTTTTCCTGTTTATTATAGCGATACAAATAATAATGCCAATACCGACTTTGAATATTTGAGCGTAAGGGATTGGCGGGAAATGATAGAAACTTTGGAGAATTTATAATGAATGTTAGGGCAATACCGCACAAAGATTGTGCGTGTATTGCGCAGTCAGATTTTTCGTCAGATTGTACAATGAGGACGACGCAAGGCTGACGCCTTGCTAGGACGAATTGTGCTATATGACGGAAAATATGCAAGCAAGACACGTACAAAATCCAATAAATGGTCTTTGTGCGGTGTTGCCTTAGAATAATAAACACAGTTTTGTGCCGGGTTGGGTGGAGATGACTGTAAAAGCTACAAGCTTAGTTGAGAATATGAATAAATAACAACTTCCCGTTTATCGGGCAGATAATAAGCAAAAACGACCGAAGACCGACAAGTTCGGCTTCGGCCGTTTTTTATTGCTTTTTTGAAGCCTTTGCGCGAATAATCCACGAAACAACGCGCAGAATACAAGAAGAAACCGAACAGAAAGAGGGAGATTCTTTGGCAATAGTCCTTATAAGAGCAGTTGTGCTTTACATTGTAATAACGTTTTCGCTAAGGCTCATGGGCAAGCGGCAGCTGGGCGAGCTGCAGCCCTCGGAGCTTGTCGTAACAATTCTCATATCGAACATCGCCGCAATACCCGTGGAGGACAGCTCCATGCCGATGATAATGGGCATTGTGCCGATACTGACCCTTGTGAGCCTAGACGTTATCGTGTCTACGGTAATGCTTAAAAGCTCAAAGTTCCGCAAGCTTATGATAGGCAGCCCGCGCATTATAGTGTCCGAGGGCAGGGTGCTGCAAAAGGAAATGAAAAAGCTGCGCTACACCGTGGACGACCTTACCGCCGCCATGCGCGAGCAGCAGATATTCGACCTTGGAGAGGTGCAGTACGCCATTGTGGAAACCACGGGCAAAATAAACTTCCTGCAAAAAAAGGACTACCAAAACGCCAACAAAAAGGACGTAGGCAAGGGCGGCAGCACCGAAAACCCACAGGCAATAATAATCCGCGACGGCATACCCGACTACGAGCAGCTTGACATTCTCGGCTTGGGGCGCGGGTGGCTAAACGAAACGCTGCGCGAAAACGCCGCGACTATAAAGGGCGTTTTCCTTATGACGGCGGACAAGAACGGACAAAGCACCGTAATAAAGCGGCAGGAGGATTTGTGATATGGGCAGGCTTATAGTGAGCATCGCGCTTCTCGCGGTGATGTCCGCAGGGTGCGCTGTAGCTGTATGGGCGGCAACGCGCTGCACGGACGATATGTCGAGCCTTGTGTCGCAGGTGGAGGACGCGTTCGCAGCGGGCGACACCGAAGCGAGCGTGAACGCCGCGAACGAGCTTTCGGACAGGTGGCAGAGCTTTATGAAATACGGCGTTCTCGTAAACGACCTCGGCCACGCCGTGGAGATAACCTCGTCCATAGCCGAGATAGGCTCTTTCGCGCAGGAAAGCAACGAGGAGCTTTACGCCGCGTGCGACAGGGCGCAGGCGCAGATAGGGCTTTTTAAGGCAATGCAAGTGCCTACGTTCTGGAAGATACTGTAGCGGGTCATACTAAAATCGCCGCGGTTCGCAAAGAGCCGCGGCGCTCCGTTTGTCCGTATTGCGGCGCTCTCGACAGCCCCGCCCCATAGCGCTATATTATTATCGGACAGGCAGACAGAGATATTAGTCTCGCCTAATCGAAAGGAGATTTTTTTATGACGCTATGGATATTAGCCGTTGAGTGCCTTGCGGCGCTCGCCGTTATCGTTGGAATGGCGTACCTCGCGGGCGCAAGGACGTTTATCAGCGGGGCGCTTGCCGCGCTTTGCTACGTGTTAGCAATTTTCGCGTACGACACGTTCATTATCGGCCGGATATTCTTCCCGAGCGTTAAGCGGTGGCGGCTGTCCGGCACGGAGCATATGGACAAGGAGTACGCGCAGAAGTGGTTTCACGTTAAAACGTGCTTACCGATGATTCCCGTGTTTGCGGTTATGGCGGCGCTTGTAGGGCTTATCATTATGTGGATAGGATAAATACAGCGAACTCCCGAGATATGCTCTCGGGAGTTTTAGGGCTACACCGCATAAAACTTGAAAGCGGTCTTTGTGCGGTGTTGCCTTTGCTTTTTATGCGTGAACCGCTTCTGCAACGCGCCTTGCGAAGCCGTAAATCTCGTCCGCGGCGCTCTCGCCGAACTCCTCTACAAGCCTTACAAGCGCGCTTCCCATTATAGCGCCGTCCGAAAGGCCTGCCATTTTCGCCGCGGCCTCGGGGCTGCTTATGCCGAAGCCTATCGCCGCGGGAACGTCCGTCGCCGCCCTTACGTTCGCCATGATAGAGCCAAGGTCGGTGTTTATCTCGGTGCGCATTCCCGTCACGCCCATGCTGGACACGATGTAGATAAAGCCCTTTGCTTCTGCGGCTATCATCTTAACGCGCTCCTCGCTTGTGGGGGCGATAAGGCTTATCACGTCAACGCCGTAGTTTTCCGCGACGTCCGCCGCCTCGTGCTTCTCCTCAAAGGGGAGGTCCGGACAGATAAGGCCGTCTACGCCTATCTCCCTGCACATGCTGAAAAACCTGCTGTAGCCGTATCTGAACACGGGGTTAAGGTACGTCATAAAGCATATGGGCGTGTCCGTTTCACGGCGGACGCGCCGGGCAAGCTCAAACGCCCTGTCCGTTGTCATGCCGTTGCCCAGCGCGCGGATATTCGCCGCTTGTATTACAGGCCCTTCCGCTATCGGGTCGCTGAACGGTATGCCTATCTCGATAAGGTCCGCGCCCGCCTTGTCGAGCGCCATTATGTTCTCAAAGCTCGCCTCGAACGTCGGGTCGCCCGCCGTAAGGAAACCTATGAACGCCTTTTTGTTCTCAAACGCCTTTTTTATATTACTCATGAATGTCTATCCCCCTGTATCTCGCAATTGCCGCAACGTCCTTGTCGCCGCGCCCGCTTAAGCAGCAGATGATGATATCGTCGTGGCTCATTGTGGGCGCTATCTTCATCATGTGCGCTACGGCGTGCGCGCTCTCTATCGCGCAGATTATGCCCTCGGTGCGCGCTATGTACTCAAAAGCGTTTACCGCCTCGTCGTCCGTTACGGGTACGTACTCCGCCCTGCCCGTTTCGTGCAGATACGCGTGTTCAGGGCCTATGCCGGGGTAGTCCAGTCCTGCGGAGATGGAGTATACGGGCGCTATCTGTCCGTATTCGTCCTGGCAGAAAAGGCTTTTCATGCCGTGGAATACGCCGAGCGTTCCCGTTGCTATGGTAGCCGCCGTTTCGCCCGTGTCAACGCCGCGCCCCGCCGCCTCGCAGCCTATAAGGCGCACGTCCTTGTCGTTTATAAAGTTGTAGAACATTCCCATGGCGTTGCTGCCGCCGCCTACGCACGCCATTACCGCCGTGGGCAGCCTGCCCTCTTTTTCAAGAATCTGCGCGCGCGCCTCGCGGGAGATAACGCTCTGAAAATCGCGCACTATCATCGGGAACGGGTGCGGCCCCATTACAGAGCCGAGTACGTAAAGCGTGTCGTCAACGCGCTTAGTCCAGTCGCGCATTGCCTCGTTTACCGCGTCCTTAAGGGTCATTGTGCCTGTGGTTACGGGGTTTACCTTTGCGCCGAGCAGCTCCATACGGTAAACGTTGAGCGCCTGCCTTATGGTGTCCTCCTTGCCCATGAATATCTCGCACTCCAGCCCGAGAAGCGCCGCGGCGGTCGCCGCAGCCACGCCGTGCTGCCCCGCGCCCGTTTCCGCTATAATGCGGGTCTTGCCCATTTTCTTTGCAAGCAGCGCCTGTCCCAGCACGTTGTTTATCTTGTGCGAGCCTGTGTGGTTCAAGTCCTCGCGCTTAAGGTATATCTTAGCGCCGCCGAGGTCGCGGGTCATTTTCTCCGCGTAGTACAAAAGCGAGGGACGCCCCGCGTATTCGCGCTCAAGCGCGTCAAGCTCCTTTAAGAACTCATCGTTGTGCGAGTAGTAGTCGTACGCCTCCTCGAGCCTGTGTATCTCGTGCATAAGCGTTTCGGGGATATACTGCCCGCCGAAATCTCCGTATCTTCCCTTTGCCATAGTCGTTTCCTTTCATATAGTATCAAGCGCTCTCGCCGCATTGACTGCGCTTATCATCTTTTCCCTGTCCTTATAGCCGCCGCTTTCAACGCCGCTGCTCATGTCCACCGCAAACGGCCGTACGGCAAGCGCCGCCGCGGCGAGATTGTCGGGCGCAAGCCCTCCCGCCAGAAAAAACGGAACGGAAAGCCCCTGCGGTATAAGCGAGTGGTCGAACGCGCGCCCCGAGCCTGTCCCGCTGTCAAGCAGCAGGCAGTCCGCGCCGAGCGAAAGCGCCGCTTCAATATCGGCGCGCCGCGCCACCCTCACCGCCTTTATTATCGGCGCGCGGGTAAGCGCTTTAAGGCGCGCTATGTAAGCCGCGTCCTCGCTCCCGTGGAGCTGTATCACGTCTATTATACCACACTCCGCCATGTCCGCGCAAGCGGCTGCGGGGTAATTTACGAAAACCCCCACCGCCTTTATTTCGGGCGAAAGCCGCGCTTTAAGCTCCGCCGCCCTTTCGCGCGTAATGCTGCGGCGGCTTTTCGGGTAGTCTATAACGAACCCTATGTAGTCGGGGCGCGCCTCGTTTGCATAGTCTATGTCGCACTCGCGCGACATTCCGCAAAGCTTTATTTTCATGTCCGACCTCTCAGCGCGTCGAGCGCCGCCCTCTTGTCCGCGCTTCGCATAAGTGTTTCGCCGATAAGCACTGCGTCCGTGCCGTTTTCGCGCAGCAGCGCGACATCCTGCGGGGCGGTTATGCCGCTTTCGGATACGAACACCCTGTCGCGCGGCACAAGCCCGCGCAGCCTTGCGGAGTTCGTAATATCCACCTCGAACGTGCGCAGGTCGCGGTTGTTCACGCCGATTATGCGCGCGCCGCTTTCTACAGCCGTGCGCACCTCGGCTTCGTCGTGCGCCTCCACAAGCGCGGAAAGCCCGAGCGAATGCGCAAGCTCAAGATACTCCTTAAGCTGCGCGGGGGACAGTATCGCGCAGATAAGCAGCACAGCCGCCGCGCCGAGCGCCTTGGCCTCGTATATCATGTACTCGCTTACCGTAAAATCCTTGCGCAGCACGGGAATGCTCACCTCGCGCGCTATCTCCTTAAGATACTGATTGCTGCCTCTGAACCAGTACGGCTCTGTAAGGCAGCTTATAGCCGCCGCGCCCGCGCTCTCGTAGCTTCCGGCTATATCAAGGTACGGGAAATCCTCCGCAATAACGCCCTTTGAGGGCGAAGCGCGCTTCACCTCGCATATGAACGACACGCCCTCGCCGCGCAGCGCCCTTTCAAACGGAAAGCCCGTGTCGGCGCTCATGTCAAGCGCCTGCGACTTCACCTCGTGCAGCGGTATCTCCGCTGAAAGCTCCTCAACGCGCAGCCGCGTCCTTTCGGCTATCTGTTCAAGAATCATCTGTCCACCTCGTTGGACGCTATGACATAGCGCTCCATTGTATCATACGCCGCGCCGCTGTCGATAAGCTTTTCGGCTATCGCTATGCCCTCGGCTATCGTAACGCCCCTTGTTATGTGCAGCGCAGCGCCCGCGTTCAGCAGCACCGCGTCGCGGCACGCGCCCTTTTTACCCTTGAGTATCTCGCGCGCCATTGCGGCGTTCGTTTCAGGGCCGCCGCCGCGCAGCTCGGACTTGTCGTGCCGCTCCAGCCCGAACTGCTCGGGCGTTATCTCATAGCGCCTAAGCTCGCCGTCCGCGAACTCCGCTACGGCTGTGGGCGCGCCTACGGATATCTCGTCAAGCCCGTCCCTGCCGCACACCGCCATGCCGCGCTTTACGCCAAGGCGCATAAGCGAGCGCGCCATAGGCTCTAAAAGGCTCTCGCTATACACGCCCAGAAGCTGCAAGTCCGCGTGGGCGGGGTTGGTGAGCGGCCCTAAGATGTTGAACACCGTGGGAATGCCTATCTCGCGCCTTACAGGGCCTACGTACTTCATTGCGCTGTGGTATCTCTGCGCGAAAAGGAAGCAGAAGCCCACGCTGTCAAGCAGCTTTACGCAGCCCTCGGGAGATACCGAGATGTTCGCGCCGAGCGCTTCAAGGCAGTCCGCCGTGCCGCACTTGGACGAAGCCGCCCTGTTGCCGTGCTTCGCAACCTTTTCGCCCGCAGCCGCGCATACAAGCGCCGCCATGGTGGAGATGTTCACCGACTGCGCGCCGTCGCCGCCCGTGCCTACTATTTCAAGAATATCGCCCTCGTAGCTTACGCGCTGCGCCTTTTCGCGCATTATGTAGCCGCACGCCGCTATCTCGTCGGTGGTTTCGCCCTTTATGTGCAGCGCGGTGAGAAACGCCGCCGTCTGCGCGGGGGTCGTTTCGCCCGTCATTATCTGCGTCATTACCGCGGCAGCCTCGTCGTAGGAAAGGTTCTCGCCGCGCGCCGTTTTTGCAATTGCTTCCTTAATCATAATGTACTCCTTGCTTTCGTTCCGTCTGTCCGTTTCTTTATTTAATGGAGATGAAATTCTCCGCAATTTTTCTGCCGTGCTGCGTAAGTATGCTTTCGGGGTGGAACTGCACGCCGTATATCGGCAGCGTTTTATGCTCTACCGCCATTATTTCGCCGTCGTCCGTGCGGGCGGTAACGCTCAGCTCCTCGGGGAAGCCCTCGTCCGCCGCCGCAAGCGAGTGATAGCGCGCCACGTAAAAGCCGCCCTCTATCCCGTTAAAAAGCGCGCCATGCGCTTCTATAAGCGACTTTTTGCCGTGCATAAGCCGCTTCGCGTAGGTTATCCGCGCGCCGAAGCTCTCGCATATCGCCTGATGCCCAAGGCACACGCCAAGCAGCGGCACGGGGTTTTCGCGCGCGGCGTTTTCGCGGATAACGTCCTCGCAGACGCCCGCGTCGGCGGGTCTGCCCGGTCCCGGACTTAAGATGATATGCGAGGGCGAAAGCGCGAATATTTCGCTTACGGAAAGCTCGTCGTTCCTTATCACCCTTATGTCGGGGCAAATGCCGCCGACAAGCTGGAAAAGGTTGTAGGAAAAGCTGTCGTAATTGTCGATAAGCAGTATCATAGTTCCTCCTCCTGCGACAGGTGAAGCGCGCTTACTACCGCCTTCGCCTTGTTTATGCACTCGTTGTATTCGTTCTCGGGAACGCTGTCCGCTACTATTCCCGCGCCTGAGCGGACGAATATGCGCCCGTTCTTCTTGAACACAAGGCGTATCGCAATGCACGTGTCAAGGTTTCCGCGGAAGTCTATATAGCCGATAGCGCCGCCGTACACGCCGCGCTTGTTGTTTTCAAGCTCGTTTATTATCTCGCACGCCCTTATCTTCGGCGCGCCCGAAAGCGTTCCCGCGGGCAGCACCGCATCCACCGCGTCCAGCGCGTCCTTTTCGGGGAGTATCTCGCCGCGCACCGTAGAGCCGATGTGCATAACGTGCGAGTAGCGCTCTATCGACATATACTTTTCAACCTCCACCGTGCCGAAGCGCGATACCTTGCCGAGGTCGTTGCGCCCGAGGTCTACGAGCATATTATGCTCCGAAAGCTCCTTTTCGTCCGCGAGAAGCTCGCGCTCAAGCGCCCTGTCCTGCTCGTCCGTAGCGCCGCGCGGCCTCGTCCCCGCAAGCGGGAAGGTGTGCAGCACGCCGTTTTCAAGCTTTACAAGCGTTTCGGGCGAAGCGCCCGCTATCTCCATGTCGTCGCTTGAAAAATAGAACATATACGGCGAGGGGTTCGTGGTCCTCAGTACCCTGTAGGTGTCCATAAGGCTGCCCTCAAACTCCGCGTCAAGCCTGTTTGAAAGCACCACCTGAAATATGTCGCCCTCGTAGATGTAGCGCTTTGCGCGCTCTACCATGCCGCAGTAGCGCTCCTTGCTGAACAGCGGCTGAAGCTCGCCCTTTATGCGGCCCTTGACCTCCTGCGCGGGGCTGCCCGTGCGTATCAGGCGCTCCATTTCGTCTATTTCGCGCTCCGCCCTGTCGTAGCCCGCGTCGGCGTCGTCGGCGGGTACGTTCGCTATAAGCACTATCTTCTGGCGTATGTTGTCGAACGCTATTACCTTGTCAAACAGCATAAGGTCCGCGTCCTTGAAATGCTCCGCGTCCTGTGCGTCAAGCTTAAGGCACGGCTCGCTGTACTTTATGTAGTCATAGCTGAAATACCCAACAAGCCCGCCCGTAAAGCTCGGGAAGCCCTCAAGCTGCGGCGAGGTGTACCCCGCCATAAGCTCGCGCAGGCGCTCTGCGGGGTGCGCCGCGGGGTAGGACTGCGTTTCGCCCGTACGCACGTTTTTGATGTTCACCGTGCCGTCAAGGCAGGTCACCTCAAAGCTCGGCTCGTAGCCGAGGAACGTGTAGCGCCCCCATTTCTCCTGGTTCTCAACGCTCTCGAGAATGAAACAGTGCCTGCTCGCGTTCTTGAGTATGCGCAGCACCTCTATCGGCGTTTTTATGTCTGCAAGTATCTCGCGGCAAACGGGTACGACGCTGTAGCCCTTTATCGCCATGACCTGCTCCTTTGTCGGTCTAAGTCCGTGCATGATTTTCTCCTTTCCTGCTGCCCTGCGCTTGGGGGGAATACGAAAAGCCCCGCCCTTAAGCACAGAATACCACTGTACTTAAGGACGGGGCATAGAATACTATACACCGCGTTGCCACCTTAATTCGCGGCTGCCGCCGCGCTCTCATCGAATACTTTCGGACAATCCGAGCATACCCTCGCGATTAACGCTCGCGCACGTTGCGGAATACTCGGCTCGCCGCCTTTGACCGCACCCTCTGTGGTCCATTTAATATGCTCTGCATTTCCGCGGTACTCTCACCAACGACCGCTCTCTGGGGGCGCATAGGGCATTTTTATCTCCACATCATAGGTTTAATGGCTTATTCTTTTTTCGGCATCTCTGCCGTGGTTTTATTCTAGCACATCGCCGCCGATTTGTCAAGGGCTTTGCAAATTTTTTTTGCAGGAATTTTCCCGCGCGTTATTCAATGCAGCGTGAGCCGCACCAGCAGCGTAAGCGCGAACGCCTCCGCCAGCCTGAATCCCCGCGCGCCGCGCGACATGGCGTAGCTTATTACCTCCGCCGCCGCGCAGAACTTGTCTACAAGCGTTATCACGAACGTTTCGCGGTAACGCGGCAGCCGCGGCGAAAGCGGCCACATATGGTTTACTATCATGTCCCCCTCAAGCTGGGACAGCGAGAACATCTCGCTCGCGTTCATAAACGCTATTTTGGGGTGACCCACGCCGTGCCAGCCCTCGCCCTCTACGGGTACGTGGTCGCGCCTGTCGTAATAAAACAGGTCATGGAACAGCCCCGCGCGCGCCGCCGCACGGGCGTTGAGCCGCAGCCGCCTGCAAAGCAGGAAGTTGTAATACGACACGTTAAGGCTGTGCTGCAGCCGCGACGTTCCGCTGTGGTGCGCAAACTCGTCAAGGCGCAGTATATTCTTATCGCAAAGCAAGTCCTTTACGCACTCAAAATATTCGCTTACCTTTGATATGTCCTTTCTGGACAGAACCGCTTTCAGCATGATGAAAAACCTCACATTCGGGCAGCATTTTGAAATAACTTTTTTGCCTCGGGTTTCCCGAGGCAAAAAACACTTCTATCCGCGCAAGTGTGTACGCGACGCTGCGCTTACGCAACCGTGCGCGCAGCGGCACAATTTGCACTTTGTGCGAATTGTGCTGACTTGCGAAGCGGCGCTTCGCAATGTCGTTGGATGTCCCGTCGGGAAACCCCCGTATGGGGGTTTTTCGACGGTCTAAATAGGGGACAAACTCCCCGATTTCTGCTGCTTTATTATTGTACCCCATTCTATGAAAAAATTCAACCTTTTCGCAGCTGTTTTGTGCTTATTTCACAAAAATTTCTGTCAGTTTTATATATATTGCACGGTTTTTTTGGGATTATTCTCCCGCGCAAATATGAATACCCGCGCAAACGTGGCTTTCATTTGCAAGTTATTCAAAAAATCACTTGCAAAATTCAGATAAAAGTAGTAATATAGAGATAAGAAGACCCGAGCTGTGCCGGGGCAAGATGAAACGAGGTACGAAAAATGAAAGACGATTTGCTGCAGCGCATTGAAGAAATGATGCCGCAGTTTTCAAAGAGCCAGAAGCTTATTGCCGACTATATCCTGCGCCACTACGAAAAGGCGGCTTACATGACCGCGCTTAAGCTCGGCAACGCCGTAAACGTAAGCGAAAGCACCGTCGTGCGCTTCGCCATAGAGCTTGGCTACGAGGGCTACCCGCAGCTCCAGCGCTCGCTGCAGGAGCATATCAAAAACCGCCTAACGTCCCTGCAGCGCATGGACGTTACCCGCAGCAGGATAGGCGACCTTGACCCCGTGGAGGGCGTGCTGTCGCAGGACATAGACAAGATACGCCGCACGATGGACACCGTTGACCGCGAATCCTTTGACAACGCCGTGAACACGATAATCTCCGCAAAACGCATTTACATTCAGGGCGCTATGTCCTCGGGGATACTGGCAAGCTTTATGCACTATTACCTGCGGCTGATATTCGACAAGGTGTCGCTTGTAGGCTCTGTAGGCACGAGCGAGATGTACCAGCAGATGATACACATAGGCGAGGGCGACCTGCTTATCGCTATGTCGTTTCCGAGATACGCGCAAAGCACGATACAGGCGTGCAAGTTTGCGCACGACAGCGGCGCGCAGATAATCGCAATCACCGACAGCGAAAGCTCGCCGCTTGTGCAGTACGCGCACACGCCGCTCTACGCCTGCGCGGACATGGTAAGCTTTGTTGACAGCCTTGTAGCGCCCATGAGCCTTATAAACGCGCTTATAATCGCGGTTTCGGGCAGAAACCGCTGCCGCGTGGAGCAGACGTTCAGCAAGCTTGAACAGCTGTGGGAAAACCACGAGGTCTACAAGAAAGATGTCTGACGTTATCGTTATAGGCGCGGGCGCAGCGGGAATGACCGCCGCCATAGCCGCCGCAGAAGCGGGCGCGCGGGTGCGCGTTCTTGAAAAAAACGCCGACGCGGGGCGCAAGCTTGCAATAACGGGAAAGGGCCGCTGCAACGTTACCAACAACTGCACGTTCGACGAGCTGATGGAGAATATTCCGCGCAACGGCAGGTTTCTTTACAGCGCGCTGTCCGCGTTTACGCCGCAGGATACAATGGCGCTTTTCGAGGGGCTTGGCGTGCCGCTTACGACGGAGCGCGGCAAGCGCGTTTTCCCGACGTCGGGCAGGGCGCGCGACATTGTAAACGCGCTCGAGGGGCGGCTTAAAGCGCTCGGGGCGGAGCTTATACAGGAGCGCGCCGTCTCGCTTATAATAGAGGACGGGCGCTGCGCGGGCGTTCGCGGCAGGCGCGAGTACCGCGGCGCAGTAGTTTTGGCTACGGGCGGAATGTCCTACCCGCGCACGGGTTCGGACGGCTACGGCTACACGCTCGCAAAGTCCGCGGGACACACCGTTATCCCGCCCGAGCCGTCGCTGTCGGCTATGGAAACAAAGCAGCGCTGGGCAGCGCAGGCGGCGGGGCTTGACCTGCGCAACATCTCAATGGCGCTTTACGACGGCGACAAGCAGATATACTCAGATTTCGGCGAGCTGCAATTCACGGCGCACGGCGTTTCAGGGCCTACGGTGCTTTCGGCTTCGGCGCATATTCCGCGCATGGAGAGCGGGCGCTATTCCATACGTATTGACCTTAAGCCCGCGCTCAGCGAAAAGCAGCTTGACGCGCGCATTCTCCGCGATTTTGCCGAGCGGCGCGGCACGCCCTTCGGCGAGAGCCTGCGGGGACTTCTGCCGCAGCAGCTCACCGCGCCCGTTGCGGCGCTTTCGGGCATTGACCCGCTTAAAAAGGTGGACGAGGTAACGCGCGAGGAGCGCCGCGCGCTGGTTTCGCTGCTTAAGTGCGTGCGGCTCGACATCACGCGCTTCCGCCCGATAGAAGAAGCTATAGTAACGCGCGGCGGCGTGTGCGTTAAGGAGATTTCCCCGAAAACAATGGAAAGCAAGCTCTGCGGCGGGCTTTACTTCGCGGGGGAAATAATCGACGTGGACGCATACACGGGCGGTTTTAACCTGCAAATAGCCTTTTCCACGGGAATGGCTGCGGGAAAGGCGGCGGCTCGCTAAGCGCGCTCAAATGGGCTTCCTAATAAGCAAAGAGCGCGGGCGGAGTGCCTCCGCTGGCAGTTCCGGCTGAATGTGATACTTTGTCGCAGGTTTTCACACGCGGGCGGCGTGGTTCTCACGCTCGGTTTCGGTCGGTAGCCCGACTGGCGATTCCGGCTGAATGTGATTCTTTGGCGCAGGTTTTCACACGCGGGCGGCGTGGTTCTCACGCTCGGTTTCGGTCGGTCGGTAGCCCGACTGGCGGTTACGACTGAATGCGATTTTTTGGCGGGAGTTGTCACGCGCGGGCGGCGTGGTTCTCACGCTCGGTTTCGGTCGGTCGGTAGCCCGACTGGCGATTCCGGCTGAATGTGATACTTTGGCGAGGGTTTTCACACGCGGGCGGGGCGGCTCGTGCTACAATAAAGCAAAACAGGACACATCTGCGCGGGAGTTGTCACACGCAGGCGGCGTGGTTCTCACGCTCGGTTTCGGTCGGTAGCCCCGCCTATAATAAAGTCGCAGTAACGCTGGCCGCCCGCCGTTTCTTCGTGCCAGCGCAGGGAGGCCTCCGCGCCATCGCACGCTTCAGGGCGCGACGAGTAGAACACGTTCTCATGCTCCACCGAAAAGCCGCGCTCCGGCAGCAGGGCGTGTATGTGCGCGAGCCGCTCGGGCAGCTTGCCGTGCCTTGCATAGCAGGACATTCCAAAATAGTGGAAGAACGCGTATATCCGCGCGTTCCCCGAAAGCGCCCGCAGGGCTTCTTCAAGCAGAGCGCCGCCGCAGTACGCGCCGAGCGTTGTAAGCCCGCTGAACAGCCGCCTGCCACCGCCGTCAATGTCGCTAAGGTACGAGCGCTCCCACTCGTCATAGCCCGCAGCGTAATTGTACGGAAAGGGTATGCCCGCCATGCAGGCGTATATTTCACGCGGGTCGTTCGCCGCCTTTATTTCAAAATCCATTCTGCTCAACTCCTTTTGCGGTCTGTAAGGCATATTATAGCAAACCGCCTTTCAAAAGTCAATTACAGGTGCAAAAATCCCCGCAGTTTTTTCTGCGGGGAAAACTGCGGGGTTTCTTGTTTACTTTTTGGGCTGCTGAGGCTGAGCCTGCGCCTGTGCGGGCTGCTGCGCGGGTTTCGCCTGCCGCTGGGGATTCGCCGCGCCCGCTATTGTGGAGCGCAGGCTCCTTATATCGACAAGCTGCCCTGTGATGAGCTGCTCGAGCGTGTAGAGCGTGGTGTCCGCAAAGGAATTTGCCTTTGACTTTACCGCCTGAGAGTAGCTCTGCGCCTCGCTTATCGTTTCGGCTGCGCGCTGGCGCGCCTCTTTCATCATGTCGCTTGCGTTGAGGATATCCGTGCGCTGCTTCTCAGCCTTGCGCACTATCTTCTCCGCTTCCTCCTTGGCGTTTCTGATGATGGCGTTCCTGTCGTCCACAACGCGCTTGGCGCTCTTTATTTCGTCGGGGAATACCATGCGCATTCTGTCGACGATGTCCGTCATTTTCGCCACGTCAACCATGCTCTTTTTGGAGAACGGCACGGGCTGCGCGTTAAGCAGGCACTCGTCAAGCTCTGCGATAAGGTCCTCAAGCGAATATGTTCCGTCCATTTTCTTCTTCCTCCTATTATGCCTTTTCCGCGGCTTTTCTCCGCTTCTCCTCCGCTTCACGCCGCTTTTCGGTGAAATCCGCCGTGAGCTTGCTCTTTATCTGTTCGTGTATCGGCGCGGGTACGTATTTCGACAAATCCCCGCCGAACATAGCCACCTGCTTTACCATGCTCGATGAAATGAACGTGGTGTTGAGTCCCGCAGGCAGAAACACCGTTTCCGCGCGGGGGTTAAGGTCTTTGTTTGTGTGCGCCATCTGGAACTCGTACTCGAAATCCGACGTTGCGCGCAGCCCCTTTACTATAACGTCAACGTCCGCGCGGCGGTTGAAGTAGTCCGCGAGAAGACCGTCGTAGCTGTCAAGCTCGACGTTAGGTATGCCCTGCGTCGCCTTGCGTAAAAGCTCCAGCCGCTCGGGGATAGTAAAGCTGTAGGTTTTGAGCGGGTTTATAAGTACCACCACAATAACCTTATCAAACATCTTGACGGCGCGCTTTAATATGTCGAGATGCCCGTTTGTAACAGGGTCAAAGCTGCCGGGGTATATCGCAGTTTTCATGTTGCGCCCTCCTCCTGCTCGACGCCCTCGTCCTGCACGGGGCGGTAAATGCTCACCGACGTGCGCGAGTGCCTGAGTATCCTCGCTATCTCAAAGCGCCCTGCCCTGTGCGGCAGAACGCACTCCTTTTCATGCTCGCATATTATAACGCCGTTCTCGCTCATAAGCTCCGTAAGCCGCGGCAGCGCCTTTTGTATAAGCCTTAGTCCGTAGGGCGGGTCAAGCAGCGCTATATCAAACGTCGCCCGCGTGCTTTTTAAGAACACCGTGAACGGCATTGCGCACACCCGCGCGTTCTCCTCAAGCCCCGTGGACTTAAGGTTCTGCCGCACCGCCTTGAGCGACACCGCGGCCGCGTCCACAAAATAGCACTCCCTCGCCCCGCGCGAAAGCGCCTCTATACCAAGCTGCCCGCTGCCCGCAAAAAGGTCGAGTACCGTGCTGCCCTCCGTTTCAAACTGTATGGCGCTGAATATCGCTTCTTTCACCGCGTCTGTGGTGGGACGCACAACGTCCGTTCCCTCCACGGTGACGAGCCGCTTGCCGCGCGCCGTTCCCGTAATCACTCTCATCTATGTCAATGCTCCTTAAACGTTCAGAAATGCTCCTGTATAAACTCGTAAAGCTCCTGCGCTTTCTGCGGGCTTACCTTAGCCGCCTTTTGCAGCTCCTCAACGCCCGCCTGCTTCATGCCCTGCTTTGTTTTGAACTCCTTTAGCAGGGTCTGCGCCTTTTTCTCGCCTATGCCGCTTATCTGCGTAAGTTCGAGCGAGTAGGTTTTTTGCTTGTGCTTTACGCGTTGGTAGGTTATCGAATAGCGGTGTACCTCGTCCTGTATGCTGGTAAGCAGGCTGAACAGCGCGCGGTTCGCGTTTATCTGTATCTCGCCGCCCTCTTTTGCTATGGCGCGGGTGCGGTGCTTGCTGTCCTTTACAAGCCCGAATAGCGGCACGTCTATGCCAAGCTGCGCGAACACCTCCGCTACAGCCGAGATATGCCCCTTGCCGCCGTCCAGCAGAATAAGGTCTGGCAGCGGCGCGAAGTTTTCGTCGCCGTCGAGATAGCGCTGCATACGGCGGCGAAGCACCTCCTGCATACACGCGTAGTCGTTCTGCCCCACAACGTCCTTTATAGCGAACCTGCGGTAGCCCGCCTTGAACGGCCTGCCGCTGCGGTATACTATCATGCCGCCCACGCGCCCGTCCTCGCCGAAGTTCGAGATATCGTAGCTTTCTATGATGTCTGGTATCTTTTCAAGCCCCAGCAGCGTTTTAAGGTCCTCAAGCGCGTTTATTTCCTTTGCGGTGCGCCCCGTCCTGAGCGCTAAATACTCGCCCGCGTTTGTTTTCGCGAGCGTTACCTGCGCCATGCCGCCGCCCCTGTGCGGCACGGTGAATTTCACCGCGTGGCCCGCCTTATCGCGCAGAAGCTCGGCTATAAGCTCCTCGTCCTCAAACTCCTCGTCCACGAATATCTCCTTTGGGATATCCTCTCGCGCGCTGTAGTAGCTTAAAAGAAAGTCCCTGCGCATTTCCGCGGGCGCGTACTCGTCGCCGATAAAGAAATTCTCCTTATCCACAAGCCGCCCGCCGCGGTACTTGACTACCGCAAAGCTTGCCATGCCCACGCTCTGCGCGCCGCCCACTATGTCGTAATCCTGCTTGTAGTCCAGTATCTGCTGACCCGTTTGCAGGCGCGTTATCGCCGCTATCCTGTCGCGCAGCTTCGCCGCCTTTTCAAACTCGAGAGCCTCCGCGGCCGCTTCCATTTCGGCTGTAAGGCGCTCCACGGCGGGCTTGCTGCCATTGCGCAGGTACGCTATGGCCTCGTCTACGGTCTTTTTGTATTCCTCCGAGGAAATCTTCCCCCTGCAAAGCCCCATGCAGCGCTTTATGTGGAAGTTAAGGCACGGGCGCTCCTTGCCGAACGCCGAGGGAAAGCTCTTGCTGCACGAGGGCAGCATAAAAATGCTGTTGACCTCCTCCACCGCCTGCTTTACCGTGTAGCCGCTGGTGTACGGGCCTATATAGTCGGCGTTGGGGTCGTTGGTGTTGAGCGCGTAGGTTATGCGTGGGTACGGCCCGCGCGTTATCCTTATATAGTTGTAGCCCTTGTCGTCCTTAAGGAGTATGTTGTACTTTGGCTGGTGCAGCTTTATAAGCGAGCATTCAAGCACGAGCGCGTCAAGCTCGGTCTTGGTGCAGATAAAATCAAAGTCGTATATCGTGTCGATAAGCTTAAGGGTTTTGGCGTTGTGCTGCGGGTTTGAGTGAAAGTACGAGGTAACGCGGTTTTTGAGCGCCTTGGCCTTGCCGACATATATTATAAGCCCCGTGCCGTCTTTCATTAAATAAACGCCCGGCGACAGCGGAAGCCTGTTCGCCTTGTCCCGCAAAAACGGCATTCGTTCGTTCATTCGCTCACCCCCCGAACGCCGCGCGGCGTTCAGCCCTTTTTCGTCTTTATCTTAAAGCGCTTTCCGCAGCCCCGCGCGAGCGCGTCGCGCAGCTGCATGGGCGTTCCGCACAAAAACTGCGTTTTGTCGCATATAACCGTTTCCTGCGCGCGCCTGTTCTCGTCCACAGGGAAGATATAGAAGCTGTGCGTGCATTCCACCGCCTGCTGTATCCTGCCGTAGGGAATCTCTATGCGCCGCGCCTCGCCGTCCTCGCGCACTGCGGAGCGCCTTGCCGTGGCGTCGCCGTTCTCGTCGCGCTCCTGCACGCTTTCGGGCGCGCGGGTTATGCTCAGTATCATGCCGCTTTCGGTAAACTCCGCGTTTATCACCTTGCCGTAATACTCCTCCAGCCCGTCCGCCTGCTTGTTAAAATAGAACACCCGCATATTATGCGGCAAAGTCGCCAATATAAGGAATATCACGCCGAATATCGCGGTAAGCTCCCACCGCGCGCACCATATCGCGGAACACATAAGCAGGAAAAAGAACACCGCGCCGTAATAGCACGCCGTTTGCAGCGGCTTTACGCGCAGGATATACAAAAAGTCGGAATACGAGCGAATGCGCGCCATGGTGCATTCGGTTTCGCACACCAGCCTGCCGCTGTCCTCGCGGCTGTCGCTGTTCATCTCGTGCAGCAGCTGCGTAAGCCTAGCCTCTGTGGATTGTAGTATCTCTTTCTTTCTCTGCTTGAACGACATAGTATCTCCTTTGCGCGTGTGAAAAAACGTCCTTTACCTATTATAGCACCGTTTTCTCCAAAAATCAACCACGGCGGGGGAATATCACAAAAAAATCAGCTGCAAAAATAAGCGGCAGGCAGCGCGTTTGGCATTTTAGCCAAAAATCACGCCGACTTTCACGCTGAGAATATTTATTTTGCGGATAAAAGGTTACAAAAACGCCCTCAAAAGTTACAAAGGGCGCAAAACGGTTGACTTTTTAAGCGATTTGCGGTATAGTATTAAAGTAGATTTATCTTGATTTTCACAGAAAGCATTTTTTCAGTCTGTTTAATTAAGAGCGCCGCATACGGGCGCGGCATTATTCAGGCTGCATTCACAGAAAGGTGAACGACCTCTTATGATAAAAGAAACCTCGCTTTGTATGGGCTGCATGAACGACAAGACATACGACGGCCCGTGCAGGCTGTGCGGCTACAGCGACGACACGCCCTGCATTCCCGCATACCTGCCGCCGAAAACCTTTCTCGCGGAAAGGTACATCATCGGCAAGCTTTTAAGCTATAACGGCGAAGGCGCGGTGTATATCGGCTTCGATACCGCAACGGGTACAAAGGTCACCGTAAAGGAGTTTATGCCCGACACGCTCTGCTCGCGCAGAAAGGGCGAAACGGAAATCACCGTAAACCCAGGCATGATGCCGCTCTACAAAACATATCTCTCGGAGTTTGCGGACCTTAACCACTCGCTGATGAAGTCGCGCGGCATGGCGCATATCCAGACCGTGCTTGACATATTCACCGAAAACGGAACGTGCTACACGGTGTTTGAGTACATCAACGGCATTTCGCTAAAAACCTACCTTGCAAACTCGGGCAGGGAGCTTTCGTGGGAGCAGGTAAAGGAGCTTTTCCCGCCGATACTCACAACGCTCAGCCTTGTGCATTCCGCAGGAATAATACACCGCGGCCTTTCGCCCTCAACGATTTTCGTGACGGATAAGATGGAGCTTAAGCTCGCGGGCTTTGCAATAAGCGCGGCGCGCACCACCAACACCGAGATTGCCTGCGAGATGTTTACGGGCTACGCCGCGCCCGAGCAGTATATCCCGAACGAAGCCAACGGCACATGGACGGACGTTTACGGCATTTCCGCCGTGCTTTACCGCGTACTCACCGCAACCACCCCGCAGGAGGCCATAGCGCGCACCCCGGGCAGTATGCCCGAGCCTATGATGATAGACAGGGACGTGCCTGCTAACGTGTCAAAGGTAATAATGCAGGGTATGCGCCTTTCCACCGACAGCCGCATAAAAACCATAACCGAGTTTGTGGACCTGCTGTTCGCAGCACCCGCAAGGCAGGGCGCTGAAAGCGGCAAACCCATGACAAAGCAGCAGGAGCGCCGCCTTAAAAAGCAGAAAAAGGAACGCGCAAAGACCATAGCCGTGCTTTGCGGCGCGGGCGTTATACTGATAGCGTTCGCCGTGGTGTTTGCAATGACGCTCGGCGGCGCGTTCGCGCCAAAGCCCGATACCTCGTCCGAGCCGCCCGTGCAGACCGAGGAAAGCTCAGTCCCCGCGACGACTCCGCCCGCGACCACAACCACCGCCGCAGAGTCCGAACCCGAGGTTTCCAACGACGCCAACATAGTAATGCCCAACTTTACCAACCGCCGCTACGACTCCATTCTCTCCCGCTATGAGGGAATGTTCACCTTTAAGCCCACCTACGACTACTCCGACGAGTATCTCGCGGATTTCGTGTACGAACAGTCGATAGAAGCGGGTACTATGGTGTCAGAGGGTACGCAGATAGAGGTAAAGGTAAGCAAGGGCAGAAGCCTTGTGCCGCTGCCGGAGTACAAGGACACCGCGCTCGACAAGTACATCGCCGAGCTTGACAAGCAGAACATCAAGTACTCCATCAAGCCCGAAAAGACAAACGCCGCGCCCGACGGCTACGTTGCGCGCTGCAGCAAGGAAATAGGCGACCTTGTAAACGTAAAGGACGGCGAAACGATAACGGTATTCGTCGCGCAGAATTTCACCGAGGAAGCGCCCGCGCCCGACACCGCCGAGAGCGGCGAAACCGAAATACCCGCGGGCATACCGATAAACCCCGATGAAACCGTGGAGGAATGAGCGTGGACTTAAATGAAATCCGCAGCCGCATAGACGGCATTGACGACAAGATGCTCGAGCTTTTCATAGAGCGTATGCAGCTTGCAAACGACGTCGCGCGCTACAAGGCGCAGAACAACATGGTCGTATTCCAGAGCGACCGCGAGAAATTCATAATAAACAGCGTTAAGGAGGGCAGCCCCGAGGAACTTCGCAAAAGCGCGGCGTTCCTGTTCATGAATATCATGGACATCTCGAAATGCTCGCAGATAAACGCTATAACGCCCGATACCGAAATACCGCACAAAACCGCCGTAAAGGAGCGCCCCTCCGTCGCGGTGCAGGGTATCAGCGGCTCTTACGGGGACGCCGCGTGCCACAAGCTGTTCGGCAATGCTGCGCCAAGCTTTTTCGCAAGCTTCCCCGAGGTGTTTGAGGCTGTCGAAAACGGCACGGTGGATTACGGCATAATCCCCGTTGAAAACAGCACCGCAGGCGAGGTCACGGTAAACATGGACCTGCTTGAGCGCCACAGCGTTTACATCAACCGCACCGTAACGGTAGAGTGCGCGCACGTTCTCGCCGCAAAAAAGGGCGTGCGCGAGGATGATATAAAAATCCTTTTCGGGCATGAGCAGGCGATACGCCAGTGCGAGAACTACATTGAAAGCCGCAGCGGACTTACCGTTATCCCCTACCACAACAACGCCTCCGCCGCGCGCATGGTGGCGGAAAACCCGAGCGGGCAGCTTGGCTGCATATGCTCCGAGGAATGCGCGGAGATACACGGGCTTGACATAGTGCGCAAGGGCATTGCCACCGACCCCAACAACTGCACGCGCTTCATCTGCATTTCAAAGGACGTAGAGGTGTACGACGGCGCGAACACCGTCGCAGTTTCGGTGTCAACGCCGAACCTTTCGGGCGCGCTTTACCGCCTGCTGACAAAGTTTGCGGTAAACGGACTGAGTATGTCCAAAATCCAGTCGAAGCCGCTGCCGGTTGAAGTAAAGCGGCAGTTCCCCGACGATTATATGTTCTACATCGAGTTCTCGGGCAGCATTAACAACCCCGTGATAAGACGGCTGCTGCACAACCTGTCCGAGGAGCTTAACTACTGCAAGTTCCACGGAAACTTCTGCTGAGGAGGGAATGCCTTGGTAAGCGCCTTAATACTCTGCGCGGGGGCTTCCTCGCGCATGGGCGGCACAAACAAGCAGCTCTGTACGCTGGGCGGCCTGCCCGTTTTTGTGCAGAGCTGCCTTAAATTTGAGCGCTGCGCGGACATTGACGAGATAATACTTGCAGCGCCCGCAGGACAGGCGGAGAGCTTTCGGCGCACGGCCGAGGGCTGCGGCGTAACAAAGCTTTCAGCCGTTGTCGAGGGCGGCGCTTCGCGCTTCCTTTCGGTGAAAAACGCCCTTGCCGCCGTATCCGAAAGCGCCGATATCATAGCCGTTCACGACGGCGCGCGCCCGCTCACAGAGCCGTGCGACATATCGCGCGTTATTGCGCACGCCCGCGCTTACGGCGCTTCTATAGCGGCAGCGCCCGCGTGCGACACGATAAAGCTCGCAGAGGGCGGCAGCGTAGCTTCAACGATACCGCGCGGCAGCGTGTATCTCGCGCAGACGCCGCAGGCGTTCTCAAAGCGGCTTTACCTGCAATGCGCTGAACGGCTCGGCGCGCAGGCGGAGGAGCTTACCGACGACAGCCAGCTTTTCGAGCGCTGCGGGCTTGCGGTGCATATCACCGAGATAACGCGCCCGAACCTTAAAATAACGCGCCCCGCCGACCTTTCCGCGGCGCGGGCGGCATTCGGGGAGGATACGCCTATGGTAAGGACGGGCTGCGGCTACGACGTTCACAGGCTGTGCGAGGGGCGCAGGCTTGTTCTGTGCGGCGCGGAGATACCCTCGCCGCTCGGGCTTCTCGGGCATTCCGACGCGGACGTTGCCGTACACGCGCTTATGGACGCGATACTCGGCGCGCTGGCGCTCGGGGACATAGGCAAGCTTTTCCCCGACAGCGACCCCGCGTACAAGGGCGCGGACAGCATGGGGCTTCTCGCACAGGTAATAGCGCGAATGGAAAGCGCGGGGTACTCGCTCGGCAATCTCGACATCACGATTATTGCGGAAAAGCCGAAGCTTGCCGCGTTTATCCCACAAATGCGCGAGAACCTCGCGGGGGCGTTCGGCTGCGATATCGGGCGGGTTTCCGTAAAGGCCACCACCGAGGAGGGCTTGGGGCTTGCGGGCGCGGGTATAGGCGCGCACGCCTCGGTGCTGCTTGTTAAAGCGGCTGTATAATACGACTGAAAAGGCTCACTCTTATAGGGTGAGCTTTTTTTGCGCCCGCGAATCAATTTTACTACTCAACTATTTTGTAAACATAAGGCAAAAAATATTTTTGTTCAACCTATTGCATTTTTCTGAACAATGTGCTACAATATAACCATGTTCACCGATTCACATTAAAATGCACATATGCACGGAAAGGAGCGCGCCATGCCGATTTACGCCGCAATAGACCTGAAATCCTTTTACGCCTCGGTAGAGTGCGTGGAGCGTTCGCTTGACCCGCTTGACGCCCACCTTGTCGTGGCGGACGCCGCGCGCACCGAGAAGACGATATGCCTTGCGGTGTCCCCCGCGCTTAAAAAGTACGGGATATCGGGGCGGGCGCGGCTTTTCGAGGTGGTGCAGAGGGTGCGCGAGATAAACCGCGACCGCCGCAGAATGACCCCCGGCAAGATGTTCGCGGGCGGCTCGGCTTCCGCGGCGGAGCTTGCAGCGAACCCGCAGCTCTCGCTCGACTATATAACAGCGCCGCCGCGCATGGCGCTCTACATGGAGTACAGCACCCGCGTTTACGGCATATACCTTGATTATATAGCGCCCGAGGATATCCACGTATATTCCATAGACGAGGTGTTTATAGACCTTACAAAATACCTGCGGCTGTACGGCTGCACCGCGCACGAGCTTGTAAAGCGCATTATAGCGGACATTCTCTCGCGCACGGGCGTCACCGCCACCGCAGGCATAGGCACGAACCTCTACCTGTGCAAAATAGCTATGGACATAGTTGCAAAGCATATCCCCGCAGACCGCGACGGCGTGCGCATTGCCGAGCTTGATGAGATGGGCTACCGCCGCAGGCTGTGGGAACACCGCCCGCTCACGGACTTCTGGCGCGTGGGCGGGGGTACGGCGGCGCGGCTGGAGCAGCACAGGCTGCTTACCATGGGGGATATCGCGCGCTGCTCGCTCGACCCGCAGGGCGAGGAGCTGCTGTACAGGCTTTTCGGCGTGAACGCGCAGCTGCTGATAGACCACGCGTGGGGCGCGGAGTCCTGCACCATAGCCGACATAAAGGCGTACAGACCCTCCGCTGCAAGCATGAGTACGGGGCAGGTGCTTAAATGCCCCTACAGCTTCGACAAGGCGCGGATAGTAGTGCGGGAAATGGCGGACAAACTGGCGCTCGACCTTGTGGAAAAGGAGCTTTGCACAAGCAAGCTCGACCTCATGATAGGCTACGACGTGGAAAATCTCAAAGACCCCGCGATAAGCGCGCAGTACAAGGGCGCGGTAGTGTGCGACCATTACGGCAGGTACGTCCCGAAGGGCGTACACGGCTCGCAGCGGTTCGCGGCGCGCACGGCTTCGGCAAGGGAGCTGTGCGCGGCGGCGCTCGGGATATTCGACAGCATAGCGGACAGGCGGCTGCTTATACGCCGCATAAATATAGCCGCGCAGGACACCTCGCACGAGCGCGGGCAAGCGCCCGAGCAGCTCGACCTTTTCACCGACTACGCCGCGCGTGAACGCGAACGCGCCGCAGCCGAGCGCGAGCAGAATATGCAGCAGGCGGTGCTTGCAATAAAGCGAAAATACGGCGGCAACGCCATTTTAAAGGGAACGGACCTGCAGGAGGGCGCTACCGCCGCCGAGCGCAACTCTCAGATAGGCGGCCACCGCGCATAGGAGGGCTTATGGGACGATACGACGATATAATAGGGCTTACGTACAGGCGCTCGGAAAAGCACCCGCCGCTGTCGGCGTGGCAGAGGGCGGCGCAGTTTTCGGCGTTTGCGGCGCTTACGGGCTACGAGGACTGCGTGCGGGAACGCGCGCGGCTCACCGAACGGCGCGCAGTACTCGGCGAGGAGGAGCGCGCCGAGCTTGACAGGCGGCTCGCCTACCTTACGCAGCATCTGGCGGAGCGCCCCGTGGTGACGCTCACGCTGTTCGTTCCCGACGGGAAAAAGGACGGCGGGGCTTACGTCGCGAAAACGGGCGCGGTGCGCCGCGTGTGCGCCGAGGAGGGCGTACTGGTGCTGTGCAGCGGCGAGCGCGTGCCGCTTAAAAACGTGTGCGCGTTCGGCGGGGAGTGCTTCGCGCCGCTTGATAAAGCGGAGGAATGAACGCGCGTTTTAGTCCTGCTTAAGGCGGGCGCAGGGAGAAACGTCGCGGTAACGCTCACCAACGAGAGCAGGCGCTTTTCGGACGATACGCTGTCGCGCATAATTAGCATAGAAAACGAGATATACAGCTAGCGCCACCTATGTCGGCGTCGCTTTTTTGCTAATTTGCTATTGACAAACCCCTTGCTTTGTTGTATAATAAAGAGCGATAAGGTTTTTACGAAAATCAGCGGCTTTTAAGACGACACAGCGAGGTCGGCAAGGTTGGATTGTTTTCGTTCCCCATAACGCGTACCCCCTTGGGGAAAGATATACGATATTTACACCCGCTGCCCCGCGCAGCGGGTTTTTTGCCGCAAAAAGAAAGGGCGTGTGCGCGGTGAGTGCTGAAAACGGTCTTGTGCTTAAGGCTGAAATACTTGATGAAAGCGCGGTAGCAAGAGCCGTCACCCGCATTTCCTACGAGATGGTCGAACGGAACAAGGGGACAGACGGGCTTTGTCTTATCGGGCTTTTTTCGCGCGGGGCGGTGCTTGCGCAGCGTATCGCGGACAGGATAGCCGAGGTGGAGGGCAGAAGCGTTCCCGTGGGGCTGCTTGACATAACGCCGTTCCGCGACGACGAAAAGCGCGGCGTGAGCGAGGATTTGTCGCGCATAGACTTCGACATCACGGGAAAGCGCGTTGTGATAGTGGACGACGTGATATTCACAGGCAGAACGGCGCGCGCCGCAATAGACGGGCTTATGTCGCGCGGAAGACCCATGCTGATACAGCTCGCGGTGCTTATCGACAGGGGTCACAGGGAGCTGCCGATACGCGCGGATTACATCGGAAAGAACCTGCCTACCTCGCGCGAGGAAAAGGTGCGGGTAATGGTAAAGGAAACAGACGGCTGCGATAAGGTCGTTATATATACCAAAGCGGATTGAACGGAGGGCGGAATGAAGCTACTTTTGAAGAATGGCTATGTAGTCGACAGCGCAAACGAATTTGAGGGAAAAGCGGATATTCTTATAAGAAACGACGAGATAATTCGCTGCGAGACGAATATTGCGCCCGACGAGGAGTGCAGGGTGATTGACTGCGCGGGACGCGTGGTGATTCCGGGCATATGCGATATGCACGTACACCTGCGCGACCCCGGGCAGACCTATAAAGAGGATATAATCACGGGCGGCGAGGCTGCGGCGGCAGGCGGCGTTACGGCAGTAGCGTGTATGCCCAACACCAAGCCCACGGTGGACTGCGCGGAGGTAGTAAAGTACATTCTCGACAGGGCTAAGGACTCCAAGGTAAAGGTGTACCCCGTAGGGTGCATTACAAAGGGGCTTAAGGGCGAGGAGCTGTGCGATTTCGAGGAGCTGCGCGAGGCGGGCTGCGTTGCGGTGTCTGACGACGGCAAGCCCGTAAAGAACGCGCGCACCATGGCGCGGGCTATGGTAATGGCGCATTACGCGGGGCTTAAGGTGATTTCCCACTGCGAGGACCTCGATATAATCGACGGCGGCATAATGAACAGCGGCAAGGTGTCCAAGGAGCTGGGCGTAAAGGGTATGCACAGGCTGTCCGAGGATATCGTCACAAACAGGGAGATAACCCTTGCGACCGACCTTGAAATGCCCATTCACATAGCGCACGTTTCCACCGTTACAAGTATGCAGAACATACGCATTGCCGCGCGCTACGGCACAATGGTAACGAGCGAGACCTGCCCGCACTACTTTATGCTTACCGACGAACTGCTGCGCTCGCGCGACGCCGACTACCGCATGAACCCGCCGCTGCGCACCGCAGACGACGTGCAGGCGATAACCGAGGGTATCTGCGACGGCACGATAGACTGCATAGTGACCGACCACGCCCCGCACTCCGCCGAGGAAAAGGCGGACTTTGAGAAAGCGCCCAACGGCGTTGTGGGACTGGAAACCTCGCTTGCAGCGACGCTCACAGCGCTCTACCACACGGGCAAAGTGCCGCTTTCGCGCATAGTAACGCTTATGTGCGTAAACCCGAGGAAGATTCTCGGCATTCCGGGCGGCAGCTTTTCCGCGGGAGAGCCTGCGGATATCACGATATTCGACCCGGACGAGGAATGGACGGTAGACCCTGCAAAGCTCCACTCAAAGTCCAAGAACACCTGCTTCAAAGGCATGACCCTTAAAGGCAGGGTGAAGCTTACGATAGTGGACGGACAGGTAGTATACGAGGATAAATAAACATAACGAAAGGAATAAACATCATGTCACTTGACAGACTTATGGAGAAAATCGAGGCAATGCAGAACCCCACCGTAGCGGGGCTTGACCCCAAGCTCGACTACGTGCCCTCCTATATAAAGGAGAAGGCGTTCGACAAGTACGGCGAAACGCTCAAGGGCGCGGCAAAGGCGCTGCTCGAGTTCAACAAGGGGCTTATAGACGCGCTTTGCGACATAGTTCCCGCCGTAAAGCCGCAGGCGGCTTATTACGAGATGTACGGTCCTGCGGGCGTAAAGACCCTCTACAAAACGCAGGAGTACGCGCGCAGCAAGGGTATGTACGTTATAACCGACGGCAAGCGCAACGATATCGGCACGACAATGGAAGCGTACGCTGCGGCTCACCTTGGCAAGGTAAAGGTAGGCAGCACTGAAACAGAGCCGTTCCTCGGCGACGCGCTGACGGTAAACGGCTACCTCGGCAGCGACGGCATAAAGCCGCTGCTTAACGTGTGCCGCGAGAACGACAAGGGCATATTCGTGCTTGTAAAGACCTCGAACCCCTCTAGCGGCGAGCTTCAGGACAGGAAGATAGACGGCGTACCCGTATACGAGATAATGGGCAAAATGTGCGAGGAATGGGGCAGGGAGCTTTCGGGCGTGTACGGCTACAGCGGCGTTGGCGCGGTAGTAGGCGCTACATATCCCGAGCAGATAAAGTACCTGAGAGAATTGCTGCCCACAACGTTCTTCCTTATCCCGGGCTACGGCGCGCAGGGCGCTACTGCTGCGGATATCGCGGCGGCGTTCGATAAAAACGGGCTTGGCGGCATAGTAAACAGCTCGCGCGGCATTATGTGCGCATACCAAAAGCAGAAGTGCGACCCGCACGACTACGCGCAGGCCGCAAGAAACGAAGCGCTGCGCATGAGGGACGAGATAATGAGCTACGTCGGAAAGATAACGCTCAACAAATAAAAAGATACAAACAAAAAAGAGCGGGCATAACAGCGGCAACAACTGAAAACGATACTAAAGTATCATCAGGAGGCAGAAGATGATTTTTGAGAACAAAAAGAAAGCGAGCCTTGTCCTTGCGGACGGAACGGTATTCGAGGGCAGAAGCTTCGGCGCGGAGGGTACGGTAATAGGCGAGATAGTGTTCACCACCGCAATGGTAGGCTATCAGGAAACGCTCACCGACCCGAGCTACTGCGGGCAGATAGTAACGCAGACCTTTCCGCTTATAGGCAACTACGGCGTCAACAGCATCGACCCCGAATCAAAGGGCAGCGTTGTAAGCGGCTATATCGTGCGCGAGCATTGCGAAAAGCCCTCAAACTTCCGCTGCGAGGGCGACCTTGACGGCTACCTTAAGGGCTTTGGCATTGTAGGCCTTTACGACATAGACACCCGCCGCCTTACCCGCATTATCCGCGAGAGCGGCGTAATGAACGGCGCTATCGTCTGCGGCGAGTTTGACAAGGACGCGCTGCTTGAAAAGATACGCGCGTACAAGGTGGGCGAGGTAGTGCCTAAGGTCAGCGTAAAGGAAAAGGAGTTTTACCCCGCCGAGAGCGAAGCGCGCTATAACGTTGCGCTTATGGACTACGGCTACAAGCACAACATTCGCCGCGAGCTGCAAAAGCGCGGCTGCAACGTTACCGTAATGCCCTACAACGCCACCGCAGACGAAGTAAAGGCGCTTTCCCCCGACGGCATTATGCTCTCAAACGGCCCGGGCGACCCCGCGGACAACACGCTGTCGATAAACACCCTGCGCGAGCTTATCCCCGCACAGATACCCACGTTCGGCATATGCCTCGGTCACCAGCTGCTGGCGCTTGCAAACGGCGCTAAGACCGAAAAGCTCAAATACGGGCACCGCGGCGCAAATCAGCCCGTAAAGGACCTCGACATAGACAGGACCTTCATCACCTCGCAGAACCACGGCTACGCGGTAGTCGGCGACACCCTGCCCGCACAGGCGGGCGTTGTAAGCCACATAAACGGCAACGACGGCACGTGCGAGGGCGTGCGCTACACAAACGCGCCCGCGTTCACAGTACAGTTCCACCCCGAGGCGTGCGGCGGCCCTAAGGACACCGCGTACCTCTTTGACCGTTTCATTAAGCTGATGGAGGAGAACAGAAAATGCCGTTAAGAAGTGATATAAAAAAAGTACTTGTAATAGGCTCAGGTCCTATAGTTATAGGGCAGGCAGCCGAGTTTGACTACGCGGGTACGCAGGCGTGCCGCGCGCTCAAACAGGAGGGACTTGAGGTAGTCCTTATCAACTCCAACCCCGCAACGATAATGACGGACAAGCATATGGCGGACAAGATATACATCGAACCGCTCACGCTGGACGTTGTAAAGCGCGTTATCGAAATAGAAAAGCCCGACAGCGTGCTGTCGAACCTCGGCGGGCAGACCGCGCTTACGCTGTGTATGCAGCTTGCAGCGGAAGGCTTCCTTGAAAGCCACAACGTAAAGCTCTTAGGCTCTAACCCCGAAACCATACACAAGGCGGAGGACAGACAGGCGTTCAAGGACACGATGGAGAAGCTCCACCAGCCCTGCATTCCCTCAAAGGTGGTAGAGACCGTAGAGGACGCAATGACGTTCGCGCAGGAAATACACTACCCCGTTATCGTGCGCCCCGCGTTCACGCTCGGCGGTACGGGCGGCGGTATCGCGCAGACCCCCGAGGAGCTGCACGAGATAGCGACGAACGGCCTGCGCCTGTCCCCTATCACGCAGGTGCTTATCGAAAAGTGCATTTCGGGCTGGAAAGAGATAGAGTTCGAGGTAATGCGCGACAGCAAGGGCAACGTTATCACCGTCTGCTCTATGGAAAACTTCGACCCTGTTGGCGTACACACGGGCGACAGCATTGTTGTAGCGCCCTGCGTTACCCTTGCGGACAAGGAATACCAGATGCTGCGTACCGCGGCGCTCGACATTATACAGGAGCTTAAGGTGGAGGGCGGCTGCAACTGCCAGTTCGCGCTTAAGCCCGACAGCTTCGACTACGCCGTAATCGAGGTAAACCCGAGAGTTTCGCGCTCGTCCGCGCTCGCATCAAAGGCGACGGGCTACCCCATAGCAAAGGTTGCCGCGAGAATAGCTATCGGCTACACGCTCGACGAAATAATAAATCAAGTAACGGGCAAAACCTACGCCTGCTTCGAGCCTGCGCTCGACTACCTTGTTGTAAAGTTCCCGAAGTGGCCGTTCGACAAGTTCGTTTACGCGAAAAAGACGCTAGGCACGCAGATGAAGGCGACTGGCGAGATAATGGCTATCGCGCCGAGCTTCGAGGGCGCTATGATGAAGGCTGTGCGCTCAATAGAGCTTGGCATGGACACCATGACCAAAAAGGCGTTCACGCAGCTTTCGGACGACGAGGTGCTTAAAAAGCTCGAGGACGTTGACGTAGACCGCTCGTTCTGCGTGTTCGAGGCGCTCAAGCGCGGCATTTCCGTCGATACTATCCACGGCGTAACAAAGATAGACAAGTGGTTCATAGAAAAGCTGCGTAACCTTGTCGAGCTTGAAAAGTGGCTTGCAGAGGGCGAGCTTACGCAGGAGAAGTACGATACCGCAAAGAAATACTGCTACCTCGACAGCACTATCGAGCGCATTTCGGGACAGAAGATACCGCAGCGCCGCCTTGCCGTTTACAAGATGGTTGACACCTGCGCGGCGGAGTTCTCCGCGGACACGCCCTACTTCTACAACACGTTTGACGACGAGAACGAGGCGCAGGAGTTTATCGAGCAGCACCCCACGGACAAGAAAAAGGTAATAGTTTTCGGCTCAGGTCCTATCCGCATAGGGCAGGGCATCGAGTTCGACTACTGCTCGGTTCACTGCGTGTGGACGCTTAAGGAGGAGGGGTGCGAAGCCGTTATCTGCAACAACAACCCCGAAACCGTATCCACCGACTTCGACACGGGCGACCGCCTTTACTTCGACCCGCTCACGCGCGAGGACGTAGAGTCGCTTATCGCAACCGAAAAGCCCTACGGGTGCGTCGTTCAGTTCGGCGGGCAGACCGCTATAAAGCTTACAAAGCACCTGACCGAGCTTGGCGTGCGCATTCTCGGCACGCAGGCTGCGGACATAGACGCGGCGGAGGACAGGGAGCTGTTCGACGAGCTGCTTGAAAAGTGCGGCATTCCGCGCCCCAAGGGAGAAACCGTGTTCACGACCGAGCAGGCGCTCAAAGCGGCGGCCGACCTCGGCTACCCCGTGCTGCTGCGCCCGAGCTACGTTCTCGGCGGGCAGAACATGATAATCGCGCACTGCGAGAGCGACGTTACGGAGTACATGAACATCATCACCGCGACCGAGCTTGAAAACCCCGTTCTTATAGACAAGTACATGATGGGTACGGAGGTAGAGGTAGACGCAATTTGCGACGGCGAGGACTTCGTTATCCCCGGTATTATGGAGCATATCGAGCGCGCGGGCATTCACTCGGGCGACTCCATCTCCATATACCCCTGCCAGAACCTCTCCGAGCATATAAAGCGCGTTATTATCGACTACACCGAAAAGCTCGCAAAGGCGCTGCACGTTATAGGCCTTGTGAATATCCAGTACGTGGTATACAACCACGAGGTATACGTAATAGAGGTAAACCCGCGCTCGTCCAGAACCGTGCCTTACATCAGCAAGGTCACGGGCGTGCCTATGGTAGACCTTGCGACAAAGGTTATCCTCGGCAGGAAGCTCAAGGACATGGGCTACAAGAGCGGGCTGTACCCCGTGGGCGACTACGTTGCGGTAAAAGTCCCCGTGTTCTCGTTTGAAAAGCTGCACGATGTTGACAACCAGCTCGGCCCTGAGATGAAGTCAACGGGCGAGTGCCTTGGCATTGCAAAAACGTTCAGCGAGGCGCTGCTTAAGGGACTTGTGGCTGCGGGCTACCGTTTCCACCACAACCGCAGCGACAACAAGGGCGGCGTGCTTATCTCCGTAAAGGACGGCGACAAGAACGACGTTATCGAGATAGCCTCCCGCTTTGAGGAGCTGGGCTTCACGATTTACGCGACGAGCGGCACAGCGTCCGTACTCAACCGCAATATGATAGCGGCGAACCATGTTTACCGCATTCACGAGGCGAAAGAGCCGAACGTTATCACCCTGCTTGAAAGCGGCGAGATAAGCTACGTTATCTCCACGTCCGAAACGGGCAGAAAGCCCTCGCTTGACAGCGTGAGAATGAGAAGAAAGGCGGTAGAGCGCTCCATAGTATGCCTTACCGCGATAGATACCGCAAACGCCCTGCTCGACTGCCTTGAAATGAACAAGACCGTTGACGACGTGGAGCTTGTAGACATCACAAAGATTTAAGCGGCAACACCAACACAATAGGCGCGGCGGGCGCATACCCGCCGCACAGGCATTTCTGAAAGGTTTTTTATGAAAGCAGGCAAATACCCCGTAAAGCACAACTATAAGCTCCCCATGCTGATAAGCGACGTTTTCTCGCTCGCGCTTGCGGTGCTGATATTCTCGGCGACCGTTAATTTTCTGGAGCTGCGCGAAGATATGCTCGCGCGCATAGGCGCGGACAGCGTTGCGCTTATAATCGAGCAAGACCCCTCGTTCACGTGGAAACACCACCTCGCGTGGATATTCCCCGCGCTCGCCCTCGGCGTTTTCGCAGCCTATATCATCTTTTGCTGCACCTCTCACAAATTCGCGAAATTCCCCCTCACAAAGCTCTCCGCGCAGCCCTGCCGCGACATTGCGGCGACTGTCGCCTCGCTTTGCAAGATACCGCTTTTGCTGGGGATTTTCGACGCAATGTATATTTTCCACAACCGCATGAACGGCGTTGAGGAAAGCCTGTTCAGCATACAGTTCGTGCTGGACGCGCTTATAATAGCTATCCTCGTTCGCTTTTGCATTCACAGGCTTAAATCCCTTACAGCGCGGCACGCCGAACCCGAAGCGGACGGCGCGGCGGTAAAGGTAAAGGCCACGGCAGCACCGCAGGAAAAATCTGCTCAACAGGAGGACGACAAATGAGCTACTACTGTGACAAATACGTTGTGACGGAAAAGCGCACGCTTGCGGGCGGCGTTTTCTCCGTTACGGTAAGGGCGCACGACCCCTCGCACGAGGCGCACGTCGGGCAGTTTGCCAACATAAGCGCCGACGGCTTTACGCTGCGCCGCCCCATCTCCATATGCGAGATAAATAAGGAGGCGGGAACGCTGCGCTTTGTTTTCGAGGTGCGCGGCAAGGGTACGGAGGCTATCTCCCGCGTGAACGTGGGCGAAACGCTCGACATCTTAGGGCCGCTCGGCAACGGCTTTCGCATTCCCGAGGGGAAGCGCGTTATCGCCGTGGGCGGCGGTATAGGCGTACCCCCGCTGCTGGAGATAGCGCGCAGCATAGGCGGGCTTTGCACGGCTATACTGGGCTTTCGCAGCTACGACCGCATAATCCTTGCGGACGAGTTCAAAGCGCACGGCGCTGACACGCTTATATGCACCGACGACGGGAGCGTGGGCTTCCACGGGGTGGTTACAAGCCAGCTTGAACGCGAGCTTGCCAAGGACGACGTTGGCGCGGTATGCGCGTGCGGTCCTGAGCCTATGATAAGAGCTGTGGCAAAGCTCTGCCTTGAAAATGACGTACCCTGCCAGATTTCGCTCGAGCAGCGCATGGGCTGCGGCGTGGGCGCGTGCGTGGTATGCTCGTGCCTTACCGTAAAGAACGGCGCGGAGTGGTATTCGAGGGTCTGCAAGGACGGCCCTGTGTTTGACGCAAAGGAGGTAAAGTTCGATGGCTGACCTTTCTGTAAGAATAGCGGGCGTGGAGTTCCCCAACCCCGTTATAGCGGCCTCGGGAACATACGGCAACGGCGAGTGCTACACCGACCTCTACCCGCTTTCAAAGCTCGGCGGTATCTCCTGCAAGGGCATGACCATTGAGCCGAAAATGGGCAATATCCCGCCGCGTATCGCCGAAACGCCCTCGGGCATTCTGAACTCCGTGGGGCTGCAGAACATAGGCGTTGCGGGCTTTATCGAAAAGTACCTGCCCGTACTCAAAGAGGAGGGCAACGTTATCATAGCGAACGTTGCGGGCGCGGTTCTCGACGACTACATCGCAGCAGCGGAGGCGCTCGATTCCACCGACGTCGATATGATAGAGCTTAACATTTCCTGCCCGAACGTAAAGGCGGGCGGCGCTACATGGGGCATAACAAAAGAGGGCGCGGCGGCAGTCACCGCAGCCGTGCGCAGGGCTACCAAAAAGCCGCTTATCGTAAAGCTCACCCCCAACGTTACCGACATAACCGAGATAGCGCGCGCCGTTGAAGCAGAGGGCGCGGACAGCATTTCGCTCATAAACACGCTGCTTGGTATGCGCATAGATATCCGCACGCGCCGCCCGATTCTGCATAATAACGTGGGCGGCCTGTCAGGCCCTGCGGTGTTCCCCGTGGCGGTGAGAATGGTGTGGCAGTGCTATAAGGCGGTAAAAATCCCGATTATAGGCATGGGCGGCATTGCAACATGGGAGGACGCCGTTGAGATGATGCTCGCGGGCGCTTCGGCTGTGCAGATGGGTACGGCGATATTCACCGACCCCTACGCGCCGCTTAAGGTAATAGACGGCATTGCGGAGTATATGGACAAGAACGGCATAAAGAGCCTGTCTGAGATAGTCGGGCAGGTGCAGCCGTGGTAACGCGCGGACATTGTAACGTAACGGGAGGTGCGCGGTGAAAGGGACAAAGGCTCTGTTTTTATCGGTAATGGGCGCGCTCACGCTCGGCAGCGCAATTGCCTCGGGCGCGTTCTACGAGCGCAACGCTTACTGCGAGATAGCCGACATTGAGCATTACGGGCGCGAGGACGAGCTTGTAGCGTACAAGCCCGTGATTTACCTCTACCCCGAAAAAACCGCGCAGGTAAGCGTTACGGTAGAGCCGAACGGCGGCCTTACCTGCGTTTACCCCGAGTACAGCGGCGGCTGGAACGTCACAGCCGCGCCCGACGGCACGCTTACCGCGGCGGACGGGCGCGAGTTCGGCTGCCTTTTCTGGGAGGGGCGCGTAAATATGACCCCGGACTTCTCGGAGGGCTTTTGCGTTAAGGGCGAGGACGCCGCGCAGTTCCTTGAATGGGCGCTTACCGAGCAGGGGCTTACCCCGCGCGAGCGCAGCGAGTTTATAATATACTGGCTGCCGCAAATGCAGGAGAACCCCTACAACGTAATAGCGTTTCAGGGGGAAGCGTACGAGAGCGCCGCGCCGCTTGCGGTGTCCCCCGCACCCGACAGCATAAAGCGCGTTTTTATGACCTACTACAGCGCGCAGTCGCCCGTGGATATACCCGCGCAGGAGCTTACAGGCTTTGACAGAACGGGCTTTGCGGTGCTTGAATGGGGCGGAACGCGCGTTGAACAAGGAGAACAGCATTGAAGATAATGGCAGTAGACTACGGCGACAGCAGAACGGGTCTTGCAATGTGCGACAAGGGCGAGATACTCGCAACGCCGCTTACCGTTATGGCGGAAAAGGACTTTGAGCGCTGCGTAGAGCGCACCGCAGAGCAGGCGCGCCTTAACAAGGCGGAGCGCATTGTCGTGGGCAACCCGATAAACATGAACGGCACGCTTGGGCCGCGCTCGGAGAAGTGCGCGCTTTTCGCGGAAAAGCTGCGCGCGCTTGTGGACGTTGACGTTGTGATGTGGGACGAGCGCAGCAGCACCGTGTCCGCTATCGGCATAATGAACGAGAATAACGTGCGCGGCAAAAAGCGCAAGGAAACGCTCGACGCGGCGGCTGCCGCAATAATCCTTGAAAGCTACCTTGCGTGGCGCAAAAATCACCCCGAGGGCTGACGAAAGGGAGAACGATGTACAGAGTATCATTCACGGGCTACCGCCCCGCAAAGCTCGGGTTTTTCAGCGAGGACGACCCGATGTGCGTTGACCTCAAAGAGCGCCTCACAAAAAAGATAACGGAGCTTTGCGAGCATGGCGCGGACGAGTTTTATTCGGGCATGGCGCTCGGCGTGGACACATGGTGCGCGCAGATAGTGCTGGAGCTAAAGAAAACGCGCCCGCAGGTGCGGCTCACCGCCGTTATCCCGTGCAAAACGCAGGCGGAACGCTGGAGCGCCGCGGAAAAAGCGCTTTACGAGGATATCCTTTCGCGCTGCGACAAGGTGCTGTGCATAAGCGAGAGCTACAGCAAGGACTGTATGCTTAAGCGCAACCGCGCGCTTGTGGATATGTGCGACGTGCTGCTTGCGGTGTACGACGGCAAGGCGGGCGGCACGGCATACACCGTAAATTACGCGCAGAAAAAGGGAAGAAAGGTACTGCTTGTACCGCCGATGTGAAGCAAATATACAGAACGCCCCCGCAGCAATGTATGCTGCGGGGGTCGTGTTATTCTGCTATGGCAATACCGCATAATTATTTTCGCATGATTGCGCACAATCTTTATGCGGTGCTGCCCAAATTCGTACATTACTAATCCTCCGTTGTCTGCGCGTCCTCCTCGGGAATCTGCGCGGGGATAGTAAGCGTGCGGTACGCGCCGCCGTCCGTAAATGCGAGCGTAAGCAGCCCGTCAGAGAGCCACGACAGATGGTAGCGCGAATCGAAGTCGCTGTCCTGCGTGCGCTCCTTAAGCGAAAGGGCGGTGAGGCGGTAGGCGTTTTCCTGCTCGCCGTCAAGGCGGTACACCTTAAGCATATTGCCCTCGCGGTACTCCTCCTCGACGATTATCACAACGCGCCCGCGCCCGTCTATAAAGCCGCTGTATTCGCTCTCGGCGGGCTGCTCGCCGCGCACGGCGTACACCGCAAAGCCCGCTGCCGCCGCAGAAATGCACAGCATTACCGCGCCCGTTATCACGCGCAGGGCGGTAGAGCCGTCCTCGCCGCCCCACAGCGCAGCCCCCGCGAATATGAACCCCGCAAGCGCCGCAGCCGCGGCAAGCGCCGTTACCGCCGCTATCATTATCGCCGTATCCGCGCCGCAGCTTTCGGTTATCCCCGCGCCCTCGGCGTAGGCGTAGGCGGTAGTGAAACTGCCCCGCAGCGCGCGCAGCACCGCCGCCGCTGCAAGCAGCAGTATGTCCGCCGCCATAATAAACGCCGCAGGGAAAAACGGGTTTTTAAGCCGCTTTGAAACGCTCTTTTTCACGCCTGCCTCCTTACGGCTTATTGCCAAATATCGTTTTTGCGCCGTTCTTTATGAGGATACGCTCGGTGTTCCCCGCGGAATAGTCGTTGCCTAAGTCAAAGTCCGTCCAGTCCGCGCGGGTAATGCGCGCCTGCAGCGTAAGCGAGCCGCCCGCGCTAAGCGTGCCTGCGCCGAACGTAACGGCGCATTTCGCGTCGGCGTTCTTGCCGCTCGCAGCGGAAAACGCGCCCTTTACGCTGTCCGTAAGCGCCGTGTAGCCGCCGCTCGTAAGCGCGCTGTGGTCGCACCAGAAGCAAAGCTCCGCGTCCTTGTCCTTGGTAAAGAAGTAGTCAAGCTCGAGCTTTGAGAGGTCTATGTCCGCGCCCGTGTTGTTGGTGATATCAAGCGTGAACTGTATCGTGTTGCCCGTGCCGCTTGTCTGCTGCTGCGTAAGCGTAACGGAAAGCCCGTTGTCCTGCGCAGAGGGCTTCTGTTCGGGCTTCTGCTCAGGCTGCGCGGGAGCGGGCGTGGTCGCGGCCGCAGAACCGCTCGTCGTCTGCACGGGCTTTGGCGCGGCGCTGCCGTTCGGCTCTTGCCCGAAAACGAGCGTGCCGCCCTCGTAAAGCCCCACGTGTTCCGCGCGGACAAGCTCGCTGCCGTTCGTGCCGACCAGCTCCGCAAAGGACGGGTCGTTGTCGGCGTTCCAGCCGTCCGCCAGCATACGGAACTGCACCTCTTTCTTAAAGGCGCTCTGCCCGCCCGGGTATATCTTAGCGCCGCTGAAATCAATGCTCACGTAGTAAATATGGTTTGCCTTGTCCCACTCGTATATGCCGCCGAACTTAGCGCCGTCGGAGTAGTTGAGCGTTACCTTAACGTCGCTTGCCGATTTGCCCGCGCTGTAAAGCTCGGACAGGTCAACGAAATAGCGCAGCTCAAGGTCGTCCGTCACGCGCGCGGGCCACGCGGTCTTGTTGTACACCATCGCCTTTATTTCCATAAAGCCGCTGCCCTGCGCGTTTATGCGCTGCTCGGCGTACAGCTCCTCGCCCACGGGTTCTACCGCGCCAAAGTCCTTTATGGTCTGCCCGCCGTACTTTTTGTAGAGCTTTGCAAGCGCCCCCGTAAAGCCCGCGTTGTAGTCGTCCGCAACCTCGTTTTTGTTGTAGTCCGATACGCTGTCGGTGTAGCTGTCGGAGGCGTCGGGGCCGCCCACAAGCGCGCCGTAAAGCGTGTGGCGGTGGTTCGCAGGCTCGTTCATGTTGTCGCTCCACGAACCCTGCGCGGTGCGGTGGTGAGGGTGCTGCGGCGCGTTCTCGCCGTAGCCCACAACATAGCTGCGCCCCGAGCTTCCGAGCGCGTAATTCACCTGACTTTCGCAGAACGCCTCGTAGGTCTTTGCCTTGTCCGCGGGGCATTTGCCGCCCTCGGCGTAAACCGCCGCAATAAACGCCGCCGTTGTGGCGTAGCGCAGCGAACCCCAGTTGTCTAGCCATGCAAGCCCCTTGGGACTGTATGTAACGCGCTCGCCGCCCGTGCCTGTCGTCCACCAGTCAAGGTTCTTCTCTATCTTGTCCTTGTACGCCTTTTCGCCCGTGGCGTTTGCAAGCAGGCAGACAGCGCCCGTGTACTTGTCGTCCCAGCACATGGTCCACTTGTAGTTGCCGCCGCACTGCTTTTCGTACTGCTTCGCCTTGTCGAGCCAGCCGCTCTCGCCCGTCGCGCTGTAAAGCCACATTGCAGCCCACGTCAGCTCGTCGTAAAAGCCGCTCCACGAGTTGTAAAAGCCGTTCGCCGCCGTGTAGCCGCTGTCGCTCTTAACGGTTTCAGCGTAGGAGTAAAGCTCCTTTGCGTGCTTAAGGCACTTAGCGGAATACTTAGCGTCAATGTCCGCATAAACCGCCGCGCACGCCGCAAGGCTCGCCGCGGCTTCCGCCGCTACTGTCGAGCCGCCGCTGCTCAAATCCACCTTAAAGCTCGGGCGCTCCATCTGCATTACCTCCGCAGCGCCCCACCACGAGTGGTCCTTGTTGCCGTCCCCCACCTGATAGTAGTAGACGTTCGGCTCGGGGTGGCACTTTATAAGGTAGTCGTTCACCCATTTTATGGTATCGAGCGCGTACTCCAGCTGCCCGCTCTTTTCGTAGGCGTCCCTATCCTCGTAAACGCTCCACGCAAGCATTGCGGCGGTGTACGCCATTGGCAGGTTGAACTTTACGTTGTCGCCCGCGTCGTACAGCCCGCCCGTGAGGTCGAGTCCCGCGTCCGCGCCGTCGCTCATGCCGCTGTCGCCGCGCCAGTTGGTGCGCGCGGCGCTTTCGTCTATGTCGCCGCTGCGCTGCAGCTCGTAGAAAAGCAGCGACTTTTGCAGCGCCTCGCCGTAGTTGTACGAGCCTGTCGCTTTCGTACCCTCCATGCCCGCGCCGTCCTCGGTAAGGGAACTGTCACCTGCGGGCTTTGCGGGATTGCCCTGCGCGGGCTTTTCGGTCTGCGCGGGCGTTTGCGAGCCGCTTTCAACGGGCTGCTGCCCGCCGCTTGGCGTGGAAACGCTCACGGGGGGCTTTTCGGTCGCCGCAGGCTTTGAGGGCTGCGAATCCTGCGAACCCTGCGAACCCTGCGAACCCTGCGAGGGCTGCGAGGGCTGCGAACCCTGCGAGGGCTGCGAACCCTGCGAGGGCTGCGTGGGCTGCGAATCCTGCGGGGAATCGGGCGCAGGCTCGGAGTCCGCGCCGCTCTCCCCTGCGGGCGCTGCACCCGAGGACTCGGCAGCTTCGGAAGCGGCGTTGACTGCGGCGTCGGGGGATACGGGCGCTTCCTGCGCGGCGCACCCGCAAAGCAGGGCGAGCGCGGTAAACGCCGCGGCAAGGCGTTGTCTTATTTTCATGGCTGCTCCTTTCGTAGAGCGTTAAGGGCAATGCCGCACAAGGTCCTGCGCGGGGTCTGTGCGGCGCTGCCGTTACTTTTCAAGCGTAAAATGCGCGATATAGCTGCGGAAGTCGCCCCAGAGCGAGGGTATGTCGAAGCCGCTGTTCATCAGCACCTCTGCGGAGTAAACGCGCCCCGTTTCCTCGTGCTTGTAGAACGCGCCCTTTTTAAGCCCCACAAGGCGCACCCTGTGCAGGAACACGCTCGGCTCTTTAAGCACCTGTATGTACTCAAGCAGCGCCTCGCTCTTGTCCTTTGCAACAAACTCCCACGCGTCAAAGCGGTCGTTCGCGAACGGGTCGCCTATGCGGTAGTGGTCGCCCGTGCGCACAAGCGGGTTGTACTTGTTGAACTCCTCTATCTGCTTTCTGATGTTCCACTTGTCGTCGTCCGAAAGCTTTGTGATGTCAAGCTCGTAGCCGAACGTTCCCACCATGGCTACAGCGCCGCGCGTTTCAAACGGGGTTATGCGCCCAACGCAATGGTTGGGGCTTGCGGAAACGTGCGCGCCGAAGCAGCTGCACGGATAGCACATCGACGTGCCGTACTGTATCTTAAGGCGCTCGATTGCGTCCGTGTCGTCGCTGCACCATATCTGCGGGGAGTAGTAGAGCATACCCGCGTCAAAGCGCGAACCGCCGCCAGCGCAGTTTTCAAGCAGCAGGTCGGGGAAGTCGGTGAGCAGCCGCTCCTGCATTTCGTACACGCCGAGTACGTACCTGTGCCATATCTCGCGCTGGCGCTCGGGCGGGAGAACCTCGTTGCCCACCTCGCACAGCTGCCTGTTCATGTCCCACTTTACGTACTCTATATTAGCGCTTGAAAGTATCTTCTTCATGCAGCCGTAGATGTAGTCGCGCACGTCCTGCCGCGAAAAATCCAGCACAAGCTGCGAACGGCAGGTGGTGCGGGGTCTGCCGGGGATATGTATGCACCAGTCGGGGTGAGCCTTGTACAGCTCGCTGTCGGGGCTTATCATCTCAGGCTCAAACCATATGCCAAACTTCAGCCCGAGTTTGTTCACCTCGTCCACAAGGTGCTTTAGTCCACCCTTTATCTTGTTTTCGTTTACAAACCAGTCGCCGAGCGAGCTTTTGTCGTCGTTGCGGTGACCGAACCAGCCGTCGTCCATTACGAGCATTTCTATACCCGCCTTTGCGCTCTCGCGCGCAATGTCAAGCAGCTTGTCGGTGTCGAAGTCGAAGTAGGTCGCTTCCCAGTTGTTTATGAGAATGGGGCGGCGGATATCCTTCCACTTGCCGCGCATAAGGTTGCTGCGCATAACGTCGTGGAACGTGCGCGACATCTGCCCAAGTCCCTTATCCGAGAACACCATGATAACCTCGGGCGACTGGAACTCCTCGCCAAGGTCCAAGTGCCAGCTGAAATCGTAGGGGTTAATGCCAGAGAAAACGCGCGTTTTTTCGTACTGGTTCACCTCGCACCCCGCAACAAAGCTTCCCGAATAGCAAAGCGCAAAGCCGTAGCAGTCGCCGTAGTCCTCGGTCGCCTTGTGGTCTGCTATCGCAATAAAGTTGTTGTGCGCGTGGCTTGTAGAGCCGCGGCAGCTGTCCACAAGCTGCTTGCCGAAGTGCAGCGGGTTGCGCTGAACGTACCGCTCGCGCGCCCATGTGCCATAAAGCGTTATCATGTCGTAGTCCTTGCCGTCAAGCTCAACGCAGGTGGAAAGCAGCCTGCGCAGCTCCAGCGGGTACTCGCCGCCGTTGCGCACCTTTACGGAGCGCGTGATAACGTCAAGCTTCTCGAAAACGGTGTATTGCAGCGTTATCTCCAGCCCGTTGAGCGGGTCGCGGCAGAACACCTCGAGCGTGGTCGCCTCCTCGGGGGTGTTGGCGTAGGTGGCGGGCAGCCCCTCGAGCTTCTTTTTGCCCGCGGATATCTTATAGTCGCGGTAGTAGCACTCGCAAGCGCTCATGCCGCTGCGGTCCATAAGCTGCATACACGGCTCGCGGAAGTCCGCAACGCCGCTCGTGGGGAACTCGAGCGCGGCGCAGTCGAAGCTGTGAGGGCCCATTCCGTCGTGTACGGCGGGAACGAACGGCTCGTCGTTCGGAATGCGCATCATGTGCGTAATGTCCGTTTCGGGAATGAACGCGCCGTAATACAGGTGTATCAGGTGGTTTGAGTGCGTAACGTGGAACGCATATGTGGTGTTGGGCGTGTCCAGCTTGAACACGCGCTTTTTTTCGTCGTAAATTACAGGCATATAATGTCTTACCTTTCGTTATTGATACCGCAGTGGTCTTTGTGCGGTGTAGCCTTTGTTTTATTTTAACATATTTAAGCGCTATTTTCAATAACGATTTTCACTTTTCCGAGAAAATCAGGGCGTTTTTTTGCGAACGTCCGCCTGCGCGCGGTATCGGCTTACAGGAGATTTTTTAAGGCTTTTTATATATTTTACAGTAAATACTTGACAAAAGAAGAAAAAAGGTATATTATAGTAGATAAGAGTTATTTGTGTACCGCTTTTTGCGGCAGAATGAGGAGGAATCATGACAATAAGGAAAATGCGCATAATGGACTACGAGGGCGCTTACGCCCTGTGGCTGTCATGCAGCGGAATGGGGCTTAACACGATAGACGACTCAAAGGACGGCGTTGCGCTGTTTCTCGCGCGCAACCCCGACACCTGCTTTGTCGCGGAGGAAAACGGCTCGCTTATAGGCGTTATCATGGCGGGCAGCGACGGCAGGCGCGGCTACATATATCACACGGCGGTTGACATCAATTTCCGCCGCAGGGGTATAGGCACAAAGCTTGTACAGACCGCGCTGGACGCGCTTAAGGAGCTTGGCATAATAAAAACGGCGCTCGTGGTGTTCGGGCGCAACGCCGCGGGCAACGCGTTCTGGGAGCGGCTTGGCTTTAACCAGCGCAGCGACCTTGTTTACCGCAATATAACGCTTATCGAGGCGGACAGGATAGACACGTAACACGCTCGGATTACCGGCAAATAACACGCAATAAATGCCCCCGCAAACGCAGGGGCATTCAGCTTATGCGCGTTTTCCCGAAACCGTCACATTCGGCAGCTCAGCTTCTCCATAAGGCGCTCCATCTCGCAGATACCCTCTTTCTGCGTGGCTATGATGCTGCACAGTATCGGGCGAAGCTCCGCGCATACGGGGAAGCGCAGCGCGTTTTCCGACATTCTCACCGCGCCCTCGTGGTGGGGTATCATCTGCCGCATAAAGTCGCAGCTTACGCACCCGTCGGCGCGGGCGCAGTCCATGTCCTTAAACATCTGCGCGAGTATGCCGTCGTTGCACTGCGTATACTCCTTAAGCTCGCACGGGGAGTTCCCTTTTTCGCTGCAGCAGCGCAAAATCTCGCGCATTGCGCATACGCCCTGCTTTTGCGAGCTTACTATGCGCTCGGCTATCGCGCACAGCTGCGCGCTGTCCGTAAATTTCAGCACGCATTCAGACATGGCTATCGCCGCCTCGTGGTGCGGTATCATCTGAACGATAAAGTTGTGCGATACGCTCCCGCAAAGCTCCGCTTCGGTCATTTCGCGCTTCATTCGCGCGAGTATCTCCCTGTAGGCCTCGAGATACTGCGCGCTCTTTCGGTTTTGCATAGCAATACACCTCCTGCCGCATTATATTCGGCGGGAGATATTTTTGTTACTCGCCCTTTATTTGCCCCTTTGTCTGCGAAAGATACCGCAAAAACGTTTTTGTAAGCACCGACAGCCGCTCCTCGGGCAGATACGCCGCGCCTATGCTGCGCCCGCGCACGCCCTCTATTCGCACGCCCACAACGTCGAACGAAAACGACTTAAGCACGAGCTGCGGCATTACGCCCACGCCAAAGCCGCGCTCCACCATTGCAAGCACGGAAAGGTCGCTGTTGAAGATGTGCTTCATGTTCATGCCGCCGAGCTGCTCCCAGAGCGTGGGGCGCACGTCGCGCTCGAACACGTTGCCCTCCGCGATAAAGCTCTCCCCCGCCAACTCCTGCGCGGTGACGAACTCCCTGCCCGCAAGCGGGTGTCCGAGCGGCAGCACCGCCATAAGCGGGTCTTCCCACAGCGGCAGGAAGTTAAGCCCCTCCGAAGCGGACTTTGCGAGAAAGCCGCAGTCCGCCTTGCCCTTTATTATCCACTCGCTTACCGTGTCGTAGTTGCCGTCAAGCAGCTCAAACTCCACAAGCGGGTAGAGCGCGCCGAAGCGCTCCATAATCCCCACAAGCAGCTGCGCCGTCACCGAGCTTACCGCCGCGAGCCGCACCGTGCCGCGCACAACGTTGTTTATCTCGGAAATGGTCTGCGTTACGTTTTTCTGCTCGTTCACAAGCTTCTGTATCGGCTCGATAAGCCGCCTGCCGTCGTCGGTAAGCACAACGCCCCCCGCCGTGCGCAAAAACAGCGGAAAGCCCGTTTCCCGCTCAAGCGCGGCAATGGCGTGGCTCACGCCCGACTGCGTGTAGTTGAGCGCCTCCGCGGCCTTTGTTATGCTGCAAAGCTCCGCCGCCTTGAGAAATATTTCGTATCTGCTGTTGTTGAGCATTGTGCGCCTCCCGAGATATTACCGGTTGTCATGTCGCGCATGAACATCATTCTCTTGAATTGTCCCTGCCCCTGTATTATAATATATCTTGGCGAAAAAATCAAGCGGGACGGAACAGCGGCTGAGCCGAGAGTTCCGGCCCTGTTAAACATATTAAGACAGGCACGGAACAAGGAGCGGGAGAATGAGCAGACCCATGAGCGCCGAAGCGTTCGGCACGGAAAAGACAAGCGCCATACTACTTAAAATAGCGCCGCCCGTAATGCTAGCGCAGCTTATACAGGCGCTCTACAACATTGTAGACAGCTACTTTGTCGGCAAGTTTTCAGAGGACGCGCTCACGGCGCTCTCGGTTATCTACCCGCTGCAGCTGCTTATAACGGCGCTTTCGGTAGGCACGGGTACGGGCGTAAACGCCCTTATGGCGCGCCGATACGCGCACAAGGATACGGAAAAGGCGGCGCGCACGGGCGGCATGGGCATATTGCTCGCCATAGGAATGTGGGCGGCGTTCGCGCTGCTGTCGCCGGTTATACTTAAGCCGTTTGTAAGCGTGTCCTCAAACTCGCAGCAGGTGCGCGACTACGCCATGACCTACGGCGTTATCGTGTGCGTGGGAAGCCTCGGAACATTTCTTGAAAGCTGCTTTTCAAAAATACACCAGGCGCAGGGCAACATGAAGCTGCCTACAGCCGCGCAGATAGCGGGCGCTGCGGTAAACATAGTGTTCGACCCGCTGCTGATATTCGGCATAGGGCCGTTCCCGAAAATGGACGTTGCGGGCGCGGCGCTTGCAACGGTGCTCGGGCAGTTCACCGCGGCGGTTATAACGGGCGTAAAGGGCATGAGAAAGCCCCCGAAACCCGCGCAGTTCAAATACTACACAGCGCCTATCTACCGCTACGCCTTTCCGTCGATACTCATGCAGTTCCTTTTCGTGGTGTATATATTAGCGCTAAACATTATCCTCGCAGGCTTTTCAGACGCGGCAGTTACCGTACTCGGGCTTTACTACAAGCTGCAGACGTTTTTCTTTATCCCGCTTTTCGCCTTACAGACCTGCATTGTGCCTGTGCTTAGCTACAACTACTCGCGGTGCAGCTACGACAGATGCCGCGCGATAATGCGCGAGTCGCTCGGGTTTTCGGCGGGGTTCATGCTGCTGGGCGTGTTTTGTTTTGAGGCGCTGCCCGCGCAGCTTATAGGCATTTTCTCGCAGAGCGGCGAGGTGCTGGCGCTCGGCGTGCCTGCGTTTCGTATTATAGGCGCAAGCTTTCTGCCCGCGGCGGCTTCGCTTATGATGCCTACGTTCTTTCAGGCGGTGGGCGCTATGCGGCAAAGCTCGGCGCTGGCGCTTATACGGCAGGTGGCGTGCCTTATCCCGATATTTTGGGGACTGTCGTTTCTGGGCGTGGGGTATACGTGGTTCGCGTTCCCCGCAGCGGAAATAATCACGGGGACGGTAGGATTTATACTCTATTTCAGGGAGCTGCGCAGGTGGAAAAGCAAGGCGCAGAAAATATAGCGGTATTCGGCGCAGGCAGTATCTGCGCCGATTTTTTTTGCGGGCTGCATTGCGAGGTGTCGCGCTGCGTAAGGCGTAGTATACCAAACGCTAAAACCACAATAAATGAGATAAACTATGGACGAGAAAATCAAGCCCGTGCTTACGGGCGCTGCTGAAACCATGCTGCAAAGCTTCTATGCCCGCGCGAAGTACTCCCGCGCGAACCCTAAGAAGTTTTACGACGCAAAGGCGATTGAAATAGTTGAGAAGCTCGACTACGACTTTACCAACGCCGAAAAGGACTCCACCATGAGTACGGGCGTTATAGCGCGCACGCTGGTGTTCGACGAGCTTGTGCGCGACTTTATCGCGCAGAACCCCGACTGCACGGTGGTGAACATAGCCAGCGGGCTTGACACGCGCTTTTACCGCATGGACAACGGCAGGATAACATGGTACAACCTCGACCTGCCCGAAACCATCGAGGTGCGCGACGCAATTTACGGCGAAAGCGGCAGGGCGTCCACAATAGGCGTTTCCGCGCTCGACCCCGCGTGGGCGGAAAAGGTGACGAAAAGGGGCAAAATGCTGTTCGTTATCGAGGGGCTTTCAATGTACCTCTCCCCCGAGGAGAACGCGCAGACGCTCGCAATAATACGCGACAACTTCGGCAGCGCAACCGTGCTTTTTGAAACGATAGCCAAAAAGCGGGCGCATAAGGAGCATACCGAAAAATCCATAAGCAGCACCGGCGCTAAATTCATTTTCGGCGCGGACACGTTCGAGGAGCCGGGCGACGCTGCAAAGGGCTTCCGCTGCGTGAAAAACGACAGCATAATACGCGGCATGACAAAGCTTATGCCTATTATAAAGCCGTTTCAGGGGCTGCCGTATGTGCGTAAGGCAGCGGAGAAGATAATTATTTTTGAAAAGGCGCAGGCTTGACAGATACGCACGCTTCTTGATATAATAAGGAAAAAAGCGGGAGGTAGTGCAATGGCAAGGCTGTTTATTACAGAGGGTCTGCCCTGCTCGGGCAAAAGCACAATGGCGCGGTTTATAGCCGATTTAACGGGCGGGCGCTTTTACGACGAGGGAGAGCCGCACCCCGCCGAGTGCGAGTTCTGCGCGTTTATTCCCGACGGCGCGCAGGGCGGGTTTTCCGCGCGGGAACTGAGCGCGCTCGCCGCCTGCGGTGAAAAGCAGGACGGCGGGCTTTTTGTGCAGCTTTACGGGCTGCATGACGAAGCGCTGCTGCAAAAGGCGCTGCGCTTCAAGGTCTGCGACGAGCTTGAATGGAACGTTGAGCGCCCCGTTATGCTGCGCAGGTGGCAAAGCTTCGCACAGAGCGCGCAGGACGTTTACGTGTTCAACTGCGTGCTGCTGCAAAACCCCATGTGCGAAACTATGATGCGCTTTAATATGCCGCAGGAGCAGTCGCTTGAATACATACGCAGCATATGCGAAATAATAGCGCCGCTCGACCCCGTGGCGATATACCTGCGCCGCAGCGACCCCGCGCGCGACATCACCGCGGCGCTGCCCGAACGCGGGCAGGGCTGGCTCGACGGCGTGACGGAATACCATTGCAGCGGCGGCTACGGGCGCGCCCACGCGCTTAGCGGCTTCGAGGGCTATATTGCGGCGCTTGAGGAACGGCAGCGCCGCGAGCTTGCCATACTGGAGCGGCTTCCCGTGCGCTCGTTTATCATTGACGAGGACGACCGCGAAAGGGCGCAGGAGCGCGTTAAGGAGCTTATCGGGCAATGCATGTAAGGGAGGACTTATGGAAAACGAGCTTTACAAGGCGATAGCGGCGGCGCTCGGCGGGCTTAAGAGAAGCTCCGCCGCCGTTACGCTTTCGCCTGCGGAGAACCGCAGCAGGTTCGGCGGCGAACCCGACCTGCCCGCGGACTTTGAGTGGCCGCGCTATTTCGGCAAGAGCTATGCAAACGACGTTGAAGCAGAGCGGCCGCTTGCGTTCATAGCGCAGATAGACCTGTCGCAGGCGCGGCTCGGCGGCGGACTTCTGCCCGAAAGCGGGCTGCTGAGCTTCTTTTACGAGCTTGAAAGCTCGCCGTGGGGCTTCGACCCGAAAGACGCGGGCTGCGCGCGGGTGTATTACTTCCCCGGGGGGAGCGCGCTGTCGCGCAGGGCGTTCCCCAAAGAGCTTGCGGAGGAGTGCCGCCTGCCCGCGTTCGGCATGAGCTTTAAGGCGGAGGACACCGTTCCCGAATACGAGAACTTTGTTGAAACGCCGCAGGGCGCGGCGCTCGTCAAAAAATACGGGCTTGATTACGACGACTACTATGAAGCGTGCGCGCAGCTCGGCTTTGAGGAAAAAGAGGGCGTAACGCGGCTGCTCGGCTGGCCCGAAACGATACAGGGCGCTATGGAGTACGAGTGCGAAGCGGTATCGCGCGGCATTTACATGGGCAGACCCGCGGATATCCCGAGCGAGGTAGTGGCGGACATTAAGCGCAAAAGCGCCGAGTGGACGCTGCTTTTTCAGCTGGCTTCGGTGGAGTGCGGCGGGTACGAGCTTATGTTCGGCGACCTTGGAACGCTTTACTTCTGGATAAGGCGGCAGGACCTCGCGCAGCGCCGCTTCGACAGGGTGTGGCTGGTGCTGCAATGCGGGTAAAGGCGCATAAAAGAAGAATCGCCATAATAGCAGCGTGCGTACTCGCGCTGCTTATTGCGGCGTGCGTTATTGCCGCGTTCCGCCCGAAAAGGGACGGCGTGCAGGGCGATTCTGCGCCCGCTTCGTACAGCATAACGGGCGGCAATTACATTGCGTACCAGTCCGACGGGCAATGCTCCGCCTTTGCCGCGGCATACGTTATGCGCTCGCTTGGCGCACAGATAAGCGGCGAGGAGCTTTACCCCGACATCGGGCGGACGTTCGGGTTTGTTTCACCCCAGAGCCTTGTAAAAACCTTTGCGGAATACGGCTATGACGCCGCGGCGTATCACGGCGACATAAGCACGCTTAAGGCGAGAGTGGCGCAGGGCGTGCCTGTTATAGCGTTTATCAGCATACCAAACGACACGCACTACGTTGTAGTAACAGGCTACGACGAGGAGCGCCTGTACCTTGCGGACTCGCTCCCCGAAAACGCGAACGCCGCCGAGCCGTGGTATAACAGAAGCGTGACCGCCGAGGAGTTCGCCGAGCTGTGGCGCACGGATACGGTTCTGCCCGATAACGTGTATATCGTCGTAAAGCCTTTGGCGTAGCGGCGGTTCTATGCAAAAAAGCTCACAAAAAATCCCCCTGCTACACGGCAGGGGGTCTGCCGTAATAATCGCCAAACCGCGCCGCGCTTATTTGTACATATATACAATAATATTCTTTTTTCGGGAAAAGCGCTCACGAAACGACCTGTCGGGGGGTTATTATTTATAGAAGGCGTGAATGTTTAAGGGGGTTGCCATGAAAAGGAGCATATTCGCACTATTTATAATTTCAGCACTTATTCTCACGGGCTGTGTGCGCGCTGAGCCGTCCCCCGAGAATGTTACGAACAGCGCTGCCGAAACGCCGAACACATCGAACGATTCGTCTGATACCACCGAACCCGCGCTTGAATACGCCGCATGGGCGGACCGCGAGGAAATAACACTTGAGCAGGCGATATCTGAAAGCAACTGCCTTGTACGTGCAAAATATTCAGGCTGCAAGGAGTACGAGAACTATGCGGACTTCCTGTTCGAGCCGCTCGAGGTCTACAAGGGCGCGGTGGACGGTCTTATTGACGGCGTATTTTACGTAAGGACAGACATTGGCGAAGAAGATGGCGGGCTTAGCTTTGCGGACGGCGAGTACATTCTGCCGTTAAAATATGTGAACTCTGTCTACTTTGATTACCCTGTGTACAACGTAATAGGGCATATAACGATACCCTGCGAGGATACAGGCGCGGTCGCGCGCATTATGTGCGGCGATACGAGTTATAACGCTCCCGCAGAGCTTGCGGACGCCGCTGCCATCAGAACGCTTGCGCAGAATACCGAGGATACGTCCGAGCTGATGTTCGAGGACTATATTCACTCAACCTCTCTGCCAGACATAACCGAAGGGTCGGACTACATTGTAAAGGCAAAGGTTACACGAGAGCCGTTTGACGTGAACTCGGGGCGCGGATTGTTCACCTGCGAGCTTACAGCCTGCTATAAGGGAGAAATGCCGCAGACGTTCCAATGCCTGTTTTTTACGGACAGCGTCGAGGTCGGTGGCGAGTATTACTTCTTTCTGACAAAGCTGCCGTCGAGTACAACGTATAAAATCTCCTCCAAAAACAGCATTTACAGCGCAGACGATTCGTCCGTCGCTCAGGCGCTTGAGGACAGCGGTATCATGTAAACCACTGCGGTGAGCAATAAACTGCCGTAGTAGTGCAGCGCTCAAATGCATGACGCTTAAAATATCAATAAAGAAAGGTAACGCTCCATGAAAAAATTCACCACGCTTCTTATCCTGTCAGCGCTTCTTCTCACCGCCTGCTCCGCGCCCGCAAGCACGGGCAGCTCCTCCGAGCCGACAAGCGCGGCAGGCTTGGAAACATCCGCAAGCGCCGAAGCTAGTACGCAAACACCTTTGCAAGCCCCCGCCGACATTACGCTCAGCAAATACGCCGTCCCCACGGTGTATAACGACGAGCCTGCGGACAAATACGACGGAACGCCGCTCGAGGGAATGGGCGCTTCCACCCTTGGCATGGACCGTTACGCGGACGCGGCGAACGCCGTATATTACATATACGCCTATCCGCGGTTCACTACCGCAACGGAAGCGCTCGACATTTACAGGTACGACAAGGCGAGCGGTGAAAACAAGCTAGTAAAACAGCTGAGGTTTGAAGCGCCTGTTACTGCGTACTCCTGCGTAAATTCGGACAAGGCGCTCTACCTGTCTTATTTCGGTGCAGACGATAAGTGGCAGATATGCGAGTTCGCGTTTGAGGACAACACGACCCGCGTAATTAAAGAGGGCGCTATAACCGATGGCGAGCTTGCGCCAACAATGACTTACGCGGACGGCAAGCTTACATGGTATACGAACAGCGGCGGCGCTGCGAACCTTGTGATATTCGATATTGATAGCCGCACGGAAACCGCCGTGCATAACGTTATCCCCTCCGGCGGGCTTACCGCGGGGCTTGCGTACGCCGTAAGCGAAAACGGCAAAGCCGTTGTGTACGACGGCGACAGGCGCATTGAAACGGGCGCGGATTCCGAGGGCTTCTCGCTCGCCGCGGCGCAAAACGGGCTTGTCGTATGGAAAACCGCCGACAAGAGCGGCGGTACAAACGTGCATTTTCTCAATTCCGAAAACGGCGCGGAAACCGCATATCTTTTCGAGCGGTACATGGGCGGCGGCATTATCGGCAGGTATTTCTTCGTTCACACAGGCGGGGACAAAAACGTGCTGTTCTACGACAGCGCGGACGGAAAGCAATACGAGAGAACGGACGTAGGCACTTCATGGGCATACCCGATTAGCAGCGACAGACTCGGTACTTACAGCGACGGGGTACTGTACATTATGAGGGCGGAGTAATCCGCCCTCGGCGCGCGTTAGTTAAAGGAAAGGAACGCCTTATGAAAAGATTTGCAGCACTCGCCCTTACCGCGCTTGCGCTTTGCACGCTTGTCGGCTGCCGCGCGGGTACGCCCGAAAGCACAGGCGCTGAAAGCGCGTTCGCTCCCGCTGAAAGCGCGCCCGCCAACACAGGCTTCGACCTTGACCGCTGGGACAGGCAGAGCGCCCCCGCAGACGCTGCGGTAAAGCGCTGCGCCTGCCCCGTTGTATATACGGACGGCGGGGAAACCACGCTTACGCTTAATGGCTTTGCGGATACAGGGGATTCGCTGCTGCTGTTTTACGGGAACAGCCAAAACCACGGCTTTGAACTGTACGAGCTGTACAAGGCGAGCGGCGAGAGCGCTCTTATAAAACGGCTTACGTTTGACGAGGAAACAGCGCTCTATTCCGCGGTTTACGCGGACGGGCTGCTGTGGTTCTCGACTTACGGAACAGGGGGCTGGAAAATATACGGCTTCTCCCCCGAAAGCGGCGAACTTTACGAAGCGGCAAGCGGCAGCGCCGCAGACTTCACCGCGCCGAACCTTGCAGCGGGCGGCGGCAAAGTCGGGTGGTTCTGCATGGACGGCGACAGCGCAAACTACGTTACATACGACCCCGAAAGCCGCGCGGAAACTGTAGTCGAGAACGTTCTGCCCACGTACGAAACGCCCTGCACGCTTGGCGCGGCATACGCCGTAAACGAGGACGGGCGCGCCGTTGTATACTACGACGGCAAGCGCGTTGACACGGGCGCAGACCCCGAGGGGTTTATGCTGATAGCGGCGAACGGCGGGCGCGTTGCATGGCGGTATCAGGCGCAGAGCGGCTTTTCCGCAATTTATTTTCTTGACGAAAAGAGCGGCGGCGTGTACAGCGTTCACACCTACAGGTATATGGGCGGGGGGTTTCTGGGGCGGTACTTCTGCGTTCACACGTATGACGGCGAGCTTTGGCTCTACGACGCGGAAGCCGCGCTTGCGTACACGCTTAAGGACTGCGGCGCTATGTGGGCGTACCCCGCCGAGAATACGGTGGGAACGTTCAGCTGGGAAGAAAACTGCGTTGATATAGCCGAGATATACTAAAGGTCACCTCTAAAATAAAAGGAGAACACGTATGAAGCCATTCCCCCTGCTGTTAGCCGCAGCGCTTATTCTGTGCGCGCCGCTTGTCGGCTGCCGCGCAAATGCGCCCGAAAGCGCGAGTGTGCCTGCTGAAAGCGCTCCCGCTGAAAGCTCAGAAGCTGCTTCTCCCGCCGACTCCCCTTTATGCTTTACAGCCCCCGACGGCGAAACGGTAGACCTTTCGCTTGAATACTTCACCGTGACCCTTGAGCGCGCCTACGGCTACGAAAATACCCTCTGGCAAAGCGAGGAGCAGCCCACGTCGCAGGCGGAGGAGTTCACCTGCTACCGCGCCGACGACGTAATAGGCGGGGCGCGCGTTACAGACGCCGCCTGCACATTTATAATGGGGCTCGGCGGCACGCCCGAAATCTTACAGCAGCGCCTGAGTATCCACGGCGCGGAGATAACGCTTTCGGGGATAGCCTGCGAAAACGGCAGGGGCGAAATAAGGTTCTACCCCTACCCCGAAAGCCTTAAGGAAGCGGGGCTGCCCTGCTTTTTCGCTTACGGCAGCAGGGGCTTCGGCGGCGACTATCTCCACGTGCGGCAGGCGGACGGCTCGTACCTTTGCATGAACACTATGCAGTTCGTCCTGCCCGAGGAACTCGCGCAGGAGCTTGGCGAATACGCAGCGCGCGGCTTCGTTTACGCAGAGCTTGAGCTTACGTTCTCCGAAGCGGCCTTTGACACGGCGGCGACCATAGACGGCTACACGCAGGCGGACGTGAATATTACAAACTACAGTATTAAGGCGCGGTAAGCGCACATATAGCGCTTGCTTTTTGCGGCGGCGGGGTGTATAATATAGATACCATTTACGCAGGAGGTACGCTATGGAAAACGCGACAATTCAGACGCTATGCCCTGTTGCGAAAAAGTGCAGCGGCTGTCAGCTTGCAAATATGACCTACGAGCAGCAGCTTTCATGGAAGCAGCGCGACGTTGAGGGGCTTCTCGGCAGATACGGCGAGGTAAGCCCCATTATCCCCATGGAAAACCCGTATCACTACCGCGCAAAGGTGCAGGCGATATTCCGCAGCGCCGCGGGCGGAAAAATCGTGTCGGGCGTGTACCAGTCCTCGCGCAACGGCATAGTCGGCATAAACAGCTGTATGCTTGACGACGAGCGCGCGGACAGGATAATCGTCGGCATAAGGCGGCTTATGGAGCGGTTCAGGATAGCGCCCTACAACGAGGGAACGGAGCGCGGCTTTCTGCGGCACGTTTTGGTGAGGGTAGGCGCGCAGAGCGGCGAGATACTTGTAACTCTTGTGGGCGGCACGCCCGTGTTCCCCAGAAAGCACGACTTTGTGCGCGCGCTGGTTACGGAATTCCCCGAGATAACGACCGTGACGTTTACCGTCAACCGCACGCCCGAAATGCTCATGCTTGGCGACAAGGACGAGATACTGTACGGAAAGGGATACATTATCGACGAGATATGCGGCAGGCGGTTCAGAATCTCGCCGCGCTCGTTCTATCAGGTGAACCCCGTACAGGCTCAGCGGCTGTACGAGTACGCGATAAACGCCGCGGAGCTGCGCCCGGAGGACGTTCTGCTGGACGCGTACAGCGGCACGGGAACGCTCGGCATAATAGCCGCGGCGCGCGTAAAGCAGGTGCAGGGCATTGAGTACAACGCAAGCGCCGTTCGCGACGCCGTAAAAAACTGCCGCGAGAACGGCATAACGCAGGGCGTGGCGTTCAACCGCGGCGACGCGGGCGAGTACCTGCGCGAGCGCGCAAAGCTCGGCACGCGCTTCGACGCCGTAATATTAGACCCCGCACGCGCGGGCGCGGACAGGAATTTTCTGCACGCGCTGTGCAAAATCCGCCCCGAACGGCTGGTGTACATCTCCTGCAGCCCCGCCACCCTCGCGCGCGACATGAAAACGCTCGCTAAGAGCTTCAATGTTAAGAGCATTCAGCCGTTTGATATGTTCCCGCATACGCGGCACGTTGAGTGCGTGGTGTCGATGTCAAGGAAAGCGGAGTAAATCGGGATATGCGGCTTAACGGTGCGGTTTGTGCGTGTTGGGCAGGTTGTGCTGTTTTGGTGGAATATGGTGATTTGGCGTATAGGGTAATATGTCCGCGGTGACAGCAGTTTCGCAACGATACACTGGGTGTGGGTCGGGTGTGCGGAAGTGGTGTGATGGTGGGCGGAAAAGATGTTACAGTTTTGAAATAGAGTTTTCTATTTCGGGAACAATAATGCTGCTCCTTATTCAATGACATACTATGAACTTTTAACAATATACTGGAAGGGTTTTGAAAAATGGAAAAAGAAAATTTAAATCTAAAAAGAAGCCTTACAATACAATCTTTTGCACCTCTGTTTTTATTGTTGACGATTAAGCATTTAAATGTTCCGTTATACTGTAATATAATTTGTAAATTTGCGGATACTTTTAAAACTAACGGTTTATACACATTTGTAATTGCAATACAGCACCCATCATTTGGAGGATTTGTAGTTTCATTTATAGGAACAGTTTGGTTAGCACTTACAATAGTTATTGCATTAGGTTTTAAAGGAATTCAGAAATCAGGTTTTAAATCGGCAGGAGAACAAATTGTTTTAGAAGAATCTCCAAATGATAGTGGTGCAACTTTTTTAGTTACATATGTTTTACCTCTTATAACAGACGATGTTGATTCTTTTAGAGGTCTACTTGCTTTTTTAGCTATGCTAGCTATGGTCATTCTGTTGTTGGTTAATTCAAATTCATTTTATCAAAACCCTGTTTTGTCTGCAATGAAATACAGAATATTCTCATTTAAATTCTTAAACCCATCAAATGATATTTCTCATCCTGATAAAGTTTATATCGGCATTACTCACGGAAATCCAATTGCTGAGGAAGCTGTAATAAAAAGAAAATATATTTCAGATGGTGTTTTTGTCCTTTATAACGAATAACAAAATTTCAAACAATATATAGGAGAAATAATATGTCAAACGAAAGACTAAACGAAGATCAAATTAGAACAAAGCTTAAGGATTATTGTGATAATTCAACGCAATGTGGATTAGAAGCATTTATTGTAAAAAAGAATTCTCCTAAACTAAAAAGGATTTCTTTTTCAGAAGAACTCAATGAACAAGGAAAAAACTTTAGAACTTTTCTTAAAGAAATGTTTATTGAAATCCTGGAACAACAATATTTAACAGAAGATGCAGAATATGCAGACGGCTGTCAATTAGCTGATAACCAGCATAAATATTTAATTTTTGAGCAAAAAGATAACTTCCATCCTTTTGATTATTTATCGGATACTAATGAATTAGGAGAATTTGCTGAAGAAGATTTATCTGATGCTTCTGGGCTCATTTTTTGTATCAGAAGAGGAAATGATGAATTTTGGATTTATCAGCATCTTTGGAGTATTATGATACCTAACAAAAAGAAAAATAATTGTATGGCTCGCTTAATGAGATTCGAAAATCAAATTGTTTTTTCAGAACAGCGTGAAAGCTTACTTACAATAGCAAAGAAAATAGATATTCTTGTATTAGACAATTATTTAATCACAAAGAATATTACGCTTTTACAAAAATATTTTAATTTTCAAGACTATATATATCAATCAGCACAACAAACTGTTCAATCTATTGTGCAAAAAAATCTTGTTAATAATGTTGACAAACTATTTGAATATATTCAACGTGGAAAAGCTAAATACGCAAAGAAAATGATGCGAATCAGTACATCAAGAGTGTTTGACCTTACCCAAGAGCAACTAATTAATAAAGTTAACACCTTACCGCGTTGGCAGGGAAAATTTCAGTTTAACCATGAAGCAAATCAAATAGTACTTGGTAATTATAGCGAAGTGGAAAGTTTAATAGATTTATTTGATGAACGATATACGAGATCGGATGTAACTGACACAGAGTATGACACAGATGTAAAAACTATAGCACAACCAACAGAATAAATACATAAGAGCTCTTAACCACCGGATATATTCCAATGATTAAGAGCCTGCCTTTACTTATAAATACTATACTTCAATTTCTACCCTCACCCCCGATTTCAGCTCCACAGAAAACCTATCGTCCCACACAATAATCTCCTTTAGCCACCGCCGGGCAAGGTTCTCATCAAACTCGGTAAGCTCGGAATCCTGCTGCTCGATGAACTCGTTCAGCTCGTTGATACGCTTGACCTGCTCGTCACCCTCCTCGTTTTAGTATATTTTTTTGAGCGTGGGGTGTCAAGTTTTATTATACAACATCAAATCAACAAAACTCGTTTGGTTTAGTTTTAGCCAAACGAGTTTTGTTTTTTACTCTCTGAGATTTTCTTTGAGTTTTACTTTTCGATATTCTTTTGGTGACATACCAATGTATTTATGAAACAGTCTGCTGAAATAAAGTGAATTGGTGTATCCAACCATATTTGCAATTTCAGTAATGGTGTAGTCCGTATTTTCTAACATATTTTGTGCGTTGGAGATTCGCAGCTTTAAGATATATTGCAGCGGACTGGAACCTGTGATTTCTTTAAAGCACTGAATAAACCAACAGTTGCTAAGCCCTCTGGATTCGGAGTACTCCTCAATGCTGATTTCTGTGTTGTAATTCTTGCGAAAATAGTGCATCGCAAAAGCAACTTCTTTTTCACTGGTGCTGCTGAATTTCTTTGCACTCATGATTGCACGGCTTATCAAAACAAAAATATTACGCAGCTGCAAAGAAATCAATTCATCATACCGTGGTCTGCAAAGCTGCAATTCCTGAATCATCTGGCCAAATAACCACTGATAATCAGGAGATGTCCCGATATAGAGAATATTATTTTGCAGGTTGATATTGTAATACTTTAAAATTTCTTCTACTTCATTTCCGGTAAAATGCACCCAATAAACATCGGTTTGATCTGCACGATAATAAACATATTCCTGTGGTTGATCCGGCAAATATATAATAATATTTCCGTCTGAAACCGTTTTTTCTTCTCCATGAATGAAAAAATGTCCTTTTCCGGAGGCAATATATAAAAGCTGATAATCTTTCCTTCCCTTCGGACGATGTGTTACTACTTCAGAACGATTTTTCACACGATAATTTCCACAGCTTGTTACAATCAAAGGCTTAGTATTATCAACTACAGTAGATGTAGAGTTGTTTAAATAGGCAACATTCATAAACATAAAAAGCACCCCCTTGCTTCTATGACTATAGTATATCACACCTGAGCACTGATTGCAAGAAAAAATCCTAAACTTTGTGCATATATTTTATAACTTTGTGTATTTTTTAAGTCGTTTTGTGTGGTATAATAGAATCAAGAAATGAGAGAAAAGAATTAAAAAAGACGTCTTTCATTGTAATTCCATGTTGAATTCAATAAAAATTCTTTATGCTCAAAAAAATAATCATCTATTCTGACGATGGCGTTATTTCGTTTTTGCAAGATGAAAAGCAATTCGCATCATTTGTTATAGGAAAATTCTGTCCATGTGGGCATACAAACAATGAAAGGAGCTCTATTATGAGCAAAGAAAAAACATACTTAAAGTGGTATAACAAAGTCGGTTATGGTTCCGGCGATGTTGCAGGGAACGTTGTCTATGCATTACTGTCATCATTCGTAATGATCTATCTTACCGACACGATTGGATTAAACGCAGGTGTTATTGGCGTTCTCATTGCTGTATCGAAGATTTTTGATGGAATAACAGACATCATTTTTGGTACGTTGATCGATAAGACACATACGAAAATGGGCAAGGCAAAACCGTGGATGCTTTATGGTTTTATCGGCTGTGCAATTACCTTGATTGGTGTATTTGCAATCCCGATGAACATGGATAATTTAGCTCAGTACGCATGGTTCTTTATCTGCTACACACTTCTTAACAGTGTATTTTATACGGCAAACAACATCGCATATTCTGCTCTGACCGCTCTTGTTACAAAGAACAGTAAGGAAAGAGTTCAGATGGGTTCTTATCGCTTTATCTTCGCATTTGGAACAAGCCTCCTGATTCAGGCTGTTACATTCCAATTTGTTGAAGCAATGGGCGGCGGTGCAAATGGCTGGAGAACAGTCGCAATTATTTATGCGGTTATCGGTCTTATTGTAAATACAATTTCCGCTCTTTCTGTAAAGGAACTTTCTGATGAGGAACTTGCAGCCAGTGAAACCAAAACAGAAGAAACCAAATACAGTTTTGGAGAAGCATTCAAAATTCTCGTACACAACAAATATTATGTGATGATCACAGTAACCTACATTTTGCAGCAGTTCTATGGCGCGATGATCGGTGTTGGAACATACTATGCAAAATATGTTCTCGCAGATGAGAATATGTTCGGCACGTTTGCGTGGTTTATCAATATTCCTTTGATTATCGCCTTGATCTTCACTCCTACCATCGTACAAAAATGGAATGGTATGTATAAGCTGAACAAATACAGCTACATTGTAGCAACTGTTGGCAGACTTCTGGTAGCGGTTGCCGGATACATGGGGAACATTCCGCTGATGCTTGCATTTACAGCACTTGCAGCACTTGGTCAAGGTCCATGGCAAGGTGATATGAATGCAGTCATCGCATCATGCTCTGAATACAGCTGGCTTACCAAACACAAGCACGTTGATGGAATCATGTACTCCTGCACATCACTTGGCGTAAAAATTGGTGGTGGACTTGGAACGGCAATTGTCGGTCTTTTGCTCGACTTTAGCGGATTCAAGGGAACTTTGACAGTACAGCCTGATTCTGCGATCAATATGCTTCACATTATGTATCTGATCGTTCCGTTTGCACTGGATCTGATCATCACATTTATTCTTTCTAAGATGAATGTTGAAAAGGCAAATGCGGAAATCAAAGAAAAACTTGGAATATCCGAAAATGAAGTTGTGATGGAACCACAGAACTAAAATGGAGGGAACGATATGAAATATACACTCGACTGGCTGACCAATCCGGAAGTGTTTGCAGTCAACAGAATCGCAGCACATTCCGACCACAGAATCTACGCAAACCATTTGGAAGCCGATGCAGACAATTCCTCTCTGATTCAGAATCTGAACGGTACCTGGAAATTTGCTTGGGCAAAGAATCCGTCTGAATGGCAGCAAAAGTTCTATGAAGAAAACGACAGCACTGAAAATTTTGACAACATTCAGGTTCCGGGACACATGGAATTGCAGGGATACGGCAAACCGCAGTACGTCAATACCATTTATCCTTGGGAAGGACAGGAGCATCTCCGTCCGCCGTTTATCTCTGAAAAGGACAACCCTGTCGGCAGCTACGTCAGATATTTTGACTTGAACGCTGCCCTGAAAAACAAGCGTGTATTTATTTCTTTTCAGGGTGTGGAAACTGCTATGTATGTCTGGCTGAACGGCGAATTTATCGGCTACAGCGAAGATTCTTTTACACCGTCTGAATTTGAACTGACACCATATATTCGTGAAAAGGGCAACAAACTTGCTGTTGCAGTGTTCAAGAGAAGTTCTGCCAGCTGGCTGGAAGATCAGGATTTCTGGAGATTCTCCGGCATTTTCCGTGACGTATTCCTTTATGCGGCACCGTCTGCCCATGTTCGTGATATGAAAGTGATTGCAGATTATGACGGCACAAATGGTATCTTCTCTGCAACGCTCGATATTGTGGGCAAGTGTTCTGTGAAATCAGTCTTGACAGATGAAAATGGAACGGTCATTGCAGAATCCAATGAAAAGGAATCCGTAAACTGGACAATTGAAAATAGCAAGCCTTGGAGTGCCGAAATACCGAATCTCTACACGTTTACAGTGATTCTGGCAGACGAAGACGGAAATGAAATCGAGGTCAGCAGAACCAAAGTTGGATTCCGTCGATTCGAACTGAAAAACGGAATCATGTGCCTGAATGGGAAACGTATCATTTTCAAGGGTATCAATCGACACGAATTTGATGCGAAAGCAGGCAGAGCAATCACAAAGGAAGATATGCTGTTTGACATTCGGTTCATGAAGAAAAACAATATCAATGCCGTTCGTACCTGTCATTATCCGAACAATTCTCTTTGGTATCAGCTTTGTGATGCATATGGCATTTATCTGATTGATGAAACCAATCTGGAAACACACGGTACATGGCAGAAGCTTGGTGCAACAGATCCGTCTTGGAATGTACCGGGTTCACTTCCGGAATGGAAAGAAGCTGTACTGGACAGAGCGAAATCGATGTATGAACGTGACAAGAATCACGCAAGCGTTCTCATCTGGTCTTGCGGAAACGAATCATACTGCGGAGAAGATATTGCTGCAATGTCGGAATATTTCAGAAGTGTAGACCCGACAAGACTGGTGCACTATGAGGGTGTTACAAGGGTTCCGAATAATCAGTATGATTCTATCACGGATATGGAAAGCCGTATGTACGCAAAACCGCAGGAAGTGGAAGAATACCTGAAACAGAATAACGGCAGACCGTATATCAGCTGTGAGTATATGCACGCTATGGGCAATTCTCTTGGCGGTTTGAGCCTTTACACTGACCTTGAGGACAAATATGAGGCTTATCAGGGTGGTTTCATCTGGGACTACATCGATCAGGCAATCGAAACCAAAAATGACGACGGTAAAACGGTTCTGGCTTATGGCGGAGATTTTGAGGACAGACCAAGCGATTACGGATTCTGCACCAATGGTGTGATCTATGCCAATCGCACCTATTCTCCAAAGGTTCAGGAAATGAAGGCTCTTTACTCCAACATCAGAATGTCTATTCAAAACGGAATGCTTACCGTAGAAAACCGAAATCTCTTTGCAGATACAAACAACTTGTCCTTTGTTGTACGATTGGAAAAGAACGGCGTTGTTCTGAAATCCGATACATTTTCTCTGAATGTTCCTGCCGGAGAAAGCAAGACACTGAAACTGACACTTCACAAAATAGACAGTGTAGGAGAATATGTTTATCATGTTTCCGCCGTTACCGCAGATCAGACACTATGGGCAGATGCAGGGCACGAAATTGCCTTTGCACAGGAAGTGTTTGAAGTGAAAGATAATCAGATTCCGGAAACCACATTGCAAAAGCCGACAATTGTATACGGTGATGTTATCATTGGTGTTCACGGAGAAAACTTCTCCATGATGTTCGACAAAAAAGAGGGCGGCATCAGTTCTCTGAAATACAATGGTTTTGAATATATCACACGCACACCAAAGGTCAGCTTCTGGAGAGCAATGACGGACAATGACACCGGTGCTTCCGAGCCGTACAATCTTGCACAGTGGTATGCCGCAGGCAAATTTGCAAAGTATAAAACCGTTTCATGGCTGGAACAGGAAGATGCTTTGAAAATCACATTCACATATCAGGCTGCCTGTGTTCCGACTTTTGAGTTTACTGTAACCTATACCGCACACTTTGACGGAAAGCTGGGCGTAAGTGTAAATTATGCAGGAGTAAGCGGAATGCCCGATATGCCGGTTCTTGCGTTGGACTTCAAGATGAAAAAACAACTTTGCAATTTCCAGTATTACGGACTCGGTCCTGATGAGAATTACAGTGATCGATGCAATGGTGCAAGACTGGGATTGTGGAAATCTACAGCAAAAGAAAATCTTTCCGGTTATCTCAATCCGCAGGAATGCGGCAACCGTACAGGTGTAAGAACGCTTGCTGTCCATGACAATATGCAGCATGGTTTGACGTTTCAAAAGGTATCTGCTCCGTTTGAAATGAGTGTACTGCCATACAGTGCCTATGAACTCGAAAACGCAATGCATCTGGACGAGCTTCCAAGTGTTCGCTACACATGGGTCAGAATCGCTGCAAAGCAAATGGGTGTCGGCGGCGATGATTCCTGGGGTGCACCGGTGCATGAGGAGTACAGAATACATGCAGATCAGCCGATGAAATTGGAATTTGTAATTATGCCCTTAAAATCGTAAGAAGAAAGGAAAACCATGAAGATACAGGATTTTCAAGACAATGTTACTTGTGGTGGATTTGATAATATCTTTGCAAATATTTATAAGCCACAGGATATAGAAAGTCAGAAATCACGATATATGAGTGCTGTGGAGAAATTCACAGCACTGTATCCGAATAGAAATGATATACACGTTTATTCTGCTCCTGGTAGGACAGAAATCGGCGGTAATCATACCGATCATCAACATGGCTGTGTCATTGCAGGAGCAGTTGACTTAGATGTTATCGGTGTTGCAGCATTTCATGACGAAAACATCATCCGAATTAAATCAGAGGGATACGATGAATTTGCAGTTTCACTGGACGATTTGGATGTTCATATCGGTGAAAAAGGTTCTTCTGAAATTGTCAGAGGGATTGCAGCTCGCTTTAAGGATTTAGGCGTAGATATTTCCGGATTTGATATGTATACAACTTCAAATGTACTTGCTGGAAGCGGTATTTCTTCTTCTGCTGCATTTGAAACATTGATTGCAACGGCAATTGACAGCTATTACAATAACAATCAGATTGGAGCGGTTGAAATCGCAAAAATCGGACAATATGCAGAAAATTTTTATTTTGGCAAGAAAAGCGGATTGATGGATCAGATGGTTTGCTCCGTTGGTGGATTTGTTTTTCTTGATTTTCAAAACATTCAAAATCCAAGTATCCAAAAAATTGATTTTGACCTTTCAAAAACTGGCTATGCATTGATCATCACAGACACCAAAGGAGATCATTCTGATCTGACAGATGATTATGTAGCCGTTCGTACAGAAATGGACGAAGTTGCAGAATATTTCGGCAAAAAGGTTCTTCGTGAAGTTGATGAAAATCAATTTTGGGATAATCTCCCTGATATTAAAAAGAAGATTTCTGACAGAGCTGCCTTGCGTGCAATTCACTTTTTTGGCGACAATTATCGTGCAAAGGCAGAAACGGAAGCTCTCAAAAACAACAGATTTGAGGATTTCCTCACGCTTGTAAACGAATCGGGAGATTCCTCCATGAACTATCTGCAAAATTTATACTCATGCAGAAAGCCAACGGAACAAGGTATTCCACTTGCAATTATGGCGGGGAAACGAATATTAAAAGGCAATGGTGCTGTAAGAGTTCACGGAGGTGGTTTCGCAGGTACTATTCAAGCATTTGTACCAAATGATCTTGTCAATGCATATAGATCGGAAATGGACAGAATATTTGGACAAAATTCGTGCTACATTATGACAATCAGACCGTTTGGCGGCATTGAAATCAAATAATAGGAGGAAAAAATAATGAGTATACTTGTTTTAGGCGGTGCAGGATATATCGGTTCTCACACAGCTTTAGAGTTGATTCGCACCGGAGAAAGCGTTATTATTGCAGACAATCTTGCAACCGGACACATCGAAGCTGTTCCGAAAGATGCGAAGTTTTATCTGGGTGATTTGCATGACAAGGCGTTTCTTGATAATATTTTTGAAAATGAACAGATAGATGCAGTGATACACTTTGCAGCATATTCTCTTGTTGGAGAAAGCGTTGTCAATCCGCTCAAGTATTATGACAATAATCTCTGCGGAACAAAAATCCTTTTGGATTCCATGGTTGAACACCATATTGATAAAATTGTATTTTCCTCAACCGCTGCCACCTATGGTGAACCGGAAAATATTCCGATTCTTGAAACAGACAGAACACAGCCAACCAATCCATATGGTGAAACCAAACTTGCTATGGAGAAGATGTTCTATTGGACTTCAAAAGCTCATGGTCTAAGATACGTTTCTCTACGCTATTTCAATGCTTGCGGAGCAGACAAATCAGGTAAAATCGGCGAGGCTCATAATCCGGAAAGTCATTTGATCCCTTTGATTCTTCAAGTCCCCAATGGAAAGAGAGAAAGTATCTCTATCTATGGAACAGATTATGATACTCCTGATGGAACTTGTATCAGAGACTACATCCATGTTACCGATTTGGCTCAGGCACATATTCTCGCTGTAAAGTACTTAAAAAACGGAAACGAAAGCAATATTTTCAATCTTGGAAATGGTGTCGGCTATTCCGTAAAAGAAGTAATTGATAAAGCAAGAAAAGTGACAGGGCACCCGATTCCGGCAATTGAAACGCCAAAGCGTGCCGGAGATCCTGCACGACTGGTGGCTTCCAGTGAAAAGGCAAGAAAAATTCTTGGCTGGAATCCTGTACACGATAGCCTTGAAGAAATTATATCTGACGCATGGAATTGGCATAAAAATCATCCGGATGGTTTTTGAAAAGAGGTGTTATCATGGTATACAGGGCAATAAACGGATTGATCCGTCATGCAATAGAAGCTGATTTGATTACAAATGACGATATTTTCGTTGTCAGAAATCAGCTCATGGATATACTAAAACTGACTGACTGGAATGATAAAGAACCACTCACGGGAAATATTGAAGAACTTCTTGAACCCCTGATCGACTATGCAGTAAAGGCAGGAATCATTGAAGACACTTCTGTACAACGTGATCTATTCGATACAAGAGTTATGGGTGTTTTCACGCCTATGCCGAGAGAAGTTAATGCCACATTTCAAAGAAAATATTCTGCTTCGCCGTCAGCAGCTACAGAATGGTACTATGCTTTTAGTAAAAGCCTGAACTATGTTCGTGCTGAAAGAATTGCGAAAGATTTAAAGTGGACATATGAATCAGAATATGGAACACTTGACATTACTATAAACCGTTCTATGCCGGAGAACTCGTCTTTTTCTATGGATACTAAGCTGTAATCTCAATAATATCCCCCGACTTCAACTCCACAGAAAACCTATCGTCCCACACGACAATCTCCTTAAGCCACCGCCGGGCAAGGCTCTCGTCAAAATCGGTAAGCTCAGAATCCTGCTGCTCAATGAACTCGTTCAACTCATTGATACGCTTTATCTGCTCGTCACGGACGGCGGTGTCGGTGAAGTTCTTCTGCTTCATCTCACGAAGCCGGAATATCTCATCGGCGATGTCGTTGTAGTCCTCCTTGAGGGAAGCGTGGTTGATAAGCTCCTGCTGAAGTTCAGCCAGTCGCTTGTCTATCTCCAAAGCCTGCTCATCTTCATACCCACGAAGCACCATTGCAAGGTTGTCCCGAAGCCGCTTCTGATAGGTGCTTTTGCTGCCGAGCATTTCGTTGAATGCCTGCACGACCACATTTTTCAGCACTTCTTCGTTTACCGTACGGGCGTGGCAAATCACACCGGCCGGCTGCAATCTGCTAACGCACCGCCAAACGATTGAACGGCAGCCATGATTATTCCAGTGAACACGGCGAAACAGCTCGCCGCACTCCCCGCAGACTATCATCTGTGAAAACACATGGTTACTGCTGAAACCGTGCTTTCTCCCATTCGGACTGACCTTTACAAGCCTGCGGCGCACAAGTTCGTCCTGCACCCGCATAAAAATCTCTTTTGGAATAATAGCTTCGTGGTCGTTCTCAACGTAGTACTGCGGCATTATTCCGTTGTTCTTTATGCGCTTTTTGGAAAGATAATCCACCGTGTAGGTCTTTTGCAGGAGCGCATCACCCATGTACTTTTCGTTGCGCAGTATCTTTGCAACCGTGCTTGTGTGCCAGCGTGGATTACCTGCACCGGTGAGTATTCCGTCACGCTCCAGACCGGCGGCGATTTTGTCGGTGCTGTAACCGTCAAGGTATTCACGGTAAATTCTCCGCACCACCTCTGCCTGCTCCGGGTCAATTACAAGCCTACCGTTCTCGTCCTTGGTATAGCCGAGGAAACGGCTGTGGTTGACCTGCACTTCCCCACGCTGATAGCGGAACTGCAAGCCGAGTTTCACATTCTGACTAAGCGACTGCGATTCCTGCTGTGCAAGTGAAGCCATTATCGTAAGCAGAACCTCGCCCTTTGCGTCAAGGGTGTTGATATTCTCTTTCTCGAAGAATACGGGAATGTTACGCTCCTTAAGCTGACGTATGTATTTAAGACAGTCAAGCGTATTTCGCGCAAATCGGCTGATGGACTTTGTGATAATCATGTCGATTTTACCGTCCATACAGTCTGCTATCATACGGTTGAACTCCTCACGCTTTTTGGTATTCGTGCCGGAGATACCGTCATCGGCATAGATACCCGCAAATGCCCATTCGGGGTTTCGGGTGATTTGCTCTGTATAATACGAAACCTGGGCTTCGTAGCTAGTCGCCTACTCATCGCTGTCCGTGCTGACGCGGCAGTACGCTGCCACCCGCAGCTTTGGTTTTTCCGTTTAATTCTGCTGTGAGTTAGCCCGCTGGGGTCTTGCCGGGATTATCGTTATGTTACTCAATGTTCGTCACCTCACTCTTTATCAATCCATACATATATTCTGCCTGCTGAACAGGATTCTCGAAATAATCCGCTGCACTGATAAATGTGAACCGCACAGGGATATTCACCGACCGTTCTTTTCTTACATGACTGTTTCTGCCGAGCCGCTCGGCACGGTTTCGAAGTTCCTCCGCTGCGGCATTGAACATCTCCTCGCTGATTATCGGAGGATAAAACTCATCTCCCAGGTAGCGGCGGTTCTGCAACATCAGTTTGATAGTGCCGTGATTTCCTGTGATACCCGCGTTTTCGGCCGCTTTGTTCAGCGAATCACCGCTGAGGTAGTTTTCAAATAATCTCCGAACCTGCCCTGCCGCAGTTTCATCAATCACCGCTTTTCCGTTCTCAATACGATAGCCGTACGGAATATGTTCCACTCTACTCACCAATCCTTTCTCTGAGCGTCAATCCGCATTTCAGTGCAAAACCGATTTCATTTCGAGAAAATGCACAAATGCGGTCAACCAATTTTGAAAACAAGTCTGCGTCAAATTCCGTGAACATTCTCCCACGCTCGACCAGCTTTATAAGGCGCTCGGTTTCTTTCAGCTTTGCGCCATCGCCTGTGACCGAACTGCTGAGCGTATCAATTTCAGCGCGGTATTCATCGGTCTGAGCCATTATTGCGTTCAACTCCCGACCGAAAAGCGCCCTGTCAATGAAACCGTTCGCCATAAGCCGTGTAAGAGTTTCCTGCTGACCCGTATTCTGTTCGATCAACAGCCGAAGCTGCTGTATTCGCTGAATGCTGCTGTCCGTTGATGAACTGCGTAATGTCATCAAATACGGCTTCAAAATCAGCTTGTGACCGAAAACCAGCTTTTTCATCATTGTAACAAAAGCGAGCTTGATGTCATCGTCCCTGATGAACTTCATCGAGCAGCTTTCCTTATTATATATGTGAGTGCTGCAGCACCACGCTTCATACGTTTCACCGCCAAGCCTGTGAGTCCTGTGCTTTAGCGTAGCGCCGCACTCACCGCAGACTATCTTTCCCGAAAAGCAATACCGCAGCTGATACTTGTGGCTACCCTTAGTAACGTTCTTTTCAACGGAGTGTCTGTCTATCAGAGCTGCGGCTGAATCAAAGTCAGCCTTGCTGATTATTCCCTCATGATGATCAGCAACAAGGTACTTGTCCAACTGTCCGTAATTCACGCAGCGGCGAAAGGACTCATCGGTAAAGGTTTTCTGAAAAACTGCGTTTCCTGTGTAATTCTCATTTTTCAGAATTCTGAGAATACTCGACTGACACCAGTGCTTTCCACGGGCAGGGACAATATTATCCGAGTCCAGCGCTCTTGCAATGTTCATCACTCCTTTTCCCGAGAGAAATTCAGCAAAAATGCGCTTAACAATTTCCGCTTGGTTATTATTTACTTCAAGCTGTTCGCCGTTCCATCTGTAACCATACGGCGGCGGATTCATTTTGTATGTGCCGCTTTGAAATCGCTGTTTTATAGACCACTTTTTATTGCCGGATATTGACACGGATTCGCTCTCTGCAAGGCTGCTGAGAACCGCAAGCACCAGCTCGCTTTCCATTGAAGTGGTGTTGATATTCTCCTTTTCAAAATATATTGCTACATTTATTGCAAGCAGCTTTCGCACCATTTCAAGGCAGTCAGTGGTATTTCTCGCAAATCGGCTAATGGACTTTGTGATGATGAAGTCGATTTGACCTGCTTCACAGTCGGAAAGCAGACGCATAAGTTCAGAACGCTTTTCCTTTTTTGTACCGCTTATTCCCTCATCATAGTATAGGCCTGCGAAATACCAGTTTTCGTGTGTCTGAATGTAGGTTTCATAATGCTTCTTCTGTTCAGCAAGGCTTTCAAGCTGATCGTCAGAATCTGTCGACACACGACAGTATGCCGCAACACGGAGCCTTTTCTCAGAACCCGTAGTACGTTGGTTGGCTTCAATTTTTGTTACGGTTTTCACTTTTTTCACCTCTCTTCGGTGTTGACATATTAACTCTAAACCGAGATATTATCAACGTATTTTCGGTAATATCTCGACATTCATAGGTAAAAAAGTACGGCGGTTAAGAGCGGTCAGTTTGTTGAATTCGTCAAATGTGATAAGCCCCTCGGATTTCAGCTTTTCTGCTATGCACTGTGCCATATAATAATCGAAATCACGCTGGATTTCTTCCTGCGTAATCTGTTTTGAAACTGCTTGTATTTGGGGTTCGGTTCTGACAGGCAGATTTTCAGCGTTTTTCTCTATCTCATTCATGCGGGTCGTAAAATTGTTATACATGAAAATACCTCCTGCCTTATAGCCTTGGCAAAAGGTGTTCTTGGACATATTACCTCAATCTTTTTTATAAAACATACACTCATATCCATCGGCACGGAGCGGCAGCCCCTCTGCCCAAGGCGGAGTTCTACCCATAATCTCGCAGATTTCAGATACATTCGTATCTATCGGGCATTCGATGATAAGTTCATCGTGCACGTGGCCGCAGATACGATAATTCCGCAGTGTCCGCATAGCATAACAGAGAATATCCCGGCTAACCGCCTGAACGATGTTCTCCACGAATTTCGGACCGTAGCTTTCAATGCGCTCCCACTTCTTCGTTGCGCCAACGCCCTCGTAAGTGACGGATTCGCCGCCGAACTTATTCTCACCGATACGAGGTTTGACGTATGACAGCCGCCTGCCACTCGGCAGCGTGATGAACAGCATTCCGCTCTGATACTCAAGCTGAATGCCATGTGTGTCTGCGCGAAGTCTTTGTCGTATTGTATCCTTCACGCAGCGGTCGACTTCCCACCATAACCTAACAATATTCGGGTTGGAACTGCGCCACATATCCACAAGCGGCTGAAGTTCGTCTTCCGCCAAACCCATCTCTAATGCGCCCATAGCTTTCAGAGCTCCTACTGAACCTCCATAGCCAAGCGCCAACTCTGAAATTTTACCTTTCTGTCGCAGATGGCCATTCACACCGTGCTTTTCAACGGGAACACGGAACATCTGACTTGCGGATGCACAATAGATATCTCCTCCATGGGTAAATACATCAAGCCGCCATTTCTCATCGGCGAACCAAGACAGCACTCTTGCTTCAATAGCCGAAAAGTCGGAAACTACGAATTTCATTCCCGGTTTCGGAACAAATGCTGTGCGGATAAGCTGCGAAAGCGTATCGGGGATATCATCATACAGCAGTTCCATGGATTCATAGTTGCCGCTTTTCACAAGCTCACGAGCCTGTTCGAGGTCAGGGATATGATTCTGTGGGAGGTTCTGTAACTGTATCAGCCGACCCGCCCATCTGCCGGAACGGTTTGCACCGTAAAACTGAAACATTCCGTGCGCTCGTCCATCGGAGCAGACAGCATTCTTCATAGCCTGATACTTTTTCACCGAGGATTTCGCAAGTTGCTGACGGAGTTCCAAAACCTCTGCAAGCTGCGGCGGCGCGGTTTTCAGCAGTTCGGAAACGGCTTTCTTACCGAGCGTTTCCGTTTCAAGCCCGTTCTCCGAAAGCCACAGCTTCATCTGCTGAACGGAGTACGGATTTTCAAGAGAAGTTAGTTCCTGCATTTTTGACGAGAGCAGCGCTTTTGAGCATTCATCAAACCGTATTGCATTCTCAACAACAGCCATATCGAGGGCAATTCCACGGTCGTTTATCTGCTGGTCAAGGCAGTATTCCTCCCACACAAATTCCGGCACGGGAAATTTGCGGAGCTTGTCCTGTATCGACATTTCGACCTCGACATCACGCTTGTTGTACGCTTTGAAAAGCGCCCATTTCTCCGGGGCGTGTGTCGGGAAATTTCTTGTTCTGCCGCCGCTCGCCTTGGTAGCGGCGCAAGGAACACAGAAATACTTGATGAGGTCTTTGCCCTCTTTCAGCTTCTGTTCCGGTAAGCCCAGAACTGTGCCTGCACCGGCAAGCGACAGCGGAAGCCCCATATACGCAGACCACACCATCGAACATCTCCACGAAGTTGGGTCGAGATACTCTCCGGACGACATACCGAGATATTTTGACAGACACACTCTTTCAAAGGTCGCATTAAATGCCCACTTGATAACGGAATTGTCCGTTAATGCCGACAGTATTTTAGCGGGAATTTTCTCACTTTGCGCAAGGTCATACACCGCAACATCGCCGCCGTTTACCGAAACACCGAACAGCAGTATCTCGAAAGCAGGCGATTCCACATATCTGTACACACCGCACTTTGAAAGCTCAACATCGCTGAACGTTTCAAGGTCGATTGACAGTGTTTTGATTTTTTCCATAGTTCACCTCAAAAAGGCGGCAAGATAGTTCCTGCCGCCCTGTTTGTATTACTTGTCAGTTTTAGTTTGCTTGCGGCGCTTAATGCTCCTGACAACATCAGAAACAACCACGACCAGCTTAGAAAGTGTATCTCCAAGCACATATCCAAAGCAGATAGCAAGCAAAATGCTTTCAGTTGTCAGCATTGTATATCTCCTCAAGACAGAAAATCATCATCGTCAGTAGCAAAATCGTCCTCGGCACGGGTTCTGCCGCCAAGCGGCTCGCCATCGCGCAACTTCTGCAGGTTGTTCAGACCGCAGGCGATACCCTTATTGCCGTTGGAGTTGAATGCGTAAAATGAAATAGACGCTCTGCCGTACACGCCGCTGTAAACCTCGCTGCGCTCCAGAATGGGGCTGCAGTTAGCGTCAACGATACCGGGAGCGGTCGCAGAATTTGCGTTGATGAAATAGCTGTTCGCGTAGGCTTCATCATCGGGGCGCTCTGTATCACCGTCACGGAGCGGATTCTTGATTGCGGAAAGCGCAGGAACGGAGCGTCCGTTGCCTTTGAGCTTGGACTCGCCCTCCTTGTAAGCTGCTTCAATAGCCACCTTGATCTTCTCTACCGTCTTGGTATCCGACTTCGGAATGATAAGTGATACGCTGTACTTTGGAGCACCGCCGTTGATGGACTTTGCTTCCCAGACGTTTGCGTAACTCCATCTTGTGTCGGGTCCTGTGATTACCTTTGTGGGATTTGTGAACTTTGTCATGTTAATTGTCCTCCTTGAAATCTTCGTTTGCTGTATGTATTGCCGGACGCTTGTCCAAAATTGGTACTAAGGTTGGCTTGCCCTGCGGCTTTTCGATAAGCCCGCCGAGCAATTCGTTGAACTTTTTCTTACCGAGCAGACTGGTCATTGCTGTGATACCGAGAACGCTGTGTTCATATGGGTCATATCCTGCGGATTTGACGGCTTCAACAACTTCATTTTCATCTGTGTATTTGCGGTTGGAACGCCCCTCGACCACCTTGAAACCATCGTATGAAACACCGCTAAGCGCCTGCCGCAGAGCGTATTCTTTTACATCGGTCACCCATGATACAAGCTCGTCCGCTTTTGCGAGAATAGCGGCGATTTCGATATTATCAAGGGTTGCAGGCGGTTCAAAATCGTATCGGGCGAGTTCAAGATTGTATTCGGCGCGTTTGCGACAGGTTGTCCTGACTTTGCAAAAGCGACAATGATTGCCCGCTTTGAAATCTCCCTCGCCCTTGATAGCAAGCTGCGCTGTCGGAGCGAGAACCTCGTTTGCCCATCGGAGCAAGTCTGCTTTTGAGATAGTGTGTTCGCTGATGTTATCCCGCCTTGGCTGGAATATAGTCATGCTCACTGCGGATATGTCGTATATTCCGTCAAATAATTCAAGAGCACCGAGGGCATACAACATCATCTGTGGGTTGTTCTCTGCGAGGACTTCCACACCCTTGCCATACTTGAAATCTATAACGGAAAGTGTACCGTCAGCCACGATAACACAGTCACCTGTGCCGAACCCCTCCGGAACCCACCGGGAGAAATCCAGTTTCTGTTCGATAAGGACTATGGGGTCATTGCAGGCTACTTTTGCTTTCTCGACCTGCTCATAAGCGTATGCAGCGTACTCGACAGCGCAGCGCTCCATCTCCTCGTTGTAATAGGTGAGGTTTTCTGTTGGGTCGGTGGTTTCTCTGCCGAGCAAGGCTTTCAGCCTGTGTTCGCAGAGAGCGTGAGCGTCCGTGCCCTCCTGCGCATACTCGCTTGATGTATCCGGCAGTTCGGCGCAGATTTTAGCAGACGGCGGGCATTCGAGCCAGCGGTGGCTTGACGATGCCGAGAGAATTGCGTGGTTAGTCGGCATTGCCTAGCACCTCCACCTCTGCGAGGACTGCTGCATATTCCTCCGGCTTGATTGCGGAAAGCTTGTCCGCACCGTGCTTTGTGATGATTGACTTTACCTCTGCTGTGAAGCCGGCACGGGATTTTTCAGCGCAGACGGCTCTGACGTTTTCGAGAGTGACCGATACTGTAGCGCTATCGGATTTCTTTTTTGCTGACGGCTTATCCACCGGCTGCGGTGTATCTTTACCAGAAATCAGAGCCATCATTGACTCAGATAAGCTGATAAGCACCTCGCCGCAATGCTTGAGTTCGGATAACTCTGCTGCCAGTTCACTCATTTTCCCCATCATGCTGTTCCTCCTTCCTTAATGTTGCAGATTGCCAGTTCTTTCACAGAATCACCCGGTACGATAATGGTAATCTGCTGTTTTCTGCCGAACAGGAAACGAAGTATGCGTTCTCTTAACGATATGGTATGCAGAGCTGCAACATCGTTTCTCATCGGCTTTCTTGAAACACTTATTCTCAGATTGTGTTCCATTCATTTCACCTCTTTCCGAGGGATTTTGTTTCCCTCTGCCTTATAGCCTTGGCAAGGAGAGAGATTGGACAGAAAAATAAAAAATCCCGCCGATAAAAACTCGACGGGTTTAGTAAGTATATGAATCTTTTAATCAAACAACTGTCCAAAAGATGAGTACAGTGGTACGCCTTTTCCTTCACGAACATCTATTTTGTGTTCTCTTTCAATCCTCTGTATTGTGGTTTTAATTGGGGATGTTTGTTTTTCAGCCATAACATCCAGAATTTTCTTTCCACTTTTCGTCTTGGCGTTAATACGAATTGCAGCAGTGATAATCACGGTTTCATTACCAGCCTCAGTACGATACTCAAAATCATATCCCATACCATGGCAACAATATCCACCGCAAAGCTCCTTTCCTTTATGTTTACTTGGTAGTAGTTTATCACTCATTTTCGCACAACTCCTTTGCAATTCTTTTGCGATAGAAATCAACCATTCTACTATCGACCTCAAAATACTTACAATCAAAGAAATCACAGATATCTTTCAGTTCTTTCTCAGATGAAAGCTCAAGATCAATGCATTTTTCGATTTCTGGTCGAACATAATCACTGTCACTTTGGAAGCTAACCATCTGATCAAAACAACTATTTGCGAATTGGTATGGCGGAATCCCCAACCTTTCAGCAAGATCTGCTATCACATTGCAAATATCCATTGAAAAGCCGAAGTCATTATGCATTTCTATGAAATCATATGGGATTTCAAGAAATTCTTCTCGCAATGCCTCTTTATTCAAAATTGTTTCCTCCTTTTTCAATGCTGTTTCTATCCTGCTAACCGACACGTTCATCCTGTTATCAGGCACAGACTTATCTTCCTTGAGTACTTGTTTGGGAGCAAAATCTACTATATTACGGAAATCTCTGCTCATAGCAGACTCTGCACTATAGCCAAAATCAAGAGCAAGGTGGCTTAATGGATATGTGGGGTTCTCCTTTATTCTTTTACAGATGAAGAAGATCTTTCTCATTTTAATATAGAGGAAAAGACTCTCATCTAAGACTGCATCAAAACAGTTCTTATAAAACTTTGAGTTAAACCCTGTCTGCTTACTTAACCCCCAAATTATCTCATTGGGTTTCCATTCAATGTGCTCATCAATATAATCCAAAGCCACATTCAACATATTTCTGCCTGCCATATGCAAAACCTCCTTTGTTTTTGTGATTACATTATATCACATTAAAAAAACTTTGTCTTGACATTTTCCCAACACATTTTGTCAATTTTTTATCTTAGTCAAAATGCCCACCAAGGAAATCAATCCAAAGTGGGCATTATCACTGTAGTTATAAAGTTTTATCTGAGCATTTCATTTACACGTTTCTGCACCTCCGAGTAATCATACTCGGCTTCTGTCAACTTTTCCTTTCTCTCCGAACCGTTCCCCCACAGCCCCGCGATAACCTCAACGGCAATCTCATCAACGGTTTTCTTGTATAGCTTTTCATTGACTCTTTTCTGAACCGCGTTATAATCATATCCGGCGGCGGTGAGCAGCCTTTCACGCTCCGCACCGTTATCCCACTTGCCAGCAAGAACCTCGTCAGCAAGCTGATCTATGGTTTTCTCGACAGTTTTTTTCTTACTGTAATCTGTAAAGCAGATATCGCCGTCAATGTCGTATCCGCCTATCCTGTCAAGTCCCCACTGCCACATAGTCTGACCGTAGCTGAAACTTGACGGTCGGTCGGGGCTGTTAGTCCAGTGAGCAAGCCAGATGTCATACCTGCCGACAATCCTGCTCTTGTCGTAATAGTTCTCCATAAAAGACGGATTTGCATAAACTCCGGGCTTGAATCCCGCCCGCCTTATCTTTTCACAGAAAGCAATAGCCATCTTTGTGCGTGTGTCCGTGCTCAGACCGCTGATCTGCTTTTTCTCCTCCATATCGAGGAATACGGGATATGTCGGGGACAGTTCCTTAATCACAGAAATACATTTCTCGGCTTCAGCTTCTGCCTGCTCAATGCTCATTGCATAGCTGTACCAGTAAAAACCGTAGTCAATGCCGTATTTCTTGCAGTCGGTCACGAACTTATCCATAGTAACATCTTTCTTCGTGGAAAAGCCCGCACGGATAATCGCAAATCTCACGCCCGCCTTTTTCAGCGCAGGAAAGCTGATACCCTCCTGGCAGTAGCTTAAATCAACACCTTTAATTTTCATTATCGTCCTTGTATGATATAGTTAAGCCCCATATCATATCCTTTCATAAGATTTACGCTCATCTCCGAAGCAAGGGAAAAT
>CAKSIT010000001.1 GCA_934462925.1 uncultured Oscillospiraceae bacterium | reverse complement strand
TTCACGCGATAGCCCTCGTCGGGCGTAACGGTAAGCGTTACCGAAGTGCCTATGGGATATTCTGCGGTAGCGGGCGTAACCGTGCCGTGTTCGCCGCAATTTACGGTGACTGTCGCGCTGCCCGCGGGTATCTCCTCAAACTCTGCGCTGAATACGCAGTCGGCGGTTACCGTGAACGTGTACGCGCCGTTCGTAAGGGTTACGGCTTTGCCGTCAAGCTGCGCGGACTTCACGCGATAGCCCTCGTCGGGCGTAACGGTAAGCGTTACCGAAGTGCCTATGGGATATTCTGCGGTAGCGGGCGTAACCGTGCCGTGTTCACCGCAATTTACGGTGACTGTCGCGCTGGTCGCGGGTATCTCGTACTCAGCGGTAATAACCGTGTCCTTATCGATTCTAAAATATCCGCTTATATACTTCTGCTCGTCGCTGTTGTAGTTAGCATTGACGCCGTTGACTTTCTTTACTGCGATGAGCGGGTCGCCGCTGCTGTCGGTCGGAACAGCTATGCTTACCGTAACGGGCTTATCCTTTGTGGCATATGTTGGGAAATCATCAACGGTTGTGCCGTCCACGACCTTTACAGAGCCGTCGGAATAGGTGAGCGTTACGGATTTTATCTTTCCGTCGGCAACGTCCTGTCTGAGAGAGTCCGCTAAGTCAACATTATAATACTGCTGGACCGTTGTTTCATTGATATCCATGAGAAGCTGCACATCAGCGCCATTTGTAGTAACCGTGTATGTGCCGCTCGGCGACAGTCCGTATTTCTTTAACACGCCGCCGTCGTATTTCCATTCTCCAAGCGAAACGCTATCAAACCTGTAGCCGTCTGCGGGTATGAGGGTGATTTCTATTTCCTCGCCGGAAGGTACGAGATAGTAATAATTATAGCCATCTTTCTTCAGCTCCAGAGGATTCCCCTTGTATGTAGCCGACGGAATGTAGCATTGTTTATTGGTATCATAGTTACCCTGGCAATAGAACCCTATCCTGTCCGCCTTGACAACCCTGCCGAGCGTTACATCAAGCTTTAAGGGCATTTTTGAGCCGTAAAAACGGTTCGAGTCTACCACTCCAATGGTGCTTTTTGCCGTAGAATCCGTTACGTCTTTGCCGGGGGTAACAATAAGGTATTGCGTGCCGTCAACCAGCTCGCTTTTTACTGAATAGCCGCTAACGACATTCTTAGTGATTTCGCAGTCGGAAATGTCAACGTTGATAAGCTTTGAAAGGTCAAGCCTGTATTTATTGCCGCTGAACAGGCAGTAATCACCGTCTGCGGAAATCGTGTCGTCGGAAATTATCAGGTCGGAAGCCGTGCCGATAAACTCGAGCGGCTTTGTGGAAAGCTTCATTCCAAAGCCCGCGTCTTTCCACTTAAGTGAACTTACTCCCGAGTATTCTCCGTACGGAGAGCCCTCAACGGTAAGCGCAGCCGAGCCGATAAGGCCGTTCAGAATGTTATCCACGCTTTCAAGCTCGCCGATATACGTTGTGCCCGCATTTATGGTTGAAGCGGGTAAATCAAGCGTTACGCTTCTGGTTATCTTAAGCTCCGGGGCTTTGATAACTTCCTTGCCCTCCCAGCGGTCGTTGGCGGTAATTTTGCAGTCATACAAAAAAGTTTTTTCATTATCGCTTTGCAGCAGCGGCTTTATCTGAGCCGAAGCTTTTATAACCGAAGTAACATTGTTCGCCTCAATGTCCACGCCGCTTATATAGAGCGACTCATCGCTCACTATTCCTGTGTTCACGCTAAGCGTTGAGTTATCGTCAGCGCCATTGATGTTCAAAGTTACGTTTTGTCCTGAATGAATAGCACCAACTGCCGCATTGACGGTGCAGCTGCCATTAACGACAATATTGAAAGTCGTCTGCTTGGTTTTGGATATGCCGTAATCCGCAGTTGTTGTGAAATTGAACCCATTATTCAGCACAAGAGTGCTTTTACTGTATCCATTTTCCCGGTCACCCATGCCGTACCACGTCCATGTATCCGCTTCGATATTCTTCTCGTAATCCTCGCCTGTGAAAGTCCGCAAATTGCCTTTCTTGTCGGTATAAGGCCACGAAATGCTGCTGTCGTCGCCAAACTCCATCGTGTGGGAGTAGGAATCCGAGAGCGTTAAGGGAATGTACCGACCTTTGTTTATCGGCTTCCCGTTCATGATGTAGCACAGCTCATAATCGCCCGTCGTGACATTGCTGCCCGCTTTCAGAACAACATTGAGCGAATTCTTGCCGCCGTCCACAAAATCAGCGGTAAGACCAACGTCGCCTAAGACATACGGCTTATTTTGTTCGTCAATCAGGTAAATCTCATGCCGGAATATCCATTGCTCAAAGGGGAGCGTTAGCGGAACGTTAATCGTCACCGAAGAACCCTTGCTTAACGTCATGGCGTCGTATGTCTTCTTCGCCTCGTCAGCGGCAATGGTGTTGAACACCTGTCTGCCAATGTAAAGCTGCCTGTCAGCGCCGCCATCGTAGCCGAATTCGTCGTCAAATAACCCCCAGCTGCCGTTCACCTTTTCGCAGGCAAAATCAACATCATCGGCGTAGTAAGAATAAATCGTACCATTACCCGTAACGCCGCCAAAGCTTACAGAGTAATCATCTGAGCCATTAAAGGCCATATCCCTATTCATTTCAAGAACGTCTGCGCAAATATTGCTGCTAAATTTGAGAGGATTAGAGCCAGCAGTAATTTTTTTAGCGGTAATGCTTCCATAAAAATCAGAATAGGAATCACGGTCGTAGTTAGACGGGTCAAAATAGGTAAATACATTAACCGTGCCGTTGGGTACATAATACGAGTTATTTGTTGGCAATACAGGAGTGCCGGCATAAATTATGCCATCTGTGGTAGAGTAAACATTGCACTTATCAACATTTTCATAAATTTGAAAGGTGATATCATTTGAACTTGCAGATTCGTTTATAGCTACAACGGTACAGTTATTTGCTTTTTGAATACTTATAATAGGTTCAGCCTTATCTGCTAATATTACTATAGCAGCATTATTTGCCTTGGCATTATCATATAACTGTAGTGAAAAAGGTGCAGAAAACAATACTCCGCCTGTAAGCGTCAAATTATCCAATCTCAGAATATCATTAGTTGCAGACCAATAAAATGCACCGCTAAGCTGGGCAAACTTAGTGTTTACTTTGCCATCCAAATTTTCGACGCTCAAATCAGCGTCGGTTATAAGCTGATTGCAGAACACATAGCCGCCGTCAACCGCCTTTTTAACTATCTGAGAAGTAAGCGCGGCGCTTAATTTCAAACCATTGACAGACCCTACCTTTGTCAGATAAACAACGGAATTGGTTACTTTTGAGAATTGCGGCTTTTTAATATCATTGTCGTCTAACTCAAACTCGGAGCTATCAGCGGCGCTGCGCAGAACGCTGTTGTTGAGAGTGATGGACAACCCCCTATATTTATCTGTGGTAAGAAGCGTCTGCGTGTCAACAAAGCTTCTGTCGATATTGATTTTATCTGAATAATTGACAGAAGTGTTAAACGAGTTTATAGCAACGTAGCTGTTGCTTATTGTGTGACTTCTTGCTTCAATATAAGCGTTCGGCGCATCTATGTGACCCTGCGACATGGTGAAGCTGTTGATGTTAGCGAATAAGCACAATTCACTATCTGTGCAAATCGCACCGCCTGCATATGTTATATCACCGCCAGACTTAAACAGCCTATTATAACCATGGGCTGCGGAAACTGTGATTTTGCCCGCGCCCTTAATATCAAGCGCGCAGGACGAGTTGATAAAGGTACTCGTATAAGCGGTGAAGTTGACAGTAAGCGCCCCCGAGATGTCGATAACGGCAGCCCCGCCGTTTGTCGATTCTATCGAGAAGTAGTCGGAGCCAACATCATACGTGCCGCTGCCAAAGAAATGGAGCGTTTGTCCGTCCCATGTCCAGCCGTCGCTGCTGAACTGCGGCGTATCTGCCTTAAGCACATATTTTGGTTCTGCCGCGCTTGCCGTTAGCGATACCGCGGGCATAAGCGCAAGTATCATGGCGAATGCCAGCAGCAGGCTCAACAGCTTGCCGCCGAGTTGCTTTAAGTGTGTCATTTTGCCCTCCTTAGCAATGTTCGGGCGAAGTAGTCCCGCCCAGAATTATCACATATAATTACCTCATGCACCGCATGAAAGATATACTGTCATTATAGCAGATAATGGCACGAATGTCAATAGAAATGTGTAATAAAACTCCGCCCGAAACGCATTGCGCCGCGAATTACATTCAAGCGCGGAAGCGGCAATAAAACGGCGCTTGACAAAAAATCAAATATATGGTACAATATATTTACCCTTGGGTATGGTAATATATGAGGAGGAATTTTACAACATGGGTTTTATTGGAACAAAACTAAAGGGACTTGCCGCGCTGATAGCCGCGGCGGCAGTCACCCTGACCGCCCTGCCGACAACGGCAGCGGCGGAAAACGCCGAGTACACCGTGTGTATCGCGCAGACGGGTACTAAGAAGGAGCATACCGAAAAAGCGGACTGCTATTACTTCCCCGAGTACAAACACGGCGATTTTACAGCGCCCGCAAAGCTTGAAACGATTGCAAAGGAAACAGGCTTCCTTGACGAGTTCTACGAGCTTGGCGACGAGTGGACGCTGTGGGGCGGAGCTTACGTGAACGCTTTGCCTACGGTATATTACGGTACGGATACGCCGCAATACACGGGTCTTATCGGCACATTCTCCACGCAGGACGGCAGCGCGCTCACCGAAGAAAACGCGCGGAACGCTGCGGCAAAGGGCGAATTCTTTGGCTCAGACAGCACGCCTGTGGTGCTGATTGAAGCTGCGGCAAAGCCGAAGACCTACACGTTTCAGGTGTACAAAAACTTCAGCGTAAGCGAATGGACGGGCGTTGACCCCCTCTTTACGTTTGAAACCGACGTCGAGAGCAAAGCGTTCCCGACCGAGGAGCTGGCAAGCAGAAAGCTCCCGTCAACCGTGACAATTGCGTACCATTACAGCTATGAGGACGGCGAATACATATATAAAGAGAAGATAGGCAGCGGCGAGGCGTTCTGGAACGCTCTGAGCGAAATTGCACAGAAAGAAAAGAATCACGGTTCGTCTATCGATTTCAGCCAGATGGCAATATACTATGACAGCCCGAGTATAGTCATTTCCAACCAGGAAGCATTTGAGGCAGGGCTGGACTACACCATGTTCACCGACAGCAAGGTAACTCTCGGAGAGAATAAGTTCATTGCCGAGCGTTCCACATACGGCGATGTATGGCGCGTTATTTACTATGAAAGCAGAAACAGCGACAACAAAATGGAAATGGTAAGCGGCGACAAGCTTGCTTCCCTGATAGTTGAATTAAAGGATACAAAGGACATTTCCTTGTACCACTATGATTCGATTTATGTTGTAAATTCCCTGTCCGAGGGCAGCTCTGTTTTCTTTACAGAAAGCGCGGACGGTCTAAGCGGAGAGGTAGACCCGTCCGCTGTCGAGAAATACACGCTCGACGCCGTCCCCGTATATCTTGCACGGGCAACGGCAAAAATCGGTCTTAAGCCCGCCGACGCGGAATACGACGCTAAATTCTACACCCCCGCCGAGTGGACTATATGGGGCGTTATGTCGGCATGGATAGACGACAACAAAACGGGCTATCTTTCCTCAAGCCCTAAACAAAACGGCAAGCTTGACGTACCCGACGACTTCCTGTTTGAAGACATGGAATATACCTATGAGCCTGTTTTGCAGGTACACAGCATGGAGCTGAAAAAGTTCAATATCATCTGCGCGGAGGCTGAGGGCGGCAAGCTTACCTACACCGCAGCGGACCACTCCGCGTTCCCGACAAAGGACGGCGTTACACGGTGGGAATACAGATATGAGAATAAAAATATAAGCTATATACGTCAAGGTATGGTTGCTAACAGCGATGAACTGTGGAATCTTGTTTTGGAAAGCACCGAATGGGACTTTGACTTTGACGAAGGCACGGCAACGCTTACTCCCGCAGACCCGTGGGACCAGGCGTTTATGGAAGCCGACCTCTCCACAAACGACGTTATTATAACCGTCCCCCGCGGCGAAACCGTTATCCCCAAAGGTTACTTTGAGTACGTGCCATTGCTTTATAGTGATAAAAATGCCGTTATATTCAAGTACTCCAACGGCGTAGAGTGGAAAATAGCCTTCAGCGACATTGTCCCTGCTAAGATATCCGACGACGGCGTTGACCTCTCCGTTGTGCTGAACGAAACAAATCTTTCCGCAGCCGTAAGCGGCGTGAAGAACGCGCATTACAGGGCTGAAATGACCGTGAACAACGGCGAGCCTTTCGGGTTTGAAGCCCTTCTCACCATAGACCTCAGCAAGGCGGCTGAAAACGCCGCGGGCGATTTTTACGCTAACCTGTTAGACGTAAAGAACGGCATGACCCTGATAAATTACACCGCGCTTACCGACAACGCCGCAAGCTTCACGCTTTCTCAGGCGGACGGTCTTGCGATAATAGTCGGCTTTGACATACTTGACGGCAAGACCCTCACAGACGTAGACATAAAGCTTACCGCCCCTGTAAGCGGCAAAGAGGCGGCTGCCCCGACTTTCACAGGCAATGCCGTTATAGAGAGCGTTGAATGGTCGCCCGAGCTTGTTGACGGCAAGTTTGAAAAGGACGCCGAATACACGGTGAAGCTCAACTTCAAGGCGGCTGACGGTATCGAGCGTATCTCTTATTACCTCAATGTTACCCTGAACGGCAGCTCTGACGTAATGCCGCATATCGACCCCTACACCAACACGTTCTTCGTAAGATACACGTTCCCCAAGACGGACAGCAGTTCGGACAGCGACTCTAAGGACGATTCTAAGGACGATTCCAAGGGCGATAACGATTCTAAGGACGATTCTAAGGGCGACAACGACTCTAAGGACGATTCCAAGGGCGATAACGATTCTAAGGACGATTCCAAGGGCGACAGCGGCTCTAAGGGCAGTTCAGTCAGCGGCAGACCCCAGCTCGCTGGCGGCGGTTCAAGCTCCACGGACAGCAAAGAACCCGCACCGTCGCTCGGCGGCAAGTCCGCAAGTTGGAGCGAGATAGCTTCCGACATCTCAAAAATGGCGGAGAACAGCAAGGCGGATATCGACCTGAACGGCTCTGCAGCAATTCCCGCCGAGGTAATAAAGGCGATAAGGGACAGGAAGATAATAGCAACCGTCAGAATCGACTCCGCCAAGTCGTGGATAATCGACGGCGGCAAAATAACCGCCGAAACCGCAGCAGACCTTAGCCTGCGCGCAGGCACGTCCTCCGCAAAGGGGGAGCGCGGCATAGCGGGCTACAGATTCGTTACGGCAGGCAACAGCGTCGGCGCGGAGCTTTCGGTGCTGTTTAAGGCAGAACACGCGGGCAAGTTTGCTAACCTCTACATCATCAAAAACGGCAGGGCTGAGTTTGTAAGCACGGCAAAAATAGCTACGGACGGCTCTGTAACATTGGGCGCAGACGAAAAGGGCGAATACGTGGTAATGCTAAGCGACTACAGCGACCTTATCGGCGACGCCGACAACGACGGCAAGGTGCTTATAACCGACGCGCTCGCAGCGCTGCGCCACTATGTCGGGCTTGAAAAGGCAGCAAACCCCGAAATGCTCGATTTCAACGGCGACGGCGAGTTTACGATAGCGGACGCGCAGGCGATACTCAGATACGCGTTCGGAATGAACTGAATACAGCGAATGCCCCGAGAAAATCGGGGCATTCATACTGTCCTGCGCTGCCTACGCTGCCTGTGCCGCCTGCGCTGCCTGTGCCGCCTGCGCTGCCAGTACTGCCTGTGCCGCATATGAGCTGCGGGCGGCAAGCTCAGCAAAGGTATTAACAGAACATGAAACAGCGCCGTCACTTTCCGTAACGGCGCTGTTAGTATTCTTACGCAGCCACGCTGCTTTTCGCTGCAATGTCCTCTAGGATTATGTTGTAGTTGTAGTCCCACTCGGTGCGGTACTGCGGCGAAAGCGAGTCAAGACCCTGCATATCAATCTCGTTAGAGGCTATAAGCCCCTCGGCGGACGTTCCGCCCCACAGGTCGGGGAGCGTGCCGTAAAGCGTGTTGTTCACGCCGTCGCTGTCGGTAACGTACGTCGGGCAGTACATATACATAAGCAGGGAGTTCGGCAGCCAGTCGCAGCATACGCCGAAAATCAGCCCCTCGCCCTTTGTGTTTGTGCCAACAACCGTACCCAGCCCGCAGGACTTCACCATCTGCGTTATCTCGTCCGCCGCGCTGCAGGTGTAGTTGTTTACAACGTAGTACACGTTCCTGTCGTTTGGGTAGCTTAGCGTGGGGTCGCCAAGCATGGTGTGCGAGAAGGTGTACTGCTTGTATTTGCCGTTGTTGCAGTCGTACATACCCTCGGGCAGTTCAGCAGCCTTTGTAAAGGTCGTGTCGCTTAAAAGCGAGGAGAAATACCCTTTAAAAAGCCCCGGGTACAGCCCTCTTGTATAATCATTGTCGGGCATGATTCCCGATGCCTCAAAGTAGGCGTCGTCCTTGTAAAGCGCGGGGTAAATGTAATTATCCCAGAACGTGGACACTCCGCCGCCGTTTCCGCGCATATCAATAACAATATTGCTGCAGCCGCTTATAGAGCGCAGCTTTTCGGCAACCGCCGTGCCGTCGGAATAGTCAACGCTGCTTAGCATGATATACGCGAGGTCGTACCTGTCGTCCATGTAAACGGTGATAGCGTCGTCGTCAGCGTCGGGCGCGGCGACAAAAAGCTCGTCGTCGTTGTCGTCTACATAGGCGTCGCTGAAGAAATAGCCGTAATAGAGCGAGAAGCACCTGTCGTAGTCGCTGTAAAGCCGCACGGTAAGCTGCGTTCCATCAGCAAGCTGCAAAAGTACGTCAGCGCCGTCCTCGCCCGACTCCGCAAGGCATACGCTTGCGCGGTAGGTGAGCTTGTTTTTGCTGTCGTAGCCTATCTGCCCCATTACGGCGTACTCCGAGGACAGGTACTCCGCAGCGTCGCGCCCGTCTATCGAAAGGATAGTCGAATCGTAGAACATTTCAGTACCCGAGGTGCAGACATACTGCCCGTCGTAATATGTAAACGCCATGCCCGTGAGGTTCAGCGCGTCGTATTGCTTCTGAATGCCGCACAGATAGTCGTAAAACGCCTCTATCTTGCCCTGCAGGTTCTTTGTGAGCGTAAGTCCCACGGTTTCCGCGCGGAAATACCCCGCAAGAAAGTAGTCCGAATAATCGGGCAGCGCAAAGCTCGCGTGTCCGCTCGGAATATCGTTTATAATCGCGAACATAAGCGCCATGAACTCGTAGTCGTTGCTGCATTCCTCAACCATTTTGCGGTAGGTCTGCTCCCTGTCAAGCACGGAATACGAGAAGCTCTCCGACATCTCGTAAACGGCGGGCAGCGAGGTCTTTATCATCGTGTAGAAGTAGTCGAAATCCTCCAGCCGTTGCTCGGGCGTAAGCTCGGTGTATTCCACCTGCTTGTAGGAGCGCGTCTGCGCAGACAATGCGCTGTCGGTCTGGGCTATGCCTATTATGTATGAAAATAAAGTCCCCAGCACAGCGGGAATCAGAAACAACGCCGCTATTACCGCCCATACTATAATCGTAAACGTTCTTTTATTTGTCATGCCTGCTCCCTTTCATTCAGCAGCGCCCTTACCGCGCTCACAAGCTCCTCGCGCCTGAACGGCTTGCGGCAGCACGGCGCGCCGAGCTGCTGCGCCTTAAGCAGCGTTTCCCTGTCGTCCGCGGCAGTCATAAACAGCACGGGTACGTCCGCGCCCTGCGCGCGCAGCCGCTCAAACACCTCGAAGCCGCTCGCGCCCGGCATAAGCACGTCAAGCACGATAAGCTGCGCGCCCTGCGCCGCAAACTGCTCAAGGCACTCCTCGCCCGACATTGTGCGCACGGTTTCGTAGCCCTCTTTTTTCAGTATAAACTCCGCCATTGTAAGGAACATGGCTTCGTCGTCGGCAATAATTATCCTGCTCATGTTTTTCTCCACGGCTTACCCGATAAACTCGCGGATAAGCGAATTGTCGGGGACAAGCCCCTGCTCAAGCGGCGAAAGCGCCTTTAAGAAGCGCTCTATGTCCGCGTAGTCCGCATAGCCTGCGTATTCCTGCGAAGCGCGCGCAAGGTCGGGCAGCAGGATATCGCGGTAAACAAGCGGCTCGTACTCTATAAATGTATCGATATCGAAATTAGCGCGCTGCTTATACGGCATGATGTAGAGGTTCTCCCCGCGCTCTACGGAGCGGAAGAACTCGAACGTTTCCGCAAGGCTGCGCCCCCTGTAAAGCTTGTCGCGCATAAGCCTGCGCATAAGGCGTATTTTGGACGGGTGCAGAAGCTCGCCCGCCGCGTCGCAAAGGCGCGTGCGCACGCTCACGTAAATGCAGTTTGTAAAGCTCTCGCTCTCCCCCGTTACCATGGGGTTAAGCGCGTGTATGCCCTCGATTATTACAAGGTCGCCCTGCTTTCTTTTAAGCGGCATACCCTTTCTGCGCGCCTGCGCGGCGAAGTCAAAGCTCGGTATCTCTATCTCCTCGCAGCGGAACAGCTTTTCAAGCTGCCGCTTAAAAAGCGGGATATCCAGCCGCAGCGGGCTTTCAAAGTCAATGTTGCCGTTTTCGTCGCGCGCCGCCTCGTTCTCCTCCATGGGGAGAAAGTAGTTATCCATAGAAACAATATGCGCATTGCACCCGTTGTCGCGCAAAAGCTGCCCTATGCGTATCGCAGAGGTGGTCTTTCCCGAGCCGCTGGGGCCTGAAATAAGCACCACGGGGCGCTCCGCGCGCTCGGCGTAAATGCGCTGCGCCGCCGCGGAAAGCTGGTCGGCGTAGAGGTTCTCCCCCGCAAGTATAAGCTCCTCAGGATTTTTTGCAGCGTTGTTAAGCTCGGATATTGAGATACATTTCATGCGGAGTACCGCCCTTTCATTGTGTTATGCCTGCAAATCGGCGCAGGCGTCCGCTTATAATATGCGGCTGCGGCAATTCCTGCCAGCGCTCAGCGGGAAAAATCCGCGTCCGCAAAGAGCCGCGCGAAATCCTGCGCGCCCTGCGCCGCGCCAAGAGCCCACATTGCGCGCATTAGCGCGTACTCGCTCGTCATAAGTCCCGCGTCTATTACGCCGTACTCCTTAAGCCGCGCGCCAACCTCGTAGCGGGAGATGTCGCTGCCGCCGCGAAGCACCTGCGTTGTCATAATAAGGCGCACGCCCTGCCCGTGCAAATCGCGCAGCGTCTGCGAAAGCCCGCTGTACGCAGGCAGCCCGCCCGTGCCAAAGCCCTCGATAACAAGCGCCCTTATCCCGCTGAAGCTTACCGCCTGCGCCGTTATCCCCGGGTAGAGCCGCAGCACCGCCGCGCGCTCGTCAAGCGTGCTGTAAAAGCGCGTTTCGCCCGAAAAAGGCGGCTCGTTCAGCAGCACCCTGCCGTCGATACGCACAGCGCCCGCTGCGGGTCTGCCTATGCTCTCAAAAGCGCGCGCCGCGTGCGTGTCCACTTTTACAGCGCACCGCCCGTCTATTATTGCGCTTGCAAACACCACCCGCACGCCGTGCGCGCGCTCGTCGCACACAAAGCGGAACGCGTCGGTTAAATTGCGCGCCGCGTCAGAGCCCTCCGCGCCCATGGGAAGCATACTCCCCGTTAGCGCTATGGGCTTTTTGCTGTTTGCAATAAGGCAGGAGAGCGCCGCCGCCGCGTACGCAAGCGTGTCCGTGCCGTGCGCTGTCACAAACCCGTCGAACTCGTCGTAGCGCGCCGCAATGAGCCTTGCTATTTCGCACCACTCGCGCGGGGACATATCCGTGCTGTCAAGGCTGAACGGCTGCACCGCCGTTACCTCCGCGTCTGCCGCGTCCACGCCCGCCAGCAGCTGCCGCGCCGTCTGCGTTGGCGTGAGCGCCGCGCCGCTTCCACACGAAACCGTGCCGCCCGTCGCTATGAACAGTATCCGCCTCATGCGAACACGCCCCTGCGGCACGCTTCATCAAACAGTATCGGCTGTATCTCGGGGTACGTCAGACTGTCGGGCAGCACGTGCCGTGCGACAATCACCGCAAAGCGCAGCTTCTCGTCGTCAACCTTTTCGTAAAATTTAACCTGCATAATGCGTCCTCGCTTTCCACACGATATTATGTGCGCACTATGCGCCATTACACGCGTAAATTACCGAAAAGGCACTGAGCGGCGCTATAGTAAGCGCGTACCCAGTGCCGTCTGCAAGCTTTACCTATTACCTCGGCTCAACGATGAACTTCATCGCGGTGCGCTCCTCGCCGTCGATTTCAACAGTCGTGAACGCGGGAATGCAGATAAGGTCTACGCCGATAAGCGCCATATAGCTGCGCGCTATTGCAATGGACTTTACAGCCTGATTAGCCGCGCCCGCGCCTACAGCCTGAACCTCCACCTCGCCGTTTTCGCGGATAACCGCCGCAATTGCACCTGCAACGGATTTTGGTACAGAATGTGCAGAAACCTTTACTACTTCCATATTGCTTCACCATCAGCGGCGCTGCCGCTGCCTTTCTTGTTGTGCGATTATTTATGCGCCGTTCTTTTCCTTATGCGCTCTATCGTCCTGCATTTCCCGCTCTTTTCGTCAATGTCAAGGCATACGCCGTTCACGTCGCAGTCGCCGCCTGCAAAAACGTGCTTTCTCGGGTAGTATGTCAGGAACTTTTCTATTATAATATCCTTGTCCACGCCGAGTATAGAATCCGCAGGGCCTGTCATGCCCACGTCAGTTATATACCCCGTGCCGTTTATTACCTGCTCGTCCGCCGTCTGCACGTGCGTGTGCGTGCCTACTACCGCGGACACCCTGCCGCTCAGGTAATACCCCATCGCGCGCTTCTCGCTTGTCGCCTCCGCGTGGAAGTCCACAAGTATCACCCTTGCGCTCGTCTGCGCCAGAAGCCTGTCCGCGCACCTGAACGGGTTGTCTATCGGCTGAAGATACGTCGTACCCAACAGGTTTATCACTGCCACGCTGAACGCGCCGAAATCAAGCTCCGTCATGCCGCGCCCGTATATGTCCTCGCCGTAATTCGCGGGGCGCAGCAGCCGCTCGTTGCGCTCAAGCTCCTCGTCTATCGAGCGCTTGCGGAACGTGTGGTTGCCCGTTGTTATAACGTCCGCGCCCGCGTCGAATATCATCTGCGCGGAGGACGGGTCTATGCCGTTGCCCTCTGCGGAGTTCTCGCCGTTCACGACCGTTACCTGCGCGCCGTACTCGCGCTTTATCGCGGGGAGCGCGTCCCTGAGCGCCTCGCAGCCTATCCTGCCTACAACGTCGCCTATAAAGACTATTTTCATCAGCGGAAGATAACGTCCTCTCTGCCCGGCCCTACGCCTATTATCGTTATCGGGCAGCCGCAAAGCTCCTCAAGGCGGGTGATGTACGCCCTGCACTTTTCGGGCAGCTCCTCAAAGCTCTTGCAGCCAGAGATATCGCCCGTGTAGCCCTCGATTTCCTCGTATACGGGCTTGCACTCCGCAAGCTCCTCAAGCGTTACGGGGAAGTCCTTGTAGGTCTTGCCGTCCGCCGTTACGTAAGCCGTGCAAACCTTAAGCACGGGCAGGTCCGCAAGCGTGTCGAACTTGTTTATCGCAAGCGCCGTAAGCCCGTTTACGCGTACCGCGTGGCGCATGATTACCGCGTCGAACCAGCCGCAGCGGCGGGGTCTGCCCGTGGTAACGCCGTACTCGTGCCCCTTTTCGCGGATAGCGTCGCCCGTTTCGCCGTTAAGCTCCGTGGGGAACGGACCGTTGCCCACGCGCGTTGTGTAGCTCTTGCCAACGCCTATAACCTCGTCTATGAGCTTCGGGCCTACGCCTGTGCCTACGCACGCGCCGCCCGCTATCGGGTGCGACGACGTAACGAACGGGTACGTGCCGAAATCTATATCGAGAAGCGTCGCCTGCGCGCCCTCGAAAAGCACGCGCTTGCCCTCGTTGTACGCGTCAAACGTGATTACGGAAGCGTCCGCCATGTACTTTGCAAGGCGCTCGCCGTAAGCCTTGTACTCCTCGTAAACCGCGTCAAGGTCGAAGGACTTGCCGCCGTATACCTTCTCGATTATGAGGTTCTTAAGCTCGCCCGTGTTCTTTACAAGCGTCTTAAGGCACTCGGGGTGAACAAGGTCGTACATTCTTATCGCTACGCGGTCGTCCTTGTCGGCGTAGCACGGGCCTATGCCCCTGCCTGTCGTGCCGACGTTCACGCCCGTCTGCTTCGCCTTGAACGCCTCCTCAAGCTTGTCAAGCTCCCTGTGCCACGGCATGATTATGTCCGCGCGCGCGTCTATGCGCAGGTTGTCGCAGGTTATGCCGCGCTCGTTCATCTGCTCTATTTCTTCGATAAGCACCTTGGGGTCTACCACAACGCCGCTGCCGATAAGGCACAGCGTGTTCGGGTAGAGAATGCCAGAGGGGAGCAGGTGCAGCTTGTACACGTTATCGCCGTGAACGACCGTGTGACCCGCGTTGTTGCCGCCGCTTGAGCGCACTACAACGTCGGCCTTAGCCGCCATTATATCGATTATCTTGCCCTTGCCCTCGTCGCCCCATTGTGTTCCTACAATTACACTTGATGACATATTTGCGTAACCTCATTTCGTTATTACCGCGCCGCCCGCGTAAAGCGTTAAAAACCGCTGCCGCCGCCGCGAACGCGTCTACATAGATTATAGCATATTTTTGTGCAGATTTCAAGCCGTTGAGCCAAAAAAGTGCCGCATTCGCGCCAAATAGCCGTATATCGCGGCAATACGCGCGCAATATCCGTGCGCGGCAGCCTTAAATCGTGCCGAATATCCTGTCGCCCGCGTCGCCAAGACCGGGGACGATGTACTTATCCTCGTTAAGGCGCTCGTCGAGATGGCCGACGTACACCTCGATATCGGGGTGCTTTGTGATAAGCGCGGAAAGCCCCTCGGGCGCTGCGATTATCGACATGAACTTGATTTTCTTTACGCCGCGCGCCTTAAGCAGCTCAACCGCAGCGCACGCCGAACCGCCCGTTGCGAGCATGGGGTCGAGCACCAGCACGGTGCGCTCCTCAACGTTTTCGGGCAGCTTGCAGTAGTATTCGTGCGGCAGGTGGGTTTCGGGGTCGCGGTACAGCCCAAGGTGACCCACCTTAGCCGTAGGCACAAGCGTAAGTATGCCCTTTACCATGCCAAGCCCCGCGCGCAGTATCGGCACTACCGCAATGGTTTTGCCCGAAATGACGGGCGCGTTGGCGCTTTCGATGGGCGTCTTTATCTCCTTCATCTCAAGCGGAAGGTCGCGCAGCGCCTCAAAGCCCATAAGCGCGGCTATCTCCTCAATAAGTATGCGGAAATCGCGCGTACCCGTGGTGCAGTCGCGCAGCAGCGTTATTTTATGCTGTATCAGCGGGTGGTCGAAAACAACTATCTTAGACATATTTCTTCTCCTCTTGCGGCGTTCGCCCGAAATTTTACGGTTGCAAAACAGCCTTACTATTCATTATCTCACAAATTCGCTTTTTTTTCAATACCTTTTTGTGATTTTTCTCTCAATGCACAAAAAATCCTCCGAACAAACGGAGGAAATCAAGCCGCCCCACACATTGCATAGCGCAGGGCGGCGTTATTCTCATGAAAGCCTTATATTGATGTACTGCGAGATAAGCTCCACGCACTTGTCGAAGCCAAGCTCGCCGCTGTTAAGGCACAGGTCGTAGTTGCGCGCGTCAATCCACTCGCGCCCCGTGTGCGCCTTGTAGTACGCGGCGCGCTCCTTGTCGGTAGCGGCAATGGCCTTTATGGCCTCCTTGCGGTCGTAAATGCCGCGGACTTCCGCAACGTTCTTTATGCAATGCTCCTCGTCCGCGTAAATGAACACGCGCACCACTCTCGGGTTCTCGCGCAGCACGTAGTCCGCGCACCTGCCTACGATAACGCAGCTTCCGCGCTCGGCGAGCTGCTTTATCACCATTGCCTGATAGTTAAACAGGTTCGCCTCGGACGTGAAGCCCGCCTGACTGGGGGAGATAACCCCGCCCTTGTATACCCCGGGCTTGCCGAAAACGCCGCCCTTTGTCTTTTCGTCCGACCGGCCGAAAAGCGCCTCGTTTATGCCGCTGGCGTCGGAAGCGAGCCTGATGAGGTCCTTGTCGTAATACTCCACCCCGAGCTTCTTTGCGAGCATTTCGCCGATAGTTTTGCCGCCGCTGCCGAAGCCGCGCGCGATTGTAACGATAAAGCCTTCCATAGTGTTCCCTCCCGAATCATTCTCCAAGGTAAGCCTTTTTTACGGAATCATCGTTCATAAGCTGCTTTGCGTCGCCCGAAAGCACTATTTTTCCCGTTTCAAGCACGTATGCGCGGTTCGCGATGGACAGCGCTTTCTTCGCGTTCTGCTCAACCAGCAGCACGGTCGTACCGCTCTTGTTTATCTCCTCGATTATGTCGAAAATCTCGTTTACATAAAGCGGCGACAGACCCATGGACGGCTCGTCAAGCAGGATTATAGACGGCTTCGACATAAGCGCGCGGCCCATTGCCAGCATTTGCTGCTCGCCGCCGGAAAGCGTTCCCGCAGACTGGTTGCGCCTTTCCTCAAGCCGCGGGAAGCGCTTGAACACGTTAGCAAGGCTGTCCGCTATCTCGCTTCTGTCGCGGCGGGTGTACGCGCCCAGCATAAGGTTCTCGTACACCGAAAGCTGCGCGAATACGCGCCTGCCCTCGGGAACGTGCGCCATGCCCATGGAAACTATCTTGTGCGCGGGCGTTTTCGTAAGCTCCTTGCCGTCAAACAGAATGCTGCCGTGCTTTGCCGCCACAAGCCCCGTTATCGTGTGGAGTATCGTGGTCTTTCCCGCGCCGTTTGCGCCGATAAGCGCTATTATCTCGCCCTTTTCAACGGAAAAGGATATGCCCTTTATCGCGTGTATCGCGCCGTAATATACCTCAAGTTTGTCTATTGTAAGCATTGACATATCGCGTTCCCCCTTATTCGCCGAGATATGCGGTGATGACCTTCGGGTCGTTGAGAACGTCCGACGTCTTTCCCTGCGCCAGCTCCTGCCCGAAGTTAAGCACCGTAAGCTCCTCGCAGATTCCCGAAACAAGCTTCATGTCATGCTCTATGAGCAGTATCGTCATGTCGAACTTGTCCCTTACAAAGCGTATGGTTTCCATAAGCTCCTCGGTTTCGTTCGGGTTCATGCCTGCGGCAGGCTCGTCAAGCAGCAGCAGCTTCGGGTTCGTGGCGAGCGCGCGCGCTATTTCAAGCTTGCGCTGCTTGCCGTAGGGCAGGTTCGACGAAAGCGCGTCCATCTCGCCGTCAAGCTCGAATACCTTAAGCAGCTCCTCCGCGCGCTCGTTCATCTGCCGTTCCTCCGCAAAGTAGCGCGGCAGGCGCAGTATGCCCTCTATTGCAGAATACTTCGTCTGGTTGTGCATTCCGACCTTTACGTTGTCGCGCACGCTCATAGCCTTGAACAGGCGTATGTTCTGGAACGTTCTCGCAACGCCGTCGCGGTTTATCTCCATGGGGCTTTTGCCAGTGATGTCCGTGCCGTCAAGAACTATCTTGCCGGCAGTAGGCTTGTAAACGCCGGTCAGCATATTGAACACCGTGGTCTTTCCCGCACCGTTAGGACCGATAAGCCCGTAGAGCTGCCCCTTTTTTATAGTAAGGTTCAGCCCGTCTACCGCGTGCAGGCCGCCGAAGGAAATGCTGAGATTTGATACTTCAAGCATATTACTCATGCCGCATTCTCCTCCTCTTTTTTCTTGCTGAATCTCGCCTTTATCTTAGCCTTGATTACCTCTCTGTACTCCTGCATTTTGGGACTCCAGTTGTAGAGCATTACAAGTATAAGCACTATCGCGTACATCAGCATACGGTAGTCCCTCATAAAGCGCAGCTTCTCGGGCAGGATATAAAGGATTATCGCCGCAATGACAGAGCCTCTTATGTTGCCGATACCGCCCAGTACAACGTAAACCAGTATCATAATGGAAGCGTTGTAGTTGAACTTGTCGCCCGTTGCGGTAAGCGTTGCGTAATTGTGTGCGTAAAGCGCGCCCGCAGCGCCCGCGAACGCCGCCGAAAGCGAGAATACCATGAGCTTGTACTTAGTGATGTTTATGCCTATGGATTCCGCCGCAATGCGGTTGTCGCGTATGGACATGATAGCCCTGCCCGCGCGGGAGTTTATGAGGTTATATACCACCACAAGGGTAAGCAGCACGAGAATTACGCCTATAAGGAACGTGCTGTCCTTTGGCGTACCCGAAATACCCTGCGCGCCCTTGATTATCACCATGCCGTCCTCTGCAAGCCCCATGTCGGCGGCGCTTTTGAACGAAAGGTGGAAGCCCGCGGAGTCAAGACCGAGGTTAATTACGTTGCAGATGTTCTTGATTATCTCGCCGAACGCAAGCGTTACAATAGCGAGGTAGTCGCCCTTAAGGCGAAGCACGGGGATACCGATAAGTATGCCGAATATCGCCGCGCACGCAGCGCCTATGAGTATCGCAATGCCAAAACGAAGCGGCGCGAACGTTATCGTGTCCGCCATGCACTTTGAGAAGATAGCGCTCGAATACGCGCCCACGCACATAAAGCCCGCATGACCGAGACTCAGCTCGCCGAGAATGCCTACCACAAGGTTCAGCGAAACCGCCATGACAACGTAAATGCACATAGGCACAAGGAAGCCCTGCATGGAGCTTGAAAGCACGCCCGACTGCTGGAGTATCATCATGACCGCCGCAAGCACGATAACCATAGCGTAGGTTATAAAGCTGCTTTTGGTCGCTTTTGTTATTTCAGGTTTTTTCATCATGCCGCCTCCCTTAAACCTTTTCCTGAACGTTCTTGCCGAGAAGTCCCGCGGGCTTTACAAGCAGCACCACAACAAGCACCGCGAACACGATAGCGTCCGCCATCTGGGAGGAAATGTACGCCTTGCCGAGTATCTCGATAACGCCGATAAGCAGACCGCCTATCATAGCGCCCGGTATCGAGCCGATACCGCCGAATACCGCCGCCACGAACGCCTTTATACCGGGCATTGTGCCTGTGTAGGGCGTAAGGTTCGGGTAAGCGGAACACATGAGCGCGCCCGCTACCGCCGCAAGCGCCGAGCCTATCGCGAACGTAAGCGCTATCGTGCCGTTTACGTTTATGCCCATAAGCTGCGCCGCGCCCTTATCCTCGGATACAGCCTGCATAGCCTGTCCCGCCTTTGTTTTGTTTACAAACAGCGTGAGCGCAATCATTACAATAACGCACACCGAAACCGTGACGATAGCCTCGCCCGAAATGGTGAGCTGCCCGTCAAAGAGCTTTATAGCCTTAATCGATACGACCGAGCTGAACGACTTGGTGTCCGCCTTGAATATAAGCAGCGCCACGTTCTGCAAAAGGTAGCTTACGCCTATCGCCGTAATAAGCACCGCAAGCGAGCTTGAGGCGTTTCTGAGCGGTCTGTACGCCACCCTCTCTATAAGCACGCCGAGTACCGTGCATATCGCCATAGAAATGACGACGGACACTATCGCGGGCAGCTTGAACGCGCTCATGCAGTTGAATATCACGTAAGCGCCCACCATGATTATATCGCCGTGCGCGAAGTTAAGCATTTTTGCAATGCCGTAAACCATGGTGTAGCCGAGCGCTATTATCGCGTAAACGCTGCCGAGGCTTATTCCGTTAATCAGGTAGTTCAAAAAGGTCATAACGATTTTCCTTCCGTAGGTGTATTTCCGAAGCGCCGCGAAAACACGCGCCGCTTCAAATAACCACTGCTCAGCCGGCGTCCGCAAAACGCGGACTGAGCAGAAGCTACTTACTGTGTAAGAAACTGTAAAAATAATCTTAAAATGGGGATATTTAACTATGCTCTACCAACTGCACAACCGCCGCCGCGACAATTCGTGAGAACTTTCGCGTCGGCGGTATAGGGTCAGTTGATATAAGCTAAAGCTCGTTATATTGCGTTATAGTGCGTTATACCGCGTTACATTGCAACGTACTTACCGGTCTTAACGGTGTTGCCGTCAGCGTCGGTTTCGTCGGAGATAGCAATCTTAACAGCCTTAGGAGCTTTGGAGGGCTCGCCGTCTGCGGACCATGTCATGCCATCGCCAGTCAGACCGTCAACGGTGATTTCGGTCATTGCAGCCTTAAGAGCGTCGCAGATATTGCTTATAACGACATCGGTGTCGCCTGTGCACATTTCAGCGTTGATACCTGCCTTTTCAGCCGCAGCCTTGATGATGTACATAGCGTCGTAAGCGTCGGCAGCGAACTGGTTGGGGGGTTCGCCGTAAGCTTCGGTGTAGTTCTTTACGAACGTCTGGGTCTTCTCGTCGGCAGCGTCGGCAGCGAACGGAGTCAGCAGCATTACGCCGTCGGCGAGGGACAGGTCGAAGTTCTCAACCGCAAGCAGACCGTCAAGACCGTCGCAGCCGAAGAAAGTGGGCTTGTAGCCGAGCGTGTCAGCCTGCTGGAGGATAAGGGAAGCCTCCTGATAGTAGATGGGGAGGAATACGAGGTCAGCGCCCGCGTCCTTAGCCTTTGTAATCTGAACGGTAAAGTCGCTCTTGCTGTCGTCGGTGAACGCCTCAGCGGCAACTACCTCGAACGGCTGGTTTGCAGCCTCGGCAGCGAACTTCTCGTAGACACCCGTGGAGTAAACGTCGGAGCTGTTGTAGATAACGGCAACCTTGGAAGCAAGGCCGTTCTCGCCGATGTACTGCGCGGAAGCCACACCCTGGTTGGGGTCAGAGAAGCAAACTCTGAACGCGTTGTCGTACTTGATGGACTCAACAGCAGAACCCGAGGGCGTAAGCTGGAACATATTGTCGTTGTGGGACTCCTCAACTACCGCCTGACAGGGCGTAGAAGTAACAGTACCCATAAGTATCTCCATACCCCAGTCCTTAAGCGCGTTGTACGCGTTAACGGACTTTTCAGCGTCGTGAACGTCGTCCTCAAACTTGAACTCAATCTGCATACCGTTGATACCGCCCGCAGCGTTGATTTCCTTGGTTGCAAGCTCCGCAGCGTTCTTTACGGCCTGACCGTAAACCGCAGCGCCGCCCGTTACAGGACCGATACCGCCGATTCTTATGACGCCGCCCGCAACGTTGCCGTCGGTAGAAGCGGTAGAAGCGGTAGAACCGCTCTCGCCGGAGCTTGTGCCGGTTTTAGCGCAGCCCGTGAAAGGAACTGCCATAGCAGCTGCCAGAGCAGCCGCAGCGACTTTTTTTAACACGTTTTTCATTTTGGTTACATCCTTTCCTTGTGTCCCTCTCCCCTGCAAGGAGAAGTCATTTGAAGATATGTCTGTACGCTAAGGAACTATTCTCCCCCGAGAATATATCCTTGCAATAATATAATAACCAAAAATTCAAAATCTGTCAATAACAAAAAAGCATTATTATTCAAAATGTCAGCAGAAAATTTTGTACATTTTTAACTAAATTTCATCAAATACGCACAAAATCGAACCGAAGCCGCGCATTTCATAAAAATGCCGCACCCCTCAAAACTGCAAGAGGTACGGCGTTACTTTTCATTTGCTTTATTACGCTATCACGGTGGAACGCTCAATCAGACAGGTAGGATTTTACAAGAACCTGCAGCAGCTCGTCCCTGTCAATGTGGCGGATAAGCCCGCGCGCGTTATTGAAAGTGGTGATGTATGTAGGGTCTTCCGACAGAATATAGCCCACGAGCTGGTTTATGGGATTGTAGCCCTTCTGCCTGAGCGCGTCGTATACGGTCGTGAGGATTTCCTTCATCTCGTTTTCCCTGTCCTCATGTACCGAAAAGGTCATAGTCTTATCGTGCATAAATATCCTTCCTTTACCGCATTACCTGAAACGGCTCTGCCGCCGCTTACCTTTACATTATACACTTTCCTGCAGAAAATTACAACCGCCTTTTTCACATTTATAGCCGCCGCGCGGTTAAAATCTATGATTATCACAAAAAAAATCTGCTTCCTTTGGATAATCCTACAAAAATCAGCCCGTAAAATCTACATATTTATAAAATTTGCTAAAACCCTTGTATCTTTTGTGTATTTATGCTATAATGTATGTATAGGCTCGGCGCGCGGTATGGCACGGCGGGCGCATAACCACTTTAATTCAGGAGGAGTTTCTAAAATGGCAGTTGGAGACGGCGGATTCAGCACCAGAGCAATGGGCTTTGATAAAAACGAGGTCAACGAGTACATAAGCAATCTCCGCAAGAAGATGAACGAAATCGAAGCGGAAAAGAAAGCCAACGACGAAAAGACCGAGGCTGCCCTCAAGCAGGCAGAGTCTGCGGACGAGCGCGTTAAAGCGGCGGAGCAGGCGGGCGAGGAAAAGGCGGCGCAGCTTCAGGCGGAGCTTAACGCGGCACAGCGCGGCGCTGACAACCTCAACAGCCAGATTGAAAGCCTTAAAACCCAGCTCGAAACCGAGAAGAAAAAGATGACGGATATGCTGCGCAGCGGCAAGGGCATTGATTCCGAGGCCAAGCGCGCATACGCCGAGGTTATAAGCAAGGCGGAGGCGGACGCTAAGGTCGTCATCACCGACGCGGAGCAGACCGCGGAAAAGATAGTTGCCGAGGCACGGCAGACCGCCGCCGCAACGCAGTCAAAGGTAAACGAGCTGCTTGAAATAATTCACACGCAGCTTGAAGCTATGGGCGGCGGCTACAAAGCTATCGCCGAGTGCGCTTCCGACGTGTTTGCGGCGAACGGCGGCGTGTTCTCCGCAGAAATACCCGACTTCTCCGCTATGGCGGGAGCGGCTATAAACAAGCTTGAAAAGGAAGACGGCATTATTGAGGAAGCTCCCGCAGCCGCGCCCGAGCCTGCACCCGCAGCTTCCGCAGCGCCCGCTCCCATGCCCGCGCCCGAGGTAAAAGCAGAGGCTAAGCCCGAACCCGCGCCTGCGCCCGAGCCTGAAGCGTCCGCAGCGGAAGAACCCGCTTCCACCGCCGAAATGGACGAAGCGAAGCCCGCAGACAGCGGTCTTGCTTCGTTTGACGACGACATCTGGGGCGGCAGCGCTGTAGCTCAGAGCATTTACGACGAGGCTAAGGAGCGTCAGGGCATACCGCTTCTCAACCCCGACCGCGACGAGAGCCTTAAGATGTTCGGCGCTCAGCCCGAGGAGAACGCAGAAGACCCCATGCAGGCAATGGCAGACCTCGCAGCAAGCCTTGGCGCGGACCTCTCCGCAGACGAGCCTGTAGACGAAGTAAAGCCCATTGACAACGACCACCACGCAAAGGCTTCGTTCGACCACGACTTTTCGAGCGACCTGCTCGCGCAGACGATGAACAGCACGAGCCTTGGCGAGGACGCGGACGAGGACCTGCTCAACGCCATCAAGGCGCAGGAGGAAAAGTTCGCGGTAAAGCCGCGCACTGCTATGGAAGACCTTGACATGGGCGACGAGGGCGGCGTTGCGGACGACGAGTTCGACTTTATGAAAACGCTTGAGGACGCGGAAAAGAAGCTCCACGACCTTGGCGGCGGCTCTGTAGAGTTCCAGCCCGACGAGCCTAAGGGCGCTTCCAGCCCGTGGGACGATATGCAAAAGGAGCTTGACGCGCTCGAAAAGTCAGGCGCATTCAACGCTTCGGACGATATCGCAGCGCAGCCCGAGCCTGAGACCCCCGCAGCCCCCTCCGCCGATGATTCTTCTATATGGAACTTCGGCACGGAAGCTGCCGCGGACACAAGCTCCGACGACGACATGATGAGTTCCGATTTCGGCGGCTTCGGTCTGTAAGCTGTAATTTATGGGAATCTCTAAAAACCGGTTTGAAAAGGGAAAATGGGTAGAGTGCGCCGAATGCGATGAAAGCTGACGAAGTAAGGCTGTATGCCTTACGAGGAGGCTTGAAGAAGCAGTCGGTGCGCTATACACATTTTCACTCAAACAAGGTTTTTAGAGGTGACCTTAATTAAGTATGCAAGGGAAGGGCTTTCGCTGAGCGGCAGCCCCTCCCCTTATTGTAATTGTGGGACAAAGGAACAGAACAATGATAGAACTTAACACATCTGAGCTTAAGGAAAAGGCGCGCACCCTGCGCGCGGGGGACAAGGTGCTGCTTTCGGGTACTGTGTACACCTCGCGCGACGCGGCGCACAAAAGGATAATGGAGAGCATTAAGAGCGGCGCTCCCCTGCCCTACGCGCTTGACGGCGCTGCCGTTTACTACGCAGGACCTACCGCCGCAAAGGACGGCATGGTGATAGGCTCGTGCGGGCCTACCACGTCGGGGCGCATGGACGTGTACTCCCCCGCGCTGCTTGACATGGGACTGTGCGCCATGATAGGCAAGGGCGAGCGCTCGCAGGCGGTATGCGACGCTATCGAGCGCAACGGCGCGGTGTACTTCTGCGCGATAGGCGGCGCGGGCGCGCTTGCGTGCCGCTGCATAACCGAGTGCGAGGTAATAGCCTACGAGGACCTCGGCTGTGAAAGCGTAAAGCGCCTGACTTTCGACAAATTCCCGCTTATTGTTGCGATTGACTGCGTCGGCGGCAACGTCTTCAAGCAGGGCCGCGCGGAATTTGCGCGCACATAAACTGCACAAACGGCGGTTTTGTCGTATTTTCTGTAATGCGTTTCACATTTCATTGCTTTTTTGACTAAATTCGGCATTGATGTTTCATCAAAAATGCAGTTTTTTGAAGCGACAGGAAAAAATTTGTTGACAAATCCGACAAAAGGTGATATAATTACAACGTGTGAAAGACGCACGGAGGTCGATGTATGGCTGAGAGCTGCAACCTATCCGACGAGGAGCTTGCCTGCGCAGGCGCGGGCGACAGCGAAAAGGTTACCGAGCTTATTTCTAGGTACAAGGGTGCGGTGTTTTCTGCGGCGCGCGTTTACGCTTCGCAGGCAGACCGCGAGGACCTTGTGTCGGACGGGTTTGAGGCGCTGTTTACCGCCGTGCGGGAGTATTCACCCGAGCGCGGCAGCTTCGGCGCGTTCGCTTCGGTGTGTATTCGCAACGCAATGAAAAATACCGTTAAGCGCAGCAAAAAGCGCAGCGGCGCTCTTGCAGAGGGTTCGCAGGAGCTTGAGCATGTGGTAGACCCCTCCCCCTCTCCCGAGGAAAGGTTCATCGGCAAAGAGGCGAACGCGGAGTTCTTCCGCAGGGCTGTGGAGGAGCTGTCGGAGCTTGAGATGCGCTGTATCGACGGGATAATCTTCGGGCTGAGCTACGACGAGATAGCGCAGCGGCTCGGGGTGGACAGGAAATCCGTGGACAACGCGGCGGCGCGCGCGCGTGCAAAGCTTCGCAGCGTATACGGGAGATTCTGATTTATGCAGCACGCCGAAAGGCGTTATATATGACCCAATAGCTTAAATTCCAGAGCGTTGTTTATCAAAGGTGTCGGTGTAAATCCGACTGGGCAAATCTATTTTTAAGAGGTATTACTATGTACACAGACAAGACACTTAAGTGCAAGGACTGCGGTGCGGACTTCGTTTTCACTGCCGGTGAGCAGGAGTTCTATGCTGAAAAGGGCTTCGTAAACGAGCCGCAGAGATGCAAGGCTTGCCGCGACGCTAGGAAGAACGGCGGTAAGGGCGCAAGAACCTTCTACGAGGCAACCTGCGCGGTTTGCGGCGGCGTAGCAAGAGTTCCCTTCGAGCCGAAGGGCGACAGACCTGTTCTTTGCAGCGAGTGCTTCGCAAAGCAGAGAAACGAGGACTGATTCCTTAACGCGAAAGCGCTTTGACGAACACACAGGGGCGGCGGAGTTTTCCGCCGCCTTTTCTTTACGCAAAAGCGCCTGCGCACACGAAAAAAGCCTCGGCGAATCAACGCCGAGGCTTTCGTTTATGGAAATATGGAGCGGATTACGAGGCTCGAACTCGCTACCTCCACCTTGGCAAGGTGGCGCTCTACCGGATGAGCTAAATCCGCAAAGTGGTGGAAGTTATAGGGCTCGAACCTATGACCCTCTGCTTGTAAGGCAGATGCTCTCCCAGCTGAGCTAAACTTCCATCTTGCCGCTTTCTGTGACTATTATATTTTACTACATTTCTTCCTTTTTGTCAAGGGGTTTTTCGTAATTTTCTCAAAAAAAGAAAAGGGGCTGCGTTAAACAGCCCCCAACTTATCAAACTTATTTTTCGCAAGCTCCGAAGTATTACTGAATCGCTTCGGATTCCTTAGACTTCATCTTCGCGAAAAGCTCGTCCACCTTGGACTTGTCAACGCTTGTGCAAAGCGACACTACGATAACCGCCGCAAGCGCCAGCGCGAACGCGGGCAGCAGCGAGTAAACGCCCGTCGCAGCGGAAAGCGTCTTGAACTCAAGCCCTATGGGGATTATCGGGAGCATTTCCCAGATAACGACCGCCGCGCCGCCGCTGATTATGCCTGCCACAGCGCCGCTCATTGTCATGCGCTTCCAGAAAAGCGAAAGCAGCATTGCAGGGCCGAACGCCGCGCCAAGACCCGCCCACGCATAGGATACAAGACCCATTACGGAGCTGTCGGGGTCGAGCGCTATGAAGTACGCGATAACCGCTACAACGATAACCGTGCCGCGGCTTATCCACATAAGGGTCTTTTCCTTTGCGTCCTTCTTAAAGAGCATGAACATATCGTTCGTTACAGAGGAAGCCGTAACGAGAAGCTGCGAATCCGCCGTACTCATTATAGCCGCAAGTATTGCGGAAAGCACAATACCCGCAATTACGCCCGGGAGAAGCTTGCTGCTTAAGAACATGAATATCTTCTCAACGTCGCCCATAGCGCCAAACTCTGCAAGCAGCGCCTCGTTGCCTGCGGAATGCAGGAATATGTAGCCGAAGATTCCCACGAGAACCGCAGCCACAAGCGTTACAAGCACCCAAATCGTTGCGATTATGCGCGACTTCTTGATAAGGTCGCTGGACTTGATTGCCATAAAGCGCACGAGTATGTGCGGCATACCAAAGTAGCCAAGACCCCACGCAAGCCCCGACAGAATCGTCGTCCACGCGATAGAGCCGTCCACGCCCTCGAAGAAGTTGAGGTAGTTCGTGATTTCCTCGCCCGCGTCGTTAAGGAACTGCACAGCGGTTACGTCGGGCGTTTGGAAAATGCACACCAGCGGCACTACCACGAGCGCCGCAAACATCAGCAGGCCCTGAATAACGTCCGTCCAGCAAACGGCGAAGAAGCCGCCGAGGAACGTGTAGGAAATGATGATGACCGCGCCGATAGTGAGCGCGAGCTTGTAGTCAAGCCCGAAAATGTAGTTAAAGAGCTTTGCGCCGCCGCTGAACGCGGAAGCCGTGTACACCAGGAAGAATACGAAGATTATCGCCGCGCAGGCGAAGCGGATAACGGGATTCTTGGTGAAAAAGCGCTTCTGGAAATACTCGGGGATTGTGATAGCGTCGCCCGCCGCGTAGGACATTCTGCGAAGCCTTGCAGCAAGTATCTTCCAGTTAAGATATGTGCCGATGAAAAGTCCGACAGCTATCCAGCTTTCGGTGAGACCTCTTGCAAAGATAGCGCCGGGCAGACCCATAAGCAGCCAGCCGCTCATGTCCGAGGCCTGCGCGGAAATTGCGGTAGTCCAGCTGCCGAGCTGGCGGCCGCCGATGAAATAGTCGTTCATGCTCTTAGACTTCTTGTAGGATATAATGCCTATTGCAAGAATGACCAGCGCATAAATCACAAATGCGACAATTACATATATGTCTCCCATTTGTGTCCTCCTTTTTTTGGTTCTGTATTTGCGCCGAATATTGCGGCGTACTTATTTATTGTAGCATTTTTCGCGCTTATTTGCAATACCCGCAGGGTATTTTTGTGAAATATGTGGGAAATACCCCCTGCAAAATGGTGATTTTGCATTACGAAGTCTAATCTTTGGTATGAAAAGCTTTAATGCTCGCACACAGTCTGTCGAAAAAGTCATTTTTTGCCCGCGTATGCGGGCTTTGAAATAACTTTTTTGCCTCGGGCTTCCCGAGGCAAAAAACTCTCCTATCCGCGCAAGTGTGCGGGTTGACGGTGTGCCGTCAAACCGTGCGCGCAGCGCGGATGCCCCGTCGTGAAACCCCCGTATGGGGGTTTTTCGACGGTCTGGGTGCGGCTGTGAGAGATTCACAGCCGAACATACTTGTCCAAAAACATAACCTCAGGCTGGGGAGAAAGGTGCAGCTGCTCCGTCAGCCGCCTTTTCGCATTTGCGAAATCCTTTCGCACAGCGCCTTGCAGCACTCCTCGGTGTCGTCTATGCCGCTTACCGCCTGCTCCATGGGGCATATGCCCGTTCCCTGTCGGTTCATGATACGCTCGGTGAGCGTGCCGCACGAAGCCTCCACGCCGTGCGCTCTCAGATACTCCGCGCCCGCCGCCGACATTACCTCGCCGTAGACCGCGCTTACGCCCGCCTTAACGAAAAGCGCCGCCGCAGCCTTTCCCACAATAACGTCGGCAGCAGACCAGCCCGAAAGCTCCCTGCCCTCGCCTATAAAGCGCACCATAGGAGAAATGCCCCTGCCGTCGTCCGTCAGCAGCTCCTCTCCCATGCAAAGGCATATCGAATGCCCCTTAAGCCCCGCCTTTGCGCGCTCGAGGTCAGTCATTTCCGCGCTCCTTAAGCAAAAGCGCACGCAGCGCGATTATTACAGCGGGTACAAGCGCAGCCTGCGCCGCAAGTCCCCACAGACCCGTGCAAATCTGCTGCCAAATCATTGCGGGGGTGAACGGCGTTACGCCCTGAAAGAGCGCCACAAGTCCCATAAATACCGCCCTGCCCGCAAGCTGCGCCGCAATAACCGCAGGGAACGCCCACAGCGCCCTGTCAGCTATCTTACGTGTGAACAGCCCCGCAACCAGCGCGAACACCGCAAGCTCCGCCATCATAAACGGCAGCCTTGCCGCTGCGGGCATGGGATTCCCCATGATAGTTGTTACCGCAAAGCTTGCAAGCGGCGACAGAACGCCCACCGCAAGCCCCCAGCGCGCGCCAAGCAGGCAGCCGCCTATAAGCACGGGCAGGTACATAGGCAGCCACTTAACGCCGCCCGAAGCCCCCGCCGCAAGGTGAACCAGCTGCGGCAGCACCACCGCAAGCGCGATAAGCCCCGCGCTTACAAGCGTTTTGCAGGTGATTTTCCTGCCGGCGGATACGTTTCTCATTGTCAATGCGTTTTCCAGCATATGTATTTCCTCCTTATATGTTCTACGGGCGTGTTATTCCATGCACACGCAATCCTTAAGCAGCGAAATTACGGGCAGGTGCTGCGGACAGGCAGCCTCGCACTGGCCGCACTCAACGCACGCGGAAGCCTTGCCCTTACCCTGCGTTGCAATGGCGTACGCCTGCTTGCCGCCGTCCCAGCTTTTCGCCTTAAGCTCGTTGTTGCGCACGGCGAATATCTCGGGAATCGCAATCCCCATAGGGCAGCCGTCGGTGCAGTAGTGGCAGCGGGTGCATTTAATGGAGTGGTCCTTCACAAGCTCCGCCTGCACCTTTGTGATTATCTCCTGCTCCTGCGCGGTAAGCGGCTTGAAGTTCCTCATGTACGAGAGGTTGTCCTCCATCTGCTCCATGTTGGACATACCCGAAAGCACCGTGATAATGCCGTCCATAGAAGCTACGTAGCGGATAGCCCACGACGCCATAGAGGCGTTCGGGTCTGCGCTTTTGAACAGCTTCTGCACGCCCTCGGGCGGGTTTGCAAGCGCGCCGCCCTTTACGGGTTCCATTACGGTTATGGACACGCCATGCTCGCGCGCTATGCGGTAGCACTCCGCGGAAGCAACGCCCGGGTTGTTCCAGTCGGCGTAGTTTATTTGCAGCTGAATGAAATCAACGTCGGGGTGGCCGTTCAGCAGCTCCTCAAGCAGCGCGGGGTCTGCATGGAACGAAAAGCCGTAGTGCCTGATAAGTCCTTTCGCCTTAAGCTCCTTTGCAAAGTCCCAGATGTGGTACTCGTCGTATTTCTTGTAATTGCTGCGCTGTAATGCGTGCAGCAGGTAAAAGTCAAAGTACCCTGCGCCCGTTCTTTCAAGGCTTGTGTAGAACTGCTGCTTAGCGCTCTCCTCGTCGCGGCACTGCTGCCACGCGCAAAGCTTGGTGCAAAGCGTGTAGCTCTCGCGCGGGTGGCGCTCAACAAGAGCCTTGCGCGTTACCTCCTCCGACTCGCCGTTGTCGTACACGAACGCGGTGTCGAAGTACGTTCCGCCCGCTTCCATAAAGCGGTCTACCATCTGCGCGGTCTGCTCCACGTCTATTTTGCCCGAGGGCAGCTTTGGCAGGCGCATAAGTCCGAAGCCAAGCTTAAAAACATCTTTTCCGAAATACTCGCTCATTGCTGTCCCTCCTGAAAATACTTGTTAATCTGCGCCATTCGCGCGCTCTGCTCAGCATGGAACGGACACCTGCCGTCGCAATGTCCGCAGGAAATGCAGTCCGCCGCGGTGCGCTCAAGCGTGCGGTAATGCTGCGCCGCCATGGCGTCCCCTGCAAGCGCTAAGTCATAGTACTTATTCACAAGACCTATGTCTATACCTGCGGGACACGGGCGGCAATGGCCGCAATACACGCATTTACCCTCCGCGGCGGCGGGCGCGAACGTTCCTATAACGGAATAGTCGAGCGCCTCCTCGGGCTGGTCGAAATAGCGCAGCAGCGCCTCCACCTGCGAAACGCCCGCAGCGCCCGGCACTACGGTAAGCACGCCCGGCTTATCGAGCGCGTACTTAATGCACTGGTAGACCGTAAGCGCCTTTCCGAACGGCGAAGAAGCCGCGTTGAGCAGCTGCCCTCCCGAAAACGGCTTCATCACGGAAATGCCCGTGCCGTCGCGCTCGCAGCGGCTGTAGAGCTGCGCGCGCTCGTCAACGCTGCCGTTGGCGAACTCGCCGTGGCCGTAATCGTACGCGGGGTTCACCGAGAACATAAGCATATCGACGTCCGCCTCGTCCATTATACGCACAGCAACGGCGGGCGTATGGGAAGAAAGCCCGATATGCCGCACCACGCCCTGCTTTTTCAGCGAACAGACGTAATCGTACACGCCGTTTTTGCGGTAGGTTTCCCAGTCCGAAAGCTCGTCCTGACAATGAATAAAGCCGTAGTCGATATGGTCGGTTTTCAGCTGCTCAAGCTGCCACGCCACCGAGCGCTTGATGGTTTCCGCGTCAAGCGACCAGCCGTAGCTCCCCGACGTATAATCCGCGCCGAAGTGTATCTGGTACAGCACCCTGTCGCGCACGCTGTGCAGCGCCTGCCCGTACATCGGGAACGCCGCGCCGTCGCCCGCGGCAAGGTCGAAAAAGTTTATCCCGCCCTCGACCGCGCGCTCGAGCGCAGCAACGGCGGCTTTCGTCCCCGCCTCGTACAGGTACGCAGAGCCCATGCCGACCTCGCTGATTCTGTCGCCCGTCCTGCGGTTCACACGATATCTCACAAACTCACCTCTCCCTCTGCCCGAAGCGCGCACTCCTTTTGCGCGGGGGGCATTTGTTATATTATAGTATAACATCTTCGGGTTACTCGAAGTCAAGGGCTTTTTTGTGAAAATTATGTGAATGTTTTGCGCCGCCTTCGGCGCAGGCTGCCCTTGCGGGGGCGGGTGCGCCGCTTTCGGCGCGGGAATTTCGCCGCGTCGCGGCGGGGAGCTGCCCGTGCGGGGACGGGTGCGCCGTTTTCGGCACGGGAATTTTTACGTCGCGCTCAGCGGGGAAATGCGCCCGCAGGGCGCGGCGTGCTGCTTTGTTTGCCGCACGGATTGCACCCGCAGGGGGCAGCGTGCCGCTTTGGGAAGCGGGAAGTCCCTGCTAGGGGCGGGGCGCTCAATTTATTGAGTAGCTGCGCTATCGGCGCTTCATCTTTGGAACATTCCATGTCCCTGCAATGCGAGGGAACACCCTCTTGGGAGAGGGGGAAAAAGAAAATCCGAACAAAAATCGACGTTCCCCCTCTCCCAGTCGGGTTTTCCCTCGCGCTCCCTTTCCCCTCAACCCTCTCCCCCTTGTCGATTTTTCTTGTGGTCGCACGAGATTTGCCCTATTGATGATTACACGTGGTCGAATAGGGTACGCACTCCTTGTAGGTCTGCATCGCGACAGAGCAGAGGGCTAAATCCGTGGCAGGGGGCGGTATATACGCAAACAATTATGTGTCAGTAAATTTATTTTGTCGCTTTTTGGACAAGATTGTAAGACACTCCTTGTAGATGTGTGACTTGACAGGGCGGAGGGCTAAATCCGTTGCTTTGGGCGATATATACGTGAATGATAAGGTGCGAGAAATTTTTAATGTGACTTTTGCCGGCATAAAAATATGGCGCGGTTGTTTCCGCGTCTTTGTGTGCTATTTATTTGCCGTTTTGTTGTGTATTTTTATTGGTGTGTCGGTGTGTGCAAAAAAGTCAAGGACATTCCATTTCACACTCTATGCCTAAAAGATGAACGTACATAAAATTAACAAAAGAAATTTGCAATCACATAAGCCCACACGTATATAACGCCCTCCGCCACGGATTTAGCCCTCTGCTCTGTCGCGCCACACACCTACAAAGCGTACCCCACCACCACGACCGCGCTGAAACAACCGCAGGGCAATTCCAACGCAGCCACAAGAAAAATCGACAAGGGGGAGAGGGTTGAGGGGAAAAGGAGCGCGAGGGAAAACCCGACTGGGAGAGGGCGCAAACAGGACGTTTGCGGCGTTGCCCCAAAAGGCGGCACGACGCCGCCAACTAAGGGCAACAGGGAAGTCCCCGTTTTTGTTCGGATTTTCTTCTTCCCCCTCTCCCAAGAGGGTGTTCCCTCGCATTGCAGGGACATGGAATGTCCAAATGATGAAGCGCCGATAGCGAAGCTAGAAAATAAGTTAAGCGTCTAGCCCCTAGCAGGGGCTTCTTGCTTACCGAAGCGGCACGCTGCACCCTGCGGGTGCATTCCCTCGTGGAAAGCGCCAAAACAGCACGCCGCGCCCTGCGGGCGCATTCCCCCGCTGAGCGCGACGTAAAAATTCCCGCGCCGAATGCGGCGCTATTGCCCCACACGGGCAGCTCCCCCGCCGAGCGCGGCATAAAAATTCCCCGCGCCGAATGCGGCGCTAATACCCCGCAAGGGCGTGCGTTACGCCTGTTGTTCCTCCCCAAGCCTGCCAAGGCGCTCTATCAACACTGCGGCGATTATGCCGAAGAACAGACATACAAAGCCGTAGCCCGTTTGCAGCGTGAAGCCGAAGTCCTCGGGGAGAATGGCGTACACCGAACCTACCACAAGCCCCATGATGGCGCTGTAGACCGTAAGCTTGTACTTGCTTATGAGTACGGAAATGAGCTTTGCGCCGCCTATAATGCCCGCCGCCGCGCCTATTGCAAAGGGTATCAGCACCATAATGCGAAGCTGCGTTATCGAGTCTATGACCGTCTGATAAATGCCAAGAAGCATCATGACGAACGAGCCGCTCACTCCCGGGATTATCATTGTAACCGCCGCAAGCATTGCGCACAGCATTATCTTTATCGTGAATATTATGTCGAAGCCCTCGACGGTCTGCTCCGTGAGGTTTACGATGTCCGCGCGCTGGAGTATGCTTAAGCCCACAACGACCGCCATTGCAATGAGAAACGGGATTATGCACGCGGGCTTCGCCTTCTGCTCGCTCGTGCCTATCTTCACTATAAGCGGAACGCTGCCGAGGATAAGCCCGATAAAGAACATATTCGTCTGCAGCCCGAAATTCTCAAACAGCCACTTGACTACGACCGAGAACCCGAATATGCCCGCCACAGCGCCAAGTCCCAGCGGAATAAGAAAGCCGAGGTGCTTGAATATCGCCTTGATTCCCGAGATAGCTTCCGTCAGCTCGTCGTATATGCCGAATACAACAAGCATTGTGCCGCCGCTTACCCCGGGGATAACGTTTGCTATGCCGAAGATGATTCCGAAAATAAAGAGCTTTATGCAGCGCAGAAAAAATTTCATAGTACCTCCGATTTACCTGAACGAAATAAAGTGCCTTACAAAGAAATATACAAGCGGCGGCAGCAGACCCGTCACCACCGAAATGAACACCGCCAGAGCGTCAACCGCCGTAAGCCCGAACGCCGCGTTAAGCCCCGGGACGTACACCATAACAAGGCTCAGCACGATTATGCCCGCAAGCGGCAGCGCCGCGGTCTTCCCAGTGGAAACAAGCGCCCCAAGCGGGTTTGTGCGCGACAGCTGCGACAGCCCGAACACCGCCGTCGCCACCGCAAAGGAAATGAGCGCGCAGCTCCTCGCGAAGTCCGTGTTCGCGCCGTTGTACATAAACATATACGAAGCCACCGCGACAGCCCCCGTAAGCACGCCGATAAGCGCGGCGTTGCCGATAAACGGCAGGTTTATCCTGCGGCTTGTAACGTATGCGGACGGCGGCATGCTCTTTCCCATATCGCTGCGGCAGCCCAGATAGCACAGCGCGCACGCTGGTATCAGCAGCAGCGTGGCTGCGCACACAAGCGCGGGGTTAAGCATGAGCTTTGCGCCGCCGAAAAGATTGAACATATTAAGGATAACAAGCGCCGTGTAGCCCGAAATCATCGCCGAAACCGCACGCTTTATATTGCGGTGAGCCTGCCTTGCCATTGCAATTGCGTCCGCTATGGACGACAGGTCGTCGTCATTCATTATTATGTCCGAAGCCTCGAGCGCAGAACCCGAGGAGTGCTGCGAAATCGTAACGCCTATGTCCGCAGCCTCGAGCATTTCCACGTCGCCCGCGCGCGTAGCGGCAAACGCCGTTACCTCGCCCTGCGCCTTAAGCTGCGACATTATCCACAGCTTCTCGCGCGCGGTGAGCTTTGAGCATACGTCCGAATCGGGGACTGCGCCGCCCTCGGAGTTCATTGCGGCTTCCACCTGCTTTGAGGTTATGGGCGTGCCGCCAAGGCCTATCATTCTGCCCGTGGCAGCGGCTGCGGCGGGAGCGTCGTCCGTCATCATCACTACCCTTACCCCCGCGCGGCGGCAGGTCGCGACTGCGGCTGCGGCGTTATCGCGAAGCGGCGCTGCGAACGCGGCGAACCCCGCAAAGGTATAGCAGAACCCCGCGGTGCTGTCAACGTCGCCCTGACTTGCGTCCGCGCAGGCGAACGCTATAACGCGGCAGCCCTGCGCGTAATAATCCGCGTATTTCTTCTGCGCGGCGTAAAGCGCCCCGCCCTTCATCCTGCAAAGGGTAAGTATGCGCTCGGGCGCTCCCTTTATACAGTAGAGCTTCGCGCCGCCTATGCTCCACAGCGCGCCGCTCAGCACCTCGCTGCTGTCGGGGAGCTTTTCAAGCTGCTTGCCCGCGCGGCATATGTCGGTAATGTTTTCGTCAAAGAACGCCGCGCGCAGCAAAAACGCCTTTTCGCACGGGTCTGCGGTGTTCTGCTCGATAGCGAGAACGGCGGTCTTGAAAAGAAGCTCCTCGTTCTCTGCGTAAATCCCGCGAACCTCGGGCGCGGTGCGCGACACAGCGCCCTCTTTTTCAACGCACAGCACGCTTAAGCTGTTGAGCTTTTCGATATCCGACAGCGAGCGCACCATAGCGTTCCCCGAAAGAAGCTCGTCCGCGCAGCGCATATAGTTCATGCGGATAACCGTACTCATTCCCGCGGGAATAAAGCACAGCCCGAGCGTTATGCCGCGCAGGGCGCTCGGCACGACCTCGCCGCCCGTAACAAGCCATATTATAAGCGACGCAAGCGCGATACACCCGCCCACCGCGCAGCAGAACGGCACAATGCTCCGCACGGTTTTTTCAAGCGAGGTGTAATACGCGTGGTCGTCGGGGCGCTCGCCGTATTTCTGGTAGAGCTTAGTATCAACGCCGATAGCGCTCACCTTGCATATTGCCGTACCGCTCATCACCGACGTTCCGCTGTAGAGGAAATCGGGGTGCAGCTCCGCCTTGGAGATAGCGCCCGCGTATTTTGCAACGGCGTCATGCGCGCCCGTAAGTACGTATTCGTCTACTGTAAGGTCGCGCGACTCGAGTATGAACGCGTCCGCAGGAACGCGCTCGCCGCCCTGCACGGCGATAAGGTCGTCGTTCACAATCATCTCGCGCGGCACAAGCACGGGCTTTCCGCTGCGGATAACGCGGTACTTCATCTCGGTGCTTTCGCGCAGCCCCGCAAGGCGCTCGTCAGAGGCTCTGCCAAACCACGCCTCAGCCCCTACGTAGAGCGCGTCTATAACGATTATCGCAACGCCCGAGCCTACGCCCCCGCCAAAAAAGCACAGCACGCCCGCAAGCAGCATAAGTATAACGTTCGGCGACAGCACCGTTTTCACCACGGAAAAGCCGTCGCGCTTCTTCTCGTTTTTGGTGTATATATTGTAGCCGTAAAGGTCGGCTCTGTTCTCTACCTCGTCGTCGGTCAGCCCGAAGTAGTCGCCCTTGAAATTAAAAAACTGTGCCATTCCCGCAGACGCTCCTCAAAAAAAATATATGTAACAGCGCAAAAGCTATGCTCGGCGCATAAAATCCTACTTTAATATTTTCGCATATTTCACAAAAAAAATCAAGGGCTTTTTACATTATTTAAGAATTTTTGCGGAAAATTACGCGCCCGCCCCCTTTCCGCGCCCCCGCGCTCTTGACAAATCCGCTTTTTTGCGGTATAATATTATAGTCCTGCGAATAACGCAGGCTTATCGGGGTGTAGCGCAGTTGGCAGCGCGCGACATTTGGGATGTTGAGGCCGCAGGTTCGAATCCTGTCACTCCGACCAAGCGGAATGCTTCCGCCATCAGTTACGGGAAAGGCGCTTTTCGTCTTTCCCGTTTTCACTCGCGTTATTATGTCAATTCGTAATGCCCGGCCGCCGCGCTGTTTCGTCGATAGTAAAGCCCCAAGCAGCGGAGCATTATAACGCTTCTCTGCGAATCGGGCAGGCTGTCTATAAAATTCACCGCCTCGTCGCGGGATACCCTGTCAAAAAGCGCGTCCTCAAGCGACGCGTTATCTTCAAGCTCCGATTCGTAAAGCTCGGCGCAGGCGGCTTTGTTTATGCGCTCAATCATATCCGCCGCAATATTTCTGACTATTACGCCCGCGTATGCGGCTCTGCTTTCGGGCGGAATATCAAAAAGCTCTCGGGCTTGTCGGCTATCCGCGAAAAGACACCTCCTGCACCGCGTCCTCGGCGTCCGCCGAATTGTGCAGCTTTGAGAGGGCTATGTAATACAGGCGGTTTTTGCTGCGGGCGTAAAACTCCGCAAGAGCGCTGCGCTGCTCGTCCGATTCGAGCAAGGCAAGCACGGCGGAAATCATGGGGGCGCTTCCTTTTGGGTATGAGTATGGCGCGCCGTTATAATAAATTTAATATATCATAAATATCATAAAGAGAACGAAAGGTCAATAGTTTTTTCAATCCCTAAACATTTAAACTGCCTTGAGGATTATAGTATATCATTATATGGCAAATGCCCTAGCTAGATGTCGGGGGCATTTTTTTGTTGTTGAATTAGCTCAACTCCAAAGATTAAGTATATCTTCGGCTAGTTGTTTTCCTTACCGAATCCAAAGATCTCAGCAAGCTCATCAGCTTCTTGCTGAGTCATATTGGACATGCCGTCGCCGGAAGGGCCGTTGACATTGATGTCATGGTCGGCTGCTGTGAGGGCGGCCATATGATCTATCTCAGCTTGAGAAGGATTATAATCACCTGTAGCATCGTAGTAACCCTGCACTCGGCCCCAAGAACCTGTAGTTTCTGGGATCTTATTATTAATCCAAAGATTGCCGGCTGGATCTGTGAAAGCCTCAGGGTAAACGGGAGTTGGCGTCCAGTAGCAGCCATCGGGTAAGGTTGTACGCTCAGCCTTGGATGCGTCGCCGGTGAACTCAAGCTGTGCATTCTTGGGAAGCTTGTAATCCTTGGTGGGCTTTGCTGGCTCTGTTAAACCACCCTCTGTGGTTAGGGGTATGCCGTCAATTGTGTAAGCAGGCGTGTTATCAGCCATCTCCTGGCGTTCCTGCTTATCCTTGGCTGCCTGTTCTTCCTGCTCCGGCGTGGCAATCAGCTCGTCAAGAGCTGCTTGCTGTTCCTGTGCCTTTCGGTTGGCTTCATCGCGTGCTGCCTCGGATATGCCTGCGGGTTCGGCTGACGGTGTGGTTTGCGTGGTAGTCGCTGCGGGCGCGGCGGGTTCGGTTACGGCTTCCGCGGCGGGTTCTGCTATGGCTTCTATAGTGGGTTCTGCCACGGGCGAGCTTTCGGAGGCGGGTTCGGTTACAGCTTCCGTGACGGATTCTGCCGCAGGCTCTGTTACGGAAGCGGGCGCGCTTTCGGCTTTCTCATTCTGCGCACAGCCCGCGAGGGTTAGTATTGCTGCGGCAAGAAGCGCCGCGCCAAGGCATTTTGTTTTGTGTTTGTTCATGTTATCCTCTCCCATAATGTTTGAAAATCAACTGTATTTATTATAGCACATTAAGGCGCGTTTGTAAATACCTTTTCAAAAGTGTAGTGAGGAATAAAAAATGATTGAGAACTGTTTAGTTCGCCACAAATAAAATCAAAAGATTTATTTACCCATCTTTCTGACAGATGTTTTCCGCTTTTTCGGTATCACATCATCGACAAATGCACAAAAAACGTGGGCGCGCCAAATCTTCGTAATAATGTGCGGCAGGCGCAGTTCTGCCGAATAGGTTGCACGGCTAAAAAATGTCGAACTTTGCCGCAGTTATGCTATAATCATAAAAAAACATGGGGTGATGTCGTTGGTGAAAGCGCTGCTAAACAAGCTCAGAACGCCGCTCAGAATATTTGTGGCGGTCTGCATTGTGTGGGTATTCTTCACGGAATCCGTTCCGTATCTCATAAAGTCCGCGCAGCGCGCCGCTGAGAACACAGCCGCGAGCGAGTCTGAAAGCGCGGTTCTCGCGCAAGGCTCTACTGAAGCGCCCGAACGGCTTCTTGTAAACATAAACACCGCCGACTCCGCGGAGCTTACAGCGCTAAGCGGCGTAGGCACGGCAAAGGCTCGCGCAATAGTCGCCTACCGCGAGGAACACGGCGCGTTCGGCTCGGTGGACGAGCTGCTGAACGTGAACGGTATCGGCAAGGCAACGCTTGAAAAGCTGCGGGAGTTTATTACGGTGTGAGATGGGGAGGGTTTTTAGTTCGCGGGCGAGCGTGGGGGCGGCACGAAGCTCTCGTTGCTCATGAAGGGTACAACAAAACTATAACTGTAATACTCTGCCCCGTCATAATTTCAATCCATGCCCCCGCGTGGGGGGCGACAAGAGCAGATAAAATCATAAGTAATGCCTCCTCTTATTTCAATCCACGCCCCCGCGTAGGGGGCGACGCCATTTCTGCCGCGTTTAACTTTGTCAGCGTGACAATTTCAATCCACGCCCCCGCGTAGGGGGCGACGAAAGGAAATCCTAAACACCAGAAAGGCATAACATATTTCAATCCACGCCCCCGCGTAGGGGGCGACTCAAATCGTGTCCATACTCCCGCAACAAATTTACCAATTTCAATCCACGCCCCCGCGTAGGGGGCGACGCAAAAAGCCTCGGTAACAACAACTGGAGCGGAGGAATTTCAATCCACGCCCCCGCGTAGGGGGCGACTTAAAGGCACGAAGTCAAGCGGCGTTAAGGCTTACAAATTTCAATCCACGCCCCCGCGTAGGGGGCGACAACGGGGCGGCAGAAGCTGCCCCCTCATTAAGGGAATTTCAATCCACGCCCCCGCGTAGGGGGCGACTTTGTGCATTATATACAAATTCAACGAGTAGGTGCGATTTCAATCCACGCCCCCGCGTAGGGGGCGACCGAAATTCCTGCTTCTGAACGGTAAGCTCACAGCAAATTTCAATCCACGCCCCCGCGTAGGGGGCGACGAGGGCGAGCTTCAGACGAGGCAGTACACGGACAAATTTCAATCCACGCCCCCGCGTAGGGGGCGACGCACAAACGCTTTACCAAACTCAACTTGCAGATTCTTATTTCAATCCACGCCCCCGCGTAGGGGGCGACATCAGTTATGCCGTCAAAGTAAACCATGTTGAAGATTTCAATCCACGCCCCCGCGTAGGGGGCGACTGTACGCACGGTAAAATCACAAGGAGGACAGTTATATTTCAATCCACGCCCCCGCGTAGGGGGCGACCGCCGTAATGTATATGCCCCAGTAGGGAGATAATATTTCAATCCACGCCCCCGCGTAGGGGGCGACTGCTTTCCAATTTTTTCCTTATTCTCGTAAGCTTATTTCAATCCACGCCCCCGCGTAGGGGGCGACAGGTATTGTTGGCGAGGATTGTATCGTCGCGTGATTTCAATCCACGCCCCCGCGTAGGGGGCGACAATGAGTGAGCGGCACAATGCACTAAAACCCTAAATTTCAATCCACGCCCCCGCGTAGGGGGCGACCTTAATCAAGGAGGGCTTTACAGAGCTTGTAGATAATTTCAATCCACGCCCCCGCGTAGGGGGCGACCATATGTTCGCATCGTTGCCCTTGCAGCCAGCAAATTTCAATCCACGCCCCCGCGTAGGGGGCGACGGTAGACTTATCATATTATCCTGTTGACTTAACCCATTTCAATCCACGCCCCCGCGTAGGGGGCGACCCCCACGACAGAAAGAGGTAACAAAATGGATAGGTACATTTCAATCCACGCCCCCGCGTAGGGGGCGACTGTGATTGGTAGGAGATAAAATTATGCGTACAAAAATTTCAATCCACGCCCCCGCGTAGGGGGCGACTTTGAGGCGCGCATTTCGCCTGTCGGTGCTAAGAACATTTCAATCCACGCCCCCGCGTAGGGGGCGACGAGCAGGTGCTATCAGGGGATATCACCTCGCACAGGATTTCAATCCACGCCCCCGCGTAGGGGGCGACCGCCCGCTTTCGTGATACTCGGGTATAAACACATACTATTTCAATCCACGCCCCCGCGTAGGGGGCGACATCAGCATAATCGGCAGCGGCTAAGCTCTCGGCAATTTCAATCCACGCCCCCGCGTAGGGGGCGACTGCACGGGTGGACAACGTGCATTGAGCTTGACGAATTTCAATCCACGCCCCCGCGTAGGGGGCGACCTCAGCAAGATAATTAGATATCTCGAGAGCAGTAAATTTCAATCCACGCCCCCGCGTAGGGGGCGACAATCACAGGGGGAGATAAAAAAATCCCCACGACAATTTCAATCCACGCCCCCGCGTAGGGGGCGACCGCCGCCCACAATTTTTACGAAAGGTGCAACTATATTTCAATCCACGCCCCCGCGTAGGGGGCGACGTTGTGATTGGTAGGAGATAAATTATGACTACAAGGATTTCAATCCACGCCCCCGCGTAGGGGGCGACCGCTTGTGTAGGGGTGTGACCTGTTTCTTTTTCCAATTTCAATCCACGCCCCCGCGTAGGGGGCGACCTGCAAACAAACACGGATATAAAAAAATCCGCACGATTTCAATCCACGCCCCCGCGTAGGGGGCGACCATTAAGACGGTTTATGCGGGCGATTATTTTGACATTTCAATCCACGCCCCCGCGTAGGGGGCGACGTTACATATACCCCGTATCTTTTAGTTTATCACTAATTTCAATCCACGCCCCCGCGTAGGGGGCGACGCATTAAGACGGTTTATGCGGGCGATTATTTTGACATTTCAATCCACGCCCCCGCGTAGGGGGCGACTGGTGTTCGATGGCAAGAAAGTGATGGTTAACGATTTCAATCCACGCCCCCGCGTAGGGGGCGACGCTCTAAGCCCACATTGAGAAGCTAGCAAGAAAGATTTCAATCCACGCCCCCGCGTAGGGGGCGACTGCAAACTCATGCAAAAATGATAGCGGGCGACATTGTTTTTTAGCCAAAGTGCCCAAAAGCAGCTGCACAAATTTGCATTTGGCTCGGGAAACGCTCGTTTCCGTGCCGATTTTTGTGCGCGAATACCCTGCGCATTTTATGTGAGCATGGGGTTCGCGCGGAATATAAAGAGGATACGGGCTAAAATATAAGCGGGTCTTCGACGTTAAGCGTGGGCTTTGCGCCGAAATGCTCAACACGGCTGCGGTAGCTGTTGCCGAGGTCGTAGAAGCGCAGGCTGTCCTTTTCGGGGTCTGCAAGCTTTTGGAGAATGTGCTTCAGCTCGCGCGCCTTCGCCGCGTCTACTATGCACTCGAACACCGAGTTCTGAACGCGCGTGCCGTAATTCATGCATTGTTTGGCGACCCTGCGCAGCCGCCTTTTGCCGTCGGAGGTCTCCGTGCATACGTCGTATGTTATAAGCAGCAGCATTTCTACCTCCACATAAGCGGCGGGTACGCGTCTATGTCCCCGCGCAGATACCTTGCCAGTAGAAGCGCCTGAGCGTACGGCAGCATTCCCCATTCCACCTTTTCGCCCAGGAACGGGTGCTTTACCTCCTCGCGCTTTCTCGCCTGCCATTGTGAAAGAAACAGCTTTCTGCCATCTTCGTTGAGAAGCACCGCGCCGTCCTCGCGCCGTTCAAAATGCTGCGGGGCTATTATCCGCTTGTTTATCAGCATAAGCGCGAATCTGTCGCACATTACCGCGCGAAATTCTTCCATAATATCAAGCGCGAGCGAACGCCGTCCCGGACGGTCGGCGTGCATGAATCCCACATACGGGTCAAGCCCCACGCTTGCGAGCGCGCTCGCGCACATTCCCGCAGACAGCGCATACGCGAACGACAGCAGAGCATTAACGCGGTCGAGCGGCGGCCGCCTGTTTCTGCCCGAAAACACAAAGTCCTCGTTTTGCTGCAATATCAGCTCGTTGAATACCGAAAAATATCCCTTTGCCGCCTCGCCCTCTATTCCGCGCAGCGAGTCCCTGTCGGCGGCGCACAGCGCCTGCTCCACAGAACCCGACAGGAACTGCGAACACCTGCGCAGCTTCTCCGTGTCAAGGCGCAGCGCGTGGTCGCGTACCGCACGTTCAACTACATAGCGGCTGTTAAATAGCTTGCCCACGATAAAGCCGCGCGCTATGTCAAGGCTCTGCGCCTCGCTGTCGGCGCGGCGGTACTGCTCCCTGCGAAGAAGCACGTTGCCGCCCGCTTCGCCCTCGCTGCGCGCAAGAAACCTGCCGCTGCGGCTCAGAAAGGTAAACGGCTTGCCGTACTCCGCGCACTTGCCCAGCAGCGCGGGGGAAGCTCCCCTTGCGCCGAACGCCACTACCCCGTCTATGTTGTGAAGCGGCACGCGCCGCTCCTCGCCCTCCTGCGGGTGCATGACGATATTTTCGCCGTCAAGCGAAAAATACGCGTCGGGCGTTAGTACGTAAAGCGTGTTGAGCAGCTTTTTCACGATTCGTCACCCCCAAGCCGTTCTTTTATATACGCGCTCGCCGACCTGCCCGAGAGCGACGGCAGACATATCTCCTTAAGCGAGCAGGCGCTGCACGAACGCGTGCGCTTGACGACGGGCGTATAGCGGCGGCTGAAATACTCGTGCATCTGCGCGCATATCTCGCCTACCCTGCCGCGCAGCTCCTGCGTAAGCTCTACCCTGAGCCTGTGCCGCGTTTCGCCGTAATAAAGCGCGCCGAACGGTATCTCGCAGCACAGCATTTCCTCAAGGCACATTGCCTGCGCGCACAGCTGCAGCGCGTCGCAGTCGCCCGCCTTAGGCTCGCCGCGTTTGTACTCTACAGGGCAGGCGCAGTAGCGCCCTTCCCTGCCGTGAATGCTCACCCCGTGCGGGTCGGGGCGAAACTCCACCACGTCGCACTCCCCCGAAATACCGAGAGCCGCCGAAGCCACGGGCATAGCCCGCACGGTAAGAACGCTCCCCCTGCTCTCGTTAAAGCCGCTGTCATGCACGTTTCGGTGCATTATTTTTCCGTCCGTTGTGCGAAAATTCTCCGCCCACTGCTGCTCGATATGTATAAGCGCCCACTGGCGGCGGCAGAATGCGAAGTGCTGTATTCCCGAGAGCATGAGGTAATCGTCCTCGCGGTACTCCATTACATATCCCCGTAGATTTCGGGTTCGCAAAGCCCCTCTATCTTTTCAAGGGTTATGTCGTAGTCGTCAAAGCTGCGCGGCTTGTGGGTAAGCCCCGCCTTTTCGGTTATCTTAAGCGAGTGGTGAACCTTAGCCGAGGACGCCGCAGGGTACTTTGCGGAGTGCTTCCACCAGTAAACACGGCACACCTGCATACTGCCCTCGGGGCGCGCGGAGGAGCAGTCGTTCTCAAAAAGCGTGATGAGCGCCTGCTTTATCTTCTCCGCGTCCTCGTCGGTAAAGCCCGTTTTCTCGGCGAGCTGGCAGTTTATGCTCCCATTGAATACATACATTCCAAACTCAACGCGGTTCTTTGTACCCATTGTATCAGAGGCTTTGCCTGCCTTGCCGCCCTCGCTGTTTACGCTCTTGGTTATCTGCATTGCAATTATGTCAACGGGCGATACGCTCTTTGCGATACCTACGGACACAGGTCCTCTTACTCCAACGGACACCGTGTCGCCCTTAAACGCGAATACCTGCCCGAAGCTGCGGACGTCTATCCACTTTTCGCAGGCAGCCCTTGCAAAAAGGTCGCGGTCGGTGTTTTTGCCCGATGAAATCTTTTTAAGCTCCTCGCAGCTGTCCGCTCTCGCGCGCAGGCTGTCGCAGCCGTCGTCGCAGCGGTCATCGCTCTGTACGAAAATGCACTCGCCCATGTCCTGCAGGCGGTTGCGTATCTTGCGCTTTATGCACACGTCCGATACCTCGCCGTAGCCCTCGGAATCGTCGCGCGGGCGGTTGCCGTTGAGCGGGTCGCCGTTGGGGTTCGCGTCGGTCGCGGTAAAGATAACGGCAAAGTCGATTTTGTTCTGTAATGCGTTCATGGTCAGTTTTCCTCCTTATTCTCGTCGGTCTTTTTGGTATAGAGTGCGTTCAGCTGGCAGCTGTACGCGTGCAGAAACTCGGGCGCAAGCGGCGAATTGTCGCTGAACTGCTCAACGCTCATCATATCGGTAAGCTCGTTTATGAGCTTCTCGTAGGTTATGCGGCTGCCCTCGTTCATGCGGTCAAGATAGGGGCGCAGGTTCTTGTTTATCACCGCCCATGTGGTGCAGGGGTGGTTCGAGAACGCCTCGAAAAAGCGGCGGGCGTTCGTCGTGCGGGCTTCATCTCTGGCGTAGGTGGAGCTTTCAGCCCTGTCGGCGACTGCAAGCAGCCTGCCGTAAATGTAGTCGCGGGTTCGTCTTTCGGTGTCAAGTGCCATTGTGCATTCTCCTTTTCTCTCTATGGTCTGCCTGCGAAGCATTCCGCAGGCGCAGTATAAAACAGCCTCCCAGTGGGACGTATTGGGGTCGTAGGCGGTAGGGCGGCAGGCTCTTGCAACAAGCCCCCTTACGATATCCTGCGGGATATTGCGCCCCTGCGCGGCGCACGGTACAAGGCGCTGAACGGTCTGCTTCATTATATCGGGGGAGCATTCAACAAACCTGCCCTTTTCCGTGCCGAAAGCATAGCTCGCAATCTCCCGCATGGAAAACGAAGCCGTCTTTCCGAACTTGTTCCACGCCGTGTCGCCGTGCCATTTCTTAAGATTCGCGAGGTACTCCGACGTCTGAAGCTCGGCGTACATCGACATTGAAACGCGCCCCGTTGTCGCGCTGTCAAGCATAAGCAGCATGGTTTTCGAGTCCGCGCCGTATCTCTGCGCGACCTCATGCCCGAAAAGCGAATGCACGGTAAGGTTTTTCTCGACCTTCTGCGGGTCGTACTTCTCGTCCTCGGTATCGCCGAACATATCCGCCTCGACAATGCTCGGCAGCTGCTTCAGCGCGCTTTCCCACGTGAGAATGCAAAGGTCGCCGATATTCGTCCCCTGCCTTGCTATAAGCCACTTAAGCGCGCTGTGTATCTTCTGCGAGTAGTCGTAGCCTATCGACACCGCCTCCTCCTTTGTACAGAATCTGCCGCGATACGAAAACCCGCTCTCGTCATTTGTGGAAAACAGCTTGCCCTTGTCTCCTGCATTGCGTATCTTGTTGGGGTGCTTGTACGTAGGCACAGCCTGCTCGCCCGTGGCGTAGCAAAGCTGCGGCTCACCCTGCCCCATGCTGTTAAAGCGGATAAAGCTTTCCTGCAGCGCCTTGTCGGTCCATGTCGGCTCGCCGTTCACCTTAAAGCGCACAAAGCAGTCCTGCTGCGCAATGCCGTTTATTTTGTCGTCGGTAAGCCTGCCCGTTTCGGGGTCGGTTACAAGCGCCTTTGCCTCAACAAGGTCGGCAATGAGCGCGGCGTTTGAAAGATATGCGTAAATCGCGCGTATCTTCTCATTCGTATACGGCGAATCGCACCACGCTTTAAGCTGCTCCATATACGCGCTGTAGTACTTGCTGTTGTCAACGCGCTTTCCCGCTGCGTACTGCGAGAAATCGCCCGCAACATATATCAGCTTGTCGTTAAGCGGGTGCGGAGCAACGCCCGAGCTTCGCGCCGCGGAAGCCTCCGTTACGGGAATGACCGTTACCGTTTCCGAGCGCGGCTCTTTCGGCACGGTCTGCGCAAAACCGCTCGGCGGCTTTGTTCCGTCGAGATTTATGCAGACGGTTATCTGCGCGTTGGCGGTGGAATGCGCCGCGGGAAGAAGCGGCGCTTCGCCCTGCGCTTCAAATTCGCCCGCGCGGTCTATGCACAGCTCATACACCCGCTCAAGCTCATCTGTCCAGCTCAACCTCGTCACCTCCGTTAATAAAATCAAACTCGCAAAGCCCCGAGAAATTCTCATGCTCCGCGCCGAACGGCTTTATCGGCATTTCCCTTATGTGGCGCTTGTGCGCCTCGGGTATCTCGTCGGGTCTTGCAAAATGGATAACGCCGTTTACCATTTTCGGCTGCCAGAAGCGCACGGTAAGCTGCCCCTTGTCCTCGGGGAGTTCCGCTTCGTCCGCGTAGGTTATGCCGTGGTACATAAAGCCGTAGAGCGTTTCGCCCGCATTGTCGTAGTAACCCTCGCCCTCGCCGAAAACGCACGGCTTTACATACGCGATGCACTCGCGCGCGCCGAGAAATACGTCGCGCCTGCCGCCGCGCTCTATCATGCGCTTGGCAATGTTGTGGTGCTTGTTCTCGTTCCTGTCTGCGGCAAGCTCGGGTCGGTTGTCGTTCCACTCAAAATGCGCGCGCACCTGATAGCGCACGCCGCGCAGGTAGGTGTAGTAGGCAAGGTCGTTGCCCCCGCTGTATTTTATCGGGCGAACCGCCTTGCGCTCCGTTACTATGCGGTTCATAACGCGGCAGCAGTCTATCACCCAAACGAACGTTGGCTTCCAGTACAAGCTTTGAAGCACTCCCTTAAGCATTTCATAGGTCGGTATCGGGTAACTCGTCTTTTCGCCGCCGCTTTTCGTGAGTACGTCCGAAATAAGCGCAAGGTCGCCGCTTACCTCAAACTCGACAAAATTGCCGTGCTTTGTTTTGCTCAAATCAATCACTCCTTACCTTATAGAATCAAAAAATATAGTCCTGCGGACGCCCGTCCGCCGTCATGCCAAGCTGCTTGTCGTAGTAGCCCTCGCACAGCGCAAGCGCGCCCGAGCGCAGCTCGTATACCGCGCCGCTTTCGGTAAGCCCGCGAAGCTCGCCCTCAAACACGTTTACGGCGTAACGCTGCGCCTGCCGCGCAAGGCGCTGTCCCTCCTGCGGGGAAAGCTCGCCGTTCAGCCGCGCTATTATCTCACGCGCCTCGTCGTTGTACGGTACTATCACCGCCTGCGCGGCGCTGTCTATCGCCCTGAATATGCGCCCCGCCGTTGCGAACGCCTGCCCCGTGTACTTAGTTCCCGCGCTTTTATTGCCGCGATTCTCGTTCAGCGACAGCATATCAAGAAGCGTGGAATCGGCGCTGCCGTCCTTACAGCTGTACGGAAGCTCCCCCGCCATTTCGCGGTAGTACCTGCCGAAGTAGTCCGTCACCGCCGCAGGGGACAAAACGTCCTCATGCCCGCCGTAAACGCACACCGTGCCTGCGCAGCTTTTGCCGTGCGCTATCTCGGGCAGCCTGTCAAGGCGCTCCCCGCCAAGCTCCATAATGTACACGCTGCGGCACTCGTCCTCGCCGTGGCGGTTGCAGCGCCCCGCCGCCTGCGCTGCGCTGTCAAGCCCCGCAAGCGCCCTTACAACGCAGCGGAAGCTTATGTCCACGCCCGCCTCTATAAGCTGCGTGGTAACGCATATCACAGGCTTTTTTTCGCCGAGAAGCCCGCGCAGCCGCGCTATTTCCGCGCGCCTGTGTTCGGGGCATAGCCTTGTGCTTATGTGCGACGCCTCCGCGCGGACAGGTTCGCGCTCGTTAAGCTCCCGCAGCCTGCTGAACATCTCTGCCGCGCTGCGCCGCGTGTTTACTATTACAAGCAGGTCGCCGTTTTCGCGGAATCGCTCCATACATATATGCGCTGCCTCGTCGTAGTCGTAGCCGCCGTTTTTCAGCAGCGGCACGGCGCGCGTTCTCCTGAACGCCTCGAAATCCTCGGTATAGTTGCCCGTCATGGAACTTTGCTCGTCCATTATCACGGCGCAGCCGCCCTGTTCAAGCCGCGGCTGCGTTGCGGAACACAGCACCACGGCGCAGCCCATTACCTTAGTCAGAAAATTTACCGCAAGGCTGAAAATATACACGCACTTAAGCGGCAGCGACTGCACCTCGTCAATTATTACAACCGCTCTCCCAAGCCTGTGGAATCTGCGCACGGCGCTCGTTCTGCCCAAAAACAGGGCGTTAAGAAACTGCACGAGCGTTGTTGCGATAACGGGGCTTGTCCAGCGCTCGCAGGCAAGCTCCCGGTCGGCTAGCTCGCCATCGTCCTCAATGCGCGAAAAAATGTCCGAGTGGTGTTCGAGAAAGTTCTCCGCGCCGGCTATCTTCTTAAATTCCGCGCTGTTTTGCTCAAGGATAGACATAAACGGCGCTGTGTAAACTATCCGCTCCATGCCGAACCTGCGGCAGTATTCCACCGCAAACCTTAGCGACGAGAGCGTTTTGCCGCCGCCCGTCGGCACTACAAGCCTTACCGCGCCTACGCGATGCTCTGCAAACTGCGCGCACCTGTCCGAAATGTCCCGCCGCAGCGCCGAAATGCGGCTATCGTCCGTAAACTCGCCGAGCCTGCTTTCCATGCGCCCTTGCATTTCCTCCCAGAGCAGCGCGGGGTCGCGCTCAACGGTCTGCACGCCGTCCGTAAAGTCCGCGGTATCCGTCCTGTCCGCGTCTATCAGACAGGATTCTGCAAGGCGCTCGAGCATTCCCATGTAAAACGCGCGCTTTTTCACGGCATTGTCGTCGCCCTCGGTAATCGCGCGTATCTTCGCGAGCGCCGCGGCGTACTCCTCCGCCGCCTTTGCAAGCCGCTCCGCCAGCTCCTCGTCTGAAATAAGCTGCCGCGCGTTTGCGCATATCTCGTCCCAGCGGTCCGAGCGCGAAAGCCTTTCGCTCAGATAATCCCCGCCGTTTATGTCCACCCAGTCGTGAAGCCCGTGGTGCGACACGATAACATGGGCGATAAGCTGCGCCGTTTCCCGCGCAAGCTTTATCTGCGAGCGGGCGGCAAGCTCGGTAATAAGCCTTGCCCCCGCAAAGCAGTGGTCAATCTGCCCGCGCGTCATGCCGTTTTCGCCGCGAATGTAGCCGTTAAAGTCGCATATAAACTTTCCAAGGTCGTGCAAAAGCCCCGCTATCCACGCAATATGCTCAAGCCCGAACCGCTTTGCATACCGCGCGCAAAGCGCGGCAGTATTGCGGCAATGCTCCTCAACCGTCTGAACCCTGCCGTCCTTTGTAATGTGTGCCGCGTAAACCATATCGCACCTCCTGTTTTTAAGTATAACATAATAAAATAAATTTTGCACGTATTTTTCGACACATTTTATTGCAATTCATGTTGTCGAATAATGGGCGAAAAATAATGCACAAACAGCCCGAAGGCTTTTTGTGCATGATAACATATCGTATATGCTCCGCTTTTGCCGTAAATTGTGCAGGTTGTTTGTTTTGAGCGTATAATTTGCAGCACATTCAACAAAAGGCAAAGCGCCAGCGGGATTTTTCGGCGCGCTGTCCGCCCCGCGTTCGTCATAACCGCCAAATTTTCGGCAGAATTTTTGTGCAAAGAAATCCCCCTGCAAAACGGCTTTACCGCTTGCAGGGGGACGTTTATTCAGTCGGCTTTGAGGGAAAGAAAGAGGTCTACAAACTCGTTGTCTACCGTTGCTATAACGTCCACGAGCGTGTCGTCAAGCAGCTTGTAGAGCGCCTCCTCGTCCACAACGGGCGTGCGCAGAACGTACTTGTGGTACATCACGCGCTCCTCGCTGAGTATGGCAAAGTTGCCGATAACCGTCTGCAGGTTTATTTCGTTGAGCTTTGCAAGCACCGCGGGAATCGTCTGCGCGTCGATATCCCTTGCAATGTTTGTGTGGTAGTAATAGTACCCCGCGTCGGTGTTTTCAACGGGTACTTTGCTGATTTCGGTAAGTATCGTGCCGTCCCCGTCAGGGCCTATGCCATTGATAAGCAGGCGCAGCGCCGCGTCGCCGCTGCTCTCGTTTATCGACCATTCTACGCCGCTTTCTTCAAGCTCCTTGCCGAGTCTTTCAAATAATTTCTTCATGTGCAGTTCCTTTCGTCAACATTAGTTTAGGTTATTACGCGCCTGCTTTGGCCCTTTTCTTAAGGCGGCGGTCGCGGTTATGCTCAAGGGTCTTAAGGGACAGGCCTGTGCCTACGTCGTCCTCGGCTATGCTGTCAAGGTCCTTGGCCTTAAGGGCGTCGCCCTTAATTCCCTTTGCAGCCATAAGCGCCTTTGCGCCGTTGTCGCCGTCCTGTCCGAGCATTTCGTCAATCGTCTGCGCCTGCTGCCACTTGGAAGCGTCCGCCATTTCGTCCACGTCTCTGAAGCCCGTCTGTTCTGCGAGAAGCAGCTTCATGTCCTTGCTGCGCAGCCCGTGCGCCTTTTTGAACGCCTGATAATCTTCGTCCGAGCCGAATATCTCGTCCTTAATGCTGCGCCAGTTGCCGCGCGACGCCATGCCGCCCTGTACCACCTTGCTGCCGAGCGAAGCGCCCGCGCCAACGACTTTAGCCACCGTACTTGCCCCCGGAGCTACGAAGTTAAGACCCGTTCCTGCGGCTGTTATCGCGCCCTTTGCGATGTTAAAGCCGTCGCCTACCATGTCGCGGCTCAGCTTGTCGGACATATTGCCCTGAGCTAAGCGCAGCATACGCGCCTGCTCGTCTGTCGCGCCGTTTTTCAGCGTATCCTCGGAAACGCCGTTTACCTTGCTCTTCTGATAGCCGTGCATTGCAAGGTTCGCCGCGCCCTTTGCCGCGCCAACGCCGCCCTCTATAAAGCCGCCTACGTTATCCGCAACAAACTTCTTTCCTATCGTACCGCCGAGCGAGAGCGCGCCGCCTATGCCTGTAGAGGCAAGCTTCTGCCTGTTTGCAAGCATACCCTTCGCCTTGTCCTTCATAGTGGCCTCGCCGCGGGTGCTCTTATAATCAAGCACGTCGTCGATGTTCGCACGGTTTCTCATGCGCTCGCCGATTTCGCCGTTGCCGAGAGCCAGCCTTGCAGCCTCGATTCTGCCGACATAGTCGCTGCCCTCGGAAAGCTCGCGGTTCGCCTTGTTGGTCATGTAGCGGGTCTTTTCATGCTCCGCCATCGCGTCTTTCTTTTCCTGCCACCAGTCGGTCACGTCCTGCTTTCTGTCCTTAAACCAGTTGCCTGTTGCTTTGGCAGCTCTTACAGCGCCGCCGCCCACCATCTTCGCTACGGAGGCTATTCCGTGACCCACTGCTTTAAGGCCTCTGCCGGCACCATTTACTCCTCTTTGAAGCAAGCTGCCCTGATACGCTTTCTTTATGCCTGCCGCGCCGCTTTTAGCAGCGTTCTTGATTCCGTTTCCTGCCCATTTAAGGCCTCTGCCCGCAGCGTTTACTCCTCTTTGAAGCATGCTGCCCTGATATGCGTCCGATATCTTTGTGCCAAGCTTTGAGAAGAAGCCCGGCTCTGCGTTGGGGTCTTTCTTGAAGCGCTCCTTAAACCAGCCGCCGATGGACTTTGCGCCGCTTGCAATGCCGCTGCCAAGCCATTTTGCGCCGCCTGCAATGCCGCGTCCTGCCGCCGCAAGACCTCTGCCCGTAGCCTTTGCGGCGGTTGCAATTCCGTGTCCCGCTGCTTTAAGCCCCTTGCCCGCGCCGTTTACCGCGGTTTGCAGCCAGCTGCCCTGATACGAGTCGGATATCTTTGTACCAAGCCGCGAGAAGAAGCCGGGGCCTTCTCTTTCCTCTTTCTGTTTCTTGTGTTCAGCGTGGTCGTCCATCTTGTTGCGCACCCAGTCGTAGGCGCTTACCGCGCCGTTGGCTATCGCGCCGCCCGTCTTTTTCGCCGCGCCTGCAATAGCTCTGCCGCCCGAAGCGAGCCACTTTTTCGCCTTGTCCCACCTGCCAAGACCCTGTATGGGCGCTGCCTGCGCGGGCAGCGGCGCTGAGAAGCCCGCGGCGTTCATGTGCGCGCCGTCGGCTACGGCGTGAGCCTCGCTCTCGAGCGCGGGCGTTTCGTTAATGCCCGCGGCTATGCTGTGGGATTTGCCCTGCTGCACGATATGCGCGGTTTCGTGCAGTATCATCTTGTGTCCCGCTTCGGAATCAAGGCTGCCCGCGTTTTCCGCAACGTGTATCTCGTTGCCCCTCGCATACGCTTTCTGCCCGAGGTCGGCAAGGCCCTTGTCGCGGTACACGCGTATACCCTCGGGGGATATGCCGCAGCGCTCGCGTATCTTCTGCTGAAGCTCTCCCGACATACTCAGCGGGCTGCTTTTCAGTCCCGAAAGGTAGCTGCCCAGCGCAGAGTTTTCCTCGCGCGGCGAAAGCGCGCTTCTCTGTCCCGCAGCAGGAGATGTTGGTTTTCTCTTGGTTGCGTAGCTGTACATATTATTCTCCTTTTCTAACCGATATAATCAGACATTTCTGCCAAAACCTGCTTATTGACGCGCCGCGTCCTTCTGCTCGTCCTTTGCAAGGCCGCCGAGCCGCGCCGTTATCACAAAAAGCACCGCGCACACGCCGAACGCCGCTCCAAGGATATTCACGCCCGCCATGCCGCTGCCGAGAATGAGCGAGTAAAGCACGGGGCTGAACGTCTGCACGACGCTTCCCACAACGCTTAGTACCGCAAGCGCCTGATTTGCGCCTATCTTCTTTACAAAGCCTAAGTTTACGTAGTAGTCGCTGCACGCGGGCGTGCCAAAGCCGTCGAACAGGCCCAGCAGCGCTACGCTCGTCATAAGTATAACAACGGGGATATCTATGTTTAGGATAAACACCGCGCCCGCCGCTATCAGCAGCGACAGCCCCACGCAGAACGTTCTGCCGATTTTGCGGGAGAGCGCCTTAAGAAGCTTAGGCCCGATATATATGCCGATAAGCCCGTTTACAAGGTAGCCGTATGAGGTCACGATATCGCTCATTCCCATTGAGGAAACGAAGCTCGGGAAGAACGCCACAACAAACATAAGCCCGAAGTTTAAGGGTACTGCCACCAGCAGCATATACCGCCAGAACGCAAAGCTTCCGAGGAACGAAAGCGCGCCCGTTTTCTGACTTTCGCGCTTGACCGCCGCAGCCTCCGCAGCGTTGTTGTCTGCAATAAGCTTCCACGGGGAAAGCCCGAGCAGCGCCGCAAGCGAGAGCGCCATGAAAATGCCCGCGATAAGGTAGGACGTCTGAACGCCGATAGAGCCTGCGATTACCGCGCCGAGCGAAGCGCCGCAGGTAATGCCGCCCAGAAGCCCGGCGTTCAGCGCCGCAAGGTTGTCGGTGGTGTTGTCCGCTGTAACAGAGCCCTGCGATACTACCGTGTTTAGCGCGTATTTTATACCCGCAAAGCCCATGCCCGAAAGGAAGCGGAACGCAATGAGCTGCGCAGGGCCGTCAGCGGTAAAGCAGAGTATCTGCGCCGCGACCGAGATAAGCGCCGAAACCGTAAGCACCGTGCGCGCGCCGAGCTTTTTGTAAAGCGGCAGAAGCAGCAGCGAGCAAAGCATTGTTGAGAGCAGCTCCGCCGTCATGGGGATAGACGCCACGACGTTTACGGGCAGCCCAAAGAGCGTTTTGTTCCACCGGTTAATTAGCACCGCGGAGAACGGCGTGCCGATATAAAGCCCCGTGAACGCTATAAACGCCGCAAGCCTTACCATTGGCGCAACAGTCGCCGCCTGCACCTCGCGCGAACCCCTGAATTCCCGCGAGAGCCTTGCGAAAAGCGTGTCGGGAAGCTTCAGCAGCTCGTATATCATGAGTATCGCCACCGCGAACGCCATCGCGAACACAAGCAGCATATTGAGCATTTTCTCGTCTATGTACGCCTTGGATATCTCGATATTGATGTGCATGGAGCTTTCGCCGTCCGTGCTTATCGGCAGCGAAACGTTGTACTCGCTGTCGCGCTCCAGGAGCGTCGAGGTGTCCGCGTAAACGCTAACTACGCTTACGTTCCACAGCAGCGGCGAATCCTGCACCTTGCCCGAAAGGTACTCCGCAAGGCCGTTCATCTTTTCGTAGGGTACGCCCTTGCCGTTAAGCCCGTCGATAATGTCGCCGAGATAGCGCGAGATTCCCGTTGCGCCCTCGAACATAACGCGCTTGTAGCGCTTCTGATACGCATTGTACGAGAACAGGCACTGCGCCATAAGTCCCGCCATTATCATTACAACGGGTACAACGAACATCACGCGGTTGCGCAGCGCTTTTCTGCGAAAGCGCATTACCTCGTCCGCGCCGTCCTCGCTGTCGTCTGAAACGGAGCGCGGCACGGCGATGAAATACACCACCATAATGAGTATCACAGCGCCCGCGCACATAAGCGTAGTCATGTTGCTGCGCTCTTTTTCGCCCGAAAGCTCGCTTTCAACGTCCGCGGTGCGGTAAAACAGCAGCATTGAGCCTATCTGCGAGCCGTCCGTGCCGTATATGGGCATTATCATCATCTCATGACCGCTCTGGCTTATGATAACGTAGTTCTGCGAGCTGTCCCCGAAGCGCAGGCTCGCCTGCACCGTTTCGCCCGCGATAAGCGCGTTGTAATAGTCCGCGCCCTCGCCCGCGGCGGTGTAGGAGTCGTAAAGCACGTTTCCGTCAACGTCGGTTATGGCGGCGTTGAGCGGCACTTCTTTGGTGCTTATGATATCAAGCATATTGTTAAGCACCTTGTCCATGCCGTAAAAGCGCTCTATCTGCTTGCCGTTTTTAACCGAGTTTTCAATGTCCTCTACAATTTGGTGCGATACTACAGCGTAATACTGCTGCTTTATCTCGCGGTAGTTCTCCGCGAACACCGCGTATATTAGCCATGAAACAAACGACATGGCGACCGCTATAAACACAACGAATACCGTAAGTATCCATATGTTCTTGCTTACCTTCTTTTTCATGCAGCTATCCCCTTATCAATTATTCCGAGCAGATTACCTTTTCGCAGGCGATAAGCATTTCAAAGCTCGGCTTGAAGCCTATCTCGTCCGCAACGTCAAGGTTAAGCGTGAGGTACGGCGCGCTGCCGTACTCCTGCTCAAGCTCGCGCGGCTTTGAGCCGTTAAGCACAGAGCCTATGATATTCGCAACGAACGGGCCTGTTTCCGTAGCGTCGCGCGGGTCAACGATGAGAAGCGCAGCGCCCTCCTGCACCATTGCCGTGTCTATCTGCGCAAATACGGGGATATCCTTGTCCATAAAGCGCTGCATGAGCTGCTTTGCCATGTCAAGGTCGGTGATGGAGTTGGACGTTATTACGAACGCGTCCACCTTGTCCTCGTTTATCATCTTGTCTATGTATTCCGCGAATACCCTGTAGTAGTCCTCGTCGGGAACGTCCTCCTTAACGAGAACGTACTCCGTAAGCGTAAAGCCGTTCTTTTTCGCTACGGCGCGGTAGTCGTCCATTGCGGCTACTACCTCGTCCTGATAAATAACGCCGACGTTCTTGAAGCCTACGGTGTCGTAGTAGTATTGCAGCTGTCTTTCGTACGCGGACGAGTCGATATGCGCCCAGTAGTTGTCGTTGCCCGAGTCCTCCGCGGACTGCACAAGCCCCGAGCCTACCGCGTCCGAAACGCCGTACATAAGCAGCGGCACGTCAAAGTTAAAGCGCTGCACCATAGCCGATACGGAAGTCGCCATTGCAAGGATAACGTCTATCTTGCCGCTTTCCACCTGCGGCTTTAAGCTCTCGTATATCTCCTCCTCGGTGCTTACGGAGGTGTAGTAGTTAGACTCGCGCGTAAACTCCAGATAGTCGCTCTGCGCGTTGTCCGCAAGCCAGTTCATAAGCGCAAGCGAGTCCGCGTCCGTTTCCGGGTCGAACGGCAGCGCGTCGTAGCTTATCCACCCGATATCGCGCAGCGACTCGATAGCGTAATAAATCTGGCGGAACGTGGGGTTGTACGGGTCTATGTCCACATACGCTATGCAGAATTTCCCGCCGCCCTCTTTCTTTACGGGCAGGTATGCGCGCGACGTGCGCAGCCCCGAGCTTTCGCCGCTGTTTACGTCAGACGCGCTGTCGCTGCCCGCAAACGAACCAAGCTCGCACCCCGTCATAAACAGCGCCATTATAACGCACAGCGCAGCAGCCAGCGCCCGCTTCATCAGACTTCCGATTTTCATATTTTATCACCTTTCCTCGAGAGCTTGCTCGCGCCCTCAGATATTGACCCACATTATTTCGCCCATGGGCTTTATGCCCGAGGCGCTGCACAGTCTGTGCGATTTCTCGTTATCGATAAGTACGAACAGGCAGCCTATGCTCGCAAGCCTTGTGTACTCCCTGAACATATACTGGTTGAGCGTTCTCGCTATGCCCCTGCCGCGCATTCGCTCGTCCACCGCTATAGGGCCTAACTCGCCGTTGGTATGCACCAGGATAAAACCTACGCGCTCGCCCTCCCACAGCGCGCCGAAGCACGGCAGAGTGTCTATGCACTCGTTTATGTAATCCCTGCGCGAAAACTCGCTTTGGGAGTATACCGACAGTATGTAGTCCGTCCAGCTTCTGTCAAGCTTCACTATCTGCACGCCGCCGTTAAGCTCGTTTTCGTCGAACACGAACTCCGACGATTCTATGTAGTACTGCAGATACGGCTGTATCTGCGCGCCGCTGTACAGCTGCTCCGCCTGCGGGGCGAACCGCAGGTCGTTCACGTAGAACGAGCGGTACTCGTGCCGCAGCATGGGCTTCAGCTGCGCCAGCGCGCCGCCGTCCGCAAGGCTGAAAAGGTATGTGCTGTCATGCGGCTCGTACACCGCGAATGAGCCGTCCGCCGCGTGTATCTCGGGGTCTTGCAGCTTTTCTATCGTGCTTATAAGGAATGAGTTTCTTGCCCTGTCATGATTCAGCGCTTCCAGCGCCTGAGTTTTGTTCATATCTGTACTTTAGCCCCCGATTTCTTTTTTTGTGTCAGTCCCGCCCTGTATTTGTCCGCAAAGCGCGCCAGCAGCATAAGCAGCGCGCCGCCCGCTATGCAAAGCCCAAGCACCGCTATAAGCCCCGCCGCATAGAACAGCGTTTGCTGCCATATGTAGTTTTCGCTCAGTATCGCGGTTATCTTGTAATTCTTGTCGTATATGAGATTGTCTATGAACGGTATTTCGTCGCAGCTTGTCATAAGCCATGTGTTAAGGTCGTATATCTTGCTCAGAGACGCGCCCTTTTCCTGCACCGAAAGCAGGTCGTTCTGCAGCGCCATTGTTATCTTTGATACCGACTGCTGTATAATGCTCTCAATGCGCAGGTAAAATTTCAGCGTTGAAAGCGCGCCGTCTATCGCCACGCACCCGCACACCGCCGCCGTAATTACCCGCGCGCCCGAGCGGTAAATGCTCTCCTGCCGTTTAAGCCGCACCAGCAGCGCAAGCCCCGCAAGAAACGCCAGCACCGCTATCCCCGCGCTTTGCACAAGGTTTTCGCGGGTGTACTGCGCAACTATGTTGTCTACCGCCTCGCGCCGCACGTTAAGCACCATGAAGCCGCTCGCAACGTCGTCCTTGCCGTATATCGGCACGGAAATAAGGTAGCGCTCGCTGCCGTCCGCAAGGTAGGCGTAAATCCTGTCGGACATTACCGCCGCCCTTTGCAGCGGCGCTTCGCCCTCCTCGGTAAGGGAGTAGAGCAGCGTGTAGTCCGCGGAGAGGATATACGCACCGTTGATGTACGAGCTGCACCGCCTTACCTCGGTAAGAATGGAGTTTATGTTGTAGAAGTTGTCGAGGCTCTTGCCGTTGTTCAGGCCGTATTCTATCTGCCGCGTAAAGCGCTGCGCCTCCACGGCAAGGCGCGTAAAGTACACGTCCGTGTAAAGCGAGGTGAGCGTTCCAGTGCTTACGTAGTACGTACCGCGCGCTACCAGCCACAGCAGCACCGCAAGCAGAGCTGCAAGCAGCGCCTTTATCCTGTTCATGCGTATCCCCTCTTTCCCTTACGGTATCTGAATCGTAAGCGCAGGCGTCATAGTCACCGAAATGACCCCGCCGTAGCTGCACATACACTTGCTAGAGTTATTGAGCGCGGGCTTCGAGCATATAAGCACCGTTGGCGAGCCGGGCGTCCACGGCGCTGCGCACGCGGGTATGCACGGCATGGGAGTAAGCACCCCGAGCGCGGCGGCGGTCGCAGCGGCGACTGTCGGGTTCGCGGGATTGCTGCACATTCCGAACGTCATGGGCAGCTTCGGCATATCCATTATCGTCGCCGCAGTCTGCGCAGAGCCGTTCACCGTAGCCTGCGACGTTACCTGCAGCGGCGCGGGCGCAGCCCCGAACGTGCATTGGCACAAAGCGTTCCTTACAACAAGGTTTCCCATTAAAATCTCTCTTTCAAAGCTCCAGCTGCGCCATACCCTTTTGGGGAATGCACAGCTCCCTCTCAACAAGCCGCCCCGCCTTTTCCGTAAGGGCGGTGAAGCGCACCTCGCCGTCCTTTGCGGGCAGCCCCTGCGGCAGCAGCGCGAACAGCCCGTCCTCGCCTGCGGTGTACTTTACAAGCGCAGTTACCGCGGTTGAGCGCGCGTGGCTGTATTTTAAGGGCGACTCCAGCATGAACATATCGCCGTTACAGCCCTTTATCACCACAAACTCGCTTTTTGCCGCCGCCTTGTCGCGTATAAGAAACATCGACGGGAAAAGCGCCATGCTCTTTTCGCTGAACATACGCACGAGCGTTTTGCCCGCGTCCGCGGAGTCTTCCGCAATTTTGAGCATAAAGCCCTCGCGCAGCACGTAGAGCGACTCCCCCTGCGGCAGCGCCGCGTGAAAGCACGGAGCGCTTGCAGCGTACGGGTGCTGCGCGGAGGGGTTCAGCATAACGTAGCGCACGGCGTTCTCGGCGTTCACCGCAGCGTAGTCCACCGTAACATCAAGCTGCTCGGGCTGGAATTTCCACGAGCGGATAAGCAGCGTGTGCGCGCCCTCCGCAAGGTCTGAAAGCACGAAGAAGCCGCCCGCCTTGTACTGATGCCGTATCGGCTTGCCGTCGCAGAATATCGCAGCGTCCGCGGGCGCTGCGGGGCGTCCCGTAAAGCTGTCTATAAGCTTCACAACGCACGAAAGGCGCTTTATCATCTGCGGTCATCTCCTTTTTTCGCCGCTTTGCGCGGGTCTTGTGTCGAACTGCGCCGTCACAACGCGCGCAGCCGTTTCGCGTACGCGCTCGGACTTAATCAGCAGCTGCGACACGGTAACGCCGAAGCTCGGCTTTATCGTTTTCGTGGAGTTGTTCCACACGCGGGACAGCTCCTCGCCAGAAAGCTTGGTTATCTCCATCAGCACGGGCTCGCGCTGCTCCGCCAAAGAGCCCTTAAGCAGCGTGCGCGGTATGAACGGGTTGTCGCGTATTATCTGCATTGCGCGGCCTATCAGGCGGTATTCGTCGGCGCTGCGCTGCACGGCGGGCGCTTTTGAGTGCGCGGACACCAGCAGGAATATTTTCAGCTGCATGGGCGCAAAGCGCTCTATGTTTGGGTTCAGCTCGTCGGGGACGTAGCCCGTGCGCACGCCCGAATCCTTCTGCTCCTCGATATTGTAAAGCCAGAGCGTCAGCTGAAAGTCCTCGGGATTCTGCGGCTCGCCAAGGCCTATATGCTCGGGCTTCGCCACAGGCTCGGGACACATTTCGCGGCGCAGCAGCTCCGCAATGGACTCGCCCGCCTCGTATATCGCCGTGTATTCGCTCATTTTATCCGTCCTTTCGCTCGGTAAAGCCGCCAAACGGCGCAAGCACCGAAATCTCGTAAACAATGGGCTGCGCGCCCTTTTTCGTGAACGTTACCTGCGCGTGCGTTTCGCCTGCGGAAAACTCGCCGCAATCGGCTTCAAGCGCCGCGCCTATAACGCCCTGCGCCACAGTTCTGCCCGCGTAGGTGATAACGCACCCGTCGTAGCCGCTGTCCTTGGCCGCTATTTTTTCGGGCAGCGCTATCGGCACGAAATAGGTCTTGCCGCCGCTTAGAGCGCATTTCCACAGCCCCTCGCCCCTTTCGGCTGAGGCCACCGCCGCGGACAGCTCTCCGCTTATCGCAAGGTCTGCGCCCGCGTTGCCCGTAAGCGCGCCGCCAACAGCGCCGTCAAGCGCCATAAGCGCCTTTGCGTACTCAGCCTTCGCCCGCACCGCCGCAAGGTATGCAGCGTTCTTTTCGGTACGCGCCGCCGTTACCTCGTCCTCGCCGCCAAGCGCAAGCCGCACGTTGTCCTCGGCCGTCTTAAGCGAGAGCGCCGCCGCTGCGTAATCGCGCATTGCGCCGCCAAGCGCGTAATATGCGCTCACCGCCGCGTTATAGGGTTCGGAGACGTCCGCCGCCTCGCGCCGCTCCTGCTCTGAAAGCGTTACAAGCGCGCCAAGCTGCGACATATCCGCAAGCGCGTCCGCGTCTATCGCAAGCGCGTCTGTTATAAAATACATCTCGCCGTAATCGAACCCGCCGTCAAGCGGCTCGCCCGAAAGGCTCTCTATCTCGCTCTTTTTCGCGCCTATGTCGAAAAGCGCCGCGCGCAGGTCGTAATAAAGCCCGTCGTACGCCGCCTGCGCCGCGTTTACGTCCGCCTGCGCCGCGCCGCCGAAGCGGTACTGCTCCGTAAGCTCGTCAAGCGCCGCGCGGGCTTCCGCGCATTTTTCGCGCAGAACGCCAAGCTCCCTGAGCGCCACGTCGTAATCTATAAGCGCCGTCCTGAGCGCGCCGCCCTGAGCGTATAGCGCGTCGTAATACTCCTGCGAAAGCGCGAGCCGCTGCGCGCAAAGCTCTGCGAAATCCTCCTCGGGTTCTGCGGATTCGGGCGGCGCTTCCTGCGCGGCGCTCTCGCCGCTTTCGCCGCTCTCCTGCGCTGCCGATTCAGCGGTATTATCCGCTTCTGCGGCGGATTCTGCCGCTGCGGGGTCGTAAGCGCCCTCGGTCTGCGAGATATGCTCGTTAAGCGCCAACAGCTGCTGCGCCGTATCAGGGACGCTCGCCCGCTCCAGCGGGTAAAAGCTGTACGCGTACACGCCCGCGGACGCCGCAAGGCAGGTAAGCGCCGCCGCTGCCGCCGCAATATGCTTTTTCATGACCTGCCCTCCTTTCACGTTCAACGCCGCTTAAAAGCCAAGGCTTCTGAAGTCCTCGATGTCAAGTCCAAGCTCCTCGAAAAGAGCTGCCATTTCGTCGTCGGAAAGCGCGGCGCTTTCCTGCGCGGGCTGCGATTCGCCCGCAACGGGGCGCGCCGTTTTAAGCGCAAGCCGCCCGTTTTCCACCCAGTAGCATACGTCCGCCGCCTCGTAGTGCGCGGTGTAGCACACAAGCGCCGTGCTGTCAAGCGCGTACTTCTGCGCCGCCCATGCGGAAAGCCGCGCGTTCTCGTCGCGCTCCGCCGAAACAGCGCCCGCCGCGGGGATATCCGCAGCGCTCTTTACGCTTAGCGCGCCGTTCATAAGCGGCGAAGCGCATATCTCGGTTACCGCCGCAGGCTCGTCGCCCGCGTAGCTGCACCTGAGCGCTATGCCCGCCTGCGCGTTTTCAAGGTAGAAGCAGTCCTCAGCCGCGGTCTGCACAAGCTCGCCGCCGAACATATCCTTTATCTGCGGGATATCCGCAAGCATTATCGCGCCGTAGCCGATATCGCCGTCCGCAAACTCGCCCGTAAACGTAAAGCTGCCCACCGCGCCGCTCAGAACGCCGTAGCCGCTCGGCGCGCCCGCCGAGAAAGTACCCTCGTAGCGCATTCCGCTGGGGTAGCTCTTTATCGCCGTACCTGTTATCCCGCCCTGCGAGAACTCGCCCGTTATCTGCGCGCCGTCCGCGCACCAGAGCGTTCCGCTTCCGCTGTACACGCCATCCTCAAAGCCGCCCGAATAAAGCTTCACGCCGCTTTCGGTGTAGAGCGTTCCCGTGCCGCTGTATTTGCCGCGCTCAAAGTCGCCCGAGTAGAGCTTTTTGCCGCCGCTGCCGTAAAGCGTACCCGCGCCGTTGTAAACGCCCGCGCTGAACGTGCCGCTGTATTTAAGCGTTCCGTCCTCGGCGTACTCCGCGCACTCGCCCTCCGCAACGCCGTCCTTAAACGTGCCGCTGAGCTTCACCGCGCCGTCGGGGTACAGCAGCCTGCCGTCGCCGTTTATCTCGCCGTCCGCAAAGCTGCCCTCGTAGTAAAGCGCGTCGTTTATCGTGAGCGTTCCCCTGCCTTGCAGCAGGCCCTTTTCAAACGTTCCTGCGTAAACGCTGCCGTCCTCTGCGTGCAGCTCGCCCTCGCCGCTGAACACGCCCTTGGCGAACTCGCCGCGGTAGCGCACCGCGCCGTCCTCATAGCACAGAATGCCCGTGCCGCTGTACACGCCCTCCTCAAAGCCGCCCGAATACTTGGTCCTGCCGTTTTCGTAAAGCTCGTCGCCGTGTCCCACGGCTAAGCCGTCCTTAAGCTTCGCCTCAAGCCACAGCGCGTCGTAATCCTCGTCGTAATACACCTGCACCTTGCCGCTGTAGCTGCTAAGCGCGCCCTCGCCCACGACAAAGCGCTTTACGCCGAACCATCTTATGCAAAGCGGCGAGATAACGAAAATTATCAGCAGCGGCAATATTATAAGCACAAGCGCTACAATCAGCACAAGCGACTTTGCAACGTACACCGAACCCCAGTCGAAATAGTCCTCGCGCTTTTCGGGCTTGGTCTTAAGTATGCTGGGCAGCTTTTTTGCAGCGCCGGGGAGCTTTGTCGCAAGCTTTCCCGCGTTAAAAAAGTGCAGCAGCTTGTTGTAGGCTATCCTGAACGGGCGCTGTATTAAATTTTTAAGCACGCGCAGCGTCAGATTTATGCTGCTGATTATCTTCTTTATCATAGCCTGTGGGTTTCCTTCCGTTTCACTTTACGGGCATATTGTACACTGTATAGGTGAGCTGCTTGTTTTCCGCGGTGATGTTATGCTCCGCAAGATACATATAGTTGCGCGCTACGCCGTCGTCGCTCGCGTACTTCACTATGTCCATGAACACGCCGCGCGCGTGTACGAAGTCCTTCTTTTCAAAGAGATTCACGCCAAGCTCGAACTTCGTCATCATCTGCTCTTTGAGCTTTATAAGCGAGTACGGGTCGCTGTCGAACATATCGTACAGCCTGTGCGTTTCGCCGTCCGCCGTTCTGAACCTGCCTATGCAGCGGCTTCTGTACCTGCCGCGCGGCAGCGTGCTGAACGCGTCGTCCGCGCAGACTATGTAAAGCCCGCTGTCCGCGCACAGCCCCTCCATCTCCTCGCAGTGGTTTATCACCGTGGACACCGCCGCGGGTTCCATGCGCTTTTCGTCGCCGATGAAGCCCAGCAGCACCTCGCCGCGGCTTATTACTATGCGCACGTCTACCGTGCGCTTTCCGCGCGTGCGCTGCGCTTCGTTAAAGGCGCTCACTATCTCGCGTATCTTTATCGCCGCCTGCAGTACGTTTTCCGAATCCCCAGAGAATATGGCGTTGAAGCCGTTGAACAGGAAGTTGTACGCCGTGCCGTCATGGCTGTTTACAACGGGGATTATCTGCTCGAACACCGAGTTTATGTTCTCGAATATGTCCTCGCTCTCCATGCTCGCAAGCGACTGCGCAAAGTTAAAGCGCAGGAAAAGCACCGTCATTTCGCGCTTGGTGTGCAGCGACTTGCTAACGCGCTCTATCTTCGTTTCGCCAAGCGTGCTTAAGAAGCTCAGCGGCACAAAGCGGTAGTACGAGTTGTTCAGCCGTTCAAGACTCGTGGTCTTGTCAACAATATGCGCCGCAAGCGAGCGCACCGAACCCGAAAGCTCCTCTATCTCGTCGCCCGTGTGTATCTCGACGGCGGCGTTGTACTGCCCCGCCGCTATCTTGTCTACCGAGCGCTTGAGCTTTCTCACAGCGCCCGCCGTGATGTTCTCGATTATCATAAAGAACACGATAAGCACTACGCCGCCGCCAACGAGCGATATGTTGATAATGCGCTGTATCTTCGCTACTGCGTCGGAAAGCCCGCTTACGCTTGTCGCCACGCATATGTACGCGTCGTTCGCGGTCATGGGAAGCTCTATTTTGCGCAGCATTATCTGCTGCTCGCCGAATATGCCCTCGCTCAGTATGCATACGTCGTCCGTCATTGCCGCCGCTGCTTCGCTCAGGTTAAAGTCGTACGCAAGCCTGTCTGCGGGGCAGCCCTCGGGGTAAAGCTCGCCCGAGGCGGTTATGCACAGCCGCCCGCCGCGGTTTTCAAGCAGGCTTATCTGCGGCTTTTCGGCTATATCGCCTATGTGGTCGCTGTCGCCGCCGAGCGCCTCGCCGTAAGAGGTAAGGTAGCGCTCGCACCCCGCGTAGGTTATCTCGCTCTCCTCGCTCATAAGCGTACCCGTCATTGAGTCCATGAACGAGTTTGCGATAAGCCCCGCCTCGTGCGCGTAATTCGCCTTTACAATGCTCTCCACCTGCGGTATGATAACGAAAAACGAAAGCGAATAGAGCGACACGAAAATAAGCATTGCAATAAGCAGCGACTGGCGCAGGAGTATCGACAGGCGCATTCTTAAAATGGAGCAGTAGAAGTCCCACGTAAGCACCGACATCAGTATTACCGCCGCCGCGGTCGCCGCAAGGGTAAGCACGCTGTTTATAAGCGCCGCCATGTCCGTGGAGTCGCCCGTAACCTGCGACATAAGCGTAAAGCTGCCCGCGTAGAGCCGCGTGGTTTCGCCGCGCACCGTGCCGAGAATGTTGCCCGTTATTCCAACGGCAATATCCGACATATCCTTTGTGCAAAGCCCGCTCTCGGCGTTTATCACCCTGCTCCCGTTTACAACGCTTGTAAGCGCGCTGTCGGATATCGCGTAAACGCTGCCCGAGGCGCTGTCAAGCGCGTATACCGAGCTTATGCCGTTCCAGAAGCCGTCGAACACGGCGCTCTCACCGCCCGCTATAAAGCTCTCTCCCGCCGCGGAATAAACCGTGATACCGCCCCTGCCGCCTGCGTAAAGCTCCTTTGCGGGGCTTGTGTACCACCCGCATACGCCCTGTGCGGCTACGCTGTACTCGGCGGTTTTTACAACGGGTTCGGAGTTGTTTTTAAGCGCGGTGAACACCTCCGCCTTATCGCCCGAAATGAACGAGAAGTACACGCTCGTGTCGTCCTCGCTGAGCGCGGATATCACCCTGCCCGCGCTGTTCGGGTAGACGGTGGTCTTCTGGCTGAATATCCTGCCGTAGTAGCTTCCGTCCTCAAGGAACATATGCACCGAAGCGTCCGTTACAAAGCGCGTTTCGGGGTCGAAGCCGTAAACGGTTACGTATACGCTCTTGTCGTGTTCAACATAAATGCCGCCGACATAAAAGCTCTCGCCGAAGTCCGCGCTTTCAAGCTTCTTCTCAAAAAGCCGCTTTCCCGTGGAATCCACCGAAACCAGCGACTTTGCCCCGCCGCTGTCCCTTATGTAGTAAATGCCGCCCGCGCGGTCGAGCGCGTAAGCATACATGAAACTGCCGCTTTCCCGCTGCGCTGCAAAGCCCATGCCGTAGTTATCCGTAGCGATAATGACCGACGCGCCTATTGTGCAGTATACCAGCAGTATCACAATAAAGCTGATTATCTTCTTTGCCATGCGGCAATGCCTCCGTTCGTCCGTGCAGCGTTACTGCTCGTTTTTCTTGTTGAGAAGCCTGCGCTTCTTGTCCTTCGCCTTTCGTGCGAGGTACTGGGTGTAGCTTTCCTTTTCGTACGCCTTTCGCGTTTCTACAGCCTGCTCGCGCACCCTGCGCCACATTGAGTATATCTCCACGCACCCCGCGTCGGAGCTTTCAAGCGACTCTATAAAGTCCGTTATCTCTGCGGGCAGGTATCTGTCCGGACAGAATATCATGCCCAGCATTTTCCCAAGCCGCTGCGCCCTGAAGCCCTTTTTGGCAAGCGCGCAGGGCGGGGCAAGCACGTTAAAATGCACCGAAAAGTCCTTTTCGTCCACCACGGCGTTTTCCTCGCTCAGCGCGCCGTTTACAAGCGCCTCGTCCAGCATATCGGTTTCGAGCGCCGCCGCAAGCAGCCTGTCTGCGTAGGTCAGCTTCTCCTCGAAGCGCTCTTTGGGGTGGCTCTCAAAAAACGTCCCGAAGCGCTCGCCGCTGTGATAGTTAAACACCGCGCACACGCACCCGTCCGACGTTACAAGCCGCACGAAATCGTGGTAGCCGCTGTCCTTCATGGCATAGTACAAGGGCAGAAAGAGCCGTATCTCGTCCTTTCCGCTGTAGATATTAAACAGCAGCGGCGCATAGTCGTCGTTTCTGGTGACGTCGTTGCAAAGGCACGCCTTGTAGCCTAAGCCCCCGCGAAGCACCTCTATGACCCTGTATCTGCCGCCGTCTATTATCCCCTGCATAGCCATGTCCTTTCAGAATATCAGTCCTCTACGATAACGAAAGCAGATGTGCGGCTGCTTTCGTCCGCGCTGCTTGCGGCGATTATCTCGTATGTTCCCGCCGTGGAGGGCGCTTGGTAAAGCCCGTTTTCATCTATGTTGCCGCCGTCTGCGTCGTTTACGGACCATACGACCGTCTTATCCGTGCTGCCCTCTACGTCCGCCTTGAAGCGCGCGCGCTCAAGCGGCTTCAGCTTTCGGATATCGGGTATTATCTTTATCGTAACGGCGTCCTTTGCGCGCACGGCTGCGGTGTCCCTTGTGGGCTTATACGCAAACCAGCGCACCCTTATCGTGTGTCCCTCAACATAGTCAATAAGGCGCAGCCCTATCCTGAACGTTCCTTTCTGCGGGTCGAGAAGCGCTGCGCTCTCGATTCGCGGCACGTTCCTGTTCTCGCCCTTTCCCGCGAACACCTCGCCGCTGCCGAAAAGCAGCCTGCGCTCGCCGTCGTCGCTGTATTCCACCGAAAGCGAAACGCATACGTCGCCAACGCCTAAGTTGTGCGGTATATCCTCCGAGAAGAAGCGCGCGTTCACCCTGATAGCGCCCGAAATCGGTATCTCAACGATTCCCGAGGACGTTGCGTAGTCGTACGCCTCGCTTGACGGTATGCCAAAGCGGAAGCTTATGCTCTTTTTCTGCTGGCTGTATACCGCGGAAACCTGCGGCTTCTGCCAGTATTCGAGCGTTTCCACCTCTGCCGAAACGCCGCCCTTCAGCGCGTTCTCAGCCTTTACGGGCGCGGGTGCGGGCGCTTCGCCTGCGGGTACGGGTACTTCTGCGGCGGGGGTAAGACTCTCGTCCGTGCAGAGTCCCGTTACGCGCTGCCCGAACGGGAGCGCGGTTATGTGGCGTATCATGTAGCCCGTGCCGATATTAAGGCAGTCTATCTTTGCAAGGTAGATGGGCGTGTTTTCGCCCGATATGTGGTTTTCAAGCGTACTCATGCGCGTGTCTTTCATAAGCGAGTAGCTGTCCGCGTCCGCGCACAGGTATATCTCGGGGATATCCGCGACCTCGGCGCTGTCCGTAAAGTCGCCCATGCTTACGGACATCACGCCCTTGCCCTTTGAAAGCGGCACGCCCGTTTCCGACACGAGCGCCGCACGCAGCGCGGCGTCAACGGTGAACACGTCCTTTTCGGAGTTTTTGTCCTCGGTAAAGGATACGGTGACGGCGCTGCTTTCGCCGTTCATTCTGAAATACTCCGACTCGAACGTGTACTTGAACGACACGGGCTGGCTGTCTATCCCCTTGAGTATGATAAAGCGCATGGAAAGCTCCTCGCCCGAAAGCGCAAGGCGCGGCACTATGCGGATAACGCGCAGCCCCTTTGCGCTGTAGATGAGCTTTACGTCGTTAAGCCCCGCGCCGCCGTATATCACGGCAGCGTCGGGTTCTGCGGTGCTTAAGTACAGGCTGTAGCCCTCCTCTATCTTGTTGAAGCGCTCGCTGTCCCTGTCCGCAGCGCCTATGTTGTTTACAGGCTCGCGCGGGGTCTGCGCGTATCTCAGGCACAGGTAAGCCTGCTGCGCGCCGTCGAGCGCGTCGTAGCCCTCCACCATTTGCAGCTTTCTTATTACGGGCGCGGACACCACAATCTCCCTGCCCATGTAGTCGAGCGCCATGCCCGTTTCAAGCGAAAAGGAAGCGTCGTCGTTCTGGTAAACGCCAAGACCGCAGATAACGCCCGCGCCGAAAAGCGTGCGGTTGAGCAGGCGGCGCTTGTTGTTGAAATAGCGCTGCTCAGTTTCAAAGTCCCTTGCGGTGAGCATTTTTCCGTAGAAATACTGGTTTCTTTCAAGGGGAAAATAATTATTGTTGTTCATTTTCGCTTCCTCCTAAGATGATATCGTGAGCCATTCGGCTGCCCGCGTCCACGTTTGCGGGTGAAAAGCCGCCGATGACAGAATTTACGCCGAGATAGGTGTGGTCCTCAAGGATAACGCTGTTGCGCAGTATCACCACCTGCGCGTGAGTGTGCGCGGGAATGCCCGCCTTAAGGCGCTCCATGAAAAGGTTCGTTTCGTGTATGTCCGAAAAAGTGTTTTCGGGCAGCAGCACGAAAAAGCTGTACGGGTCGTCGCCGAAAAGCCGCCCGTAGACCTCGCGGTCCTTGCCCTCGTGTATCATGCGGCTTACCTGAAAATACTCGACGATGTTGGGCGTAACGCCGTACTCGCTTTCTATCCAGCGGATAAGCCCGCGCTTTACGCCTACAAGCCGCCGCTGCCGCACGGACTGCTCTATGCGCTGCCGCAGCTTGTCGTCAGTCATATAGGCGGTGTTTTCTATACCCACCCAGCCTGCAAGCAGGCGCAGCATTCTGCCGCCCGCCGCGCGGTAGTCAAGGCTGCGGCTCATGTCGGCAATGGCGTTGTCCATGCCGAAGAAAAGCCCGTCGTATATGGACATATAGCGGCTTAAAAAGCCGTTCTCGCCGTCCTCAACGCGGTACGCCTCGGGCAGGTAGTCCATCATCTGCTCGCCGCGGAAAAGCAGTTTTATCCGCCGCAGCTCAAGCTCCCTGCGCTCGAGCATTATAAACTCAAGCTTAAGCCATATGTACCTGCCGCGCATATTTATCAGCCCGTCGGTGCAGTTGGAGAAAAGCGGATTGAAAAGCCCCTCCGCCGCACGCGCGCGCTCCTGCGCGGGTACGCTCTCGTCGGTAAGCCAGCTGTCAAGCTCCGTCACGCCGCCGTCTGTCTGCACTATGGTGCTGTCTGCGGCGTATGCGGAAAGCTTCATTATCGTGCCGCTGCATATGTCCGCGTCTATCACAATGTTCCGCCACAGGAAGTTATGCTCGCCCGAATCGACAGAGCCTGTTATCATAAGCGCGCCCGTGCCGCCGCTGTCCGCAGCGACAACGTTCCCCTGCACAGAAAGCCCGCACAGAAGCGCGCGCTGCCACTCGCTTTGGCGATTAAGCGTTATATACAGCCTGCTGTCCGTCATTTGGCTCACTCCTTGTCGTTTATTTGCAATGCCTTACGGCTCTGTCACTTCTATGTCTACCCTGCCGCAGCAGGCAATCGCGTGGGGCGGTATCATCATTCTGCCGTACCTGTCGCGCGTGCAGCGGCTGTCCGAAATATTCAGCTGCAGCCGCCTTACGGTGAGTATGCCCTCCACCGCGCAAATCGCCGCAGTTACCGCAGCGTGCGTTACAGGCTCGCCAAAGTGCGCCCTGCCGTCCGCCGCGGAGGCGCTGAACATCTTTCGCAGCACCTGCTCTACGCTCTGCCGCGCCTGCTCCACCTCGCGTATCGTGCATACCACGTCCGCGCTTATGTCCACGCTCACATATATCGGCGCGCACACCTTTACAAGCGTTGTTATCGGGCGGTAGTCCTCTATGTACGCGCTCACCGCGCCCAGAAAGCCCTCGTCGGGCATGGGCTTTGCAGCCTCGCTGTAGGGCAGCACCACAAGCGTTACCATGTTTGCGGGCGTACCCTCCGCTGCGGGGTTCGCCGCAGGGTCAAACTGCGGTATAGCCTTTGCGTCCGCTATGCGAAGCCCCGGGGTGCGCAGCGCTATCGTGCGGTAGTCCTCGGCGGTGACCGCCTTTACAACGCTTGTAACGTCCGCCCTCAGCCTGTCAAGCGCGTGCGCGGTGGATTCCCTGCCCCTGCCGCCGAACGCCGCGCAGGGCTGTATTATGGCGTATTCCTCGCCGCCGTCGCGTATCGCGCGCAGGCTGCCCTTTGCGGCTGCGCCCTGCCTGCCCTTTGTAAGCGCGCAGGAAATCACCATTATATTGTCCGTACCGATATCGGGGACTTCGCCGTGTTCGTTGTCGCCGAAAACTATGCGGCGGCGCTTTGCGTCGTAGGTGAACACCCTGTCGTACGGTTCTGCAAGCGACAGGCTGCGGATATAGCTGAACTCGCGCCAGCGCGGGTTCTTTCTGCCGTCGCGGTCCGCCGCCATAATGCGCAGCTGCCCTGTAAGCAGCTCTCCGTTCAGGTCGAAGCCGAACTCCTGACAAGGCAGTCCGTCCGACGAGCGGAACATCATTCCCCGCCCGAAGCTTTCCTCGCAGAATACCACGCGCACGTTCGGCTCGCCGTCGTCAGCCGCCTGTATCCCGCAGCCCGCAACGTCTATCACAGCGCCCTGCGCGCCGCGCTCAACCTTAGCGTCCTGCGCGTAGAGCCAGCCGTGCGCGTCGCGCACAAGCACAAAGCACAGCCCCTCGAGCAGCAGCCTGTCGCGCACGGTCGCCTTGCCGCCGTTCAGCACAAGGTCCTCGCACCCGCAAAGGCGCTCCTTTTGCGTAAGTCGGCAAAAGTTGTTGGTGAACGAGCGAATGCGCGGCATATCCTCGCAGCCGCTGCGAACAAGCCTTGCGCGCAGCCACACCGCCTTTTTGAGTCCCTGCGGGGCAAACGGCGCGGGCGTTCCCGTCTTAAGCCGTATCTGTCCCGAAAAGGACAGCCCGAACGTGCCGTCGTACGTGACCTCGCACGGCGCAAAGCCGCTCTCGGTGCTGTATTCCCACGCAATGTCCCTCGGCGCGCGCGTCCCGCCGTCTGCGGGGGCGTTTCGCGGCACGGGGCAGCCGTCCGAAACCTCGAACGACAGCGCGAAGCCGTCTGAAAGCGCCTGCGGGTCGAAGCGCGTTACCTCTATGTACATACAGCGCCCCTCGCCGCCCAGCCTGCTGCCGAACGGGCGGAAGTCCGTTTCATGCTCGCGGTTAAGCTCCGTTATATTTATCGGCGCGTTTTCTCCATCTACAAAAATGTCGCCCATAACAAACGGGGAACGCGTAAACTCATCTTCAAGCACGTATCGCGTGCCGTCAGAAAGCTCTGCGTAAGCGCCCTTTACCAGCCGCTGCGGCACATTGCCCGCGAACACCGCGTCCGCCTGCGCGGGCGCTGCTTCCAATACCTCTATGCCCACAAGCCGCAGCATATTCTCGTAGCTCTCGTCGGATATGCGGTTAAGGTAGTACTGCTGCATTTCCTTTAGCCATGCGAAAAGCTCGAGTATCGTTATGCCGGGGTCATGCTCGTTAAAATCCGTCCATTCGGGGAAGATAACGGGTATCCTCCGCTTCGCCGCTTCAACTATATCAGCGTATCTCTGGTCGTCAAGATTCGGCAGCTTTATCACAGTATCGGCAGCTCCTTTCCTTAAGATGTTACATCTTTACTATATGCTCGCCGCTCGCCGCGACAAGGTATCTGTAGTCCTGTGCGTCGTCGAGGGAAACCGTGAGCTTCTCGTTCTCGCGGTAATATTCGCCTACAAGCACTATCTTGCTGACATAGGCTACGTGCGGTATATGCCCAAGCGCCGCAAGGAAGTCGCTGCGGCGCGGAACGCTGCCTATGCGCGCGCCGCCGCCGCCCTCGAGCAGCGCCTTTACCGCCTGCGTTACGCTGCGCTCCGCCTCTGCGGCGTATTCGTAGTCGTCAAGCTGAACGGTGATTTCGCTGCTTACGCGCATTGTCACCGCGGGGATTACCGCAAGGCGCTTTGCGCTTACAAGCTCGCAGCCCGCGCGCTCGCTCACAAACGCCTCTATCCTCCTGCAAAGCGAAGCCGCGTACGCCTCCTCGCCCGCGTCGTGCGCAAGCACCACCACGGTAACGTATCCGCTGCGAAGCGCTCCCGTCCTGTCTCGCCCCGCAAAGCAGCGCACCTCGCGCACCTCGCAGAACTCCTCCAGTATAAGGTTCTCGTAGTCCCCGCAGGTAACAGCCCTGCCGAAGTGCCGCAGCCGCTTTGTGCCTATGCGCTTTACGGTTTCAAGGCTCTGCTCGTTGCTGCCGCCGCAGGTAGGACCTATGTTCGTTATGCTCTCTACAAAGGGCAGGCTCACTATCGCGCCCTCTATCGCCCCCGCGGGGAGATTGCCCTCCCTGCCGCCGCCGAACGCGTAGTCCACGCTTATAGCGGCGTCCGCGCCGTAGGACGGTATCCTGCCGTTCACGCCGTCGCCGAATCGTATCACGCCGCTCGCCGCGTCAAGCGTGTAGTGCCTGTCGCCCTCGCCGCTGTCCGCGAACGTAAGGCGCTGCTCCCACTTCACCCAGAACTCCGTAAGCTCGCCCGCAGCGCCGCATACGCGCCTTACAAGACCGCTGTCGCGCGCGGCAAGCTCGTTAAGCTCGGAAAGCGGCGTTTCGCCAAGCTCGTTTACCCACACCGCGCATTGCAGCACGGGCTTTTCGCGCAGCACCGCAATGCGCTCGGGGCTTCCCGCCGAAATAAAGTGCGGTTCGCCGCTTATGCTCTGCTTTTGCGTTATGCCAACGGTGTTCATGCGAATTCCGCTCAGCCTCGGGTATCTGCGGCAATCGGGGTGGAACTTCATCGAGCGGTTGACAGCCCTAATCCAGCAGCCGCTCTCGCCGAAAAGCTCCGCCTCGGCAAATCCCTTTGGCGTGTAGAGCGAGATAAGCCCGCTGCTTTCAAAGCCCTGCGTGCGGTCTATAGCTTTAAGCTCGGTCCAGCGGGGCGCGCCGCCGCGCTCTCCCGCAAGGTACTCAAACACGATAACGCGCTCCTCGTCCGTAGAGCCTGCAAACTGAGCGAAAAGATTTACGGGATAGCCGCTCGGCTCGCCGTCAAAGCGAAAGTACACCGCATGGTGCTTTTCGGGGAACACGCGGAAAAGCGTCATGTCCATATCCGCGCCGTGCGGCGTGTACATAAGCCGCTTTCTGCTGTTTTCGGAGAACACTGCGTCCACGGGCAGAAACTTGCCGCCGTAGTCGTAGCTTATGTCCATGCCCTTAAAGAACGGCAGCAGCCACCGTCCCCTCATGCTGAAGCGGTTCTCGATACTGCGCACCCTCGCGCGTATCCAAAGCCCGTCGTACGCGTTCTGCACAGAGCGCGCCATGTCCTCGGGGCAGCAGAAGCTTACAACGCGCTTTACGCCCTCGCCCTGACATGAAAACGGGTTGATATCGCCGTTTACCTCTAAAAGCGCCCAGCCGTAGCCGTTCCAGTACTCCCACACAACGTCGCTTATCCATATGTCGTCAAGCGGCTTTGCAGCGGCGTCCGCCTTGTCTACAAGCAGCTTGCTGTCGAACTCCACGGCGCTCTCCTCGTCCTGCGCGCCGCCCACCGTCACCGTGCCTATCGTAAGCTCTGCGGTTATCTGCGCGCCGCGCTTGCAGAACGCCTCGGTGCATTCTATAAAAAAGCTGTCGTAAACCGACGGCTCTTTGCCGAAGCAGTAGCCGCCCGAAGACCGGCTCACCTCGGTGTCGTTTGCGAATATGTGCGCGGGCGCTATCCTGCGGCTCGTCTGCCCGTCGGTAACGGAGCGCGCGCTGATACTCAGGCGGTCGGCGGTTATCTCGTCAAGCTCGCCGTCCGCGGTCATCTCGCAGAAAAGCCACGGCGCTGCGCCGTCCTCTGATGGCTCGCCGCGCTCGTTGGTGAGCGTCACCTGCGCGCGCTCGGTCTTTGTAAGGACTATGCTGCTGCCGCTGTTTTTCGCTTCAAGGCTCACCCTGCCGTTTTCGGTGAGAACGCTCCACCTTGCGAAATCCGCGCTGCAAAGCTTCTTTGCGGCGGCCTCGCTGCGGTAGCTCAGCCCCGTGTTTTCAAGCTTTACGGTTATCTCGCACGGGCTGCAGGAATACAGCACGGGCGCGCTCGCAAGCGCGAAAACGTGCCGCTCTATGCTGTCCGCCTTTTTCGGGTGGAACAGCTCCAGCGGGAGCGCCCCCTCCGCCTCGGGGTCTGTGCGGGTTATAACGTCGTTCACGGGGTCGGTCATGAACACCTCGCGCAGCTTTGCGGACGTTGCAAAAAAGCCCGCGTCCGTTTCAAACACAACGCGCCTGTCGCCCTGCTCGCCCGAAATGTCGGTGAAAAGCTGCGTTCCCGCCTTTATGAAAACGCTGTCCTGCGCGCCCTCTACAAGCGCCGCGCCTGCCATGCCAACGGCGGGCGCAACGTTCTTTGCGCACACGCCTATCATGTTCAAAAACTCTATGTAGCACTTCTCAGGGAAGCGGTTGTACCTGTCTATGGTGTCGTAAAACATCTCCGCAAAGAGCCTTGCAAGCGCCGCGCCCGCGTCGGGGTCGTCAAAATCCGCGCGCCACTCGGGGGTGTAGAACTCGCTCTTTTTCTTTATTTCGGCGAGAATATCCGCAACGGTTCTCTCGTCAAGCTTTGGAAGCGTCATTTGCCCTCACCCTCCATCATGTAGAACGGGTACACCATGTTGAACTGGTTGTTGGTCGTTCTTACCGTGTAATTTATGCTTATCATAAGCGCGTTCTTTTCCCCGCCGCTTTCCGTGGATACGGCTATGTCCGTTATGCGCGCCTCCCAGCGCTCGAGCGCCTCGCGCACGCTGTCTTCAAGCGCGGCTATCTGCTCTGCGCGGCTGTCGGAAAAGATGAAGTCCCCCGCAGCCGTGCCGAACTCGGGCAGCATAACGCGCTCGCCGAGATTTGTGCGCAGTATTATCCGTATAGCCTCGGAAATGTCGTCCTCGGCGCTGCTCATTGCAAACCTGCCTGTGGAGGGGTCTACGCTCACGGGAAACTTAAGCCCGCGCCCCATAAAGCTCTTGTTGTCCTTGTACTCCATGCTTTTCCCTCCGCAAACGCGCCGTGCGCTAGTTTATTTTCGTCATTGAACCTTTGAGAGTCAGCATTCCGCTGCTCTGGACGGTAACGCTGCCGCTGCCCTTTATCTCCGCTGTGCCGCTCGCCTTTACGGCAACCTGCGCGGATGACACTGAAAGCTCCTTTTTGGCGTCTACCTTAACGCCGCCCGCCGTGCCGTCAAACGTAACGGTAACGCCGCTGCCTACCTTAAGCGTAAGCTTCTTTTCCGCCTTTATCGTGATTTCGCCTTTTTTGCCGTCTATCTCAACGGCGTTCTTGCCGTCTGAAAGCGACATAAGCTCCTTTTCGTCGTCAAGCACGAGCGCGCGCTTTTTCGGCGTTGTCACGCTTATGCGCTCCTTGCCCTTTTCGTCGTGAAGCTCCACCACGCTCTTGTTCGGGGTGGTTATCGTGTAGTCGTCGTTTTTGCCGTCCTTTACGGCAAGCGGCGGCTTGTTTTTCTCTATCCACACGCTGCCAAGCACTATCGGGCGCTCAATCTCGCCGTTTTCAAATGCAAGCGCCACTATGTCGCCCACGTTCGGGTGGAAGAACGTACCCGAGCCGTTGCCGCCGAACAGCGTTACGCAGTATATCCAGCCTGTTTCGCCCGCGTCCTTGTCGCTTGTGATGAAGCTGCACTTCACCCTGCCAAGGTTTTTCGGGTCGGTAATGCTTGTGACCCTCGCAAGCGATATGCCGTGCTTTACGCTGCGCTCCTGCTGCGCGCCGCCCATACCGAAAAAATCCGTCACTGCCGTCCCTCCCGTTAAACCGTGTAGCCGCTGAACTCTATGTCCGTTACAAACCCGCCCCCGTCGAAACGGTGGTGTACGCCCGTTATGATGTACTCCCCGTCAACGTCGGGGTCAAGCCCGTCAAACTTCACCTTTGAGGCGGGGAAAAGCTTTTCGCTGCCGAGTACCTGCGCCGTGCCGCGGCAAAGCGTTATCGAGTGCTTAAGCAGCGTTGCGTCCGCAAGCTTCTGGGCTTCCTCGCGGGTTTTTACTTCGGCGCTGTGTATTTCTATTACCTTATTTCTCACGGACTTTGAAAGCTGCGCGCCCGTTTTTCCCCTGCCAGAAAGCGGCGCGGACTTCGCCTCGAACGTTTTGAGCGTATCGGGCTCTGTGCCGTGTACGATAACGCTGCCCACCTGATTTGAAAGGTCCGTCTGCCGCGTGAACGACAGCAGGTCCTTTCCCCACGTGTACTCGTCCGCAACTCGCCCCTTGTCCGTTATGTCCGCAACAAACTTAAGCTCGCCGTTTATCACGCAAAAGCTGCTTTTCGTCTGCTCTGCAAGGTTCACAAGGTATCTGAAATCGTCCTCGCCGTCCTTTACCTTAGGCATTTCCTTTGCGGCGTCGCCCTTAGGCTCGGGTACGCTTACCGTGATTTTCTTCACAAACTCCGAAAGGGGCTTTAGCATTTCGTTTACTATCTGCGAGTAGGTTTCCTTCTGGTGCGTTTTCCAGCTGTAATTTTTCATGAGAAGCCCGCGCGCGTCTATGCACTGCGCCGTTACGGTAACTCCCCCCGCGCCGAAATCAACGTTCACCGAGTTTATGTACCCCAAAAATACCGACGACGGGCTTTTATAGCCAAGCATCACCTCCGCGCGCTTTCCCACGGCAAGCTTTGAGATAAGCCCGCCGCCTACCTCGCTCTGCTCGCTGTCGTATTTACCCGCAAAAACTATCTGACAGTCGTTTGCGTTGACGGAGGAGCTGAGGTTCACGTCTATGGCAAGCACGGAATATTTTTCCGCGCTAAGCTCCTTTCCGCCTATAAGCACCTTGTATTGCGGAAAGTGCTTTTCGTCCGAAATAAGCGAGCCTATCGACAGCACGGCTCTCCCTCCTTTCGCAAAATCTGCGCGCCGCTCAGAGTATCGGCGGTATGATTATGTCCACGCCCGATTCAAGCCTGCGCGGGTTGTCAATGCCGTTCGCGTCGGCTATCCTGCGCCACTCAGCGCAGTCGCCGTACTCCGCGTAGGCAAAGCTGTAGAGCCTGTCGCCCTCGGATATCGTGCGCGCCTTGGTGCGGTCGGGGGAGTTCCTTACAAAGTTGTTCTTCGCCGCGGAAATAAGCTCTATCGTGACTACCGCCCTTGTCGGCGTGCCTAACATACTGAACATGGTAAAGCGCTGCTCGACAGACTTTACATAGCCCTTGAAGCTTATCGAACCCCACACGAACTCCACGGTGTTAGGCGCGTGGGTGTCGGAATCGACATTGGATATTTTCATCAGCGGGTCGGTGAACTTTCTTACGTCTATCTTCGCGGGGTCGGGCAGCAGCGCTGAAGCGACCGCGGTTTTGTTCTGCGCGGCAAGTCCCGCGCCGTAGGTGTCGAACACCACGCTGAAGCGCATTATGTCCGCGCTTCCCCCAACGAACTGCAAAAGCGGCTTGTCAAGCCCGGGTACGCTGTGTTCCGCATAATTAACGCTGCGCGAGATAGTAAAGTCCGACGGGTTAAAGAGGCATGGGATACCGCTTGACCCCAGCAGAGCCACGGCGTTCAGCTTCTGGTTTGCACCGTCAAGCACCTTTATTTTTGCCTTTGTCATGCCAAGCACGGCTCATTCCTCCTTTGTTACAGACCTCTGCGTATGCGCTCGCGGTTGAGCCGCGCTTCTATCTGCGCGTAGACCTTATCCGCAAGCCGCGATATTTCCGCGTAGCTTAAACCGTCAAGCCCCTTTGGTAGCTGTGTGCGGACGATTTGCTCGGTTGTTTTGGATACCGCCTTTGGCTTTGCCGCGGGCGGCGGCGCGGGCGGCGCGGGCGCTTCCTCGCGCTGCTTGAACTCTATGGGCGGCATTTGCCGCGAATATCCGCTTTCGGCGGAGAATCTGTCCATTTCCACGGGAGGCGCTAGCATTACTATGTCGGCGCTCTCCGTTGTGCGGAACGTTACGGCGCTTCTCATTGCAAGATACGGCGCGTCGTATTTCCTTGCGGGCGCGTTCGCCGAGAGAATCACATTCTGATTGTGGCGGCTTACGTTTTGCGTTCGCAGTTCGGTATGCTTCCTTGAAAGCGCGGCGGTTCTGAGATTCATAAGCATTATACGCATGGCATTGGCGCTTATTCCGCCGCCAGAATCCGCCGCCTGCGAGATACCGCCCTCGGTCTGCGCATAAGACAATTCCTGCGCGCCATGCTCCGTTTGCGCAGGAACTATCCTCGCGGTATACACCGCGCCCTGCCCTGCGCCCTTTGCCTCGCGCACCAGCCCCGCGAGCGCGCTCGCCGTCTGCGGGTCAAGTCTGTCCATAACGGCGCGGCTTATACCGCTGTCCGCCGTGCTTTGCGGCTTGTGCGGACCTGCCGCGGCGCGTACCGTTCCGCCTGCGGGGAGTATTCTGCCCGCTTTGCGCGCGGTTGAGCTGTTTGCGCTTGCTGCGCCGTTTGTGCCGTCAATTCCTCGCGCTCCGTTTGTGCCGTCCGAACCGTTCTCGCCGTTCTGCGCGAACACAACCTCGCCTGCGCGTGAAAGCGCTCCGTGAGCTGCTTCAACGGGCAGAACTGTTCCCTTGGCGGGGGTGGCGGGCGCGTCGTTTGTGCCATTTAAGCCGTCATTTCCGCGCGCTCCGTTTGCGCCGTCAGCGCCTGTAACGCCGTCCGAACCGTTTGCACCGTTCTCGCCGTTTTGCGCGAATACAACCTCGCTCGTGCGGGAGAGCATTCCGCGTGTTGCTTCAACGGGCAGGACTGTTCCCTTGGCGGGGGTGGCGTTTGCGCCGTTTGAGCCGTCCGAACCATTTGCACCGTTCTCGCCGTTTTGCGCGAACACAACCTCACCCGCGCTCGAAAGCGCTCCGCGTGTTGCTTCAACGGGCAGGACTGTTCCCTTGGCGGGGGTGGCGTTTGTGCCGTCATTTCCGCGCAGTCCGTTTGCGCCGTCAGCGCCTGTAACGCCGTCCGAACCGTTTGCACCGTTCTCGCCATTCTGCGCGAATACAACCTCGCTCGTGCGGGAGAGCATTCCGCGTGTTGCTTCAACGGGCAGGACTGTTCCCTTGGCGGGGGTGGCGTTTGTGACGTTTGCGCCGTCAATTCCGCGCGCGCCGTTTGCGCCGTCAGCGCCTGTTGCACCGTCCGAACCATTTGCACCGTTCTCGCCGTTTTGCGCGAACACAAACTCGCTCGTGCGGGAGAGCGTTCCGCGTGTTGCTTCAACGGGCAGGACTGTTCCTTTGGCGGGGGTGGCGGGCGCAGCGTTTGCGCCATTTGTGCCGTCAATTCCTCGCGCACCGTTTGTGCCGTCCGAACCATTTGCACCGTTCTCGCCATTCTGCGCGAATACAACCTCGCTCGGGCGGGAGAGCGCTCCACGAACTGCTTCAACGGGCAGGACTGTTCCCTTGGCGGGTGCGGCGTTTGTGCCATTTGTGCCGTCAATTCCGCGCGCGCCGTTTGAGCCGTAAGCGCCTGTAACGCCGTCCGAACCGTTTGCACCGTTCTCGCCGTTCTGCGCGAACACAACCTCGCCTGCGCGTGAAAGCGTTCCGCGTGTTGCTTCAACGGGCAGGACTGTTCCCTTGGCGGGGGTGGCGGGCGCGGCGTTTGTGCCGTTTGTGCCGTCATTTCTGCGCAGTCCGTTTGTGCCGTCAGCGCCTGTAACGCCGTCCGAACCGTTTGCACCGTTCTCGCCGTTCTGCGCGAACACAAACTCGCTCGGGCGGGAAAGCGCTCCGCGTGTTGCTTCTACGGGCAGAACCGTACCCTTGGTGGGGGCGGCAGGCGCGGCGTTTGTGCCGTTTGTGCCGTCATTTCCGCGCGCTCCGTTTGAGCCGTAAGCGCCTGTCGCGCCGTCCGAACCATTTGCACCGTTCTCGCCGTTCTGCGCGAACACTACCTCGCCTGCGCGTGAAAGCGCTCCGTGAGTTGCTTCAACGGGCAGGACTGTTCCCTTGGCGGGGGTGGCGTTCATGCCGTTTGCGCCATTTGTGCCGTCAATTCCGCGCGCGCCGTTTGCGCCGTCAGCGCCTGTAACGCCGTCCGAACCGTTTGCACCGTTCTCGCCATTCTGCGCGAACACAACCTCGCTCGGGCGTGAAAGCGTTCCGCGTGTTGCTTCAACGGGCAGGACTGTTCCCTTGGCGGGGGTGGCGTTTGTGCCATTTAAGCCGTCATTTCCGCGCACGCCGTTTGCGCCGTCAGCGCCTGTTGCACCGTCCGAACCGTTTGCACCGTTCTCGCCGTTCTGCGCGAACACAACCTCGCCTGCGCGTGAAAGCGTTCCGCGTGTTGCTTCAACGGGCAGGACTGTTCCCTTGGCGAGGGTGGCGGGCGCAGCGTTTGCACCGTCAGCGCCTGTCGCGCCGTCCGAACCGTTTGCGCCGTTCTCGCCATTTTGCGCGAATACAACCTCGCCTGCACGGGAGAGCGCTCCACGTGTTGCTTCAACGGGCAGGACTGTACCCTTGGCGGGCGCGGCGTTTGTGCCATTTGTGCCGTCAATTCCGCGCACGCCGTTTGTGCCGTCAGCGCCTGTTGCACCGTCCGAACCGTTTGCACCGTTCTCGCCGTTCTGCGCGAATACAACCTCGCCTGCGCGTGAAAGCGCTCCGTGAGCTGCTTCAACGGGAAGGACTGTTCCCTTGGCGGGGGTGGCGGGCGTGGCGTTTGCGCCATTTGTGCCGTCAATTCCGCGCGCGGCGTTTGTGCCGTCAGCGCCTGTTGCGCCGTCCGAACCGTTCTCGCCGTTGCGTGCAAATGCCTCGCCGAACAAAAAGCTGCTGCTCTGCGCGATTTTGCGCAGCTGCGCCGTTTGAGCGTACTCTGACAGAACTCTGTAAAATCCGCCAGCGCCCGAACCTGCAAGCCCCGCATACTGCGCCGCGTTCGCCGCGCTCTCCGAGCCTGCCCCGCGAACCGCGCGCCGCTCAGGCGCGGACTTGTCGGCTATGTTGCGCGAAGCTCTGCTCAAAATACTCTCCGCACCTACCGCACGCTGCGCCGCCATAGCCCCGACAGCCGCGGCAGAACCGCCAACGCCTGCGTTCGCAGCGCCAACCGCCGAAGCAGCGCCGCTGCCCGCTGCCGAACCGCCGACAGCCGAGTTCGGGCTGCCCGCAGACATAAGCCCCGCAGCCTTTACCACGCGCCGCGCCACCGAAGCCGCAATATCCGCGCCGAACGCCTGCGCGCCCTCTGCCTGCACGCTGTCCTGCGCGTACACAAGCGGCTCTCCCGCGCGCGTTCTTGCGGTGGGAACGTCCGCAGACCCGATGTTAGCCGTAACGGGCAGAAGCGCTCCCGCCGAATAAGCGGGATACGCTGCGGCGCGCCCTGCGAGTACGCCCGCGGCAAGCGCCGCCGTTTCAGCTTCCGCGCCCATAAGTCCTGCCCGAGCCTGACGCTGCGCCGATATTACGCGCGCCGCGCCCTCGCCTGCGGGAAGCCCGCCCTGCTCCGTGCGCTCCGAAAGCGCGCGAAGCCGCTCCGCAGCCGCGCCCTGCACGCCGCAGCGCTTGTCGAACCGCTCGAGCGCCGCGCGCGAAATCGCCTCGGGCGCAGCCTTTTCGGCAGAGCCGCTCTCGATAAGCTCCTTTGCATACTCCACCGCCGCGGAAAGCGCCCTGTTTTTCTCCGCCGCCGCAGAATACCTGCGCGTAAGCTCCGTGAGTTTTTCGCCCAGCTCCTGCGCCGTGCGCTCGTCAGCCGCGCGGGAAAGCTCCGCCGCCGTCTGCGCCGCTGCGCCGTCGGTTTCGGATATCGCGGCGGAAAGCGCTTCTACCGCCCTGCGGCCGCCGTCCGTGAGCTTACCCGCAGAAATGCGCGAAAGCGCCGCCAGCGCCACGAAAGCGCCGCGCTCCGAAGCCGTCCCCGAAAGCGTTCTGCCAAAATCCTCAAGCGCCGCGGTAAGCTCCGTGCGCTCGGAAATGTAGCGCACAAGCTCCGCAGCGGCGCGCTTTTTCTCGGTCTTAGCCGCCGCAGAAAACTTTGTTGAAAAAACAGAGTTTGGCTGGTCGTACTTAACCAGCCTGTTGAACTGATTTCCCGCAAAAAGCTGCACCAGCACCCTTGACGTGAAGCTGTTGACGATAACGGGCGGCTTTTCGGGCGCAGCGGCCTGAACGCCCTCCTCAGCATAGACAAGGCTGAGCCTTTTCCAGAGAGAATAAACGCGCTCGGAATATCTCCCCGCAACGTCCGTGCCGAACGAATCGTCGGGCATTATGGGCGCGCAAAGGGGACGTATGAGCGAGGGCTCGCCTATGCCGATATACTGCGGCAGCAGTCTTGTCTGCGCTGTTTTCAACATAGCTCCCCTCCTCCCTGCTTATGCGCGTATAAACGTTAAAGAATCGTGATTATCTCCCCGTGGGCGAACTCCACGGTAGTCGTTGCAACGCTGCCGCTCATGGCGTCCATGGTGGAATAATCCACCTTAACAGGCATTGCGTCAAGCACCGTCCATATTTTTACGGGAACGCCCGCGCTGTCCATCATCGTGATTATCATGGGCAGCCGCGTCTGAATGCCCGTTTGCAGCTGCGCGAACCATATCGCAAGCGGCTCTGCGGACACCGTGCCGCGTTCGAGAACGATGTTCTGGTACTTCATGCCGCGCGGCAGCAGCACGGGCGCGGTGAAGTTCCCGCCCTCGCTCAGTACCTCGTATTCCATCTCCGAGCCAAGCCCGGAAACTGACGAAAAGTTTCCGCGAAGCTCTATCGGGGCTATAAGCACTCTGAAATTGCTGCCTGTGTATTTCTCGCTCAAAAGCCCACCTCCGCGCTCACTTCTCAAATATGTTCTTCTTCTCCGCCTGACCGCTCAGCTTCTTGTTAATCTTCGATATCTCGGCGCACCACCTGCGGCGCTCCTTGTGGTCGAGATTCATTACCTCGTCGTGCGACCAGTGCAGATAATATCCCAGAAATGCTGTTTCTTCATAGAGCTTATCCTCGGGATACAGCACAAGCTCTACTTTTCTAAAAAATCCAGCGGGAGGTCGAACTCCTGACCGCATTTGGGGCATATCACCTTGTAGGAGGGTACGTCCTGCATATTTATGCGCTGGTACAGGTCCTGAAGAAACGCCATGTCGATGGTGAACAGGTTTTCAATGACCCTGTTGTTTATAGTCTGAAGCGTTCCGAGCTTTGTTACAACTCGCGAAAGCAGTATTATCGTAAGATAGCCGGGGTTTTGCTGAACCCTCGGGTCGCGCAGCGGCATTATCTCGTCGGCAGCCGTTGCAAGGCGCATTACGCCCTTTTTGTGGACGTCGCCGTTCTGGTCTACGTAGCCTCTCGGCAGTTCAAATTCGTATTCGGTCTGAAAGCTCATTTAGGTTTTACCTCGTTTGTTTTGTTGCCGTATAAGCGCCCTCCCGCGCCCGCAGACGCGGGAAAAGCACATACGCCTGCCCTCCCGCGCGAAGCCGTGAAGCACCGCGCGGCAAGCAGTAATATTAGTTCTCAGAGGGTGTTGCGGAGTCCATAGAGCCGCCGTCAATGCGGTTTACGCCCTCATGGCATATCTCAAGCGTTTCCACAGCGACCTCGCCGCCAAGACCGCTGAGCTCGGGTGCGGAGTAGCGCGTGGGCCATGCGTTGATTATCTCCCAGCTGGGGCCGTCTGCGCCCGTATCGTCGAGCAGCTTTATAGTGATAGTCTTGCGCTCAATGCCCGTAGGGCCGGAGGTGTTGTCCGAAGCTACGGTGTGCAGCCACTCCATCATCTCCATAGAGCCTACAACGCCCCACTTAAGGGTTATGTTGCCGTACTTTGTAAGGCCTGCGAGCTTTCTCGGTGTGGTGCGCACCTCGTTGCCCTCTCTGTATTCGATAACGTCAACGGAGATGTCCGCGCCCGAAACCTCGCTGAAGCCCGCCGCTTCCGTGCCGTTGAACTCGACCTTGTAGCGGAAATTCTTAAAGGGGTATCTGATTTCAGCCATCTTCTATCATTCCTTTCCTCAAAAAATATTAACCGTTGCTTTCGCTGGTGTACTGACCGATTCTGAATATTACGAACTCAGCGGGCTTAACGGGAGCTACGCCGATAACGCAGATAAGTCTGCCGTTGTCGATGTCGTCCTGCGTCATGGTGCTGCGGCCTATCTCTACAAAGAATGCCTCGGAGGGCGATGTGCCTGCGAGTGCGCCGCTTCTCCATACGCTTGCAAGGAACATTTCGATGGTTCTCTTTACTCTGCCCCAAAGCGCTTCGGTATTCGGCTCGAATACTACCCAGTTGGTGTTAGCCCTGATGGACTCCTCAAGGAAGATGAACAGTCTGCGAACGTTGATGTACTTCCATGTAGCGTTGGAGGTGACTGTTCTCGCGCCCCATACTCTTATGCCCCTGCCGGGGAAAGAGCGGATAAGGTTTACGCCCTTGGGGTTGAGCAGGTCCTGCTCAGCGGTGTTGTAGCTGCTTGCAAGGCCCGTGCAGGCTCTTACAACCTCGTTTGCGGGCGCTTTGTGAACGCCTACGGCAGTATCGGTGCGCGCATAGATACCGAGTACAGAACCCGAGGGAGGAGCTATGATGTTCTTCTTGGAAAGCGGGTCGAAAATCTGTACCCACGGGTGGTACATAGCCGCGTAGTTGGAGTCGAACATATCCCTGTATTCGAGAAGCTCGTCCGTCTTCTTCCTGTCCTTGGGCATATCGAGTACGGCAAAGCGGCTCTTAAGGTTCTCGCAGTGCGCGATAAGCGACATCTGCACCTCGGGAATGGTAACGCCGGGGACTGCCATGAGGCTTACGTCGGAGTTCTCGATGAACGCCTGAATGCCCGTACGTCTGCCGGGGCCTTCGTCCTTGCCGATGTAGTCTGCTGCGGTAACGCCTGCTACGTTGCCGTCCGTACCGCCGGAAAGCTGCATTATCATAGCGTCGCCCTTGCCGCCGACCGCCTCGAACGGCGCTGCAATGCCTGCCGCTGCGGGCGCTGCGGGAGCGTCCTTCTTGTCCTTTGCGTCAGCGGGCTTAGCTGCGGGCTTAGTCTCGCCAACCCCTACGGTAACAAGCTCGCTCTTTGCCATTCTGGAAACTATGTAGTCCGCGCTCTCGGTGTTGAGGGATACGAACAGGTAGTCTTCCTTAGCGTCGCCGTACTTTACGGAAACGTCTATCTCACAGCTCTTTACGAACTTCGTGGGAACAAGGTTCTTGTCGATAATGGAGGGATTTACGGGGTTCTCGAAAGTGATGGTCTTTTCCTCAATAGCGGTTATCTTGTTGTAAACGGAGGTCTTTCCGTCTGCAAACTCAACAACGTCGCCGATGTTGAAACCGTCAACGCTTCTTACCGTAGCGGAATTGCCCTCTACCTCGTAAACCTGCGTCTTAACGCGCGAAACCGGGGATACCGTAACCTTTATGCGGTTGCCCCACTCGCCGGGGTTCTTTGCGATAAAGCTGAGAACGGAATCCGACTTTGTTGCCGCAGCCTTTGCGTCAGCAGGGCAAACGCGCATTACAAACGCTCTCGAGCCGCCGTTGATGAAGAAATGCTCGACAGCGTAGGGCAGGTAGCGCTTGTCGCCGTACTTGGTTTCGGACAGGTAGCCGCCGAAAATGCGCATATAGTCGCTGAAGCTTGTTACAAGCTGAGGCTTGCCGATGACGTCGCCCTTTTCGGCAAGGCCGATAAAGCCCGCCGTGCTTGTGCCAACGCCCTCCATGGGGACTGCGCCCGACTCATACTCCTCAACATACACGCCCGGGGATAAATACTCTGGCATAATTGTTCCTGGCCTCATCTTTTCGGGTCTGCAACGGGACTGCCCCGCGCCTGACCGCCTGCATAAGACCAGTACCTCCTCTCATAGAATGTTGTTTATTGTCAAACCCGTACTGCACGGGTCAGAACACATGATTACGCGCCGAAAACCATGTCGGCGTACTCCTTAAGCTCCTCGCGCAGCACAACTACGTTGTTCTTGCGCTGCTCCGCGACTACGCTGCGCACAAGGTGGCGCATGGTGATTTCCGTTCCCTCCGCCGCAGCAAGGAACGCTGCGTGTACCGCGCAGTTCTTGATGTTGCCGCCCGCGAGCTTAAAGTTGTCCGCAAGGAACTTAAGGTCCACGTCCTCGGACACGGGCGCGCTCGTTTCGAGCATTTTGCGCCACAGCAGCAGCCGCGTCCCCTCGTCGGGGAACGGGAACGACACCACGAAATTTATGCGCCGCATGAACGCCTCGTCGATGTTCTGAAGCAGGTTGGTCGCCATAAGCACAACGCCGTCGTACTCCTCCATCTGCTGGAGAAGATACGCCGTTTCAACGTTAGCGTTCCTGTCGTGCGAGTCTTTTACCTCGGAGCGCTTTCCGAAAAGCGCGTCCATCTCGTCGAAGAAAAGAATGCAGTTTGCGTTTTTTGCCTCGGTGAACACGCGCCGCAGGTTCTTTTCGGTTTCGCCTATGTACTTGCTAACTATCTGAGACAGCTGTATCTTGTACATCTGCATATTAAGCTGATTCGTGACCACCTGCGCCGCCATGGTCTTTCCCGTGCCGGGCGGGCCGGAAAACAGCACCGACAGCCCCCTGCCGTAAGCCGCGCGCCTGCCGAAATCCCACTCGGTATAGACCGTGTGGCGGTATTTTACGTGCGCGCACGCCTCTTTAAGCAGCCGCACCTCGCTCTCGGGGAGAACAAGGTCCTCCCACCCGTAAGCGGGCTTTATCGGGCTTGCAAGCGAGTCCAGCCCCACGACGACCTGCGCGTAGCAGCTGTCGTGCAGCGTCCTTACGGACACCTCGCGCTCGCCCGCCATGCGCGACACGTCTATGCTCCTGCGCACCGCGCCGCACACCTGCCCCGCCGTAAAGCGGAACTTCGCCGCCATCTCGCGGCGGTCTATATCACGCGAGAAGCTCCCCTGCGCCATAAAGCGCTCCCAGAGTATAAGCCGCTCGCCCTCGTTGGTTTCGGGTATCTCAAAATCAAGCTTTACCATGCCGCGCCCCAGCGCCGCCTCGTACCACTTTTCCTGCGAAACCGCGAAAACGCAGCCGCCGAAAAAGTCCGCGCTTTTGTTTATAAGCTTTGTAAGCGCGTTAAGCTGCTGCGAGCAGTCCTCCTTAAGCAGCTCCTCAAGCTCCGTAAGGCAAAGGTAACGGCGGTACAGCATACACCTGCACAGCGCCTCGTTAAAGCGCTCCGCGAGCGCGTCCTGCTCAATAAGCTCCCGCGCGGAAAGGAACACAAGCCCTCTCCCCTGCGAGGCTGCCGCGTGCTTTGCCGCGAATCTCCTGCCGCTGCCCGTTTTGCCGCTAAGCAGCACCAACGCGGTGCTGTCCGCGCCAAGCTCAAGCGCGCGGGCTATATTCTCTGCTATATGCGCGTTTATGTACATCGGGTGCAGCCCCTGAGCAGGGTCGAAGTCCTCGCCCGCAGCCGCCGTACCCGTGATAAACCCGAACACCTGCGCGGACAGCCGCAGCCGCCTTGCGCACAGCGCGCCCTCTCCCGCAGTACACACAAACCGCATTAAAACGCCGTTCTCCGCGAAATACCCGAAGTAGTCGGATACCGCGCTTTTAGGCTCTGCAAAGAGCCTTATAAGCGTTTCAACGGTAGGCGTGCGCGCCGTAACGTCGTCCTGCAAATAAACAAAGAGCTTTTCGTATTTTCTGTTAAGCTCGCAGCACGTAAGGCACAGCGCCGCCATAAGCTCGAAAGCGTCAAGCCCCAGCCTGTCCGCCGCCACCGCCGCAGGCATTCCCTCAGAGTGGGAAAGGCGGCTGATAAAGTACGCGCGCGTTTTTTCAAGCTCTGCGCACTCGCCGTCGGTAAGCCCCGCGTACGCCGTAAGGTCAGAGGCGTTCATAAGGCTGCTCTCAAACTCCTCGCGCGATACCACCACGCCCATTACCTTTTGCAGCCCGCCGTCGGGGCAGAGCCACGCGTGGTACTTGTACAGGTAGTATATGTGCTGGTCGAGCAGCGCAGAATAGTCCGCAAGCATTTCCGTCTGCGAGGAATAGGGCGTTTTATATAGCGAATAATCAAATGCCATTACTGCTTCCCTCTCCCCGCATGAGTACGGCGCGAACCCTGTCCCAGCAGCTGTCGGCAAACGCCACGCAGCACACAAACAGGTCCGCCGCCGCTTCCTCGGCGGTATATTCGTCAATTATGTAAGCGCCGTATCTGAATACGACGTAATCGTCAAGAATCATCGCGCACCCCGCGCGAAGCCCCGCGTTCACCGCGTTAAGCTCCTCTAAAAGCGCCGCGCGCACATCTGCGCCGACCCTCCACGGAAGCCTTGCCCAGCACCGCAGAAAGCACTCCTCGTCCTCGGTTATCACCGTTTCGAGCGGGTGTTCGCCGCAGCGCACCGTAAGCCGCAGCTGCCCGCCGTCCTCCGCATAGGCTATGCCGTGCGCCGCGAGCATTCTCTTTACTGTTTCAAGCATACGCCCTCCGGGTTAAAGCAGCGCCGCAATATCGTCAAACGCGCACTCGGGCGCGGGCGCGAATACGGGCGGCTGCGCGGGCGAAAAGCCCTGCGGCACTGTCCCGAGCGCCGTTTCGGGCGCGGGCGCGAACCTTGGCGGCTGCGCTCCCGCCATCACCGCGGAATACTGCGCCGCTGCGCTTTCCTGCGGCATTACCGCGGCAAGCAGCGCGCCGTTAGGCACGCTTTGCAGCGCCTGCGCGCCCCCCGCGAAAAGCTGCGAGCATTCCGCCCTGCCTGCCACTGCCGCGGCAAGCGCCGTAAGCGCCTCGTCAGACAGAGTCCTGCGTTGTTTCGCCGCGCTCTTTTTCGGTTGTTTGTCCTGCTTCGCCGCGCGCTGCGTCAGGCTCTTGTTTTCCATGTGCCACCTGCTCTCCGGCGGGAACTGCCTCGTCAAGCACCTGCCGCGCCCTCTGCGCTCTCCTGCGGCGCTTGTCGGGCGGGTCGTCCGCCGTGTGCGCGCCCGAAACGCGCTGCGCTATGTACTCCGCAAACCCGTCCGAGCTGAAAAGCTCCTCCGCCCGCGCCGCGTTTGCGCGCATTTCAGCAAGCTTTGTGAGAAAGCCGCGCTGCTGCGCCTTTTTCTGCGCGCGCACCGCCTGCGCCTTTGTAAGCGCGGCGTTCACCGCCTGCCGCTCCGTAAGCGCCTGCTGCGAAGTATCGCCGTCAAGCTCCTTAAGCCGCGTTTGGCAGCGCGCTATGAACGCGTCGTCCTCTTTTAACCGCATGAACGGATAAAGCTCCTGCATTGTGTCAACGCCGCGCTGCTCAAGCAGGCTGTCGGGCGACGAGCCGCCGCCCTCGGCAAGGGCGCGTATCGTATCGAGCGTTTTTGTGGCGCTCTGAATAGAGCTTACCACAAGCCCCACCGCCGAATGCGCGTCGCCGTTTGTAACGACCCTTGCGGGACGTCCCTCAACGCCGCGCTCCGCAGCGCTTTCCGCAAGGAGCTTTTTTTGCTTAACGCTGCCCGCCGCGCGCTCCATGCAGCTTGTGAGCATAAGCTCTCCCCTGCCCTCAAGCACGGCCGCGGCAAGCTTGCCCCCGCTGAACGCGTAGGAAGCGAACCTGTCGCAGAAGCTGCCCTGCGCAAGCTTTCTGCGCGAATGCCTGTACACGGGCGAATCGTGCTTTCTGCGAAGCTCGCGCTCGCGCTCGGGCGGCATGGAGCTTTCCCGCCCAATGCGCTTTTGCGCGCGGTCCTCCTGCTGCATAAGCCTGTTGCCCGCGCCCACCGCGTCAAATGTCTTACGGAACTGTATCCCCGCCATATACGCGGGGTCGGGGGGATTGCCCCTGCCGCGCCCCGCCGCGCCGCTTATCTGCGCGAAAAGCGCCTGTCTTTGCGCTGCGGCGCTTTCGGGCAGCCTGTCTGCGCGGCGTTTTTTTCTGACAAAGGCGTGTTCCATAGCCGCTCCCTTTTACTGTATATTGTGTGTTAAACCACACTACAACACCAAAATGTTGGATATTGTATTTATTATACAGGGTTTGTTCCAAAAAGTCAAGCTTTTTTACCAAATTGTCGATTTTTCACTCCAATTTGTATATTTTAGAGTATCATCTATTTTCAAAAGATTTCGCATGGAAATATATCCCAATAAATTATATGTACAGGCACATAAAAATTACTGCATTCGATTCAAACTTTGATATTGACAACGCGCCCCGTATACTATAAAATAGGACTATACGGGCTTTCGCCCAACATCTGTGAGGTGGCATATGAAACAGCTTTTTAACGACGACTGGCTATTTGCAAAGGCTGCGGCGGGCTTTTCCCCCGATGAAGCCGCAAACCTTGAATTTCACGCGGTGGATATCCCGCACGACTGGCTGATATACGACTCAAACAAGCTCTATGAAACGTCCTGCGGCGTGTACAGGCGCACCATCGCCTATAACGCAGAGGGCAGCGTGCGGCTGTATTTCGGCGGCGTTTACATGAACTGCACGCTATACGTAAACGGAGTGCAGGCGGGCGAAAACAAGTACGGCTACTCCTCGTTCGAGATAGACGTTACCCCGCACCTGCACGCGGGCGAAAACGAGCTGCTGATGCTTGTGCGACACGACGCGCCGAATACGCGCTGGTACTCGGGCGCGGGCATTTTCCGCGACATATACCTTATTAAAACGCCCGCAGACCACTTAGCGACGGACGGCGTGTATTTCCACGCGGAAAAGCGGGGCGATATGTGGCGCTGCGCGCTTTCCGCAGAAACCGTCGGCGCGGGCGAGGTTACGGCGGTTCTTGCCGCGCCAGATGGCAGAACGCTCTGGCAGGGCGGCTGCGGCGAGTTTGAGATAGCAAACGCGCCCGATATCGTATGGGACACAGACTCCCCCAACCTGCTTACGCTTACCGTTACCATGAGCCGCGGCGGGCAGCCGCTCGACAGCGTTACGCAGAACGTGGGGCTGCGCACGGCGGAGTTTACGCCGAACGGCGGCTTCTTCCTGAACGGCAGGCACGTGAAGCTGCACGGCGTGTGCCTGCACCACGACTTAGGACCGCTCGGCGCGGCGTTCAACAAGGAAGCGGCGCGCAGGCAGCTTCTTTCCATGAAAGAGATGGGCGCAAACTCCGTGAGAACCTCGCACAATATGCCCGACAGCGGCTTTATGGAGCTTTGCGACGAGCTGGGCGTTCTGGTTGACAGCGAGGCGTTCGATATGTGGGAGCGCCCAAAGACCGAGTTCGACTACGCTCGCTTTTTTGACGAGTGGTACGAGCGCGACGTGGCATCGTGGGTTCGCCGCGACAGGAATCACCCGAGCGTTATAATGTGGAGCGTGGGCAACGAAATTTACGACACGCACGTTTCCCCGCGCGGCAGGGAGGTAGCGAAAATGCTGCACGCCGCCGTGAGAAAGCACGACCCGCTCAAAAACGCGCCTACCACTATCGGCAGCAACTATATGCCGTGGCAGCCTGCGCAGCTCTGCGCGGACGAGGTGGACCTTGCGGGCTACAACTACGGCGAGAGCCTTTACGAGCCGCACCACGCCGCCCACCCCGACCGGCGCATTTACGGCAGCGAAACGACAAGCGGCGTTAAGAGCCGCGGCGTGTACCACTTCCCGCTCGGCACGGCGTTCCTTACGCACGACGACCTGCAATGCAGCTCGCTTGGCAACTGCCGCGCGGGCGCAAGCGCGGACACCCCGCAGAAGATACTCGCAGCCGACCTTGCGGCGGAGTTCTGCGCGGGTATGTACATCTGGACGGGCAGCGACTACCTCGGCGAGCCGTCGCCCTACTCCACGCGCAACAGCTATTACGGCAGCATAGACACCGCAGGGCTGCGCAAGGACAGCTTCTGGCTCTATCAGGCGGCATGGACGGATAAGCCCGTGCTGCACCTGTTCCCCTACTGGGACTTTAACGACGGGCAGCTTGTAGACGTGTGCGCCTACACAAACCTTGAAAGCGCGGAGCTTTTCGTAAACGGCGTGTCCGCAGGAGTAAGAACGCCCGAGGAGTGGACGGTAAGCTGGCAAGTACCCTACAAGCGCGGCAAGATTACAGTCGCAGGCTACGACAAGGACGGGCGCGAATACCGCGACGAGCAGGAAAGCTTCGGCAGCACCGCGGCGCTGCGCCTTTCGTGCGGCAAAACCGCGCTGCAAGCGGACGGCAGGGACTTTGCGGCGATAGTAGTTACCGCCGTTGACGGCGATGGCAGACCCGTGCGCAACGCGCGCGACAGGGTGACGATAACCGTTGAGGGCGCGCGGCTTGTGGGCTTTGACGCGGGCGACAGCACCGACTACGACAGCTGCAAGTCCTCGTGCAGAAAGCTGTTCAGCGGCATGGCTGCGGCTTACATTATGTCCTCGCAGCAGGCGGGCGAAATAACCGTGCGTGCGTTCGCGGAGGGCGCAGAGCCTGCCGCGCTTACGCTAAAGGCGCTCCCGTGCGAAGCGGTAAGCGGCGTTTCCGCAAACGAGAGCATTGCGCCGCAGTACTCGCAGGAAATACCGCTGCGGAAAATAGAGCTTACCCGCGAGGACGGCGCGCTTGTAACGCCGCAGCAGCCCGAGGTGCGCATACGCGCGCGGCTTCTGCCCGAAAACGCCACACACAGAGAGCTTTGCTGGAGCGTTGTAACGCCAAGCGGCATTAAATCGTCGCTCGCGCAGGTAACGCCCACCGAGGACGGCGCGCTGCTTAAGGTGCAGGGCGACGGCGAGTTCAGGCTGCGCTGCACCTGCGCTAACGGCAAGCCGCAGCCCGAGGTCGTGTCCGACTTCGAGTTCACCGCGCAGGGCTTCGGGCAGCCGTTTACAGACCCGTACAGCTTTGTTACGGGCTGCTTCTACAAGGTGAGCGGCGGACTTATGGACGAGGTTTCGGGCGGCGGTATCGCCATGACCGCGGAAAAGAACACGGTAGGCTACACCAAGGTGGACTTCGGCAAGAACGGCGCGCAGGCGCTCACAGTGAGAATAATCCACTGGCACACCAACGACCCTGTGAACATACGGCTCTATACCGCCAAAAACGGCGGAGAAAAGCGCCTTGTCGGCGAGTTTACCTATCAGGCGGACTTCATCTGGCAGACCTATCAGGACAACACGTTCGAGCTGCCCGAGCCGATTTTCGGCGAGCAGGACGTGTTCTTTGAGTTCGGCGAGCATGAGCAGCGGCTGTATTTCGGCGGCTTTGTGTTCACGCCGCGGCTCGGCGCGTACCGGTTCACAAACGCGGCGGACGCAGACCTTGTTCACGGCGACAGCTTTGAAATATCGGGCGGCAGCGTGCTTGGCATAGGCAACAACGTAACGCTCGAGTTTGCTGGCATGGACTTTTCAAAGGGCGTATCCGCGCTTGAAATAACAGGCAGAACGCGCCACGATAACGACTCTATCCACGTTCACATTATAGGCGAAAGCACTATGCGCGAGATAGTGGAGTTCGGCGGCAGCGACGGCGTGCGCACGGTAAGAGTGCCGCTCGGCGCTTTCAGCGGAAAGGCTGCGGTGCAGTTCCGGTTCCTGCCGGGGTGCGATTTCGACTTTGCGGGATTCAGGTTCATTCCCGCGGAATAATGCGGTAAACAGCGGGCGGCGCGGATTTTTTCGCGCCGCTTCAGACCGTCGAAAAACCCCCATACGGGGGTTTTCCGCCGAAACATCCGCACTGCGCGCACGGTTGCGTAAGCGCAGCGTCGCGTACACACTTGTGCGGATAGAAGTGTTTTTTGCCTCGGGAAGCCCGAGGCAAAAAAGTTATTTCAAAGCCCGCATACGCGGGCAAAATGGACTTTTTCAACAGGCTGGGGCGGCGCGGATTTTTTCGCGCCGCTTGTTTGGCATTCAGGGCGCGCTTCAAGTTAGCATTGACTTTTTTTCGGAGATATGATATACTTTCATTAACCGCAGAAATGCGGTCACACAACACTAAGAATGTTAGCCAAGTCTAACATTTATGTCTTAATGACGGAAAGGACGTTAATCATGAAATTCATTAAAAACGAGAAGCTCGGATTTTTTGCTCTCGGCGTTCTCGCCGCAACAGCAGGCGTGAAGTTCCTTAAGAGCAAGACCTTCCACGACGGCTGCGTAAAGGTAGTATCGGGCGGAATGAAGCTCAGAAACGAGGCTGCCGCAGAGGTTGCAAAAATCCGCGAGGACGCACAGGACGCTATATTTGACGAGGAAGCTGACAAGGAATGAAAACGCTCGTTGTTTACGACGCGCACAACCGCTTAAGAGTGCGCTGCGGCGACTACGCGTTCACTAAAAGGCAGGCGTGCGGCATTGCAGAAAAGCTTGGCGCGCTTGCCTTTGTGCAGAGCATTCAGACTAATTACCGCACGGGCAGCATACTTGTGATGTACGACAGCGGCGCGCGGCAGGCGGTGCTTGACGCTATAGCCGCGCTCGACCGCCGCGCCCTGCCCGAGGCAGACCCGCCCGCAACGGACGAGGCGGACGAGCAGTTCAGGAAAAACATTGGCAGCATGGTGGTAAGGCGCTTTCTTACAAGGCTGCTGCCCGCGCCCATAAGAACGGCGCTCACGCTCTTACAGGCGGTGAAGTACGCCGCCGCCGCGCTCGACAGCCTGCTTTCGCTGCGCATGGACGTCGCCGTACTCGACGGCACGGCGATAACCGCTTCTATCCTGAGCGGAAACGTGGCTACGGCTTCGTCGGTAATGTTTATGCTGCGCCTGTCCGAGCTGCTTGAGGACTACACGCGCTCGCGCACGAGGCTCGCGCTTTCGGAGCAGCTTGCGCTGCACGTTGACAGCGTGTGGGTGCAGACCGAGGACGGAATGAAGCAGCTGCCGTGCGAGAGCGTAAAGGTCGGCGACAAGATACTTGTGCAGACGGGGTGCGTTATCCCGTTTGACGGCACGGTATGCGAAAACGAGGCAATGGTAAACCAGTCCGCAATGACCGGCGAAAGCGAGCCTGTACGCCGCGGTATCGGTGACAGCGTTTTCGCGGGGACGACCGTTGAAGCGGGCAAGCTGCTTATAGAGGTAAGGGCGCTTTCGGACGGCTCGCGCTTACAGGAGATAATCGGGCTTATCGAGGACTCGGAGAACCTTAAGGCGGGCGTGCAGAGCAAGGCGGAGCGCCTTGCGGACAGCATTGTGCCGTACAGCTTTCTGGGATTCGGGCTTACGCTGCTGCTTACGGGCAACATTACAAAGGCCGTGTCCGTGCTTATGGTGGACTTCTCCTGCGCTATAAAGCTCTCCACGCCGATTTCCGTTATCTCCGCAATGCGCGAGGCGGCGGAACACGGCATGGCTGTAAAGGGCGGCAAGTACCTTGAAGCGTACGCGCAGGCGGACACTATCGTGTTCGACAAAACGGGTACGCTTACCCACGCCTGCCCCACGGTAACGGACGTTGTACCGTTCGGCGGGTTTGAGCGCGACTACGTTCTGCGCACCGCCGCGTGCCTTGAGGAGCATTTCCCGCACAGCGTTGCCACCGCCGTTGTTGAAAAGGCGCGGCAGGAGGGACTTAACCACGACGAGGAACACGCCGAGGTTGAATACCTTGTGGCTCACGGAATAGTTACTAAGCTCAACGGGCAGCGCGCAATAATCGGCTCTGCACACTTTGTTTTCGAGGACGAGGGCGTGCCGCTCACACCCGAGCAGCAGGCGGTAATCGACGAGCGCTGCGGCACTAGCAGCTCCATTTTCCTTGCGGTAGGCGGCGTGCTTGCGGGTATGCTTGTGATTAACGACCCCGTGCGCCCCGAGGCCGCCGAGGTGATAGAGCAGCTGCGGCAAAGCGGCATAACGCGCGTTTGTATGCTCACGGGCGACTCCGACGCCGCCGCAAAGCGCGCCGCAGACCAGCTTAAGCCCGACGTGTGGGTATCGCAGGTGCTGCCCGCGTTCAAGCACGAGTACGTAAACGCGCTTAAGGCCGAGGGCAGGCGCGTTATTATGGTGGGCGACGGCGTGAACGATACGCCCGCGCTCGCAGCGGCGGACGTGTCCGTTGCAATGTGCGCAGGCTCTGACATTGCGCGCGAAGCTGCGGACATAACGCTCTGCAACGACTCGCTTAGCGAGCTTGTTACGCTCAGGCGCTTAAGCTGCGCGCTTATGGAGCGCATAAACGCAAACTACCGCTTTATTGTGGCGTTCAACGCAACGCTTATCGCGCTCGGCGCGGTGGGGATTATTCCGCCAGCCACGGCGGCGCTTCTCCACAACGGCTCTACCATGCTGATTTCAGGCAAGAGCATGACAAGGCTGCTGCGGTAAAATCTACATACAAAACTACCCGCTGTGTTAAAAGCACAGCGGGCTGAGACCGTCGAAAAACCCCCATACGGGGGTTTTCCGCCGAAACATCCGCACTGCGCGCACGGTTTGACGGCTTGCCGCCAAACCGCACACTTGTGCGGATAGAAGTGTTTTTTGCCTCGGGAAGCCCGAGGCAAAAAAGTTATTTCAAAGCCCGCATACGCAGGCAAAAATGACTTTTTCGACAGACTGTACCCGCTGTGTTAAAAGCACAGCGGGCATTTTTGTTACCGCTTTTCGGGACGTCCCGGCTGCTGTGCTTTTCCTCGCAGTGCCACTTTTGCAAGTGCTTCAGAAGCGTTACGGGCGTAACGCCGCGCAAATATAAGGATACGCTTGTCTGAAATGGAAAGCGCCCTCTTTCAAAAATACGATTGTTATAGCTTTTTGCAGGATTCTTATTGAAAAAGGCTTAGAAAAAGACTATAATCACAAAAGCAAATGAGATTATCCGACTCCGCGCGGCGGTCTGTAAAAGGGGGAGGTTTACCTATGGACAACATAACCAGACGACAGAACGAAATGGCATACATAGCCGACAGCGCCTGCTGCGGGCAGGTGCTTGAAGCAAGAAAGAAATACTGGAAATACAACAACACCGAGCCGTGGCTCGTTGACGAGCTTGCCGCGCAGATACGCGCGATATTCGGCAGCACGGGCAAAAGCTGCACCGTTGTACCGCCGTTTCATTGCGACTACGGCTTCAACACGCACGTGGGCGAGAACTTTTACGCCAACTACAACCTTACCGTGCTTGACGTGGCGCGCGTGGATATCGGCGACAACGTGTTTATAGCGCCGAACGTTACGATTTCCACGGCGGGTCACCCCATACACCCGCAGGCGCGCAATACCGCATACGAATACGGCGTCGCCGTAAGCATAGGCTCTGACTGCTGGATAGGAGCGGGCGTTACCGTCTGCCCGAGCGTGCATATCGGGCGCGGCACGGTAATCGGCGCGGGGTCTGTGGTAACGCGCGATATCCCCGAGGGCGTTGTTGCGGCGGGCAATCCGTGCCGCGTTATCCGCGCGATAACAGACGAGGACAAGCAATATTACTTTAAGCGCAGAAAATTTGACGAGGACGCCATGAGGGCGGTTGAAAGCTATGGACAAGAAGGAATTTAACAGCAGACTGCTTAAGCTTGTAGTACCCATCACCATGCAGCAGCTAATGCTTGCGGCTGTAAGCTTTACAGACGCGCTTATGGTGGGCTTTATCAGTCAGGACGCGCTCTCCGCCGTGTCGCTTGCGGGGCAGGTGCAGTTTATTTTCAGCCTGTTTATTTTCTCGGTGACGGGCGGCGTGTCTATCCTCGCGGCGCAGTACTGGGGGATTCTCGACAAGGACTCGGTGGAGAAAACGCTCGGCATAGGCATGAAGCTGCTTACGCTTTTCTCCCTGCCCTTTACGGTGGGAGCGCTCGCCTGCCCCGAGCTTATCATGAAGTGCTTCGCCTCAGACCCCGTGCTTATTGAGATAGGCGCGGGCTACCTGCGCGCAGTAGCGCCGAGCTACCTTATGCTCGCGGTGTCGCAGAACTGCCTTTGCATTATGAAAAACTGCGGCAGGGCTGTGGAATGCTCCGTTATAAGCTCCGCCTCGGTGGTGCTTAATATCCTGTTCAACTGGCTGCTTATCTTCGGCGTAGGGCCGTTCCCGCAGCTTGGCGCGGTGGGCGCTGCGGTCGCAACGGTGATTTCAAAGGCGGTTGAGCTTGTATGGGCGCTTATCGCCACACACAGAAAGGACGGCGTAAGGCTGCGCCTTAAGTGGTGCGTCCACAACGACAGGGCGCTCAGGCGCGACTATTTCAAATACTCGCTGCCCGTGCTTGCAAATAACCTTGTGTGGGGCTTGGGCTTTTCAATGTACTCCGTTATTCTCGGACACCTTGGCAGCGACGCGGCGGCGGCAAACGCCATTGCAAACATCATCAAGAACCTTGCAATATGCGTGTGCGAGGGCGTGAGCTCCGCGGCGGCGGTGCTTGTGGGGTCGCTGCTCGGGCAAGGGCTGCTTGACAAGGCGCGCGAGTACGGCTCGCGGCTGTGCAAGGCGGCTATGATAAGCGGCGCGGCTTCGGGCGTTATCGTGCTGCTTGTTATCCCGTTCGTGCCGCTGTTCGGCTCGCTTACAGACACCGCGCAGCATTATCTGCGCATAATGCTTATCGTAAGCTCCTACTACGTTTTCGGCAAGTCTATAAACATGACCGTGATTTCGGGCATATTCCCGTCGGGCGGAGATTCCACATTCGGGCTTAAATGCGATACCGTTACCATGTGGGCGGTGACCGTGCCGCTCGGGCTTATTGCGGCGTTCGTGCTTAAGCTGCCGCCTATCGTGGTTTATGTGATGATAAACATAGACGAAATAATCAAGCTGCCCGCCGTATACAGGCATTACAAGAAATACCGCTGGCTTCACAACCTCACCAACACCAAGCCCGAGGCGCTGAGCGCGTAAGCTCCGCGACAGCGTTCGACAAAATTCCCGCCGCATACCGCCCGCGCGCGTTTTAAGCCACTTGCCAAAAAGCGCGCAGCGGCGCGGCTCGCGGGATTCGGGCGGCCGGTAAAAGGCAGAAAAAAGCCGGATAATTTGTGCGATTTTAACGAAAAGAGCCGCCGTGCAGGGCGCTTTTTTCGGCACGAAAAATGACAAATTATTAACGGATAGCGCGCCGCAGCGCTTGACTTTTCGGGCGCGGTGTGCTAAAATTTATGTGCGCGAATGCAGATACAGAAATTTCGATTATCCTCTCGCAAACGCTGCCAAAGACGGCAGCGGCTATGGGGGGATTTTCTATGCGCACGGCAGAACAAAAGAAAAGCGCCGCGGTATGCGATATGCAGGGCGCAAAGGAGGTTTTTTATGATAGCATCGATTATTGCGGTCGTTGTCTTTGCGATAGTGTTTATACTCGCGCAAAGAGAGCGCCTGAGCAAAGCGGCGGCAATGGGACTTTGCACGCTGGGCGCGGTGGTGCTGCTTTTTAACGTGTTTATGAGCCTTAGCGGCGACGATTCGGGGCTTATTGCGAAGATAGTGGCGCTGCTGATTTTTGTGGTGATGTTCGTGCTGATAATCATGGACAAGATAGAGCGCCACATAATCACGCTGTGCTGCGGACTTGCAACGCTTGTGGTGGTGTTCGGCATCTGCATGAACAGCTTCTCTGCGGTATGGGAAACGCTAAACGTTGCAAATATATTCACCGTTGACTTCTGGTACGCCGCGGGCGAAAGCTCTGAAAGCACAAGCGGCATAAACTGGGCGACTATCATATTCATCGCAGGCATGATGGTAATGGTAGAGGGCATGGCAAAGGCGGGCTTCTTCAGGTGGCTGTGCATGACGCTTGCAAGGCTTGTAAAGTACAAGGTTATCCCGCTTTTCATCACGTTTATGATAATGTCCTTCGTACTTAGTATGTTTATAGACAGCATTACGGTAATACTGTTCCTTGCGGCGGTTACGGTTGAGCTTGCGCAGCTGCTCAAGTTCTCGCCCATACCTATGATAATCTCGGAGGTATTCTGCGCGAACCTCGGCGGCTCTGCCACAATGTGCGGCGACCCGCCAAACATTATTGTCGGCACGTCGCTCGGGCTTTCCTTTGCAGACTTTGTTACAAACACGGGTCTTATCGCGGGCGTTTCGCTTATCGTTATCCTGTTCTACTTCCTGCTCGTTTACAAAAAGGAGCTTAAGGGCGAGGAGGTTTCCGTTGAGAATATGCCGAACCCCAAGGAAGCAATAACCGACAAAAAGAGCTTTATAATAAGCATTGTTATCTTCATAATCGCGGTTGTGCTGCTCGTATCGCACGCGCAGACGCACCTTACAGTCGCGTTCATCGGCGCTGTTATTGCCGCTGCAACGCTTATCACCGCGGGAAAAGGCGCGCTCGAGCTTCTCAAAAAGGTAGACTACAAGACCCTGCTGTTCTTTATCGGGCTTTTCGTAGTCGTCGGCGGACTTGAGCAGACGGGCATTCTCGAGATAGCTGCGGACTTTATCGGCAAGATAAGCGGCGGCAACGTGCTTCTCATGGTGGCAATAATCCTGTGGATTTCCGCTATAGCAAGCGCTGTCGTGGACAATATCCCGTTTGCCGCAACAATGATTCCGATAATAAAGACCCTGTCGGAGGTTACGGGCGCAGACCTCGGAGTGCTTGCATGGTCGCTTTCAATCGGTACGGATATCGGCGGCAGCGCAACGCCTATAGGCGCTTCGGCAAACGTTGTCGGCACGTCTGTTGCAGCTAAGGAGGGTCACCCGATAAGCTGGGGCAGATACTGCAAGACGGCAGTCCCCGCAACGCTTATCGTACTCGTTATCTCAACGGTAATGATTTTCCTGAGATACCACGAGCAGTTGGGCTATTGATAAAGCACACAAAAATACAACGCAGGGGCTGTTTTTGCAGCCCCTGTCGTATAAGGGAACATCTAAAAACCGGTTTGAAAAGGGAAAATGGGTAGAGTGCGCCGAATGCGAGGAAAGCCGACGAAGTAAGGCTTGATGCCTTACGAGGAGGTTTGACGAAGCAGTCGGTGTGCTATACACATTTTCCCTCAAACAAGGTTTTTAGAGGTGACCATAACAGAAAGGAGTGTCGCATGGCTGAAATTATCTCCGATATGATAGTCCTTGACAACAGCAGCGAAGTCGTAAGATACACCGTACCCGATATACCTATACACTCCGTGCGCTCCACGCAGGCGGACTACCCCACGCTGTGCGTTGTGAACCACTGGCACACCGACCTTGAGTTCAACCGCGTGACAAGGGGCAGGGTGTTTTACTGCATAAACGGCGAGCGCGTTGAGATTCGCGAGGGCGACATGATATTCGTGAACTCCACGCGAATGCACTACAGCTTCTGGGAGCAGGAGGAGGACTGCGAGCTTGTCTGCACGATATTCCACCCGAGCGCGCTTGGCGCTGCGGCGGAGAAGTACGGCGAGCTTCTTTTCGGCGAGAGCGCGCCCGCGTACATTCTCCTTAAAAGCGCAATACCCGCGGAAAAGGCGCTTATAAACAGGCTTGCCGCGCTGCACGAGGCCTGCACGGCGGGGCGCGGCGGGAGCGAGTTTTTCATCATGCGCGAGATGTACGCCGTGTGCGGGCTGCTCTACGACTTTATTTCGGGAATGGAAGCCCCGCCCGCCCCGCCCGACAAAAAGAAGCTTGAAGCGCTGCACCGCATGACGGGCTTTATTCAGCAGAATTACGCGGGAAAGCTCACCCTTGCGGAAATAGCCGCAGCAGGGCTTGTTTGCAGGAGCGGCTGCTGCGAGATTTTCAGGACGTACCTTAACGCCTCGCCGCTGCAATTTCTCAACGAATACCGCATACAAAAGGGTATAGAGCTTCTCACCACCGAGAAGCTCTCCGTAACCGAAGCGGCGGCGCGGTGCGGGTTCAGCGGGGCGAGCTATTTTGCGGAGATGTTCCGCAGGTCTACGGGCAAAAGCCCAAAGGAGTACGCCGCGCTCTTTTCCGACAGGCAATAGCGGCGCGGGCGCAAAATGAGGGCGCGGTTCTATTAGAGCCGCGCCCGTTTCCATTTTTTATGCCAACTACACCTTGTTCTCATCGCCGTGCGTTTTTTCGGTCAGACCCAGCATACAACGTATGCCAAGCATACACCGTATGCCTAAAAACGCCGTAAACGCTGCCGCAGAGTACGTTGAGAAGCGCTCGAAAACGCCGAACACAGCCTTTGGCGCAGCGCCCGAGCCTACCGCGCCCGCCAGCATAAGCGTAAACGCCGCCCATGCCGCCGCGCCCAGCGCCCTGTCGCCGCGCTTAAGCAGCCCGCCCACGCCCATAAGCACAAGCGAAACGACGGAAGCCGCCACGACTATCACCGTCACCACAATGTGCATAACGTTCTGAAAGCCGTCGGGCAGCCCCGCGTCCGTAAGCGGGAAAAGCGTGTAGCCCACCGCGGATACGGCGTTCATTGCGGCATAGACTATAACGCCGCTGTATTGCAGCCTGTTAACGCGCTTTGCAAGGTAAACGCACGCCGCGCACGCGCACAGTATGCTGAACGCCCCGAACACCCTCGACAGCGGCTGCGAAATCCAAAGCGACGGCGCGCTGTCGGCGGTGAGGTCGCTTACAGCCTGCGTAAGCGGGTCGTACCCCGGGTAATTGAGCGCCCCGAGAATATCGTGCAGCGCATAGCATACGAGCGCCAGCGGTCCGCTCAGCAAAATAAGCCTTTTACTCATTTTCAGCCCCCTCGCTAAAGTATAGCACGGCGCGCGCGTTCAGTCAATGCAAAAACTGCTCTGCACCGCCGAAAAAGCGGCTTTTTGCGAAAAAAATTGCAAAATGCAGACGGCTGTCAAAGCGTTATTTTTTGCGCAGCACTATTGCAATAAAGTTAAGGTACTTGCCGCCGCCAGCTTCCATTGTGCGGCGGTCGCCCGCGGCGTACTCATTGTCCTGCGCAAGCCAGTCAGCCCACACCTCCTCGTTGCTCTCCATTTCCGCTACCTCTATCACCTGCGCGCCGCTTGCGCTCACAATGCCGCGCCAGTAGTCCGCGTCGTGTATATAATCGAGCTGCTCGGGCGTCCACGACAGCAGAAGCTCGGGCGGCAGGTTGTCGTGCAGGTCCTTTTTCATGCCGGGTACGCATATGTAGATGTACCCGCCGCTCTTTACGAACGGCAGCAGGCACTTATCAATGTACGCCTTGTCCCTGCCAAAATAGTTGTAGGAGTCGGTGCTTATCACCGCGTCGAAGCTCTCGCGCTCGAACGGCAGCGCCGTAGCGTCCGCCTTTACGGGGGTTATCTGCTCGTCGCTCAGCCCCATTTCGCGGAAGAACGCGCGGTTCTCCTCGGGGTCGCTCCACAGGTCTGCCGCGCATACGCGAAAGCCGTACTCCTTAGCAAGGAACACCGAGGTCAGCCCCTGCCCGCTGCCGAGGTCCATTACATACGCCCCTGCGGGTATCTTATGCCCGCGCAGAAGCTCCTCCTCAAGCTTTACGGGATTCGGACCCATTATCTTAGCCATAAGCTCGGGCGTTAAAAATTTTTCGCTCTTTTCGTATTTCATGTTTTTCTCCTTTCAAATCGTAAATCGGTCGATATGCCGCTGTGTAATGCGCGTGAGCTGCTCCTTGTCCTGCGCGCCGTCGTACAGGCTCATGGACATAAACATCACCGAGTAAAGCTCTGCCGCCTTTGCCAAAGGCTCAGCGCAGCCGAGCCGCTCCAGCAGCCCCGCCGTGTATTCAAGCGGGCCGCTGCCAAGGTACTGCGCAAACAGCCGCGACATCTCCGCGCTCCTGTACTGCTCCACCGTAAGCAGCCGCCGAAAGCTAGCCGCAAACGGGTCGCGCGTCCAGTAGCTGAACATCTCCCTGCAAAACGCCTTAAGCTCGTCAAGGGTACACGCGCCGCCGTTTTCGGCGGGAACGCTGCACTCCTGCGACTTTTCCGCGTCGCCCTGCTCCATGCGGCGCAGTATGCTGTCGAATATGTCTCGCTTGTTTGCGTAGTGCTTGTAAAGCGCCGCCTGCGACATTCCCAGCGCCCCCGCTATGTCGCGCACGGACACCGCCTCGTACCCGCGCGCAGAGAACATTTCAAGCGCGGTTTGCGCAATTTTTTCCTTTGTGTTGATACTACCACCTCCGAGGTTAACGAACGTTCACTTATATTATAGCGAACACTCGTTCACCTGTCAAGGGGGTAAACAAAAAATGGACGCCTGCAAAAGCGTCCAAATCAACAAAATAAGGGCGGCTGCAATACGACAGCCGCCCTTCTGACCGTCGAAAACCCCCCATACGGGGGTTTTCCGACGGGGCATCCGCGCTGCGCGCACGGTTGCGTAAGCGCAGCGTCGCGTACACACTTGTGCGGATAGGAGAGTTTTTTGCCTCAGCCAGGCCGACGCAGTCGCCTTTAGCCCGAGGCAAAAAAGGTTATTTTAAAGCCCGCTTACGCGGGCAAAATAGACTTTTTTGACAAGCTGAAGGGCGGCTGCAATACGACAGCCGCCCTTGATTCATGCGTTTTTAAGCGCAAATTCCGCCGCTATACCCTGTCACGGCGCGGTCTGCTCTATGCTTTCCACGGTGTAGCCGTTGTCGCATATCGTCTTGCGTAAGAGCAGCTCCGCTGCGGGCTGCTTTGTGCGTACAACCGCTGTGGCGCTCTTAAGGTCTACCTGCGCGGCAAAGCCGTCCTGACGGTTGAACGCGTTTTCTATGCGCAGCGCGCAGTTTTTGCAGGTCATACCGCCGATAGTGATTTTGTAGCAGTTCGGAAATTCGCTTCCGTCCTTTTCTATGCGCTTCTCGTCGTCGCCGCCCGCGCCGCAGCAGCCGTGCGAAGCGCGCTTTACTATGCTTATCACGGAAACCACGCAAACGGCGACAAGCAGAACGATTATAATTATTGTAAAGGGCATACTATCACCTCGCAAGAATATAACGCATAAGCCCCTCTGCGGTTTCCTCGGACACGCGCGACATTATCGTTACCGCGTCCGAAGCCGCCTTTTCATGCGCAACGCCCGCCTGCTTTTCAAGGAAATCGCTTAGTATCAGACAATCGGTGAAAAGCGAGTTCGCCGCTTTTATACCCTCGTCCGTAAGCGTTATCCTGCCGTACGGCTCTTTCAGAATATAGCCGCCGTCCGTCAGGCGCTGGGTCATTTTTACGGTGCTTGCCCTGCTGACGCCAACAAAGCCCGCGACCTCTGCCGAGCGCACCTTCTCGCTCTTTCGCGAGAGCGTGTATATTGCGAAAAGATATTTTTTCTGCGCGTAGGTCAGCACTGTATCTCCTCCGTTTCAAGCGGTTATTTGCCGTTTTTTGTCTGGCAGCAGCCGCCGCAGGAGCTGCAATGCCCTCCGCAGGACTTGCAGTCGCCCCCGCAGATGTGTCTGCCCGCGCGCGCGTCCTTAACAAGCTTTATGACGATAAGCGCCACTACAGCCAGCACTATCGCGCCGACAAGCAGCGAACCCCAGTTGTTCTGAAGAAATTCAAGCATATGCTTCTCCTTTCACGATGATAAACGAACAGGCGGCAGAGTCATCGCCCGCCGCCCGTCCTGCCTATTGTAACTGTTGATTATACCTTAACCTTTGCAGTGAGCTTTGTGGACTCCTTGTAAGGCTTAACGAGCATGAATACAAGCCCGATAAGCAGACCGACAGCAGCGATAAGGCTTATTACGTTGCAAACAATGCCTGCGCCCGAATCCATAGCGCCTGTGAACAGGTTGCCGAGCTGGTTTACGATAAGCGCTATTACATAAGCGAAACCGCACTCATAGCCGATAGCGAACCAGAACCACTTGGTGTTGTTCATCTCACGCTTGATAGCGCCCATAGCCGCGAAGCACGGTGCGCAAAGCAGGTTGAAGATGAGGAACGACATACCGCTTACGGCTGTGAATGCCGCGCCCATTGCGGTGTATACCGAAACTTCTCCGCCGCCGTAGAGTACGCCGAGCGTGCCGACGATGTTTTCCTTAGCGACAAGGCCTGTAACGGCTGCAACAGTCGCCTGCCAGTTGCCCCAGCCGAGAGGAGCGAATATCCAGCTTATAGCGCCGCCTATCTTAGCGAGTATCGAGAACTCCATCTGGCTCTCGTCGAGCATCCGGAACGTACCCTCGTATACGCCGAAGTAAGAGGTGAACCATACGAAGATGGTAGAAAGCGTGATGATAGTACCGGCCTTCTTGATGAAGGACCAGCCGCGCTCCCACATGGAGCGGAGAACGTTGCCTACTGTAGGCATATGGTATGCAGGGAGTTCCATTACGAACGGAGCGGGGTCGCCTGCGAACATCTTTGTCTTCTTAAGGATAATACCCGAAATGATGATAGCCGCGATACCGATGAAGTATGCGCCTGTGGATACCCACGGAGAGCCGCCGAAGATAGCGCCTGCAATCATTGCAATGAACGGAACTTTAGCGCCGCAGGGGATAAAGGTCGTGGTCATAACGGTCATGCGGCGGTCGCGCTCGTTTTCAATTGTACGCGAAGCCATGATACCGGGGATACCGCAGCCTGTACCAATAAGAATCGGGATAAAGGACTTACCGGAAAGACCGAACTTACGGAATACACGGTCGAGAACGAACGCAACACGCGCCATATAGCCGCAAGCCTCAAGGAATGCAAGGAAGATGAACAGAACGAGCATCTGCGGAACGAAGCCGAGAACTGCGCCCACACCTGCTACGATACCGTCAAGGATAAGACCCTTGAGCCAGTCAACGCAGTTTACAGCGTCAAGACCGCTCTCGATAAGCGCGGGAATGCTCGGTACGAAAGGACCGTATTCAGCGGGGTCGGGCTCGTCAAAGCCGTTCTCGGTGAAGTATGCGGCAGCCTCGGTGTAGGTAACGCCTACGGTAGCTTCCTCGTCCGCGTCAGCGGGTATCTCGGAGTAGTACGCGGTAACGTCGTACTCTGCAAGGTTCTCCTCGTCCTCGAGAGTAAGCACAGCGGACATCTCGTCGGGGGTGAATGCGTTTATGCTGTCAAGCGCAGCCTGCGCGTCAAAGTCCTCAGCCTCAAGGTCGGGAGCTTGACCGAACGCGTCGAGAGCGTTCATAGCGTCGCCGTACTCGCCCGCAGCGTCGTCGTACGCGCTCCTGCCTATGCCAAGCAGATACCAGCCGTCGCCGAATACGCCGTCGTTTACCCAGTCAGTAGCGGCAGAACCTACCGTTACCATGGAAACGTAGTAAACAAGCCACATGATTACCGCGAATATCGGCAGACCGAGCCAGCGGTTGGTAACCACCTTGTCTATCTTATCCGATACGGTAAGCCCGCCCTTGTTCTTCTTTTTCAGGCAGTCGTTGATGATGGAAGCTATGTAGAGGTAGCGCTCGTTGGTGATGATGCTCTCTGCGTCGTCGTCCATTTCCTTTTCAGCGGAAACGATGTCGTTTTCGATGTGCTGTCTTACGTCAGCGGGGATTTTGAGCGTTTCAAGCACCTTTTCGTCGCGCTCGAACACCTTTATAGCGTACCAGCGCTGCTGCTCCTCGGGCAGGTCGTGCAGAACCGCTTCCTCGATGTGAGCGATAGCGTGTTCTACGCAGCCGCCGAAGCTGTGCTGCGGAACTGTCTTAACGCCGCTCTTTGCAGCCTCCTGAGCCTTCTGCGCAGCCTCTGTAATGCCCGTGCCCTTAAGCGCGGAGATTTCGCATACCGTGCAGCCAAGCTCCTTAGCGAGCTGCTGGGTGTTAATCTTGTCGCCGTTCTTCTTAACGACGTCCATCATGTTTATCGCAACAACTACGGGGATACCAAGCTCAACGAGCTGCGTGGTAAGGTAGAGGTTACGTTCGAGGTTCGTGCCGTCTACGATATTGAGTATCGCGTCGGGGCGCTCGCCGATAAGGTAGTTTCTTGCAACGACCTCCTCAAGCGTGTAGGGGGACAGCGAGTAGATACCGGGAAGGTCCGTTATGATAACGTCCTTCTGTCCCTTGAGCTTGCCCTCTTTCTTTTCTACAGTAACGCCCGGCCAGTTGCCGACGAACTGATTAGAGCCTGTAAGCGCGTTAAAAAGCGTGGTTTTACCGCAGTTAGGGTTACCAGCAAGCGCTATTCTTATTTCCATACTGTTTCTCCTCTCCGATGTTCCGGACAGTCTGTTCGCACTCCGCCCGAAAAATTCAGGACAGCGCCGCACATATCTTTTCAGCTATGCGGCGTTGGCTCAAATTTCAATCATTTCCGCGTCAGCCTTGCGAAGCGAAAGCTCGTAGCCGCGAACGGTAACTTCCACAGGGTCGCCGAGGGGCGCTACCTTTCTTATGTAGACCTCCGTACCCTTGGTGATTCCCATGTCCATGATTCTGCGCTTTATCGCGCCCTCGCCCGTAAGCTTCTTCACGGTCACGGTCTGCCCGATTTTTGCATCTCTGAGCGTTGCCATTGCGTGTTCCTCCTTATCCTTTTATTCTGCAGCGCCGCCGCTTGGCGGTAAGGCTGCTTGTCATACCATAATCTTCATTGCCATTTCCTTGGAAACAGCCACCCTTGCTTCCTTTACGCTTACGATAACGTTGCCGCTGATTTCATTTATAATGGTAACGCTGCCGCCTGCGACAAAGCCAAGGTTTTCAAGAAATTTGCGCGTTTCGGGATTGCCGCCGACCTTTTTTATCATAAGGGGCTTGCCCGTATCCGCCATTGTAAGAGGCATCATATTCCCTCCGTTCCGGCTCAGATATTAGCCTTTTCTAACGATTATGTATTTTTCGGTAAGAATCCGCCGCCCGCGCCGTTATCGCATTTCCTATCTTTGGGAAGGTGCGGCTAACCGCGTTAGGGTTTTCTAACCAAATATAATAATACTCACTTTCCCCGAAAAAGTCAAGAGGTTTGGCTAACTTTTTATGCGGCGGGCGTATTTTTGTTGAAAATGCAGTTAGTTTCGCCTTACCAATAACGCTTTTTTGTGAAGTTGCACAAAACTAACTATTGCATATTCGCGTTAAATTCCAAACTTTGGGGACGGCAATTAAATTTTACAAAGCGTCTTGACATTTGCGACTATTCGCAGCGCAGATTCGCGGCTTTTTCGGCAGCGGTCTTGGCAATAACTACGAGTATTCGCTTGAGTACTGCCCGAGCTTTTTTGAATAAACAATATGGGGCAGATTTGTCGTCCGCCCCATAATTATGCGCTTGTCAGCCGCCGAAATCCGCGCGCCCGTAGGCTTTAAGCGCCTCGCACCGCGCCGCGAGAAGCTCCCGCGCCTGCCGCTCGCTTAGCGCTATACCGCGCGTTTCGCCCGCAAGCGCGATTATCTCCCTTATCTGCCGCCCCTCGTCCTGCGGCGCAAGCAGCCCTGTAAGTTCCATGCCGTTCTTCCTTTCTTTGGTTTAATGGGTTTCTCTATTATACAACACGGCGCGGGCGCTGTCAAGCGGCAGCGCGGGGCTTTTGAATGCTGGCGCGGCGCAGTATTCCGCTAAACGCGCGCTTCTCCCCGCACACGCAGTTTTCCTTTGAAAAAAACGTGCAATAACTGACACCTGTCGGCGCGAAATTTGTGCAAGTTTTTTTGGCTTACCCCCTTTACTTTTGCGGATAATTTGTTATACTTATATTATTCGGCAGAAAGCCGCGCGGCGGTTCTTTTACGGGGGCGTGCGCCCCGTGAACAGCGCGTGCCGCGGGCGCTTGGCTTTCTGCAATACGCTGACAAAACGCATTTCCGACGGCGCTTCTGCGCGCCGCCGAGAAAACGATTACAGAACGAGTTTAAAAAGGGAGTGGGGCAATGTTTCTTTTCAGATGGCTGTGGAAGAACATGGAGGGCTGCCGCGGTATGTACATATGCGGGCTGCTGCTGACGGTAGTCTGTCAGTCGATGTACATAATCACGCCGTATTTTACCTCGCAGATAACCGATATGTTCATTGTAAACGAAAACGCCGTGGAGAACATAAAGAATCACGGCGACGTACTGTTGCTGATGATAGGCGCTATGGTGGGCTTTACGGTGCTGCGCGCGTGCATTCAGTACGGCGGCACGATGCTCTACGAGCATTCCTCGCAGGAGCTTATCTACCGCGTGAGAAAGGTGCTGTTCCATAACATAGAGCAGCAGGACGCGCGCTTTTATAACTTCTACCGCACGGGCGACATTATGAACCGCGTAACGGGCGACCTTGACATGGTGCGCCACTCCGTCGCGTGGATAATAAAGGCTATGGTGGAATGTATCGTGCTTTTCAGCGCTTCGGTGATATTCTTCTTTTCGATAGACTGGCTCATGGCGCTGTGCCTTATCGCGCTCACGCCCGTTATTCTGTTTGTAACGTGGCTCTTTAAGCGCAGGGTCGGCCCTATGTATGTCGACCAACGCGAGCGCCTCTCGCGCATGAACACCGCCGCAGAGGAAAACATCTCGGGCAACCGCGTTGTAAAGGCGTTTGCGCGCGAGGAGTACGAAAAGGAGAAGTTTGACGAGTTCAGCCGCGGCTACTGCGAGGCGACTAAGCGCTCGGCGTTTACGTGGCTCAAATTCTTCCCGTACCTTGAAATAACCGCGCAGTCGCTGTCGGTGGTAATGCTTGTGTGCGGCGGTCTTTTCGTTATCGGCGGGCGCATTACGTTCGGCGAATACACCGCGTTCTCAGGCCTTATCTGGACGCTCTCGAACCCCATGCGTATGCTCGGCAACATTGTAAACGACCTGCAGCGCTTCTCCGCTTCGGCGAACAAGATAATCGAGATATACTACGGCTCGCCGCGCATATGCGACCGCGCGGACGCGCTGGATAAGCCCGAACGCTTCGAGGGGAGCGTTGAGTTCTCCCACGTAAGCTTTGCCTACGGCGACGAAAAGGTGCTTGACGACGTTACGTTCAGCGTAAGCGCGGGTGAAACCGTGGTGCTTATGGGCGAAACGGGCTCGGGCAAAACCGCGCTTACGGAGCTTATACCGCGCATATACGACGCTACGTCGGGCGAGGTGCGGGTAGACGGCGTGAATGTGCAGCGTCTGAAGCTTAAGCAGCTGCGCTCAAACATAGGCGTTGCAACGCAGGACGTGCTTCTCTACTCCGACACGATAGACGGCAACATCTCGTTCGGCAACACCGCAATGTCCGAGGAGGACGTTGTAAAGGTTGCAAAGGAAGCGGACGCGGACGGCTTTATACGAAAACTCTCGGACGGCTACGACACGATAGTCGGCGAGCGCGGCGTGGGGCTTTCGGGCGGACAGAAGCAGCGCATTTCGCTGGCGCGCGCCCTTGCGGTAAAGCCCGCTATACTTATACTGGACGACACCACCTCGGCGGTAGACCTTGAAACGGAAAAGCACATACAAAAGTCGCTTTCCGAGCTTGACTTCCCCTGCACGAAAATAATTATCGCGCAGAGGATTTCCACCGCCAAATACGCGGACAAGATAATCGTACTTAAGGACGGCAGGATAGCCGAGCAGGGAACGCACGACGAGCTTATCGCGCAGCACGGCTATTACCGCGAGGTCTACGACCTGCAAAGATAAGGGGGGACAGACATGGCAAGAAACAAGTTTGACATAGACGAAACTCTTGAAACGCCGTTCGACATACGCCACCTTAAGCGCTCTTTGGTGTACGCGGCAAAATACAAGGGAAAAATCGCGCTCGCGCTTGTTATGAGCGGCATAGGCACGGTAATAGGGCTGCTGTCGCCGCTTATTGTAAAGTACGCGCTCGACAACTGTATGGTAAGCCGCGAGAGCATACCCGCGCTGCTTGCGTGCGGCGGCGGAGTGCTTGCGTGTACGGTTGCAAGCGTTATCATAGCGAAGCTGCGCTCCACGATAATGACGCGCGTAGGGCAGGATATCGTGTACGACATACGCCGCGACCTTTTCGCGCATATGCAGAAGCTGTCGTTCGAGTACTATGACAGCCGCCCGCACGGCAAGATTCTCACGCGCATAATCAACTACATAAACGCGATAAGCGACCTTATGACGAACGGGCTTATCAACTTCATTCTCGAAATACTCAACCTTGCGTTCATCACGGTGTTCATGTTTTTCGTAAGCTGGCAGCTGGCGCTCGTTACTATGGCGGGCGTGCCGATTTACGCTGCGGTAATGCTATTTGTAAAGAACCACCAGCGCAAGGGCTGGCAGCAGGTAAGCAACAAAAGCTCAAACCTCAACGCCTACCTGCACGAAAGCATTGTCGGCGTGAAGATTTCGCAGATGTTCACGCGAGAGGAAGAAAACGAGGAGATAAACGACAGGCTTGCGAAGAACTACCGCAAGGCGTGGATGACCGCGGTGCGGTACTCAAACATGGTGTGGCCCTCGACGGATATCGTGTCCATACTTGTACGCGCAGGCATTTTCGGCGTGGGGCTGCTTGGCTTTCAGGGGGCGCTGTCGCTCGGTACTATCGTTTCGATGACGGACTATTCCGCGCGCTTCTGGCAGCCGCTTATGAACCTTGCGAACCTCATGAACACGTTTATAAACGCCGTTGCGAACCTCGAGCGCATATTTGAGATGATGGACGAGCCTGTGACCGTTGACGACGCGCCCGACGCCACGGAAATGCCCGAGATAAAGGGCGACGTTCACTTTGAGGACGTAACGTTCGCGTACGAGGAGGGCATAAATATCCTTGAACACTTAAGCTTTGACGTTAAGGCGGGCGAAAGCGTGGCGCTCGTTGGTCCTACAGGCGCGGGCAAAACCACGATAGTGAACCTTATATCGCGCTTTTACAACATAAACGGTGGCACAGTGCGCATTGACGAGAGCGACATCTCAAAGGTAACGCTGCACTCGCTGCGCTCGCAGATGGGCATAATGCTTCAGGACAGCTTTATTTTCAGCGGAACAATAGCCGACAACGTGCGCTACGGCAGGCTGGACGCTTCGCTGGAGGACATACGCGCGGCGTGCAGAATAGTCGGCATAGACGACTACATAATGTCGCTTAAGGACGGCTACGACACGGTGGTAAACGAGCGCGGCGCGGGGCTTTCGCAGGGACAGAAGCAGCTCATAGCCTTTGCGCGCACCATAGTTTCCGACCCGAAAATACTGGTGCTTGACGAGGCTACGTCGTCGATAGACGCAAAGACCGAGCGGTATCTTCAGAACGGCCTTAACCACCTGTTGCAGGGCAGAACGTCCTTTATCATAGCGCACCGCCTGTCAACCATCAGAAACTGCGACAGAATAATGTACGTTTCCAACAAGGGCATAACCGAGGCGGGAACGCACGAGGAGCTTATGGCGAAAAAGGGAGATTACTACAGGCTTTACACCGCGCAGTCCGTGTGAGGCGGTAAAGGCACACGCACTTACAAAGCGTGCTTTTGCGGGGTTGATATGTTTTTGCGCCCTGCCATTGACAAACCCGCGAAAAAGTGCTAAAATATATCCTGCGGAGAGCGCCCGTGCGGGAATGCTCCGCGGCAAAACGGCTCATAATATCTCATGGGCACATCTAAAAACCGGTTTGAAAAGTGAAAATGGGTAGAGTGCGCCGAATGCGAGGAAAGCCGACGAAGTAAGGCTGTATGCCTTACGAGGAGGTTTGACGACGCAGTCGGTGTGCTATACACATTTTCACTCAAACAAGGTTTTTAGAGGTGACCTCATAATATCACATAACACACCACCTGCGGGCAACCCGCGGGTGGGCTTTGTGCGTTAAATTGCTTTGGGGCGGATTAAAGCGCCCGTGAAAGGAGCGGCAGAATGTCTGTTTTCGATATATTCAAGAAGCTTGACAGCGAGCGCGCCGCAGAGCCTGTAGGCGCTGTGGAATACATCATAGCAGGTCTTGGCAACCCCGGCACGCAGTACGACGGCACGCGCCACAACATAGGCTTTATGACGATAGACGCGCTTTGCGACAAGTACAAGCTTTCCTGTAAGAAGCTGCGCTTCAAGTCGCTTACCTGCGACGCCATGATAGGCGGCAAGCGTTGCCTTATAATGAAGCCCACCACCTACATGAACAATTCGGGCGAGGCCGTGGTAGAGGCAATGCAGTTCTACAAAATACCGCCCGAGCGCACCATAATCGTGTTCGACGACATCTCGCTTGAACCGGGGCGGCTGCGGATACGCCGCAAGGGCAGCGACGGCGGCCACAACGGCATAAAAAGCATAATCTACCTTTCGGGGTCGGACGCGTTCCCGCGCATTAAAATGGGCGTGGGCGCAAAGCCTCACCCGGACTACTCCCTTGCGGACTGGGTACTCGGGCATTTCAAGAAGGACGACGCGCCGGTGCTTGAGCAGTGCTTCGACAACGCCGTGGCGTGCCTTGAGCTTATGGTGCAGGGGAAGATAAACGAAGCTATGAACAAGTACAACTCGTAAAACGCGGGGAGAGGGGTTTATGGAGTTCTTTGTAAACGCGGCGAAAGCCAACGCCGACTACGAAAAGCTGAGAAAATACGTTCTTTCGGATAAGCCGCTGCCTGCCCTTGTGACAGGCGTTTCGCACATACACAAGGCGCATTTTATCGCGGCGCTTGTGCGCGAGCAGGCGCTTTCCCCCGTGCTTGTGATAGCCGAGAGCGAAGCCGAAGCGCAGAAGCTGTGCCTTGACATAAACGCGCTTTCGGGGGAGCAGTCCGCGCTGCTTTACCCCGCTAAGGAGCTTATGCTTGGCAATGTGGAAGCCGCCTCGCGCGAGTACGAGTACAAGCGCATTTTCGCGCTTTCTGCAATGCAATGCGGCGCGTGCAGGGCGGTGGTATGCTCTGCGGAGGCCGCCGCGCAGCTCACCATACCCCCCGCGGAGCTTGAAAAGCGCACCATGACCCTGCGCGAGGGCGATGAAACCGAGCAGGGCGCGCTTTGCGAGCGGCTGTGCGCGGCGGGCTATTCGCGCACGGACATGATAGAGGGCGCGGGGCAGTTTTCGGTGCGCGGCGGGCTTGTGGACGTATTCCCGCCGAGCAGCGAAAAACCGTTCCGTATTGAGTTCTGGGGCGACAGCATAGACAGCATTTCCGCGTTTGACATTGAATCGCAGCGCCGCACGGAGAGCCTTACGGAGCTGTGCATATCCCCCGCGGCGGAAACGCTCTTTGACAGCGCGCAGCAGCTGTGCGAGCGCATAGAAGCGCTTATGAAGCGGCTTCGCGGCAAGCGCGCGGAGGAGCTGCGCACAAAATTCACAAGCGACGTAAGCAGGCTGCGCAGCGGCATTACGCTCCACGACCTCGACAGGTTCTTTCCGCTGTGCTACGAGCAGGAAGCGACCGTTTTCGACTACGCGAAAAAGGTTTTCGTGTGCGAAAACGCCACCGCGCAGGAGCTTTTCCGCGCGGCGGCGCTGCAGCATATCGAGGACCTTAAGATACTGACCGACGAGGGTCTTGTATGCAAGGGGCTGGAACGGTATATGCTCACGAAGCAGGAGCTTTCAGACCTGCTTACAAGGCGCACGGCGGTTTACTTCGACACGTTTATAAGGGGCGGCGGCACGGAGCTTGGCGTGATGATAAACGCACGCGCGGCGGTGCAGACCTCTCCGTGGAGCGGCGAGTACAAGCTGCTTGAGGAGGAGCTGCAAGGGCAGCTTCCGCGCGGGTACGCCTGCCTTATTTTTGCGGGAACGGAAAAGGGCGCGAAAAATCTTGCGGACGACCTTGCCGAGGACGGCATAAGGGCGCGGTATTCGCAAAGCCCCGAAAAGCCCGAAGCGGGCGTTGTGTACGTTACCGCAGGCACGCTTACCGCAGGGCTTGAGTACCCCGAGGATAAGCTCGCGGTGTTCACGCACACCGCGGTACACGCGGAGCGCCGCCGCGTACAGAAGAAAAAAAAGGGCGAGGAGATACGCTCGCTTACCGATATTGCAATAGGCGACCTTGTAGTCCACGCTTCGCACGGAATAGGCGTGTTCGACGGCGTACACAAAATAGAAACGCAGGGCGTTGCAAAGGACTATATCCGCATAAAGTACGCGGGAATGGACGTGCTGCACGTACCCGTAACGCAGCTCGACCTCGTGTCGCGCTATATCGGCACGGGCGACACGTCCGCGGTAAAGCTCAACAAGCTAAACTCCGAGCAATGGCAGAAGTCCAAGGCAAAGGCAAAGGCCGCCGCAAAGGAAATGGCGGGCGAGCTTATCGAGCTGTACTCAAAGCGCATGAAAGCGCAGGGCTTCAGCTTCCCCGAGGACGACTCCATGCAGGAGGACTTCGAGCAGCACTTCCCCTATGTGGAAACCGACTCGCAGCTGCGCTGTATCGACGAGATAAAGGCGGATATGCAGCGCCCGCAGCCTATGGAGCGCCTTTTGTGCGGCGACGTAGGCTTCGGCAAGACCGAAGTCGCGCTGCGCGCGGCGTTCAAGTGCATTGAGGCGGGCAAGCAGTGCGCTATTCTCGTGCCGACGACGGTGCTTGCATGGCAGCATTACCAGACCGCAAGCAGCCGCATGGAGGGCTTCCCGATAAACATTGCGCTGCTGTCGCGCTACAAGAGCGCCTCTGAGCAGAAAGAGATTCTGCGAATGCTCTCAACGGGCAGGATTGACCTTGTTATCGGCACGCACAGGATAATTCAAAACGATATAAAGTTCAAGGATTTAGGGCTTGTCATCATCGACGAGGAGCAGCGCTTCGGCGTGGCGCACAAGGAGAAGTTCAAGGAGATGTTCAGCGGGGTGGATATACTCACGCTGTCCGCAACGCCTATTCCGCGCACGCTTAACATGGCGATGACGGGCATACGCGACATGAGCGTGCTTGACGAGCCGCCGCAGGACAGGCAGCCTATCTCCACCTACGTTATGGAGCAGGACGCGGGGCTTATTGCGCAGGCGATACGCAAGGAGCTGCGCAGAAACGGGCAGGCGTACTATATCCACAACAGGATAGATTCTATCTACGGGTGCGCGGAAAATCTGCAAAAGCTAGTACCCGAGGCGAAAATAGGCGTGGCGCACGGCCGCATGAGCGAGGAACAGATACTTGACGTGTGGCGCAGGCTGCTTGACGGCGAGCTTGACGTGCTTGTATGCACAACGATAATCGAAACGGGCGTTGACGTGCCTAACGTAAACACACTTATAATCGAGGACGCGGACTACATGGGACTGGCGCAGCTGCACCAGCTGCGCGGCCGCGTGGGCAGAACGAACAAGCGCGCGTATGCGTACTTCTGCTTTAAGCGCGGCAAGGTGCTGAGCGAAATAGCGCAGCGCCGCCTTGACGCGATACGCGAGTTCACGCAGTTCGGCAGCGGCTTCCGTATTGCGCTGCGCGACCTTGAAATAAGGGGCGCGGGCAGCATTCTCGGCGCTAACCAGTCGGGACACCTTGCAAACGTCGGCTACGAGATGTATTTACAGCTTCTTGACGAGGCTGTGCGCGAGGAGCGCGGCGAAAAGAACGTCCACAAGGACGAATGCCTTGTCGATATCCGCATAGACGCGTTTATTCCCGAAAGCTACATCTCCAATCAGGCGCAGCGAATCGACTGCTACAGGAAGATAGCGCGCATTCAGACCGAGGAGGACAGCCTTGACGTTATAGACGAGCTTATAGACCGCTACGGCGAGCCGCCGCAGTCGGTAAAGGGGCTTGTGGACGTGGCGCGGCTGCGCAACATGGCGGCGCTTTCGGGCATAACCGAGATAACGCAGGCGGGGGACGTTATGGTGTTCTACCTCTCCGCGTTCGATATGCGCAGGATAGCCGCCGTTACCGCCGTGATGGGCAAGCGTATGCGGCTTGAAACGATAGGCAGAGCGCGCATGAGCGTGTCGCTCGGCAAGGACGACAAGCCCATAGACGTAATGAAAGCGGTAATAACCGCAATGGCTTCCGCGGGCGACGCGCCGAAGCCCGAAAGCACTTGACAAATCCGCAATAATGTGCTAGAATAAACGCAAGCGTTTATTTTATGGTCACCTCTAAAAACCGGTTTGAAAAGGGAAAATGGGTAGAGTGCACCGAATGCGATGAAAGCCGACGAAGTAAGGCTGTATGCCTTACGAGGAGGTGCAACACGACGTTGCGAAGCGAAATAACCGAGTGACGGCATGGACGCCGTCACATCAGAAATTTCGCTTGTTGAAAGAAGCAGTCGGTGTGCTATACGCATTTTCACTCAAACAAGGTTTTTAGAGGTGACCTTATATCAAAATGCCTTGCACATACGTTCCCCGTTGGGGGAACTTCGCGCATATCGGCAAATTCTATCATATCCTTGCGGATATGATAGAATAAACGCAGAATAACTGCCACCGGGTAGCAGCATTCGGGGCGCTTCGTCAGGTCTTGGAAGAAGCGCTTCGGGTGCTTTTTTGTTGGAGGAAGTATGAAAAAGAAAAAATTTACGCTGCGCGGGTATTTTACAAAGGGAGAAATAGCGCTCTGGTGCGGGTCTGTGGCGCTTATCACGGGGGCGTTCTTCGCGTTCGGCGGGGAGGGCGTGCCGTCGCTCATAGCCTCCCTCATAGGCGTAACGTCGCTTATATTCTGCGCAAAAGGCAATCCGTTCGGGCAGGTGCTGATGATAATATTCAGCCTGTTTTACGGGGCGGTGTCGTTCACGTTCGCCTATTACGGGGAGATGATAACCTACCTCGGAATGTCCGCGCCCATGGCGGTGGTGTCGCTTGTGACGTGGCTGCGCAACCCGTTCAAGGGGGCGCGCGCACAGGTCAGGGTAAACAGGATAACGCTTTTTGAAACGGCGTTTATGCTGCTGCTTACGGCGGCGGTGACTGCGGGGTTCTTCTTTATCCTGCGGGCGTTCAACACCGCAAACCTTATCCCAAGCACCTTTTCGGTAACGACAAGCTTTGCAGCGGTCTACCTTACGTTCAGGCGCAGCGAGTTCTACGCGCTCGCCTACGCGCTAAACGACGTTGTGCTTGTGGTGCTGTGGGTGCTGGCGTCTCTTGCGGACCGCTCGTATATCTCAATGGTTATATGCTTCGCGGTGTTCCTTGTAAACGACATTTACGGCTTTATAAACTGGCGCAGAATGCGCATTCAGCAGGAGCGCGCGGACGGCGGGGAAAATTCCGCAGAAGAAAAATAAATTAAAAAGCTTACAAAATCCCCTTGACTTTTATTAGGTAATAGCTTATAATGGTGCAAAAGCCGCGCAAAAAAACAGGCGCTTCAGAGGAGGACAACGCATGACTTCACACAAAGACCCCGCATGGCTTGATAATGCGGTTTTCTATGAGATTTACCCCCAGTCGTTCAACGACACCAACGCCGACGGAATAGGCGACATCAACGGCATAATCGAAAAGCTCGGGTATATACAGGAGCTTGGCTGCAACGCGATATGGCTCAACCCCTGCTTCAAGTCGCCGTTCGGGGACGCGGGCTACGACGTTGAGGACTACTGCACCGTAGCGCCCCGCTACGGCACGAACGAGGACCTTGTAGAGCTTTTCCGCGAGGTACACGCGCGCGGAATGCACATACTGCTAGACCTTGTGCCGGGGCATACGGCGGTAACGCACAAGTGGTTCAAAGAATCTATGAAAGCGGCGCGCAACGAGTTTACCGACCGCTACGTGTGGACGGACAGCATATGGGAAGAACCGCAGGGCATGGGCTGCATTCGCGGCATATCCGACAGGGACGGCTCGTGCGCGGTGAATTTCTTCTCGCACCAACCCGCGCTCAACTACGGCTTCTATAAGCCCGACCCCGCGAAAAAGTGGCAGCAGCCCATGGACGCGGAAGGCCCTCTTGCAACGCGCGAGGCGCTTAAGGATATAATGCGCTTCTGGCTTTCGGCGGGCGCTGACGGCTTCCGCGTGGACATGGCAGGCTCGCTTGTGAAGAACGACGAGGACGGACAGGGTACGGTGGCGCTATGGCAGGATATCCGCGCGTTTCTCGACAGGGAGTTCCCCGCGGCGGCAATGGTGTCGGAGTGGGGCGAACCCGACAAGTCGCTTATCGGCGGCTTCCACATGGATTTCCTGCTGCACTTCGGCCCGTCGCATTATAACGACCTTTTCCGCTGCGCGCAGCCGTATTTTTCAAGGCGCGGCAAGGGCAGCGCTGCGGAATTTGTGGCGGCGTACAGGCGCAGCATGGCGAAAACCGACGGCAGGGGGCTTATCTGCATACCCTCGGGCAACCACGACATGGACAGGCTTGCGCGCAATCTCGACACGGACGAGCTGCGCGTGGCGTTCGCGTTTTTGCTGACAATGCCGGGCGCGCCGTTCATCTACTACGGCGACGAGATAGGAATGCGCTATGTGGAGGGGCTGACCTCCGTCGAGGGCGGCTACGGCAGGACAGGCTCGCGCTCGCCCATGCAATGGGACAAGGGACTTAACGCGGGGTTCTCCTCCGCAAGCGCAGAGAAGCTCTATATCCCGCTAGACCCCGCAGCCGACCGCCCAGACGCCTGCGCGCAGATGTGCGACGAGGGTTCGCTTCGCAGCGAGGTAAAACGGCTAATAGCGTTCAGGCAGGATAACCCCGCGCTGCAAAGCAGGGGCGGCATGGAGTTTATAACCGACGGCGCGGACGGCGGAGCGCTTGTCTACAGGCGCACAGGCGGTTCGCAGACGATATACGCGGTGATAAACCCCGCAGGCACGCCCGCGCAGATTCCGCAGATTCCCGCAGGCGGCAGGGTGCTGTACAGCATTGGCGGGTATACGTACGACGGCGCGCTTACCGTCGAGGGCGGCAGCGCGGTGTTTGTGGAGGCTTAACAAGACGTGAAATAAAGCTTAAAAGTGCTGTCTTTATTGGCGGCACTTTTTATTTCTCTTAAGTTAAACCCGAACATTCCAAAAATACCTCTTGACAAACCCGCGCGGGCGTGGTATAATGTACCTCGCTGGGGGTACTCCGCACGGAGTTGAGAGGGCATTTGCGCCCGACCCTTTGAACCTGTTGGTTAAGACCATCGTAGGGAAGCCGTGACGTGAGAAAGCATTTCGGGACTCCTGCTTTGGCGGGAGTCCCTTTTTTCATCTCGTCGGAAACCCGTGGCAAAAAAGTTATTTCAAAGCCCGCTACGCGGGTAAAAATGACTTTTTCAACAGGCTGCTTTTGCTGCACGGATAATTAACGGAGGGCTTTTTCAGTGAAAAACTGTCTTACTGTCGCGGGGTCGGACTGCAGCGGCGGCGCGGGCGTGCAGGCGGACCTCGGCACGTTCTGGGCGCTGGGGTGCTACGGCATGAGCGTTATAACCTCGGTAGTCGCGGAGAATACCGCGCAGGTGCTGGCGGCGCACAGCGTGCCGCGCGACATCGTTTCAGCGCAGCTGCGCGCGGTGTTTACGGATATCCGCGTGGACGCCGTAAAGCTCGGTATGCTGCCGAACGCCGAGTGCATGGAGGCTGTCGCTAATGCACTGCGCGAGTACCGCCCGAGTATCGTGGTGTGCGACCCTGTGCTTCACGCTTCGGCGGGGGCGGCGCTTATGGACGGCGGCGCGCTCGGTGCGTTTATGCGCGAAATAGCGCCGCTCTGCACGCTTATCACCCCCAACATACCCGAGGCGCAGGCGCTCTCGGGGCTGAGCGTTTCCACCCACGGCGATATGAGAGCGGCGGCGCTCGCCATACATAAGCTTGGCGCGCGGGCGGTGCTTGTAAAGGGCGGACACCTCGACGGCGCTGCGCTCGACGTTCTTTACGACGGGGAGCGCTTTTACGAGTATACGCACGAGCGCGTGAATACCCGCGCCACGCATGGCACGGGCTGCACGCTGTCCTCTGCTGCGGCGGCGTTCATGGCGCAGGGAGAGCCGCTCGCGCAGGCGGTGCGCTCAGCAAAGGAATATCTTACAGGGGCAATAATGCACGGGCTGAACATCGGCATGGGGCAGCAGCCGTTTGACCGCTTCTACCGACTGTTCACGGAAAGGACATAACATGAGAGAATACGCAACACAGATGGAAGCCGCAAAAAAGGGCATTATCACGCCCGAGATGAGAACAGTAGCCGAAAAGGAGCATATCGCCCCCGAAACGCTGCGCGAGCGCGTGGCGAGGGGCGCTGTAGCTATCCCCGCGAACATAAGGCACACCGCGCTTTCAGCGGAGGGCATAGGCGAGGGCTTGCGCACAAAGGTCAACGTGAACCTCGGCGTTTCGGGCGACTGCATGAACTACGACATGGAAATGCAAAAGGTGGATATGGCTATAAACTTCGGCGTGGAGGCCATAATGGACCTGTCCAACTATGGCAAAACCAACACGTTCAGGCAGAAGCTTATAGAGCGCTCCCCCGCCATGATAGGCACAGTACCCATGTACGACGCCATAGGCTACCTTGAAAAGGACCTGCTCGAAATCACTGCGGAGGACTTTATGCGCGTTGTGCGCGCCCATGCGGAGGAGGGCGTGGACTTCATGACGATACACGCAGGCATAAACCGCCGCTCTATCGAGGCGTTCCGCCGCGACCCGCGCAAGATGAACATAGTTTCGCGCGGCGGCTCGCTGCTGTTTGCGTGGATAATGATGACGGGCAACGAGAACCCGTTCTACGAGCATTACGACGAGCTGCTGGACATTCTGCGCGAGTACGATGTGACGATAAGCCTTGGCGACGCGCTGCGCCCGGGCTGCATTGACGACAGCACCGACGCAGGACAGATAGCGGAGCTTATAGAGCTTGGCGCGCTCACCGAACGCGCATGGGCGCGCGACGTGCAGGTTATGGTAGAAGGTCCGGGCCACATGGCTATGAACGAGATAGCCGCCAACATGGCGATTGAAAAGCGCATTTGCCACAACGCGCCGTTCTACGTATTAGGGCCGCTTGTAACGGACATCTTCCCCGGGTACGACCACATAACCTCTGCGATAGGCGGCGCTATAGCTGCGGCAAGCGGCGCGGACTTCCTGTGCTACGTCACCCCTGCGGAACACCTGCGCCTGCCCGACCTTGGCGACGTTAAGGAGGGCATTATGGCAAGCAAGATAGCAGCCCATGCCGCAGACATTGCAAAGGGCGTTCCCAACGCGCGCGACAGGGACAACGAAATGGCTGCGGCGCGCCACAAGCTCGACTGGGACGAGATGTTCAGGATATGCGCCGACCCCGAAAAGGCGCGCGCGTATTTTGAGAGCGTTCCCCCCGCAGACCGCCACAGCTGCTCTATGTGCGGAAAGATGTGCGCGGTTCGCACCACCAACATGATTCTCGAGGGCAAGGATGTACGCTTCTGCACCGAGAAGTAAAAGCGCGGTAATGGCGCGTACTTTTCAACACCGTTTACATACGGGTTGAAAACCGCGGCGGGCAGCCCGCCAACTGTTCACTCCCGCAGCAATGCGGAAATGATACCCCCGTCGGGGAGCGCCGAACGGGGCGGAAAAGTCAGCGAGGGAACTCGTGTTTCGAGGTGAGAGGGCGCTAGTGAGCGCCGACCGCCGATACAGGACAACTCTGTATCGGAACGCATTGCGCGCGCGGGACAGCTCTGCCCTGCGCGCGGGAAAGAGGTATCATCATGAAAAAGACAGACATCAGAAAGCTTGCTGCGGCGGCGGTGCTTGCGGCGGCGGCAGTCGCGGGTTCGCTGTTCTCGTTCCCGTTTCTCGGGGCGAGGTGCGCGCCCGTTCAGCACCTTGTAAACATTATAGCGGGCGTGTACTTAGGACCGTGGTACGCGCTCGGCACGGCGTTCTGCGCAAGCCTTATACGCAACATTTTAGGGCTGGGGTCGCTTATGGCGTTCCCGGGGAGCATGGTCGGCGCGTTCTTAAGCGGCGTTATGTTCCATTGGGTGTTCAAGGGGAAAGCCCTCGCGCTGCGGCTGCCTGCGGCGTATGCGGGCGAGCTTGTCGGCACGTCCGTTATCGGCGGAATGCTCTCCTACCCCGTAGCCTACCTTATCATGCACAACGAGCAGGCTACGCTTTTCGGGTTCGTGTTCCCGTTCTTCGCTTCAAGCGTAGTGGGAACGGTCATTGCGGCGGTAATCGTCACCTCGCTTAAGCGGGTAAAGGCGGTGGACGGCTTCTTTGGCGAGGCCGCGCAGAAAACATGAGCGCGGACCTTGTACGGCAGGCGGCGGCAGCGCTTGATTCGCTGCGGGAAAGCAACCCGCTTGTGCACTGCATAGCAAACCACGTAACCGCCGCCGACACGGCGAATATGCTGCTCGCCGCGGGCGCTTCGCCGATAATGGCGGACGACCCCGCAGAATGCGCCGAGGTTACGGCGCTTGCGCAGGCGCTGTCGCTCAATCTCGGCACGCCCTCCCCCGCCAAGCTTAAGGCTATGCAGCTTTCCGCGGAGGAAGCGGCGGCGCGCGGCATTCCCGTGGTATTAGACCCCGTGGGCGCGGGGCTTACGCGGCTGCGCAGGGAGTTTTGCGCAGAGCTTCGCAGGGTGAGCGCCGTGCGCGGCAATCTCTCCGAAATAGCGTATCTCGCTGGGCTTGGCGGCGGCGAGCGCGGCGTGGATTCGCTCTCTGCGGCAGACCCCGCAGAAACGGCGCGCACTGCGGCTTGCAGGCTCGGGTGCGTGTGCGCGGTAACGGGCGCTGCGGACTTCATCTCGGACGGAACGCGCACCGTTTCAATAAACGGCGGCAGCCCGCTTATGCGCAGGATAACGGGCGCGGGCTGCATGACCTCGGCGCTCTGCGCGGCGTTTGCTGCGGAATGCGGCGCGTTTATCGGCGCGCTTGCAGGCGCGGCGTTCATGAAGATATGCGCAGAGCTTGCCGAGGAGCGCTCCGCAGCGCGGCTCGGGAGCTTCCACGCGGCGCTTTTCGACGCGGCAGGCTCGCTTGCCGCGCGGGAATTTGCGCAGCGCGCCAAAATCACTCCCCTGAACGGGTAAAACTTACGAAAGGCATACGACATGAATCCCGATTACACCCTGTACCTTTGCACGGACAGCGCGCTTATGAGCGCCAAAACCGTTGAGGATTGCGTTGAGCGGGCGGTGCGCGGCGGCGTTTCGGTGGTGCAGCTGCGCGAAAAGCGCGCCGCCTCGCGCGAGCTGTACGAGCTTGCCAAACGCGTAAAGCGCGTTACGGACGCTTACGGCGTGCCGCTCATCATCAACGACCGCGTTGACATCTGCATGGCGGTGGACGCCTCGGGCGTTCACCTTGGGCAAAAGGACCTGCCCTGCCGCGAGGCGCGAAAGCTGCTGGGGCGCGGCAAGCTTATCGGCGTTTCCGCGGCGCTGCCCGAGGAGGCGCTGCGCGCGCAGGAGGACGGCGCGGACTATCTTGGCGTGGGCGCGGTGTTCAGCACCGCAACAAAGGAAGACACGCGCCCCGTAACGCGCGAAACGATAGCCGCAATAAGGCGGGCGGTAACGCTGCCGTTTGTAGTTATCGGCGGCGTGAACGCTAAGAACATCATAGAGCTTTACGGGCTTGGCATAAACGGCGCGGCGGTGGTTTCAGCCATTGTCGCGCAGCCCGACATTACAGCGGCGGCGCGCGTTATGCGGGCTGCGGCGGAGCGGCTGTGAGATTTTGCATAATAAAACGGAGCGACTTTTGCCGCTCCGTTTTTGTTATCATGATTTCCCCCGCCGCGCTGCGTTTTCGGCGGGCGCTTTTTCAGCTCCTCAAGGATAAACGTTTTGCCCGAGCCTACATAGCCCGCAAGAAAAATCACCGCCCGTACGGGCAGCTTGTCCTCAATACTGCGGCGAACGGATTCGATACCGATATTATCATTCATTACTTTTATACAAACCTCCTGCCTGTCGCGCCCTTTAAGAAATTATACACTAAGTGCGGCAGGTAATTGTTCACAAACTTTTCGGTGCGCAGGCGGGGGGCTTTGGGGGAATTTTGCGCCATGAATCATAATGCGCAATCGGAGCGAAAAAACTCTCCTATTTTTTTGTGTCGAATATTGTACAGGCGCATATAAATATAATGTGCTGTGTGCGGCAGAGGGTCTGCTGCGGAAATGGAGGGGTGACATGATATCGCTGTTATGCTTTGCGCTGCAAAACCTGCTGTTCTTCGGGCTTCATTTCGAGGGGAAGAACCTCTTTCCCAAGCAGCTGTCCGCTAAGGAGGAGGCGGAGTGCATAGCGCTTATTGCGCAGGGGGACGCCGCCGCGCGTGATAAGCTCATAGTGCATAACCTGCGGCTTGTCGCGTACATAGTCCGCAAAAGCTACCCCGACGCGCCCGACGGCGACGACCTTATTTCCATAGGCACGATAGGTCTTATCCGCGCCGCGGAAACGTTCGACTACCAGAAAGGCAGCCACTTCAGCACCTATGCTTCAAAGTGCATAGACAACCAGATAAAAATGCACTTCCGCAAGATAAAGCACCGCCAGAGCGAGGTGTACCTAGACGAGCCTATCGACCACGACAGCGAGGGCAACGCGCTAACTATCGCCGACATATTCGGCAGCAGCGTGAACGTTGAGGAGAGCGCAGAGCTTAAAATCGACACCGACAAGCTCTACCGCTTTATCGCAGAGGAGCTTGACGAGCGCGAGCGCGACATAATCGCAAAGCGCTACGGCATTCCCGACGCTAACGGCGAGGTGCGCGCGCCGCTCACCCAGCGCGAAATTGCAAAGCAGCTCGGCATTTCCCGCAGCTATATCTCGCGCATAGAAAAAAAGGCGCTCGAAAAGCTCAGGAAGCGGTTTGACGAGGGGTGAACCCTGCCGCGCGGGCGCTGAGAACGCTTGGCGCTGCGCGTGATTTTGTTTAGCTGCGCGGAGTATTCATTGCGAGGATTCGCATGAGGGCGAGCCTTCCGTGAACCACGACAGGGACAGCGAGCGCCCCGCCGAGGGCGCGTGGCGTTTTATCCGCCGCAGCGCTGATTCCACCCAAACCCCCGCGCAAAAACACGCCGACAGGGGCTTGAAAAAAACAGGCATATGCGCTATAATCAGTATGGGCAGGCGTTCATAAGTATTGGCGAACAGCGGTTAGCCGCGCCTACCCAAAGGAATAAAAGCAAGGAGTATCGACATGGAAATAAAGCGATTTGGAAATGAAAATGGGAAAAAGATAATGCTGCTTCACGGGAATCTTATGTGCTGGCGGCAGTTTGAGGATATAATCCCGCTGCCGGAAAAAGACTACACGGTTTACGCCGTAAGCTTCGACGGCTTTGACAGCACGGGTTCTACGACCTACACAACCGCGCAGGAGCAGGCGGACAAGCTCGCGGAATACATATGCGCGGAGTGCGGAGGGCGGCTGGATATGCTCTTTGCGGAGTCTTTGGGCTGCGGACCTGCGGTTCTCCTTAAGTCCTCCCCAAAGGTACAGGTAGACCGCATGATACTGAGCGGTCCGGAGTACCCGGACTTCGGCGTGATGAACAAGCTGCTGCTGAAAATCATGCCGCCGAAGCTGTACCGCACAGCGCACGAAAAGTCCATGCCTGCATGGGTGCTGCGCTTCATGGGACAGACGGAGCAGGGTATGCAAACCATGCGGCGTTTCCGAAGCTTACGTTACGCTGCTTCAAGGGGGTTCGGCCATGGCGACATAATCAACCACCCGCAGCAGCTAGTTGATGAGCTTACGCGGTTTATGAGGTGATAATGCTTGAGCGGCAGGGGCTGTCCCCTGCCGCTTCAGACCGTCGAAAAACCCCCATACGGGGGTTTTCCGACGGGACATCCGCACTGCGCGCACGGTTTGACGGCTTGCCGCCAAACCGCACACTTGTGCGGATAGAAGTGTTTTTTGCCTCGGGAAGCCCGAGGCAAAAAAGTTATTTCAAAGCCCGCATACGCGGGCAAAATGGACTTTTTCAACAGGCTTAAGCGGCAGGTGCTGTCCCCTGCCGCTTATCTGCTCCAAACGCACTCAGTTTTCCTTTACAAGGTCGTATAAATACGCGCCCTCGTCCAAGCGCCTTGTCTGCACGTTCTTCATTCCAAGGTGAACGTACTTGTCGCGCTTTAGCATGGCGTCCGTTTCAAGGAGAACGGGGCAGCCGCGTTTTCTGCCGTCCTCAAACGCTATATCGAGCGCCTTGCGCATATAGCCCTGCCCCTGATACTGCTTGCGCACCGCAAGCATTCCAACGAAAATATACGGCTTTTTAGTCTTTTTGAAAGAGTCCTCGTACGACTTGCCGCCCTTTTTTATCGCTTTGAGCATTCTTATCGCGCCGCCAAGCCCAAGCGTTTTGAATATCGCCCCGAGCAGCTCCCTGTTCGCAGCGGCGGGAAGCTTGTCGCGCGAATACTTGTACGCCACGAACGCCTCGTGCCTGTCGCTTGTGCTGTAAAGACACCCGCCCTTGAGCATGGCGCGCGCGTAGCCGCATATGTACTCCTTTACGCTGTCCCTGTCCTTGTAAAGATACCCCATTCCCTTTTCGCCCTCGGCGTAGGCGTGGTCCGCAAAAGCCTCGCCTATCTCCTCGATTTCCCTGTCGCTCAGCTGTGTTACCTTGACCATAACGTTACTCCTTTTTTACTTTGCTGCGGCGCTTTTGTCGCCCACAAACCAATAGTCGCATATTTCTCCGCCGGAAGCCAGCGTCTGCCCGCGTATAAGCCGCGCGTGCATTAGTCCCGCCGTAAGCAGGTCGATTTCGCACATAACGGGCAGCACCTCGAGATAGCCCTCTCTGCGGGCAAAGTCGTTAAGCGGGCATTTCGTAAAGTGGTAGTAAAAGCCCTCAGAATGCTTCTCGCTGTCAAAATTGAAGTCCCATGACGCGCCCTTATACTGCGGGTGCTGCTCAAGCCACGCCGCGTTTTTCAGCATCATCTTTTCAAGCCGCTTCTGCCCTGTTTTCGTGTTTGCGTTTATATACAGCCCTGCCGCCTTAAGCAGGGGGAAGCTCAGCACCTCGTGCGCTATCGCGCGCAGGTCGTCCACGGTTATCCTGCCGTCCGCAGCGCGCCATATCGCAAAAAACACAAGGCACTCGTACACGTTGGAAGCCATGGGATTGTCCTTTCCCACGTCGTCCGCGCGGTTAAGCAAATCGCGGTAAACCGCGTCCGCTTTCTTTATCAGCGCCGCCGCTTCTTCCTTTCCGAAGCGCCTGACAAGGCTGCGCTTTGCAAGCGGTATCAGCATTTTCCGGTATTTATTCGTATATTCGAGCATTGACCGTCCTCCCGCCAAAAGTTAGCACGCGCTAACTTACGCGCAAAAAACAGCGGCTCGGGCCTCGCTCGGAATCCCCGAACCGCTTTGCTATTGTAATTGTATCACATCAGGCGGAAAAAATCAATAGCTTTTTTGCAATTTGCGGCTATTGAGCCGTTACACGGTAAGCTTTTTAAGCACGCTTACTTCCTTTGCGAACTCGCCCAGCACCCACGAGTACATATTCGGGTCGTCGTAGCCCCTGTAGCCGCGCTCCACCACCATGCCAAGCCGCTGCCATATTCTGTAGACCAGTATGCGCGTGCGTTCCTCCCGCGTGAACTGCGCCTTTCCATAGCCGCGCAGAAAGTCAACGTTCGGCGCGTCGCCGAAGTCGTGGAAATCGTGGCTCATAAGCGGGTCGCCCCATAGTATTGCGGCGAAGTCCACAAGCCCCGCGAAGCGCCCGTCCTTTACCATAATATTGCCCGCCCATGTGTCGGTGTGTATGTAACGCGGTTCTTTCGCCGTGTCGAGCGCCGCCGACTGTGCCTTTATGAGCGCCATAAGCTCCTGCGGCGTTATTTCGGGAATAGCAATGCTCTTTTCCTGCGCGTCAAGCAGCAGCCACTCAAACAGCAGCGAAACAAACTCGCTGTTCGTATTGCAATAGCTTTCGGGTATCTCGGGCATTCCAAAGCGCTCCGCAGGAATATCGCATATACTGCGCGTGAGCCTGCCCACCTGCTCCCTTATCGCGCCGTACTGCTGTGGGGAAAGCCCCTGCACGCCGCTCAGCGGCTCGCCGTCTATAAAGCTCATAAAGAAATACGGCACGGGGCATATTGTTCTCGAATCGTCATACGCCACAAGGCGCGGCATGGGCAGCGCCCCGTCGGGGTTTATGCCGCCCAACATATGCGCCTCAACGGGTATATACATACGCTCGTGGCGCATGAGCTTCACACCGTCGTCGGAAGCCACCTTAAGCACCAGCCGCTCGCCGTCGGCTTCAACAAGATACACCGCGCTGCAAAACCCGCCCGAAAGCGGCTTTGCCGTGATACTGCGCGCCTCCCGCGGGAGAGCCGCGCGCGTCATGCGCTCTATCATCTCCTGCGGAAGCCATTTTTTCGTTACTGCGTTCATATTATTCTCCTTTTCATGTAAAAGCGCACCTTAACACGAACCACATATAAAGGTGCGGCGAATTATCTCTCACAATCAAAGTATAACACCACAGGCAAAGCGCCGTCAAGGGCTTCGCCGCAATTTGGACAAGCGTTAAAAACGCGGCGTAAAATACGCAGCGAAAAACTCGGCGTAAAAACGCAGCACAAAAAACGCGCCCCGTTTTACCGCAGGGCGCGCTGTTTTATTTGTCAAGAGCGGCGCTCATAACGCCCTCGTATTCATGGCTCTGCGTATCGTCGTGCGTGCTTACATAGAAGTATAGCGTAACCCCGTCGCCCTCGTCCACGTCAAGCACCCTTAGCTCCACATCATCAAAATAATCCGCGTTAAGGTGAGTTGCAACAGTTTCGCTGTCCCTGTCAAGCTCCTCAATGCGGTAACTATACACGCCTGTAAGCGTTACGTTTTCGTCCGACGTGCCAAAGTCCTCAATTGTGAAAACCGCGCCCTTCTGCCACGTATCGCCCGTTATCTTGTAAAAGATTATGCTCACGTTCGGGCGCTTCTCCTTGCCGTCAAGCGAGATGATGATATTCCTGTCAAAGTGCCAGTCGTCGGTTGGCTCGTGGTACTTGCATATTGCGGGGAGCGTAGCCTCCTCGCCGTCCACAAGCATATTTGCATAGCCCTGCGCAGGCAGCGCGAACACTGCGCCCGTCCTGTCAGAAGTATACGTATCGGCGGACTCGTCCGTCTGCGCGCTTTCCTCAATCGTACTCTCCGTGCTTTCGCTCTGCGCGCTGTCGCTGCCGCACCCTGCGGTGAAAATCGCCGCCAGCGCAGCTGCCGCCGCAAATATCCGTTTTATTCCATGAGCTTTCATAGCATTTACCCCCACTTTTTGTATATTGCAGCCGTTTATGCCGCTAAACCGATTATAGCAGACGGAGCTTGCTTTGTCAATACAACATCAGATATATGCAGTTTTGCATTATACCTTCATAAGAAAAGCGCCCCGCAGTAACCCGCGGAGCGCTCTGTCGGGCGTTATGGTGAATGTTGCCTGCTCGCCCTTGCGCACCTGCGCGGTCATGGGGTCAACCGTACCGCCCTTGCCGCAGTTTACGGTTACGGTCTTTATAAGGTACTCCGTTTCAGCAACAAGCTTGCTGTCTGCGGTAACGGCGAACGTGTACCTGTTATCCTCGGTGAGCGTAAGCTCCGCGCCGTTGAGCTTTACGGCGGTTATCTCCCGGTTAGGCTCGGAGTGGAGATTTTACTGCTTGAGCTTATTACAAACTGCGCCGTCTTCGCCGAATCCTCCGCCGCAGCGCTCAATGTGGCAGTGCTTGTTACTGTAACGTTACCGTCTGCATACTCGTCGGCGTCAAGGCGCGGCTGAAGCTCATTGCCGTAATATACGGCGTTTGCTGTATGCGCCGCGAAACCCGTGTCGGTAGTGGTTTTGAACTCGCTGCCGATATCCGCAGCGTAATATAACGTGTGCGTAGGGTTATACTTATCGTCGTCAAAAATTTTGCAGCCCGCTTTGCTATACTCCGCTATCTTAGGGCAATACCGCATAATTATTTTCGTACGATTGCGAAGTCAGATTTTTCGTCAGATTGCATAAATTTGACGCAGACAGGCTGACGCCTGTCAAGGAGAATTTGTGCAATATGGCGGAAAATATGCGAGCAAGCGCCGCGTAAGCCATAGGCGTCGCTTAGAAAAGGCGTTAGCCGTTAATTGTGCGGTGTTGCCTTAGAATTCATGCCAAGCGAAACGCCCTGCGCAATTGCAAAGCTGCCGCCCGCGCAGTTACGCACGGACGGCAGGGTGTTGTGAAATTTGGGAGGGTGTCGTTAATTAACGCCGAAGCAGCTCTTGAGTATCCTGTTTGCGTCTTCTATGGTGGGCTTTGTATTTATTATAACATTATCGAAATACAAGCCGCCCTGCTCGGCGTCGGTGAGTACGCCGAACGCCTGCTTCAATACAAACGAAGCGTCCTTTATGTCCACCTTGTTGTCGCCGTTTACGTCGTTTTCAAGGTAGTTGCGCGAATCTACCGCAATATAGTACGTGCCGCCGCCAAAGCCGTTCATGTCGAACGTTACGCTGCCGCTCTTATCGGCAGGGGCTGCCCCTATGCCGACATAGCGCCCGCCGCCGTAACGCATGAGCGTTGCGGTCTTACCGCCGAACTCGCTGCCGAGCGCCACGGTAACGCTGCCGCCCGCGCCCGTTGTAATGGTAAACGCGGGAACGGTGCTGCTGCCGATTGTTATATTGCTGTAGCTGCTGCTTACGTTTACCGCCGCGTTAATGCCTGCTGTACTCTGTGCTGGGTCTACCATGATAGACGAGCCGCCGCTTGTTATAAGGCGAAGCGTGCAGCCCGCAGCTTTCGCCGCCTCAAGCACGTTCTCGGGGATGTTCGCGTAGTCGTTGAGAACTATGGCAAGCGTCTTGCCTTTAAGGGACGAGGAGTTGCTCTTGATATAGTCCGCAATGCTGTCCCAGCCATTTACGCCGGTGTTATTCTCGATTTGCGGAAGCGTTTTGCTGCTATCCGAGCTGCTGTTGTTGCTGTTCGGTCTGCTGGGTCTGCCGCTGCTGCTGCCGCCGCCGCTGCTCTTTGCGAACGTAAGGCTTACCTCTGTAGCGCCCGTTACGATAACGGTAAAGCTACGCGATGTAACCCTTGCCTTTACGCCGTTTACAAGCGCTTCCTTAAGCGCGTAGCCGCTTTCTGGCGTTACGGTGAACTTTATCGCAGTACCCTCGCGCACCGCTGTAAGCTCGCCTGTGTAGTCCGTGGTATATGCGCCGTGTTCGCCGCAGTTTACCGTTACCGCGTATGTGGGTATCGTCTCAAACTCTACTGCAAATGTGCGGTTTGCCTTAATGCCCTTTATCGTGTACTTGCCGTCGGTGAGCGTTACCGCCGCGCCGTCGAGCATTATGCTCTTAATCCTGTAGCCGCTGTCGGCAACGGCGCTTATTACAACGTCCGTACCCTCGGCGTAGGTGTTGGGCTTGCCTGTGAGCGCCGCCGTTTCTACCGTTACAGTACCGCCGTTGTTTGCGGTTACGGTCACGGTGTATGTCGGCATCTCCACAAACTCAACCGCGAACTCACAGTTTGCCTTAATGCCCTTTATCGTGAACTTGCCGTCGGTGAGCGTTATCGTCTCGCCGCCGAGCGTTATGCTCTTAATCCTGTAGCCGCTGTCGGCAACGGCGCTTATTACAACGTCCGTACCCTCGGCGTAGGTGTTGGGCTTGCCTGTGAGCGCCGCCGTTTCTACCGTTACAGTACCGCCGTTGTTTGCGGTTACGGTCACGGTGTATGTCGGCATCTCCACAAACTCAACCGCGAACTCACAGTTTGCCTTAATGCCCTTTATCGTGAACTTGCCGTCGGTGAGCGTTATCGTCTCGCCGCCGAGCGTTATGCTCTTAATCCTGTAACCGCTGTCGGCAACTGCGCTTATTACAACGTCCGTACCCTCGGTATAGGTGTAATCCGCGAGCGCCGCCGTTTCTACCTTTACAGTACCGCCGTCGTTTTTGGTTACGGATACCTTGTAGGTGGGTATTTCCTTGAACGTTACGTTTACCGTGTGGTTGCTGTCGATTTTCTCAATGGTGTATGTGCCGCTTGTGATTCTGCCGACAGAAGTTTTCTCGGTTGCGGTAAGCTCTACGGGCGCGCCGTCGAGCGTTACGCTTTCGATATACGCGCCGTCGTTTGCCTTGACTTCTACGACAGTATCCTCGCCTGCAAGCACCTTGCCCGTTTTGGGCTTAACCGTGCCGAGCGCGTTGTCGTAGTCAACGGTGAGCATTACGGAGCGGCCTATTTTGCCTACCGTAAGGGTAAACTCGAACGGGTCGGTGGTGCGCAGGTCTGCGTCCTCGTCCATAACGGTCAGCATATACTTGTCGCCCGCATATTCTTCGTTGGGCGTATTTATCGTGAGCGTGCCGTTCTCCGCGAGCGTTATCCAGCTCGGGAGCGTTACGCCGTCTGCAAGCGCAAAGACGTAAGAGCCTGTGCCGCCGCTGAAAAGGTCGGAAAGCGACAGGGTCTGCTTGCCGTCTTCGGGGTCGAGCACATCTGCGGTCTTTGCTTCATCAAGCTGCTCTATAGGCTTTGTCGCGAGAGACACGGACTTGCTCTCGATTGAGAGTTTGTTATAAACGTTGCCGTTATTTTTAAGTGAGCTGTTAAAGTTATCAAGCGTAACGTCAGCACCCTGAAGCTTGCTGAGCTCAATGCTCTTGATTTTGCCCGCATAAAGCGCATACTGCTCCGAATCAAGGCTGAGCGTGGTATTGCCCCTTATTATTATATTGTCTCTTGCCCTAATGGCTGCGCTTTTCAGACCGTCCTGACCCGGATGGCCTGCGTATGCCGTGATATTGCTGTTTTCGATAATAACATTGTCGCTGCTAATGCCATAGCAGTTTGTGCAGCCGTTGTTACTCGACCCTACTTCCGCCGTCTTTTTCGCTTTAAGATTAAGCGTTGCGTTCTTTATAAGGAGAGTGTAGGTGTTGTTGACGTTGCCGTACGTCTTTATTACAGCGTCAAAGGATTTGACATCCGTGTTGTTGGGGGCAAGCTCGTTCGATATGGCGGTAAGGCTGCTGTCTTTCTCGCCTATTATGGTAAGGCTGCCATTGCAGCGAATCGCGGAAGTAGTAGCATAAAGTTTGTTCTCGCCCTTGAGGATAATAGTCGTGCCGTCGGGAACGATTACCGCGTTAAAATTGCTTGAAGCCAAATCTATGCCGTTAAGCACAAGGGTCTTTGCGGGGTAGCCGAGCTGAGTGTTCCCGTTTGCGTACCACGCCCATGTATTAGCCTTGTAGTCGGTATCGGGTTTTTCAAAAGTGACCCCGTCGTAGAACCATATTTGATGCGCAGTATCCAATTTACCCGTAAAGTTGAGCGTAGTTGCTACGCCTGTAACTTCAATGGTTTCCGTTTGCTTCTTGCCATTGTATTCGACGGTTACCTCGTACTCGTCGCCTGCAGTAAGCGCATAACCCTTTGTCGCGCCTATCTCAATGCCAACCGACCTTGCAATCGCATTATTGGGGTTGGACTCGTCCGTATAATAATAGTGCGAGCGCTTTATAGCAAAGCCCGTCGTGCAATCCTTTGAGCCTTTGGTTATGGTAACCTTGACATCATTAAGGTTGTTAACGTCGCTTGTGCTGTTGTACGCCAAAAACGCCTTTTGGCTGTCTTCGGGGTCAAGGCTTAGCAGCAGCGATTTGTTTGTATAATAACGTCCGTCAAATATCGATGAAGAGTAGCTGAAAGCCGTGTCAAAGCGCTTCTCAAACTCATCGCCGATATAAATAACCTTTCCGCAGTTATCGTTAGCGCCCGAAACCGTCGCCGTGAACTCGCCGCCAAGGTCTGCCGCAGTATAAAAGGCTCTGCTGCCAATGGCCGTGTCAAACGCTTTGCTATCGTTGGGGTCGTCGAATATTTGACCCGCGCTTGTATAACCCGCAAGTTCAGCGCTTTTGCCAAAGGTCCAGCCGCCAATTGACACTAAATCACTTTGGTACGTACTATATAAATTTATTTTGCCGTTTACTTTAGTATTACTATTATTACTATTAAGAGATATAGGTGTACCAGCTGTGCCATAAACCGTAACGCTGCCGTCTATAGTACAATCCCAAAAAGTGCTGCTGTTGTTCAGAGTATATACGCTGCCAGTTGCTCCTATTGTAGAATTTTGCAATGTCGTGCCTTGATTTGTGCCATAGGTCAAGCAGCCATAAACACTGCCATTAACCGTAGTGTCTTGAAGCCATAAATTTTTATTAAAGCACATTGTAGACGATGCGCCAATTGTTGGTTTGTAAGCGCCAAGCCCACCAAACTCATCGCCCGCTACAGTTGCGCCTTCAGCTACAGTAAAATTGCTGTTTTTCTTCGCCTCAGCGCTGCCTGCAAAATATACAGCGCCGCTAAATGTTACGTTATTGCCTATGTCAACACTGGGAGCGGTATAGTAAACGCCCATACTAAGATTAGTGTCATCATAAACTTGGTCAATTGAAGCGTCTACTACACTGCCACAGTAAACGTACAGGTTGTCTACAGTCTTCCCTGTTTGACCCGAAACTTTTCCCTTAATATCTACGCCGGATATTACAATGCTGCCGTTATTACAAGTAATACTATAATCCGCGCCGGCAGGTATCGTATTAACCTTAAAAATTGCGCCTTTATTGCAGGTAATAGGTTTTCCTGCATTCAAGGTTTCAACGTAGAAAACGCCGCCGTTCTGTGTTATGCTGCCTGATGAAAGCGTAGTGCAGTTGATTACACCGCTGTTCATCGTAACGGATGCGTTTAACGTTCCTATTTCAAGGTAGCCGCTTTTATGGTCAAGAGATTTTGTACCATCAAAAAGCTTAGCTTTGGGCGCTTTTATAAGAGCACCATCAACGGTAACTATAAAGCCGCTGAACAGCGCCCCTGTAGAGTCGGATTCAAGTATGCCGCTGCCCGTAATATCTATATATTTGTATTCGCCGACTTCAGCCAGTAAGGAATTGCCACTCACGTGGTTGTAGCCCTTAACGTTTATCTTAAGCGTTTCGCCGCTATAGCTTATTTTCGGGGTGCTATCGTCCTTGGATTTAAGCTCCGTGCCGTAAAGGGTAAGCGTGCCTTTGCCGTCCCACTTCCAGCCGTTGCCGCTTCTGGGCGTGTTATCTTCAAGCACGCCGATAGTCGTTTCGTTGTCCACAGCGAACGCGCTGTAGTCGATAAGCGGCACAAAGCCCGCCGCTATACATATTGCCAGCAGCAGGCTTAGTATCCTGCTTAACGGCGTTTTCTTAAGTTTTTCCATGTCTAAGCATTCCTCCCAAAATTTCACAAGCCTTTCAGCTTAATTTACAATATTAGTATAGCACTACAGAAAAATTCTGTCAAGAGTTCGCGCCAAATTGTTGCAAAATTCCGCCAAATTGTCTGCGCTTTACCGTATAACGCGCCGCTTGTGCGCATAATCTCCTTAAGAGGTATTTTTGCAATATTGCGCGTGCATTTGTGCCGCAGCACACCGCGAGCTGTCCATGTGCCGCGGCACAAGCGAAAAGCGGGCGCTTTTTTTATAACATTTGTGCATAAGCCGCCGCTTTGGTAAATAATCTTGTGGATATGCACAAAAAGCCGCGAAAGAATTGACAAACGCGGCTTTTGCCGTTATACTAGAAGCATAAAGCAACAGGGCAAAGGCGCCGAGGACGACGTCTTTGCCCTGTTTTTTATTATCTGAAGGAGTGATTACTATGGAGATGGAAAACGAAAAGGAAATCGTGCTTGACAGTATTGGCATGGTTTACAAGGACAGCAAGGGGAACGACGTGACAGCGCTCACCAACGTAACGCTCGATATCCACAAGGGCGAGTTCATCTCCCTGCTTGGTCCTTCGGGCTGCGGCAAGACCACTCTGCTAAGGATAATAGCGGACCTGCTGCACCCCACGACGGGCAAAATCACGGTAGGCGGCGTTTCGCCAAAGGAAGCAAGGCTTGCGCAGCGCTACGGCATAGTGTTCCAAAGTCCCGTGCTTTACGACTGGCGCACGGTTCGCAGGAACGTTATGCTGCCGCTTGAAATAATGCACGTCCCCAAAAGCGAGCGCGAGGACATAGCGGACAGTATGCTGGAGATGGTGGGGCTGTCAAAGTTCGCAAACCACTATCCAAACCAGCTTTCAGGCGGAATGCAGCAGCGCGTGGGCATTGCAAGGGCGCTTGCTATCCGCCCCGAAATACTGCTGATGGACGAGCCTTTCTCGGCGCTCGACGAGTTCACACGAGAGAAGCTGCACATAGACCTGCTTAACATATGGCGCAAAACCAACAAGACCGTTGTTTTCGTAACGCACAACATCTCCGAAAGCGTGTTTTTGTCGGACAGGGTTTGCGTGCTGTCCCCCCACCCCGGGCGGCTGTCCGCCGTGGTAGACATAGACCTGCCGCGCCCGCGCACCCCCGAGCTTACAGGCACTGCGGAGTTCACCGCGCTTGTGACAAAGGTTCGCGGCAGCTTTGAGGGAGTATAGGAAAGGAGTACAGCCATGACAAGGATAAAAGCATTTTTCCGCTCGAAGCACTTCGTCATGCTGGTGTGGGTGCTGGCGCTGGTTGTAATATGGGAGATATTCGCGTTTATCGTTGCGGCGACAAAGCGCACGCCGATAAATGTGCTGCCGCACCTGTGGGAGATAATCGGCTCGTTTTTCAGCGGAAAGCTGATTACGGGCAAGCTTACAATGGCGCAGCTTATCGCTTCAAGCTGCGGCGAAACGCTCTCGCGGGCGGGCATAGGCTTTCTTATCGGTACGGCGGCGGGCTTTGTGCTGGCGCTTCTCATGAGCCTGTCGAAGATAATCGAGAAGATAGCCTTTCCCTACCTTATGATAATACAGATGATACCCATTCTCGGCATGGCGCCGATAATCCTCGCGATAACGGGCGACATCAACGCCTCGCGCACGGTGATTGCCGCGATACTCACGTTCTACCCTGTTTCCGCAAACGTGCTTGCGGGGTTCAGGTCGGTGGAGCGCGAAAAGCACGAGCTTATGTACTCCTACGCCGCGAGCAAGTTTCAGCTTTACACCAAAACGCTTATCCCCGCGTGTATCCCCTATTTCTTCACGGGGCTTAAGATATCCGCGCCTATGGCGATAACCGCTTCTATCCTCGTGGATACGCTGCAGGGCGGCAGCGGGCTTGGGTGTATGCTCTCGCAGTCGCTTAAGGGCGGCATGACAAGGCTTGTGTTCTGGGATATCGTGCTTATAAGCGCGGTTATCGGCATACTTAGCTACAAGCTCATGGGTCTGGCGGAGAATATCCTCTGCCCGTACAAGAGAGGAGGCAGAAAATGAAAGCCAAAAAGCTTCTCGACAGCGCTTCGGGCGTGCTTCTCCCGTTGGCGTTCGGCGTTATAGTGTTTGCGCTGTGGCAGTCGCAGACGCTGCACGCATGGACAGGCACGGACACGATAACCCTGCCGCTCCCCACGCGCATAGGCGAGATAATCTCGCAGAACAGCACCGCAATAGGCTCTCACATTCAGATAACGCTGCTTGTAGCGCTCGGCGGGCTTGTGGCGGGCAGCATACTGGGCTACCTTATAGCGCTTGCGGCTGCGGCGTTCCCCAAATGGGGCGCGGGCGGGCTTGCAATAGTATCCGCGTTCAACGCTATCCCGATAGTGGCTTTAGCCCCCGTAATCAACAACTGGACGCGCGACGTCAGCAGCGACGTTTCCGTAAGAAGCACCATTGCAAAGATAATCGTTGTAACGGTGTCCTGCACGGCTTCAATGAGCGTAAACGCGTTCAGGGGGCTTACCGAGCTTAAGCCATTTTCAGAGGACCTCATGCGCTCTTACGCCGCAGGCAGAATGACGGTGTTCCTTAAACTAAGACTCCCGAACTCGCTGCCGTATGTATTTACGGCGCTGCGCGTAAGCGTTCCCGCAAGCGTAATTGGCGCGCTTGTAACCGAGTACTTCGCCGAAGAAACGGCGGGCGTTGGCAGGCAGATACGCGAGAACATAGTAAAGGGACAATACCCCACGGCGTGGGCTTACATAGCCGTGGCGTGCGCAATGGGTATAGCGATGTACGCCGTACTCATGCTGGCAGAGCATATCGTGCTTAAACGCAGACGGGCGTGACCCGCTGCTTTAAGAAATAGAAAAGCGGGCGAACGTCCGCGAAAAAACAGGCAGCTCCGCGCTTATGCACGGCTGCCGCGAACGAAAGGCAGGCAGAACACATGAAAAGAACAAAGACATTACTTGCCGCAGCAGCGGTGATACTCGCGTGCGCACAGCTCACAGCATGTACGCAGTCGGGAACGTCAGGCGGCAGCTCCGCCGCGCAGAACAGCTCCTCGCAGAGCAGCGCGGCAGACAGCACGGCAGCAGACAGCACGGCGGCAGACAGCTCCACTAACGAGGGCGGCATGATGACCCACGAGGAGATAATCAAGGCTGCCGCCGCCGACGGAAAGGTCGGCAACTGGGGTCTTGGCAACGAGTACGAGATACAGGCGCTGCTGACAAAGTACGGGCTTTCACCCGACTACATCACGCAGGACTTTACAATGGACCAGTTCGACAGCGATACGGTAACGCTCGCTTCCGCCATGACCTACAACGAGCTGGGGCTTGTTGTGAACAGCTATGACGGCGGCTACGGCTACGGCGACACCGTAAGCACCATTGATATGAACGACGAGGGCGTGGCAATGCTCGAGGACAACCTGTTCACCTCCAAAAAGTTTGCGGAGGAGAACCCCAATACCGTAAAGGCGTTCGTTTCCGCTTCTATGAAGGGCTGGGCTTACGCGTGCGAACACCCCGACGAGGCGGCGGAGATAGTATTTGAGGCAGGCTCGTCCGTTTCCGCAGACCACCAGGCTTACATGGCAAAGGAAGTAGCGAAGCTCGTTACCACCGACACCAAGGGCAACGCGGTTTCCGCGGCGGACGTTGGCAACATGGACGAGGAGGCTATGCAGCAGACTCTCGAGCTTGCAAAGCAGTACATTATCCTTGAGGACAGCGCCGCAAAGGACAAGCTGGCTTCCCTTACGCTTGACGATATCCGCAGCACCGCGTACCTCGCATACGACCCCGCAACCGACGGCGCGCCCGAAAAGACAGCCGTTTCCGTACAGCTCAAGTGGCTGCCGCAGGCGCAGTTCATGGGCTACTACGTTGCAAAGGCAAAGGGCTACTATGACGAGGTCGGTCTTGACGTCACCATCGTAAGCGGCGGCGGCGACATCTCCGAAACGACCGCCGTATATAACGGCACGGTAGACTTCGGCGTAACATGGGTATCCAACCTCATCAACGCGAACGCGGGCGGCATGGAGCTGCTCGAGGTAGCGCAGGTATATCAGCGCTCGGGTCTTGTGCTTGTTTACAAGAACGACACGTTCAAGAACTAAAACAGCGTTCCCAAAATGGTTTTCACGGCTATGGCAGACCCGCGTTCTCCCGCGCGGGTTTGTCGGAAAGCCTGCTGCGGCAGGTTTTCCGACAAACAGGCTTTGCCTGAGCTTACAAAGGAGGTAGCTTTATGGATTTGATAATCAAAAACGGAACTGTCGTTACTGCGACAGGCAGCTTTAAGGCTGACGTTGCGGTTAAGGACGGAAAGATAGCGGCGCTGGGCGCGGAGCTTTCCGACCCCGCCGCAAAGGTTGTGGACGCCGCGGGAAAGCTCGTGCTGCCCGGCGCTATAGACGCGCACACGCACCTTGCAATGCCGTTCGGCGGCACGGTGTCGTCAGACGACTACTTTGCGGGAACGCGCGCAGCCGCCTGCGGCGGCACTACAACGGTGTTCGACTTTGCGCTGCAGGACTTCGGCGAAACAATGACCGAAACCTTCCTGCGCAGAAACGCCCTCGCCGCTCCCGACGCCGCGGTGGATTATTCGTTCCACATCGGCGTAAAGGACATAAGCGGCAAGCTGCTTGACAGCATAGGCGAAGCGTGCGAAAACGGCATAACCTCCTACAAGGTGTTTATGGTGTACGACTTCGGCGTAAAGGACGGCGTGTTCTTCAGGCTGCTTCAGCGCTCAAAGGACTTTGGCGCGCTTATCGCGGTACACGCGGAGAACAACGAGCTTGTAAACACCCTTACCGAAAAGTACATAAGCGAGGGCAAAACGAGCGCGTGGTATCACTACATGAGCCGCCCCGAGTTTGTAGAGGGCGAGGCGGACGAGCGCGCCATCAACCTTGCAAAGGCCGCGGGAGCGCCGCTCTACATCGTTCACCTTGCGGACAAGCAGGGCGTTGAGGCGGTAACGCGCGCCAAGGACGAGGGCTACGAGATTTACGCGGAGACCTGCCCGCAGTACCTTGAATTTACAAGCGACGTTTACAAGCGCCCCGACGGCAGGAACTTCGTATGCTCGCCCCCCATGAAAGGCAAGGAGTCGCAGGACGCCGTATGGGAAGCCGTAAAGCGCGGCGATATCGACACCATAGCCACCGACCACTGCCCGTTCCAACAGAGCGAAAAGGACTGGGGTCTGGAGGACTTCAGAAAAATACCGAACGGCTGCGCGGGCATTGAAAATATGTACCCGTATATGCTGGGCAAGGCGAACGACGGCGTGATTTCGTTTGAAAAGGCAGTCGAGCTTTGCTCTACAAACCCCGCAAGGATATTCGGCTGCACCGATAAGGGCGAAATCGCCGTAGGCAAGGACGCGGACATCGTGATATACGACCCCGCAAAGGACTTCACCATTCATCAGGAGAATATGCACTCGGACTGCGACCACACCATCTGGGAGGGTATCTCGGTACACGGCTACCCCGTACAGACCTACTCGCGCGGACGGTTGGTATACGACAACGGCGAGTTCGTGGGCGAGCGCGGCTGGGGCAAGTTTGTAAAGTGCGCAAAGCATAAGGCAAAATAACCTGCACGACATTTACAAGGAGGAGTGAACATGAAATACGCCGACCTTTTTCTTCGCGACGAGGCTGCGCGCTGCCTTTTATGCGGCGACGCGCCCTGCACGAAAGCCTGCTCAAAGGGGCTTGACCCCGCAAGGTTCGTGCGGGCGGTGCGGTTTGAGAACGCGGCAGTAGGCGCGCGTTACATAAACCCTGCGCGCTGCGCGGAGTGTCACGGCGAGTGCGAAAACGCCTGCGTACACTATGATACGGCGATAAGGGTGCGCCGGATGGCTTCCGCAGCGCCCGCGCCCGCGCAGCCCGCCGCCGCAGACCTTTCAATGGACTTCTGCGGGGTGCGGTGCGAAAACCCGTTCTTTCTCTCCTCCTCCGTCGTTGCAAGCAGCTACGAAATGTGCGCGCGGGCGCTGCGCAGCGGCTGGGGCGGCATAGTCTACAAGACGATAGGCTTTATCCTGCCGAACGAGGTATCCCCGCGCTTTGACGCGATAGGCAAGGAAAACACGCCGTTCCTCGGCTTCAAGAATCTCGAGCAGATTTCCGACCACCCGCTTGAGGAGAACTTAGCGATACTTAAGCGGCTCAAGCAGGAGTTCCCCGAGAAAATAATCGTATCTTCGATAATGGGCAGTACCGAGGAAGAATGGACGCAGCTTGCGCGGCTCTCTGAGGAAGCGGGCTGCGACATCATAGAATGCAACTTCTCATGTCCGCAGATGGTGGGCGAGGGGCTGGGCTGCGACGTGGGGCAGAACGAGGAGCTTGTGGCGCGCTACACCGCCGCCGCAAAGCGCGGAACAAAGCTGCCCGTTCTAGCCAAAATGACCCCGAACCTCGCGCGCATGGAGCCACCCGCGATAGCCGCGGTAAAGGCTGGCGCAGACGGCATTGCCGCGATAAACACCGTAAAGAGCCTTACGCGCATAGACCTCTCGGACATGACGGCGCTGCCGAGCATAGGCGGCAAATGCGCGGTATCGGGGTACTCGGGCAAGGCGGTAAAGCCCATTGCGCTGCGGTTTATCCACGAGCTTGCGGTTTGTCCCGAGCTTAATGGCGTACCGCTGAGCGGTATCGGCGGCATAGAAACGTGGCACGACGCGCTGGAGTTTATAGCGCTCGGCTGCACGAACATTCAGATAACCACGGCGGTAATGCAGTACGGCTACCGTATTATCGAGGACATCATAAGCGGCGCGCAGGCGTTCCTCGCAGCGCAGGGGCTTTCAAGCCTTAAGGAACTTTGCGGCAGCGCTAACGCCAACATTATCCCCGCGGACGACCTTGACCGCGAAACAGCGGTCTACCCCGTATTCGGCAGAGAGCGCTGCGTGGGCTGCGGACGGTGCGCGGTGTCCTGCGCGGACGGCGGGCATAACGCCATAGCCTGCGGCGCGGACAGAAAGCCGCGGCTTGTCGGTACGAACTGCGTGGGCTGCGGGCTTTGCACGCTTGTATGTCCAACGGAAGCGATAACCCTTAGCAGGAGAGTAGGAAAACGCCGCTGACGCTTTCGCACGGGAGGAGGGCTGAAACATGGCGCTTACCATAGCGCGCATATGCGCGAACACCGAAAAGACCTACGGCATGAAGCTTATAGCGGGCCGCGCGGGTCTTGAAAACTACGTAAGGTGGGTGCATATCGTTGAGGACAGCGAAGTACCCGATTTCATGCACGGCAACGAGCTTGTTTTCACAACGGGCATTGCGCACAAGGGCAACGACTGGCTGCTTGATTTCGTGCGGCATCTGCACGAGCGCAAGGCGGCGGGGCTTGTCGCGAACATAGGTCCGTACATAAGCGCCGTGCCGCGCGCTGTCGCGGAGTACTGCGACAAAAACGCGTTCCCGCTGTTCACCGTGCCGTGGTCGGTAAGGCTTATAGACCTCACCTACGACTTTTGCCACAGGATAGTAAGCAGCGAGGAAAGCGAAACGAGCCTTGCGGGGGCGTTCCGCAACCTCATATTCTCGCCCGCGGACAGGGAGGCTTACGCGAGCGTGCTTGAACGCCGCGGCTTCCACGACGTGAGCGACTATATACTGCTTGCGGCGTCGCTTTCGCACGGCGGGCGGCAGGGTACGGCGTCTGAGTGGCGCAGTATGCGCTTTCCCGTGAGAAAGGTATGCGCGGGTACGCAGTATCCCTCGTGTATTTTCATTCAGGAGAACTACCTGATAATCATACGTCAGCACCTCTCCCCCGCGGACGCGGGACGCGTAGGCGCGCAGCTTGTAAGCGCGGTGGAGGAGGCGTTCGGCGAACCCGTAAGCGTAAGCGTGGGCATTTCGGGCACGGGACTCGGGTTTGAGGGGATACACGGCTGCTACCGCGAGGCGATAAGCGCAATGCGGCTTTCAGAAATGAAATGCGAGAGCGTTGTGCATTACCGCGACATAGGCGTATACAAGCTGCTTTTCGGCGTGGAAAACGCGGGGATACTCTCCGACTACGTTGACGCCACGCTCGGGGCGCTGCTCGACTATGACGCCAAAAACAACACCGACTGCGCCGAGCTGCTGCGCTGCTACTTTGAGAGCAACTGCAGCGTAAAGGAAGTTGCGGAGAAGTTCGGGGTACACCGCAACACGGTGAACTACAAGCTTCGTCAGATACGCGAGCTTCTTCACAGCGACTTTGGCGACGAGGATAAAATGAACCTGCTTTTGGCGTTCCGCGCAAGGGAGCTGCTCAAAAACGCAGGCTCTAAACTAATTATGGAGGACTACTCATATGAAGGCAACTGACATCAAAACCAACCACACCAAATACAATTTACAGTCATGGTCAAAGCAAAAGGGGCTTAACCCCATTGCCGTGGAAAAGGGCGAGGGCATATACTTCTGGGACTACGACGGCCGCCGCTACACCGATATGTCGAGCCAGCTGGTTAACCTTAACGTCGGCTTCGGCTGCCGCCCGATAATCGACGCTATCAAGGAGCAGGCGGAGAAGTTCTGCTTTGTAGGGCCGAGCTACGCCGCGGAGAGCCGCTCTGTTCTCGCTGAGAAGATAATAAAGCTCATGCCCGACACGTTCGGCAAGGTGTTCTTCACCAACGGCGGCGCGGACGCTAACGAGAACGCCATCAAGATAGCAAGGCTCTACACGGGGCGCAAAAAGGTATTCTCCCGCTACAGAAGCTACCACGGCTCTACATTCGGCGCGGGCAACCTTACGGGCGAGCCGAGGCGCTTCCCGCTTGAGCCGGGCGTTCCGGGCTTCGTAAAGTTCTTCGACCCGTATATGTACCGCGACAACCTGCCGTTCAAAACGGAAAAGGAGTACTCGGACTACTACGTAAACAAGCTGCGCGAGCAGGTGCTTTACGAGGGCGCGGACAGCGTTGCGGCTATTGTTATGGAAACGGTAACGGGTTCTAACGGCGTAATTATCCCGCCCGAGGGGTATTTACAGGGCGTAAGGAAGATATGCGACGACTACGGCATAGTAATGATATGCGACGAGGTAATGGCGGGCTTTGGCAGAACGGGCAAAATGTTCGCGTTTGAGAACTTTGGCGTAAAGCCGGACCTTGTAAGCTTTGCAAAGGGCGTTACCTGCGGTTACGTTCAGCTTGGCGGCGTTGCGGTAAGCAGCAAGATTGCGGAATACTTCGACGACAACGTGCTGCAGTGCGGCCTTACCTACAGCGGACACCCGCTTGCGTGCGCCGCCGGCGTTGCCTGCCTCGACTACTACGAGCAGACCGACATACTCGGCAACGTTGCAAAGAGCGGAAAGGTGCTTAAGGAGCTTCTCGGCGAAATCAAGGAAAAGCACAGCTGCGTCGGCGACGTGCGCTGCATAGGGCTTTTCTCCGCAGTTGAGCTTGTAAAGAACAAAGCCACCCGCGAGCCGCTCGTACCCTACGGCGGCGACAAGAACGGCGTTATGGGCAAAATAATCGGCAAGCTTAAGGCAAAGGGCTTTATGACGTACTCCCACGAAAACATGATACTGGTATGCCCGCCGCTCATCATCACGCCCGAGCAGCTTCGCGAGGAGCTGCCGAAGCTTGACGAGGTGCTTTCCGAGGTGGACGCGGAACTCTGAAGCTATTAAGGAGGGACTGATACACAATGGCAAACGACAAAACCTATGCAGGCGCAAAAACCGCCGCTCTCGCGGACTACATACCCGCAGAGCTTTTCAGAACGGTTCACCGCACCGAAGCAGACCTGCCCGGGGGCATAACCGAAATTAAGGTCGTTATCGACATAGAAAAGCCGCTCGCGCAGAAGCTGTCGTTCAGAACGAGCAGCAGCGGCTTCGTTTACGGCTTCGTGCGCAAAAACGAGCTTCTGCGCTCCCTTGACAAGCGCACGGGCGCTGCGGACACCATAAAGGAGATAACCCTCAACGACTGGGGCAGCAAGGTCCTCATGGTCATCGCCTATCAAAAGCAGGGCGTCGAGCTGCCGCTGTTCGTATCAACGCAGGACCTTATCTATCTTCTCGAACACTGCCGCAGAGTTCCGCAGCAATTCGCAAAATAACGCGCTTAATCCCCGCCCGCGCCTGCCGCACGGACGGGGTATTTGTTTTTTTCTCGACGTTTGCTCTTGACTTTTCGGGAAGAATATGCTATAATATCAAAGTCACATAACGCCGCTGTGGCGAAATCGGCAGACGCAAGGGACTTAAAATCCCTCGATGGAAACATCATACCGGTTCAAGTCCGGTCAGCGGCACCATGCGGAATGCTTCCGCTGTCAATTACGGGAAAGGCGCTTTTGCCCTTTCCCGTTTTCACACGCTTTATTTTGAAATACTCTGCTGATTACGGCGGAATGCTTCCGCTGTCAATTACGGGAAAGGCGCTTTTGCCCTTTCCCGTTTTCACACGCTTTATTATGTCAATTCGTAATTCGTAATGCGTAATGCGTAATTGTTTCCGACAAAATTTGAACCATGCCCGATATAAGCGCGGTGCGAATTTAATAAGAATAATTATGAATTATGCATTATGAATTAAAAAAGGCGCTTTTCGTCTTTCCCGTTTTCTACAACAAAATGCAATCCCGCCGAGCAAGCCGCTTCGGCGGGATATGATTTATGCCTTTTCAGCGGAATCTTCCGAATTCTCGGGCTTTACGAACTCAAAGTCGATAAACCCGCCGTTTACGTTTACGCTTACGCACCGCACGCGCACCCTGTCGCCCACGGTGAACACGCTGCCGTCAGCCGCGCCCGTCAGGATAACGCCGTGCTGCACCTCGTACTCGCCGAGCGGCAGCCTTGCCACGGACACCATGCCCTCTACGGTGCTTTCAAGCTCCACGAACACGCCGCTCGGGCTTACGCCCGAAATGAACCCGTTGAACTCCTCGCCGATATGCCCTCTCATATACTCCGCCATGTAGAAGTTTTCGCACTCGCGCTCGCAGCGCACGGCGGAAAGCTCCGTGTTGGACGCCTGCAGCGCCGCCTTTGCGGCGAATGCAGTGTACTTTTTCACGAGCTTCTCGTGGCTCAGCGCGTATACGTGGTCGGTGAGAATGCGGTGAATGGACAGGTCGGCGTAGCGGCGAATGGGCGAGGTGAAGTGCGCGTACTCGGGCATGACAAGGCCGTAATGCCCCAGCGGTTCTTCGCTGTAGCGCGCTTTCATCATGGAGCGCAGCACTATCATGTTTATAACGTCGTACTTGTCCGTGTCGCGCGCACGCTCTATAACCGCCGCAAGGTCCGCCGCGGTGGAGCGCTCCCCTATGCCATGCGGGTCAACGCCGAGAGCGGTGAGCGTTTCGTTGAGCTGAAGCAGCTTTTCTGCGGGCGGCGCTTCATGCACACGGTAAACAAACGGGAACTTGTCGCGCATTGCAAGCGCTGCCGCCGCATTGTTCGCCATAAGCATGAACTCCTCGATAATGCACTCCGCAACGCCCCGCTCGCGCGGCTTAACGTCTACGCAAACGCCGTTTTCGTCGGTGATTATCTTCGCTTCCTTGGTGTCGATAGCTGGCGCGCCGCGCTCTGCACGGTTCTTTTCAAGCACCTCGGCAAGCTCGCGCATTAACGGTATCCTGTCGATAACGCGCGCGTACTTTTCCTTTATAGCCTCGTCCGCCGTGCCGTCAAGAATGCGGTTCACCTCGGAATACACGCCCTTTACGCGGCTGCGTATTACGCTCTTTTCAAAGCGGTAGCTAAGCAGCTTGCCCTGCGCGCTCACCTCCATAAGGCAGGAGAACGCGAGCCTGTCAACGTTAGGGTTCAGCGAGCATATGCCGTTTGAAAGCTCCCTCGGCAGCATGGGAACAACCTGGTCTGCGTAGTATATCGACGTACCCCTGTAAAACGCCTCGTCGTCGAGCGCCGAGCCTTTCTTTACGTAGTGGGAAACGTCCGCGATATGCACGCCCAGCTTGTAGCCGCCCTCAACGCGCGCTATGCTTACCGCGTCGTCTATGTCCTTTGTGTCAGCGCCGTCCATTGTGAATATCGGCTCTCCTCTGAGGTCAAGCCTGCGCAGCACCTCGTCGGGGTCTAGCTCGTCCGTGCCGAGCTTTGCAGCCTCGCTCAGCACCTCCTCGGGAAACTCCACGTGAAGCCCGTTTGCCAGCATATACGCCTGCGCGCACGCCTTGGCGTCCTCGCACGAGCCGAAGCCCTCCTCGATAGCCACGGTGTGGTCGAAGTGCCGCTCTCCCCTGCTCTTTATGGAGAACACCACCTTTTCGCCCGGGATGAGGAGCTTTCCGCCCTTTTTCTCGATTGCAAGCGGCTCGTCGCACAGCCTGTCGGGAAGCACCATAAGGCGGTTCTTTTCAAGCACTACAACGCCCGTCAGCAGGGTATGGCTCTGCTCAAGCACGCTCAGCACCACCGCCTCGGGGTCGCGGTGAAGCTCGTCCGCGCCAGCCGTGCGCACCGCAAGCACCGTGTCGCCCGGTATCGAGCCGAGCAGGTCGCGCCCGCGCACGAAATACTCCTGCGGCACTTCGCCCTGCTGCATTATAAAGCCCGAGCGCGGCGTTACGCGCGACACCTCCGCCGTGAAATAAAGCGACGGGTTTTTGAGCCGCCACACGCCCTTTTTGTTGGTTATGTCGCCGTAGCGCTTCATCTCCGCAAGCGCCGATTCAAGCTTCTTGGCGTTCTTTTTGGTAAGTCCCAGTCCCTTGCTTATGTCCTTTTCGGTCATGCCGTCGTCGCCCGCTTCGTAAAGCGAAACCAGCACGGCTGTCTTTATCTTGTTCATGGCATATCCCTTTCTGCGCCGCAGGGCGCGTTTACTCCGCGCCGCGGAGCGCCTTTAACATTCTCTTAACAAAAAGGACAGGCTGTTTCGCCTGTCCTTCGGATATCTTTTATTCGGCAGCCGTTTCGCTTGTCGCCGCACCGCCTGCGGGAGCTGTTTCCGCGCCCGCGTCAGCCGCTGCGCTTTCCGCCTGCGAAGCCGTTTCGGTCTGCGCAGTCGCTTCAACCGTCACATCGGCAAGGTCGCTTGTCTGCGCGTCAGACGTTTCTGTAACGGAGCTTGTCGGCGTGGAGGACGACGTATCGTTTCCCGAGCTTTTTCCGAAGTACACGTTGATGATATTTACCGCAAGCGCTAAAACAAAGAAGATTATCGCAGAAGCTATCGTCGCCTTGTTGAGCATTGCGTCCTTTGTCCTGCCCGAGTTCTTGCCAAAGTAGCTGTCAGCGCTTGTACCCGAGATTGTCTGCGACATTCTCGTTTTGGTCTCCTTCATAAGTACCACAATAACTATGAACACGCACGCTATTATAAGCACTATCGCGCTGATTATTTCAAAAATTCCCATTTGTGATTCTTCCTCCGATGATAATTTGTCAGAAAATTGTACTTAAACACAGTACGCAGCCGTACCCGAATACACAGTACACATATAATACCATAGTATTATAGCACAACTCCAAACAAATTTCAAGTGCTTTTAGAAATTTTTTCTCCGTTTTTTCAGAAAAATCACAAATTATTGTCTATCCACTCCGCCCGCTTTGTAAGGAAGCGCCGCAGATAAGCCACCTGCTCGTTGTATGTGCTGTAGTTCTTCATGCACGGCGGCTGATAACCGCTTGCGCTGCCGAGGGTGTTCCATACTGTAAAGTTAAGCTCCGCCGAGGGCGCTATAAGCTTCTGCCAGCCGTCTATGGAATCCTGCCCGGCCGCCAGCAGCTTATCCTTTATTTCGTCCCACCTGACGCGCGCACGCTCTCTGAAAGAGGGGTCTGCCATGAGATAGTTGTACCAGTTTACGCCGATGTACGAGGTGCTGTTGGAATTGCCCACCGTCGCCCAGTCGTCGTAGTCGGGGTTATCCATGTACATATTGCCGAACGCTAAGTCGAAGTCCCACACAGGGCCCATTTTGAGCTTGCCGCCCCTGTCCTTGGTGATAAAGCAGCTTCTGTGGAAGCAGCTGTCGAGGTTGTAGGTAAGCTCGTGCAGCAAAAACCAGTCGATAAAGCTGTCTACGTCTATGTAGGTTTCGTAGCCGTCAAGCGTTGTAATAGCCTCGTCCGCAAGGCACATATACTTATAGATGTAGTCGTAGTTCTCCTGCGTGAGCTTCTCGTCCTTGGGGGCTTTTATCGCAATGTCCGCAGCGCAGCCCGAGGGCAGGTCGAAGTATTGCAGCCCCCTTAAGTCCGTGTCGTGGTCCGCGCCGCCTATTTCAAGCAGGTAGCCCGTTTTGGGCGTATCCTCGCGGTAGTCCAGCTTAAGGCGCGACTCCTTTGCCTCTATCTGCTCGCCTATCGTATACACGCCCTGATACACGCCGTTAAGGTAAACGTTCACAGGCACGGCTTTCGGGGTGAACGTAAACGTTCCTATAGCCTGCGCCATATCAAACGCCACAAGGTTGCGCATAAGCGACTCGTCCGCGTAATTCGCTATGAGCGCCCACTCCTTCGAGGGGTTCATGCCGAGTATCGCGGCCTTTTCCTCAAGCTTTATCTTGTACGGCTTTTTCGGCCATTCCCATGTGGAGTGCCCTCTGCCGCGTATTTTCGCTTCAAGCGGATTCGTCCCCGTGTAGCTCTCCGTCATAGACGCGTCTATCTGCACAGTGCATTCGCTGTAGGTATTGCGGCCTATCTCCTCGCCGCAGGTGATGAACACCGACGGAATGAGCGCGCTGCTCTCGTCCCCCGGAGCGCCCGTTATATTGCCCGCATTCACTGCGGTTTCTTCCTTCGGCGGCGCGTAATTCGGCATATAAAGGTCGTCCTCAAAGGGCGTCGCTTTCTCCTTTTTTACTGCCTCGGCAGGCTCGCTGCTTTCAGCCGTCTGCGACAACGAAGAAGCAGGGCCGCTTTCGGGCAGCGACTCCGTTTTGTCGCACCCGCACAAAAGCAAAACGAACGCGAGAAAAGCCGCACACACTTTTTTCCGCCGCATGAAATCTACCTCCGATATATACTGTAACAAAACGATATTAAACGCACAAATTATCCGTAAAAGCGCATGGCGCGTCCATAGTAACTCTGGATATATTTATTATACAATTTTACAGCACCTTTGTCAATAGCATACAAAAAAATATAGGCGCAGGATTGACTTTAGGGCGCGGATATGGTATAATTATCATAATAATGCGAAAAGGGGTGCGCGCTGTGGTAAAGGCGGTTATTTTTGATATGGACGGGCTTATTTTCGATTCGGAAAAGCTGCTTGTGCGGTTCTGGCGTCAGGCGGCGAACGAAATGGGCTTTCCTATGGAGAGAGAACACGCGCTTAACCTGCGCTCGCTTGCGCGAAAATTCGCCGAGCCGTATTTGCAGGGACTGTTCGGCAGCGGCTTCGACTACACAAAGGTCCGCGCAAGGCGCATGGAGCTTATGGCGCAGTACCTTGAACAGCACCCGCTGGAGCTTAAGCGCGGGCTTACGCAGCTGCTCGATTATCTCGACGGCACGGGTATCCCCGCCGCCATAGCCACGGCGACGGATATCGCGCGCGCCTCGGAATACCTTAAGCGCGCGGGCGTGCTTGAGCGCTTCGGCAGGATAGTCTGCGCCTCTATGGTGGAAAGCGGCAAGCCAAAGCCCGACATCTATCTTTACGCGGCGGCGCAGCTCGGGCTTGCCCCGCAGGAGTGCGCGGCGCTCGAGGATTCGCCGAACGGCGTGCGCTCGGCTTCGTCTGCGGGGTGCGTTACCATAATGATTCCCGACCTTACGCAGCCCGACGACGAGCTTAAGGCGCTTATCTACGCAAAGGCGGACAGCCTTGCGGACGTTCCCGAAATATTAGAGAGCATGAAATAAACATTACATAAAGAAAGGAGGGCGGTACATGGCGTTCGATGAAAGCATAAGCGATACCCTGGCTGCGCGCGCCGCGCAGGATTCGGCCGCGAAAAACGCGCCGATAGACGGGCGCGTACAGATAACCTTCGACCCCGACGGCAGCCTTGCAAATATGACGCTGTTCCCGCCGAAAAACGGCGGACGCCCCATAACAAAGCAGACCGTGCTTGACGAGCTTGCACTCAACGGCATAACGACAGGCATTGACGAGTTCGACATCTCCGACATGATAAAGGAGGAGGTTTACGAAACGCCCGTGTGCGTGGCGCGAATGATTCCGCCCAAACGCGGCGACAACGGCTCGGTTGCCTACCGCTACAGCAAAACGCCCAAGCTAAAGCCAAAGCAGGACGAGTTTGGCGTTGCAAACTACCGCGAGCTTGACACTATCGTGCCTATACGCAAGGGCGACATTATCGCCGACATAACCCTGCCCACGGAGGGCGAGGAGGGGACGAATATCTTCGGCAAGCCCCTGCCCGCGTCCCCCGGCGTTCCCGCAAAGTACAGCGTTGGCAAGAACACGGGCGTTTCTGCGGACGGAAAGAGCATTGTGGCGCTTGTAGACGGCCACATTTATTACAAGAACAACAGCTTTGTGGTTGAGGATACCGTAACGATAAAGTCCGACCTCGACATATCGGTAGGCAATATCGACTTCTTCGGCGACATACGCATTCGCGGCAACGTTCTCGAGGGGTTCGCCATAAACGCGGGCAGAAACGTCACGATAGACGGCTCGGTGTTCGGCAGTACCATAACCGCAGGCGGAAACGTAACGATAGTAAGCGGCGCAATAAACGCCAATATAAAGGCGGAGGGCAACGTGAGCATAGGCTTCTGCGAGAACGCGCAGATAACCGCAAAGGGCAACGTAAGCTCAAAGCAGTTCGCATTCTGCGAGGTGTTCTGCTACGGGGCAGTGTCCACAACAGGTCCGCGCGGCGTTATCACGGGGGGAAAAATCACCTCCATGCACGACGTGGCGGCGGCGGTAATAGGCTCTGAAAAATACACGCCTACCGAAATAAACATAGGCGACGGCTCGGTGCTTTTCGCAAGAAAGCGCCAATGCGAAACGGAGCTTGCAGAAATAACCGAAATGCTTGAGATGAACTGCCGCAACCTTAATTTCCTGCGGCAGAGAAAAGCCATGCAGAACGGCTTGCTGACCGACGCGCAGCAAAAGCAGGTTAAAACGGAAACGCAGGCGAAGCTCTACAACACAATGCGCAAAAAGGACCTTGCGAAGCTTATAGCGCAGCTTGAAGACGACATAAACCACAAGGACAGGCTGAGCGCGCGCGTTACGGGCAGGATATACCCGGGAGCGCGGTTTTGCATTAACTTTTTAACGCTTGAAATTACGGACGTGTGCGACCGCTGCACGGTAACGATAATAGACGATAAGCTCGCGGTGATACCGAATTAACGCCGCAACGGAGGAAATATATGACGGGAAAGAACATTCTTTTTAACGACGGCTGGCAGTTTTGCCTGACGGAAAACTTTGCTGTAAAGGAACTGAGCGACCTTGAAAGGCAGCACTGGTACAATGTGGAGCTGCCGCACGACTGGCTCGTGGGCGACACCGCGAATCTCTACAAATCGGGCGACGGCTGGTACAGAAAGATATTCACCGTTGAAAAGGAGCAGCTTGCAGGAAAGGTGCTGCTCAATTTCGACGGCGTTTACCACGACAGCACCATCTTCGTAAACGGAAAAGAGGCGTTTTCGTGGACATACGGCTACAGCGCGTTTGAGGCGGACATCACGCCCTACCTTTTTGACGGCAAAAATGAGGTGCTGGTGAGAGTGCGCCACAGAGCGCCCAACACCCGCTGGTACAGCGGCGCGGGCATTTTCCGCGACGTAACGCTCAAAATCCTGCCCGACTGCTATATAAGGACAAACGGCGTGTATATCCACTCGGACAGGCAGCCCGACGGCAGCTATGTAACCGAGGTTGACACCGACGTATGCGGCAGCGCGCGCAAAATCAAGGTGTTCCTCTGCGTGTACGACCCCACGGGCGCGCACGCGGCTTCGTTCGCGCAGGACGTGCAGTTCGGCGGCGGCGCAGAGTGCTTCACCAACACATTTACCACGCGCGACCCGCTTTTGTGGGACGTGGACTCGCCCGCGTGCTACACGCTTGTAGTGTCGCTTTACGCGGAAAACGGCGAGCTGCTGCACGAGGTAAGCAGCAGCTTCGGCTATAAAGACGCGCAGTTCCTGCCCGACAAGGGGCTTGTGCTGAACGGCAGGCAGATAAAGCTCCACGGCGTTTGTATGCACCACGACCTCGGCGCGCTGGGCGCAGCCTACAACGAGGACGCGCTCTACAGGCAGCTTACAATTATGAAGCAGATGGGCGTGAACGCTATACGCACCTCGCACAACCCGCCCGCAAGGCAGCTTATGGATATGTGCGACGCGCTGGGACTGCTTGTTGACGACGAATGCTTCGATATGTGGGAGAACCCCAAGACCGAGTTCGACAACGCGCGCTTTTTCAAGGAATACGCCGAGCGCGACGTTAAAAGCTGGGTGGAGCGCGACCGCAACCACCCGAGCCTGCTTATGTGGAGCATAGGCAACGAAATTGCGGACACCAACGACCCCCACGGCGTTGAAATAGCGCAGCGCCTTAAGTCCTACACCGACAAGTACGACCCCAAGGGCAACGCGCCCGCTACGATAGCCTCTAACTATATGCCCAACGAAAACGCGCAGAAGTGCGCGGACGTTGTGAAGCTTGCAGGCTACAACTATACCGAGCGCCTTTACCGCGAACACCGCGCGCAGTACCCCGACTGGATAATATACGGCAGCGAAACGTCCTCGGCGGTGCGCAGCAGGGGCATTTACCACTTCCCCGCAAGCGCCCCGCTGCTCACGGGAGAGGACCTGCAATGCTCCTCGCTTGACAACAGCGCGGTAGGCTGGGGCTGCACCGCCCGCAAGGCGTGGGAGTGGGACAGAGATACGGACTTCTGCGCGGGACAGTTCATCTGGACGGGCTTTGACTACATCGGCGAGCCTACGCCGTATTCCACCAAGAACAGCTACTTTGGCATTGTGGACACCGCAGGCTTCCCCAAGGATATATACTACTTCTATCAGAGCGTGTGGCTCGACCCCGAAAAGCACACGGTGCTTCACATTGTGCCGTCCGTGTGGGATTTCTGCGAGGGGCAGACGATAGACGTACTCGTGTACTCCAACGCCGCTTCCGTGGAGCTTTTCCTCAACGGGAAAACGCTCGGGCGGCAGGATATCGACCTTGAAAAGAGCCGCGATATGCGCGCGCAGTACGCAGTACCTTTTGAAAAGGGTACGCTCTCGGCAAAGGCGTACGACAAGAACGGCGCGGTTATAGCGCAGCAGTCGCTTACGACAAGCGGCGACCCTGCGGCTGTGGTAATGACCGCGCAGGCGGACCTCTCCTCCCCCGAGGGCATACCCGTTGCAGACGGGCGCTCCATCGTATTCGCAGAGATTTCCGTTGCAGACAGCGAGGGACTGCCCGTTGGCAACGCAAGAAACCGCATTAAGGTTGAGGTAAGCGGCGAGGGCAGGCTTGTAGGTCTTGACAACGGCGACAGCACCGACTACGACAGCTACAAGGGCGACAACAGGCGGCTTTTCAGCGGAAAGCTGCTTGCAATGATAATGACCACCGACAAGGCGGGCGAGGTAACAGTGCGCGCGCACAGCGAGGGGCTTCGCAGCGCGGAGCTTCGCTTTACGACGGAAAAATGCGGGCAGCCGCAGGGCGTTGTAAGGGATAACGCGTACCCCGTTCAGCAAACGGCTTACACCGCGGAGATACCCGTGCGCAAAATCGAACTTTGCGGCGGCGGCGCGCTCACAAAAGAGCAGCCCGAGGCGGCAATAACCGCAAGGCTTCTGCCCGAAAACGCGACATATTCCGACATTGCGTGGAAAGCGCTCACCCCTGCGGGAATCGAGGTAAACTTTGCGCAGGTAGAACCCTCCGAGGGCGGCGCGCGCGTTAAGGCGCTCGGCGACGGCGAGTTTATCGTACGCGCTTACGTAAACAACGGCGCGGCAGTACCGCAGGTAATGGCTGAAGTTCCGTTCACTGCAAGCGGGCTTGGCGCAGCCACCCGCGACGCATACGGCTTTATCGCCGCAAACACCGTCAGCGGCTCGCAGGGCGCGTTCAACATGATAGAAAACAACGCGCTTGGCAGCTTTGACAGCCGCACCGTACTCACCTACAGCAACGTTGACTTCGGCAAAACGGGTACGCAGGAGATAGCGCTGCACATCGGCGCGTGCTTCGACCCGAAAATCGAGGTATGGGACGGCACGCCCGAAAACGGCGAGCTTCTGGCGGACTGCGCGTTCGCGTGCAACTGGCTGTGGAACGGCTTTGCGCCGCAGACGTTCGCGCTGTCGCACCGCGTTAAGGGCGTGCATACAATAAGCATTGCGGTGGTGCAGGGCGTTATTTTCGGCGGCTTTGGCTTTACGGCAATAAACAGGGCGTTCGACGAGAACTTTACCGCGGAATGCGACAGCATTTACGGCGACGACTACAAAACCGAGGGGCGCAGCATTGTCGGCATAGGCAACAACGTTATTCTCACGTGCAATGCGCTTGACTTTGGCGAGGGCGCGCACGCGCTCTGCATCAAGGGCGCGGGTCACAACGCGTCTAACCCCGTTCAGCTGCGCTACACGCCCGAAAACGGCGAGCAGCAGACCGTGTTCCTTGACTTTGCGCAAAGTGCGGAATGCACCGAGCAGCGCTTTGAGATTCCCGCGCTTAAGGGCGTGAACGACGTAAGCTTCGTGTTCCTGCCCGGCTCGCGGTTCGACTTCTACAGCTTCAGATTTGAATAATTTGGCGTTTAGCTGCGGATATTAACTGCTGTAACCGAATTGTAAGCAATTTGTAACCTTTCTGTAGTTGCATTCCACACACATTATGTGCTACAATAAGATAACCCTACAGACGCTTCGCATTCACAGAGGTGTTGTCAATGAAGAAAAACATACTGCTAATAACGATAGTGACCGCTATTTCCCTGGCAATAATCGCCGCAGTTATCATCATAAACGCAAACAAGGCGGGCGACAGCTCCCTGCCCGACAGCTCCGTGCCGTTAAGCACGCCGTCAAGCTCGGCGGAGTCCGAGCCGCAGACCGAACCCGCAGCGACCGAGCCTGCGCCTCCGCCCGAAACAGAGCCGCCTGTGACAGAACCGCCCGAAACGCAGACCGAATCCGCGACGACGCCCGAAACAGAGGGCATTATCACGCTTGCGCAGTCGCTTATCGGCATAGACTTCGCCGACGGCGGCGACTCGCCCGACGCGGGCTTTGACAACTCGGGCTTTATCTACTACGTTCTGCGCGAAAACGGCTTTATCACCTGCCCGCGCGGCGTTGCAATGCAGGCGGAAATGGGTACGGAGCGCGCCTACGACGAGCTTCGCTCGGGCGACCTTGTGTACTTTATGAACGACGAGGGAACGGGCGCGGGCTTCGGCGGTATCTATATCGGCAACGGCACTATGATAGCCTGCCTTATGCCCGGTACGTCCGTAAAGGAAGTAAGCATTACAAACGACTATTACCGCGGCAATTTCTACCGCGGCGTGGGGTTGTCGTAAAATAAACTTAATAACGCGCAGCCGCTCTTAAAAAGGCGGCTGTACTTGTTGGAAAAAGAGCCGCGCTACCTAGAGCGTGCAGATGTGCCTTTATCGCTAGCTTAAGCCGCACCTAAATATGGGCGGCTGCTTTTTTATGCAAAGAAAATGGCTGCCGTAATAAGCGGCAGCCGAAAAAAGGGAAAGGGAGCGGGATATCTTAAAGCGAGAATATCGCTCTAAGTCTGTGTAAGCCCTTATACGTTGAACAGAAGCTCATCGTATGTCGGGAACGGCCAGTATTCCTCGCCGACGATAGTTTCAAGCTCGTCAGCAACCGCGCGCAGACTCTGCATATCGGCAAATACCTCGTCGTGGTAGAATCTTGCCATCTCGTGTGCGTCTGCAATGCTCTGCGCCTTAACGACAGCGTCGGAGAGCGCCTTTGCCTTTTCGGAAAGAGCAATGGTGAGCGTATTTATCTTTGTCGCCATCTCTGTTTCCACAACAGGGTCTACGCCGACAGCCTTCTTGCTGGCTGCAATGTCGCACACGTCCTTTGCGCACTTCATAACCGCGGGCAGAATCTCTGTCTTTGCCATGTCTGCGGCGGTGAGCGCCTCTATGTTGATAACCTTGGAGTAGTTCTCAAAGTTGATTTCTTCTCTTGCGTGAAGCTCTACCTCGCTGTATACGCCGAACTTGGTGAATACCTTAACGTTCTTCTCCTCGGTTATGCAGGGGATAGCGTCAACGGTGGACCTGAGATTCGGCAGACCGCGCTTTTCAGCTTCTTCCAGCCACTCCGCGCCGTAGCCGTTGCCGTTGAAGATTATGCGCTTGTGGTCCTTGATATTCTTTACGAGCAGGTCGTGCAGCGCTGCGTTGAAGTCCTCTGCGCCCTCAAGTTCGTCTGCAAACTCAGCGAGAGAATTTGCAACGATAGTGTTGAGTACGGTGTTCGGGCCTGCAATGTTAAGGCTCGAGCCTGCGCTTCTGAACTCGAACTTGTTGCCCGTGAACGCGAACGGAGAGGTTCTGTTTCTGTCCGTTGTATCCTTGGGGAAGTTCGGCAGGGAGGATACGCCTACGTTGAACATCGTTCTGCTGCCCTTGTAGTCCTTGCCCTCGACAAGCGCTTCGATAACGTTCTCCAACTCCTCGCCAAGGAATATGGAGATGATAGCGGGAGGCGCTTCGTTCGCGCCGAGTCTGTGGTCGTTGCCTGCGGAGGCTACGGACATACGCAGAAGGTCGGAGTACTCGTCAACAGCCTTGATGATAGCGACAAGGAACGTAAGGAACTGCGCGTTCTCCATCGGGCTCTTGCCGGGGTCGAGCAGGTTCTGCCCGTCGTCGGTGGAAAGCGACCAGTTGTCGTGCTTGCCCGAGCCGTTGATGCCTGCAAAGGGCTTCTCGTGCAGCAGGCATACAAGTCCATGCTCGAGAGCTATCTTCTTCATAAGCTCCATTGTCAGCTGGTTCTGGTCTGTCGCAAGGTTTGCGGGCGCGAATATCGGCGCGTTCTCGTGCTGCGCGGGCGCAACCTCGTTGTGCTTGGTCTTGGAGGTGATGCCGAGCTTCCACATATGCTCGTCAAGGTCCTTCATGTAGCTTGCTACGCGGTCCTTGATAGTGCCGAAATAGTGGTCGTCAAGCTCCTGTCCCTTGGGTGCGGGCGCGCCAAAGAGCGTTCTGCCCGTAAAGATAAGGTCCTTTCTCTTATCGTAGGTCGCCTTGTTTACAAGGAAGTACTCCTGCTCCGCGCCTACCGTTGCAACAACTCTCTTTGCGGTGGTGTTGCCAAACAGGCGGAGTATTCTGAGCGCCGCGTCGGAGATAACGTCCATGGAGCGCAGCAGCGGGGTCTTCTTGTCAAGCGCCTCACCCGAATAGGAGTAGAACGCCGTGGGGATATAGAGCGAACCGCCCTTTACGAAAGCGTAGGAGGTGGGGTCCCATGCGGTGTAGCCCCTTGCCTCGAATGTAGCGCGGATACCGCCCGAGGGGAAGCTGGAAGCGTCAGGCTCGCCCTTGATAAGCTCCTTGCCCGAGAACTCCATGATAACCGTGCCGTCGCCCATCGGGGAGATGAAGCTGTCGTGCTTCTCTGCGGTAATGCCGGTCATCGGCTGAAACCAGTGGGTGTAGTGGGTCGCGCCCTTTTCAATTGCCCAGTCCTTCATGGCGCTTGCCACAACGTCCGCAATAGAGCTGTCAAGCTCCTTGCCCTCTGCAATGGTCTTTTTGAGAGCCTTGAAAACGTTCTTCGGAAGCCTCTGCTTCATCGTTTCCTCATTGAATACGTCAATGCCGAACTGCTCTACTACGTTAAAAACTTCTGCCATGTCCCTTTTCCTCCTTGAATATATAAGTTTTTTCAACAAAAAAACGGCGCTTTGGGCGCAGAAATCCTGCGTCCGAAACGTCGTTGTTTCGTATCTACGTTTATATTATAGCCTAAAGGGCGGCTTTTGTCTATATGTTTTTTTCACAAATACATTCAAATTACGCGCGGGTGTTCGGGCATTTTTCACAAAGGATTCGCAAAAATATGAAACTCGTCCGTGCTGACGATTCAAATACGTGCCGCATCAAGCCCATTTTACGAGAATTGCGCGCAAATTCTGCAAGTCCGCGCCCAGCTTAATGCACTTCTCCCGCAGCCGAAAAATCAGCCGCGGGAGAAGTGTTATTTGCCGAACATATTCTTAAGCTTGTCGAAGAAGCTCGAGCGCTTTTCGTAGTTGGAAGCCTCAAGCGTCGCCTCGAACGCCTGCAGCGCGTCTTTTTGCTTTTTGTTAAGGTTCTTGGGTACTTCCACGCTCACCTTAACAAGCTGGTCGCCCCTGTCGCCCTCGCTGCGCTGAAGCCGCTGCACGCCCTTTCCGCGCAGCCTGAACACCGTCCCCGGCTGCGTGCCTGCGGGTACGTTATACGTAACAGGTCCGTCTATCGTGGGGACTTCTATCTCCGCGCCAAGCACCGCCTGCGAGTACGTAACGGGGAAATCTATGCGGATATCGTAGCCGTCGCGCTCGAATACAGGGTGCTTCTTTACCTTGATACGCACCTTGAGGTCGCCGCGCGGGCCGCCGTTAGCGCCTGCGTTGCCCTGTCCGCGCACGTTGAGCGTTACGGTTTCGTCCACGCCCGCAGGAACGTTTACGGAAATCGGCTTCTTCTGCGTTACCGTGCCGCGCCCCGAACACTTCGGGCAGGGCGTTTCAATGAGCTTGCCCCTGCCGCCGCACTTTTTGCAGGTTTCCCTGCTCATCATCGTGCCGAACATGGTGCGCTTCTGCACGTTTATCGTACCGGAGCCGTGGCAGTCGGGGCAGGTCTTGGGGGACGTGCCTTTCTTTGCGCCCGTGCCGCCGCACTCGTCGCAGGTTTCAACGCGGTTAATGGTGATGTCGCGCTTTGTACCCTTGCACGCCTCCATAAAGTCTACCTCGAGCGTCGCGCCTATATCCGTGCCTCTGCGCGGCGCGTTGGGGTTCGCCCGCGTACCCGAGCCGCCAAAGCTTGCGCCGAACCCGCCGCCGAATATATCGCCGAAAATGTCGCCGAGGTCTATGCCGCCGTCAAAGCCGCCAAACCCGCTGAAGCCGCCCGCGCCGCCTGCGCCTGCGCCTGCGCCGTACGACGGGTCTACGCCCGCAAAGCCGAACTGGTCGTACTTTGCGCGCTTGTCAGGGTCTGACAGCACCTGATTAGCCTCGTTTACCTCCTTGAACTTAGCCTCCGCTTCGGGGTCGTCGGGGTTAAGGTCGGGGTGGTACTTTTTAGCCATTTTGCGGTACGCTTTTTTTATTTCATCATCGCTCGCGCCCTTTTGCAGCCCAAGCACCTCATAATAATCTCTTTTATCCATATACATCAAATCCTTCTCGGGTCTGCCGGCTTATTCGCGCAGACTTATCATGTACAGCACAACGCCCTAAGGCATTCTGCCCCAAGGCGCTGCACCGATGGAGGCGTGCGGAACGCGCCGCCCCCTTAGCTATTATTTCTCTGTATACTCCACGTCAACCGCGCCGTCGTCGCTGCCGCCGTTCCGGTCGGGCTGCGCCTGACCTGCCGCACCTGCTGCGCCCGCAGCGTCTGCCGCGCCGCTTGCCTGATATATCTTGCCCGCAACCTCGTAGAACGCGTTCTGAAGTTCTTCTTTCTTAGCCTTGATAGCTTCGATGTCCGTACCCTTGAGCGCTTCCTTGAGTGCTTCTATCTTAGGCTCTACCTTGGACTTGTCGTCCTCGGTTACCTTGTCGCCAAAGTCCTTCATGGATTTCTCTACCTGATATACCATGGAGTCCGCTTCGTTGCGTGCGTCAACGTCCTCCTTGCGCTTCTTGTCCTCTGCCGCGAAAGCTTCGGCTTCCTTGACAGCCTTGTCGATATCCTCCTTGCTCATGTTGGTGGAGGCGGTGATGGAGATGTGCTGCTCCTTGCCCGTGCCGAGGTCCTTTGCGGATACGTTTACGATACCGTTCGCGTCTATATCGAACGTTACCTCTATCTGCGGGATACCGCGGGGAGCGGGCGCAATGCCGTCCAGACGGAAGTTGCCGATGGACTTGTTGTCCTTTGCAAACTCACGCTCGCCCTGAAGAACGTTGATGTCAACGCTCGGCTGGTTGTCTGCATAGGTGGAGAACACCTGGCTCTTTTTGGTAGGAATGGTAGTGTTTCTGTCTATCATTCTCGTGCAAACGCCGCCCGCGGTTTCGATACCGAGCGACAGAGGCGTTACATCGAGAAGAACGATGCCGCTTACTTCCTTGTTGAGTACGCCGCCCTGAATTGCAGCGCCTATGGATACGCACTCGTCGGGGTTAATGCCCTTGAACGGCTCTTTGCCAAGGAAGCCCTTTACGGCGTCCTGTACGGCGGGGATTCTTGTAGAACCGCCTACGAGCAGTATCTTGTGAATCTCGTTCTTGTCAAGTCCCGAGTCGGAGATAGCCTGCTTCAGCGGACCCATGGTAGCCTCTACGAGGTCTGCGGTAAGGTCGTTGAACTTCGCCCTTGAAAGCGTAACGTTAAGGTGCTTAGGACCTGTAGCGTCAGCGGTGATGTAGGGGATAGAGATGTTTACGGACGTGGAGTTTGAAAGCGCAATCTTCGCCTTTTCAGCCTCGTCCTTAAGGCGCTGCATAGCGAACTTGTCTGCGGAAAGGTCGATACCGTCGGACTTCTTGAACTCCGCCTTAAGGAAGTCGATTATCCTCTGGTCGAAGTCGTCGCCGCCGAGATGATTGTTGCCCGCCGTTGCAAGAACTTCCTGCACGCCGTCGCCTATATTGATTACGGATACATCGAACGTACCGCCGCCGAGGTCGTATACTACGATGTTCTGCTCCTCCTCCTTATCAACGCCGTAAGCGAGCGCAGCCGCGGTCGGCTCGTTGATTATACGCTGAACGTTAAGGCCTGCAATCTGGCCTGCGTCCTTGGTAGCCTGACGCTGGGAGTCTGTAAAGTATGCGGGAACTGTGATAACGGCGTCCGTCACCTTTTCGCCGAGGTACGCCTCCGCGTCGGTCTTGAGCTTCTGGAGTATCATCGCGGAAATTTCCTGCGGGGTGTACTTCTTGCCGTCGATGTCTACCTTATAGTCGCTGCCCATGTGGCGCTTGATGGAGATGACGGTCTTTTCGGGGTTCTGCACAGCCTGATTCTTTGCAAGCTGGCCTACCAGTCTTTCGCCGTCCTTAGTGAACGCTACTACGGAGGGCGTTGTTCTGCTGCCCTCGGAGTTTGTGATTACAACAGGCTCGCCGCCCTCGATAACGGACACGCAGCTGTTAGTTGTGCCAAGGTCTATACCAATAATCTTTCCCATAATGATTTCCTCCGTTCAAATTATCTGTTGTGTTTCGTCTGCTGTGCCGCCCGTCTAGTTGGCAACGGCAACTACCGCAAATCTTATTACCTTATCGTTTATTTTGTAGCCCTTTGCAAAGGTCTTTGCAACGCAGCCGCTCTCGGCGCTCTCGTCGTCCACCCTCTGCACCGCCTGGTGCAGCTGCGGGTCGAACTGCGCGCCGTCGCTCTCGATTTCCTCAACTCCAAGGGATTTCAGTATCTCCATGAAGCTGTCGTAAATCATCTGCACGCCGCTCTTGTAGTTTTCGTCGCTGCATTCCGCAGCGAGCGCTCTTTCAAGATTGTCCATGACGGGCAGGAACTTCGAGGTAACGTCGCATATTATGTCGGACCTCAGCGCGCCCTTTTCGCGGGTGGTACGCTTTCTGTAGTTGTCGTACTCCGCCATGGTGCGCAGCAGCTGATCCTTAACGGAATTAAGCTCCGCCGTTATGCGCTCCGCCTCGTTTTCCTGCTCGGACTGCTCAGCGTCCTGCTGCGGCGCTTCCTCGGGGGCTGCGGGCTGCTCAGCCGCTTCTTCCTGCGGCTTTGCTGTGGTTTCTTCTTCGTTATTCGCCATTTTTGTCTGCCTCGCTTTCTATGCGCGCCACGCCGTCCTCGTCGGAGAGCATACGCGTTATCTTATTGCTCAGATATTCTATATAAGGGATAACCTTTCGGTAATCCAGCCTCATAGGGCCTATGACTCCGAGCGTCCCTGCGGGCTTTCCGTCCTTGTAGTAGCTTGCGCTTACAAGCGTTGAGTTGGAGATAGCGAACGTGCCGCTCTCCGCCCCGAAACGGATATTTATGCCCGAGAGCGCCGAATCCAGCAGCCCCGAAAGCTCGTTTTTCTGCGAGAGGAACTTCATCACGTCCTCCATAGGGAAGTCGCCGCAGGTCAGCAGGTTTGATTCGCCCTTGACCTCTATACTCTCGCGGAGCATTTCCTCCGACAGCTCGTACACCGCGTGAAGCAGCGGGGAGAGCGACATCATGTAGCTCCCCAGAGCCGCGGACAGCTCCTTCATATATTCCTCGGACATATTGTCGAGGTTCACGCCGCGCAGGTGTTCGTTCAGGAATCCTGCGAAGTTCTCCATCTGCTCGTCCGTCATGTCGTATTCCATACGGCACACGCGGTTCTTTATCGCGCCGTTGGACGCTATCAGAAGCAGCACGTACATTCGCCGCCCTGTCGGTATAACGTCCACCTTAGTGATAACGGAGAACTTTGAAACGTGATTTGTCGAGAACGTCGCGCATTTGGTTATCTCCGCAAGCGCGGTTGAAGCGCTCTCGATTATCGCCTCGTCCGAAGCGCCGCCTACAAGCAGCCTGTCAAGCTCGGTTATCTTTTCGGGCTGTATCGGCTCGGGCGACATAAGGTTGTCGATATAAAACCGAAAACCCTTGAACGTAGGCACGCGCCCCGCCGAGGTGTGCGGGTGGTCGAGATAGCCCTCCTGCTCGAGCGCAGCCATCGTATTTCTGATAGTTGCGGAGGACACCGCAATATCCTCTCTTTCAGCCAAAGCCTTTGAGCCAACAGGCTCGCCCGTGCGTATATACTCGTCGACTATCGCCGCGAGTATCTTCATCGCCCTTGTATCCATGACCGACGCCCTTTCTGAGCGGCTGCGCGGTGCAAATGCTCCTGCGGCTTCTTCGCCGCCGCTCCGTTTAGCACTCTGCCTCTCTGAGTGCTAAATATAATTTAACACGTTTTCACCAAAAAGTCAAGTGTTTTTTGAAAAAAATATTACAAACTCGTATTGCATTTTTAATAATTCTTTGGGCAATATTACTATAATTCGCACAACGGCGCGGTTTTATGCAATATCGGGGCTGCCATATTTTTTTGCGGATTCTGCCGCGCCTGCGCGAACGCAGGAATGTTTTGACAAAAAAGCGCCGAATAAACCGCCTTGTTTCGGCAGAAAATACTCTCACGGCGAACGGAGAATTACCGCCGCCGATACTTCCGCTGCCACGGCGGCGGTAATGAAAGGTAGGTTTTCTTAAATGGGTACTGAATTTGCAAACAAGCACATCGGCTGCACCATCAGCAACTGCGAGCACCACTGCTGCTGCGACGATTACTGCTCTCTCGACAAAATCGAGATTGGCACGCACGAGGCTAACCCCACCGTATGCCAGTGCACCGACTGTATGTCCTTTAAGGCTAAGCCCGGCGTCTGACGCATGAGGAGCAAAGCCGCGCCGCATTATTTCAGCGGCGAACCCGCGCCCGATTCCGAGCGCGTTCAACAGCATGACGAGCGTTCCGCGCGCCCGCCCATGCCCTCGCCCGACGGCGAGGACATCGCTCTGGGTGCAAGGGGCATGGTCACGATGTTCAACAGATTCTACGGCAGCTTCTGACTGCGCTTCGCAGGGTATCTGCGGGGTCATCGGGGACTCTGCGCAGTCTGCCAAAACAGCTTTATCACGTCAATTCTGAGCTGCTGACGTTTTTGAGTTTTTCTTTATAATAGTCCTTACGCCCCTGCGTTTCGGTTTGCGCAGGGGCGTAAAAATATTCGGCAATACCCACATACGGGGGTATTGCCGAAACATCTCAGCTGCGCACATTTGCGTAAGGCGAAGCCGTCGCTTACACACTTGTGCGGATAGATGTATTTTTTGCCTCGGCCAGGTCGACGCAGTCACCTTTAGCCCGAGGCAAAAAAAGTATTTCAATGCCCGCTGCGCGGGCAAAAGTGTGTCATCACCGCTCGAGCGGGGCGGGGTTGGTGCAGGGAATCGTGCGGTCGGCGCGGTCGGCGGGACTTGCCCAGCGCACGGCGTTTTCTATCACCTTAAGCACGTTTTCGTCGTGATACGTAGGGTACTCCTCATGCCCCGGCTGAAAGTAGAATATCCTGCCCGCGCCCCTGCGGTAGGTAACGCCGCTGCGGAACACCTCTCCGCCCGAAAACCAGCTTAAGAACACCGTTTCGTCAGGCTCGGGGATATCGAACGGCTCGCCGTACATCTCCTCGCGCGCAAGCTCGAACTGCTCGGGTATCCCGCGCGCTATCGGGTGCGAGGGCGCTGCGCACCACACGCGCTCGCGGTCGCCGTGCCGCCATTTAAGGTTGCAGGTCGTTCCCATAAGCGCCTTAAAAACGCGGCTGTGGTGCGCAGAATGCAGCGCGATAAGCCCCATGCCGCCGTTCACGCGCGCCAGCACGCGCCTTACGGACTCGTCCGTTACGCGCTCGTGCGCCATGTGACCCCACCATATAAGCACGTCCGTCTGCGCGAGCGCTTCCTCGGACAGCCCCTGCTGCTCGTCCTCAAGCGCGGCAAGCCGCACGGTAATGTCGCCGCAGCGCGACAGGCTCTCGCCTATGCACGCGTGTATGCCGCGCGGGTATATCTCCGCAACTGCGCTCTGCTGCTTTTCGTGCAAAAATTCGTTCCATATAAGTACGTTTATCATCTCACACCTCAACAAGCCCGCGAATAAACGCCGCAGACCGCTCCATGCAGGAAAGCTGGTCCGCAGCACCGAAATGCTCCGCGGACAGACTGCCGTTCCACCCGCTTTGCGTAAGCCGCGCCACAATGCCGCGCACGTCCACGCTGCCGCTTCCTACCGGACAGGGGTACATCATTCTGCCGGAAACATCCGCCTTGCCATCGTCGCCCTCGCAAAGCCTTGCATACACCCTGTCCTTAAGGTGAACGTGCGCGATATACGGCGAAAGCCTGCCGAACGCCTCGCCCGCGTCCTCAAGCGAATAGGCAAAGTTGCCCGTGTCGAACGTTATGCGCAGCCCCTCGGCGTTCTCCAGAAGATAAAGCAGCTTCTCCGACGTCGAGCAGGGCGAGCGGCTGTCGTCGTAGTCCTCAACGCTCACCGTTATCCCGCGGGAGGCGGCGCTGCGGCACATCTCCGTCAGGCGCTCCGCCACGCGCGAAAGCTCGTCCGCGTTCTCCGCAAAGCCCGGAATCGCAAGCACCTTGCGCGCGCCGTAATACGCCGCCGTATCAAGGCACTCCTCAATGCGCGCAAGCGAGCGCTCCCGCTCGTCGTGCGCAAAATCAAACCCGCAGTACACCGACTCCGCGTGAAGCCCGCACCGCGCGAAAAGCTCCCGCGCTGAGCGCTCGGACAACCGCCACAGGTCGCACTCAAGCCCGCTGTAGCCGAAGCCGCGCGCGGCGGTCAGCGCCTGCTCAAGGCTCATTGAGCGCTGTTTGCACACATCGTATATATGCTCCAAAAATATGTTTATTCCCGTTATCATCTTTTTCCTCACCTGAATGTCAGCAGCCGCCACGTCCAGAACGCCGCGGACGGCACAAAGAACGCAGTTCCCGCGATAACCGTTACAAACGCGCTCAAATCAAACAGCTTTCCGTTAGGGAGAAGCCACACGCGCACGGGCTTGTCCGCCTTGTAGAGCTGCCTGCGCAGCAGCTTTTCGCTCGGGAAAGCGCAGGGACACTTCTCGCCGTTTACCGTGTAAACCGCGCGCTCGAACCTGCCGAGCTTTTCCGTGCCGCAGAACACGCCCTCACGCCGCCGCGAGAACGCAAGCATTACCGCGCTCCACAGGAAAAATCCCGCTACCGCGCATATAAACACGACCATTGCCACAAGCAGCAAAATCACCATATCGCCAAGCCCAAGCCCTAAAAGGAACAGAAGCAGCAGGATAAGCGCCGCGCTAAGAACAAACTCCACCGCAATCACCCCATGGTATGATTTTACCACAAACGCTGCGGCTTGTCAACACAGCTCACCCGAAAAACCACATTACCGTCATGCCGCATACTATCCACGCGGTAAGGTCTGCGGTAAGCGCCGCAGGCACGGCGTAGCGCGTTTTTTTCACCTTAACCGCGGAGAAGTACACCGCTATCGTGTAGAACGTCGTTTCCGACGAACCCAGAAGCACCGCCGCCGTTCTCTCCGCAAGGGAGTCCGCGCCCTGCGCGTGCGCTATGTCGTTATACACGGCTATAGCGCCGCTGCCCGAAAACGGGCGCAGCAGCACCATAGGCACGCACTCCGCAGAAAAGCCGAGAAAGCTGCAAAGCGGCTTCAGCAGCTCCGTGAGCGCCTCGACAGCGCCCGAAGCGCGGAACATTCCTATACAAACAAGCAGCAGCACAAGCGGCGGGATTATGTCTCGGCAGGCGGTAAGCCCCTCGCCCGCTCCCTCGCAGAACGCCGAGAACACATCAACGCGGCGAATGGCAGCGTACAGTATAACGCCCGCTGTTATTGCGGGAATGATGAGGTCTGTAAGCTTCACGAGCCTCCTCCTTTCGGCGCGCGGGCGGCGCGGGACATTAGCTTTGCCGCCGCAACCACCGCGCACAGCGAGTACGCCGAGGTTATCCACACGCACGGCAGTATGTCCAGCGGACTTTGAGCGCCGTTCGCCGCGCGCAGTCCCGCAGCCGTCGCGGGAATCAGCTGTAGGCTCGCGGTATTAAGCACGGTGAGCATTATCATGTTGTCGTCCGCTTCCTCGCCGCAGCCCGTTTCCTCCGCTATCGCCTGCATGGCGCTTATGCCCAAAGGGGTCGTGGCGTTGCCAAGCCCCAGCAGATTCGCTGCAAGGTTCATTGTTATAAGGGAAGCCGCCCTGCCGCCCTTTTTCAGCCCCTTAAACAGCAACCCCACAACGGGCGCTAAAAGCTTCGCCGCTTTCTGCGTAAGCCCCGCCTTTTCCGCAACGCGCATAAGCCCGCACCAAAAGCACATTATCCCGCACAGGGATATCGCAAGCGTTACCGCCTCGCCCGCTTTGTCCAGCACGGCAGCCGAAACCTCCGAGGTGCGCCCGTTAAGTATGCCAAATACTATAGAAGCAAGTGGAAGTATTACTAATATAGCTTTCATTGTAATTTTCCCCCATAATATTGCACAGTTTTCGTATGCCATTTTTTATACAGGTGATTTGTTTCCAAAAAAAATTGCATATTTTGCAGTAGCTTTACAAGGCGTAATCCGCGCAAATAATGCGCGCTTTTTATTTTCGCCACTTTTTGTCTTGTTCGTGAAATATATAAATCTAGCTATTTCCATTTATGATTCTGGCAGAAAAATTGACAAATATATTCACCCTATGCTATAATTTTCACAGAAAGCAGATAATTCTGCAAAAGTAAAGATAATTTGGGATAAAATTTAAGGAGGACCAATATTATGGTTAAGTCTACAGGCATTGTAAGAAAAGTTGACGAACTCGGACGTATCGTTATTCCGATTGAGCTGAGAAGAACGCTTGATATCGGCATTAAGGACAGCCTTGAAATTTATGTAGAGGACGACCAGATAATCCTCAAGAAGTATATGCCCGCGTGCGCGTTCTGCTCCAACGCAAGCGGTATCACCATTTTCAAGGGCAAGAACATCTGCTCTGAGTGCCTTGCGGACCTGCAGAAGCTCAGATAATCCCCATACGCAAAATATATGCCGCGCAGCTTAAAACATTCCTGCGCGGCATTTTTATACGGTTTTTCGCCCAGAAATCGGGCGTAGGGTGCGAATCGGCTTAAAGGGCGGTTCGCACAGCAACGCAAAAAGGCTCGAGGCATAAGCTCCGAGCCTTTAAATTCAGAAAATATCGCGCGAAAGGAAATTACTTTCTCTTCTTAGCAACGATGAGAGCGCCGGCAGCAAGAGCAGCTACGCCTGCAACAGCAGCGATACCCTCAACGCCGGTGTCGGGAGAACCCTTGTCAGCAGCGGGAGTGGTGGTAGCAGTGTCAGCAGGGGTCTCTGCAGCGTCGCCGGTCTCCTCAGCAGCAGCGCCGCCAAGACCGGAAATGGTGAAGGTTACAGCAATCTTCTCGTCGAAGTTGATGTCCTCAACGTTTACAGCAGGAGCAGCGCTGGTATCGCCGTATGCGTTGTAAATTTCAATACGAATCTTGCCGTTGCCCTCGATATCGCCGAAGATAACCTTGCTCTGGTCTACAGCTACATCGGTAGTTGTGCCGTCGGTGCTGTAAGTGGTAACCTTAACGTCAGATACCTCGATACCTGCAGCCTTAGCGAAAGCCATCTTGTCAGCGCCGGTCTGGCAGTTCTCGTAGCCCTCAGCGTCCTTGCCTGCATTGTAATCAGCAGCAAGACCGTCGATATCTACGCAGAATACCTGTGCGCCTGCAGCTACAGCAGCAACGTCCTCGCCGGTCTCCTCGTCCTCAACGGTAGCGGTGGAGATGGTGTTGTCAACGTAAACGGTGTATGTACCGTCAGCGGTTACATCAACAGTACCAGCGGGGAACTCCTCTGCCTTCCAGCAGCCCCAGCCCCAGTTAGTGTCGGTGTACATAAGGAATGCTTCGTAAGCGCCTGCAGTAGCGGATACTGCGAGAGTGCCTACAACAGCCACAGCAGCAGCTGCCATAATGCTTCTAATCTTCATGGTAATATCCTCCAATAAAATCTAAAACAGCACAGATTTCTCCGTACAAGTTTCGTACTTATATTTTATAACATCAGCGCGCTTTTTTCAATTGTTCAAATAAACAAAATTAAACGTTTTCACAGCGTGTTTTTTGTTACTTTCAGACAATTTGGCAAGCGCTAATTTAAGCAATCTGTGGAATTTAGGTAAATAACGTCAGCGCTTCTTTCTGAATGTGGGGTTATCCTCGGGTTCTTTCATAAGCGCCTCGTACAAATGGCGCGTTTTGCTTGACCTGCCGCGCTTTTTCTCCTTAAGCATATCAAGCTCTGAACCCTCCTCCCCGCTCTCTGGGAACAGGTGGCGCTCCTCCGTCCAGAAGCCGCTCGGCGGCACTGTCGGCTCGCCCGCATTGCCTGCGGAAACGCCCTGCGCTCCATTTGCTTCCTCCCACTCGGGAGAGGGTTCGTGAGCCGCAGGCTTCTCGGCGCGCTTTTCCGCACGCTTTTCTGCGGGCTTCGGCGCGCTTAGCTTTGGCGCTGCGGGTTCGTCATACGGTATAAGGTCGCTCATATCGCTGTCGGACTGCTCCAGCACATCAAATATGCTGCCGATATCCTTGAACGGGTCGGGGTCGGGAGCGCTCTCCTCGCGTGCGGCGGGCGGCGCTGTCGGCTCAGGGCGCGACACCTGCTCGAGCTGCGGCGCTGCGGGCGCGCTCGTCATCTTTCCGTACGCCGAAATCGCCGCCGCGTTCTTCTTTATAACGCGCGGGCGCGGAGCGGGCTGCTCGGCGGGCGGTACGCTCGCGGCAGCGCCGGCTTCGGCGGACGTATTTTCAGCAAATTGCTCGGGCGCGCGGGTTCTTGCAGGTTCGCTCTCGGCGGGGCGTTCGGGCGCGGGCTTCGGCGCGAATGCGCTTTCCATGTAGCGCTCGGGCGCGCTCCCCGCAAACGGGTACTCCGCAAAGCGCTCGGGCGCGCGGGTTCTTGCAGGCTCGCTTTCGGCGGGGCGTTCGGGCGCGGGCTTCGGCGCGAATGCGCTTTCCATGTAGCGCTCGGGCGCGCTCCCCGCAAACGGGTTCTCCGCGAATCGCTCGGGCGCGCGGGTTCTTGCAGGTTCGCTCTCGGCGGAGCGCTCGGGCGCGGGTATTGCTTCTTCGCGCTTTGGCGCGCTCTCGGAACGGCGGCGCGCCTCGCTCTCCGCAAAGCCGACAAATCCCTCTCCGCTCGGCTCGGCGGGCTTCTCCCCCGCCCTGATTATGTGCGATATCGGGGAGCGCTCGTTCTTCTGCCGCTGAACGCTCGGCGACGTGAAAAAGCCCTCGCGCCGCGCCGCACGCTCTACAGTGTCGTCGTCCTCCTGCTTTTTCGGCGCGGAGATGTCGCTGCGCTGTATGCGCTCGGGAACGAACGGCTTTACAACGCGCTCCTTCGGCGCGAACTCCTTTTTAGGCACTTCGGTCACGGGCTTGCTGCGCGACAGGTCCACCGACCGCGAATAGCGCAGGAACTCGCGCAGCTCGTCGGGCGGTATCTCGCCGTTCTTCACCTTGTCCGCAAGCGCGTCAAGGTACACCTTCCAGCTCTCGTACTCCGAAAGGCTCATGTCTTTGTCAATGCGCGCGTACATTATGTCGGTGACCTCGCGGCAGCCGCGCTCCAGCTCGGGCGTCAGCAGGCTCGCGGGGTGTTCAATCTCGTAAATTTCAAGGCAGGTCTTGCCGCCCGGGTTTTTAAGGGAACAGTACTCCTGCATATGCTCGCTGTCGCGCAGGAAATACCTGCCGCAGCGCTTGCAGCGCGCAAGCCAGCCGCCGCTTTCGATAAGCGCGTCTATCTCAAGGTCTACCGCCGCCTTAAGCCCGCAGGGCATATACACGCGCGGCGAAGCGTTCTCCATCTGGCTGCGCGAAATGTTGTAGCTGTCGAACTCCTGCGCCAACCCGTGCTTCATGTGGGCGAAAGCGTCCATCGCTATCTGGTCGGACAGCTCGCCGCTGTAGTCGCCGTCGGAATAGTCCTCGCTGTAGTCGAGGTCCGCCAGCAGATTCTTTATGATGTCCTTTGATATGGTAGGAAACATGAACGGCGCGGTAGGCAGCCTGCCAAGCGTAAACACCTTTGTCACGCCAAGCTCGTCGGTATGGCAGCCAAGCTCCTGCGCGGTTACGCTGAACATAAGGTCAAAGTAGTTGCGGCGCGCCGCGGCCTCGTCCGCGCTTGTAAGCGGCTTTGAAAACACGAAGCTAATCTTGTTGCGGGCGTAGTCCTGCACGCGCACAAGGTTCAGCCACTCGTTTATCGCCCTGTTGTAGCGAAAATCGCACAGCCGCGTGAAAACCTCGCGCTCGAACGCGCTCTTGCACCCTGCAAAGCGATTCCACAGCGAAGCTGTGCCGACGTTGTCGCGGCGGCACACATAGTCTATCCAGCAGTCAAGCACTACCTTGTCGTAGGTGGTGCGCAGGTGATGTTCAATGTAAACGTGCGCGTCCTTTATAGAATTGCGCAGGTCGGTTATTCGGTCGGAATCCGCCTCGCCGTTTTTGAGCGCGTCGTTGCCCGCGGCAATGGCGTTTTCAGCGAAATAAGCAAGGTCGTAATCGCAGAAATTCAGCACAGAGCGCGGAAAACGCAGCATGAAAATCTCGTTTGATGTTTTCGACACCAGCTGAAGCGTTCTGTCCATATTACCAGCCTTTCTTGTGTGAATTATGCGGCGGTATCCGTCACAGTTTCGGTAGTATCCTCTGCGGTCGGCTGCGGCATAGTTATCACCGCAGTACTCAGCGGGTCTATCTCCGCCTCGCCGTCTATTGCCTTTACAAGGTAGGGATTCTCGCGCGTGCTGCCCTCAACGTCAAGCGCCTCTATCTCCTCGCCGTTCTCCCTTATTGTTTTCCACGAAACGGGGTCGTCGGACTTGCTCTGATATGCGGCGGTGTGTATGTGCTTGCAGCCTAAAACCTTCTTGCATACGCCGAACGGTATCTTAACGTCGTCCGCGGTGGACTCTATATAATACGCAGCCGTGCGGCGCTCGCCCGGCTCGTCTACATAGCGCACTATGCGGTAGTCGCCCGATGGGGAGAGCTTTTCGTAGTCTGCATCGCGGCGGCTTAAATCCACGCCTATTATAAACGTAAGGTCGCCCATAAAGAGGTTTATCGCAATGTAAGCCACAACGCCTATAACGTACATCAGCAGGTATATCGTGCCAAGTACGGTTTTGAGCGTTTCGTTCGCGGCGTTGATGAAGAACATGGCAATTACCACGGCAAGCGGCGGCAGAATCATGTACCAGTTGCCAAAGCCGAAAATAACTATAACAAATATTATCGGCGGGAGTATCATGCAGTTCACCATGGTGATGACCTGCCTGCGCGTGAGTATCATAAGTCCGAGCGCCGCAATATTCACAAAAAGGTACAGCACAAAAAGCGCCGTCGGGTTCTCAAACTCAAAGCTGTAGCCAAAGCTAAGCCATGCTATCCACGCCATCATAAAGGTATAGCCCCAGCAGACCAGCGCGACTGCGCGCCTGAACCAGACGTTTTTGAAAAACTCGACAAACTTGTCCATTTTAATTATCCTCTCTGTGCGTCAATTTGTGGTGAGATACCGCGGCGCTTTCACACCGCGGCGCAGCCTTGGTGAATATATCAATAGAACTTCTTTTTCTTCCAGATAAGGAAAATAACAACGCCTATGCCCACGATAACCACCGCAGAGCCTACAACTATAAGCACCACCATAGCTATGCTGCCGCTCGGGTCGGGCTGTTCAAGCGAAATCTGGCTGTAGTCGATAGAGCTTGCGGGCGGCGCGGTGCGCTGCGTTTCAACCGTGGTGTCGGGCGCTTGCGGCGTGGTGGACTGCGCGGGCGCTATAGCCTGCTCCGCGCTTTCTGCGCTCTCTGTATTCTCCGCGCTTTCGGCGGTCTGTGCGGACTCCGCGCTTTCGGCGGTCTGTGCGGACTGCGCGCTTTCTATGCTCTCTGCGCTTTCGGCAGACTGCACGGGTTCTGCGCTTTCGGTGGGTGCGATAACGGGCTCTGCCGTGGTAGTGGTTTCGGGAGTTGTCGTAACCTCAGGCTCGGGGGTGGTAGTTACCTCGGGTTCGGTAACGACGGACTGCGCAGAGCCGCCCGTTATGCGAAAGTCCTTTACGGATATCGTAACGACGCCCTGCCCCGGTTCGCCCCACTGCGAACGCAGCTGAAAGAGTATCCTGTTCGCGCCGTTCTTCTTGAAGCCCTCGTAAAAATGCTGCCCCGACTCGGTTATCGTCATCCACTCGCCGTACTTAAGAGTGGTGTATTCCGTGGGGTTTATCCAGCTCCAGTTTGTGTCGAAGCCGGGAATATATCCCATAACGTTCGCGCCCTCGGTTTCAAGCTTTACGTCTATCGAAACGCTCACGTTCGGGTCGTTCCAGAACTCCGTATCAAGATACTCGCCGAAAAGCACGTATCTTACGGAAATCATCTTCTCGCTGTCAGCGTCCGTGCCGAAATCCATTGTAAGCTGCGCCTGCGTGCCGTCAACGTTTTTGGCGTCTGCAAGAATTTCGTCCGTCTGCCCCTTGTCGCCAAGGTCGAACGTGTGGTCCGCAAACGCGCTTACAGCGCAAACCGAGCATATGGCCGCCGCACAGACAGCGGCAGCGGCTCTCCTTAATAAACCTTTCATGGGATTCCCCTCCATAGTTTCCCGCCCACGCGGGTATGTATTTGCCATTAGCAGCCGCGCACGAATCCCCCGCTTACGTGGTGCTGCCTTTATATTGTATATCAAACGCAGAAAAAATTCAAGTGCTTTTCGCCGCTTTGAGCAGGTTACACAAAAACGTCACTCTGCGCAGCCGCGCCCAGCGCCCCTATAAGAACAAACCCGAACAAAACGCCGCCCCCTGCCAAACGCAAAGAGCACCGCTCGCTCGGGAGACGCTGTTGTGCGCCTTAAAGCGGGCGCAGATACGGTTTCAAGGCAACGCCGCCCCCTGCTGCGGGTCTGCGGCATTGCCTTGAGATGTCAGTTCTTATAGCTGTTGAGCAGGTTGAGCAGGTCGTTGATGTTGTCGTCGCCGCCCGAAGCGGGTGCGGGTACGGTGCTTGCCGCAGGCGCAGCCGCGGTATTCGCAGCGGGTGCGGCAGGTCTGTCCTCGGCAGGTCTGCTGTTCATGATTATATCGTCCATCTCGTCGCCGAAGTCGGTCGCTATAGCGATTACCGTTACCTCGTCGTCGCCGAGGGAATCGTCGAACACAACGCCCGCCTTGAACTCCGCGTCCGCGTTGAATCTCGCGGAAATCTCGGATACGAGCTGTTCGTACTCGTCAAGCGGGAAGCTCTGCGGAATGCTTATGTTGAGCAGACCCCTGCGCGCGCCGTCTATCGACGTTTCGAGCAGCGGGCTGTGAAGAACCTCGTCTACCGCGTTCTTGCACTTGTTTTCGCCCTTGCCGTGGCCTATAGCCATATGCGCAATGCCCGACTGCCTGAGCGCCATGCAGATATCCGCAAAGTCTACGTTTACGTAGCCCTCGCCGTTAAGCAGCGTGATTATGCCGAGAACCGCCTTGCACAGAACGCTGTCAACCATCTTGAACGCGCTCTTTACCGTGAGCTTCTCGTCGCTTATGTCGTTAATGCGCTCGTTCGGGATAACGATAAGCGCGTCAACGTACTGGCGCATTTCCTGTATGCCCTTGAGCGCCTGATTCATCTTGCTTGCGCCCTCGTAATTAAACGGCTTTGTAACAACGCCAACGGTGAGAATATCTTTCTCCTTCGCCGCCTGCGCAACTATGGGAGCTGCGCCCGTACCCGTGCCGCCGCCCATGCCTGCCGCTATAAACACCATTGCAGCGCCGTCAAGCTCCTGCTCGATGTCCTTGCGGTTTTCCTTTGCGCACGCAGCACCTACAAGGGGATTGTTGCCCGCGCCGCGTCCTCTGGTGGTTTCGCGCCCGAGCTGTATCCTTTTCATCTTGGAAGCGTCCTTATTTATAAGCGCCTTGACGTCGGTGTTCGCAACCACGTACGAAACATCGCCGACATTGCTCTCCACCATTGAAGCAACAGCGTTTCCGCCGCCGCCGCCAACGCCGAATACCACGATTTTTGTATCGCTCACGAAATCTCCGTCAAAGGAAAATTCTTCTTCGTTGTTCGGTTCAAAAGCCATTGTACTTCCCCTCCATAAAATATATACGTCAAAAAAATTGCTTGTATCCTTGAATTATCAACTGCGGCTGCCGATAAACACGCACGAAACTGCTATCCGTCAGCCATGCAAAGAATGCCGCGCCGACGGGCAGGACTGCCGCCTATGTTTTATTATAACAGACATCAGAAAAAATTTCAACCTTTTTGTGAAATTTTTTTTGCAGCTTTGGCAAATTACCAAAAATAATTGCAGATTCTGCCGCTTACGCGCTTTCAGCCGATTCAGCGGACTGCGCGGATTCCTCGGTCTGCGCGGGTACGGGCGGCAGCTCGGGCAGGTCGCCGCCTGCGTTTGCAAAGCGGCACACCACCTTATCGGGGTCTACAAGATTCAGTATTACCTCGTCGGTCGGGGAAATCTCGCTTTTTATAACGCCCGCCGCAATATTTAGCTTGGTTTCGATATCGCTTATATTGCCCAGTTCAAGCGTTATCCTGCTGCCGCAGCTCACCACAAGCGAAAACCTGTCGGTCATGTCTATGGCGCTTATGCCCGAAAGCCCCGCCTTGTCCGCGGCTTCAAGCAGCTCCTCGGGAATGCCGTTCTTGCCCGTCACCTCGGATTCGAGAATTCCGCCCACATCTAATGACTTTGCCTCGTAGCCCGTTACCTGTACAATGCTGCTGTCTGCGGCGCTGTCGATTATCTTGCCGCCGCGCGACACTATCGCGGTTTTGCCGTCCTGAACGACAGCGAACCACTTCTCGGACTCCTCGACGATTATCTTTATCTTCGTGGGGAAGCGCTTTTTCACCTGCGCGCTGTCTATGTACGCAAGCGAGCCTACCACCGCCTTTTCCGCGCCCGCAGCGCTTATGTGCAGCAGATTATCGCCCTTTTTGAGTCCGGAAGCCGCGATTATCTCCTCCGCGCTGTACCTGCCCGCGCCCTCTACCTCAAAGCTCACGCACCTGAACAGCACCGTGTTTGCAAGCACAACGAACACCACCGCGAACACCGCGAATATGAGAATGTAGTAGTAGGTGTAGTTTCTGCCGCGCGCGCCGCGCCTTCTTGCGGAGGGGCTGCGCTGCTGCATTGCCTGCGAAGCCGCCCGCTGCGCCCTGCGCGGGTCGCTTTGAGGGCGAGGCTCGCCTTGCGGTCTGCGCTCAGCCTGCGGACGACGCTCGTCACGCGGACGGAGGCTGCCATGCGGACGGGGCGCGCCCTGCGCGCGCTGTAAGGGGCGGCGCGGCTGTGCGTTTCCTGCCCTGCCCTGCGGCGAGCCGCCCGTGCGCGGATTTCTGCGGGGGTCTGTTCCTGCCATTTTACTCTCTCCTTGTTACTTATCGTCCTTTTACGCGCGCCTTATGTCCGCGCCAACCGAGCGCAGCGCGTTTTCTATGCTCTCGTAGCCCCTGTCGATATACGCCGTGCCGCTTATCTCGCTAGTACCCTCCGCGGCAAGCGCCGCCGTTACAAGCGCCGCGCCGCCGCGAAGCTCCGCCGCGCATAGCTTCGCGCCCGAAAGGCGCTCCACGCCCTGTATTACGGCTACCCTGCCCTCTACCTTAATCTGCGCGCCCAGCCGCATAAGCTCGCTTACATGGCGGAAGCGATTCTCGAATATCGTTTCCACCACGACCGACGTACCCGCCGCCGTTGTGCAAAGCGCGGTAAACGGCGCTTGTATATCCGTCGGGAAGCCGGGGTACGGCATGGTTCTTACCGTCTGCGGGGCGGAAAGCCGCCTGCGGCAGCTGATGAACAGCTTGCCCTCGCCGTACGCGTACACGCGGCAGCCCATGCTTTCAAGCAGCGTCAGGAACGCCGTCATGTGCTGCGGCTCGCAGCGCGTTAAAATAAGCTCGCCGCGCGTTATCGCTCCCGCGCAGAGATACGTTTCGGCGGCTATTCTGTCGGGGATAACGCTGTGTTCTGCGCATTCAAGGCGCTTTACGCCCTCAACGGTGATAACGCTGCCGCCCGCGCCGCTTATTTTAGCGCCGCACTTGGTAAGAAAGGCGGCGAGGTCGGCTATTTCGGGTTCGCACGCCGCGTTATGTATCTGCGTTTCGCCCTGCGCGCACGCCGCCGCCAGCAGAATGTTCTCCGTAGCGCCCACGGACGGGAACGAGAGCGTTATCCGCGCGCCGTGAAGCCCTGTCGGCGCGCTGCATTCAAGGCAGCCGTGTTCCTCGCTTATTTCCGCGCCCATTTGCCGCAGCGCGCTTATGTGCAGGTCGATAGGCCGCGCGCCAAGCTCGCACCCGCCGGGGAACGACAGCCTGCACCTGCCCGTTCTGCCAAGCACCGCGCCTAAAAACACAATGCTCGAGCGCATTTCGCGCATAAGGCTCTCGGGTATCTCCGCGCCCGTAACGTTCGCCGCGTCCACGCACACCGTGCCGCCCGAGCGCGAGCAGCGGCAGCCAAGGCAGGAAAGTATCCTGCACGCGGTATCGACGTCGGAAAGGCGCGGGCAGTTGTGCAGCACGCTTTCTCCGTGGGCAAGCACCGCCGCGCAGAGCAGCGGCAGAGCGCTGTTTTTCGCGCCGTGAACGGCGATTTCGCCCTCGAGCCGCCTGCCGCCGTTTACTATCAGCTTCTGTCCTGTTTCCACAAAATCAACTCCTTACGACATACTGCTTTATGGAGCATACTATGTCGCAGGAGCGTTTTTGGTGAGAGCGCGTTATACCGCCGCCTCGCCTGCTACCTCTAAAATTTCTTTCAATATCCTGTCCGCCGCGTTATTCTCCGCGGAGTTCTTCGCGTTGCGCTCCATAAGGGAGAGCCTGTCCCTGTCCGCGTAAAGGCGCGAAACCTCCTCGACAAGGCGCGCCTTTGTAAGGTCCTTGTCCTCTATAAGAATAGCCGCGTGCGCGTTGCTTAGCGTAAGCGCGTTGTAATACTGGTGGTTCTCCGCAGCGTTGGGGTACGGCACGAGAATGGAGGGTCTGCCTATCGCGGTAAGCTCGGTTATCGTCATTGCGCCCGCGCGGGAGATGATAAGGTCCGCCGCGCACATACAGGTGTACATATTGTCAATGTAGTCGCGGAAAATGTGGCGCGCGGCGTCTACTTTCGCGCCGCTCGCTTCAAGCGCGCTGTAAAACAGGTCCTTGCCCTTTGCGCCGTAGGAGTGAATGTGGTTTATGCCGCCCTTTCTGCCCTCCCATGCGATAAGCTCCGCTACCGCCTCGGTTATGCGGTTAGCGCCAAGGCTGCCGCCAAAGGACAGCACCGTGAAGCCCTCGGGCAGGCCAAGGCGCTTGCGCGCGGCTTCCCTGTCCTCTATCTGAATATTGCTGCGCAGGGGATTTCCCGTTACTATGCAGCGCTCGGGCGCGCTGAGGTGCTTTTTCGCGTCCTCGCTTGCAAGCAGCACCCTGTCCGCCTTTTTGCACAGCATTTTAGTCGCCATTCCGGGGTAGGAGTTGCTCTCGTGCGTTACCGTCTTTATGCCGAGCGCGCACGCCTGCCCGAGTACCGTTGCGGTAACGTACCCGCCCGTGCCTATAACAACGTCGGGCGCGAAGTCCTTAAGAATCCTGCGCACGCGCGCCTTTGCCGAGATAAAGTAGCAGTACGCCGCCTTGATGTTTCTGCCGATATTCTTTACCGAAAGGCGGCGCTGGAAGCCTGCCATCTCAACACCCTCGAAGTCGTAACCCGCCTTTGTCACAAGGCGGCTCTCCATGCCGCTCGGCGTGCCGATAAAGAGTATCTGCGCGTCGGGGAACACGCTTTTCAGCCTGTCCGCTATGGCAAGGGCGGGGTTGATGTGTCCCGCCGTGCCGCCTGCCGCAAATATCGCTTTCATTTCGTTTACCGTCCTTTTTTCGTCAATTGAGGTCCGCGCGCTTACTTACGGAAAGCAGCAGTCCCACCTCCGCCAGCTGCACGAGAAGCGCCGTGCCGCCGTAGCTGAAAAACGGCAGCGATATGCCCGTGTTAGGTATGCAGCACACGTTTACGCCTATGTTCAGCAGCGCCTGTATGCCTATCTGAAGCGTTATGCCGGTAGCCAGCATCATGCCGAACTTATCCTCGGCATGGCGCGCTATGTAAAAGCCCCTGAACACGAATATCATAAACAGGATTATTACCGCAAGCCCGCCGACAAAGCCCAGCTCCTCGCAGAGAACGGCGTAAACGAAGTCGTTCTGCGCCTCGGGCAGGCTGCCGTACTTCTGCGCGGAATTGCCGAAGCCCACGCCCCAGAAGCCGCCCGAGCCTACCGCAAGTATCGCCTGATACGACTGGTAGGTGGTTTTCTGCTTGTCTGCAAGCGGGTCGAAGGTGGTGGCTATTCTCGATTGGAAGTAGGAGAAGTCCGAGAAGCTTATGAGCGCCACGACTATCAGCACGACTATCGCGCCTACAATAAACAGCGGCTTCATGTTTATGCCGCCGACAACGAGCATAAGGCCGCATATAAGCGTCATGATAACAAGTCCCGAAAGGTGCGGCTGGCTTATCATAATTACCGCAACGATAACGAACAGTATCATGGGGCGCAGCATTCCGTACTTGAAAAGGCGCAGCTTGTCGGAATAGCGGTGAATGTAATACGCCATGAAGATTATAAGCCCGACCTTAAGGAAGTCCGACGGCTGGAACGTGCCGAAAAGCGGCACTCTGAGCCAGCGCGTAGGGCCGTCCTCGATATTGCTTACGCCTATAACCATTGTAAGCGAGGTAAGCCCGAGCGTAATCGCAAGAATGATATGCGAAAGCGTTATCTCAATGTTTGTGCCTTTAATGCGAAAGCGCTTTCTCAGCAGGCGGTAATCGAACACCGCCGCCAGAAACATTGCGACAATGCCCAGAGCCGCCGCTATCATCTGCTTTGTCGCAAACGCGTAGGAGTTCTCGTACTCCTGATACGACAGGGCGTGTCCCGCAGAAAACATCATTGTTATGCCGAACGCGAGCAGCACGAGCGTTATTACAAGCATGGGTATGTCTATCTTTCCCGCAGCGTCCAGAACGCGTATTCTGTCGGGATTCTTGGGCGTTTTCGCCTTGCGGGGCGGGGCTGCCCTTTTAACGTTTTCTGCCATTGCTGCCTCCGTTTCTGCCGTATGCGTCAATACATATTCGCCGCGAGTATTACCGCCGCAGCGCCGCATACCGCAGCCGCCGCAGAGAATACAACGTCTATCTTTACCTCGCTCCAGCCGCTAAGCTCGAAGTGGTGGTGTATGGGGGTCATCTTGAAAAGGCGCTTGCCCTCCGTGGCGTGGTTTATCTTCTTGGTTATCTTGAACACCGTAACCTGTATAACCACCGACAGCGCCTCGCAGATGTAAACGAGCGCCGCGATTATCATCAGCACCTCGCACCCGCAGCCAACGCCCAGCGCGCACACCACGCCGCCCAGAAACATCGAGCCTGTGTCGCCCATAAACACCTTTGCGGGGGGAAAATTCCACATAAGAAAGCCTATGCACCCGCCCGCCGTGCAGAGCGCCAGCAGCGACTGCGCGAAAAAGCCCCAAAAGCCCGCTATTATCGTGAACGCCGCCATATACACCACCGTAACGGACGAGCAAAGCCCGTCAATGCCGTCGGTAAGGTTCACGGCGTTTACAAGGTAAAGTATCACAACGCCCATTATCGGGTAGTACAGCAGACCCATGTCCCACTGCCACCCCCACGGGAACGTTACCGCCGTGCGCGCGCAGCCGCTGATATAGAGCGTTGCGAAATACGCCGCGATGATAAGCACCTGAATGACTATCTTCTGCATGACGGTCAGTCCCTCGTTGTGCTTCTTCTTCACCTTGATGAAGTCGTCGAGGAAGCCCATGAACCCGAAAAGCACCGCCATTACAAGCCCCGCCGCCGAGCGTATAAGCTCCGCCGTATCCGAAGCGGCGAAGTCCGCAGCGCCCGTACCCTGATAGAGTATCATGCCGCACAAAAACGCCGCGAATACCGCCGCAATGAACATTATTCCGCCCATTGTCGGCGTTCCCTGCTTTTTGGCCTTGTGCCATTTAGGTCCTATGTCAAGTATCGTCTGCCCGTATTTAAGCTTATGCAGAAACGGTATGAACCATATCCCCGCAAGCCACGTTATTGCAAACGCCGCGCACGCCATAAGCGCCCCGATGAACATATACGTCATGAGTTACCGCCCTCCGTTTTTTTATTCCGCGTCAATAAGCGCCTGCGCCGCCTGCTCCATGCGCATTCCGCGGCTGCCCTTGAACAGCACGATATCGCCGTCGCGCAGGTTTTCGCGCAGAAGCCGCACAAGCTCCTCCATGTCCTCCGTGTGGAACGCCCGCGGCCCGCCGAGCGCTTTCAGCCGCTCCATGCACCGGCGCATCTCGCGCCCGTAAAGGAAAGCCGCGTCGGCGCTCTGCACAAGCAAATCGGCTATACCTGCGTGCAGGCTCGCGGACATCTCGCCCAGCTCCAGCATATCGCCCAGAACCGCAACGCGCCTGCGCGGGCTTGTGCGTATAAGCGACAGCGAGCTTTTCATGGAATCAGGGCTTGCGTTGTAGCAGTCGAGAATAAACGTCTTTTTGCCGCACTCGACGTATTTCTGGCGCAGTCCCGAGCCCTGATAGCGCATAAACGCGGGGATTATCTCCTCGGGCGTCATGCCGAACGCCTCGCCCACGGCGAACGCCGCAAGCGCGTTTCTTATGTGGTGTTCGCCCTCCACGGGGACTGCCGCCGCGTAACGCTTTCCGTGCGCGCACAGCGTAAAACGTCCGCCGTTTTCCGTGCTTTCAATGTCCTTTGCGCGGATATCGCAGCCCTCGCCGAAGCCGTAGGTCACTACGGTATGCTTGCCGTAATCCGCGCCGCGCAGCAGCTCGTCGTCGCCGTTTATTATAACCTCTGCGCCCGCGGTCATGCCGTCTAGTATCTCGAGCTTTGCGCGCAGGATATTCTCGCGCGTGCCGAGATTTTCAAGGTGACACCAGCCGATGTTCGTTATCACCGCAACGTCGGGCTTTGCCGCGCGCGACAGCACGCTCATCTCGCCGAGCGCGCTCATGCCCATTTCGATAACCGCCGCGCCATGGCTCTCATTAAGCCTGAAAAGCGTTTTAGGCAGCCCTATGTCGTTGTTGAAGTTGCCCTCGGTGCGCAGCGTTTCATACTTAGCGGAAAGCGCCGCGTATATCATGTCCTTTGTGGAGGTTTTGCCCACGCTGCCCGTAACGCCGCAGAGCTTTACGGCAAACCGCTCGCGGTAATGCCGCGCGAGCGCAAGCTGCGCCCTGCGCGTATCGTCCGCGTATATTACGGGAATGCCCGCCGCAACGCTCCCGAGCGGTCTGTCGGAAAGCGCCGCAGCCGCGCCGTTTTCCGCGGCCTTTGCTATAAACTCGTTGCCGTCGAAGCTCTCGCCCTTTATCGCTGCAAAAAGCATTCCGCGCTCTATCGTGCGGGTATCCGTGGATACGCCCGATACGCTCACATTCTCCCCGACGAGCGTTCCGCCCGTCGCCTGCGCTATCTCCTGTGCCGTAAACATCATCTGCACCACCTGTTTATCTTTTCGCGAGCCACTGCTCGGTAAGCTCCTTTTCGTCATAGTGAAGATACTCGTCGCCTACCGCCTGATAATCCTCGTGTCCCTTGCCGCAAAACGCCACAAGGTCGCCCTCGCGCGCCATGTCGAGCGCCGCGTTCACCGCCTGCCACCTGTCTGTAAACTCGAGATGTTCCTTGCCCGCGGGAATGCCGCGCACCACGTCGTCTATGGTCTTCTGCATATCCTCGTGGCGCGGATTGTCCGTTGTTACAATGAGAACGTCCGCGTATTTTGCGGCGGTGCTGCCCATTGCGGGGCGCTTGCCTGCGTCGCGCTCGCCCGCCGCGCCGAACAGCGCGATAAGCCTGCCCTTTGTAAGGGGCTTAAGCGTTGAGAGGAGCTTTTCAAGCCCGTCCTCGGTGTGGGCGTAGTCGCGTATTACCGTAAACTCGCCGCTGTAGAGCGTTTCCAGCCTGCCGCTTACCCCGCCGCCCTTTTCGAGCGCTTCAAGGCAGTCGGACAGCTCAAACCCCATCTGCGAACACATGAGCGCCGCAAGCAGCGCGTTGCTCACGTTGTAGTATCCCGTCATGGGCAGGCGCATGGTGTAGCTTTTCTGCGCCGCCTTGTCGGTAAGGATAGCCTCGGCGCGGTCGGGATAGAGCTTTACGTACTCCGTGAAGCACTCAGCCTCGCCCTGAACGCTCACCGCCCTGCACGGCACGCCCTTTTGCGCGCAGTATTCGTAAACGCGCCTGCCGTACTCGTCGTCGATATCGGCAACGGCGGCGCCGCACATATCAAACAGCATTCGCTTTGCAAGAAAGTAGTTTTCCATTGTGCCGTGGTAGTCCAGGTGGTCGCGCGTGAGGTTAGTGAACGCCGCGCTCTCAAAGCGCTCCCCCGCGAAGCGGTACTGCGCGAGCGCCTGCGACGACGCCTCCATAAAGCAGTATTCCGTCCCCTCGCTCACCATCTGCGCGAACAGCTCGTAGAGCCTGTGCGGCTCGGGCGTTGTGGGCGGGCCGTCGTGCGAGTAGGTAAGCCCATGCCCCGTATCCGTGCCGAGCGTGCCTATAACGCCCGTTTTATGCCCCAGCGCGCGCGTTATCTTGGCGCAGAGGTTTACGGTGGTGGTTTTGCCGTTAGTACCCGTTACAGCGCCTAAATGCAGCCGCCTTGTCGGGTGTCCGAAAAACGCAGACAGAAGTCTCGGGTAAAGCGCGCGGGGGTTATCCGTGTGAATCTCGGCGCTAAGCCCGAGCGGGCGCTCCGTTACCACCGCGCACGCGCCGCGCTCCAGCATCCGGGCTGCGGCGGCGTGGCCGTCGAAGCTCGCGCCCTTTACGCACACAAACAGGCTGCCCTGCTTTACCGTGCGCGTGTCCGAGGTGACGTCCGTCACCTCCCTGTCCGCAAGCCCTGCGGGAAGCCCGCCAAGCTCGCTGAAAAGCTCGCCCAAAGTCACCGCGTTCACCCCCTTTTACGTTAATCCGACCAGCCGTTCACCTGGAACGTAACCTCGATTACATTGCCCTTATATGCCGTCGTGCCGCCGAGTATAGACTGCATCTGCGCTACGGCGCTCGCGTTTTCAGCCGCGCCGCCCACAGCGCGCATATTAAAGCCCGCGTTTACAAGCGCGTCGTTCGCCTGCTCTACGGTCATGCCCGTAACGTCCGGTACTTCGCCCGTTTCAATGTCGAACTCGCTGCCGAGATACAGCACCACCGTACTGCCCTTGGGCGCGTTCGTCCCCGACTGGGGTATCTGCGTGGAAACCGCCGCGCTGCTGCTCGGGTCGCCTACAAAGCGCACCTCGAAACCCTGCGCCGCAAGCGAGCTTTCCGCGCTCATGGACGTTTTGCCCAGAACGTAAGGCACGCTTGCGTCCTGCTTTGCAAGCTCCTCTGCGGTGTACGTGGGGTATATGCCGAGGTGCGGCAGCCCCTCCTTGAACACCGCGGATACCACAGGCGCTGCAACGGCGCTTCCGTAGTACTGCGTACCCGTTGGCGTATCCGCCATTACAAGCATTACAACGCGCGGGTCGTCCGCGGGTGCAAACGCCGCAAAGGACGGAACGAACGTCATAGCAGCGCCCGCAGCCTTGCCGCCTGCGGCGTTGTATTCGTCTATCTTCTCGGTAGTTCCCGACTTGCCGCCTATGCGGTAGCCGCTTATATACGCGTTAGAGCCGCCGTTCTCCTGCACGATGTTTTCGAGTATGCCGCGCATGGTGATGGACGTTTCCTCGGAAATAACCTGACGCTTTACCTGCGTCTGTATGGTTTCAACAACGTTGCCGTCGCCGTCAAGCACCTTGTCTACAACGTGCGGGGTGATAAGGTAGCCGCCGTTTACGATAGCGCAAAGCGCCGTAGTCATTTGCAGGGGCGTTACCTTGTTCGTCTGACCGAACGCCGAGGAAGCAAGCTCTACAGGGCCCATTCTCGAGCGCGGAACGTAAAGGCTTCCCGCCTCGCCGGGCAGGTCTATGCCCGTGCGCTCCGTAAAGCCGAACGACTCGAAATACTCGCAGAACTTGTCTGCGCCGAGCGCCTGACCTATCTGTATAAAGCTCGGGTTGCAGGACTTTGTTATAGCCTGCTGCAAGGTGAGCGTTCCGTGCGCGTAAGTAGCCCAGCAGGAAATTTTCGTACCCGCGACTACCTCGTACTGGTTGCACACGAACGTTGAATTGAGCGACACCACTTCTTCTTCGAGCGCGCTTGCGCAAGTCACGGTCTTGAAAACAGAACCGGGGTAGTAAAGCTCGGTTATCGCCTTGTTCTTCCACTGCTGCTCGCGCATGACGCTTTCAAGCTCCTGTATCTCCTCCTCGGGAGCGTCCGCCGCCTGCAATTCTTCAAGGCGCTGCCTGTCGTAGCTGCTTAAAAGCTCCGACGGGGAATTGAGGTTATAGCTCGGCGACGTAGCCATTGCAAGCACGCCGCCCGTGTTGCAGTCCATAATAATGCCGCACGCGCGGTTTATTACCGAGTGCTGCGACACGCACAGCTCAAGGTTCTTTTCAAGGTAGTGCTGCAGCACCTCGTCAAGCGTGGTTACAAGGCTGTAGCCGTCGACGGCGTTGTAGTAGATGTCCGCGGTGTTGGCAAGGTTAGTGCCTGCGCCGTTCTTGTAATATACCGCCTTGCCGTCCGTTCCCGAAAGGTAGTCGTCGTAGTACGCTTCAAGGCCGTAAACGCCGTCGTTTTCGTCATTGGTAAAGCCTATTATGTTGGAAGCAAGCGACTCGTTGGGGTAATAGCGCTTGCTAGACTGCTCGGTGTACACGCAGTCGGCGGGTATGGCGTTTTCCGCAAGGAACTGGTTAAGCTCCATAACAACGGGCTTCTCCGCTTTCCGCGCTACTATCTTATACTCGTTGCGCACGTTCTCGCAGGACTTCAGCAGGTCCGCCTTGTCCTTGTCGAAAAGCTCCGCAAGCTTGCCGCAGATAAGCTCGTTGAGCGGGGTGTACGGCTCGGGCTGCTCCTCGCCGTTCTGCGCGCGCTTTTCCTTGTCCTTTATGTAGGCGGCGTAGCGCGCCTCGTTCTGCTCGCTTATCGCCTTGGGCGCTATGATAACGCGCCATACCGTGGAGCTTTGAGCGAGAATAGTGCCGTTGGAGTCGTATATCGTGCCTCTGTCAGCCATAATGGTAAGCTGCGACATACTCTGCTCGTTTGCAAGCACGCGCCACTTATCGCCGTCAAGCACCGTATACTTAAGGAGAAAGAACCCTACGTAAAGCGACACCGCCACAATGCCCGCAAGAACGAATATCTGCTTGTCCTTTTCCGTCAGAAGGCGCTTCTTTTCGTTCTCCTCCATGTCCAGCTTCTTAAAGTAGCTGAAAAGGGTCTTGAAGAACCCCTGCTTCTTTTTCTTTGTGCGGTTACTCATTGTTACTGCGCCGCTCCTCTCATAAACCAAAAAAAGCAAAGCCGATAAACCGACCTTGCCGCAGCTTGTCGAAAGAGCCGCTCGCAGCGCGGCGTCCCTTTCATTCCATCTCTGAAAATACTGCTGCACCTATGTCCGCCGCCCCTTTTCGGGTGCGGTGGACCGTGCGCGGGCAAAAGCTCGTTCGCCCTTATATTATGCCGTCAGAAGCCGATGTATTCCATCAGGTCGCTGAACCAGCGGCGTATACTGCCGAAAAAGCCGCCGCTGCCGTCGTCGCTTACCTGTACAAGGCTTTCGGTGTTCACGCTTACGTATTTCTTCTGCGAAGCGGAAACTTTCTGCATTCCCAGCTCCTGCGTGGCGTACTGCTCGATGTAGGAGATGTTCACCTTGGTGTCGAGCTTGCTTTGCAGCAGCGCGTTGTTGTCCTGCGCGTTGCTAAGCTCCTCGGACTTTGCGGCAACCATGCGCGCCATGTCGTCCCTGCGGGTGCTGAAGTAGTTTGTGGAGCAGAGCGCGGCGAAAATCGCCAGAGTGCATACGGCTATCTTGAATACAGAACCCGTCTTGGAAACGGAGTGCTTGAATATTTTCGGGCGCGGCTGCTGTGCGCGCTGCTCGTGCTGCTGCGCGCGCTGTCTGCGCTCCGACAGCGAATCGTCGAAGTGCGACAGGTCGTACGCGAGATTCGTGTTGTCCGTACCGTAATAGCCCATTTCCATGACCTCCCTGCTGCGGGCGAAGCCGCCCGTGTATTCCTTAAACGCGCGTTGAGCGCGGTCGTTTTCAGTTTCTTATCTTTTCGATAACGCGCAGCTTTGCGCTGCGGCTTCTCGGGTTTGCCGCAAGCTCCTCCTCAGAGGCGGTGACGGGCTTTTTGAAAAGCGTCCTGCCGCGCGGAAGCCTGCCGCACACGCACACGGGAAACTCGGGCGGGCAAATGCAGCCCGTGCAGAACTCCCGAAAGCGGTTCTTTACTATCCTGTCCTCGAGCGAATGGAACGTTATTACAGCCATTCTCCCTCCGACCTTAAGGCGCTCAAATCCCACAGAGAGCGCTGTTTCAAGCACATCAAGCTCGTGGTTTACCTCAATGCGTATCGCCTGAAAGCTTTTTCGGCAGGGGTTTTTCTCCCTGCGGTATGCGGCGGGAACGCTGCGCTTTATTATCTCCGCAAGCTCGCCCGTTGTTTCTATGGGCGTCGCCGCGCGCGCTTTTACTATCCCGTCTGCAATTTTCGGCGCGAATTTCTCCTCGCCGTACTCATAGAGTATCCTGCGCAGCTCCTCAAAGCTGTACTCGTTCACAACGTCGCGCGCGGAAAGCCCCTCGCGGCTCATGCGCATATCGAGCGGCGCGTCTGCGTGGAACGAAAACCCGCGCTCCACCGCGTCCAGCTGGTGCGACGACACGCCAAGATCGGCGATTATCCCGTCAAGAGCCTCAATCCCCAGCTCGTCAAGAACCTCGCCTAGCTCGCAGAAATTCCTTTTAATAAGCGTAACGGGCAGACCCTTAAGCCGCTCGCCCGCTGCCGCTATAGCCTCCTCGTCCTGGTCGAAGCACACCAGACGCCCCCCGTCCAGCCGCCCCGCAAGCTCAAGGCTGTGACCCCCGCCGCCCGTTGTAAGGTCGGCGTATATCCCCTTAGGGTCTGTAAAAGCACCGTCTACCGTTTCCTTAAGCAGCACGGTGGTGTGAGAGAACTGTGTCATACTCCCGCCTTCCTTGCAAGCTTTCTTATGCTTGCCTGGTCGAATACCTCGTCGTTCTCAGCCAGCAGCTCGGTGTCCCATATTTCAGCGACATTCCCCATGCTGATAATGGTGACGTTTGTTTTTATATCCGCAAAGCTGCGAAGATACTGCGAGATAGCGATTCTCCCCTGCTTGTCCGGCTCTGCTTCGCACGCGCAGCCGATAACAAAGCGCATAAGCGGCATGGACATTTCCGTAGGGAGCTTTTCCAGCTTCTCCTGCAGCTCCAGCCAGCTTTTTTCGTTGTACACGACAAGACACCTGTCGTTTATGCTTTTGGCAATGTGAAAATGGTCGCCGAACGTTTCGCGGAGCTTTGCGGGGAAGTTAAGTCTTCCCTTGGCGTCCACCGTGTATTCGCCTCTCATTTCCGTCCCCCCTTGCCAGCCGCTTTCGGCAGAGTGCTTTTCGCTTCCGTCCTCCTCAGACGGGTGTTCCGTAGAATTTGATATATTTTCCCGTTATATCTTTGTGCGGCTTGCTTTTTTCTGACCTTTGGTCTTAATTTTATGATTTTTTATGAAAAAAGCTGTGTTTTTTATAAACTTTGCCCCACAGTTATTATTATACAGGCTTACGCGCAATAATGCAAGCCCCGCGGCCGCATTTTATAGGGAGAAGATTTCACGAAATATCGTTCATCTTTTTGTTGATTTTTCACAACAAACCCGCGCAAAAGCATTCAACCGAGGCACATGATTCGTCATTATTCACAATATGTAGTTGCACTCGGCTTACAAAGAACAATATATAGTCGCAAAGCTCCGCGACATTGCTGAGATGTGCCGATTTGACTAAATCTCCCCAAAACGGACGGCGGGCGGTGGGGGAAAGTTCATAGCGGGAGCGCGCGGCGCTCTTTGGGGCGGGGTTCGAGGCAAAAACGGCGGGCGGTGGGGGAAAGTTCACAAAAAATGCGCAAAGGCTGCGCGGTGGGGGAAAGTTCACAAAAAAAGCCCCGCGCCGAAGCGCGGGGCATATGCGGGCTTTATCAGAAAAACGGCACGAACGCCAGCGCGACGGCAATCACCATTGCGGGCAGGAGATTCGCCACCCTGACGAGTTTGCCCCACACAAGGTTTACGCCTACGCAGAAGATTAGAATTGCGCCCACCATTGACAGGTTGTCGAGCGCGGCGGGCGTCATAACGGGTTCTATGAGCCTTGAAAGCGCCGTGACAGAACCCTGCAGCACAATTACGGGAACTGCGGAGAATATACAGCCCTTGCCGCTCGCGGCGGTCATTATCATAACTATAATGCAGTCGAGCACGGACTTTGTGACAAGCGTTGATATGTCGCCGAGAATGCCGTCCTGTATTGCGCCTACTATCGCCATAGCGCCTATGCACACAGTGAGCGAGGCGTTGACAAAGCCGCCCACAAACCCGCCGTCGCCGTCGCTTTTTGTCACGCGCTTAAGCCACTCGCCGAAGCGCTCCATTGCGCCGTCTATGTTTATAAGCTCCCCTATGAGCGCGCCGAGCGCAAGGCTCGCTACTATTACCATAGTACCGCCCGAGGTCAGAGCGCCGTCCGCCGCCATTGAGAGCATTTTCTCCATTGCGCCCGATATTCCCAAAAACAGCACGCACACGCCGCACGACTTCATAAGCGTTTCCTGAAGCCGCGGCGCAAGCAGCTTACCGAAAAGCAGCCCCAGCAGCCCGCCGAGGATTATGCCGCCTGCGTTTATAAGAGTTCCCATTCCGGGCATAATAATTCACTCTCCTAGAAATATTTGCAATCCGCCCAAAAACAGCCGACGGTCCGCCATAAGGCAGACCGCTCAGTATTTTTCAGACCGCAGGCGTTACGAAAGCCTGTTCTTAAAATCCTCATAGCCGAACCGCCTTACAAGCTCCGCCGCGCCGTTTTCGCGCAGCAGGTAAATGCTTGGCAGCGGTATGCCGTTGAACGTGTTGTTCTTGCACATTGAGTAAATTGCCATGTCGCCGAAAACCAGCCTGTCGCCCGCTTTAAGCGGCCTGTCGAACGAGTAATCGCCGATAATGTCCCCCGCAAGGCAGGTGTTGCCGCCAAGGCGGTAGGTATAGGGCTTTTCGCCCGCTTTGCCCGCGCCCGCTATTTCGGGGCGGTAGGGCATTTCAAGCACGTCGGGCATATGGCACGCCGCGGAAGCGTCGGTTATCGCAACGTCAATGCCGTTGCCGAACGTGTCAAGCACCTCGGTTACAAGGTAGCCCGCGTTGAGCGCGACAGCCTCGCCCGGTTCAAGGTACACGCAAAGTCCGTATTTCTCGCGGAAGCGCACTATCGTTTCTATAAGCAGCCCGACGTCGTAGTCGGGACGGGTTATGTGGTGGCCGCCGCCGAAGTTCAGCCACTTTATCCTGTCGAACAGAAAGCCGAAGCGCTCCTCAACGTGCGGGAGCGTCCGCGCGAGAACGTCCGCGCCCTGCTCGCACATTGTGTGGAAGTGCAGGCCGTCTATCCCGTCGATAAGCGAAATATCCTCTTTAAGCCGCGAAAGCGTTGTGCCGAGCCGCGAACCCTTAAAGCACGGGTTGTAGATGTCGGTTTCGATTTCGCTGTACTCGGGGTTCACGCGCAGTCCCGCCTGAATATACCGCGCAGAGCCACGCACCCTGCCGCGGTACTTCGCCCACTGCGCGGGGGAGTTGAACACCATGTGGTCGCATATGCGCAGCAGCTCGTCAAAGTCCTTTTCGGGGTAGGCGGGGGAGAAAACGTGGTTTTCCCGCCCGAACGGCTTCGCCATTTCCTCGTAGCCGAGCTTCGCCTCGAATATGCCGCTTGCGGTAACGCCGTCAAGGTACTGCGCTATAAGCGGGTACACCGCGAACGCCGAGAACGCTTTCTGCGCGAGCAGTATCTTACAGCCCGCCTTTTCGCGCACGTATTTCAGCAGCTCAAGGTTCTTTCTGAGCGCGGCTTCGTCTATTACATAGCAGGGGGTTTCTACTTTTTTTGTCCAGTCCATAGCGTTCCTTTCATGCGTGCGCGCCGTTACAGCTCCTTATACATATACCCGCAGGTAAACGGGAAGAAGTCGAATTTCTTCGTCCCCGTATGTACGAAGCCGTGCGACTCGTACCATTTTCTGAGCGTTTTGTTTTCCTCGACAATGCCTATATTCACCCTTGTGCAGCCGAGCTTTTTTGCCGCTTCAAAGGCGCTCGTCAGCAGCTCTCCGCCAAGCCGCTTATGCCTGTATTCGGGCAGAACGCACAGGTTGTTCAGCTCGCACTCGCCGCCCTGCACCAACAGGGAAAAGTACCCGACTATCCTGTCCCCGTCAAACTCCGCGTACATGGGGCGGCGTTCTTCATGCAGCTGCCAACATAACCTGTCGCACGTTGTAGCGAACGCGGTAAATCTCGGCGCGTTTTCCGCGGTAAAGCCGAACTCGTCCGCTACCGTCATAAAGCTCTTTCTGATTACGTCTGCGCATTCGGCGAGATTTTCTTCGTTTACCTGTCTTAACATGTTAATGTCTCCCGGTCTGCTTGTATATTCAGCCGCCTAAGCGCAATTCCGGTACAAATACGCCGCGCGGCTGCACTCAGTTGAACGGCGTTCTGAAATTCTTCTCAAACTCGTCGATTAGCCGCTCTATTTTCTCCCTGTCGTACTCCTCGCGATACTTCCACTCGGCGAGAATGCGTTCAAGCTCCGCCTGCCTTTTGTCTTCAAACATCATGCAGAGTTCGCCGCCTACCGCACTTTCCGCGGGGTCGTCGGGGCGGCAGCCGCAGCAGGCGGAATCCCTGCCGAGCCTGTCGCAGTCGCCGCAGCAAAGCGGCTTAAACTCGGGGATAAAGCGGCACTTTTGGTCTGTGTATACAGGCTCGTAGGACTCGGCGAACGTGCATAGCGCGGCGTTCGTTTCGTCGGTGTTCGCGATTTTCTGAAGATATTTGCAATCGCGGCAAAAGTGTACCGCGGCGCTTTTCAGCCGCTGCTCGAGCTTATGCGCGGGCAGCACAAACGAGCTGCTTTCGTCCCATATGACAAGTTGAAGCTCCGCGGCGCGCCCGTTCGCCTTACAATGCACGGGCAGCACGGCGATTTCTTCGGGCGGCTCGGCGGCTTCGCTGTATGTCTTCCACACGATAAGCAGGAGCTTGTGCAGCGCGTCCTCGCCCTCGGCGGTACACGCGGCTGTAAGGTAATACCCGCCGAACGCCTGCTCCACCGAAAACGCAATGTCCCTTACCGCAAGCCCGCAGACGTTGCTCCGGCGCGGCTCGGCGCGCCTGCCGAACTCCCTCAGCGCCCGGTTAATGTCGCTCAGGTACTCCTGCGGGGAAACCTCGCGCTTTTCGCCGCCGTCTGCGGCATACGCTGTAACGGGGCTGTACAGCTTAATTTGCTCCATTGCGCTCCTTTCACGCAAACAGGCAGGCTGAGCGCCTGCCTTTGCAATACTAATCAGTCAACAAGCACGGGATTGAAGTCTTCCTCCCACGGAAGCCCCCACTTGTTGAGCGCCTCCATAAAGGGGTCGGGGTCGAACTCCTCAACGTTATGCACGCCCGCGGCGTTCCACTTGCCTGTAAGCACCATTGCCGCGCCTATCATTGCAGGTACGCCCGTAGTGTAGCTTATCGCCTGCGAGCCTACCTCCTTGTAGCACTCCCGGTGGTCGCAGATGTTGTAGAGGTAGTAGTGCTTCTCCTTGCCGTCCTTTTTGCCGATGAATATGCAGCCGATGTTGGTCTTGCCCACCGTTCTCGGGCCGAGAGAAGCGGGGTCGGGAAGAACCGCCTTAAGGAACTGAAGCGGTACTATCTCCTTACCCTCGAACATTATGGGCTTGATAGAGGTCATACCTACGTCCTCAAGGCACTTAAGGTGCGTAAGGTAGCTCTGCCCGAACGTCATGAAGAAGCGAATGCGCTTAATGCCCTTGATGTTAAGCGCAAGGGACTCAAGCTCCTCGTGGTGAAGCAGGTACATATCCTTTTCGCCTACGCCCTTGAAATTGTAAACGCGCTTTATCTCCATAGGTTCGGTTTCAACCCACTTGCCGTCCTCGATATAGCTGCCCTTTGCGGACACCTCGCGAATGTTTATCTCGGGGTTGAAGTTGGTAGCGAACGGGTAGCCGTGGTCGCCGCCGTTGCAGTCGAGTATGTCTATATAGTTTATCTCGTCGAACTGGTGCTTCATAGCGTACGCGGAAAAAACGCCCGTAACGCCCGGGTCGAAGCCGCAGCCGAGAACCGCCGTAAGCCCCGCCTTTTCAAAGCGCTCGCGGTACGCCCACTGCCAGCTGTACTCGAACTTCGCGGTGTCCTCGGGTTCGTAGTTTGCGGTGTCAAGGTAGTTTACGCCCGCTGCAAGGCACGCGTCCATTATGTGCAGGTCCTGATACGGAAGCGCAACGTTTATCACTATCTCGGGCTTGTAGTCCTTTATAAGCGCGGTGAGCTGCTCTACGTTGTCCGCGTCCACCTGCGCGGTGGTTATCACCGTTTTGGTGGTAGGCTGCAGCTTCTCCTTAAAAGCGTCGCACTTTGCCTTGGTGCGGCTCGCTATCATTATCTCGGTGAATACCTCGCTGTTCTGGCAGCACTTTGCTATTACTACGCCTGCAACGCCGCCCGCGCCGATTATCATTGCTCTTGACATTTTATTTTCCTCCCATATTTTACTTTACGTCGGATATAACCGTAAAAAATACAAAATCCTCATCGCCTATATTAACAAGGTCGTGAGAATGCCCTACGGGGCAGTAAAAGCAGCTTCCCGCCTTTAATATCTCGTAATCCCCGTCGCACAGCATTCTCGCCGTACCGCTTAGCGCGTAAAGCACCTCGCTGCTTTTCTCGTGCGTGTGCAGCCCTATCGAGCAGCCCTTTTCAAGGCGGCAGCGCATCACTTTTACTGTACTGTCCGCGAACGCCCTTATCATAAGCGCGCCCGTGCCGCCCTTGTAATGCACGTTGCCCACCTCTTGTATCTCGTCAAAGTCGATAAGCATTTCAGCCCTCCCCATCGCGCAGAACGTCGCGCACATTGTTTGGCAGCGCAAAGCAGCCGCTGTGAACGTACCGGTTGTAGTACTTCGTTTTAAGCCCCTGCGCCAGCCACCACTCCGCGTTCTGGTCTTTTATCGGGTGGAAGCGCTTGCTTGCAAAGCCGAAAAGCCAGTGTCCGCTGGGGTAAGTGGGGATATGCGCCTGATACACGAGCGCCGTAGGGAAAAAGCTTTTTATGCGGTTGTGCGCGCGCTTCATTATCTCGGCGTATTCGTCGTAGAACGTGCTTTCGTGCTGGTTTACGAGAATGCCGTCGGCGCTCAGCGCCTTGTAGCAGTTGCCGTAAAACTCCTTGGTGAAAAGCCCCTCGCCCGGGCCGAACGGGTCGGTGCTGTCCACTATAATAAGGTCGTACTCGTTCTCCTTGGTGCGCACGAACTTAAGCCCGTCCTCAAAGTGGAGATGAACGCGCGGGTCGTCAAGCCTGCACGCGGTCTGCGGCAGGTACTCGCGGCACAGCTCCACCACGCGGCGGTCTATCTCAACCATGTCTATATACTCTATGCCGCTGAAGCGCGTAAGCTCGCGGATTGTGCCGCCGTCCCCCGCGCCTATTACAAGCACGCGCTTTATGTTGGGGTTTGTCGCCATAGGCACGTGCGTTATCATCTCGTGGTAGATGTACTCGTCCTTTTCCGTCAGCATAAGGTAGCCGTCAAGCACAAGTATCCTGCCCAGCTCGTAGCTGTCGAGAATGTCTATCTGCTGGTATCTGCTCTTTTCGCTGACAAGGTGCTGTTTTACTTTTATGGAGAACCGTACGTTGTCCGTATGATTCTCTGTGAACCAAAGCTCCATGCTCTGCTCCTTTCGCTTACTTCATCACCTGAAGATACTCCACGTTCATATCGCGGCAGCCCGTAAGGGAGCAGCCCTTTTCCTTGGCGAACGCTATATAATCGAGAATATCGCGCGTTATGCGCTCTCCGGGGGCAAGTATCGGTATCCCCGGCGGGTAGCACATAACGAACTCGCTGCACACCCTGCCCGCGGTCTGCTCTATCGGCAGGGTCTCCTGCTCGGCGTAGAACGCCGCCTGCGGGGTCGTTTCAACAATGGGGTTTATGTACTCGTGGTCGTACAGTCCCACGGGGGACTTGCCGTAAAACTGCTTTATAAGGCTCAGGGCGCTAAGCAGGCGCTCTATTTCAAGCGCGCGGTCGCCGCCCGTGATTATCGCAAGTATATTGCCGATATCGCCGAACTCTATCTGAATGTCGTACTCGTCGCGCAGCAGGTCGTATACCTCGATACCCGCAAGGCCCATTGCGCGCGTGTGGATAGAAAGCTTTGTCTTGTCGAACGCGTAGAACGCTCCGCCGTCGCACAGCTCGCTGCCGAAAGCGTAGTAGCCGCCAATGGCGTTTATCTCGTGCCTTGCGTACTCCGCGAACTCCACCGTTTTTGCATAGTACGCCTTACCGTTTAGCGCGAGATTCTGCCGCGCAAGGTCGAGCGACACCATAAGCAGGTAGCTTGCGCTGGTGGTCTGGGTGAGGTTGATTATCTGGCGCACGTAATTCGGGTCTATGCCCTTGCCGAGCAGCAAAAGCGCGCTCTGCGTAAGGCTTCCGCCCGTTTTATGCACCGACACCGCCGACATATCCGCGCCGCAGCTCATGCCAGAGGGGGGCAGCCCCTCGCCGAAATAAAAATGCGTGCCGTGAGCCTCGTCGCACAGCACCTTTATACCGTGGCGGTGCGCTATCTCAACTATGCTTTTAAGGTCGCTGCAAATGCCGTAATAGGTGGGGTTGTTTACAAGCACCGCCTTTGCCTCGGGGTTGGCGACTATCGCCGCCTCCACCTCCGCGGGGGTCATGCCAAGGGGGATACCAAGGCTGTTGTTAACGCCCGGGTTTACGTAAACAGGAACTGCGCCGCATACCACAAGCGCGTTTATGGCGCTTCTGTGTACGTTTCGCGGGAGAATTATCTTATCCCCCGGCTTGCACACCGACATTACCATCGCCTGCACCGCGCCCGTAGCGCCGTTTACGATAAAAATCGAATTTTCCGCGCCGAACGCGTCCGCCGCGTACTCCTGCGCTTCTTTTATTACGGAAACGGGGTGGCAGAGATTGTCCAGAGGCTTCATGGAGTTTACGTCGTTCTTCATGCACGCCTCGCCGAGGAAATCCCTGAGCGCCTTGTTGCCGCGCCCGCCCTTATGGCCGGGGACGTCGAACTTGACCACGCGGTCAAGCTGATACGCCCTCATCGCCTCGTAAAGCGGCGCGCGGGTGTGTTCAAGCTTCATTCTCCCCACCTCAGTAAATGTTCATTCCGCTGAATATCTCTATCATCTCACGCCGCAGCGCGCCCGTTATCTCAAGGCGCTCCTGCGGGTGTATCTCGTAAACGTCCCTGTTGAAAAGGTAGTTCTGAAGCTCTATTTCCTTGATAAGCATTTTCGTGTGGAATATGTTGGACTGGTAAACGTTAACGTCGATAGCGTCGTACCGCGTGAGGGTGCGCGCGTCGATAAACTCCTGTATGGACGTCATGGGCGCGTCCATAAAGCACTTTTTGCCCGCAACGTCCCGCGTAAAGCCGCGCACGCGGTAGTCTATCGTTATTATATCCGAATCAAAGCTGCCGATAAGGTAATCGAGCGTGCTGAGCGGCGTTATCTCGCCGCAGGTGGCAACGTCTATATCAACGCGAAACGTCGATATCGCCTTATCGGGGTGATACTCGGGGAAAGTATGCACGGTTATATGACTCTTGTCAAGATGTGCGTGAACGGACCTGCCGCCCGCAAAAAAGCCCTGACCCCTGTTGCAGGAGCTGTCGATATGGTCGGGCGTTACCTCGCCCTCGGCAAACAGCACGTTTACGGAAGCGCCCTGCGGGTCGTAATCCTGCTTTGAGATGTTGAGAACTGTAGCGCCTATCTTCTCGGTGACGTCACAGAGTATCTTTGTAAGTCGTTCGGAGTTGTACTGCTCGTCGATATAGGCGATGTAGTCCTTCTGCTCCCTCTCACTTTTTGCATAGCACACATCATAAATGTTGAAGCTAAGTGTCTTTGTGAGGTTGTTAAAGCCATACAGAGAAAGCTTTTTTTCCAACCCTATCATCACAACCCTTCCTGCCCCGCACGGGCGGCTCTTGCAGCTTGCTGTTCCGAGTCCGTTTTCCCCGTCGGTAATATTTCCGCAAGAAGCGCGGGTCGTTCCCCGCGCTTTAGGTCGGCGAAAATCCCCATACGGGGCTTTTCGCCGAAACATCCGCGCTGCGCGCATGAATTGACGGCTCGCCGTCAATTCATGCACTTGTGCGGATAAAGGTGTTTTTTCCCTCGGGAAACCCGAGGCAAAAAAGTCATTTTGATAACCCGCTCCGCGGGATTTATCGTTTCAATAACCTAAATGCGAGTTATTCCACGCGCTTGCAGTTATAGTGATTATAACACATACCGCCGCGAATTGCAACGGTTTTTTCAAAAATTTTATACAACCTTGTTCTTTTTGTCGCCAAAAGCATTATTATTCGTTTTAGCCGAGAATTATACTTCCCACCTGCGCAAGATTCTCCGCGACGTAATCCGCGTGGTGTTCCGCAAACTCCCCGCGGCTGCCGAAGCCCGTGAGCGCCGCTATGCAGCGTATTCCCGCCGCGTGCGCGCCCTCTATGTCGTGGAAGCGGTCGCCCACAAGCACGCTGCGCGCGGGGTCTGCCGCCGTTTTTTGGAGCACAAGGCGCACAACGTCCGCCTTTGCGGAAATCCTGCCGTCAAAGGTAGCGCCGCCCACGTAGTCAAAGTACTCTATGAGCGCGAAGTGTTCGAGTATTTTACGCGCGAACGGCTCGGGCTTGGACGTTGCAAGGCACACCGTTATGCCCGCCGCGCGCAGCGATGCCAGCAGCTCGGGCGCGCCGTCTATCACCCTGTTCTCATACAGCCCCCTGTCGGCGTAATACACGCGGTAGAGCCGCACCGCCTCGCGCGCGGTCGGCTCGTCCATGCCAAAGCGCCGCATAAACTCGTCGAGCAGCGGCGGGCCTATGAAGCTTACAAGCTCGCTGCGCGGCGGGCAGTCGTACCCGAGATGTTCCAGCGCGTAAAGAATGCCGCCCGTTATCCCCTCGAAAGGGTCGGTAAGCGTGCCGTCAAGGTCGAACAGTACTGTAGAAAACATCACTTTTTGCTCCTGTCAAGCGCAATAAGCCGTCTTATCGCGCCTATCGCGCAGTTTATCGCGCGCTCGCTGCTCGTGCAGTTCTTGTCGGGCAGCCCCGCGTTCGTGCGCTCAACGTTCCATAGCGCCGTAAGCACCGCGCCCGCGCGCGCGCCGCGCAGCAGCGCCACGGAGAATATCGCAGCCGCCTCCATCTCGCTTGTAAGGCAGCCGCACTTAACATAGCCCTCCCACGCGGCGTTAAGCCTTGCGGAAACCGCCGTTTTGGACGGGTCTATCTCGCCGTAGAAGTTGTCCTTGCTCTGCACCACGCCCACGTGGCAGCGGTTGCCGTCCTCGTCGGTGGAAAGCGCGTCGCCCGAATCCTTGAGAGCGCGCGTTACCTCGAAGTCTGCGACTGCGGGGTAGCCGTCGGGGATATACTCGCGGCTAGTACCCTCCGCGCGCACCGCGGCGCTCGCCACAAGCAGGTCGCCGCCGCACACCTTTACGTCAATGCCGCCGCTCGTGCCTACGCGGATAAAGGTGTCCGCGCGGGTCATTATAAGCTCCTCCACGGCGATTGCGGCGGACGGGCCGCCTATGCCCGTGGAGCATACGCTCACCTTTTCGCCGTCAAGGTATCCCGTGTATACGTTGTACTCGCGGTTGCAGGCAACCTGCACGGCGTTGTCGAGCTTCTGCGCGATAAGCGGCACGCGCCCCGGGTCGCCGGGCAGTATAACGTAGCGCCCAACGTCGCCGTCCTTTATCTTAAGGTGGAATCTCTCGTTTTCGTTGATTATGGCAGCCATGTCACTTGTCCTCCTTTTCGTCGCCGAGAATGGACGGGGCTTTTGCATAGAGCTTTTTCGCGCGGGATTCCGCCCACTTCGGAATGTTTATAAGCAGCATTATTATAACCGTTATCACGGTAAGGAACAGCATAGGCATATACAGCCCCGACGGACCGTTATTGTCGGGAACGTCCGCGAAAAGCTGCATATAAAAGTAATACGTCACAAGCACGCCCACAGCAGCAACGCCGTGAACCGCGCTCGCTGTCTTTGAATGCCCGAGCATTACGATAACCGTTCCCACAACGTAAAGCACCGACGACGCAAGCCATATGGGGACTGCGGGGCAGCTTGCCACCTCGGGGTCGAAATCTCCCGAAAACATGATAACAAGCGGCGCGAGAATGCCAAGCGCAATGCCGAATACAGACGTGCCGACAAGCAGCAGTATCTTAAGCGCGATAACCACGCCGCGCGCAGCGCCCTCGCCCTGGTCCTTTACAAAAAAATAGAAGCGCTCCTTTTCGGGTTCAGCCGCGGCGGGCTTTGCAAGCTTTATGTCCTTTTTCATTTACAGCGTACCTTTCCATGTTAATGCCGCTCCGCGTGCGCGTTCGCAGCGGGCGGACGTTACGCAGGGAGTATATTATACGGGAACTTCTAAAAACCGGTTTGAAAAGGGAAAATGGGTAGAGTGCGCCGAATGCGATGAAAGCCGACGAAGTAAGGCTGTATGCCTTACGAGGAGGTTTTCTGAAGCAGTCGGTGCGCTATACACATTTTCACTCAAACAAGGTTTTTAGAGGTGACCATACTTTATTTTATCACGATTACCCCGAAAAATCAAGGGCGAAAAGGCGGTTCACGAAAAAATCACCAAAGGCTATTGACAAGGCGTGAAAAATGTGGTATGCTATTAGCAGGATATCATTTTGATATCACTTTGTATTTGGTTTCGGAAAGGGAGGTTTTATTTATGGACAAAAGAAAAAAGACAGGCTACGAGGAAAGGGAGCTTTCCCCGATGAGCGGGTGGGCGGCGCTCTTTATATTCTCGGCGCTCTATCTCGGCGCGCTTGCGCTCACGATTTATGCGGGAACGATGATAGACTCGGACGGAAGCGCGGTTTACGGGGTTCTTCTCGGCGCGGGCATTACATGGCTGTCGCTCGGGTGGTTTCCTTTTAAGGGGCTGCGCATTGTAAAGCCGAACGAGGCTATCGTGCTTACGCTTTTCGGCAGGTACACGGGTACGATAAAGAAAGAGGGCTTCTTCTTTGTGAATCCATTTGCAAGCGCCGTTGTGCCGCAGGCGGCTACGGGCGCGGGCGCTGCAATATTCACGGCGGCGGGCGCTATGGTGCGCAGCAAGCTCTCCCTTAAAACGCTTACCCACAACAACGGCAAGCAGAAGATAAACGACCAGCTGGGCAACCCCATAGACGTGGGCATAGTCGTTATATGGCGCGTTGTGAACACCGCAAAGGCCGTGTTCAACGTTGACAATTACATGGAGTTTTTGTCCATACAGGCGGACAGCACGCTGCGCGACGTTGTGCGCTGCTACCCCTACGACAGCACCGAGGGCGACGAGAAGTCGCTGCGCGGCTCTTCGCAGGAGGTGAGCAGTCAGCTGCGCGAGGAACTGCAAACGCGCGTTGAGGACGCGGGGCTTGAGATAATCGAAGCGCGCATAACTCACCTTGCGTACTCCCCCGAAATTGCAGCGGCAATGCTTCAGCGCCAGCAGGCGACCGCTATAATAGAAGCGCGCCAGAAGATAGTGGACGGCGCTGTCGGAATGGTAGAGATGGCGCTCAGCAAGCTCTCTGAAAGCAACATTGTGGAACTTGACGACGAGCGCAAGGCGCAGATGGTAAGCAACCTGCTTGTGGTGCTTTGCGGCAACAAGGACGCGCAGCCCATAGTAAACAGCGGTTCTATTTATTAAGGAGCGGGCTATGGAATTTACATCACAGGCTATCGCGCACTTTATAATCGTTGGCATACTTTCGGTGGTAATACCCGTGGGCGCGGTGATATTTTACAAGCTGCGCTGCAAGGAAGCCCCGCTTTCGGCGGCGTTCACGGGCGCGGGCGTGTTCCTTGTGTTCGTGGTGATACTCGAATCCCTGCTGCACTCCGCGGTACTGCCGCTCGTTTCCGGCAACGCCGCGGCTACGATAATATACGGCGCGCTTGCGGCGGGAATATTTGAGGAAACGGGGCGCTTTATAGCCTTTAAGACGATACTGCGCAGAAAGACCGCGCCACAGACCGCAATAATGTACGGGCTTGGCCACGGCGGGTTTGAGTGGCTGTTCTTATGCGGCACGGCGTCGCTTTCCGCGCTCGTTATCGCGGCGATGTGCGGCAGCATGGGCGCGGAGGCGTTCGCGGAGATGAGCTCGCAGGGCTCTGAGCAGATAAAGTCGGCGGTGCTGGCGCAGATAGAGGGCTATACGCAGTGTACGCTCGCGACGACTGCGGCGACGCTTATCGAGCGCGTTATCGCAATGACGCTGCATATCTCGCTTTCGGTGCTTGTGTTTGAAAGCGCGCGCACAAATGGCAGGCTGTGGCTCTACCCTGCGGCGGTGCTTATGCACGCGGCTATGGATACGCCCGCGGCGCTTTACCAGCAGGCAATAATACCGCTCTGGGCGGGCGAGGCGCTTATGGCGGCGGTGGCGGCAGCGGCGGCTGTATGGGCGGTTATACTCTACAAAAAAATGAAGCAGCGGGCGCACGCCTGAAAGCGTGAGGTGAAGCGGAATGGCGGACGAAAAGAGCGAGAAAAAGGAAAAGAAGCAGATACCCCTGCGGCTTTCCGCTTCGCTTTACAACGAGCTTATGCGGTGGGCGGAGGACGACTTCCGCAGCGTGAACGGACAGATAGAATACCTGCTGACGGAATGCGTTAAGCGCCGCAAAAAGCAGGGTTCACAGGAGGACAAAGATGACTGACATCATTTATTTTATTTGCGAGCTGCTCACCCCGATACTCATGCTGATAACAGGATTGTGGTTCAGGTTTAACCCGCCCGAGTTCGGGTCGGTGGGCTACCACACGCAGATGACGCTTAAAAGCAGGGCGGCATGGGACATGGCGCAGGTCGTATGCGGGAAAAATCTGCTCATTCTCGCGCCGCCCACGCTCGTGCTGTCGATAGCGGCAGGCACGGCGGGGCTTATCATAAAACCCGACGAGGACACGGGCGCGCTTTGCATGGTGGGCGTGGTGGTCTTACAGTCGTTCGTGTTTATCGCCGCAATAATCATGACGGAGCATACGCTCAGAAAGTTCTTCAACAGCGACGGTACGCCGCGTACATAAAATAAAGGGGCTGCATGAAGCAGTCCCTTTCGTTTTATTCCCTGCGGTCGGCGCGAATGAACGGCGGGGCTATCTCGCGCGCAATAAGCCCGCCGTACAGCTCGGGGCGGCGGTAGGCGTTGCCGTGTACCTCGCTTTCGCGGTAGCGCCGCATTTGGTCAAGCGGGAACTCGGCAAGGTATATCCCCTCGCCCTCGCCCGCTTCAACGACAAGCGTGTCCCTGCTCCTGCCGTCAAGGTACGCCATGCCGTCAAACGCAGTGGAATGCCCGTTGCAGTCGGGCTTGCCGAACGGATAATTCGCGGTGGCTATGCCCACCATGTTTTCATAGGCGCGGGCGCGCAGCTGCGAAATGCGGTTTATCTCCATAGGGCAGGCGTTGGGGACGAGGATAAGCTCCGCGCCCTTTAGCATGAGCAGCCGCGCGCTTTCGGGGAACTCCCTGTCGTAGCATATCATAGCGCCCACCTGCACAACGCCGCGCCCCGTGTCGAGCGGCGCGGTGTAAAAGCCGCTCCCCCTGCCGAGTACGCGCTCGTAGCCAAAGTCGCAGGTATGCACCTTGGCATAGGTGAAAAGCTCCTCGCCGCAGCGGTCGAAAAGCGTGACGGTGTTGAGCGGCAGCGGCTCTGCCTGCATGAGCGCGCTCACGGCTATCGCCATGCCAAGCTGCTTCGCCGCGCGCGAGAAGCCCCGCATATACTCGCCGCCGTGCGGCACGGCGAGCGCCTTAAGCTCGTTAATATCCTGCGGTATGCTGTAGCCGCAGCTCCACATCTCGGGGAAAAGCGCAATATCCGCGCCGAGCGCCTTTGCGCGCTCGCAGTATTCCACGCCCTTGCGCAGGCAGCCGCGCACGTCCGCCTCGGGCAAAAGCTGCATTAGCGCTGTTGTTACGTTCATAGCGTTACCTCCTGTCATGATACTATTGTAACATATCCGCGCGGAGCAGTCAACAGAAAACGCAACCTTTTTACGGGGTGCGCGGTATTATTGTAAAAGGGCGGACGCCATGAAAGGACGGATAACATGAAAAAATCGCTTATTTTTGCCGCGGCGGCAGCGGCGCTTCTTACGGGGTGCGCGGGAAAGGGACAGTTCCTTGCGGACGGCGACCCGTCAAGCGGCGCGCTTACCATGTTTAAGTACGACGGCAGCGAGTGCCGCATGAGCGTGCTTTTCTCGCAGGAACAGGAGCAGCAGCTGCTTAACGCGCTCAACAGCCTGCCCGCAAAGGCGACGGCGGCGGGCGAGCTTTCGGGGGATATCTACGCGTTCAGCATTGGCACGGGCGAGGGCGACGTGAGCGGGCTGTGGCAGGACGGCGTGTGGATAACGCCCGACGGCGCGCGGTACGCGGTAAAGGCGGATATCGCGGCGCTCACCGAGGGGCTTGACTGGGAGGACAGCAGCGTGATACCGCTTTACGCGCTGCCAAATATACGCTATCTTGCGCTAAAGGACGGCAAATGGGATACCGCCTGCCTTGAAAAGGCGAAAGAGCCTGCAAAGTCCCCGCTTACGCTTACGATAAAGGACATTGCGGACGGTACTGTGCAGGCGGAAATCGCGAACACCACGGACGCGGAAGACGCCTACGGGCTTGCATTTACGCTTGAAGCGTGCATTGACGGCGAGTGGTACGGCATTCCGCCCGCGAACGTTATGAGCTTCATCAGCATAGCGTGCATTGTTCCCGCAGGCGAAACGGTTGAGGAAACCTACGATTTCAGCGGGTTCTACGGGGAGCTGCCCGAGGGGCTTTACAGGCTGCGCACCGAGTTCGGCTCGGCGGAGTTTACGGTATAAACGGCAAAACCCGCGGAACAAAGCGTTCCGCGGGTCGCTATTTTATTTAGGGCACATCTAAAAACCGGTTTGAAAAGGGAAAATGGGTAGAGTGCGCCGAATGCGATGAAAGCCGACGAAGTAAGGCTGTATGCCTTACGAGGAGGTTTGAAGAAGCAGTCGGTGTGCTATACACATTTTCACTCAAACAAGGTTTTTAGAGGTGACCTTTACACATTAGTCATGCCGCTGTAGGTGCGCAGGATATCCTCCGCGACCTCGCGCTGGGGACGGCGCGTGTCCATTGCGAGCTTTTGAATGTGACGGTGCGCCTGATTTTCCGTAAGGTTAAGGTACTCGATAAGGCAGCACTTGGCGCGGTCTATCGCCTTAACGTCGTCAAGCTGGCGGGACAGGCGGGTCTTTTCCTCCTCAAGGCGCGAAATGCTCTCCTTGGCGAGCCTTGCCACGCGCAGGGTCTGCGAAAGCGCGCTTTTGGTAAACGGCCTTGCAAGCACGAACGCGCCCGTGAATTTTATGCGGTTCTGCACGTCGTCCGCAATGTCCGCCTTGGCAAGCACTATGAGCGCGGCGTTGGTGCGCTTTGCAACCTCAGCAACGTAGTTCAGCCCGAACTCGCTGCGCAGCGGCGTTGAGATGATGACCGCCTCGTAGCCGCTTAAATCTTCCTGCGCCGCCTGCTCGTCGGTGCAGCACAGGGTAAGCTCCGCTCCCGCGTCGTCAAGAGCCGCAGCGATACCCGCGCAAAGCTCCTCGGTCTTGGCGTTGATGAATATCCTCATACAGTTCCCCTCCGTTTGCTGTGCCGCGCGCGTTTTTGTTTTTGTTTATGCCCCCGTTGTTTACGCAGCGGGGGCGCTTCTACACATAATTATATATCTCTCGGTATCAATTGTTGACATACAGCTGCTTATACGGCGAAGCTGAATTTGGCGTGAGCTTGAAGAACCGCCCGCTCAGAAGCTCCTCGACGTTGCCGCCGAAATGCTTTACAAAGCGCTCTATATAGCGGCGTATGCTCTCCTTGTCCTCCTCGGTCGCCTGCGAGCAGCACACCTGCACGGGAAGCCCCGCGGGCGCTGTGTCGCTTCTTATAAACATCTCGCCGCCGTGCATTCCCGTACCGCAGAAATGCCCTACGGGGCAGCCCTCCGTGCCTATGCCGAGGACTATAATAATTCCGCCCGCCTGATACTCGCCGAGGAAGTCGCCTACCCTGCCGCCTATAACTATCGTCGGGAAAAGCTCCTTGTAGCTTTTCATGTGAATGCCGACGCGGTAGCCCGCGTTTTTCTCAACGTATATCTCGCCCGAGCGCATTGCGTAGCCCGTGGTGTCGCCGCAGTTGCCGTGAACGATAATTGCGCCGCCGTTCATGGTGTCGCCGATAGCGTCCTGCGCGTTGCCGTGGACGATAAGCTTTGAGCCGTTGAGATACGCGCCGAGGGCGTTGCCGGGCGTGCCGTTGATGATGATTTCCTTGCCCGAAGTTCCCGCGCCGATATAGCGCTGGCCGAGAACGTTGTCGAGCGTGAGCTTGTCGTCGCGGCTGTCCCTTACGAGCCTGTTAAGCTCGGCGTACTGCATATTTCTGCTGTCTATCTTCATCTTACCCTGCCTCCCAGCTTTTCCTCGCGCGCCGCCTTGCCGAACATAAGCAGCTGCGGCTTGTCCTTAAGAAGCCCGATATCAACGTCAGCCGTGCTTATTTTCTCCTTTATAAGCGAGGTGTAGATGCCCGCGCGGGCAACGTCGCCCATAAGAATATAGCCGCGCAGAACGCCGTTTTTGAACACCAGCTTCTTATAGGTATTCTCCGTTTCCTCGACATATTCCTCGCCGTCGTAGCTGCCTGCGGAGATTATGTGAAGCCCGAAGAAGCCTATCGCGTTCATCGGTATCGCCTTTTCATAGCGCGCCTCGCCGCCCGCCATGTTCTTGCCCGCTACCTCGCCCTGCATATAGGCGTTGGGGAGAAGCGCCAGAATTTTGTCGGCGCCGCTTGAAACGTCGTGGCTTACGGTGCAGTCGCCCGCGGCGTAAACGTCGTTAAGCGTGGTGCGCTGCGTATCGTCGCAGATTATGCCGCGCTCCACCTTTCCGCCCGCCTCGGCTATAAGCTCGGTGTTCGGGCGGACGCCTACGGCTACTATCAGCAGGTCGAAGTCTACCGTTTCGCCGTTCGTAAGCAGCGCGGAATGCTCTGAAAGCTCCTGCGCGCTTGTGCCAAGCTTGAAGCGCACGCCGCGGCTTTCGATGTGGCGCTGCATTTTCGCGGCAGCCCTCTCGTCGAGTATCGAGGGGAGTATCCTGTCCGCCATGTCAACTACCGTTATGCCAACGCCGCAGCCGTCGAGCGCCTCGGCGGCCTTAAGCCCGATAAGGCCCGCGCCGATTATCAGCACGTTCATTCCCTCGCGCAGCTGCGCTTTTATCTCCTTTGCGCTGTCAAGGCTCATAAAGGTGCTGTACTTCACCTTGTCAAGCCCCTTCATGGGCGGCACGAACGGCTTTGAGCCTGTGGCGTTCAGCAGCTTGTCGTAGGGTATCTGCGCGCCGTCGTCGAGCGTTACAAGCTTCTTTGCGGGGTCTATCTTAACCGCGCGCCTGCCCAGCATTGTTTCAACGCCGTTGTTCTCGTAGAAGTCCTCGCCGCGGTAGTATATCTTGTCGTCCGCAACGCGCCCCATAAGCCAGTAGGAAATAAGCGGGCGGGAATAGGTGCGGTACTTCTCGTCGGATATAACGGTTATCCTGCCGTCCCTGTCTATGCTGCGAATGCCCTCCACAGCGCCGACAGCTGCCGCGCTGTTGCCTATGATAACGTAGTTCATCTCCCGCACCTTACCTTTCTTCAAAGACTATCGCGTTGTTGGGGCAGCCCTGCACGCACGCGGGCGCGCCGTTGGAGTTCGACAGGCAAAGGTCGCACTTGCGTATCTTATGCCCCTCGCCGTCGATGACGATAGCGCCGTAGGGACATGACAGCACGCAGGTGTAGCACCCCACGCACCGCGACTCGTCGCACACAATAACGCCGTCATTTACGGAAAGCGCGCCCGCTATGCAGCCCTTAACGCACGGGTGCGCGTCGCAGTGGCGGCACTGCACCGCGAAGTTCACGCCGGCGCCCTCCTCTACCTGAATACGCGGCAGGGGCTTTTTTGCGCCGCTGAACGCCTTTATCATGTTTTCCGCGCCGCTGTTCGCCGCAGCGCAGTAATACTCGCACAGATGGCAGCCCAGACACCAGTCCTCGTTTACATATACCTTTTTCATCGTCTGCGTACCTCCTTACTCGCCCGCGTGCTGTATGCCGAGAATGTCAAGCTCTTTCTGGGTAAGGCCTATGCCCCTGAGCATAAGTCTGTTGCCGCGAAGCGACTCTATGGAGTTTATGCCCATGCCGCCCATCATTTCTTTTATTTCGTGATTCCACGCGGTAACGAGGTTTACAAGGCGGCGGCTGCCGATATCGGGGTTAAGGCGCTTTACAAGGTCGTCGCGCTGGGTGGCTATGCCCCAGTTGCACTTGCCCGTGTTGCAGCTTCTGCAAAGGTGGCAGCCGAGCGCGAGCAGCGCGGAGGTAGCTATGTAAACCGCGTCTGCGCCGAGCGCTATCGCCTTTACCACGTCAGCGCTCGAGCGTACCGAACCGCCGACCACTATCGACACGTCGTTTCTTATGCCCTCGTCGCGCAGGCGCTGGTCAACGCTTGCAAGCGCAAGCTCTATCGGTATGCCCACGTTGTCCCTTATTCTTGTGGGAGCAGCGCCCGTACCGCCGCGGTAGCCGTCTATCGCGATTATGTCCGCGCCCGAGCGCGCAATGCCCGAGGCTATGGCGGCTACGTTATGCACAGCGGCAATCTTTACGATAACGGGCTTTTTCCAGTCGGTGGCTTCCTTAAGCGAAAGCACGAGCTGGCGCAGGTCCTCTATTGAATAGATGTCGTGGTGCGGCGCGGGGGAAATGGCGTCCGTACCCTTGGGTATCATTCTCGTGCGGGAAATCTCGTCGTTTATCTTCATTCCGGGCAGATGGCCGCCGATACCGGGCTTCGCGCCCTGTCCCATCTTAATCTCGATTGCAGCGCCTGCGTCAAGGTATCCCTTGAACACGCCGAAGCGCCCCGAAGCTACCTGTACGATAGTGTTCGCGCCGTACCGGTAGAAGTCCTGATGAAGTCCGCCCTCGCCCGTGTTGTAGAACGTTCCCAGCTCGCGCGCGGCCCTTGCAAGGCTCTCGTGCGCGTTCTTGCTTATAGAGCCGAACGACATTGCGGAGAACATTATCGGCACGTCAAGCTCGAGATAGGGGGTCTTTTCGTAGTGAGCCATGCCGTTTGCGTCGTAGGTTATCTTCTGGTTCTTTTTGCCGAGGAACGTACGCGTTTCCATAGGCTCGCGCAGCGGGTCTATCGGGGGGTTGGTTACCTGCGAAGCGTTGAGAAGTATCTTGTCCCAGTAAACGGGGTACTCCTTGGGGTTGCCCATCGCCGACAGCAGCACGCCGCCGCTGCCCGCCTGCTTGTACACCTCGTCCATTATCTGCATGGACCAGTTGCCGTTCTCGCGGAAGCGGTTCTCGTTGGGCCTTATCTTAAGCGCGTGCGTGGGACACAGACATACGCAGCGCTGGCAGTCCACGCAGGTAGTTTCATCGGATATCATTCTGCCGAGGTCGGGGTCGTATCTGTGTACCTCGTTTGCACACTGGCGCTCGCACACGCGGCACTTTATGCAGCGGTCGGGGTCGCGCAGCACCTCGAAAAGAGGATTCATGTAATTTATAGCCACTTTCGTTCACCCTTTCTCAAGTTATCAGACGTTCTTGTCGAGCGTCACGATTATCGGCTCTCCGCCGCGCGGCGACCATATGCGGTCAACGTCGGGACACATTGTTCTTATTGAACATTCCTCGGAGGAAATGTACACCGTGTCGCCCTTTTCCGCCGCCACCATGCTGCGCAGCTTAAGCCTGTCGTTGAGAGCCATAAGCCCGTTGTTGAAGCCGAGTATAATCGAGAACGGCCCTGTTATCAGCAGGCTTGAGTAAACGTTTCTGAAATGGCGTATCTTCTCGGTTTCCTCTGCGGAGAAGCAGCCCGAATCTATCTCGCTCCAGAACGGCGCGGCGATAACGCGCGCTACGTCCTCAAGCGGCATTCCCAGCCTGCGGTTGAGATAGTCTATTATGTAGGTGATGACCTCGGTATCCGTTAGCAGGTTGCACTTGTAGCCGTACATCTCTATAAAGCGCCTGTTCGCGTCGTAGGAGGATATCTCGCCGTTATGCACTACGGTGTAGTCCAGCAGCGCGAACGGGTGCGCGCCGCCCCACCAGCCGGGGGTGTTCGTGGGGTATCTGCCGTGTACCGTCCACGCCCAGCCGTCGTACTCGTCAAGTCGGTAAAACTCGCCGACATCCTCGGGGTAGCCCACGGCCTTGAATACGCCCATGTTCTTGCCGCTTGAGAACACATACGCGCCGGGTATCTTGTCGTTTATCTTGATTACGCAGCGCGCAACGTAGGTGCGCTCGTCAAGCTGGCTTTCCTGCAGCTTTGTGGGCAGGGGGTTCACGAAATAGCGCCATATGAGCGGCTCGTGCGTGATGTTCGGGTGCTTTCTTGTGGGTATGCGCGACAGGTTGATTACGTCGAAGTGCCTGTCGATGAAAGCCTCGGTCTTTATCCTTGCGTCGTTGGACTCGTAGAAAACGTGAAAGGCATACTGGTCCTTGTACTCGGGGTAGATACCGTAGCCTGCGTAGCCGCCGCCCAGTCCGTTCGAGCGGTCGTGCATACAACCGATAGAATTGACGATAACGCTGCCGTTAGTCCTTCTCCCGCTGCGGTTTATAAGACCTGAAATGGCACAGCCTGCGGGTATCCTGACCTCTCCCTCTTTTTGTAACATACGCTCACTCCTTAATAATGTTCGTGCATTACGGCTTGCATTTTTACTGCATACCGCCCGAAAGCGCGATGAAGCGCTAAAAAAAATATCCTGCACGCTGCGGCAGGAATAAAAAAAGCCGCGTTTGCGGCGCGACAATTTATTTCCGTCCGCGCTGACTGATGTTATTATAGCACCGCAAAACAGATTTGTCAAGAGCTTTTTGCAAGTTTTTTTGCAGGAAATTTCATTTTCGCGTATACCGCGGCTTACTTTTCGGGTGAATCAGAATTGCTCGCGGCGCATTGTTATGCGGAATTTCCCCCGCCCGCGCCCATGCCGACGCGGCTCTTGTCATTTTTGCAAGAAGTGAAGCGCGCTCGCTTCAAATTTTTCGTTATTTTCTCCAAAAGCGAAAAAAATGCGCGCGCTTTACATTATATTTGAAAATTGCACTTGAAAAATCTGCGGAAATCGGCTATAATAATAATGTATTTGTTTACAAACCGCCCTTTGCGCTGCGGCGCGCGGGCAGAACAATAGAAAGGACGACCCCCTATGGCTATTGAACTCAAAACCATACAGCACCTTTGCGAGCTGAGCAAGCTGAACTACGACGAAGCAGGGCTTGAAAAGGTAATGGGCGAGATGGGCGACATAATCGACCTTATGGACGAAATAAAGAGCTTTGACCTCACCTATGACGACACCAAGGACAACAACAGCATCGCGTTCGGCGATACGCGCGAGGATAAGGCGCAGCCCTCCTTCCCTGCGGAAAAGCTGCTGCAGAACACCGAAAGCACCGACGGCTGCTACGTCGTGCCGAAGGTCGTTGAATAAGGAGGGGTACAGATGGATATAACACGCGCTAAGATACGCGACCTGAGAAAGGCGCTCGACGAAAAGAAAATAAGCGCCGCGGAGCTTTGCGGAGAATACTTTTCACGGATAGAAGCGACGGACGACAAGCTGCTCTCCTTTATCACCGTTACGCGCGGCAAGGCTATGGAGCAGGCTGCGCGCGCGCAGAAGCTCATAGACGAGGGCAAGGCTTCCCCGCTTACGGGCATTCCGCTTGCGATAAAGGACAACATCTGCACGGACGGCATAAAGACCACCTGCGCCAGCCGTATGCTGGAGGATTTCATCCCCCCGTACAACGCGACGGTTATCGAAAAACTCAACGCGCAGGGCTATGTGCTGCTTGGCAAGACAAGCATGGACGAGTTCGCCATGGGCGGCTCTACGCAGACCTCGGCGTTCGCAAAGACCAAGAACCCCTACGACCTTACCCGCGTACCCGGCGGCTCGTCGGGCGGCAGCGCGGCGTGCGTTTCGGCTTCGCTTGCGCCTGCGGCGCTCGGCAGCGACACGGGCGGCTCTATAAGACAGCCCGCTTCGTTCTGCGGCGTTACGGGCATTAAGCCCACCTATGGCAGAGTTTCGCGCTACGGGCTTGTGGCGTTTGCAAGCTCGCTCGACCAGATAGGACCTATCTGCTCAGACGCCGTTGACTGCGCTATCATGCTCAACGCCATCTGCGGCAGCGACCCGCACGACGCTACGAGCGCGCGCGTTTCCACGCCCGACTTTACAGAAAAGCTTAACGCCCCGATAAAGGGCATGAAAATTGCAATGCCCAAGGAGTTCTACTCCGACGACATTGACAGCGAGGTAAAGCAGGCTGTACTCAACGCCGCAAAGGCGCTTGAAGCGCAGGGCGCGCAGCTTGTCGAATGCTCCATACCGGGACTTAAATACGCTATCCCCGCGTACTACCTTATCGCCTGCGCGGAGGCCGCTTCTAACCTCTCGCGCTTCGACGGAATCAAATACGGCTTCCGCGGCGAGGGCAGAACGTTTGAGGAGCTTATACGCGACAGCCGCTCGCGCGGGTTCGGCGAGGAGGTTAAGCGCCGCATTCTTCTCGGAAACTACGCGCTTTCAAGCGGATACTACGACGCGTACTACAAAAAGGCGCTCGCGCTTAAGCAGGAGATAATCAAGGAGTACAACGACGTGTTCGACATTGCGGACGTTATACTTACGCCCACAGCGCCCACACCCGCGTACAAAGCGGGCGTGCAGGACAACGACCCCGTAAAGATGTATCTCGCGGATATCTGCACCGTTACCGTAAACATAGCGCAGCTTCCGGGCGTTTCCACCACCTGCGGCTACTCTGCGGACGGTATGCCCATTGGAATGTCGGTTATCGGCCGCCGCTTCGACGAGCAGACTATCCTCCAGTGCGCGCACGCGTTCGAGCAGGGCTTCTCGCCCGTTGCTCCGCAGCTTTGAGAAGGAGGTAACACACAATGAGCGCTTACTACCCCACAATGGGTCTTGAAATACACGCGGAACTGCTGACCAACTCAAAGGTGTTCTGCACCTGCTCCGCAGAATTCGGCGGCACGCCGAACTCGCGCTGCTGCCCCGTGTGCAGCGGTCTGCCGGGAACGCTCCCCGTGCTTAACAGGCGCGCGGTAGAGTACATCATCAAGGCGGGCTATGTGATGAACTGCAGCATCTCGCGCTTTACGAAATGGGACAGAAAAAACTACTTCTACCCCGACCTGCCAAAGGCTTACCAGATTTCACAGATGCCGCGCCCCGTCTGCCTTGACGGCCGCGTTGACATCAACGTCAACGGCACGGAAAAGTCCATTCGCATAAACCGCATACACCTTGAGGAGGACGCGGGCAAGCTCGTTCACGACGAGGTGAACCGCATTTCCCTTGCGGACTACAACCGCTGCGGTATCCCGCTTATCGAGATAGTAACAGAGCCTGACTTCCACTCCGCGGACGAAGTTATAGCCTTTATGGAAAAGGTTAAGCTGCTGCTGCAATATGCGGGCATATGCGACTGCAAAATGGAGCAGGGTTCTATCCGCTGCGACGTGAACATCTCCATTGCGCCAAAGGGCAGCGCCGAGCTTGGTACGCGCACCGAGCTTAAGAACCTCAACTCCCTTAAGGCCATTGCAAAGGCTATCGAGGTGGAGATTGAGCGGCAGGAGGAGCTTCTCGACAACGGCGAGCGCGTAATCCAGCAGACGCGCCGCTTTAACGAGGCGCTCGGCGAAACCACCGCCATGAGAAGCAAGGAGGACGCGCACGACTACCGCTACTTCCCCGACCCCGATATCCCGCCCATCATCTTTACGGAGGAGGAGCTTGAGGCTATACGCGAGTCCCTGCCCGAAATGCCCGAGCAGCGCGTTAAGCGCTATGTCGAGGAATACGGCATAAAGCGCGCGGACGCAGACCTTATCGTTGGCAGCAAGAAAATATGCGACTTCTTTGACGAGGCGCTTGCGGCTTACGACAACCCAAAGGCGCTTGCAAACTACATCAACGGCGAGCTTATGCGCCGCATAAATCTCGGAGAAGCGGATATGGACACGCTTAAGTTCAGCGGGCGCGAGTTCGCGCAGCTTGTTGAGCTTCTCCAGACAGACAAGCTCTCGCAGGCGAACGCTAAGCTTGTTCTCGGCGAAATGCTGCAGAACGGCGGCACGCCGAAGGACATTGCGGACGCGCAGGACCTGTGGATAAAGGAAGACAACGACCTGCTGGCAAAGGTGGTTGACGAGATAATCGCGAACAACCCGCGCCCTGTTGAGCAGTACAAAAACGGCGACAAGAAGGTGTTCGGCTTCTTTATGGGGCAGGCGAACAAGGCGCTTAAGGGCGCGGCTTCGCCTAAGGCAATTCAGGACTACATCACAAAGAAGCTTTCGGAGTGACGCCCGCTCAAAGCCTGACCATTTACAATAAGTCGCCCCCTCCCGAGCGGGAGGGGGCGTCTTGCATAAAAGAAGTGCGCTTCAGAACAAATAAAAAAGCCCGCCAAATTACTCGGCGGGCTTTATTGTATGAACGCTTTACTTCTTCTTGCCGTTTTTCGCTGCGGGCGCTGCGGGCTTTGCGGGAGCTGCAGGCTTTGCAGGCTCTGCGGGCTTAACCTCAGCCTTAGCGGGTGCGGCAGCGGGCTTTACAGCGGGCGCTGCTTCGGGCTTCTTTTCCGCCTTGGGCGCGGGCGCTGCCTTTACCTCGGGCTTAGCCTCCGCCTTGGGAGCTGCCTTCTTCTCTGCTGCCTTTGCAGGCTTTGCAGCGGGCTTTTCTGCCTTTTTGGCAGCCTTCTTGGCGGGTACGAGAACCTCGAGCGCCTTGAACTTGGCGGTTTCGCCGCTCTTTACCTTAACAGCGCCGTCTGCGAGAGCCTTGTCAAAGGGAAGCTCGCCGCTGAACAGCTTGTCAACGGTTTCTGCGGAAGCCTCGATAGAGCAGTTGTTGTCGTCGTAATGGTATGCGTCAACAAGTATCTCGCCATCTCTTACGGTAACGTACATATCCTCGGTGTTCTCAGAGATGAGAGAGATGGTGACTGCCACCAGGTCCTCAAACTTCTTTGCCTTTGCGGCGCTGCCCTTAAGGTAGCCCTTTACCTTTTCGGAAAGTTCAAAATTAGTCATAAGTAATCCTCCTGACATCAGTCTGTCTATGGTAATTTTATGGATATTATCATCTGTTAATGACAGTATACCACATTACGGTATAATTTTCAATAGTCAATATCTATAAAATTAGAACGAAAAGGGATTCATTTTAGGAAAAAAGCAATAACAACGGCTCAGGTCACGCCTTATCCGCAAGCTCGCGCACCAGTTCTCCTACAGGGCGCTGCTCTCCCGAAAGCGGAACTCTTGGCGGCGAGGTGAGTATTTCAAGGCGGCACAGGTCGCGGTACTCGGGCTTTACCATGTAGTAGATATAGCTTTCAAGCACATTGTAGGGGCTTATAACCCTGCCCTCGATTTTGAAGTTGTTGAAGCCCATATCAAGGTACTTCTGTATCGAATCAAGTCCAACGAACGTGCCTAACTTCTGTATCTGATAGAAGTTATAGCTCGTGAATTCGCACTTGAAATCCATTGCTTTCTGCATGGTGTTCCTGCCGTAAAGCTTAGACATAAGCGGCGATACGGAGCTTTCGCGCTGAGCCTCGCCGAGGGCTGCGTAATGCGCGCCGCGGCGCTTGCAATGCGGGGTGCAGTAAGGGTTTATCAGTATCTCGCAGCGCGAGCGGTACTCCTGCGGTATCTTTTCAAGGCGCTCGAAATCGTTGTTCCAGTTGTAGTCGAGAACCACCAGCTTGTAGTCCTTCTCGAACTCGCGCATGAGCGCGTCGTAGTCCTCTATCTGCTTAACGGTAGACGATACAAGCGGAAACTTGGGGTACTTCTCGCGTATGTAATCCTCGAGGAAAGGCAGGTTCACTATAATTTCGTTGAAGCCGTTTTCCGCAAGGCGGCAGATTTTATTGCAGAACGGGTCGCGCAGGTCGTCCTTGGTGAGTGTTGGGTTTGTGAACGTGTAACGGATAGGCACGCCCCGCTCGTTGAACGCGCGAATCGTGTTATTTATAAGCGTTGTGGTAGAAGTACCCGCGACAACCCTGCCGCCGTTCCAGAGGGCGGGCGCAAAGCAGCCGTAGCACGAAGCAATCTCAATGCCGTCGTAGAAGTACTCGGGGTGTTCCTTTATCTTGTCGATAAGATTAAGATTCAGAATTGCATGAACATAAAAATCCGGTATGTGAAATCTGGCATTCATTGGCTTGGATTTCTCCTTAATTTTATTAGCGTAATACCGCTTTATACATTATACGACAAAAAAGCGGTTTTGTCAAGGACGGCGCGCGATTATCGTAAAATTCCGCGCCGCTTTTCGGGCGGCGCGGTGCGTTATTACTTCTTGGGTTCTGTGCCTGCGGGGAGCATTTCGTAGCGGGCGTGAGCCGAGGTAAACTCGCCCAGGCCCTGCGTTATCTGGCGCAGCACCAGCGCGAAGTCCTGCATTTCGGCTGCGGGCGCGTCCGCGAAAAGCTCGGTCATGCCGCCGCCTATGCTGTTCATGCCGAGGACTGAGCCGCGGCGCTTGGACAGCACGCTCATAACGTCGCCCTGCTTGTCGTCGGGAACGATTATCTTAAGCGAATCTACAGGTTCGAGGATAAACGGCGAAGCCTCCTTAAGGCAGTCGCGGAACGCCATTGAAGCGGCGGTCTTGAACGCCATTTCGGAGCTGTCCACGGGGTGATAGCTGCCGTCAACAAGAGTCGCCCTAAACCGTACAACGGGGAATCCGTGAACGCCGCCTGCCGCAGCTGCGTCGTAAATGCCCTTTTCTACGGCGGGGAAGAAGTTCTTGGGAACAGCGCCGCCCACTACCCTTTCAGCGAACTCTACCGCGTCGCTTTCGCCGTGAAGCGGCTCGAACTCGATTTTAACGTGGCCGTACTGCCCGTGACCGCCCGACTGCTTCTTGTATTTGCTTTCGATAGTCACGGTTTTGCCTATGCTCTCGCGGTACGCAATCTTCGGCGCGGAAAGCGTAACGTCCATGCCGAACTTGCTCTTGAGCTTTGCCGCAGCAACGTCAAGGTGCTGCTCGCCAAGGCCGCCGATAAGGCGCTCGTGCGTTTCGTGGTCGTGGAAGTAAGCGAGCGTTCTGTCCTCCTCAAGCAGCTTCTTTATCGCCGCGGACAGCTTGCCCTCGTCGCCCGTGACAAGCTTTACCGCGCGGAAATAGCACGCCGCGGGGAACTTTATGCCCTCGAGCGCGCGGGTGTCGCCGCCCGCAGCGGACGTTCCGCCCGCTGCGCAAATTGTGTCGCCCGTTGCTGCGTCAAGCTTTGTTACGGCTGCAATGTCGCCCGCGTAAACCTCGGATATCTCCTCCTGCTTTTTGCCGACAACCGTTATGAGCTTGCCAAAGCGCAGCGGCTCGCCCGTTTCTGCGTCTATCGGCTCGTCCTTTGCGCCGAGCTTGCCCTGCGCTACCTTTATGTAGCTTATCCTGCCAACGAACGGGTCTGCAACGGTCTTGAACACAACGGCCTTAAGCGGCTTATCGTCATCGCACGGGAGCGGCTCGCCGTCGAGCGTTTCAATGCAGCGCTCCTTGGGAGAGGGCAGCATATCGACTACCGCGTCAAGCAGCATATCAACGCCTGAGAGCGTGTCGTTCGCGCAGCATACAACGGGGGTAATCGTGCCGTTTGCAACGCCGTCGTGAATGCCCTTAACAAGCTCGCCGTGCGTGAACTCCTCGCCGCTGAAGAACTTATCCATAAACTCCTCGTTGGTTTCGGCTACGGCCTCCGCCATTGCCGCGCGCAGACCCGCTATGCGGTTTTCGCTCGCGGGCATGGGGACTTCTGTAGGCACGCCCTTTTTGTCGTATTTGTACGCTTTCATGGTGAGCAGGTTTATATACGCCTCTACAGGGCCGTTTTTGTCGTATGGAACGACAATCGGGCATACGGACGGGCCGAACACCGTTTTAAGCTGGGTGTGAACGCGGTAGAAGTCGCTGTTTTCAACCTCCATACAGGTTACAGCGAACATACGCGCCCTGTTAAGCCCTGCGGCGAGGTCGTACGCCTTTATCGTGCCTGGGCATACGCCGTCCTTGCCGTTTACGGTTATAACAACGCTTTCAGCGGCGCGCGTACCCTCGTACATGCCGCCGATAAAGTCGAACTGTCCGGGAGCGTCTATTATGTTTATCTTTGTGTCGCGCCACACACAGTTTGCTGCGGACGCGTTTATTGAAATCTTGCGCTTTATTTCTTCTGCGTCGTAATCGCTTACGGTCGTGCCGTCAGCGGTGTTTCCCATTCGGTCTGTCAGCCCGCATTTGAACAGCATTGCTTCGGCAAGAGCGGTCTTTCCGCTGCCGCCGTGTCCCGTGAGGACTATGTTCCTTATGCTGTCGGCTTTGAATGTTTTCATGGTAGTGCGACCTCCGTATTTATTCTGTTCCGCTTATGCGGTGATTTCTCCCGCATTGCGGGGGTATGTTAATATTATACAGTAATCTTACCCAAAATGCAATAGTTTTTGTTGAATTTTTAAGTTTATGATGTACAAATGCGAAAACCATTTTTATGAAAGTTGCACAAAAATCCGCAAAAAACAGCCCTTGAATATGGCAGAAAAATAGTATATAATAGAAAAAACCATTAACACTTAATAAGGAGAACAGCTATGAACGACCCCACGACCGCCTGCAAGCCCGCGTTTGAGCGCTGGGACAGGCCGCTCGCCTACATATGCCCCGTATGCGCGGACAAGCACGGCGCGGCCGCCGCGCCGCGGCTCGCTTTTAACGGCGAGCATTCGCTGCTGTGCCCCAGAGGACACTGCTTTGACATAAGCGCGGGCGGGTATGTAAACCTGCTTTTACCGCAGCACAAGAATGTAAAAGACCCCGGCGACAGCCGCGAAATGGTAAGGGCGCGCAGCGAGTTTTTAGGCTCGGGCGCTTACGAGCCGCTGCGTGAGGCGCTCTGCGCTGCGGCGCGCGAGCTTTGCGCGGACGTACCCTGCCCTGCTGCCGCCGACTGCGGGTGCGGCGAGCTTTACTACACGCACGAGCTGTACCGCACGCTATGCGAGGGCGGCAGGAACGCTTCGCTTTACGCGCTTGATATAAGCAAGCAGGCGCTTACCGTGGGGCGCGCGCGGGCGCGGGACGGCGTATTCCCCGCGGTTGCGAGCAGCTTCAGGCTGCCCGTGGCGGACGGCGCGCTTGATTTGGCGGCGGTGGTGTTCGCGCCGATGTGTACGGACGAGCTGCTGCGCGTGCTTAAGCGCGGCGGGTGCGTTATCGAGGCTATCCCCGCGCGCGAACACCTTTACGGGCTTAAGTCGCTGCTGTACGAACGCCCTTACTACAACGAGGTGAAGCCCTACGAAACGGAGGGCTTTGAGTTCCTTGGCAAGCGCGGGGTTTCCTGCGAAATAAGCCTTGACAGCCAGCAGCTGCTTAACGCGCTTTTCACGATGACCCCGTATTACTACAAGACGTCGCCTGCGGACGCGGCGGCGCTCTACTCCTACTTCGGCACGCACGAGCGCTTTTGCGATACGGCTGCGTTTGAGGTGCTGATGTACCGAAAGGAATAAGGAATATATTCAATGAATCCCGCGTTTCGGCGCGGGATTAAGCTTATAGAAAGACTGTCCCGCGTGCTGAAGCGCGGGATTTTTTGTTCCCCTGCCCCCCGATATTCCGCATTAGGCTGCGGTTTATCGGGGGCTTTTCGTTTTGCAGTTTATTGCAGTCGCGGGCGCTGTATCATTTATTCAGCGGGAAAACCGCAAATAAAACGAAAGGAGCAAGGAGCTTGGAGCTTAAGAATTTTCTTTTCTCGGGCGCATTCAGAAAGCCGCAGCAGAGCGCGCAGCTTTCGGCGTTTTACGCGGGGGAGCTGGCGCGCTGGGCGGACATCTACAACGGCGGCGGCGACTGGCGCTGGACAAGGCGCGGAGGTCTTAGCGGCGGCACGCGCAGGGTCGCGGCGCTGAACGCGGCAAAGGCGCTTTGCGCGGAGCTTTCGCGGCTGTGCTTTGCGGAGGGTACGCAGATAGTAAGCCCCGACGGCGAAACAGAGCGCTTTCTGCTTAAAACGCTTGCAGACAACAACTTTTGGGAACGCTTCCCCGACTTTCTGGAAAAGGTGTTTGCGCTCGGCGGCGGCGCGGTCCGCGTTTACTGGGACGGCGGCGTAAAGCTCGACTTTGTTACGGCGGAGTGCTTTGTGCCGACCGTGTGGGACGGGCGCGGGATAAGCGGCGGCGCTTTCGGCTCAAAAATAGTGCGCGGCGCGAAAAGCTACGTACTTGCGCAGACGCAGGAGCTTACCGACGACGGCTGCGTTATCGAAAACAGGCTTTTGAACGAGAACGGCTCGCCCGCAAAGCTTGCCGACGTATTCCCCGACATGGCGGAGCGCTCGGTGATAGAGGGGCTGACAAAGCCGCTGTTCGTGTACTTCCGCGCGGGCAGCGGCTGCGGTGAAAGCGGCTGCGGCGCGCTGGGAACGTCCGTTTTTGCTAGCGCGGAGGACACGCTGCGCGAACTTGACACGGTGTTCGACAGCCTGTGCAGGGAGTTCGTTCTCGGCAAAAAGCGCATTATCGTACCTTACTACGCCGTGCGCGGCGAGTACGACGAAAAGGGCGACATCAAGCGCTACTTCGACGCGAACGACGAGGTGTTTCAGGCAATGTCCACAACGGACGCGGAGGAGCTTAAAATCACCGACAACACCGCCCAGCTTCGCGTGACGGAACACCTTGAAGCGCTCAACGCCCTGCTTGATATGCTTTGTATGCAGGCGGGACTCAGCGAGGGCGCGCTGTCGTACAAGGCGGGTTCGGTGCGCACGGCTACGGAGGTAATAAGCCGCGGCAGCCGCAGCTACCGCACGCAGCGCTTCTACCGCGGGCTTATTGCGGCGGGGCTTGCGCGCGTGGCGGAGAACGTCTGCATACTCGGCAAAATGGGCGGGCTGCTGAGCGAGAGCGCCTCGGAAAAGGCGGAGCTTGCGTTTGCGGACGGCGTTTGCGAGGACGAGGGAACGCGCACGGACAGGGCGGTGAAGCTCTACGGCGCGGGGCTTATCTCACGCGCAAGGGCGCTGTCGCAGATTTACGGCGTTTCTATGGAGGAAGCGCTGGCTATGGAAAGGACGGATAACAATGGAAACGGAGCTTGAACAGGCGCTTGACAAGCGCGAGGAATCCGCTGAGAGCGCGGCGGGGGACATTACCGCCCCTGCTTTGCAGGAAGAAGCGCGCGACGAAGCGGAGCGCAATGAAGCGCAGGAGTTAAAAGCGGCGCTGCTGGAGGCTAACATTCGCGTGGCGCTGCTTATCGAGGGCGCGGCGCGCGAGCAGCTTTCGGAGGCTGCGCGCCTTGCGGAGGGGCTGTGCGCTGCGGGCGCTGCTCCCGAGCAGGCGGCGCACGAGGTGCTGGAAGGATACCCGCACCTTAAGGCGGTAAAGCGCGAGCTGCCGCAGTTTTCCGCGCAGAGCGGCGGCAGCGCGGACGGCTTCTCCATGATAAGGAGCATTTTCGCAAGGAAGTAAGCGCAAAGCTGCGCGGCGGCGCAAACGGCGGGCGGTTCTGCCCATAAAACAAAGGGCGCAGAGCCGCGCAGGCGCTTTAACGCCGCACGAATAAATTACGGCTGACCGTTCGTGCGGCAATATATCCCGCCCTTAACAGGGCTTTTACTACGGCTATGAAAGGAAGAATAACATGGCAAACACGATTGAATACGCAAAGGTTTTTCAGAAGGAGCTTGACAAGCAGATACTCGAGGGCGCGACCTCGGGCTGGATGGAGGAGAACGCCGCGCAGGTAATCTACAACGGCGGCAGCGAGATAAAAATGCCCAAAATGTCCACGCAGGGCCTTGGCACTTACGACAGGGACGAGGGCTACACAAGCGGCGCAGTCACCTACTCGTTCGAGACGTTCGCGCTTTCGCAGGACAGGGGCAGGCGCTTCCGCATTGACGCGGTGGACGTTGACGAAAGCGGCTTCGGGCTGGCGGCGGCGAATGTCGCGGCAGAGTTTCAGCGCACAAAGGTAATACCCGAAATCGACGCGTACCGCTACTCAAAGCTTGCGGCTGCGGCGGGAATAAAGGCTGAATACACCCCCGACAAGGCGACTATCCTCTCCGAGCTTCTCGAGCAGCTGAGCGCCGTGCGCGACATCACGGGTGGCGAGGGCGACACCGTTATCATCATGTCGCGCCCCGTTTACGACAAGCTCATGCTCTCAAGCGAGCTTTCCAGAACGATAGACTCCGCGCAGTTCACGCAGGGCGGGCTGGAGTTCGGCGTTAAGACCGTCAACGGCGCGGCGGTTATCCCCGTACCCTCCGCGCGAATGAAGACTGCGTATACGTTCAGCGCGAACGGCGAGGGAGGCTTTGCGCCCGCGGAGGGCGCGGGGGGGATCAATTGGATCATCTGCCCCAAGTCCGCCCCCATTGCCGTGAGCAAGACCGACAACGTAAAGATAATCACGCCCGAGGCGAACCAGTTTGCGGACGCGTGGGACATTGACTACCGCAAGTACCACGACCTGTTCGTGCCGGACAATAAGAAGGCGGCGATTGCCGTTTCCGTTGAGAAGTAACTGACCCGTGCGCCCGCTGTCGGCGCAGGCTTTGACGGTTGGTCGTGCTTTGGGGCGCGGCGGACGGCGGGCGCTTTCGGGGATACTGCGAACTGCGCGCCGCGCGGCTTTACGGCTGTGCGGCGCTTCTCTAAGGAGGATACATGATACTTACAAAAGATGAATTTAACGCGATGGGTTTTGAGTGGTCCGACGACAAGGAGCTTGCAAGCTGCCTTGAACGCGCGGAGTTCGTGCTGACCGCGCTTACGCAGGGCAAGGCTGCGGCGGCGCTCGCTGCGGGCGGCGAAGCGGCGAGGCTCGTCAAGCAGGCGGCGGCTTTCCAGACGCAGGAGCTGCTGCGCCGCGAATACGGCACGGAAAGCGGCAAAAGCGGCGAGGGAAGCTCTGAAAAGTACACCGTGGGTGACTTCTCCTACAGCGTTACAAAAAGCACGGAGAGCGGCTCGACTGCCGTTGAGCCTTACGACACAAGCCTTGCGGTGGTGGGGCTGCTGCGCGCCGCAGGCTGCCTTTTCAGCGGAGTGGAGGCGATAGAATGAGCATAGAGCCTATTCCCGAGCAGCTGCTGACGGACGAGTTCACGCTGCTTGTGCCGAGCGGGAGCGGCTACGCGCGCACCGACGTAAGCAGCGTGCGTATCGAGCGGAAAAGCGCGCTTTCGGACTACGCGAGCGGGGACGTGAGAGGGCTGTCGGCGCTTACGATATTTTACGACATGACCTATTCCCTGCCGCAGGGACTGGAGTTTGCGGCGGGAATGAGCGCGGAATACGGCGGGGCGCTGTGGGAGATAACCGACGCGCGCCTTTACTGCGCGGACGAGCCGCACCACTACACGCTTACCGCGCGCAGGGTGAGCGGCTGAGGAGGTAACCATGGCAGAGAACAAAACCAACGCACTTAACGAGCAGGAGCTGTGGCGCATAGCAAAGCTAATACGGCAGAGTACGCGTGAGCTTGACAGGCAGCTTAACAGCAAAAAAACCAGATAACGGAGGGCGCAATGACGATAGAACTGAACGGCAGGGCGTTCACGCGGGCGCGGCTTATACGCGCGGACAGGGTGACGCGCCGCACCGATATACGCTACAACACGCAGGGCGATATGCTTATAGACCTTGTGAGCAGGAAGTACGAGGTAGAAGCGGAGTTCGCGCTGCTTACCGAAAGCGAGCTTAAGGAGCTGCGCGCGCTCACGCAGGAGATATTTGTGAGGGTGCGCTTTCAAGCGCCCGAGGGCATGGTGGAGAGCGACTTTCACATAACAAACGAGCCTGCGCCCGCCGTTACGCAGGTGAACGGCGTGACAATGTACGGCGGCGTTAAACTGCTGATGAGAGAAAAGTGAGGTGAAGCATGGTAGAGGTAACGGAACGCTTCAAGGCGCTGGCGCAGGACAACGGGCGGCACGTTTACTGTAAAATAGAAGCGGGCGCGCAGGTGTTTTTCGACGACAGGATAACGGGCTTTGAGCTTGACGACGTGGCGCACCCCGACTGGTTCACGCTCGGGACGACCTGCGCCAACAGGTTTTACTTTACCGCGCGGTGCAGCGGCGGTATCGAGGTGAACGACGCGGTTCGCCCGTATATAAGCTTCGACGGGCAGGAGTGGTGTCCGCTGGGCGTGTTTTACGTTGCAAGGCGATACGTGCGCGGCGCTAACGCGTCTATCGTATGCTACGACAGGTTCTACGGGCTGGACAGGGCGTATTCCTGCGGGGTGGCTCTCCCCTGCGGCGCTGACGAGATTCTGCGCGATATATGCGAACAATACGGCATTACCTGCGCGGACTGCGGCATGGCGCACGAGGTGACCGCCCTGCCCGAAAACGCGACTGTACGCGACATGATAGGCTACATAGCGGCGCTTAACAAGGCGTGCGCGAGGTTCGACAGGCAGGGCGCGCTTACGCTGAAAACCTGCGATATGACGAACTTTACGCTTTACGAAAAAAACTGCTTTGACATTGCCCGCAATATGTCGCGCTCAGTGATAACCTGCGTTAAGGCTGATACGGGCGATGAGGAACTTACGGCGGGCAGCGGCGCGGAGATATCAACGCTTGAGCTTTACAACCCGCTTATGACGAGCAAGCGCCTGAATACCCTGCTGAGTCTGCTGCGGCCGTTCGTGTTTTACGGCGCGGATATTGAAATGCAGGGGCTGCCCTTTATCGAGGCGGGCGACACGATAAGGCTGAGCGAGGGCGGCGGGATATTCCCCATAACGGTGAGCGAGGTGGAATACCGCTACGACGGCGGGCTTACCGCCACGCTTCACTCCAAAAACCGCAGCTACGCAGACGCGGTGGTGCATGAGGACGACCTTATCAACGCGCTTAAATCGCTTGAAAGCAGGCTTAGCGCAATGTACCTGAAGCACACCAACGACGCGCAGCTTATTATAAGCGAAACGCCCGAGGACTGCGCCGTATTCGAGTTTAACGCGGCGGGAGAAACGTTCGCGCAGCTGGACGTGAACCTTACGGTTTCCAACAGCACGGCGGAGAGCCTTGTTATAGACGTGTACGTAAACGGCGAGCGCATTCCGCGCAGGGCCGTACACCGGTTTAACGCAAACGGCGACAAGCCGCTGCTGCACTACTACTTTCTGGCGGACGGGCTGCCAAAGGGGCTTAACGCTATCCGCGTGCAGCTGAGCGCGCAGTCGGGCAGCGCGTATATTCTGCCCGCGCAGCTTATTGCAACGATAGTGGCGCACGGCATAACCGCAGGCGGCGGGGCTTCGCACAAGCGCGCGTTCAGCGAGATTTTCGGCAGGGCGATTCTCTCGAACGCGGACTTTACGGTATGCAAAATCACGGAGGGCTTACTTACAGGGGAGGAATGATTTTTGAAGGGAAAGGCACGTTTAACGCTCTGCGACGCGAAAAGCGGCAGAGTAATATCGCAAACGGAAGAATGCAACATGGTGACGAACGCCATAAACAGGCTCTTTGCGCCGCCGCGGCAGGGTATGTTCGGGCAATGGGACATGGCGGCAATGCTTGGCGGATACCTGCCCATGTACAAAAACCTGCTGGGCGGTATAATGCTGCTTGGCAACGCCGTTAAGGAGGACGCGGACGACTTTATGCTGCCTGCCGCGGTAAACCCCGTGGGGTTCGCGGGGGACGCGTACTCGGGCAGCAACGTTATGCGCGGGTCGCTTAACCTTAACGAAAGCTACGAAACCGAAAACGGCTACCACTTTACATGGGACTTTGCAACGGACAAGGCTAACGGCACTATCCGCTGCATAGCGCTTACCAACAGGCTTTTCGGCAACGTTGGCTTCAACGAAACGGAAACGGCGGACGGCGCTATGCTGTTCGACCCGCTGACGCCCGCTTCCGCCGCCTCGTCGCCGCGCGCGTTTCTGGGCGGCGGGCAGCTCGGGTATGTAGTGGGGTGCTTTTCGTCTAACACATTTACGTTCGCGCTGTTCAATGCAAACAAGCTTACGCTGCGCACCTTTACTCACCCGCTGCCGCAGGGGCTTAAGATAAACGACAGCGCGGCGAGCTTCCGGTATGCGGACGCTGTGGCAGAGCTGCCGTTCAATACCGACGGCAACGGGTGGTTCTTTGTGAACCCAGCCGACGAGCGCATCTACTGCTTCGCTTGCGAAAGCGCGGGCAGCGACAGCACAACGCTACGCTACTGCGCGCCAAAGGTGACAGACCCGCAGGACATGATACAGGGCTCGGTAACGCTGCCGTATCTCGGGTACACCACCGTAAACGCCGCGGTATACAACGGGCAGGTTTACGTTATGACGAACAGCGGCACGCGCGTGTTTACAATGGACGGCGCGCTGCTGCGAAGCTACGACGCAGCGATTCAGGGACACTCGCGCTTTTTTGTGCATAACGGTGCGATAATGAGCTGGATATGCAAAAACGGCGGCAACTACTGCCAGAACTTCTCGTGCGAGGGCGAGGTGATAACCTACGGCCTGCCGATGAAGCTGTGCTACGCCCCCGCAATAAAGCCGCCCTACGCTATAGCGCAATACACCGACAGAATGAGCAGGTCCTATGCCGCGCTTATGTGCTGCACTAACTACATGGCGACGATAAACAATCTCTCGCAGCCGCTAACCAAAACCGCGTCGCAGACGCTTAAGATAGAGTACGACATAATGAACTGACAGCTCCCGCGCGGCGCGCTGCAAAACGCCGCGCGGGAATCTGCCCGAAAGGAGAAACGCATGACAAAAAAATGCACGTCCGCCGAGTTTTTTGAGAAGCACAACCGCACGTTCATAAAGTTCGGGGAGATGTTTGCAAAGAAGCTTACGGACGAGGAGCTTATAAGCGCGCTTGCGGAAAAGGACCTTGAAAAGCTCGCAAAGGTGTTTAAGCTGGTGTTTGAAATGCTTGGCGAGAACACCGACGACAGCAGGGCTGAAAAGCTGGCGGAGCTTATAGGAGAATACCGCGCGCTCGGAGAGGAGGACGGGGCTTGACGCTTTCACCAAAGCAGCGGCAGGCGCTGCTGGCGCTTAAGGACGGCAGGCTGCGCAGGCTCAACATTTTTGAGGGGAGCGTGCGCAGCGGCAAGACCTATATTTCAATGATAATGTGGGGATTCTGGGTGGCGGGTTCGCCGTGCGGCAGCGGCTACCTTATGGCGGGCAAGACGCTCACAACGCTAAAGCGCAACGTGCTAGAGCCGATGTGCGGCATTTTCGGCGGGAGCTTCACCTACTCGCTCAGCAAAAAGGAGGCGCGGCTGTTCGGCAGGCGCGTTTATCTCGAGGGCGCGGCGAACGCCGAAGCGGAGAGCAAGATACGCGGAATGACCCTGCGCGGTGCGTACTGCGACGAGCTGACGCTCTTTGGCGAGGACTTTTTTGTAATGCTGCTCTCGCGCCTGTCCGAGCGCGGCGCAAAGCTGTTCGCCACCACCAACCCCGACTCGCCCACGCACTGGGTAAAGCGCGACTATCTCGACAACAGCGCCCTTGACCTGCTGTCGTTTCGCTTTACGCTTGACGACAACGTCTTCCTGCCGCGCGAATACATAGCGCAGCTGAAAGCGGAGTTCTGCGGGGTGTTCTACGACCGCTTTATACTGGGCAAATGGGTGGCTGCGGAGGGCAGAGTGTACGACGGCTTCACGCAGGAGTGCATAATCTCCCCGCAGCGGCTGGCGGAGCGGCTCGCGCAGGGGCGGCTCATAACCTCGGCGGTTGGGGTGGACTACGGCGGCAACGGCTCTGCAAGCGCGTTTGTTCACGTTGGGTTTGACGCGGGCTTCAACAACGTTTACGTTCTGTCGGAATACTACGACGCGCGCAACCGCTCCGCAGAGAGCCTTATTGCGGCGTTTACGGAATACGTTACGCGCGAGCGGGAGCGCTTCCCCGTGCTGAGCGCGGCGTACTGCGACAGCGCGGAGCAGCTGCTGGTAAAGAGCTTTCGCCGCGCGGTAAGGCTGGAGGTAAAAAACGCGCTCAAAAAGCCGATAAACACGCGAATAAATATGCTCAACCGCCTTATTGCGGCGGGGCGCTTCCACGTAAGCGCCGAATGCCCGCACGTTATCGAGGCGCTCCGCACCGCCGTCTGGGACGAGCGCGACATCCACAAGGACGTCCGCCTTGACAACGGCACTACCAACATCGACAGCCTTGACGCTATGGAGTATGCGCTCGAGCGCTTCGAGCGGCAGCTGTTCAGGGTGTAGGACGCCCTTGCGGGGGGCTTTGCGCCGCTTCGGCGCGAGGGGCTTTGCGCCGCTTCGGCGCGAGGGGCTTTGCGCCGCTTCGGCGCGGGAAATTTGCGCCGCTTCGGCGCGGGGAAATTTACGCCGCGGCTCGGCGGGGGGCGAATGCGCCTGCGGGGCGCGGCGTTTTGTGTTGGCGCGTTTGCACGCGGGAATGCGCCTCGGGAGGCGGCGTTTTGTGTTGGCGCGTTTGTATGCGGGAATGCGCCTCGGGAGGCGGCGTTTTGTGTTGGCGCGTTTGTATGCGGGAATGCGCCTCAGGAGGCGGCGCGCCATGCTCGGAAAAAATATGCCCCTGCCAGAGGCGGGGCGCTTAACTTATTTTCTAGCTGCGCTATCGGCGCTTCAGCTTTGGGACATACTATGTCCCTGCATTGCGAGGGAACACCCTCTTGGGAGAGGGGGAAAAAGAAAATCCGAACAAAAATCGACGTTCCCCCTCTCCCAAACGGGTTTTCCCTCGCGCTCCCTTTCCCCTCAACCCTCACCCCCTTGTCGATTTTTCTTGTTGCCGCGTGGGACAAGCCCCGCGGCTGTTTCAGCGCGGTCTTTCGGGTGGGGTACTCTTTGTAGGTATGCGGCTTGACAGGGCAGAGGGCTAAATCCGTGACTTTAGGCAATTTATGCGCGGGGGATTATGTGATTGCGAATTTATTTTGTTGATTTTGGGCAAGCTCCGTGACTTTAGGCGGTATATGCTTGGATATTTTTATTTGTTTGAGCTGTTTTTATATTTTTCAAATGAGATGCCGTATTTTTCAAAAATATACTGAGCGTTGCGGGAGAAATCGGGGGTGGCGGGGGTGATTCTGTATGTGGGTCTGCCGCTTTCGTCGCATTCTGCGGTGAGCGTTCCTATGCGGCTTTTGGGGGTGTTTGCATTTATTTTATCGGGTATTTCCGTCATCTCTAAAATATGCGTTGTGTAAAGCAGGCTGCAGCCAATGTCGGCAAAAATCTTCAGAAGCTCCTGCGCAATAATCATACTGTCGTAGGGATTCGTTGAGGACAGGCTTTCGTTGAGCAGTACAAGGCTGTATTCGTCGGCGCTCTCTATCGTCCGCTTCAGCTCGCGGCACTCCTCGGTAAAACGGCTGGTATCTATCCCGACCTTTTCCTCGAGCGGATAGTGCGTGAAAATATGGGAACAGGGCGAAATCTCAGCCTCGCTTGCGCAAACGTTAAGCCCTGCCTGCGCCAGTATTCTGTTGACGGCGGCAGCACGTATAAACGTCGTTTTGCCGCCGTTATTTGTGCCGGTTATCAGAAAAATCCTCACGTTATCGTCAAGACGGCAATCATTCGTCAGAACGGGCCTTGCTTCGTCGCCGCGAAAAACCATTGCCGCAGTCTTGTTTGACAAAACGGGGTCGTACATATCGCGGCAGATAAAAAGGCGTTTTTCCTTTGGAGCAATTTCAGGGCGGCAGACGGGCAGCCCGAGCTTTGCGGCGCGTTCACAAAGGTCCTTTGCGCCAACATAAAAATCGATTTGCGGCGACAATCTCACAAGAAAATCCGTGCATTCCGTGTAACATCTGTTAATTGCGGAGTTCGCACGGCGAACATAGTCGCCGCACAGTCCGTCAAGCTCGGAAAACAGCTTTTTCTCAACCTCTGCGACCTGACCGTCCTTATATTTGCGGGCGTAGATTTCGGACAGCGGCTCTGCGTTCTTATCTTTTTTCAGCAGCCGTTCAAACATAGTTTTCCTGCGTATCGGCTCGTGAGAAAGGTCAAATGCAAAAGTAAATGCAAAAAAGCGGAAAGCGGCGGCTATCACACGCGGGCATACGCGCCGAGCGCAGCGGTCGGAAGCCCGACAGGGCTATATGAGCTAGCGAGCGCAACGAGCCGCTGAACCGACGAAAGTCGGTGGGCATTTTGCGCTATGCGAACGCAGTGAGCCATTAACCGACAGAATGTCGGGGGGATTAAAGGCGATTGCTCGGTGCAATGAGCCTTTTGCACCGACAAATTGTCGGTATGGAATTTTTGTGTTGTCACACGGGCAGGTGCGAGGACCAAACCCTTCGGGAGAGGGGGAAAAACAAAATCCGACAAAAATCGGCATTTCCCCCTCTCCCTACGGGTTTCTCCTCGCGCTCCTAATCCATGTTGCCCTTAGTTGCGCCGCGTCGTGCGGCGCTTTTGGGGCAACTGTGCGAACATCGTGTTCGCACCCTCTCCCTCTCCCCCTTTGCCGATTTTTCACGCTCCACATAATTAAGCTGATTTTGCAACATTATATTGTAGTTCTTAGCGAGAGTTGCCCTGCTTGGCGTAGACTTGTCGCACGATGTATTACGTGGTTTGTAATTTATGCAATTTACACGTGGTTGCGTACGCCTTGCTTCGCTTTGGCGTATGGATTAGTGTTTGTAGGCAATTCATTTTTGCCGTTGCTTGGGCGTATAACATCAACCTCTATACTACAAAGTTCCCCTTATCACTTATGCTCGGAAGTCGCGTAAGTAATAGGGGGAGCAGTTTAGCGCGTCGAATGAAGCACATACAGTAGTTGCGAAAATATTGCAAGGCGTAAGGTTGTGAAAAATCGGCAAAGGGGGAGAGGGAGAGGGGATTAGGAGCGCGAGGAGAAACCCGTAGGGAGAGGGGGAAATGCCGATTTTTGTCGGATTTTGTTTTTCCCCCTCTCCCGAAGGGTTTGGTCCTCGCATTTACCCGTGTGACAACACAAAAATTCCATACCGACAATTTGTCGGTGCAAAAGGCTCATTGCGCCAAGCAATCGCCTATAGCCCCCGACATTCTGTCGGATAGCGGCTCGCTGCGCTCGCCAGCGCCTTTTGCCCTGTCGGGCAACCGACCGCCCGCGCAGGCAGGCGCACTTCCCGCGTGTGACAACCGCCGCTCTCGCGGCTCATTCAGCCGGAACAGCGTGCCGAGGCACTCGGCTAGAAGCGTTCGTCCGCTTTGAGGACGGCGTTGAGCATTACGGTTGCGCCCTCGGTGCAGTGTTCTACCGAGCTGAACTCGGGTTCGCAGTGGGAAAGACCGTCCTTGCTCTGTACGAATATCATGGTGGTGGGCAGCATGTATGCGCAGAATTGCGCGTCATGCCCCGCGCCCGAGTGTATGTACATATGCTTTACGCCCGTTTCCTCGGCGGCTTCCTTTACGAAGCCCACAAGGCGCTTGTCCCAGTAAACGGTGTCCCTGTTCCACGCCTTTACTACCTCGCAGGTGCAGCCCGCCCACGTCTTTTCCGCGCAGCTCTTTACTATGGCAAGCACCTTTTCAAGCACCTCGGGGTTCTCGTGGCGCGCGTCGAACGAGAAATCAAAATAATCGGGTACGCAGGTGTGAACGCACGGGTGGCATACCACCTCGCCCGTGGTGTAAACAAGGTCGCTGTAACCCAGCTTGTCTATCTCCTCATGCAGCCGGCACAGCGCCTGCGAAGCCGCTAAAAACGCGTCGCGGCGCTTTGGCATGGGGAACGTTCCCGCGTGCGTCGTCTGCCCGTAGAACTTAAGGCGGTAGTTGAACATTCCGAGTACGCAGTCCACAACGCCTATATCGCAGCCCGCGTCCTCGAGGATAGGCCCTTGCTCAATGTGCGTTTCAAACATACACAGGTACTTTTCGGGGGAGATTCTGTTGCTTCTGTCGCCCTTGAAGCCGCTCTTGTCGAGCGCCTCGCCAAAGGTGGAAACCCCGTCGAGAATGCTCTTTGACTGCATCATGTCCTCGAACTTAAACTTGCTTCTGATGTCCTCGGGCAGGTAGTCGTAGCAGATTATGCCCGAACACATCATCGCGGGCGGGTAGAGCGAACCCTCCTCGTTCGTCCATATCATTGCTGTAAGCGGGTGCTTGTGCGGGATTTTCTGCTCCGCTACGGTTTCAAGCACTTCCATAGCGCTCATTACGCCGAGGATACCGTCGTAGTTGCCGCCGTTCTTTACGCTGTCAACGTGGCTGCCCATAACAATGCGCTTTGCCGTGGGGTCGCTGCCCGCGAGGGTCGCGTACATACAGGCAACGTCATCCACCTCGATGGTAGCGCCGATAGCTTCCATTCTGCGCCTGAACTCGTTGCGCGCCATTATCGCCTCGGGCGAAAGCGAGTAGCGGGTAATGCCGCCGTGTCCCGCGTCGCCGTACTTGCTGAACGTTGTGATTTTGTCCTTCATTCTTTCGCTGCTGCACTTGTACATAATAAGCACTCCTTTTCTTTTGTTTTTTTGCTTTTTGGAGCAGCTCCGCCCCGAAACCGCTGCGTTCCGTGCGGCGCAGCCCTTTTGTGTCTGCGCATAAAAAAACAGCGGCGCTTTCCCGCGTGGGGTAAGCGCCGTTGCTTTATGGGTCTATTATAGCCCGTATGTGCTGCCGTGTCAATAGCTTTGCCGATTTTTCCCGCCGTAGCGGTCATTTATTGCCTTTAGCACATGGGTTTTGTGTGCCGCGGCACAACGTCATTCCCACAAGGACTTGTATATTGCGAGAACGTCCGCCTTTGTCACCTCGCGCAGCGTGTTTGCAGGGCTGCCGCTTGCAAGGGCGTCGTCCGCCATCTTGTCCATGCTTGCGAAGAAACGCTCCCTGTCCACGCCGTACTGCGCGAGCGTCGGTATCTCCACCTGCCTGCAAAGCTCCTCAAGCGCCGTAATAAAGCCATCCGCCGCTTCTCTGTCGTCGGCGCTGCGCGAAGCGCCGATAGCTCTCGCCGCCTGCGCGAACCTGTCGTAAGCGCCGCTCAGCGCAAAGCTTAAGCACTTAACGTCAAGCATGGCGTTTGAAATGCCGTGCGGAACGTGGAAAAGCGCGCCTATAGGGCGGCTCATGCCGTGGACAAGCGTTACCGAAGCGTTGCTTATGCACACGCCCGCCTCGTACGCCGCAAGGGACAGCTCCTCGCGGGCGCGCTCGTTGTTCGGCTCGCGGAAGGCTGTGGGGAGATTCGCGAAAATGCGCTTAAGCGCGGAGAGCGCGAACACGTCCGTTACGGGGTTCGCCTTTTTCGAGGTGTAGCTCTCGATAGCGTGCGTGAGCGCGTCCATACCCGTGGCCGCCGTTACGCTCTGCGGCGAGGACTGCGTGAACGAGTAGTCCAGCACCGCAAGGTCGGGCAGCAGCACATCTCCCTTAAGCAGCATTTTAATGCCGCGCTTCGTGTCCGTTATTACCGTAAAGCGCGTAGCCTCGCTGCCCGTACCCGCCGTTGTGGGTATAAGCACGAGCGGCGGCAGCTTGCCGCTAATCTCCTGCCCGAGATAGCCGCATATGTCCCCGCCGAGCGCCGCAAGCACCGCCGCCGCCTTTGCGCTGTCAAGCGCGCTGCCGCCGCCTATGCCGATTACGTAGTCGCAGCGGTTTTCGCGGTACGCCTGCACGGCGGCTTCGGTCATGGCGTTGGTAGGCTCGCCCGTTATCCCGTCGAACACCACGGCGTTCGGCGCGTATCGCAAAAGCTCCGCCGCAGCGGGCGACTTTGCGGTGTATTTTCCCGTTACGATAAGCGGCTTTTCGCCGTATTGCGAAAGCTCCGCCTGCGCAAGCGCGCCCTTTCCCACTACCGTCCTTTTCGGAAGCATTATCTGATAGCTCATAGTTTCTCCTCCGTTTCGTTTGTTCCACACATATTCGGCGGCGATTACCGCGCCTACGGCTATCATAACACAACCGCGCGTATTTTGCAAGCGTTCGGCGCGTTTGGCTTAACAGAGCCGTTTTGCGCGCTGTGCCGCAGCACATGGGCTTTTGTACGTCACTTCGGCTGCTCCTGCCCCACGTACTCAAAGCGCGGGACTTTTCTGCCGCCGACCTCCACAAGCTCGTCCCACATACGCGCGGGTCTTACCCAAAGCCCGCGCTCGCCGTAAAGCGCGCGGTAAACTACCATGGGTTCAAGCGTTTCGGAGTGAAGCGCCGTGCCTATAAGCTCGTAGTAATTGCCCTTGTAGTGGCGGTAGATTCCTGTTTTCATGTTGCCCTCCTGTATGCCCGCAGGCTTTTTCATTATTCTACCACTAAATAAGCGGATTGTCCAGCCCGCTTTCGGGAAGACACCTTGCCCGCGTATGCGGGCAAGATTGACTTTTTCAACAGACTGAAACCCCCGTATGGGGGTTTTTCGACGGTTTGCACAAATTATCATACCCTTTGCACAAAATATAGCTTGCATTCTTGAAAGAAACATGGTAAAATAGACAAAGAGGAGCATAAAAACGTTTACATATCGCTCTACAAGCTTTTTTGGGAGGACCACATGACACTTGACAGAATAAAGAAATCCGCCGCTGCTGCGGCGCTCGCCCTTGCAATGCTGCTCGGCGGCTGCGCAAAGACCAACGGCGGTTCAAGCGGCTCGGAAGCTTCGGGCGCTTCGGACGGCTCGAACGTTTCGGACGCGTCAAATTCCGCTGCGCAGGACGAGGGGAGCAACGACGTGACTTCCATTGAGATGATAAGGCTCATGGGCAACGGCATAAACCTCGGCAACACGCTCGAGGCGTACGCGCACCAGAACTACCTTAACGGCGCAGACCCCACGGACGCTGAAACCCTGTGGGGACAGCCGATAACCACGCCCGAGATGATTCAGGGCATGAAAGACGCGGGCTTCGATACGCTGCGCATTCCCATTGCGTGGACAAACGGCATGAACTATGAAAGCGGCGACTACACGATAGACGAGCGCCTGTTCACACGCGTTGAGCAGGTGGTGAACTACGCGCTTGACGCGGATATGTACGTTATCATCAACGACCACTGGGACGGCAGCTGGTGGGGAATGTTCGGCAGCGCGGACGAATCTGTACGCAACAAGGCGTTCGAGATGTACAAATCCATGTGGACGCAGATAGGCGAGCGCTTCGCGGATTACTCCTACAAGCTCATATTCGAGGGCGCTAACGAGGAGCTTGGCGACCGCCTGAACGACAGCGACATAACGGGCAGCAAGGGCGTTCTCAACAAAAACGAGTGCTACGAGATGACAAACCGCATTAACAGCGAGTTTGTAAAGACCATACGCGCGCTGGGCGGCAAGAACGCCGACCGCTTCCTGCTGATTGCGGGCTACAACACCGACATTACAATGACCTGCGACGACCGCTTTGTTATGCCCGAGGACAGCGCGCAGCGCCTGCTGCTCTCCGTGCATTACTACACCCCGTGGGACTACTGCGGCACGGATTCCGTTAACCAATGGGGCAGCCCGCAGGACGTAAGCGAGCAGAACGGGCTTTTTGAGAAGCTCTCCAAGTTCTCCGAGCAGGGTTACGGCGTTGTTATCGGCGAGTACGCCGTTATGATGAAAAACGGCGGCATCAAGCCCGAGACCGACAAGTTCTACAAAAACCTGCTGGACAACTGCGACCTCTACGACTTCTGCCCCGTACTGTGGGACTGCAGCAACTTCTACAAGCGCCGCTCCCTTAAAACCGCCGACGAGGCGTGCGCAAAGCTCTTTGACGAGCGCCGCTGCGCCAACGAGCAGGCGCTCACCACCGAGCAGGTAAAGCAGAACGCCCGCGAGAGCCTTGCAGCCTTTGAGGAAGCCGCAAACACCGAAGCTATGGCGGACGTTGACCTGCCCGCTTCGGACGACATGGCAATAGCGTGGATAATGTTCCAGAGCGCGGACTACAAGAAGTCCTACAGCGTGGGCGACGTGTACGACCCCACAAGCAAAACGCTCGGCATTAAGGCGACAAACGCCGAAATCACGGGCGAGGGCAGCTACTCCGTGACCCTTGACTTTACCGACAGCGGCGCGGCATGGGGTACGGCGTTCAGCGCGCTCGGCATTTCCAACGGCGAAACGTTCTTCCCGTGCTACACCATAACCATTGACGAAATACTCATAAACGGCGAACCCTACGAGCTTGCAGCGCGCGAGTACACCGCTTCGGACGACAAGAAATGCACGCGCGTCAACCTCTTTAACGGCTGGGTAAGCTCCCTGCCGGACGACGCGAGAACGCCCGACGGAAACTTCGACGGCTGCTCCGCGCAGATAATGCCGCTCGACAGCAACGTGAAGATTGACACGCTCACCGTAAACTTTACTTATACAGCGCCGCAGGGCTGAGTTATAGCAGCAGCTGCGCCTTTCTCAACAGCCTTTGATACAACAATAACAAAGCGGGACAGTTAATTCTGCCCCGCTTATTCTTTTTGCAGAACTGCCGCCAGATACCCGCCGTCAGCCCCTTTACAGCCCAATAGTCGGCACAAGGCTTCTCAGCTGCCCGCGCGAGCGTATGCCGAGCTTCGCGAACGCGCGCTTTAGCGAGCTTTTCACCGCGTCCATGCCGACCGCGTACACCCCGCATATGTCCGCGTTTGAAAAGCGGCTTGCCGCAAGCATTGCATATGCGAACTCCCTGCGCGACAGCCCGAGCGAACGCCTTACCTCGTCGAACGCCGCAGCGCGCGAGTCCACCATCTGCGCGGTTATCGTGCGCTTAAGCGACGCCGCCCCGCCGCCCGACAGGCTGTAGGTCTTTACCGCCTCGATTCCGCGCCTGTACTCGAACGAGAGGTGCGCGCACGCGTTAGCAAAAACCGAGAAGCGCGCGGGCAGCCCGTCTGCCGCAAGCCCCGCAAGCTGCGGGCATAACGCCATTATCTCCGCTGCGGGCGCGTATATTCCCGTACCCGCAAGCCGCTCGAACGCCGCCTCGGTATCGCGCAGCGCCGCAGGCTCGTCGCCCGAGCTTATCTCCGCCGCCGCGAACAGCAGCAGCAGCTTTATGTAGATTGTTTCGTTGCGCACCGCGTCCGCCGCCGCAAGGTATTTTTCGCGGCAGGACAAAAGCGGCGCGTAACGCCCTATGGCGTAGTCCATAAGCGCTATTATCATGTAAGAAAACGGCGCTTGAAAGCGGTTTAGCGTTATGTCGCGGTCGCTCATGCAGCGCAGAAAGAAGCCGTCCGTGCGCCCCTCGCCCTGCGCGCAGGAGAGCGCCGCAAGGCAAAGCCGCGCCATGGTAATGGCTTCCTCGGTCTGCGGCAGGTGCGTAAGCGCGGAAAGCCGCCCGCACGCCTGCGCATACCGCGCGTAGTCCCCGCCGTAAAGCGCCGTTCTCCCCTCAAGCGACAAAAGCGCTATCTTAACGGAAACGTCGCGCGGGTCAGAGCAGCTTTCAAGCTCGCGCCTGCAAAGCTCGCCCGCGCGCGCGTAATTGCCCGTGAAATACACGCACTCCGCCATGTAAAGCTCCAGTATATGCCCGCCGTGGTCTATCATCTCGGAGTACATACGGTGGTAGCGCGAAAACTGCTCGCTCTCGGTGGAAAGCGGCAGCGAATATCTGTGTATAAGCGAAAACACCGACGGCGCGTACAGATTCCACGAGTGGAACGGCGGGTACAGCTCGCGCCTGCCGTTGAACAGCTCGTAGGCGCGCTTTATATGCGTGCCCATCTTTTCAAGGATAAACAGGTCCTCGTAGGTGCGCATAAGCTCCGCGGCAAACAGCATTCTGCGGCGCTCCGCGGGCGAGTACCCCACGTCCGCCTTTATCGCCGCAATAAGCGCCGTAAAACCCTCGCGCGCCTGCCCGCGCCTGTCGGTGAGCGTAAGCAGCGCCAGTATTCGCATATAGCGCGGCAGGATAGCCCTGCACGAAAGCGGACACGCGTCCATAAACCGCGCAAGCGTGCCGCTCGTGCGCAGCAGCATATTGAACGACAGCCCAACGGGCTTACGCGGGCAGTCTGCGGCGGCGTCAAAGTCCCCACTTAAAAAAAAGTGGCTGAACGCCATATACGGGTCGTCAAGCCGCAGGTAGTTGCGCGCAATTGCGCTGTGGAACTGCCGCCGCTCCTCGTCCGTCAGCACCCCGAAGCTCTCCCGCAGCGCCTTTTTTAAGCACGGGTGGACGAATACCCTGCGCGCCTTTTTGTCCACGCGAATAAGCCCCAGCCCGAACGGCGCTCCGTGCAGCGCCTCAACGCGCTCCACCGCCGCAAACCCCTCGCCAAAGCGCGCGGTGAGCGCCCCGCACGCGCAAAGCTCCCGCAAAAACGGCTCGCTTATGCGCTCAAACGCAGCCGCCGCGAACATCGCCCCCAGCGTGCGCGCGTCCGCAAGCCCCACAAGCTGCGCAAGTATCTCCCCACGCGTGCGCGCAAGTCCGCGCCCGTGCAGCACAAGCTCAAAAGCCGCCGTAACGTACGCCAGCATTCCCCCCGTAAGGAAAAAAACGGCGCGCGCCGTTTCGCCGTCTATGCCGCTTTGGCGCGCGTATTCTTCCGTTTCCTCAGCGCTCAGCAAAAGCTCGCCGCCCTCTATAACGCCGTAGCAGAACAATCGCGCCATCATCGTCTGGTACTCGCCTATCTGCGCGGTGGTAACCACAAGCGGCGCTTTCAGGCACTCCGAAATAAGCCTGCCCGCGCGGTAGCCGCCGAGAACCATCTCCCACGCGTAGGGGTCGTCGGCTATTATCACGGCGTTTGAAAGCTCCGCGCGCTCAAACAGCGTACGAAGCGCGCGCTCCTCGCCGTCCGTTGCGGGAATGGGCTGCGCCGTCCCCGTGACAAGGCGGCACAGCTTGCCAAAGCACTCCTCCGCGCTCTTGCTGCCGCGTATAAAGCGGCAGGAGCGCCCTTTCCCGCGGGAGCGCCGTATAAACTCCGCAAGGGTAGTGGATTTGCCGCAGCCGTCCTCGCCGCTTACAATGGTAACGCCGCCCGCGTATATGCTTTTAAGCCGCCCGTAAACGCGCTTTGGGATATAGATGTGCATTGCGCCCTCCCATTATTCGCCCGAATCCCGCGAATCGTCCTGCGGAGAATCCGCTCCCTGTGCAGAATCCGCTTCCTGCGGGGAATCCGCCGCGGCGTTCTGCTCGGAAAGCGTTTCCTGCGAGGAAAGCGTTTCCTGCGGGGAAAGCGTTTCCTGCGAGGAAAGCGTTTCCTGCGGGGAAAGCGTTTCCTGCGGGGAAAGCGTTTCCTGCGAGGGGCGCGGCTCGAACACGCCCGTGCGCTTTATAAAGCTTAAGTACGCCAGCATAAGCGCGAACGTGATAACGCCAAGCCCCGTGAGAATAAGCCCCGCCTTAAGCCCTGCGGGGAAGAACACGAGCGTTATCTCATGCTCGCCCTGCGGCACGTCAAGGCACATCAGCGCGCCGTTCATTGTTTTTGAAAGCTTTGCAGGTTCGCCGTCGATATACGCGCTCCAGCCCTCCTCGGCGGGTATGGTGGTGAACAGCGTGCAGTCCTGCGCGGCGCTTGCGGTAATGGCAAGCCGCGTTCCCGATTCGCGCACAACGCTTGTCGCGGGGTTAAGCGCGCCCATTTCCTGCTGAAAGCGCGAAAGCTCCCCGCCGTCTACATAGTAAAACTGCGTGGATTTGTAGTACACAGCGTCCTCGCGCAGCTCAAGCTTCACCTTTACGCTCTCGCCCTCGTCGTATGTGCCAAGGTACTCCGTGCCGTAGTTTTCGTACTTAAAGTAGTTTGAAAGGTACTTGCCGTTGACATAGATGTAGGTTTCGCGCTCGTAATCGGTGGGGAGATACATATAAAGCGCGCCGCTTTCGGGCATTGTCACCTCAAAGCTTATCCATGCCTCGGAGTCCTCGTTTTTCTTTTTGCAGCTAGTGTGCGCGTCGGTCGTAGCGCCGAGCTTTATGTTGCGGCTGTCAAACGCAACCTCGTCAATCGGGCGGAACACCGTGAGCGCCTCGTCCCCCGTAAGCTCCTTTGCAAGGGCGTTCTGCACAAGGAACGGCGACTCCTTTTCGGAGCGCGGCACGTCCTCGCCGTCGGAGTAGTCCCAGCCGTTTATACCGCCGTCCGCAAGGTACGCGAGCCCCAGCGCGTCCGCGTTCTCATACACAACTACGCCAAGCTCGTTTTCTATGTCGATGGTGTCGGTGTAAGGCACGTAGCACGCGTATTTCGACAGCACATACTTCACCCCGAATATGTCGTCGGTAAGCATTGTCGCGCCGTCGCAGCGCGTGTAATGCTCCCTTGCGGAAAAGCCGAGGTCGCCCAGCAGCGCAATAGCCTTTGAGTTGAGCGTGCTTGACGAATGGCTCATGCCGTACATACGCAGGGCAATGGGGTCGTTCACCGTGCGGTGGTAGGTCTTTTCCATGCGGTAGAAGCTATCGTCGCGCTCGTGAATGGCGTCGGTTATAACGCGCGAGTACGGGATATCCCCGAGGTATGTCGAGCGGTCCGAGAACACGATATCGTCGTGCATATCGTAAAGGGTCATGGCGGTGTTCATAAAGCACTCGAGGCATACCGCCGCCGCAAGCGTTATCGCAAGCGCCCTGCCGCCCTTTTTCATGTAGGCGTACGCCAGTATGCACATAAGCGCCAGCACGCACAGCGGTATCACGATTATAAGCGTGGTGTCGAAGTACTCGTGTCCCGCGTTGTAGTCCGCCCACAGCAGCATTGCAAGCAGCACCCCGAACGCCGCGCCCATGCCGCGCCCGCTTTCGCCCTTTTGCAGGCTCTCAAACGCCTGCGCGCCGAACAGCACCAGTAAAAAGCTTATAAGAAAGCTGTACCTGTAAGGCAGCCAGTTCGGCATCTGCCCGCCGTGCCACAGCATATCAAGCGGGCGTATATACATACTCAAAAACAGCACGCCAATAAGCGCTCCGCCCGCAATACGCTCGCGCGCACGGGCGCTGCGCGAGATAAAATACACCGCCGCAAACACAAGCGCAAGCGTGCCGCAGTAAAGTATCGGCAGCCCCTCCATGCGCACGGTGTCGTAGGTCGTGGGGAAGAACTTTATAAAGCTGTCCGCTATCTGAAAGCTCTCCGCAGGCGAAAAGTCGGGGTCGGAAAACGTGAACTTGCCGTTCGACAGCGACTTGTACACGGGCAGTATCATAAAGCAGGACATTAGTATAGCGCTCATTGAGGATATGCCGAACGTTACAACGCTCCCGCACACGTCGCCGAAGCAGGTGCGGCTGCTCTTGCCGGAAGCCAGATAGTACAGGTAGTAGAGCGCGGAGAAAATGCCCGTCATGTAGCCGATATAGAAGTTTGCGACAAAGATGTACAAAAGCGAAAGCACGTAAAGCGCGGGGCTTTTCTTGTCGCATATCCACTCTATGCCCATAACCACAAGCGGCAGCGCTATCACGCCGTCAAGCCACATGGGGTTCATGGTCTGCACCACAAAAAAGCCGCAAAGCGCGTACATCACCGAGAACATTACCGCCGTAAGGTTTCCGTACCCCCTGTGCTTTTTAAGCAGAAAGCAGCACGAAAGCCCCGCCGCCGCAGCCTTTGCCACCATCATGGTAAGCAGACCCTCGGTTATCATCTTCCGCGGAAAAAGCCACACCAGTATATTAAACGGGCTTGCAAGGTAGTACCCTATAATACCCATAAACTCGCCCGAAAGGTTTCTGCTCCAGCTGTAGAAAAGGCTCTCCTTGCCCGCGAATACGTCGTACATATAGTCGTAGTAGTACACGTACTGCGCGTTAAGGTCAAGCGACAGCACCGAGCGCTTGCCGAAAGGGTACACCCCGAAAACGACGTACGCCAGCAGCAGTATAGCCGCAGGCAGCGCCAGCGACAGCAGGTATGCGCGCTTGTCGCGGATAAACGCCCAAGCCTTTGTAAGAACCGTTTTCACCCGCGCTCACGCTCCTCTTTGTCCGTGCGCTCGGCTATGATGTAGCGCGGGCGCTGTTTTATCTCCTCGTATATCTTAGACAGGTAAAAGCCTATAATGCCTACTCCCAGCATAAGGCAAGCGCCGATTATAAGCAGCAGCAGTATCACCGTCGTAAAGCCGTCCGCCGCGTTACCGCAGAAGTACCGCACAAGCGTCTGTATGCCTAAAATTACCGCGAACACGCCGAAAAGCGCGCCCACGAACGTTATTATCTGCATGGGCAGGTTTGTAAACGACGAAATCGAGTTCACCGCGAATACAAACAGCTTTCTGAAGCTCCACTTCGTTTTGCCCGCGTTTCTCGGGCGCACGTCAAACTCTATCTGCTCCCTGCTGAACCCCACCCAGCCCGAAAGCGCGCGGAAGAACGTAAGCCGCTCGGGCAGCTCCAGCAGCGCGTCTATCACCTTTCGGTCAAGCAGGCGAAAGTCGCTCGCGCCGTCAAGGTCTATGCCCGACGAGGAGCGCATAAGGCGGTAAAAGCCATTTGCAAAGAGCTTGTACAGCAGCCCCTCTTTCCCGCGGGAAGCCTTTTTAGCCTCGACTACCTGCACGCCGCTCTCCCACAGGCGGTACATCTGCGGGATAAGCTCGGGCGGGTGCTGCAAATCGCAGTCTATAAGCACGGCGCACTCGCCGCGCGCCGCCGCCAGTCCCGCAAAAATAGCGCCCTCCTTGCCAAAGTTGCGCGAGAATCTCACCCCGCGCACCCTGCCGTCAGCCTCGGAGGCGCGCTTTATCTCGTTCCATGTGCCGTCGCGCGAGCCGTCGTCTACAAACACAAGCTCGCAGCCTATGCCCTCTCCGTCAAGAATGCCGCCTATCGCAGCGGCAGCGGCGGAGATGTTCTCCTGCTCGTTATATGCGGGGATTATCACCGATAGCATTGCCCTGTTACTCTCCTATGATTTTGACTATAACGGACTTTTCGCGGCAGCCGTCGAAGTCCGCGTACATTATGTACTGGCGCGGGCCAAGCTCCAGCCGTCCGTCGGATATCGGGATAGTTACCGAAGCGCCCAGCAGCGCCTGCTTCATGTGGGCTGCGCCCGCGCTCATGTAGTCCACCTTGTACTCGGTGTCTCCGTGCGTCATTTCCGCAAGCATTCTCGACCAGTCCGCGTGCAGCGCCTCGCTGTCGTGTTCAAGGAACACCGCAGCCGTTGTGTGCTGCGAAAACACAACGCAAATGCCGTTGTTTATCATGCTTCTGCGCACGCACTCCTCAACCTCGTAGGAAAGATTCAGAAACTGCTCCTGTATGTCGCTCGTTATCGTAAGCTCCTGCCTGTAGTTCTTCATCGTCCTTTATCCTTTCCCGCTGACGCTCAGCGTTCCCTGCTCAAGCTCGGCATGGATAAGCTCCCTGCCGCCGTTTATGCTGTACATATAGCTGCCTATTATCCGCCCTGTGATGAACGGGCATTCGCACGCGCCCGTTTCCGTTTCAAAGTCAAGCGCCACGGAGCTGTCCTGCGGCAGGATAAGCCGCGCGTTTCCGCTGCGCGTGATTATGGTGCTTTCTGCTATTACCGCCTCAAAATCAAGCGTTATGTCGCCAGACCCCGACGACAGGTACACAAGCGAGCGCGTGTCCTCGCTCGTAATAGCGCCGCTGCCCGTAGCCACGCTTATTTTCTGCGCGTCAAGCGCGCCCAGCATTACGCTGCCCGAACCCGTGTATACCGTGATTTCGCGGTATATCGTGCGCGGCAGGTAAACGTACATTCCAAACCGCTCCCGCCCCGAAAGCAGCGATATCACAAACTCGTCGCTTTCGCTTATATAAAGCGTGTTGTCGCCCTTTTCAAAGGTAAGCGGCAGGTCGTTGCGGTATTTTATGATAATGTCGTCCCCGTCGTACGGCAGCACCGTAACGTCAAGGCGCAGCACGTCTATGTCTATGTAGTCGCACACGGCGGTTTCAAGCTCGTCCTCGTACGCCGTGCCGTGCGGCGCGCCCCTGAAAAAATACGCGCCGGCCGCGAACAGCGCCGCAAGCGCCGCGAACACTACAATCAGCCTGTTTACAGCCCTCTCCATGCTCACCAGCCCCTCAGCCTGTCGCAGCGGCGTTTAACGCGCAAAAACAGCCGCGCCGTCACAAACCCCGCCTTTACCGCGAGAAGCCCCGCGCACGCGCACGCGCACGCTCCCGCAAGCCCCCCGAAAAGCATAAGCTGCCCCGAAAGCTCCGTGATGATAAAATCCGCCCTGAACGCAAGCACCGCCACGCCGAACACCCCGAGCATAAGCCCCGCAGGCACGCCGCAGAGCGCCGCGGTGAGCAGCGCGAGCATTACCGCAGCCACAACCGCAAAAAGCGTCCAGTACGCAAAATATAAGCAGAACACCTTTACCCCCGCCGCGCGGGAATACCCGCCCCGTGCGGGAGTCTGCACCGCGGGCGTTTCATGCGATTCCATTACGTCACCTCGAAGCGGTTTTTTCGCGCGTTTTCATAAGCAGCGGGATAAGCATACACCCCGCCGCGTTGCCAAGCACTACTGTAAGCGTGAACGCAAGGTTTCTGAGCGAGGGCGTATCCGCGCCGACGGCAAGCCCGCCGTAAAAGGAGTTCGCGATAGAGTGGTCGAACCCCGCAAGTATGAACGCAGGCACAGCAAGGAATATCCCGAGCCGCGTTCCGCGCTTTTTGGCGTCCACCGCCGCGAACATAAGCACGCCGCACAGCACCGCGGATACAAAGCTTTTCGCAAGCGGCGCGGAAAGCTTTGCGGAGTAGAGCGCCCGCGCGCTTTCGGCAATGTCCGCGTAAAGAAGGCTCAGCCCCGCGCCCGCCGCAAAGGTCGTAGCAAGGTTCACCGCAAGGACTACAGCCACAAAGCCTATGTAGCGCACGTTGCTGAAATCCTCCGCAATATACCCCGCCTTGCCCGTGTAGAGGTTGAAGCCGTACTCGCATATCGTGAACAGACCCACCGCAAAAAGCAGCGCGCCCGCCCACGGCAGCCCCTTAAGCCCGCAGGCGAGATTCACAAACCCGCCTATGCTTATCATAAGTCCCGCCAGAACCGATTTTCTTATGTTTTCACCCATACAGACCCTCCGTGACGCGTTATCATGCAATACATTTTGCCGATATGCGCGCAGTTCCCCGACGGGGAACGTATGCGCAAGGCTTTTTAATCTATAATAAACGCTTGCGTTTATTATATCAGTCTGTTGAAAAAGTCAATCTTGCCCGCGTATGCGGGCTTTGAAATCACTTTTTTTGCCTCGGGCTTCCCGAGGCAAAAAACACTTCTATCCGCACAAGTGTGCGGTTTGACGGCAAGTCGTCAAACCGTGCGCGCAGTGCGGATGTCCCGTCGGGAAACCCCCGTATGGGGGTTTTTCGACGGTCTGCTATAATAAACGCTTGCGTTTATTATATCACACCTCGCGGTTTCTGTCAACATTTCGCGGCAATTTGACAGCAGCGCCCGCGGTATGCTATAATAACCATGCGGTTATGGTATAATTACCGAAAAGGCGCGCCGCCGCCCTGCTTTTACGGAGGTACACAATGATTCGAGCCTTTATTTCGGATATGTTTGAAACGCTTATCACGCAGTACCGCTCGCCGCAGTATTTCAGCGCGCAGATGGCAGCGGACCTCGGGCTGCCGCCGAGCGTGTTCTCCGCCGCGTGGAGCGGCACGGAAAGCGCGCGCACGACAGGCTCTGCAACGCTTGAGGGCGTGCTTGAGCGTATCATGCGCGAAAACGGCGTGCGGTCGCAGGAGCTGCTGGATACTGTAGCGCGAAAGCGCCGCGCCGCAAAGGAATCGTGCTTTCGCACGCTCGAGGGCGGGATTATGCCCATGCTCGCCGAAATAAAAAGCAGAGGGCTTAAGACCGCCGTTATAAGCAACTGCTTTTCGGAGGAAGCCCCCGCGATACGGCAGAGCGCTCTCGCGGAGATGTTCGACGTGCTGACGCTCTCGTTCGAGCAGGGCGTGCAGAAGCCCGACCCCGCGATATACGAGCGCTGTTTAGGCGCGCTGGGCGTACCCGCGCGCGAGTGCGTGTACCTCGGCGACGGCGGCAGCGGCGAGCTTGAAGCCGCGCATTCCCTCGGAATGCACGCCGTGCAGGCGGGGTGGTATCTCGCAGAGCGCGGCATTCTCGCTCAAAAGCGGCTGCCGCAGTTCCCGCTGGCGGAAAAGCCCGCCGATATTCTCACATTTATTGAAAGGCTGTAATTATGGAAATACTCCCCATTGCGCATATAGAAACGGATTTTCCCGAAAAGTTCGGCATTCCGCGCCAGAGCGGGCTTGTAGAGGAGCTTGCGGGGCGCGTTGTGTTCCTGCCCGAGTACCGCGACCCCGACGCGCTGCGCGGCATTGAGCAGTTCAGCCACATATGGCTCGTGTGGGAGTTCTCCGAGGCGAAGCGCGAGGGCTGGTCGCCTACTGTGCGCCCGCCGCGGCTTGGCGGCAACACGCGCATGGGCGTGTTCGCAACGCGCTCGCCATTCCGCCCGAACCCGCTGGGGCTTAGCGTTGTGCGGCTTGAACGCGTTGAGTACGGCACGCCGCGCGGTGCGGTGCTGCACGTTCTCGGCGCGGACCTTATGGACGGCACGCCCATATTCGACGTAAAGCCCTACCTGCCCTATGTGGACAGCAAGCCCGAGGCGCTCGGCGGGTTCGCGCTCTCAACAAGCGAGGACATATTGCAGGTGTCGCTGCCCGAGGAGCTTGCAGGGCGCGTTCCTGCGGAAAAGCTGCAGGCGCTGCGGCGCGTTCTCGCGCAAGACCCCCGCCCGCAGTACCAGCACGACCCCGAGCGGCTCTACACAATGAGCTTCGGCGCGCTCGAGGTGCGCTTTCGCGTTGAGGGCGGCACGCTTTTCGTAACGGACGTTTTCACGCGGTGAGTGCAAAAAAACGCCGATTTGTTCAGCGGTACAACTTGAAAAAGTATCCACCAAGGCTGTTGAACAATTCGGCGATAAGTGCCGCGCCCTAATCGCACAAAGGGCGCGGCAGTCTATGAAAAAAAGAGGCTGCTAGGCTCGTAACGCCTCCTATAATAAATAACCGCCGTGAGCGTCAAAATGTGACGTTCGCGGCGGCTGTTTTTTTATTTTCGTATGCTCCCACAAAAGCGGGGTCTTATTTTTGTGGAATATCCCCACATCACGCGGGCGTGAACGAGCCTATCTCCACAAGGTTGCCCTCGGGGTCGGCAATGTAGCAGGTGCGCTGCCCCCACGGCTCGGTTTCGGGCGGGAGTACGCTCTGCGCCCCGAGCGCCGTTACGCGCGCGTACTCGCGGTCTACGGCGGCGTAGTTCTCTACGCCCAGCGCTATCTCGTAATGCCCGTTCACGCCCTCGGCGCAGCCGTACGAGCGGCGCGTCATCTTCTCAAAATCGCTGCGGCGGTAGAGCAGAAAGAGCGTTCCGTCCTTTACAAGGTAGACGTTCGACGTGTTCTCGTCCTCCTTTATCTCAAACCCCAGCACGTCGCGGTAGAATCTCACCATTACCGCCATGTCCTTTACAAATATGCCAAATCCGTCAAGCTTCATGCGTTACCTCTTTTCTCCCCGCAAGGGGGGCGTTCGGCGCGTTCTGCCGCGCTTTAATGACATTTTATCATAAATTCGCGCCGCCGTATTGTAAAAACGCGACAATTACCCCAAAAGGCGAACTGCCGCGCGTTTTATTTCACATACTCCATAGGCGTGAACCGTATGCCATCCACGCTCTGCTCCCCCGCCGTTTCGCGAAAGCCGAGCGCGCGGTAAACCCCCACCGCATACGGCGACGAGTTTACGGTGAGCGCCCCGCGCGGGCTGTCCGCAAGCAGCCGCTCGAACAGCGCGCGCCCCACGCCCTGCCGCTGAAAGCGCGTTTCCACAAAGAACAGCGCCACGTGCGCGCCGCCGCTTCTTGCCGCGATAACGCCCGCAAGCTCCCCGCCGACGTACGCGCCGTACATAGTAAGCTGCGAGAGGTATTCCTCGCTGAAAACGCTTTTTCTGAACGCTTCAACGCCCTGCGGCGGGTAGTCGGGCGCTTCGTACTCAAGGAAAACGCGCCACACAAGCGCTAAAGCATCCTGCCGCTGCGCCCTTTCAAGCTTTGTTACCGTCATTGCACGCCTCCACGTCTATGGTTTCCATTGAGGGCATACCCGTCGCAAGCTCCCCCAGACGGTTTGCAAGCCGCTCCGTCCAGAACGAGTAGTACGATATCCCCCCGCGCCTGCGCCTTTCGCAAAGGAACGGCGCGCCCGCCCATATTATGGACGGCAGCCCGATAACGGGCAGGTACAGCGGCCCTAAAATCAGCGACTGCACCGAATGCCCGTACTCATGCACCACAATCCGCCTGCGCGCTTCATCGGGTGGAATGCCGCGCCTTACCGCGCGCTCGTTCGCTATAAATATGAACATACCGAGCGACACGCCGCCCGCGCGCTTCCACACCGTAACCACCGCGCCGCGAAACGAAAAATGCCCGCACCGCGCGTATATCAGAAACACCACAGCCCCCGCGAGGGTCTGCACAAGCCCCCACGTGCATTGCCACAGCCTGAACAGCCACCTGCCCATTAAAGCGCCTCCCGTCGTTCGCCCGCGCCCTGCTGCGCGCGCCTTGCGTAAGCCAGCGCCGCAAGCGGCGGCATGGAGTGCCTGCGCGTAAAATCCCGCGTGAGGTGCGCCTGGTCCGCATAGCCGTACTCCGCCGCAAGCCCCGCAAGCGAAACGCGCGGCAGCGTAACAAGGTCGCGCCACACGCTCTGGTAGCGCACAAGCGCAGCAAGCCGCTTGGGGCTAATCCCCGCGTACTCCGCGAAAACGCGCTCCAGAGCGCGCGGGCATATAAACAGCTCGCGTGAAAGCTCCCCCACGGTGATAACGCCGCGCCGCTCGGCGATAAGCCCCGCCGCGCGCATAAGCGTTTCGCCGCCGCAAACGCCGCCGTACAGCCGCCCCAGCAGCCAGCGCTCCGCCGCTGCAATGCGCTCCGTAACGCTCCCCGCTTCGCTTATAAGCGGGAAAAGCCCGCGCGCCGCCGAGCCGAAGTGCGCCGCCGCTTCAAAGCAGCCGTCCTGCGTGCCGCGCAGGGCGTCGTCCGCAAAAAGCCACGCGCTCCACGCGTAAAAGCGTATACCGAACGCGCAGCCGTCCTCACCGCCCGTGAACGGCTCGCCGCTCACGCCCGAAAAGAACACGCCGCGCGCCGTGAACATTATGTCCGCGCATACGTCGGGATTAACGAGCCTGCGCTCACCCCGCGCCGTCCAGAAGCACCTTACATACGGCGCTAAAGCCGCGCAGGGAGCGTACTCCGCGTACCCCGCGCAGTCGTTCGGCACAGAGGTGAGCGGAAAGAACGCGCGGGCGCTTTCCGTCAGTCGCAATAGCCGAAGCCCAGCACGCCGAAGTAGTGGTTTTCACCGCCCGCAACGCGTATCTCAACGGTATGCTCGGCTGCCTCGTCGTTGTCGATAACAAGCTCCGTCACAGGGTTCGCCCAGCCGTCGGAGCGGCTTGAGGACACCGTTACAGCCTTTTCGCCGTCAACGTAGATGTCCGCGTCGGCGTACACCTTAGCCTTGTTCGCCTTGAATATTATTTCAAGCGACCTGCAGGTTATATTGAACTTCATGGAAGCGCCGCCGTCGCCCTTGTAAGCCCAGCCGTTCTTGAAGTACTCGTGCGTTTCGTTCGGTTCAAAGCCCGAAAGCTCAACGTCCGTAAGCTCCTCGCCGTCTATAAAGTGCATATTCACGTATCTGTCGGAGTAAACCGCCGCGGGAAGCTCGGCGCTCACCTCGCCCGCGCTCTCGTCAAGGGAAGCCTGCACCTGCTCAAAGTAGTACTCAATGCAGTCCGCTACCATAGCGTGGCCCTTTTCGTTCGGGTGGCTTTCGTCGTCGGAGTAGTCCTCCCACGTCATTCTGCCGTCTTCCATTTCTACCCATATGGAGTCGGGTTCGGAAATCATCGGCAGCGAGTAATTCGCGCCTATCCGGCTCATGTGCGGCTGGCAGGTGTGGCCGCTCTTTATTATCGTAAAGAACAGCACGACAGCCATGTCCGTATCCTGTAAGAGCGTGCGCACAAGGCTCTCGTAGCTGTTTTTGTACTCGGTTTCCGTGCCGTCGTTCACCGCAAACTCAACGAACGTAATGTCGGGGTCGTACGCTAAAACGTCGCGCTCAAGGCGAATGTTGCCGAGAATGGACGGCGTGCCGCTTATCCCTGCGTTTACGTAGTTTATCTTAGCCTCGGGGTACTGCTCGCACAGCCACTTGTAGGTGAGGTACGCCCAGCACTTCTCGGGTTCTGCGGGGGCTACGGTCATACCGTAGGTTATCGAGCCGCCTATGTACGCTATCGTTATCTCCTCGCCGTTCTGCGCCTTTTTCAGAACGTTCGCCATGCGTGTCATGTCGCCCGTGGTCATAAGCGAGCGCTTAACCATAAGGTCGTATATCTCCTGCTCGGAAAGCTGCGAATAATCGATGGTTTCGGGCGCGGCGGGCGTTGTTTCGCCGCCCTCGGGTGCATCCTGCGAACCCTGAGAATCCTGCGAAGTCTGAACGTCCTGCGAGTCCTGCGAGTCCTGCGAGGACTGCGAGGACTGCGAGGACTGCGAGGACTGCGAACTCTCGTCCGAAGCAGTCCCTTTGCTGCACGCCGTAAGCGACAGCGCAAGCGCCGCCGCGGTAATCAAAGCAAGTAATCTTTTCATGTTATTCTCCTTATCATAGGCGTTGCCGCCGAATTTACGTTAATCTTATCCGAATCACTCCGCGCCCCTGTAGTAAAGCCCGCGCGTAAGGCTGCCTGAGGGCTTGCCGCCGCCCGCGTACATATCGTAAACGCTTTTAAGGCCGCTCTCGTTCGTGAACCGCAGTACCGCGAAATCGAACCCGCGCAGGTCGCGCATTCTGTCGCTCATAATAAGCGTGTCGGGGTTGAGCAGCTCCACGCTGTTGCCCCCGCACAATAGCGGCATTTCGTTGCCGCGCCTGTCCGTTAATGAAGCGCCGCACGGCTCTTTTCGCGCGCACGCGCCGCAGGGCGTACCGCTCCCGTCGGTGAACGCAAGCCCCCTCGGCGCGCCGTCCGCGGCGGGACAGCGCCGCATTACCATAAGCGGCAGCCGCCCGTACGCCACAACGCCGCACGGTATCGGGCTTTTAAGCGCGGAAAGCTGCGCTATCGTGCATTCAAACGAAAGCGTGACGTCCGCAAAGCCAAGCTCCGCGCACACGCCCGCGGACAAGCTGTTCGCAATGTTCATGCGATAGCCGCCGTGAACAGCGTAGCCGCACTCCTTAAGCAGCTGCGCGTGCGCAAGGGTCATTGCCGCACCCTTTGTGAAGCCCGCGCGCCTCAGCCGCATGAGCTGCCCGCGCACCTCGTCCTCGCAGTCCGAAAGGACGAACGGCGGCAGCACAGCCACCCTGTCCTTGCAGGGCGTATCCTCGCTAAGCAGCGTAAGCGGCGCGTACGCCAGCCCGAACGGCAGCTCCAGCGCCTGCTTAAGCTGCTCCGCCGTCGCAACCTCCGCGCGAAGCTCGGGCGCTTTTTCGGGCGCGTCCGCAGCGCGCGTTCCCGCAGCCTGCGGTATTTCCCCAGAGAGCGTATAGCGCGGCGTATTGCGCTCCGTCACCGCCTCGTCAAGCCGCTCGCACAGCTGCCTGCGCAGGGCGTTGAGCGCGGCGGCGGGTACAAACAGCCCGTCGTCCACGTCTGCGGTAACGTCGCCCGCGTAAAACTGCGTGCCGCCCAGCTTCGCCATTCTCCCGCGCACGCTCTGCGCCGTAGCGGGGGCGCTCTGCGCAATTTGCGGCAGTTCCCCCTGCGCCTGCACGGTAACGCCGCAGCACTCCGCCCGCGCGCTTATAGGCAAGCCCGTCTTTATCGTGGTGCGAACGTCCGCGCGCAAGGTCTGCCGCACGTCCTTGTAAAGCGCCTTTATGCCGCTTAGCGCCGCAGAGGAGCGCTGCACGTCCTCCTTGCCGCGCGTACCCTGCATATCGCGCATATCTCCCGTAAAGTAGCCGTCCGTAAGCCCCCCGCGCGAGAATATGTCCGACAGGCGCTGCGCGTCGTATTCCTCCCCCGCAAGGGAGCGCCTGCACGCGTCCGCGGCGCACGCTGCGTATTCGGGGCGCTTCATTCTGCCCTCAATCTTAAACGATTCTATGCCGAGCGCTTCAAGCTCGCGCAGGTGCGGCACAAGCGAGCTGTCCTTAAGCGAAATCACCCCGTGCCTGCCGCCGAAGCCGAAATCCAGCCTGCACGGCTGCGCGCACAGCCCCCTGTTTCCGCTGCGCCCGCCGAATATGCTGCTCATGTAGCATTGCCCGCTTACGCACACGCACAAAGCGCCGTGTACGAACAGCTCAAGCTCCGCGTCGGTGCGGCTGCGTATGCGCCTTATCTGCTCAAGGCTAAGCTCCCGCCCGATAACCACGCGTACAAAACCAAGCGCCTGCGCCGCTCTCACGCCGCTTACGCTGTTAAGTGTCATCTGCGTCGAGGCGTGCAGCGGCAGCTCCGGACAGAGCCTGCGCGCAAGCCGCGCCGCGCCGATATCCTGCACGATAACGCCGTCAACGCCGTACTTTGCAGCCGTTTCAACGCAGCGCGCAAATTCAGCAAGTTCGCCGTCGTACACAAGCGTGTTCAGCGCAAGGTAGAGCTTTGCGCCGCGCCTGTGGCATTCGCGGCAGGCTTCAAGCAGCTCCTCGTCAGAAAAATTTTCGGCGTTTTTACGCGCCGAAAAGCTTTTCATGCCCGCATACACAGCGTCCGCGCCCGCATTGAGCGCCGCCGTCAGGCTCTCGTATCCCCCGCAGGGGGCAAGTATTTCGCTCATAGTGTAAGCTGCCCGTCCTCCATCATCTCGCTGAGCTGCTTTTCAAGCGAAGCGTTGGTCTTTTTAAGCGTGCGTATCTCCTTTGCCTGCGCGTCGCTCTTTGCCTTTAGCTCGCCAAATTTCGCAGAGAGCGCATCGTACTCCCTTACGCGCTCCTCAGCGCCGCCCGCGCCCTCTTTAAGCGCCTTGTTCTCGCTTTCAAGCTGGGACACGCGCACCATAAGCTCCTCGCGGTCCGCGCACGCCTTTGTAAGCTCCTCTATCTTCTTCTGCGCGGAAAGCTGCTCCTCGCCCGAAAGGCTGCGCGCTTCCGACAGCTCCTTTTCAAGCTCCTGCACACGCTTTTCAAGCTCGGATTTTTCAGCCGCCGCGCTGCTGCCGTTTTCGCCAAGCTCGCCGTTCGCGCGTTCAAGCTGCGCGTTTATCTTGTTAAGCTCCGCGTTCGCCTTTGTAAGCGCGTCCCTGTCGGCTCTTAGCGCCGCAAGCTCCTTTTCAAGGGAATCCGCGCGCTTTGCAAGCTCGCCGCGTTCCTTTTCCGCGCCGTCCGCGCGCCGCTTTTCCTGCGCGCACGCCTTTTCGCACGCGGAAAGCTTCTCGCCCGCCGCCTGCGTTGCGGACCTCTGCGCGGCTGCGTCCGCTTCAAGCTTCGTCTTTTCCTCGGAAAGCGCCCTGTTCTTCTCGTCAAGCTCCGCTGCAAGCTTAAGCGCCTCGTCAAGGTTCTTCTGCGCGGCGGCAGCCTTTTCCGCAGCCGCAGAAGCCGCGCCCAGCTTGTCCGTAAGCTCCGCGCATTTCGCTTCAAGCTCCGCCACGCGGCGCTCTGCGGCGGTGCGCGCCATAGCCTCGCCCTTAAGCGCGGCGTTTTCCTTTTCAAGCGCCGCTGCGCGCTCGCCCACGGCCTTTTCGCGCTTTTCCGCGTCGGCAAGGCGTGCGGCAGCGCCCTTTGCCGCGGTAAGCTGCGCCTTTATAACAGCGTTTTCATCCGCAAGGCTAAGCGCGCCCATAACAGCGCAGTCCTCGCGTGAAAGTCCTTTTTTCGCCCCGAACGCGCTCATAGCGTCGTCCACCGCCTTTGCGCTCGCTGTAAGCTGCGCTACGTCGTCGGTCATCAGCGTGTAGGTCTTTCTGTATATTGATACTGAAACTTTCTTGTTAAGCATATTAAACAGTCCTTTCGGTGTTCTTGCGCGGAAAACAGGCTTCGCCGCATAAAATCCTATATTAACATTATATAATAAACCCCGCGTCTTTGCAAGGGGTTTTGCAAAAATAATACAATCTGCCGAAAAAGTATTCGCACGCGGCTGTAACAAGAAAATATGAAAGCCATACAAAAATCTATTGCAAAAAAGGGCGGAGTATGTTAAAATAAATATGTGCAGGCTTCGGCGAAACGCCGCCGCACGGAAAGCGGGCGCATAACATGGAACTCAATATAGTCCTTGCCGAGCCGCAGATACCGCAGAACACGGGCAATATAGCCCGCACCTGCGCGGTAACGGGCGCGCGGCTTCACCTGATAAAGCCAATGGGCTTTGAGATAGACGACAGGAAGCTTAAGCGCGCGGGGCTTGATTACTGGCACTACCTCGACATCACCTATTACGACGGCTTCGCGGACTTTTTCGCGAGAACGGAAGGAGCGCGGTTCTTCTTCACCACAAAGGCGCAGAACCGCTATACCGACGCCGCCTATCCCGACAAGTGCTGGCTTATCTTCGGCAGAGAGGACGCGGGACTGCCCGAGGAGCTGCTTTTCGCGCACCGCAGCGAGTGCGTGAGGATTCCCATGCAGCCAACGCTGCGCAGCCTTAACCTGTCAAACTCCGTTGCCATAGCCGCCTACGAGGTGCTGCGGCAATGGGATTTCCCCGCGCTGCAAAACAGCGGGCAGCTCACGCGGTTCGACTGGAACGACGCCCCGTGAGCGCACATAAGACATCACGAACACGAAAGGAACACAATCATGAGCCAGAAGGTCAGAATAATCACAGACAGCGGCTGCGACATCTCCCCCGAGGCGGAGCTTAAGTGGTCGCACATACTCACCGTCATGCCGTTTTCCATAACGCTTAACGGCGAGAGCTTTACAGACAGAAAGGACTTTACGCCCGAGCAGTTCTACAAGCTGCTTAAAGACAGCGACGAGATACCCAAGCACGCACAGCTCACGCCCATGCAGTTCGAGGACCAGTTCCGCAGCCTTTACGACGACGGCGCGCGCGAAATAATCGTGGACGTAATAAACGGCGCGGGTTCGCAGACCTACTCCAACGCCGTACTCGCAAAGCAGAACGTCGCGGACCTTGCCGACCTTAAGGTGTACACCGTTGATTCGCGCAACTACACGCTCTGCTACGGCTACCCCATTCTCGAGGCGTGCCGCAAGATAGAGGAGGGGCAGGACGCCGAAAGCGTCGTCGCGTATCTCACCGACTGGGCGCGCCACTCCGAAAGCTACATAATCGGCTTCGACCTGCGCCATATGAAGAAGTCCGGACGTATCTCCGCGGCGGCTTCGTTCCTCGGCGAGCTTATGGGGCTGCGCCCGCTCATTTCGCTTTACGACGACAAAACGCAGGTGCTGCGCAAGGTCCGCGGCGAAAAGGCGGTAATAGACGCGGCTGTGGAAACCATCGCCAAAAACATGATTCCCGAAACCCCGTGGTGCGTTATAACCACCACCCGCCCCGACTGCGATAAGGAGTTTATCGACAAGATGACAAAGCGCGTAGGCTACGGCCCCGCCCTTGTTGAAAAGTGCGGCGCGGTGGTAAGCTGCAACGCAGGGTACGAGTTTATCGGCGTGCTTATACGCGGCGCAGAGCGCGGGGAGCTTACCTGACCCTTATGTAAAGGAGCGGCAACGTGGATATTTTCAACAGCATAATACTAGTGATTCGCAGCTTTATCGACCTTATTGCCTCTGCGGGGCTGTCGGGCGTGCTTGACATACTGCTGCTTACAATTCTAATCTACTACATTCTTAAACTCATGAAGGAAACGCGCGCCGCGCAGCTTCTCAAGGGCGTAGTTATCCTTGTGGTGGTGTATCTCTTAGCGAAATTCCTGCTGCAATTGCAGGCCATAACCTACATCATCGAAAACTTCTTTCAGGTGGGACTTATCGCGCTTATCATCGTGTTCCAGCCGGAGCTGCGCCGTATTCTCGAGAAAGTCGGGCGCACCCGCGTACCCATAGGCACGCCCGTGACGAACTCCCCGCTCGACAAGTCCGCGCGCAGCACCGCTATCGCCGAGATAGCCGACGCCTGCCAGCAAATGCACGAAAGCAAGACGGGCGCGCTCATAGTAATCGAGCGGCAGACGAAAATCTCCGAGTACATCAAGGAGAACAACGCCATAATCAACGCCAACGTCGAGGCGAACCTGCTGTGCAACCTGTTCTTTAACAAAGCGCCGCTTCACGACGGCGCGGTGATTATCCGCGACAACCGCATTTACGCCGCTTCGTGCTACCTGCCCATGCCCGAAAACGACAGCTACTTAGCTTCAGAGCTTGGCACGCGCCACAGGGCTGCAATAGGCTTAAGCGAAAAATCCGACGCGCTTATAATCGTCGTGTCCGAGGAAACGGGAAAAATCTCCGTGGCGTTCGAGGGGCAGCTTACCCGCGACATCACCAAGGAGGACCTCATAAATATTCTTAAGAAGAAAATGCCCGAGGACTCGCACGGCCGCCTGCTGAAAGGCCGCCGCAAACCGCAGCCCAAGCAGCAGTAGGAGGTAACGCACAATGGAATTTCTCAAGAAAATAGGCGCAGACCTCAGGGCGAACATAGGGCTGCTTATATTAGCGTTCGTTATCGCGGTGGGCTTCTGGCTGTTCGTTACCGTGGAGGTGTACCCGACTGTCACCTCTACCATCGCAAATATCCCGATAACCGCCGCGCCCACCGACTACATGAAGCAGAACAATCTGCAAATCGTAAGCGACTATCAGAAATCGGTGGACATCACCATCGAGGGCAAGCGCTTCGACGTGGTAAAGCTCACTAACAACGATTTTACCGCCGCGCTCGACCTGTCGTCGGTGTCCTCTGCGGGTACGAAAACCGTGCCGATAGAAGTCGCTGCCGTTGACGCGGAATGCACGATAAAGGAAGTTCACACGCTGACGGTGACTATAGTCGTTGAGGAGATAATCTCGCGCGAGTTCGACGTTACCGCTACCGCGCCCGACGTTTCCGCAGCCGAGGGCTACTTCCTCGACGCGGACGGCATTCAGGCGAACCCCGCAAAGGTAACGCTCACGGGTTCTGCAAGCGTGCTTAACAAGATAACGCGCATTGAAGCGCGCTCCACGCTCAGCGGCGAGGTAACCGAATCGCACGAAACCGCAGGCGAGGTTACGGTATACGGCGCAAACAACGCAAAGCTCTCCACAAGCGACATTGAGATATCCGCAGAGATAATCTCCGTAAATATCCCCGTTTACAGGCAAAAGGAGCTTACGCTCGCGTTCCGCCTTGTAAACTGCCCGCCGAATTTCGACCAGTCGAGCCTGCGCTTCGACATCTCCCCCAAAACCATTATCGTAGCCGTTCCCGACGATTCGCTCGACAACCAGAGCGAGCTTGATATCGGCATGATAGACATAAGCGACATAAGGCTCAACCAAAAGACCATCGTGCCTATCCCGCTGCCTAAGGACTGCAAGAACCTCTCGGGCAACGTAAACGCGCAGATAACGTGGGATATCGCGGACTACGGCAAGCTCGACTACACGATAAGCAATATCGCGGTCACCAACAAGCCCGACGGCATGGACGTGTCGCTAATCACAAACGAGATTACGATAACCGCCATAGGCCCGTCAGAGCAGCTCGCGGAGCTTACCGCGGCGGACTTCTTCGTAACGGCGAACCTGCTTGGCGTGTCGCTGCGCGAGGGTTCGCAGGACGTGCCGCTGTCCATAACCATACGCGGCAGCAATCAGACCTGCTGGGTAACGGGCAGCTATAAGGCTGCTGTCTACGCCTACTATACCGAGGAAAACACAGAATAAATGGCAATAATCATCTCACAGATAAAAACAGCCCTCGGCGAGCCGCGCGAAAACGCCGTTGCAAAGGCGCTGGACAAGCTGCGGCTCAAACCCGCCGAGGTAAAGAGCGCAGCGCTCTATAAAAGCTCCGTTGACGCGCGCCGCGGAGAGGTGTGCTTTGTAAGCTCCGTTAAGGCGGAGCTTACAAGCGTTAAAAGGGAACGCGCCCTTGCGGAGCGCTTCGCGGACGTGCGCTTGCTCACGCACAGCGGGCTGTCCCCCGAGTTTGGCACGGAAAAGCCCGACGGGCGCATTTACGTCGCGGGCTTCGGTCCTGCGGGAATGTTCTGCGCGCTCACGCTCTGCGAATACGGCTACCGCCCCGTGGTGCTGGAGCGCGGCGCGGCTATGGACGAGCGCGTGCAGGCGGTGGAGCGCTCGTGGCGGACCGGCGTACCCGACCCGCGCGCCAACGTGCAGTTCGGCGAGGGCGGCGCGGGGACGTTCTCTGACGGCAAGCTTACCACAAGGATAGGCGACCCGCTGTGCGCGCGCGTGCTGGAGCGCTTCGTGCAGCTCGGCGCGCCCGCGGAGATACTCGCAAAGGCAAAACCGCATATCGGCACGGACAAGCTGCGCGGCGTTGTAAAGAACCTGCGCGCCGAGATAATCGCGCGCGGCGGCGAGGTGCGCTTTCTCTCCCCGCTGGAGGAGCTGAAAATAAGCGGCGGGCGAGTTGCTTCGCTTTGCGTTAACGGCGCTTACGAACCGTGCGGCGCGCTTGTGCTTGCCGTGGGGCATTCCGCGCACGATACGTTCGCCATGCTGCTTAAAAACGGCGTTACGCTCGTACCAAAGCCGTTTTCGGTTGGCGCGAGGATAGAACACCTGCAAGAGGACATTGACAGAGCGCTTTACGGCAGGTTCGCGGGTCACCCCGCGCTTCCCCCTGCGGAATACCAGCTCTCCTACCGCGCAAACGGCAGGGGCGTGTACACGTTCTGTATGTGTCCGGGGGGCTACGTTGTGGCTTCCGCAAGCGGCGCGGGCAGCATTGTAACAAACGGCATGAGTTTTTTCGACCGCGCGGGCGAGAACGCCAACAGCGCCGTTCTCGTGTCAGTAAGCCCCGAGGACTTCGGCGGCGGAGCGCTCGGAGGCGCGGAGTTCATACGCCGCCTTGAGGAAAGGGCGTTTGAGATGGGCAAGCGCGGCAGAACGGGCGCTGCGCCCGCAATGCTCACGCGCGAGTTCGTGGGGAGCGGCGGCGCGCTCTCGCTCGGGCGCGTTACGCCGACATATCTCCCGGGCGTTGAGAGCGCGGACCTGCGCGAGCTGTTCCCGCAGTTTATAGCGCAGCCGCTGAAAGATGGGCTGTGCTTCTTTGAGCGCAGGATAAGCGGATTTTCGGACAGCGACAGCGTGCTTACTGCGATAGAAACGCGCAGCTCCTCGCCCGTGCGCATACCGCGCGGCGAAAACGGCGCTGCGGAATGCGCGGACAACCTTTTCCCCTGCGGGGAGGGCGCAGGCTACGCGGGCGGGATAATGTCCGCGGCAGTAGACGGCATTCACACCGCGCTTGCGGTTATGCGAAAATTCAGCAGGGATTAAATTGCTACGGAGGACAACATGAGAGTTTACCGCGAAAACAGCCGCGTGATAATCGCAAGCGGCACAAGGCAGCTTTGGATAGACCCGTGGGGCGAAAACTCGTTCCGCGTGAGAATGACCGCAACCCCCGCAATGGACGGGAACGACTGGGCGCTCACCGAGCCCGTGCCGCAGACCGACATTAGCTTTGAGAGCGCGGAAATAGACGTTACAGACCCGTGGTACAAGGGCGAGGAGTACGCGCAGTACCACCGGACCGCTACAGAATACCGCGTGACGAACGGCGCGCTTACCGTGCATATCACGCACGAGGGCTGGCTGCGCTTTTTAAACAGCCGCGGCGAAGTGCTGACGGAGGAATACTGGCGCAACCGCGACCGCATAAACCGTTACTGCGTGCCGCTTCGCGTTGAGGCGCGCGAGCTAAAGCCCATTATCGGCACCAGCGACTTCTCACTCGCCGCGCGTTTTGAGGCGTACGACGGCGAGATGATATTCGGCATGGGGCAGTATCAGGACGGACGGCTCGACAAAAAGGGCTGCTCGCTGGAGCTTTGCCACAGGAACAGTCAGGCAAGCGTGCCGTTCTTCATTTCCTCGCGCGGGTACGGCTTTTTGTGGAACAATCCCGCAGTAGGCACGGCGGTTTTCGCAAACAATGTAACCGAGTTTAAGGCGGTAAGCACCAAAAAGCTCGACTACTTTATAACCGCAGGCGACACGCCCGCGCAGATAATGGCGCAGTACACCCTCGCCACGGGCAGAAGCCCCATGATGCCCGAGTTCGGGCTGGGTTACTGGCAGTGCAAGCTGCGCTACCGCACGCAGGACGAGCTTCTCGCAATCGCGCGCGAGCATAAAAGGCGCGGGCTGCCGCTTGACGCTATCGTTGTGGACTTCTTCCATTGGACAAGGCAGGGCGACTTTAAGTTTGAGCCGCGCGACTGGCCCGACCCCGCCGCAATGGTGCGCGAGCTTAAGGCGCTCGGCGTTGAAACGGTGGTTTCCGTATGGCCGACTATAGATGAAAAGAGCGAGAACTTCGGCGAGATGAGCGACAAGGGGCTGCTTGTCACCGCGGACCGCTCAAACGCGATACACATGACGTGGATGGGCAACACCACGTTCTACGACGCGACGAACCCCGCAGCGCAGCGCTACGTGTGGGAGAAGTGCCGCGAAAACTACGGGCAGTACGGCATTCGCTGCTACTGGCTGGACGAAGCCGAGCCTGAGTACGGCCCTTACGACTTCGACAACTACCGCTACTACGCAGGTCCTGCGCTGCAATGCACCAACGTCTACCCCGTGGGCTATGCAAAGGGCTTTTACGACGGCCTGCGCGCCTCGGGCGAAACGGACGTGCTTAGCCTTGTGCGCTGCGCGTGGGCGGGCAGCCAGAAATACGGCGCGCTCACATGGAGCGGCGACATTTACTCCTCGTTCCGCTCAATGCGCGAGCAAATAACCGCGGGGCTTTCCATGGCGATGGCGGGTATCCCGTGGTGGACGAGCGACATAGGCGGCTTTTTAGGCGGCGAGATAACCAACCCCGCGTTCCGCGAGCTGCTTGTACGGTGGTTCGAGTGGGGCTGCTTCTGCCCCGTGTTCAGAATGCACGGCGAGCGCAGCCCGTGGTACGAGCGCGAGGAGGAGTTCATAAACGGCGTGCGCCAGCTCACAAGCGGGCAGGACAACGAAGTGTGGAGCTTCGGCGAGGACAATTACGAAATACTCAAAAAGTTCCTTTTCGTGCGCGAGAACCTGCGCGGCTATATCCGCGAATGTATGCGTGAAACCGCCGAAAACGGCACGCCCATAATGCGCCCGCTGTTCTACGACTTCCCGCAGGACAAGCAGGCGTGCGAGTGCGCGGACGAATATATGTTCGGCGACAAGCTGCTCGTAGCGCCCGTCGTCGGGGCGGGAGCGGCAGAGCGCTCCGTATGGCTGCCCGCGGGCGCGCAATGGGAGGACGCGAACACCCACGCGACGTACGACGGCGGGCAGCGCGTGGTAGTCCCCGCCCCCATAGACGTGATACCCGTGTTCCTGCGCGACGGCGCGCAGCTGCACATATACTAAGCCGGTCGGAAGCCCGACGGGCGGTCGGAAGCCCGACGGGCGGTTACGGCTGAATGAGCGCACGCCAACGCAGCACAATCAGCCGGAATTGCCTGTCGGGCTGCCGACCCCGTTGGAGCGGTATTGACGGGGGGTCATGCCTGTGCGGGAGCGAAAGAGCTTGCAGAAGTAGGCGGAGCTGCCGAAGCAGCATTCAAGGCTTACGGCTTCTACGGTCATTTCGGTGGAGCGCAGAAGCTGCATTGCCTTTTGTATGCGCAGGTTGAGCAGGTAGTTTACGGGCGAAGTGCTGAGGTAGCTCTGGAAGCAGCGCGAGGCCTCGCTTTTGCTTATGCTTGCAGCGCCCGCTATGTCGCTTAGGGTTATGTCGCGCGAGTAGCTCTCGTTGATGAACGCGAGCATTTTCTGCATACGGATTTGCAGCGCGTGTTCGTTCTTTATTACCGAGGGTATCTCGCATTCCGACATATGCGTGTATACGCTCTGCCAGATGGCGTTCATCGAGCGCTGCACTTCCATCTCGAAGCAGGCGCTTTTCATGCCCGTGTGGCGGAAGTGGATTAGCTCGGGTTCGCCGTAAACGCCCGTTTTGCCGTAGCGGCTGAGCAGCGAGAACACCTCGTCAAGGCGGTACAGCACTTCCGCCTGCCAGTTTACCTGCTCGGTCATGTGGATATAGGGGAGCTTCTCGTTCATTATAACGGGCGTGACGTAAAAGCGGTTTATCGCGCTGTTGAGCGGCGCTATAAGCTCCTCGGAAAACACGATGTCGGGACACAGGCAGACCTCCGCGCCGCCGCACGCGTAGCTGTGCAGCGTGTTCACGTTTAAGAACAGCGCCTCGCCGCTTTTCAGCGTAAGCTCGCTGCTGCCCACGCGCACGCGCACCGTGCCGCGGTGTACCGTGAATATCTCGGGGCGCGGGTGCCAGTGCAGCGGGACTTCCTCGCCACCCTCGGGCGAAAGTCGGTTTACATAATATTGTATGGGAAATTCGTCGCTCCCGTGGCGCGCCAGCTCCTGCATATCCGAACGGCGCGGCATTGCGGTGGACATATCCATATATTTACATCTCCTTAATTTAATCGGGCTTTTAGCTAAATTTCAAGCTAAATGCGGTTAAATCATCTCCGCAACTATCCCTTTGGGAATATTATAATATAAATCGGGAAAATTGTCAATTGTTCTTGTGAAAAAAAGAGAATATAATAATACTGAAAACGAATACATATGTCAAAAATCACACATAACTTAACAGAAGTGTGAGCGATTTCTGACAAGCTTACATATCGAAAGGAGCGTACCCCCCGATGAATTGCAAACGAATTGCCGCGTGTATTCTGTGTGCGGCTATGGCTATGGGGCTTACCGCGTGCGAGGAAGAAGGAGCTGTATCAGGCGGCGCGGGCGAAATCAGCGCGGCTACCGCAGCGACAACTCCGCAAAGCTCTATGGACGAAAACGACAAGCTCGAAAACACCGACAAGGAAACCAAGGACCTCTCCACCGCCGAGTATAAACCCAGCGGAAACGCGGGCATTGTAAAGTTCCTAGGGTTTTACGACATAACCACCGACCAGAAGGCGACCGAGCAGACGCTTATCTTCAGGTCCGAAGTTTACGGCGGCGATATAGAGGTGCAGCGCGTTTCGTTCGGCGACGAGTTTTACAACAAGCTCGCAGCGCTCGTGGCTTCTGACGATTCGCCCGACCTTGTGACAAAGGACGCGCTGCTGTACCCCGGCAACGTCGGCAAGAACCTGTTCGAGCCGCTTGACGACTACATAGACATGAACACCCCGCTGTGGGAGGGCATGATACCCATAATCGAAAGCTACAGCTACAAGGGGCAGCATTTCTACTACCCGCATATGACTACCACCATGTACGCGCTTAACTACAACAAAAAGACCTTTGAGGAAAACGACCTTACCGACCCGTACGAGCTGTACCTTAAGAACGAGTGGACGTGGGACGCGTGGCGCGAGCTTATGACGCAGTTCTGCAACAAGAGCGAGGACAACGTAGGCTTCTTTACGACTAACCACACGATAACGAGCTTTATTGCAACGACGGGCGTGCCGCTTGTAAGCGCGACAAACGAGGGCGTAAGCAACAACTTCCAGTCGCCCGAGGTAACGCGCGCTATGAGCTTCCTTGAGCAGCTGTGCAGAGAGGGGCTTACCTACGGCAAGGAGTTCGGCAACTGGATAGACCCGAGTCAGTTCCCGCTGTACAGCGATAAGCTGCTGTTCACCTGCACCGAGCCTGAGTGGTCGTACATCTCCGAATCTACCGCAACGCAGGACAAAAAGGGCTGGGAGGACGATATTCTCGACACGCCCTCGGACTTCTCGTTCGTGCCGTTCCCGCGAGACCCCAACGCGGACGCGTATTACACCGAGTTCGACACCTACGGATTCCTTGTACCCAAGGGCGCTAAGAACATAAACGGCGCTGTAGAGTACATAAATCTCCACAGAGTATACAGAACCGACCCCGAGATACAGGCAAAGGTGCGCGAGGAGCATATCAACCCCGAGCCTATATACTACACCAAGGGCGACTACAAGGGTCACCGCAGGTGGGTAATAACGTGGGGCGAGCGCGAGTACGACCTGTGGCGCGAGATGTGCGATTCGCCGAAGTTTACATATGTAAGCGAAAAGGTAGAGGGCTTCAGCACGAAGCTTACCGACGACGTAGGCACGCTTCTCATGGGAGTTGTAGAGCGGGGCGAAAGCTGGACGAAGACCTGCGAGGAGTTCATGCCTGTTATGGACGCGGCTATCAGCGAGGTAAGCTGATTACCGATATAAGGCGAACGCTCTGCGCTTCGCAAATCACCAAAGGAATCAAGCCCGCTTGCGGGTTTATTCAAAGCAATCAAGGAGGAACATCACCAAAATGAACAGCACTCTTAAAAGAATTCTTGCCTGCGTGCTTATCGCGGGTATGGCTGCGGGTCTTACGGCCTGCGAAGAGGAGGGCGCTAACCCCAACTCGGGCGGAAACTCTCCCGCTACATCTTCCGAGGTATCTACGGCAGTTACCACCGCAGACCCCGATATGGCGCTCGACCAGACCGACAAGACTGCGGACGTTGTAGCGACTGACAACTACAAACCCAGCGGAAACGCGGGCGTTGTAAAAGTATTCAGCCACTACGAGGTTGCAAACGACCAGAAGGGTACGGAGCAGTGCCTCGTATTCCAGGGCGAGCAGTACGGCGGCACGATAGAGCATATTCAGGGCAACTCGGGTTCTGTGTATTATGAGAAGCTCGGCACGCTTATCGCAAGCGATGAGTCCCCCGACATCTGCCTTAAGGACGCGTTCCTTTACCCCGGCACGGTTTCCAAGAATATGTTTGAGCCGCTTGACGACTACATAGACATGAACAGCGCGCTGTGGGTAGGCATGAAGGACATTATCGAGAGCTACGAGTACAAGGGCAAGCACTACTACTTCCCGCACAAGCTCACAACGTCCTTTGCGGTAAACTACTGCAAGACGACCATTGCCGAGAACAACCTTGAAGACCCCTACGAGCTTTACATGAACAACCAGTGGACATGGGACAAGTTCAGGGAGATGATGGTAACGTTCTGCGACAAGGCTGACGGCAACATCGGCTACTTCGCTACCCACACTACCGCTTCCGCTATCGTCGGCACAACGGGTACTCCTTTTGTTCAGGTAAATTCCGACGGCACGATGATAAACAACCTCAACAACGAGAACGTAACGAGAGCTATGGGCTTCTTTGAGGAGCTGTACCGCGAGGGTATGCCCTACCAGCTCAACAAGATAGGCGGCGACTGGATTGACCCTGCCGACTTCCCCAACTACAGCGACAAGATACTGTTCTACCTCATGGAACCCGAGTGGTCCTACACCTCGTTTTCCGAGCACACGCAGAACAAGGAAGGCGTTAAGGACGACATCTTCGACACGCCCAGCGACTACGCGTTCGTTCCGCTGCCCAGAGACCCCAACGCAGACGCTTACTATCAGGAAGTTGACACCTACGGCTTCCTTATCCCCAAGGGCGCTAAGAACATCACGGGCGCTATCGACTTTATCAACTGCTTCCGCGTATACGAAACCGACCCTGCAATCATTGCAAAGGTAAAGGAAGACCACATCAACCCCGAGCCTATTTACTTCAAGAAGGACCACAAGAAGTACCCCGGCGAGCGCAGATGGGTAATCACATGGGACGAGAAGCAGTACGACCTGTGGATAGACATGATGGACCCCGAAAAGTTCACGTTCCTCTTTGAGGGCGGCTACGGCTTCGGCAAGGAATTTGAGGACGGCCTGTTCGGACTTGTAACCAACGTTGCATTCGAGGGCGAGAGCTGGGCGCAGAAGAGCGCGGAGTTCTCCCCCATCGTTGAAAGCACGTTCGCAGACTATGCGTTCTAAGGCAGCACCGCACAATTAGCGGCTAACGCCTTTTCTAAGCGACGCCTATGGCTTACGCGGCGCTTGCTTGCATCTTTTCCGCCATATTGCACAATTCGTCCTAGCAAGGCATACAGCCTTGCGTCGTCCTCATTGTACAATCTGACGAAAAATCTGACTGCGCAATCGCGCGAAAATAATTATGCGGTATTGCCCTAAAAACCGTGCGCGCGGTTAGTCGCGCGTATGAGCGCGCGGCAATCGTCCGCGCAGCTACACAGCAATAAGCGCCCCTGCCTTTGCGCGGGGGCGTTTTTGTGTTGTAGGCTGCACGACGGGCGGTTACGGCTGTATGAGTCGCTGCCTCGGCTCATTCGGCCGTAACCGCGTGTCGAGACACTCGGCCGACCTCGTAGTACGCTGCCGAGTAGCGCGGCACGTCGAACGTAACGTTGCCGTTCTCGTCGGCGGTAAGCGAGTGCGGGTAGTGCGGCGCGCAGCCGCTCCACCTGTCCTCGGTGCTGTCAAGGAGCAGGGTTAGCGTGTTGCCGCGCCCGATGTTGAGGGTGTTCCACTTCTGTACGCAGTCGGAGAAGTTGAAGACCGCCGCTATGGCGCTCTCGTCGGGGCAGCTGCGCACGAGCGCGTAGCAGCGGCGCAGGGGGCTGTCGCAGTCAAGCCAGCGGAAGCCGTCCACGCTGTCGTCCCAGCGGGAAAGCGCGGGGCGCTCGAGGTACAGGCGGCATAGCCGCGCCATGAATTTTGAGAAGCTGTCGTGCATGGGGTAGGTAAGCACCGCCCAGTCCTGCTCGCGCTTTTCATCCCACTCGCGCAGCTGCCCGAACTCGTTGCCCATGAAGCTAAGCTTCTTGCCGGGGTGCGCATACATATACATATAAAGCGCCCGCGCCTGCGGGAATTTGTCGTCGTAGTCGCCGTACATCTTCTGCACTATGGTCGCCTTTCCGTGAACGCTCTCGTCGTGGGAAAGCGGCAGGATATACTTCTCGCTGTAGTTATACAGCATGGAAAACGTGAGCTTGTGGTAGTTGTCCACGCGCTGCTCGGGCGTTTTCTTGAAGTAGTCGAGCGTGTCGTTCATCCAGCCCATGTCCCACTTGTAGTCGAAGCCTAAGCCCCCCTCGCTTACCGCCTTTGTAACGCGCTCGTAGTCCGTGGAATCCTCCGCGCAGAGTACCGCGGACGGGTGGCGCGCCTTAAGCCCCGCGTTCATTGAGCGCAGGAAGTTAGTGCCGCTCACGTTCTCGCCGCGCGCGGGTTCGCCGCCCCAGTAAATAATGCGGCTTATGGCGTCCATGCGCAGCCCGTCAAAGTGGAACTCGCTGAGCCAGTAGTCCGCCGCAGACTTAAGGAAGCTGCATACCACGGGGTGGGAGTAGTCGAAGCTGCAGCTGCCCCACTCGCTGTAGGCTATGTCGTTAAACTCGCTCTCAAACATGGGCGTGCCGTCAAAGCGCGCCAGCGCGTAGCCGTCCACCGCGAAATGCACAGGCACAAAGTCCATGAAAACGGCTATTCCGTGCGCGTGGCAGTAGTTTACGAAATACCGCAGCTCGTCCGCCGTGCCGTAGCGCGCCGTGGGCGCAAAGAACCCCGTCGCCTGATAGCCCCAGCTCTCGTCGCAGGGGTATTCAGCAAGCGGCATTACCTCAATGCAGTTGTAGCCGCACTTCTTTACATAAGAAACAAGCTTCGGCGCTATCTGCTTGTAGGTGTACCACCCGTTCTTGCTTTTTGGGGAGGTCCTCCACGAGCCTAAATCAACCTCGTAAATGTTGAGCGCGTCGCCGTGCCATGTGGGGCGGGTGCGCAGCCACTCGTCGTCCGTAAACCTGAAGCGCTGCGCGCGTATGTACGAGGCGAACCCCGGGCGCAGCTCCATTCCCCTTCCATAGGGGTCGCAGCGCTCGGTCATGCCGCCGTTTGCATAAATTCGCAGCTTGTACATCATGTCGGGCTGCGCTTCTTTTATGAACACCTCGCGCACGCCGCCCGCGTCCTCCATAAAGGTATCCGTCCAGCCGTTAAATTCGCCTATTACCGATACGCGCTCCGCTGCGGGCGCGTATACCCGAAACACTGTACCCGTGCATTTTCCGTCCTCAAAAACAGGGTGCGCGCCAAGATATTTATACGCGTCAAAGCTGCCGCCCGCGCAGTATTCTCCGAGATTCATGCTTTCTGTTCCTCCTGCGGCGGCTAAAAAGTTATTGACAGCCGTCGTTTTTTATACTATAATTATACAAGAGTTGAACGGCGCGTTCAACCGACAAATTGCGCCGACAGTCGCTTATGCGACGGATACACGGCAATAGTCGCGAAAGGAGCGGGCATGGACCTTAGAATAAAGCGCACCAGATACGCCGTGAGAGAGGCGTTTCTTTCGCTGCGGCGCAAAAAGCCCATTGAAAGGATAACCGTAACGGAGCTTGCGGCGCTCGCGGGGATAAACAAGGCGACGTTCTACCTGCATTACGCGGATATTTACGCGCTCTCAGACGAAATAGAGGACAAGCTTATAGACGCGATACTTGCGGATATAGGCGGCTTCGGCGGGTTTGCAAGCGACCCGCAGGCGTGTACGCAAAAGGTACTCAACGCGTTTGTGGAGCGCCGCGGCGAACTGTCCGCGATATTCTCGGGCAGCCGCTACGGGCTGTTTTCGCAGAAGATAGAGCGGCGCATCAAGACGGCGCTGTTCGACAGCGCGCCCGAGTATTCCACCCACGAAAACAGCCTTGTGCTGAGCTTTTGCATACAGGGCATATTCCACACGCTTGCGCAGACGGACGGCGCGCCGAGCGAGGAGGACTACGCGCTTATTTCCGAGCTTTCGCTTGAGCTTATAAGCAGGATTAAACCTGACAACACATTCGGAGGATAAATATGGACGTTATATATCTTGAGCAGGAGGGGAAAATCCCCGCAGCGGGCGACAGCTACTCATTCTGGGAGCAGCACTGCCTGCCCGTAGGCAACGCGTATCTCGGCGCTTCAATGTTCGGCGGGGCGCGGCACGAGCGCATTGTGCTGAACGAAAAAACGCTTTGGGCGGGCGGTCCGTGCGAGCGCCGCCCCGACTATTACGGCGGCAACAAGCGCGACAGGTACAAATACGTGCGCGAGGTGCAGCAGGAACTTTCCGCGGGCAATTACGCGCGCGTTAAGGAGCTTCTCCCCGAGCTTACGGGCGACGGGGACTTCGGCAGCTACCTTTTGCTGTGCAATCTGGAGCTTGACTTCGACCTGCCCGACGGCGCGCCCGAGGGCTACCGCAGGCAGCTCGACCTTGCGCGCGCGCTTTACGGCTGCGAGTTTACGCTGGGCGGCGTAAGGCACGTGCGCGAGGCGTTCGCAAGCTACCCCGCGCGTGTTATTGCGTTCAGGTTCGGCGCGGACAGGGCGGGCGCGCTCTCGTTCAGGGCGGCAGTTGGCAAGTCGCAGGGCGGCAGGGTTTACGCCGAGGACGGCGCGCTTGTTTACAGCGGCGCGGTGGACGACAACGGTATGCGCTTCGACGCGCGCTTTGCGGTGCGCACGGACGGCGAGCTTTCAATAACCGAGGCGGGGATTTCCGTAAAGGGCGCTTCCGAAGCCGTGATATACTTCACCGCCGCTACCGATTACGCCATGCAGTACCCGACCTACCGCACGAGCGTTTCCCCCGAAAGCGTAACGCGCCCGCTGCTTGAAAGCGCCGTAAAAAAAGGCTATAACGCGCTTTACGAGGAGCATTACGCGGACTACAGCGCGATATACGACCGCGTTTCGCTTACTCTCGGCGAGGAGGCGGATATGCCCGCGGACAGACTGCTCAAAGCGTACCGCGAGGGCGACCGCCGCGCCATGAACGCGCTTGAAACGCTCTATTTCCGCTACGGCAGGTATCTTCTCATATCGTCCTCGCGCGAGGGGACGCTCCCCGCTAATTTGCAGGGCGTGTGGAACGAAAGCAACACCCCGCCGTGGTGCTGCGACTATCACATCAACGTAAACCTGCAAATGAACTACTGGGGCGCGCACAACACCAATATGGCGGAAACCGCGCTGCCGCTCGTGGATTTCCTCGATTCCCTGCGCGAGCCAGGGCGCGTTACCGCGCGCGAGTACTACAACATAGTATCCGACGGCGCTCACCCCGAAAACGGCTGGACGGCGCACACGCAATGCTCGCCCTTCGGGTGGACAGCGCCCGGCTGGGAGTTTTACTGGGGCTGGTCTACCGCAGCTGTGGCGTGGCTTATGCAGAACATCTGGGAGCATTACGAGTTTACGCGCGACGAGGAGTACCTGCGCGCTAAGATATACCCGATAATGCGCGAGAGCGTGCGCTTTTACACGCAGTGGCTGATATGGGACGAAAAGCAGGGGCGCATGGTGTCCTCGCCCACGTACTCGCCCGAACACGGTCCTGCTTCCATTGGCAACACCTACGAGCAGAGCCTTATTGAGCAGCTCTTTATAGACTTCCTGAGCGCTTCGCAGGTGCTTGGCGAAGATGGAGAATTGCAGGCAAAAACGCGCGAAATACTCCCGCGGCTAAAGCCCTACCACATAGGCAAAACGGGTCTGCTTAAAGAGTGGTACGAGGAGGACGAACCCGACTTCGACCGCTCCGCGGTGCAGAAGAACCACCGCCACATCTCCCACCTTATGGGGCTGTACCCCGGCAAGCAGATAAACCGCAGCACCCCCGAGCTTATGGCAGCCGCAAAGGCCACCATGAACGACCGCGGCGACGAATCCACGGGCTGGGCGCGCGCGTACAAAATAAACCTGTGGGCGCGCACGGGCGACGGCGAGCGCACCTACAAGCTGCTGCGCGGTCTGCTTGAAAGCTGCACGTTCGACAACCTGTGGGACTTCCACCCGCCGTTCCAGATAGACGGAAACTTCGGCGCTTCCGCGGGCATGGCTGAAATGCTGGTGCAGAGCCACGAGGGCGCGATAAGGCTTCTGCCCGCGCTGCCCGCGGCATGGGGCAGCGGCAGCTTCGAGGGGCTGTGCGCGCGCGGCGGCTTTACGCTGAGCGCCCGCTGGGAAAACGGCGTTGTCACCGAGTGCGAGATATCCTCGCAGCGCGGCGGCGAATGCGCAGTGATATTCCCGACGGAAAACGGCGAGAAAACGCTTACCGTAGGCGTTGAGGCGGGCGGCTGCGTGAAAGCGGTGTAATTCGCGCAACGCGGCGTCTGCGCCGTTCAGAGTTCATTTCGCGGCTTATATACGCGGTACGCGGGCGCGGCAACGGTCACTCCCCGCGCATATAAAGCGCGAAATCCACCGCGCTCGTCTGCATATATTCTATTTCGTCAAGGCAGGCGCTTATTTTTTCAGAATCCCCGCCCGCGCTTTTAAGGCGGTCGAGCCGCGGCTGCCACAGCGGCTTTACGCACCTGTAAATAAGCGGCGCTGCCGTTATTTCGTCCTGCGTAAACGCATAAACGCGCGACATATTTTTAAGCGTGCGCAGGATAAACGCAAGCTCCCTCTCGCTCTCGGCAAACCAGCATATCTCCCTGAAAACATAGTTCAGCAGAACGTCCCTGCCGCACAGGTTAAAGTCTATTAAGCCTACAAGCCGCCCGCTTTCGTCCGTTAAAAGGTTTGTGGGGTTGAGGTCAGCCTGAAAAACCGACGTTGGCAGGCTTGGATAAAGCCGCTTAAGCGCGCGGCGGTTTTCCGTCCACCGCCGCCATATTCGCCCCGCCTGCTGCGCGAAGCCGTCAAGCGTATCCGCGCAGCGCTTCCACTCGAGCGCGGTTTCAAGCACCTCGTCGGTTTCGTCGCTCGGGCAGAAGCGCTCAAACAGGCAGTAGCCCGACGGGTACGCCGAAAAGCCGAACCTTTGCGCGGCTATCCTCGCCGTCATTACGAAAGCCTCGTCCATAAGCTCCTCGCTCGCCCTGAAGCCGCTCTCGCTCTCGTCCGCGCGCTCGTCAAGCGGGCGGTATTTCGAGTATTCCTCCGCATAGGCTGCGCAGCGGCGTCCCCTGTACTCCACCACGGGGAAGCCGCCCTTTTTGTCGCGCAGAATCGCAGGGCAATAGTACCCCAGTCTGCGGTACTCCTCGGCGCACCTGCGCCATACCTCTATTTTTTCGGGGAACGTAAAGTCGTTGTCCGCGAGCTTAAGCACGTATTTTTCCCCCGTTTTCCACTCGGCTATAGCGTTTTCCCTGAAATCGCTTTCGCCGCGCCCCGTGGACTTTATTTCAACGCTCGCGGGCGGCTCGTCAAAAAACAGCGCGAACACGCTTAAAAGCTCGCTGTCAGGCGTGGTCTGCGGCATGGCTGCACCTCTTTTCTGCAAACTGTTAGTACTATAAGTATACACGGTTCGGCGGGAATTGTCAACCGCGCGCGCCGCTTTAAGTTAATAACGCCCGAAAGCCGCATTGCGCAACATATGTTACTTGACAAATTCTGTGCTATATGCTATAATGACGGCGGGGTGATTTTTATGGACGAACAGGCGGCGAGGCTAATGGCGGAGCGCTTCGGGCGCGACTGCGTGATAGCGCTTGCAACGGTAGGCGGCGAGCCGTTCGTACGCTTCGTAAACGCGTATTACGAGGGCGGCAGCTTCTATGTGATAACGCACGGTCTCTCTGGAAAAATGCGGCAGCTGCGCGAACCCCCCCTGCGGCAATCGCGGGATGTTGAACATACCAAACGGAGCAAGGGGCAGCCGATAATTCGACAAATGGCTTATTTCCCTATATCGTAATAAACTCGTTAGCCATTCGAATATGAAAAACGACCAAAGAAGAAATCATCTCTCTTTGGTCATCTTTTTTTAGGGCAATACCGCATAATTATTTTCGTACGATTGCGAAGTCAGATTTTTCGTCAGATTGCATAAATTTGACGCAGACAGGCTGACGCCTGTCAAGGAGAATTTGTGCAATATGGCGGAAAATATGCGAGCAAGCGCCGCGTAAGCCATAGGCGTCGCTTAGAAAAGGCGTTAGCCGTTAATTGTGCGGTGTTGCCTTAGTAATCTGTTAGGGCAACACCGCACAAAGACCATTTATTGGATTTTGTACGTGTCTTGCTTGCATCTTTTCCGTCATCTTGCACAATTCGTCCTAGCAAGGCGTCAGCCTTGCGTCGTCCTCATTGTACAATCTGACGAAAAATCTGACTGCGCAATACACGCACAATCTTTGTGCGGTATTGCCTTAGATAAATAGCAGATTTCTCCGCTGAACACTATTTCGGTGAATTTGTCATACTTTTTCAGCAATCAGTACATCCATACAATGCTTGTGAGGAACACCGCTGCTATTGCAGTCAAAAATCCACTCCTCATTTTTATGGAACAGCCAATCGTAAAAATACATAAACAGTTCACCCGACTTCCAACTATCCACCACAAACTCGCCTTTTTCCGAATCGGGCGGCAATGGGATAAAGGGTTTCTGTACGAAAACATTTATAACATTGATACCATTCGGAGTTGTATGTGCTTTCAGATTGTTGACGACGCTTTCACGCAGTTCGTGCGGAATATAATGAAATATGCCGCTTGAAAAGATAATATCATAATTTGTATCAAGCCTAAAATCTCTCACATCTGCTTTGAAAAAATCAATCTTTACACCATTTATATCAGCAAGCTCCCTTGCTTTAGACAAGCCTTGTTCCGAAGCGTCAAAGGCTGTTACATTATAACCGTTTCTTGCGAGAAAAACAGCGTCCTTTCCCTCGCCGCAACCAATGTCTAGCACCTTATATGGTTTTATGGGCGGCATAATTCGCATTATCTCATAACACAAGTCGTTCGGCTTTAAGCCCCAGTAATACCCTTCGGTATTGTAGCGATTGTCATAATCCGTTATCGACTGCGAAGTATAACCGAGCAGAGAGTCTATGGAGATGTTAAGAACAGCCGCAATATGCGGAAGAAGCTCAATGTCGGGGCAGGAAGTATCATTTTCCCATTTGGAAACTGCTTGAAAAGAAACATTCAGCTTTTCAGCTAATGCTTGTTGAGTAAGTCGGAGTGCCTTTCTTTTTTCGGATATTGTTCTGCCAATGTTCATACCTTATCCTCCTTTGTTGAAATTATTATATCATAGAATACTATAAAGAACAATAACCAACCTGTTGAACAATCAAAATATATTCTATTTATAGTTGAAGATGCAGGACCTAATGTAATCCCGTACCCGTTCGCCGTCCACATTATTGGCGATAAAAAATCTGTTGTTATGTTACTGTACTCCGCAGCCGCCATGGTCTGATACTGCGTAACGCCGCTTGCATTAACATAAGACGAGCGCACGTACGCCTGCATTGTCGCGTAGTCGCGGCGCGAATCGAGCCACGCCCGCTGCTGCCGCTTATCGTTCCTATCACAAATACCCCTCCTGTGCTTCGGGAAAATTTTACTCTTACATCTATTTCACACCGAAAAGAGAAGCTTGCGGACATTCAGCAAGAGCCGCGCTGCCGTGTCCCGCATACATTTTGCACAGCAAAAAGCCCCCGCGCGCATTATGCAGGGGCTTCGCTTATTCCGTTTTTGGCAGCGTGAGCTTTACGGCAGTCCCCGCGCCCTCTGCGCTGGAGATAGTCACCGTGCCGCCGTGAAGCGCCGCGCCGTGCTTTACTATGGACAGCCCGAGTCCCGTGCCGCCTATCCTGCGCGAGTGGCTCTTGTCCACGCGGTAAAAGCGCTCGAACACGCGCCCTATGCTGTCCGCGGGTATGCCTATGCCCGTGTCCGTCACCGTTACGGTAACGCTATCGGGCGCGTCCTCAACGGCTATATCCGCCCTGCCGCCCTCGCGGTTGTACTTTACGGCGTTGTCGAGCAGGTTGTATATCATCTCCTCAAGCACAGAGGTCATTCCCGTGTATTCTGCGCGCGCGCCGCTCACGTTTATTGTAACGTGCTTCTGCTCCGCGGCGGTCTTAAGCCGCGAAGCCGCAAGCTCCGCAAGGGAGAGTATGTCCACGCGCTCCTTTGTGTCGGGGAATCTGTTCTCGTCAAGCTGCGAAAGCTTTATTATGTCCTCGATAAGCGCTATCAGCCGCTTCGCCTCGTCGCGTATGTCCCCTGCAAACCTGCCTATGTCCTCGGGCTTTACTATGCCGCCCACTATCATGTCAGCTATGCCGTATATCGTCGTAAGGGGCGTTTTAAGCTCGTGCGATACGTTAGAGGTGAACTCCCTGCGCAGCTCCTCGCGGCTCTCCTTTTCGGTTATGTCAAGGATTATAAGCACCGCGCCGTTTACATTTCCGTCAGACCACACGGGCGTTGAGATAAGCTGGTACACGCGCTCGCCGAGCGTCAGCTCCTGCTCGCTGCGGCTGCCAAGCAGCGCCGTTTCCACCGCGCGGCGGAAGCTTTCGCTGCGGTTGAGCGCAAGCACGCTGTGCGTCTGCGCCTCCGTACCGCCGTCCGCGCCCAGTATGTCGAGCGCCGCCTTGTTGTAGGACAGCACCTCGGTGCGGCTGTCGGTTATGATAAAGCCCTCGCTCATGTTCTCGGTTATAAGCGCGAACTCCTCGCGGCTGCGGGAAAGCTCCGCAATCTTGGCGTCTATTTCCGCGTTCTGCTCCTTTATGCGGTGGAGAAGCGGCGCTATCTCGCCGTAGCTCTCCGCTATGTCGGGGTTCTTGAGGTCTATTGCGTTTATCGGCTTTACCACGGCGCGCGCCACAAGCGCTGCAATTCCGCCCGAAACGGCAGCCGCCGCAAGGAACGCCAGCAGCACCTCCCACCACATACCGAGTATTACGCCAAGCACCGTGTCCATAGTCCCCGATACCCTTACAACGCACCCGTCCGCTATCTGCCGCGCGCAGTAAACCGTAAGCTTGCTTATCGTGGAGCTTTCGCGCACCGCAGAGCCGTTGCCGCTCTCGCGCGCCGCCCTTACCTCCTCGCGGTCGTTGTGGTTTTCCATCTGCGCAACGTTCGCCTTGTTGTCGAAAAGCACCGTGCCGTCCGCCGCTATGTAGGTTATCCTGTTTTCAAACGCGCCGAGCGTTTCAAGGCTCGCCACGTCAAAGTCGCTCGCGGTGTACTGCATGGTTACTGCAAGCAGCCGCGTCTGCTCCTCTATCTGCTGCGAATAGAGCCTGCGCTCGTTTGCGTAGGTCACGCCAAGCACAAGCGCCAGCGCCGCAATTATCGCCGTAAGCGAAGCCGCAAACGCTCCGCCGAAAATCCTTTTTGTCATAATTCGCCCCGTTTCAGAGTTTTACCGCCTTGTAGCCTATTCCGCGCACCGTTTCTATCATGCGCCCCGCGTCGCCCAGCTTCTGCCGCAGCGTCCTTATATGCACGTCCACCGTGCGGCTCTCGCCGTCGAAGTCGTAGCCCCACACGCGCGACAGTATCTTCTCGCGGGTAAGCACCGCGTCTATGTTTTCAAGCAGGTAGCACAGCAGCTCAAACTCCTTGTAGGTGAGCTGCACGTCCTCGCCGTTTACCGTTACGGTGTGCTTTGATGTGTTTACGCACAGCGCGCCGAAGCTGTACTCCGTGCGGGTATCCCTGCGCGTGCGGCGCATTAGCGCCTTTATGCGCGAGATAAGCTCCATAGTGCCGAAAGGCTTTGCTATGTAGTCGTCCGCGCCGCTGTCAAGCCCTATAACCTTGTCGTATTCCGAGCTTTTCGCGGTAAGCATTATAACGGGCGTGTCCGCGTACTCGCGGTCTGCGCGCAGCTTTGCAAGCACGCTAAGCCCGTCCTCCTCGGGCAGCATTATGTCAAGCAGCACCACCGCAGGCTTCTCCTGCGCAAGCGCCGCCCAGAACTCCGAGGGCCGCTCGAACCCGCGCGCCTCCAGTCCCGAATTATTAAGCGCATACAGTACAAAGTTGCGTATGCTGCCATCGTCCTCAAGCAGAAATACCATTGCTTACCTCGTTTCCGCGCCTCAGCGCTCGCCTGTTATGGAATACTTCACCCACTCCGCAATGTTGGTTGCGTGGTCGGCTATTCGTTCAAGATACTTCGCCGCCATAAGCAGGTCCATAAGATACTCCGCGTCTTCCGCGTCGCTGCGGACAAGCCCTATAAGCTCGCCCTTTACCTGCAAGAACAGCTCGTCCACCCTGTCGTCCGCGTCTATAGCGCGCTGCGCAAGCGTTATGTCGCGCTTTACGAACGAATCCACGCTTGTCGTCACCATGCTTATAGCCTCGTTCGCCATCTCGTTTATATGCACCCTGCCCGCAAGGCTCGCGGAGTGGATAAAGCCCGCTATCTCCGCTATGTCCTGCGACTGGTCGCCTATGCGCTCCATGTCGGTTATCATCTTAAGCGCGCTGGATACGCTGCGCAGGTCGCGCGCCACGGGCTGCTGGTGCAGCAGAAGCTTCATGCACAGCGCCTCTATGTCGTGCTCCATGTGGTCAATTTCGTTCTCGTTTTCGTTTACCTTGTCTATCATAAACTCGGTCTTTTCACCGAAAAGAGCCTTTACCGCGCACGCAATGCTCTCCTCGCAGAGCGCGCCCATTTTTATAAGCTCAACGTTCAGCTGCTCCAGCTGCTCGTCAAAACGGTTTCTCATACTATGCCTCCTGTTATCAGCCGAAACGCCCCGTTATGTAATCCTCCGTGCGCTTATCCTGCGGGTTGGAGAAAATGCTGTCGGTGTCCGCGTACTCAACTACCTCGCCTAAGAGGAAGAACGCGGTCATGTCGGATATACGTGCCGCCTGCTGCATATTGTGAGTTACCATAACTATAGTATACTCCTTTTTCAGCTCAATTGCAAGGTCTTCTATCTTAGAAGTTGAAATAGGGTCGAGCGCGGAGGTCGGCTCGTCCATAAGCAGCACCTCGGGCTGCACCGCAAGGGCGCGCGCAATGCAAAGGCGCTGCTGCTGTCCTCCCGAAAGCCCCAGCGCGCTCTTTTTCAGCCTGTCCTTAAGCTCGTCCCATATCGCCGCGTCCCGCAGGGACTTCTCAACGATATCGTCAAGCTTTACCTTTGAGTGTATGCCGTGCGTGCGCGGGCCGAACGCTATGTTGTCGTACACGCTCATGGGGAACGGGTTCGGCTTCTGGAACACCATGCCCACGCGCTTGCGCAGCTCGTTTACGTCCATTCTGCCGTAAATGTCCTCGCCGTCAAGCAGGAACTGCCCCGTAATGCGGCAGCCCTCAACAAGGTCGTTCATGCGGTTAAGGGACTTCAGCAGCGTTGACTTGCCGCAGCCCGACGGGCCTATGAACGCGGTTATCCTGTTTTCGGGTATCGCTAGGTTTATGCCCTTAAGCGCCTTAAAATCGCCGTAGTAAAGCTCTGCGTCGGTTATGTCGAATTTGCTCATATCAGCCCTTCTTTCTCGCTATCCTGCGCTCTATAAGGTCGGACGCAAGGTTTATAATGAACGTGAGCGCCAGCAGTATAACCGCGCTCGCGAACGCCTGGTCGGTGTGCAGTCCCTCGTTGGACTGGATATACATATGCACGGTAAGGGTAGCTGTCGAGTCCATAAGCGACTCGGGTACGGCGCGGTATGTTCCCGCCGTGAAGATAAGCGCCGCGGATTCGCCGACGATACGCCCTATCGCAAGGATAACGCCCGACATTATGCCGGGTACTGCGGTAGGCAGGATAACGCGGAACACCGTGCGCATTTTGCCCGCGCCCAGCCCGAAGCTGCCCTCGCGGTAGCTGTCGGGTACGGCGAGCAGCGCTTCCTCGGTCGTGCGGATTATAAGCGGCAGCACCATCATAGCAAGCGTTATAACGCCCGCGAGCATTGCGTTGCCCCACTTAAGGTGGATAACGAACATCAGAAAGCCGAACAGACCGAACACTATCGACGGAATGCCCGAAAGCGTTTCGGTGGTTATGCGGATAAGCTTTACAAGCTTGTTTCCGCGCTTTGCGTACTCAACGAGATACACCGCCGCAAAGATACCCACGGGGACTGCAATCAGCAGCGTAAGCGCCGTCATCAGCACGGTGTTTATTATAGCGGGCGTCATGCTCTGGTTTTCGGGGGTGTAGTTCCACTCGAACTGCTCCGCGGTTATGTTGGGTATGCCGTTTACAAGGATATAGCCCACGATAAAGAGCAGTATTCCCGCGGCGAAAAGGGCGGAAAGCATTACGAGTATCATAAGCGCAAGCGAAAGCGGGCTTTTTGCGTACTCGCGCAGCTTAGCGCCGAGCGTCTGCCTGTTGATGTATTCCTCGGGCGCTGCGTGCTGCGCCTCGGTACGGGTGACGGCTGCCTTTATCATTTGTCCTTCCTCCTTTTAAGCACGGAGAAGCAGAGGTTGATTATGAGTATGAACACGAACAGCACTACCGCCGTAGCTATAAGCGCGCTGCGGTGCAGCCCCGTGGCGTAGCCCATTTCTATAACTATGTTGGTGGTGAGCGTTCTGACGCCCGAGGTGATGCTGCGCGGTATCATGGTCTGGTTGCCCGCTATCATCACTACCGCCATGGTTTCGCCTATAGCTCTGCCCACGCCTAAGATTATTGCCGCCAGTATGCCCGACTTTGCAGCGGGCAGCGACGCGAAGAACACGCTGCGCTCATGCGTTGCGCCAAGCGCCCGCGCGCCCTCGTAGCAGCTTTTGGGTACGGCGTTAAGGCTCGCTTCCGAGGTCTTTATGACGGTAGGCAGTATCATTATTCCAAGGAGAATGCCCGCTGTGAGCAAGGATTTTCCCGCGCCGCCGAACAGCGTGCGCACAAGCGGCACGATAAACACCAGCCCGAAAAAGCCGTACACTATCGACGGAATGCCCGCGAGCAGGTTCACCGCAGGCTTCATGAACGCGTACACCTTTTTGGGGCAGTAGTGCGACATGAACACCGCGCACAGTATCCCTATCGGCACGCCGATAAGCACCGCGATACCCGTTACCAGTATGCTGCCGATTATCATCGGGAATATGCCGAAGCGCCCGCTCGAGGGCTTCCAGTCCATGCCGAACAGGAAGTCCGTCACGCCTATTTCGCCCATGGCGGGTATACCCGTGGCGAAAAGATACACGCAGATAAGCACTACCGCGAGTATCGAAGCGCACGCGCACAACAGGAACAGAATGTGCATTATCGTTTCTTTTGCTTTTGCAAGCATAGTCTTTGCATTTCGCATATTTGACCTCGTTCTCTGTAATCTCGTAATCTCTATAATATGGCTGTACCGCACGAAGCGGGGGCTTCATGCGGCAAAAGGGAGAAGAACACCGAGAAGGTGAAGGGTTGTCTTATCAGCCAAGCTCCGACCAGTCGCTTATAGAGCCTGTGTAGATGTTCATTACCTGCTCAGAGGTGATGTTGTCAAGCGGGTTGGAAAGGTTTACGATTACCGCGATACCGTCGTCCGCAATCTTAAGGGGAGTAAGGCCTGCGTCGATTTCCTCCTGCTTAAGGTCGCGCGAAGCCATGCCTATCCGGCAAGCGCCCTCGGTAGCCGCGGTAATGCCCGCGCCAGAACCTGTCTGCTGAACCTCTACCTTAACGTCGGGGTTGAGCTCCTGATACTTCGCTGCAAGCACCTCCATTACAGGACCTACGGAAGTAGAGCCGTTGCAGGTGACAGTGCCGCTTAAGCCTGCGGGGGTGTACGCTTCGCCTGCGTCTATTGCAATGTAGCCCTTGTCCGCAACGATAGCCTGACCGTCCGTGCTTACGATAAAGGAGATGAAGTCCTTGTCAAGCTCGGTAAGCGAGGTTTCAAGGTAGCAGATGTTGAACGGTCTGGCAACGGGGTAAGAGCCTGCCTTGATGTTGTCTACGCTTACAGCCGTGCCGTCCACCTTAAGCGCCTTTACCGTGTCGTTAAGCGAGCCGAGCGAGATGTACCCGATAGCCGAGGGGTTGCCCGCAACGCTCATCAGCACGCCGTTGGTTGAGTTGTTTATCTCGGCGTCCGCGCGCGTCATATCTTCCTTGTCGCCTGCGGCGTTGGTCTGCTCAATTCCCATAAGCTCAACAAACGCGCCGCGCGTACCCGAGCCGTCCTCGCGGGATACAACGGTGATAGCGCCGAGGTCGGTCTTTGTATTGTCCGCCGTGCTGTTGCCGACGTTAGTGCTGCCCGAGGAGCTGCCGCCGCCTGCGCAGCCCGTAAGCGCGCCAAGAACAAGCGCTGCTGTAATGCCAAGGTATGCAAAGTTTCCGGTTTTCATAAGTCGTTCTCCTTATAATATGGCAGGCGTTTTATTTTTTTCGCAGCACCCTGTGCGGTATTCGCTGCGCGTTCGGGTCTGCGGTTCTTCCGCGCCCTGTCCCTGCCTTGTGATTTAATTATATCGTGCGAATGTTAAATCCAAAAGCAGCTCAATGTTAAATCTTTGTAAAATCGGACGGTAGCCCGTCGGGCGGTTACGGCTGATTGTGCTGCGTTGGCGGCGGTTGTCACACGCACGCAGCGGACGGTAGCCCGTCGGGCTGTTACGGCTGTTTGAGCGCGTTGGCGGCGGTTGTCACACGCACGCGTTGCGGCACGCTTAATGCAATAAACGGACGGTAGTCCGTCGGGCGGTTACGGCTGAATGAGCCGTGTTGGCGGCGGTTTTCACACGCCCGCGGCGGACGGTAGCCCGTCGGGCAATTACGGCTGTTTGAGCGCGTTGGCGTACGCTGTCACACGCCCGCGGCGTGGCACGCTTAATGCAATAAACGGACGGTCGGTAGCCCGTCGGGCGGTTACGGCTGTTTGAGCGCGTTGGCGCAGGCTGTCACACGCCCGCGGCGGACGGTAGCCCGTCGGGCTGTTACGGCTGATTGTGCTGCGTTGGCGTACGCTGTCACACGCACGCGACGCTAGGTCGAAAATCCGAAAAAAATTTTGAAAAGTACTTGACAAACGGGAAAGCTTGTGCTATAATAATCAAGTCGATGCAAAAGCGTTGGCAGAATAAAATGGTGTGGACAGATGGCTGAGCTGGTCTAAGGCGCACGATTGGAAATCGTGTAACGGCTAATACCCGTTCAAGGGTTCGAATCCCTTTCTGTCCGCCAGAAATACCACCGTAGTTTAAGCGCTGCGGTGGTTTTTTTCTATATCGTGTATTCAGCGGAAAACTGCGCCGCACGTGCGGGTTCGGCGCGGCGGCGTAAGGGTGCGAACGCGTTACGCAAACGGCTGAAAGGGGCGGCGGCGGAAGCGCTGTTCGCCCGCTCGCCGCGCCGCAAAACTTTTTTACAAAAAGCCCTTGACAAATACGCGGGCGTATGGTATAATAATGAACGTGATTGATATTCACCTTTTGGAGAACTACCCAAGTGGTGAAGGGGCTCCCCTGCTAAGGGAGTAGGTCGGCTAAAACCGGCGCGAGGGTTCAAATCCCTCGTTCTCCGCCAACAGCTTTACGCTGAAAAAATGCCCTTAGTTTTTGGCTAAGGGCATTTCAGTCTGTCGAAAAAGTCATTTTTGCCTGCGTATGCGGGCTTTGAAATAACTTTTTTGCCTCGGGCTTCCCGAGGCAAAAAACACTTCTATCCGCACAAGTGTGCGGTTTGGCGGCAAGCCGTCAAACCGTGCGCGCAGTGCGGATGTTTCGTCGGAAAACCCCCGTATGGGGGTTTTTCGACGGTCTCAAATGCCCTTAGTTTTTGGCTAAGGGCATTTTTTTTAATAAATCTGCGGGCGCAGTATCACAGGTCGTATTTTCTTCGGCGGTTTTCGGCTTCCTCGTAAACCTGATTATCGCTCCGCGCGGATATTATAATGATTCGCATAACATCGTCGGTAATTTGCGCCTTGTAGACCACGCGTATTCCTATTTTCTTGAATTTTATCTCCATAAGCCCCGACAATGCCGCACCCGACTGATTTCCCAGAGGTTTGCCGTATTCTCCCTGATAATCGGGCAGCGGATTCTGACAAACCTTTTGTATTCCCTTAAGCACCTGCGGCTTAACAGAGCCGTCGAGCTTCTTTAAGTCATCCTTGGCTTCTTCGAGGAAAACTATCGTCCAGCTCACTCTATTTCAAGCTCCTGCGCGTTATCGATATTCTCCTGCGTTACGCCGCATTCGTTCATCACCTCGGCAAGGGACAGCGTGCGCCCCTCATGCGACAGCCTTTTCTGAGCCTCGAGCATGAGCGCGTAATCCTCAGCCAGCTCAGAGAGCCTTATATACTCCTCGGGGGACAGAATGACCGCAGAGGGATCATTGTTTTTCAGCACTATCAGCTGTTTTTCGCTGCGCAGTCTGTCAAATATCCTTGAAGCCTGACCCTTGTTGAACTGCGTGATGGATACAAGGCTGTTCAATGTGTCGTGCGCTATGGACATAATATCGCCTCCTTTATTTTATTATACCCATTAGTCGCGAATCGCGAAAAAGTCAATACTATTTATCGGCAAATTTGCATTACTATACACTCGTTCCCCCAGCTTCACACCACGCCCCAGCGCCCCCGTCCCGCTAAGCCCACACGACAAAGCCGCGCCCATAACAAAGCGCGGCTCGTTTTATCTTACAAAACACAGTTAAAGCAGCTTGAACACAATGTCGCCGTCCTCGATAGTCGCGCGGCAGTGGGAGTTCACCTCGTTCACCTGCTTTATGCAGTTGTTTATGCGCAGCGTAACGCCCGGGTAGAACGCCTTTCTCACCGAAACCGTGAGCTGCTGCGCCACCATAAGCGACTCGTTTATCTGCTCGATACGCGTTTTCGAGCTTCTCACCTGCGCCTGAAGCTTTAAGCGGCTGCGCAGCGCCTCCGCTTTCATCTGCTCGCGCTCGGGCGGCAGCTTCGCCTTTTTGGACTGCTCGTTGAGCATTGCGAGTATCTTGCCCAGCTGGTCCGCCTTGTCCTCCATTTCGGCTATGCTGCGCTCCAGCGCGTCGCGCTCCTCGGACAGCACGGCGTTGTTGCCGAGCGATATAAGCGTGCGCGTGTAGTTTTCAGAGCCTATCGTTCCCGCCTCGATATTCTCGAGCGCGGTGTACTTTCCGCCCACCATAATGCCCTTGCCCGTGGCGTTTATGTTGCCGCTCGCGAATACCTCGCCGCCGACAAAGCTGCCGCCCTCAACGTCATGCCCGCAGGTTATGCGGCTGCTCTCAAAAAAGCCCGCGCGCACGCTGCCCTTGCAGGTTATGGTGGAGTTTATGCAGCCCGTGCGCAGAATGATGTCGCCGTCCGCGCAAAGCTCCGCGCCTATGGCAGAGCCGTTTACGGTAATGTTCTTCTTAGAGGATACGCGGTAGCCCTCAAGCACGTTGCCCCTTACGGTAACGTTGCCTATAAAGTCTATGTTGCCCGTGGATACGCCAACGTCCTCCGCTATAATAAGGTCTTCCTCAACGTTGAACGAGCCGTTGACAAAGCGCAGGTTGCCGTCGCGCGCAGCGATAAGCTCCGTGCCGTTGTTTACAAGCTGCGTGCCGTTCGCGGCGCTCACCCTTGCGGGCGCGCCCCTGCGCTGCGGGACTGCCGCGCCGAGTATGTTGCGCCCTGGCTCGCCCTCGGTGGGCAGGGTTATCGTAGCTATGGTAGTACCTTTAGTAATGTTGTTTACTATGCCGAGATTCTTATAGTCCACAAAGCCCTTTTCGTCCTCGGTGGGCGCTATTACAGCGTTCGTTTTGAACAGGTATGTAACCGCGCCGTCCTGCCCGTCAACGGGCGGCTGCCAGCGCGCGGCGCATATATTCTCGTTATAGCGCTTTTTCTCTACCGCCTCGAGCAGGTCGTTTTCCATTATGCCAAAGCTTATGTGCTTGGCCTCGAGCGCCGCCATTATTTTTTCATATGTCATGTCCGCGCCGCCGTTCTCAGGCTTTGTAAAGGAAAGGAACGCCGTGGTGTTGTTCGGGTCTACCGACAGCTCTACAACCGAGTTTACGATTTTCTTATCATCTGCCATACTATCACCTCTTAGCCGTATTGAATCTATATTCCTGCTTTTAGTATAACATACTCCCCGAAAAAAAGCAACCCAAAAAAGCGCGCATTTCCTTCTTTACGCAAAAAGCCCGCCGAAAACACGCGGATTTCGGCGGGTCTGCATATTTTTCGTCTGTCAGCGCGAATTGCCGCAGTAAGGGCAGAACTTCGAGTTCGCCTTTATCTGCTTTCCGCAAGCCGTGCAGAATGTGAAATCCTGCGCAGCCGCGGGCTGAACGTCAGCTGCGGGCTGTGCGGCAGCTGCGGGCTGAACGTCAGCTGCGGGCTGTGCGACAGCTGCGGGCTGTGCGGCAGCTGCGGGCTGTGCGGCAGCTGCGGGCTGTGCGACAGCTGCGGGCTGTGCGACAGCTGCGGGCTGTGCGACAGCTGCGGGCTGTGCGACAGGAGCGCTCTGCTCAACAGGCTGGGGAACAGGCGCAGGTACAGGAACAGGCTGCGGAATGGGCTGCTGTACGGGAGCGCTCTGAACGGGCTGCGGAACAGGCGCAGGTACGGGCTGCGGAACGGGAGCGGGCTGTGCGACAGCTGCGGGCTGTGCTACAGCCACGTTCTGCTGAACAACAGCAGCCTTTACGCCCTTGGGGAAAATCTCCTCGGAAAACTCGCTCTTTTCGCCGTCAGCGCCGAGCTTGTCGCCGATACTGTCGAGCTTCTTAAGCACCCTTACAAGCAGCAGCGCAAGCTCGTAGCCTATGCGCAGCAGCGCGTTGTCAAGCACTACCTTAATGGCAAGCTTGCCAAGACCGCGCCACGCGTTGTAGTCCGAAAAGCTTAAGAGCGCGGAAAGCGTTATGTAGAGCGCCGCTATGATATACGCCGCCTTGAGCAGCGGCTCGAGAGAGAACTTCTTTACGTTTACAAAGTCGTAGAGCCTGCCCATAAAGCCCGTGTACTTGCCGTCGTTCTTCTTGCAGAACACCGTTGTGTAAAGCACAATGCCCACAACTACCGCCGCCAGCGCGAACAGGGAGTAAAATACGCCCGAAATGATAGTGCCAATGCTGAGTCCTAACAAATCTGTCATTGTCTTTTCTCCTTTTATCTTATTCAGAATAATATCCCGCAGACCGCGCTAAACATTTTCGGAAATGTCAAAGGGCGTGGTCTGGTAAACGAAGTAATTGAGCCAGTTGGTGTACAAAAGCGTAGAATGCGCGCGCCATTTCATCACGGGGACGTTTTTGGGGTCGTCGTCGGGGTAGTAGTGGCGCGGTATCTCGGGGGACATTCCGCGCGAGAGGTCGCGGCGGTACTCGGTGTCGAGCGTTTCTGCGTCGTACTCGCTGTGACCCATGATGAAGAACTGCTTGCCGTCCTCGCTGCAAACGGCGTAAACGCCCGCCTCGTCGGACACCGCCATTAGCTTGAGCGCGGGGACATTCAGTATATCCTCCGCCCGCACCTCGGTATGGCGGGAGTGCGGCACGAAAAACTCGCTGTCAAAGCCCCTGAAAAGCCTTGATTTCGGCGTGAGCATTCTGTGCGCGAACACGCCCGAAACCTTTTTTTCGAGCGGGTATTTTGGTATGCCGTAGTGGTAGAACAGCGCCGCCTGCGCCGCCCAGCATATGTGAAAGGTGGAATGCACGTGCGTTTTCGTCCACTCCATTATCCTGCAAAGCTCGTCCCAGTATTCCACCTCGGGGTAGTCGAGGTGTTCAACGGGCGCGCCCGTTATAATAAAGCCGTCGAAGTTCTCGCTTTTTATATCGTCAAACGTCTTGTAGAACTCCATTAAATGCTCCGACGGGGTGTTCTTCCCCGTGTAGGTGGACGTCTGTAAGAGCGTTATCTCTATTTGCAGCGGCGAATTTGACAGCGAGCGCAGTATCTGCGTTTCGGTGGTTATCTTCGTCGGCATAAGGTTCAGTATAGCAATCTTCAGCGGGCGTATATCCTGATGAAGCGCCCTGTGCTGCGTCATAACAAAGATATGCTCGTTTTCAAGCACCTGCTGCGCGGGCAGCCCGTCCGCTATCTTTACAGGCATTCTCATCTTCCTTTCAATATCGTACAATATCTCTATTATATAATGCTTTCCCCGTTTTGTCAAGCCCGCGGGGGCTTTAGCGTGATATCCCGTCAAAATTAACGTATTCGGGGCGGAAAATTTTACACGGCGCGCTATTGAAAATTTGGCAGACATATGTTATAATTTAATTGTAATGCCGCGGGACTTGTTATGTTTGCGGCAATAGTTCAAGGAGGTATATATTCTATGGTACAAAGCAAAACTAACCGAGTGCTGTCGTTCCTGATGGCGCTTGCGGTACTCGCCTCGCTCTCCTGCCTGTTCATCACGCAGCGGGCTTACGCGGAATCCGACGGCGAATGGCAGTACAATGTAATGGCTGACGGCACTGCCGAGATTACGGGCTATATAGGCACGTCCTCGACGATAACCGTACCCTCGAAGGTAAACAACAAGGTAATAAGCACCGTTACAAATCTTTGCAGCAACAACTTCAAGTCAAAGGTAACTTCCGTAACGTTTTCCGCAGGCATAAGAACTCTGTCTGCAAACGTGCTTTCCGATTACTCGAACCTTGAGCGCGTTATTCTTCCCGACACGCTCACCACTATCGGCGCGAACGCGTTCTACGGCTGCACAAAGCTCTCGGGCGTTACTATCCCCACAAACGTTTCCTCTATAGGCGACGCTGCGTTCGCGAACTGCGCCTCGCTTTTAAGCGTAAACCTCACCTGCATTGCAAAGAACATTCCCGCAAAGCTTTTCGAGGGCTGCACCTCGCTGTCTACCGTAACGCTCCCCGCGTATATCGACGATATCGGCGCGAATGCGTTCAGCGGCTGCAGAGCGCTTAAGAGCATTTCTATCCCCGACGGCGTAAAGACCATAGGCAACAGCGCGTTCCTTGGCTGCACGTCTCTTGCCTCGGTAAAGCTTCCCTACGAGCTTAAGACCGTTGAAGACTACGCTTTCTCAAAGTGCGAATCGCTCAGTGAAGTATTTTTCCCCAACAAGACCAAGTACATCAAAACCGAGGCGTTTTCAAACTGCACCTCGCTTAAGAACGTATACATATCCCCCTCTGTCACAATAATCAACAAAAACGCCTTTTTAGGCAGCAAGGCGCTTGAAAAGGTAGTTTTCGGCGGCGAATTCATCAACATCACCTCCATTTTCGACCTTGGCGCACAGCCCACGGTTTATTACCCCTCTAAATACTCGAGCACGTGGGACAGCTACACCGACGAAGTAAAGAAGGTTTACTCCAACGCTATAAACATCAGCATTTCCGGCAGCAGCACAATGTCTCCCGGCGACAAGAAGCAGCTTAAGATAACGTTCAATCCCTCTTCGGGCAGCTTCAACGACGTTTATTCTATCGTATCGTCCGACAGCGGCGTCGCTTCCGTTGCTACTGACGGCACGGTAACCGCAAAGCAGGCGGGCAAGACCACCATCACCGTAACCGACGTAAGCGGCACTACAGGCACGTTCAACATAACCGTAAAGCCTGCCGCGCCCACCGAGCTTACCGTAACTCCCCGCTCCACAAGCTCCGTTGACCTTAAGTGGAAGAACACGGGCGCTATGGGCTACTACGTTTACCGCTCCACCAAAAAGGACGGCACATACAAGAAGATAGACACCGTTCTCACCAACGCATACACCGACAAGGGCCTTACCAAGGGCAAGACCTACTACTACAGGGTTGAGAGCTACACAAACGCCGCAGGCAGCGTTGTAACTTCCGACAAGAGCAAGACTGTTTCCGTAAAGGTATCCGCTCCCGCGCCGTCCACGGTTTCCGCTAAAAAGGCGAAAGCCGGCGTTGCAGCGGTTACATGGGGCAAGTCCAACGGCGCTACGGGCTACGAGGTTTACATGGCGACTAAGAAGTCGGGCAAGTACTCCAAAATCGCTACCATAACCAACGTATCCACCCTCTCCTACAAAAAGACGGGGCTTACCGCAAAGAAGACCTACTACTTCAAGGTTCGCTCCTACGTCACCGTGAACGGCACTAAGGTATACAGCCCGTTCACAAAAATCGTTAGCGTAAAGGTATAAATTCGGCACACCTTTGGGGAGCGGCTTCGGCTGCTCCCCTTTTTGCGCGGCGCGTTCAATTCTGCGCGGCTTTGTTTTTTTGCCCGCTTGCCCTTGACAAGGCGGCGGAGGTGTGTTATAATAGGTGATAGGGTATTTGCCCTTAATATAGCAAAGCGTTGAGAAGAAACAGTAGCAGTCTTTCGCCCCACAGAGAAGCGGCGGTCGGTGCGAGCCGCAGGAGCGCAGGCTGTGAACCCGTCTTTGAGCGCGCCGCCCAAACCCACGTGACCCCACGTAACCACGTAACCACGTAACCACGTGCATTAAGCAGCGCCGTTTCCCGCGTTAAGGGGTATGAGTGCGGCGTTTTACGCCGAATTCGGGTGGTATCACGGACAAAAGTCCGCCCCGTGCCTTTGGTGCGGGGCTTATTTTTTTACGCTGAAAGGAAAAGGAACAATGAAACTTGAAAAACTCGTTGGAGACCGCTTTAAGGAGCGCCCCTCGGACTGCCAGATAGACTCGCACGCGCTTATGGTGCGCGGCGGCTACATGAAGTACATGGCGAACGGCATATTCTCAAGCTATATGCCGCTTAAGCGCATAACCAAGAAAATCGAGCAGATAATCCGCGAGGAGATGGACGCGATAGACGGGCAGGAGGTGTCCTTCCCCGTTGTAATGCCCGCGACGCTCTGGCAGGAGAGCGGCCGCTACGACAAGATAGGCAGCGAGCTTCTGCGCTTTACCGACCGCAACAAGCAGCAGATGGTACTCGGCATGACCCACGAGGAAGCCGCTGTACACCTTGTGCGCGAGTATGCCAACAGCTACTCAAAGTACCCGTTCATGATATATCAGATACAGACGAAATTCCGTGACGAAGCGCGCCCGCGCGGCGGTCTTATCCGCGTGCGCGAGTTTACTATGAAAGACGCGTACTCGTTCCACACCTCGCAGGAGGATTTGGAAGAATACTACTACCGCTGCCACAAGGCTTACGAGCGCATTTACGCGCGCGCAGGCATACCCGAGGTTATTTCCGTAGCCTCCGACAGCGGCATGATGGGCGGCAGCGTTTCGCACGAGTTTATGCTGCTGACGCCCATAGGCGAGGACAGCATAGCTATATGCAAGAAGTGCGGCTACCGCGCTAACATGGAGGCTGCCCGAAGCATTACCGAAAATCTCCGCGACGAGCAGTCCGCGCCGCTTACAAAAGTCGCAACGCCCGACTGCAAGACGATAGAGGACGTATGCGCGTTCCTTAAGTCCGACCCGCTCAAGTCCTGCAAGGCCGTGGTATACCAGCGCAACATGGACGACACGTACGTAGTTGTATTCGTACGCGGCGACCTTGACGTAAACGAAACAAAGGTAACGAACTTCCTCGGCTGCGACATTCACCCTGCGGAAATAACCGCGGAATGCGGGCTGTGCGCGGGCTTTATAGGACCTGTGGGACTGCCCGAGAACATAACGATGCTGCTTGACTCCTCGCTTGAAAACGCCAACAACCTTGTTGCGGGCGCGAACGAGGAGGGCTGCCACTTTACGGGGCTTGACATGGCGCGCGACGTTAAGGACGCGCAGTTCCGCGACTTTGCGAAGATAGCCGAGGGCGGCATATGCCCCGAATGCGGCGCAAGGGACATCACCATCTCACGCGGCATCGAAGTCGGCAACATCTTCCAGCTTGGCACAAAGTACACAAAGTCCATGAACATGACCTACCTTGACAAGGACGGCAACGTACAGACCCCGATAATGGGCTGCTACGGCATAGGCGTAGGCCGTCTTGCGGCTTCCGTATGCGAGGCGCACCACGACGACTACGGACCTATCTGGCCCATGGCGATAGCGCCGTGGCAGGTTCACCTGTGCGCCGTTCGCCCCGACGACGAACGCGTAAGGGCGGCTGCGGACAAGCTTTACGCCGACTTACAGGCGGCGGGCGTAGAGGTAATCTACGACGACAGAAACGTTCGCGCGGGCGTTATGTTCTCCGACGCGGACCTGCTGGGCGTTCCGCTGCGCGTGGTAATAAGCCCGAGAAACCTTGACGAGGGCGTGTTCGAGCTGTCGAGCCGCGACAAGCAGATTAGCGAGAAGCTTGCGCCTGCTGAGGCGGTGGACAGGCTTAAGCAGCTTATAGCCGAGTGCCTCGGGCGCAATTCCGGCTGAATGGGCGCGTTGGCGCAGGCTGTCACACGCGGGCGGCGTGGCGCGTTTTTAGCCGACAGAATGTCGGCGGCTATAGGTGATTGCTCTGCGCAATGAGCCTTTTGCACCGACGGATTGTCGGTAGGGGATTTTCGTGTTGTCACACGATTAAAACCGAGGGAACACCCTCATGGGAGAGGGGGAAGAACAAAATCCGACAAAAATCGGCAATTTCCGCTGTTGCCCTTAGTTGGCGGCATCGTGCCGCCTTTTGGGGCAACGCCGCAAACGTCCTGTTTGCGCCCTCTCCCAAACGGGTTTTCCCTCGGACTCCCTCTCCCCCTTTGCCGATTTTTCATGCGCCTTGAAATTTTAGGTTTATCTGCAACATTGCATTGTCGTTCTTGGCGTAGGTTGCCCTGCTTGGCGCAGACTTATCGCACGATGTATTACGGGGCTTGTATTTACGTTTTATTGCGTGGCTGGGTGGGCTTTCCTGCACATCTCACCGCGCTGTTTTTGGGGTTGCTCTCCCATTTCCGTGCGCTGTTTTGCGGGACTGCTTCCCTCTCTCCGCGTGCCGTTTTGCGTGGCTTCTTCCCCCTATCCGCGTGATTTTTTGTGGCTGCTTTCTCATCTCCCCGTTCGTTTCGGGGAAACGCCCCACACTAACTGCAATACAGCGGGGTGGGGGTTGTGACTGTGGGCTAATTTTTGTTGCCATCAGCTATGGCTAAATTTGAATCGCGCGGCTTTGGCTGCGCGAATTTGGTATATGCGAGGTTAATATGCAATTTTCTTACAAACATACAATCGGGGCTTGCTTTGTCGGGTATATCGTTCAGGCTATAGTCAACAACTTTGCGCCGCTGCTTTTTCTTACCTTTCAGGAATCCTACGGCATACCGCTTTCGCAGATAACGCTGCTCATAACGGTGAACTTTGTGGTGCAGCTCGCCGTTGACCTGCTTGCGGCGGGGCTTGCGGACAGGATAGGCGCGCGCAACTGTCTTGTATCGGCGCACCTGTTCTGCGCGGTGGGGCTGGGGCTTATGGCGATACTGCCGCAGGCGCTCCCCAACGCGTTTATGGGGCTTTTGATTTGTGTAATACTGTACGCAATGGGCGGCGGTCTGCTTGAGGTAATGATAAGCCCTGTGGTAGAGGCGTGCCCCACGGACAACAAAGAGGGCACAATGAGCCTTTTGCACTCGTTCTACTGCTGGGGACAGGTGGGGGTAGTGCTGCTGTCCACGCTGTTCTTCATGCTATTTGGCACGCACAGCTGGCGAATACTGGCGCTTATATGGGCGCTTGTTCCGCTTGTAAACATGGTGGTATTCATATTTGTGCCGATAAAGCAGCTCAACGAGGACGGCGGCGGAATGAAGCTTGGCGCGCTGCTGCGTTCGGGGCTGTTCTGGGCGCTGTTTGCGATGATGTTCTGCGCGGGCGCTTCGGAGCTTGCGGTGAGCCAGTGGGCGTCCACGTTTGCGGAGCGCTCGCTCGGGGTCAGCAAAACTGTAGGCGACCTTGCAGGGCCTATGATGTTCGCGGTATTCATGGGAACGGCGCGGGCGGTCTACGGCAAAATCGCGCACAAAATAGACGCGCAGCGCTTCATGCCGGCGACCTCGCTGCTATGCGCAGGCGCGTACCTTTGCATAGCGCTTGTCCCGCTGCCCGCGCTGGGGCTTATCGGCTGCGGTATCTGCGGTTTTTCGGTGGGAATCATGTGGCCGGGGACGTTCAGCCGCGCGGCTGCGGCGCTTCCTGCGGGCGGCACTATGATGTTCGCGCTGCTGGCGCTTGCAGGCGACCTCGGCTGCTCGGGCGGACCCACGTTCGCGGGGCTTGTTGCCTCAGCCGCAGGCGACGACCTCAAAAAGGGCATTCTCGCCGCGACAATATTCCCGCTCATCATGGCGGCGCTGTCCGTGTATGCGCTTATCAAGCGCAGCAGTCGGTAGCCCGACTGGCGGTTACGGCTGAATGAGCGCGTTAGCGTGCGCTGTCACACGCGGGACGTGCGCCTGCCTGCGCGGGCGGTCGGCAGCCCGACTGGCGGTCGGCAGCCCGTTTTTGTAACCGTTTTTTCACCGTATTTGCCTTGACTAACAGCAAAATATGCTGTATAATAAAGTGAGAGCCTGTCCCGCCGCGAGCGGGAAATAACAGCGCCCGCCCGCCGCTAGCGGGAATCTACAGGCTGCGGGCATAAGAACGGAGGAAAAAATATGAATATTACCGAGGATATACGGTATATCGGCGTGAACGACCACGCTATAGACCTTTTCGAGGGGCAGTATACCGTGCCGAACGGCATGGCGTATAACTCCTATGTTATTGTTGATGAAAAGACCGCCGTTATGGATACGGTGGACGCGCGCTTCGGCGAGGAGTGGCTTGAAAAGCTCGCTGCGGCGCTTGGCGGCAGGAGCGCGGACTACCTTGTGGTACACCATATGGAGCCCGACCATTCCGCGAACGTGGCGCTCTTTGCGCAGAAGTACCCGCAGGCGAAAATTGTGTCGTCCAAGCAGGCGTTTGTGATGATGAAGCAGTTTTTCGGCACGGACTTCGCGGACAGGCAGGTGGTTGTGGGCGAGGGCAGCACGCTTTCTCTCGGGAAGCATACGCTGAGCTTTGTCGCAGCGCCTATGGTACATTGGCCAGAGGTCGTGATGTCCTACGACAGCGCGGACAAAACTCTCTTTTCCGCGGACGGCTTCGGCAAGTTCGGCGCGCTTGACGCGGACGAGGACTGGGCGTGCGAGGCAAGGCGCTATTATTTCGGGATAGTGGGCAAATACGGCGCGCAGGTGCAGGCGGTGCTTAAAAAGGCGGCGGCGCTCGACATTGAGCGCATATGCCCGCTGCACGGCCCTGTGCTGAGCGAAAATCTCGGCTACTATATCGGGCTGTACGACACGTGGTCTGCCTACCGCCCCGAGAGCGAGGGCGTGGTGATAGCCTACACGAGCGTTTACGGCAACACCAAAAAGGCGGCAGAGCTTCTCGCAAAAACGCTTGAAGAAAAGGGCTGCAAGACTGTCCTTACCGACCTTGCCCGCTGCGATATGGCGGAGGCGGTAGAGGACGCGTTCCGCTACGACAGGCTGGTGCTTGCGACTACCACCTACAACACCGATATCTTCCCGTTCATGCGGGAGTTTGTGGAACACCTTACCGAGCGCGGCTATCAGGCGCGCAAGGTAGGCATTATAGAGAACGGCACGTGGGCGCCCATGGCTGCAAAGGTGATAAAGGCAATGCTCGAAAAGAGCCGCAACATAACCTACGCGCAGACCGTGACCATTCGCAGCGCGCTCGACGCGAACAGCACCGCGCAGCTTATGGCTCTTGCGGAAGAAATGAAGTAACGGAGGGCGTATGAGCATCATGAGCATAAAGAGAACGGCGGCGGCGCTTCTCGCGGCGGTGTTATGCGCGCTTTCGCTTGCGGGCTGCGCCAAAAAGGCGGAATCCTCAAGCTCCGACCCGCTTACGCAGCAGTCGGCGTTTTACACCTCGCAGGTGGACGACCCTATGGACGAGAGCATGGGTTCGCTCGAGTTCACCGCGAAAATAAAGGTGGGGTGGAGTCTCGGCAACACGCTTGACGCCACGGGCGGCACGGGCGTGGCAAGCGAAACGAGCTGGGGCGCGCCGAAAACTACCGAGGCGCTCATTCTTGCCGTAAAGGAAGCGGGCTTTAACGCCGTGCGCGTTCCCACGTCGTGGGGGCAGCACATGGACGAGCAGTACAACATAGACGAGGAGTGGATAGCGCGCGTAAACGAGGTGGTAGACTACGCCTACAACAACGATATGTACGTTATCCTGAATATGCACCACGAGGAGTGGAACTACCCCTACGAATCGAATAAAGAGCAGGGCGCGCAGATTCTCACCAAGGCGTGGACGCAGATAGCCGAGCGCTTTGCAAAGTACGGCGAGCGCCTTATCTTCGAGGGCATGAACGAGCCGCGCTGGGTAGGCACGGACCAGGAATGGAGCGGCGGCAACGACGAGGGCAGGAGCGTTGTAAACTACTTTGACCGGGTGTTTGTGGACGCCGTGCGCGCAACGGGCGGCAACAACGCAAACCGCTTTCTCATGGTATGCCCGTACGCGGCTAATTCGGGCGAGGAGGCGCTCTCCGCGCTCGTTATCCCCGAGGACAGCGCGGACGACAGGCTTATCGTGTCGGTACACGCGTATATCCCGTATTCGTTTGCACTGCAAACGGACGGCACGGCAAAGTGGCTTGCCGAGCGCCCGCCCTGCACGCGCGAGATAGACGGCCTTGCAGAGCTTCTCGACAGGCTGTTCGTAAGCAAGGGACAGGCTGTGATAATCGGTGAAATGGGCGCTATGAACCGCTACTACGAAAACGACGATGGGCAGAGCGTAAGCAACGAGGAATACCGCGCGCAATGGGCGGAGTATTACACAAAAACCATGAAGCAGCACGGCATTCCCTGCTTTGTGTGGGACAACAACGCGTTTAACAGCGGCGAAACGTTCGGCATATTCAACAGGACGACAGGCGAGTGCAGATACCCCGACTATGCGGCGGGACTTGTTAAAGGAGCGGAACAATGAGCATACTATCAAAAATACTTGCGGTGATTACCGCGCTTTCCACGCTTAACGCGGCTTCGGCAAAGGAGCTTGCGGATACCGTAAAGCAGCTGCCCGAGCCTGCTGCGCCCGCTTACGAGGAGATGACAGCGGCGGAGTTCTGCAAGGGAATTGACGTGGGCTGGAATCTTGGCAACGCGCTTGACGCTACGGGCGGCAGCGGGCTTTCCACCGAAACCAGCTGGGGCAACCCCAAAACCACAAAGGAGCTTATCCTTGCGGTAAAGGACGCGGGCTTTAACGCCGTGCGCGTGCCTACAACGTGGTACAAGCACGTGTCGGGGACTAATTACACCATTGACGCGGAGTGGCTGGACAGGGTGCAGGAGGTAGTGGACTACGCCTATGACGAGGGTATGTACGTTATCCTCAACGCCCACCACGAGGACTTTAACGACCCCTACAACGACACCTGCAAGGCGGCCTCAAAGGAGCTTTGCGCCATATGGAAGCAGGTAGCGGAGCGCTTTAAGAGCTACGACGCCCGCCTTATCTTCGAGGGCATGAACGAGCCGCGCAAGAGAGGCACTAACGTTGAGTGGAACGGCGGCGACGCAGAGGGCAGAGAGGTAGTAAACAAGCTAAACGCCGACTTTGTAAAGACCGTGCGCGCGACCGGCGGAAACAACAAAACGCGTTTTCTTATGATACCGACATACGCGGCTTCCGCAAGCGGGCTTGACGGATTTACGCTGCCCGACGACGAGCGCCTTATCGTGTCCATACACGCCTACACGCCCTACCCCTTCGCCATGCAGACCCCCGGCACTACGAGCTTCTCCGCAGACGACGACAACAGCACGCGCGAGCTTAAGTGGCTCTCGCAGACGCTTTACGAGCGCTTTGTAAGCAAGGGCTACGGCGTTATAATCGGCGAGTGCGGCGCTACCAACAAGGACAACCCCGCGGACAGAAAGCGCTGGGCGGAGTATTTCCCCGCAGTTTTCGGGCAGTATGGTATACCCGTATTCCTTTGGGACAATAATGGTTACGGCACGGGCAACGAGAAATACGGCCTTATCCACAGGGACACGCTCAAGTGGGAGTACCCCGAGTATATCAAAGCATTCGTTAAGGCTGCCGCTAAGGCAATGAACGGCTAAGACGGCAAACAGCCTGCACAGGGCTTTGTGGCAGCTTATGCGCAGCAATGGAGGTGCGTTTTCGCATGAATACCAACGAAAAACTCAACATCTGTCTTATGAACGACTCCTTTCCGCCTGTGATAGACGGCGTTGCCAACGCCGTTACAAACTACGCGCAGGTGATTAACGCCGAGCTTGGCAGCGCGACGGTAGTCACCCCCGCATACCCCGGCGCGGTTGACAACTACGACTTTGACGTTGTGCGCTATAAGAGCATAAATATCGAGAAGATATGCGGCTACCGCGCGGGCTACCCGTTCAGCAGCAGCAACCTTGAAAGTCTGCGGGACAAGCGCTTCGACATTATCCACAGCCACTGCCCGTTCGCTTCAACGCTCATGGCGCGCGTGCTGCGCGAGAAAACGGGCGCGCCGCTCGTTCTCACCTACCACACAAAGTTTGACGTGGACATAAAGCGCGCGCTCCCCAACGAGCTTATGGTAAAACAGGCGGTAAAGTTCGTTGTTGCAAACATTTCCGCGTGCGACGAGGTGTGGACGGTAAGCCGCGGCGCGGGCGAAAACCTGCGGTCGCTGGGCTATCAGGGCGGCTACACCGTAATGGAAAACGGCGTGGACTTCCCCTGCGGGCGTGCGAACGACGACTTTGCGGCAATGCTCCGCGACGCCTACGGCATAGCGCAGGACGCGCCGCTGTTCCTTTTCGTGGGCAGACTTATGTGGTACAAGGGCATAAGGCTTATCCTTGACGCGCTCAAGCTCCTGAGCGAGAGCGACCGCAGCTTCCGAATGATGTTTGTGGGCGACGGCGCGGACAAGGCGGAGATAGAGCAATACGCGCAGGAGCTGGGGCTGTCCGACCTGTGCGTATTCGCGGGGGCTATAAGCGACCGCGAGGAGCTGCGCGTGTACTACACAGCGGCGGATTTGTTCCTGTTCCCGTCCGAGTACGACACCAACGGCATAGTGGTGCGCGAGGCTGCCGCGTGCGGCGTTGGCGCGCTGCTTATCGAGGGCAGCTGCGCGGCAGAGGGCATAACCCACGGCAGGACGGGCATTCTCTGCAAGCCCGACCCGCAGGACATAGCCGAGGAGCTGCGCTTCGCCTGCGCCCACCGCGACGAGGTGCGGCAGATAGGCGTCCACGCCATGAACGAGGTATACATCTCGTGGGAAACGTCCGTAAAGCGCGCCTACGAGCGCTACATGGTAATAAAGGAGAACATGGACAACCACGTCCCCACGCAGCGCCACGAGAGCGTCCTGCAGGAGGAATTCTTCAGCACCATGAGTTCCATCACCGACAACATTCAGCGCTTCCGCAGCATTAACGTCGGCCTGCGCGAGGAAATGCGCGACACGCGCGACAAGTTCAAGCACATCTGGCATAAGCTGACCGACACCCTGCGCAAATAGCCGACTGGCGGTCGGCAGCCCGACGGGCGGTTACGGCTGAATGAGCCGCGGCAGCGGCGGCTGTCACACGCACGCGGTGCGCCTGCCTGTGCGGGCTGCCGTCCGGCTGCACCTTATGCAATAAATCATGCGCATATTGCCGCTTGCAATTCCCCTGCGCGCGTGCTATAATTAAAAGAGCAGCATTTATATTCTGACGGAACAGGAGATTTAAGAGTATGCAATATAAAAACCCGATTATCAGCGGCTTCTACCCCGACCCGAGCGTTTGCGCGGCGAACGGCAGGTATTACCTTGTGTGCAGCTCGTTTCAGTATTTTCCGGGCGTGCCGCTCTTTGAGAGCGACGACCTCGTGAACTGGAAGCAGATAGGTCACGTTCTTACGCGGAAAAGCCAGGTAATGCTTGAGGGGATAAACAGCTCGGGCGGAGTGTTCGCGCCGACTATCCGCTTTAATAACGGGCGGTTTTACATGGTTACCACCAACGACACCACTCACCAGAACTTTTACGTGTATACCGACGATATTTACGGCGAGTGGAGCGAGCCTGTGTATGTAGACCAGGGCGGTATCGACCCGTCGCTTTACTTTGAGGACGGCCGCGTTTACTTTATGAGCAACGGCGCGGACGACGAGGGCAAGGGCGGCGTCGTTCAGTGTGAAATAAACATCGAAACAGGCGAGAAGCTTTCCCCCGGCCGCTGCATCTGGCAGGGTTCGGGCGGACGTTACCTTGAAAGCCCGCACCTCTACAAAATAAACGGCACGTACTACCTTATGGCCGCCGAGGGCGGCACGGAGTACGGGCACATGATTACTCTCGCGCGCTCGCAGAGCGTATGGGGGCCGTTTGAGAGCAACCCGCACAACCCCGTTATAACCAACCGCAACAAAGCGCCGTTCATTATTCAGGGCATAGGCCACGGCGACCTTGTGTGCGACAAATACGGCGATTGGCATATTCTCTGCCTTGGGTTCAGGCAGATAGGCATATGGATGCCTTACCATAACCTCGGGCGCGAGGTGTATATGGTTCCCGTGACGTTTACGCCCGACGGGTGGTTTTACGCGGGGACTGACGGCACGTGCGCGGAAAGCTACGAAATGCAGGGCGACCATGTTCAGCGCGAGCAGCGGAGCTTCACGTTCGCTAATACCGCGTGGGACAGAGAGTGGTGCTTTCTGCGCCACCCTGCGGCGGAGAATTACACGCTCACAGACGATAAGGCGGTGCTTCGCGGCACGGCGGTAACGCTCGACGACGTGGCAAGCCCCACGTTCGTGGGCATTCGCCAGCGCGACTTTTGCGGAACGCTGCGCGTGCGTGTAACGCTTCTCGGCGACGAGTGCGGCGAGGCAGGCGTTACGGCGTATATGTGCGAGGACGAACATTACGAGATAGCGCTTCGCAGGACGGAAAGCGGCTTCGAGGTCATTGAGCGGCTCAATATAGGCGGCATAAAGCACGTTCAGGCGGTTCGCAAAGCGCCTGCGGGCGACGCCGTGCTTCGCCTTGGCATGAACAACTACGCCTACACCTTTGCGCTTGAAACGCCCGACGGCGTAACCGAGCTTGGCGCGGGCGCTGCAAAGTACCTCACAAGCGAGGTGTCGGGCGGCTTTACGGGCGTAGTTCTCGGACTGTACGCCGTGGGCGCGCAGGCGCAGTTCACGCAGTTCGCCTACGACCTTGCCGAATAACCTGCAATAGCGCGTAATCACGCGCAATCCCCCTATTCCCATGCTTGCCCCGCTCCCACCGTAATATTACAGCAGGGCTTGCTGCAATTTTCTGCGCAATAAAAAGGCGCTCTCTGCCCCCGCGGGGGTAAGGGGGCGCTCTGTCTGTGCGTCTGTATCTATATCTTTCTCTATATCTTTTTCTATATCTGTCGTTACATTTGAAACGGGTATGTGCGTTTCAGAAACGTTACATAAGCGTTGCAAAAACGCTGCAAATTGCTGTGCGGGCGCACGCGCGTAAGAATCTGTCTTTTACTCTAACTCTATATCTATATCTTTCTCTATATCTGTCGTCACATTTTTGTCACAATGTAACGTCACAACTCGTCACATTGTGACGGAATAGCACGCACATATGCGCGCCCTTTTCCGACAACGCGTCGGCGGGCATTTTGCGCTCGCATAGCGCATAACGCCGCCCGCGTGTGACAGCGCACGCCAACGCGCCCATTCAGCCGGAACAGCCCGCCGGGCTACCGGCACTCGGCTCATACCGTTTGGTCATGCCGCATGACGCCACCAGCCTGCGCGCTTCGGCTATGCCGCCTATTTCGCCCAGGGCGATTAGCGTGGACAGCGCGTTGCCGAGCGCCGTCGCCTCGACAGGGCCTGCCACGACGGGCCTGCCGCACGCGCTGGCGGTAAGTTCGCACAGCAGACTGTCGCGCGTGCCGCCGCCTATCATGTGTATCTGCGGGAAGCTCTCGTGCGTAAGCTCCTCTATCTGCTTTATCGTAAGCGCGAACTCGCGCGCAAGGCTCCGGTATATGCAGCGCAGCAGCGCGCCGTCCGTTTCGGGGACGGGCTGCCCCGTCCTGCGGCAGTATTCCGCGACCGCGGCGGGCATATTCTCGGGCGCGGTGAAGTCCGCGCAGTTCGGGTCTATAAAGCTTGCGAACGGCTCTGCCTCGCGCGCTAAGCGCTCCATGTCCGCAAAGGAATACTCCTTGCCGTCCTCCGCCCAGCAGCGGCGGCACTCCTGAATGAGCCACAGCCCCATGATGTTGCGCAGCAGCATATTCTTTCCGCCGCAGCCGCCCTCGTTGGTGAGCCCCGCCTCAAACGCCTCGCGCGTGTTAAGCGGGCGGGGAAGCTCCGTGCCGACAAGCGTCCACGTGCCGCAGGAAATGAACGCGAAGCGCTCCTGCGCGCTCGGAACGGCAAGCGCCGCGGAGGCGGTGTCGTGCGACGGACAGGCAATTACAGGCACAGGCTCGCAGCGGAACTCCTCCGCAAGCTCCTCCTTAAGCATACCGTACGCCTCGCCCGCGTGTATAAGCGGGCAGAACATACGCTTGGGCAGCCCCAGCAGCTCGATAAGGTGAATGTCCCAGCCCTTTGACTTGCAGTCGATAAGCTGCGTGGTCGTAGCCTCGGTGTACTCGCTGCGGCACTCGCCCGTCAGCAGGTAGGCGAACAGGTCGGGCATCATCAGCAGCTTTTCAACGCGGAAAAGCTCGTTGCTCTCCCTTGAAGCGAGGTAGTGCAGCTGAAAAATGGTGTTTATGTCCTGCGGGAGAACGCCCGTGCGCTCGTAAAGCTCCTGCGCGCTTATGCGGGCGCAAACCTCCTCGCGCATACCCTGCGTGCGCGCGTCGCGGTAGTGAACGGGCGGGCTGATAAGCGCGCCGTCGCGCCCGATAAGCCCGAAATCCACGCCCCACGTGTCAATGCTTATAGCGTCAAACCCGCCGCTGAACACGCCGAAGCTTATGCCGACCTTCATCTGCTCAAACAGCTCGTCTATGTCCCACAGCATTCTGCCGTTTTCGGTAATGGGCTTGTTGGGGAAGCGGTGTACCTCCTCGAGCGACAGCTGCCCGTCCTCATACCTGCAAAGCATAGCGCGGGCGCTAGAAGCGCCGAAATCGAAAACAAGTACCGTTTTTGCCATCGGGGGCTACCTCCTGTGTGATTGTGCGCCGTGGGCGCTCTTTGCCGCGTTACAGCGGCTTTTCAAGGCAGACGAGCTGCACGCCTGGCAGCCCGTTAAAGCTGCACGGAACTATCCCCGCCTCGCGCCAGCCGAAAGCCGCGTACATTTTCCGCGCGGCGGCGTTGCGGGCGTTGGTGTCAATGCGCAGCACGGCGCAGCCGTTTTCGCGGGCGTAATTCTCGTAAAAATCAAGGAACGCCCTGCCATAGCCGCGCCGCTTTTTGTCGGGGTCTACGACAAGCGTGTGCAGCACCATAACGGCGCTCCCGTTTTCCTCTGCTGTGTGCAGCTTGTCGTAAATGCGCCCTACCGCGTCTATATCGCTCTCGAGCGCCGCTCTTACCGTCATGGCGTCACCCTCTTTATTTGCTGTATTTTCTGTAGCCCGGGTGTTTTATCGGGAAGCTCTTTGCAATATCGCAGCACTCCTGAATCTTGTCCATGGGCAGGTCGTGCGCACCGCCGAGCTGCCTTGCGACAAGGCTTACCTTTGCAAAATGCTCGAGCGTTTCCATGCGGTAATACGCCTGCGTGATGTCAACGCCGACGGTAAGCGCGCCGTGGTTCTCCATAAGTATCGTGTCGTGGTGCGCAAGGAACGGTATAATGCTGTCCGCAACGCCCACAGAGCCGGGGGTGTCGTAGGGCGCTATAGGCACGCTGCCAAGGAAGATTATAGCCTCGGGCATGGTGTAGTCGTCAAGCGGGATATGCGCGATAGCAAAGCCCGTAGCGGTCGGCGGGTGCGCGTGAACAACGGCGTTCACCTCGGGGCGCTCGGCATAGCAGCGCAGGTGAACCTTAAACTCGCTCGTGGGCTTGTAGCCCGAAAGCGCCGCAGGCTCTACCACCTCGTTCGCGGCGTTCATCTTGATTATCATTCCCGGCTCGAGGATAGCCTTGCTTGTGCCTGTGGGGGTGGTTAAAAAGTTGCCGTCGGGCAGGCGCACGGAGATATTGCCGTCGTTTGCGGCAACAAAGCCCAGCTGCCAGAGCTTGTGGCCTACGTCGCATATAGCCTGCGCCTGTGAGAGTTCGTATTCTGTCATGGTTATTGTTTTCCTTCCGTTATATTGCGTGCGTAATATGCGCCCGTACGGAGCGTTATACGCTACATATTTCAATATCCATTGTATCATTTTGCGCTGAAAAAGTAAAGGGCTTATTTTCAGTTTTTATTTGTGCAAAATCACCAAAAATGCCCCCGTTGATTTCTATGCGTTTGAAACAGTCGATACACTTGTAATAATTGCGATTATGTTGTATAATGATAACGTGGACTATAATCTAATCTGTTAAAAAAACCGCATATATGCTTTATTTCGCGGTTTTTCAGAGCTGTTCATCGTATTTTCCCCTGCGGCGCAGGGCGGGCTTAATGCCCTTTATATAGTGGAGGTGCGACAAATTGAGCGATATCAAATGGATACCCCTTGGCGGAATGGAGCTGTCCGCGGCGAACGTTGCGGCGGCTGAAAAGCTGCGCAAGTTCGGCTTTGCGGTGAACTGCGGAGAGTTCGGCTCGGAGAAGCTCACCAAAACGGGACTTTGCATTTACGACGTTCTGCAGGAAAAGGACAACCCGAGCATTCTGCTCATAACGTCCGACAGGCTGCTTTACGGCTGGTACAGGATACTGCTTACGGGACTTGGCGCGGATTTCAAGGTGATAACGGGCGCGCCGAACGCGCTGGCGTTCTTCAGCGAGAGCTGCCCGAACCTTTTCCTTATGTCGCGCGACGCGCTCATGGGGCAGAACGTGCTTAAGGGCAAGGTAGGCGCGCAGCACGTGTGGGACTGCATTATAATCGACGAGGAGCAGAACACCGACGTCCCCGACTACGCGGCTTACCGGAAGAACATACCGTGGAAAAGCGAGAAGCTGCTTGTGATAACGCAGTTCCCGCAGAAGACGGAAGCGGACGCAGCAGCGCTTTCTTCGCTCATAAAGTCCGTTATGGACGACGCTTCGCTTGCGGCGCAGGCGGACGAAATGCTTTTCAGCGTGAACACGTCGCTGTTCGACGGGGATTCGCCCGTAATGCGCTACTACGGCGAGAGCGCGCTTTCGGGCGCGGCGCGCGGCGTTGAGTTCTGCGAGTACGCGTTCGACGAGGCGCTGCTTAAGGGAATGCGCAGGCGCGTTGATTTGCGCACGGGCATACCCGCTTACCGTTACGGCGGCAATATTTTTGAGGAATACGACGCGGACGAGCTGCGGAAAATATACGAAAAGAACAGCTACACCCGCTCGGAGGTCGAGGACCTGCGCGGGTTCGACAAGAAGCTGGACGCGTTCATAAAGATAGCGGAGGGCGTTGCTGCGGACAAGGACGGCCGCGCTATGATATACGTGTGCGAAAAGTCCACCGCGGACTACCTGCGAAAGACCCTTGCCTGCCTTTACGGCGAGAACGCGGTACATACCGCGCGCGGCGAGATTTTCCGCGCGGAGGACATACTGCGCAAGCTGCGCGTTGACGACAGCGCGGAATACCCGAAGTTCATAATCGGCATAGACGCGCTCGGCGCTGTCGGCGAGGGCTTCGACAGGATAAACACGATAATAAATTACGAGCTGCCCGCGTGCGCGGCTATGCTTGAAAGGCGCATGACGCGCCACGGAAGCGGAGACAAGCGCTTCATCATCTTCCGCGACAAGAATAAGCTGTTCGACTCGCGTATGCTGGACAGGGTGCTGTTCAACACGCTGCCCACGGCGTTCTGCGGGGAGCTGCCCACGAGGAATATGCTGCTTGATATCCCGCTTAAGGGCGAGTGCCTGAACAACGCCGTTGCCGACCTTGAGTACGCCATAGGCTACGCGAACGAGGTGGACAACTGCTTCGACTACATAAAGAAGTTCAAGGCGGACTACGTGCTGCTGGGCGCTGAAAACATCAACACGGGCAGGCAGCTCGCAGAGTTCGCGGAGAAGCTGCTGAACGGGCTTTGCGCGGCGTTCGGAATAAGCCGCGGGCAGTCTGCGCAGGAGATAGACGCCGCAGCGCAGGCGGCGCACGGGCTGTGCTATCTCGACGGCGATAAGATAACCGCCCTTACCGAAAGCGAGCTTTCGCGCCTTGCAAAGAGCTTCGAGGGCGACGGGTGGCTGTCGCAGCCGTTCGCTTCGGAGGCTGTAAAGGGGCTTGCGGCGGCAAAGCAGAGGATAGACGAGCTGCACAAGGGCGAGGCGTACCACCTGCATATAAAGCAGGAGCTTTCGGCGCTTGCAGACTGCATACAGTACCCTGTGCTGTACGGCATATGGCGCTACAGGGTGCGCGAGCAGGACTCGCAGCGCTCGTTCAGGGAGTTTATAAAGATATATAACGACGGCATTTAACGCCCCGCAAAGGGGATAACAGGCCGCCCCCCACCGCGCGGGGCGTGCGGCTTTCGCATAAATATGAGAGCGCGGAGAAACGGGGCGTAATTATGAGCGAGGGCTATGAAACCGTTGAAAAGCTGCTTGGCGACTTTTTTGAGCGCCACACAGCCAAGGATAAGGACGGTATGGCTGCCGTTCTTCAGGATATACAGCTTAAGCTGAAATCCGGGCAGATAGGCAGCGAACCCTTCAAGGATTATTTCAACAATATGTATGCCGGCAGAGGCGCGATAAACGTAACGGGAATGATGAACGATTATCCCCGCGAGTCTATCATACGCGAGCTGTTTCAGAACATCTTCGGGTGCGACTACGACGAGAACGACATCAAGATAATGGTGGAGTTCCTCGACGAGGGCAAGGTAAAGCTCACCTACAATGAAACGGGCTTCAAGCTCGACCAGGTGTTCTACTACCTGTCCGTGGGCAGAAACGACGGCAACAAGGAGCGCGAGGGCCGCTTCGGTCTTGGCGCTAAGAGCGTTTTCGCGAACGTAACATGGTTTGAAATGCGCTCTAACAGCTACAAGCTGCGCGTTGTAAACAAGGACGGCACGCTTGTCGTGCAGGAGCTTGACCTCACCGCGCCGCAGCACAAGCACACCGAGATAGTGTTCTCGCTGCCGCAGGACGAGCAGCAGGCGCTGCATAAGAACCTTGCAACGCTCACGAGCGAAAAGGGCAGCTACATAAACATGGTTGACCTGTGCTTCGCGTTTATCAGAAAGAAGCACCTTAAGTCCACGGACGAGCAGGAGGCTTACGGCAGAACGTTCAACATTGCCGTTATAAACTACGGCAAGCCCGAGGTGGTTTACAGAATACAGCAGTACCGCAGGGACGAAAACGATATCCCCAAGGTTCGCTTCCTTGAAAACGGCAAGAGCGTTGCGGACTTTATCCACGCGGAGCGCGAGGGCTTCGTGTACCTTATCCCGTTTGCGTTTTCGGGCGCAAAGCGCGAGGTAGGGCGCGTTCTCACATCAAAGTACAACTACTTCTCCACGTTTGAGCTTACCGGACTTGTGCGCGCAAACAGCCAGAAGTTTATTGACGAGCAGCTTTCGGCGTTCTTTGTGAGCGTGCCGAACAGCTTTATTACCAACAACCGCGCGGGCATTCGCCACGACGCGCTTGAAGAAGTGTCCCGCTCTATCGAGGAGGGCATTCTGTCGGTTGTGGAGGAATACAGCAGGCTGTTCGTGCTGGAGCTTGCGCAGCGCCCCGACAACCCCGAGCGCTATATGCTGCGCCCGAGGCAGTACGTGTTCGAGTTCTTTTTCAACTACGTAAGCACAAGCACTATTGTAAGCGGCCTTAAGGAGAAGTTCTGCGACAATATCCACGTACACTTCCCCAACAGCGAGGACACCGTACTGTTCAACAAGCTAAAGGAGAACGGCTTCTTTACCGAGCGCGCGGAGGTCACCAAAGAGGAGCATGAGGACGGCAGCGCCGCGCAGGCTCTTGTAAGCGACGTTGAGCAGATGGAGAAGTGGTACGGCAAGGACGACGACCACGTTCTCATGGCAAAGTACAACTGGGCTGTGCCGGGTACTGACGAAAAGGGCAGCGAGTTCCTTTACGCGTTCCACCGGAACGGCGGGGTGTTCCTTATGTCGTCGGACGGCAGGATAAAGGACTACGACCTGTCGAACGGCTTCAGAAGCATTATAAGCCTTAAGCTCAACAGCTGCGTTGTAAACGGCGGCGTTGCGGACGAAAACGCGCTTGCAGAGGCGTTCTCGGTAATAGACGAGATGTTCGGCGAATCCTACCGCATAGGCATGAGGTACTTTAACCTTATATTCACCTGCGGCAGCACGGAGATTCAGTTCGAGATATCCAAGATAAACATAGGCAACATGAAAAAGGCGTACGACGTGCTTTCCGCGCACGAAATGCGCTTTGAGAACCACCAGATATACAATCAGGTGGTAACGCTCATGGTAAACTCCTTTACCAACGGCAAGGACGTAATGGAGTTCCTGCGCGAGATAAAGAGTCAGGGCGGCGAGGTAACGCTCGCGCTCGACATCAACAAGCGCTACCGCTTCAGCGCTTACGGCAAGCAGTTCATGATACCCTCGAACATCACGAACGCGGACCTGCTCGAGATAGTCGGCGACGTTTACGCGCTTATTGAAGCGGGAATGTTCAACAACAGGGTGTTCGACTTCCCGTACGCTGCGGCGCGTTACAGCTTCGACCCCGAGGAGCTTACGGCGGCTATACCCGCGCTCGGCACGGCGGCGGATGTTGAAAAGGCGCTCTCCGCTATCTATGTGTGCGACCTCGGGCTTGACAAGATAGCGCTGCTCGGCGAAAACGGCAAGATAATAAAGATAATCGACATAACCGCGCCCATTGCGGACGCGGACAAGGCGAAAACGCAGCGCTACGTGGTTCTGCGCGAGGGGCTGCCCAAGCCCAAGTTCGCGGGCTTTGTGGAGTTTATCCTGACCGGCGCGGACAAGGGGCTGCTGCGCGCGCTCTATTCAAGCACGGAAGAACCGAACGTGGTGCTTCTCGACCAGATACCCTACTACTACAAACCCGTGCCTACGATACGCCGCAAGGAGTTCGAGTTCTTAACGGGCGAGGTAAAGCGCATTGCGGGCATTAAAGACCCGCGAGTTTACAAGAATTACTTCGCGCGCGACATAAACGCAAAGCTTTACGGCTACGGCGGCGTTTGCCCGTGCTGCGGCTACGAAACGGGCGTTATCAACAGCTTCGTCGTAAAGAGCTTCTCTATAGGAATGCTCAACGGCGAAAAGGAGCAGAAATTCAGCTTTGCGCTTTACCTTTGCTCCAACGACGCGTACGCGGCGGGCGGCTGGATAATCGACGATATAAGCATAGGCGGCATGAATCCGTTCCTGTGGCTTGAGGAGATGGCTTCCATCGACTACATACCGCCCGAGTTCCTGTACTGCCGCATAAAGTACCATGCACAGATGACCTACGACATCTGCGAGGCTGTCGGCGAGGGCGCTTCGTCGAACAACGAGAACGTTTACGACGGCGCGGAGGAAGTACTTGACATAGTGCTTACCCCCATGATGGCTGCAAAGTGGTTTGAGGACAACGCAAAGTCGCTGCCCAAGAGCGAATGAGAATAACGCGCCGCATAAATTGCATTGCAGATTTGCGGCGCTAGCTTGCCCACCCTGTCACGCGGCAGGGTGGGTGTTTTTCGCGCTATGGCGGGGATAATTAAAGGCGAGGAGGGGTGTTATGCTGCTTGAAGCAAGGGACGTTTCGTTCACGTATCCGTCGGCGCAGCAGGCCGCGCTAAAGGGCGTTTCGCTCACGGTGGAGCGCGGCGCGTTCGTTACGATATGCGGCGCTTCGGGCTGCGGCAAGAGTACGCTGCTGCATATGCTAAAGCCCTGCCTTATGCCGCGCGGGGCGTTTTCGGGTGAAGTGCTTTTCTGCGGGGAGGAGCTTTCCGCGCTGGACCCGCGCAGGGCTGCCGCAGAAATAGGCTTTGTCGCGCAAGACCCCGAGGCCTCGGTGGTGACCGACCGCGTGTGGCACGAGATAGCGTTCGGCGCGGAGAGCGTGGGAACGCCGCCCGACGAGCTGCGCCGCCGCGTTGCGGAGTGCGCGGAGTATTTCGGGCTGGAGCGGCTGTTCGACAGGGAAACTGCGGGGCTTTCGGGCGGGGAGAAGCAGCTTGTGTCGCTTGCGGCGGCAGCGGCGCTCCACCCAAAACTGCTGCTGCTTGACGAGCCTACCTCGCAGCTAGACCCGATAGCCGCGCGCAGCTTTATAGACGCGCTGGCGCGGCTAAACCGCGAGTTTGGCACAGCCGTGGTGATAACAGAACACCGCCTTGAGGAGCTGCTGTGCATTTCCGACGGCGTTGTTGTGCTGGAGCGCGGGCGCGTTATAGCGAGCTGTCCCCCGCGCGAGCTTGCAGGGGCGCTGCCCGAGGGACGCGAGATGTCGCAGGCGCTGCCCGCCGCGGCAAGACTCTACAGGCTGGGCGGCGGCAGGGGCGCTTCCCCGCTTACGGTACGCGAGGGCGCGCAGAGCGCGGAATGCCGCGCGGGACTGGCGCTCTTACGAGAGAAAAAGCGCCGCGCGCGCGTAAAGGGAGAACCCCCCGTGTTGTCCGCAAGGGAGCTTTGGGTGAGCTACGGCAAGGGCGCGGACGCGCTGCGCTCCGCGAGCCTGTCGCTTATGCGGGGGGAAATTTACGCGCTGCTTGGCGGCAACGGCAGCGGCAAGACAACGCTGCTAAAGGCGCTCGCGGGGCTTGTAAAGCCGCTCGGCGGGCGGGCGAAAACGGCGAAGGGCGCAAGGCTCGCGTATCTGCCGCAAGACCCTATGGAGCTGCTGAGCGGCGACACGGCGCTCGGGGCGCTCGAGCGGCTGGGCGTAAAGAAGGGCGCGCGGGAGCTGCTTTGCGAAAGCGGCTTTTCGCAGGAGCTTTTCGGGCGACACCCCGCTGACCTTTCGGGCGGGGAGCGGCAGCGGCTGGCGCTTTGCGGGCTAATTGCGGGGAATCCTGACGCGCTGCTGCTCGACGAGCCGACAAAGGGCATGGACGCCCCCGCAAAGGAGCGCTTCGCGCAGGAGCTGGAGCGGCTTGCGGAGCGCGGCTGCGCGGTGCTGTTCGTAACGCACGACGTGGATTTTGCGGAGCGCTGCGCGGACCGCTGCGGGCTGCTTTTCGGCGGCGAGGTTACGTCCGAAGCGCCCGCGGACGAGTTCTTTACGGAAAACTACTTTTACACCACCCCGCTTTGCAGGCTGCGGCGGCTTGCCGAAGAATGAAAGGAGAGGCGCTATGACTGTGCCACAGAAGCTTGCGCTGCTGCGCGAAAAAATGCGCGCGCACGGCGTAAACGCGGTAATAGTAACAACAGAGGACTTCCACGGCTCGGAGTACGTCGGGGAGCATTTCAAGCTGCGCGAGTACCTGTCGGGATTCGACGGCTCTGCGGGAACGCTTGCTGTAACGGACCGCGGCGCTGCGCTATGGACGGACGGGCGCTACTTCCTGCAGGCTGAGCGCCAGCTTTCGGGCAGCGGTATCGCGCTTATGAAGCAGGGCGAAAAGGACGTGCCTAAGCTTGCGGAGTACCTTGCGGACGAGCTTTGCGAGGGGCAGACCGCCGCCGCGGACGGCAGAACGCTCTCCCTGCGCGAAGCGCGCGTTATAGAAAAAGCGCTCGCGAAAAAGGGCGCTGCGCTTCGCCTTGACGAGGATATTGCGGGAGAAGCGTGGGACTGCCGCCCGCCGCTTTCCGCAAACCCCGTGTGGGAGCTTTCCGCGCGCTATGCGGGGGAGAGCCGCGCAAGCAAGCTTAAACGCCTGCGCGGGGAGCTTTCGCGGCTCGGCGCGGACGTTTTCGCGGTTTCCGCGCTTGACGAGATAGCGTGGGCGCTAAACCTGCGCGGCGGCGACGTTGCGTACAACCCCGTATTTCTGGCGTATATGCTGCTCGACGGCGAGGGCGCGCGGCTTTTCGCGCAGGAGAGCGCGTTTTCCGCGGAAATAAGGGGAGCGCTTACAAAGGACGGCGTGGAGCTTTTGCCGTATAACGGGTTTTACGCGGCGCTTACGGGGCTTGCGGGCAGGCGCGTGCTGCTAGACCCCGCGTGCGCGAATACGCTCATGGCGCGCTCGCTGCCGCAGGACGCCCGGCTTATCGAGGCGCAAAGCCCCGTGCAGCTTATGAAAGCGCGCAAGAACGAAGCCGAAATAAACGGCGAGCGCGCCGCGCACATAAAGGACGGCGCTGCGGTAACGCGGTTCATCTGCTGGCTAAAGCATAACGTGGCGGGCGGCGGCATAACGGAGCTCAGCGCCGCGCAGAAGCTCGAGGAGCTAAGGCGCGGGCAGGACGGCTACCTTGGCGAGAGCTTCGCGCCGATAATAGGCTACGGGGCGCACGGCGCTATAGTCCACTATTCCGCAAACGAGCAGACTAACGCGCAGCTGCTGCCGCGCGGGCTTGTGCTGTGCGACACGGGCGGGCATTACCGCGAGGGAACGACCGACATCACGCGGACCGTGGCGCTCGGCAAGCTTACGGACGAGGAGAAGCGGTGCTTTACGCTGGTGCTTGCGGGACATCTGGAGCTTGCGGCGGCCGTGTTCCCAAAGGGAGCGCGGGGCGCGAACCTCGACTACGCCGCGCGCGAGCCGCTTTGGCGCGCAGGACTTGACTTCAACCACGGCACGGGACACGGCGTGGGGCATATACTCAACGTACACGAAGGCCCGCAGCGCATAAGCTGGCGCATTTCCGACGGCGTTCAGAGCGCGCCGCTCGAGGCGGGCATGGTAACGTCCGACGAGCCGGGCGTGTACGTCGAGGGCAGGTTCGGCGTGCGGCACGAGAACCTTGTGCTGTGCAAGGAGCGCGAGAACACGCGCTTCGGCAGCTTCCTGTGCTTCGAGCCGCTCACGCTCGTCCCGTTCGACCTTGACGCGGTGGACGCCGCGCTTCTCACCGAGCGCGAGCGCGGGCTGCTCAACAGCTACCACGAGCGCGTTTACAGGGAGATTTCGGGGCTGCTGCCCGAAAACGAGCGCGAGTGGCTCAAAAAGGCTACCGCGGCGATATAACATAACGCGACCCCCGAGAATGCGCTCTCGGGGGTATTTTTTGTGCCTGTCCGCATATATTATAGAGAACGTTGGAAAAACCGTATGGGGGCGGCGCTCAAATGTTACCCTTGTCTGATTTGTCTATTTTGCCGATTGACAAACGCCCGCGTAAAGTGTATGATAGTAAGAGTAAAGTTTCACAAGGCTAACTTGACATTTAATAACACACCGCACGCCGTGCGGAAAAGGAGACATACATGACGCTTGCAGAAATGCCCTCGGGACAGGGCGGGATTATAAAGACGGTAGGCGGCGAGGGCGCGCTGCGGCGCAGGCTGCTGGACATGGGGCTTACGCCGAAAACGCGCGTGGAGGTTCGCAAAAGAGCGCCAATGGGCGACCCGATAGAGCTTTTTCTGCGGGGGTACTCGCTTACGATAAGGCTTGACGACGCCGCGAAAATAGAGCTTGAGGAAGCGGGAGGAGCGCGCTGATGGCATACAGAATAGCCCTTGCGGGAAATCAGAACTGCGGCAAGACCACGCTCTTTAACTGCCTTACGGGCAGCCGCCAGCACGTTGGCAACTTCCCGGGCGTTACGGTGGAGCAGAAAAGCGGCGCTATACGCGCGTGGCGCGAGGCGCAGCTTGTGGACCTGCCCGGAATATACTCGCTTTCGCCCTACACCGCCGAGGAGGTTGTGACGCGCGACTTTCTGCTGAACGAAAAGCCCGACGTCATAATAAACATAATAGACGCGACAAGCCCCGAGCGAAGCCTCTACCTTACGCTGCAAATGCGCGAGCTTGACATACCAATGGTAATAGCGCTCAACATGATGGACGAGGTGCGCGCGAGCGGCAACTCGATAAACGTTGAGCGGCTTGCGGAGCTTCTCAAAACGCCCGTTATCCCCATTTCCGCCGCGAAAAACAAGGGGCTTGACTGCCTTGTTGAAACGGTAAGGCGCGTTGCAGAATCAAAGCAGCCGCCCGAGCGGCTCGACTTCTGCGGGGGCGCGGTACATAAAGCGGTGCATTCCATACGGCATATTATCGAGCCTAAGGCGTGCGCGCAGCATATTCCCGCGAGATTCGCCGCGACAAAGCTTGTCGAGGGCGACGCCATAATGCACAAGCAGCTAGGGCTATCCGAAAACGAGGAGATAATAATAGGCTGCATTGTGGAGGATATGGAGCAGGCGCTCGGCACGGACAGAGAAGCGGCGCTTGCGGATATGCGCTACAGCTTTATTGAGAGCGTGTGCGCGCGGTGCGTTACAAAGCGCAGCGAAAGCAGGGAGCAGCTTCGCTCGGAGAAAATCGACCGCGTGCTTACAAACCGCTTTCTGGCGCTGCCGATTTTTATTGCGGTGATGCTGCTTATATTCGTGCTTACGTTTACGGTGATAGGCGCGCCGCTGCAGGACTTGTTAGAGCGCGCGATAAGGCTCGGCACGGACGCGCTCGGTGGGCTGCTTGTGCGCCTTGACGTGAGCGCGTGGGTGGTGTCGCTCGTAACGGACGGCGTATGCGCGGGCGTTGGCAGCGTGCTGTCGTTTCTGCCGATAATACTGCTGCTGTTTTTCTTCCTGTCAATGCTTGAGGACAGCGGCTACATGGCGCGCGCGGCGTTCGTTATGGACAGGCTGCTGAGAAAGCTCGGGCTTTCGGGCAGGTCGTTTGTGCCTATGCTTATAGGCTTCGGGTGCAGCGTGCCTGCGATAATGTCCGCGCGCACGCTTTCAAGCGAACGCGACAGGCGGCTTACGGTGCTTATAACGCCGTTTATGTCCTGCGGGGCGAAGCTGCCGATATACGCTATGATAACGGCGGCGTTCTTCCCCAAAACCGCGCCGCTCGTGCTTACGGGGCTTTATGTCGCGGGAATAGCGGCGGCGGTGATAACGGGGCTTCTCATGAAAAACACGTTTATGCGCGGCGAAAGCGTGCCGTTTGTGATGGAGCTGCCCGCGTACCGCGTCCCGTCGCCCCGCAGCGTGCTTACGCTTATGTGGGAAAAGGCGAAGGACTTTATCGTAAAGGCGTTTACCGTGATTTTTGCGGCAAGCGTTGTAATATGGGTGCTGCAAAGCTTTAACACAAGCTTCGACCCTGTAACTGACAGCTCGCAGAGCATTCTCGCGGCGATAGGCTCGGCGGCAGCGCCGATATTCAAGCCGCTGGGCTTTGGCGACTGGCGCGCTTCCACGGCGCTTATTACGGGCGTTACCGCAAAGGAGTCGGTGGTAAGCACACTCACGGTGCTTACGTCCTCTGCGACGGACGAGGCGCTTTCAGCGGCGCTCAGCGGGATATTCACGCCGCTTTCGGCGCTTTCGTTTCTTGTGTTCACGCTGCTTTATATGCCGTGCGTAGCGGCGTTCGCGGCAATGAAGCGCGAACTTGGGCTTAAGTACGCGCTGTTCTGCATAGGCTACCAGACGGCGTTTGCGTATGTCGCGGCGCTGCTTGTGTATCAGGTGGGAAGCCTGTTTGTGTAAGGAGAGCATATGACTATAGCGGATTTGGCGGTGCTTGCGGCGGTAACGGCTGTGCCGTTTGCGGTAAGGCGTTTTGCCGAGCGCTCACGCAAAAAGCGCGGCTCGGGCTGTTCGGGCGGCTGCTCGTGCGGCTATTGCAGCGGTAATTGCAATTCATGCAGCCGTGCGGAAAACGGCGCGCATATAAGGGCGAAAACGCGAAAGGGAGAAAGCGGGCGATAAGAAAGCTGCCGCTTAAAATTCACCAAAAAGCCGCCCGACGGCTGCAAATATGGGGGCATTGTGCCGAAAATGCGCGAAAGCCGTTGACAAAGGCAGGCTGTTGTGATATCATATCCTTTGCTGAATATAGTCATCGGAGAACTTTCCGCCGCAGCGGAAAAGTTGAAAAGATGTCGAGTGCGCTCGGTACGGAAACGTTTCGGGCGCGCTTTTTATCGGAGGTAATAATGGAAATAAAGCTTTCGGACAGGTTCACCACGGGCAGGCTGCTGCGCTTTATACTGCCGTCGGTGTGCATGATGGTGTTCATTTCGATATACGGCGTGGTGGACGGGCTGTTCGTGTCGAACTTTGCGGGCAAAACGCAGTTTGCGGCGCTCAACCTTATAATGCCGGCGCTTATGCTGCCGGGAACGCTCGGCTTTATGATGGGTACGGGCGGCAGCGCGCTTGTCGCAAAAACGCTCGGGCAGGGCGAACGCGAGCGCGCGAACAGCTACTTCTCGCTTATGATATACACCACCCTTATCGGCGGCATAGCGCTTGCTATCCCCATGATAATCTTCATAAAGCCCATAGCCCTGCTGCTTGGCGCGGACGAAACCATGGTGGACTACTGCGCGGACTACGGCAGGATAATCCTGCTGGCGCTGCCTGCGTTCATGCTGCAAAACGCGTTCCAGAGCTTTCTTGCAACGGCGCAGAAGCCGAAGCTCGGGCTTCTCTGCACGGTTATTGCGGGCTGCACCAACATTGCGCTTGACGCGCTTTTTGTGGGGCTTTTCAGGTGGTCGCTTCAGGGCGCGGCGGCGGCTACGGTAATAAGCCAGCTTGTGGGCGGCATAGTGCCGTTTATATACTTTGTGCGGGAAAACGACAGCCTGCTGCGGCTCGGCAAGACCCGCTTCTACGGCAGGGCGCTGTTTCAGGCAAGCACAAACGGCCTGTCGGAGCTTATGACGAACGTTTCCATGTCGCTTGTGAACATGGTGTACAACTACCGCCTTATGGAAATGCTCGGCGAGGACGGCGTTGCGGCTTACGGCGTTATCATGTATGTAAACTTCATTTTTATATCAATATTCATCGGTTATTCGGTGGGAAGCGCGCCGATAATCGGCTACAACTACGGCGCGCAGAACCGCACGGAGCTTCAGGGGCTGCTTAAAAAGTCGCTTGCGATAGTGGGAATAGCGGGGCTGTCGCTCACCGCCCTTGCGGAGCTGCTCGCGTACCCGCTCACCATGCTTTTCGCAGGGTACGACGCGGACTTCTTTGCGCTTACGCTGCACGCGTTCAGGCTCTATTCGCTGCAATTTTTGCTCTGCGGGTTCAACATATTCGCGTCGTCGTTCTTTACAGCGCTTAACAACGGCCCTGTTTCGGCGGCTATCTCGTTCTTAAGAACTCTCGTGTTCCAGCTCGCGGCGCTGCTCATTCTGCCCGAGCTTATCGGCAGCGACGGCATATGGCTTGCGATAGGCACGGCGGAGCTTTGCTCGCTCGCCGTTTCAGCGGCGTTCATCATCGGCAAGCGCAAAAAGTACGGGTATTTCCCCACGGCGGAAAAAGCGCCGCTATGAGCGGCAGCAGCGCGCAGCAGGCACGTAATAAAAAGCTCCCCGATACGCTCGGGGAGTTCGTTTTATTCGGCGGGGCATATTATCCCGCCGTCAAAAGTGCAGCGGCTGCCCACGTCAAGCCCGAGCCTGTACAAAAGCTCGTCCGCTACCATTACGGTAAGCGCGCCGTCCTCGCCGCGCAGAACAACAGCGTCCATGCGCTCCTCGCCCTCGGGCAGACCCTCGCACCCGAAGTCCGGCTCAATGATACTCTCTATGGTGTATACCATGTGCGTATCCTCTCAATACAAATGTTTTTCGGCTCGCTGCGCTCGCATAGCGCCTTTTGCCCTGTCGGGCTTCCGACCGCCCGCGCAGGCAGGCGCACTTCCAGCGTGTGACAGCCACCGCTGACGCGTCTCATTCAGCCGTAACTGCCCGACGGGCAACCGTCCCCGCGTGTGACAGCGCACGCCAACGCGCTCATTCAGCCGGAATTGCCAGTCGGGCGACCGACCGCCAGTCGGGCTTCCGACTTATTCCGTTACACTTCTACGTCGGCGTCGTAGTCTACGCCGTCAATGCCGAAACCGAATAGGGCGTAAAAGTCTTTCCAGTAGCCGTCGAGGTCGGTGCATTCCGCGAGGGTGTCCTGCGAGATTTTGTTCCAGAGCGCGGTCACCTCGTCCTGTATCTCGGGCTGCATTTCAAGGTCGTCAAGGCGTATCATGCCCTCGCCGTCGGTAAGAACCGCGCCCCCGTAGAGTTTCTGCGCGAACAGGCGGTACATCTGCTCAATGCAGCCCTCGTGGCAGCCGTGCGCTTTCATCACCTTGAAAAGAATGGAGATGTAGAGCGGAACAATGGGGATAGCGGCGCTCGACTGCGTTACAAGCGCCTTGTTGACAGAGATGTACGCGCGGATATTGCGCGCCGCGTACTTTTCCGTGATAACCTTTGCGGTGCGGTAAAGGTGCGCTTTCGCCATGCCTATTGAACCCTCGAAATACATAGGGTGCGTGATTTCAGGACCAATGTAGGAGTACGCGAGCGTTACAGCGCCGTCCTCGATAGCGTCCGCGGCGGTCAGCGCGTCCAGCCACGCTTCCCAGTCCTCGCCGCCCATGACTTTTACGGTAGCGGCGATTTCCTCGTCGGTAGCGGGGGGAATGGTGATTTCGGTAATTGTGTTGGTTTTAAGGTCAATGGTCTTGTTGGTGTAGGGAGCGCCCGTTGTTTTCAGCACGCTCTGGTACACCGTTTCGCCGACTGCGCGGCGCGGCGCTGCAAGTGAATATATCACCATATCCACCTTGCCGAGGTCGGACTTGATAAGGTCGATAACCTGCTTCTTGCACTCGTCGGAATACGCGTCGCCGTTTATGGTTTTTGCGTACAAGCCGTCTGCGGCGGCGTACTTCTCAAACGCCTTTGTGTTGTACCACCCGCTTGTCGCGGTGCGATTGCCGCTTGCAGGGCGGTCAAAAATAACGCCGAGCGTAGCCGCGCCGCAGCCGAACGCCGCAGATATCCTCGACGACAGCCCGTAGCCCATAGAAGCGCCTATCACCAGCACCTTTTTCGCGCCGTTCACGCGCGGCTGAGCCTTAACGTAGTCAATCTGCGCCTTTACCTCGGCGTCGCACCCGACGGGGTGCGCGGTCGTACAAATAAAACCTCTTACCTTTGGCTTAACAATCATTTATTTTTCCTCCTGTGGGGTTTTTCGCGAATATGCGTACATTATTATTATACCACATTTTCCCGCACAATACAAGGGGTTTTTAGTCGGGTCGGTAGCCCGACGGGCAATTACGGCTGAATGAGCGCGTTGGCGTGCGCTGTCACACGCGGGAAGTGCGCCTGCCTGCGCGGGCGGTCGGAAGCCCGACTGGCAATTACGGCTGAATGAGCCGCGGCAACGGCGGCTGTCACACGCGGGCGGCGTTATGCGCCGGCGAGCGCAGCAGTCGGCAGCCCGACTGGCGGTCGGTTGCCCGACTGGCGGTCGGCAGCCCGACTGGCAGCCGACAACACAAAAACGCCCCCGCGCAAAAGCTCGGGGGCGCTTATATTGTTCGGTTTTATCAGCCGTTGTTCTGAGCGGCTCTCTTTTTCGCCTCGATGTCTGCTAGGGCGTCCTTGCGGGAGAGGTTGATTCTGCCCTGACTGTCTATCTCCATTACCTTGACGATTATCTCGTCGCCGATGGAAACGACGTCCTCAACCTTTTCTACGCGCCTGTTCTCGAGCTTGGAGATATGCACCATGCCGTCCTTGCCGGGAGCTATCTCAACAAACGCGCCGAACGGCATTATGCGTACTACCTTGCCCTTGTAGATAGCGCCTATCTCGGGCGGGTTTACGATGGTGGAAATCACCTGAACGCACGCCTTCGCCTTTTCCATGTCAACGCCGCAGATGAATACGTTGCCCTCGTCGTCGATGTCGATTTTGACCTCGAAGTCCGCGCAGAGCTTCTGAATAACCTTGCCGCCTGTGCCGATAACGTCGCGGATTTTGTCCTGCGGAACTTTGGTGGTGAGCATTTTGGGCGCGTACTTGCCGACCTGCGCACGCGGTGCGGGAATAGCCTTGAGCATTATCTCGTCAAGGATATAGTCGCGCGCCTTGTGGGTCTTTTCAAATGCGGTCTTTATTATCTCGGGCGTAAGGCCGTCGATTTTAAGGTCCATCTGAATTGCGGTGATACCGTCGTGCGTACCCGCAACCTTGAAGTCCATGTCGCCGAAGAAGTCCTCAACGCCCTGAATGTCTACCATTGTATCCCACCTGTCGCCCTCGGTGATAAGACCGCAGGAAATGCCCGCAACAGGCTTCTTTATCGGAACGCCCGCGTCCATAAGCGCAAGCGTAGAGCCGCATACAGAACCCTGCGAGGTAGAGCCGTTGGAAGACAGCACCTCGGATACAAGGCGGATAGCGTAGGGGAACTCCTCAACGGAGGGAATAACAGGCAGCAGCGCTCTTTCAGCAAGCGCGCCGTGACCTATCTCGCGTCTGCCGGGGCCGCGCGAAGCCTTTGTTTCGCCAACGGAGTAGGACGGGAAGTTGTAGTGGTGCATATAGCGCTTGCCTTCCTCATCGTCAAGACCCTCGAGCTTCTGGCTGTCGCTTACAGGACCGAGCGTGCATATAGTCATTACCTGCGTCTGACCTCTGGTGAATATGCCCGAGCCGTGTACTCTCGGAAGCACTGCGACCTCTGCCGCAAGCGGACGTATCTCGTCCATCTTTCTGCCGTCAACGCGCTTGTTGTCGTCAAGCAGCCAGCGGCGTACTACAAACTTCTGCAGCTTGTAAATAGCCTCGTCTATCATGGCTGTCTGCTCGGGGTAAACCTCGTCAAACTTGGCGTGGATATCGTCAACAATGGGCTTTAAGCGCTCCTCGCGGATATTCTTGTCATCGGTGTCGAGCGCGTAGCGGATTCTCTCAATAGCGAACTCGGAGATAGCGTCGAACATATCGTGGTCTACCTCGCGGCTCTCAAACGCGAACTTGGGCTTGCCTATCTGCGCCTGAATGTCCTTAATAAACGGAATGAGCGACTTTGTTATCTCCTCGTGACCCGCCATAATAGCCTTGAACATGGTGTCGTCGTCTACCTCGTTCGCGCCCGCCTCAATCATAACTACCTTCTTTTCGGAGGAAGCTACGGTAAGGTTAAGGTCGGAAGCCTTGCGCTGCTCAAGGTTCGGCATGAGAACTATCTCGCCGTCAACAAGACCTACGCTTATGCCGCCTATAGGGCCGTTCCACGGAATATCGGAGATAGATACCGCAATGGACGCGCCTATCATGCCCAGTATCTCGGGCGAGCAGTCGGGGTCGACTGCAAGCACGGTCATGGTTATCGCAACGTCGTTCCTCATGTCCTTGGGGAACAGCGGGCGCATGGGGCGGTCAACAACGCGGGAGGTCAGTATCGCCTTTTCGGAGGGTCTGCCCTCTCTCTTAAGGAAGCCGCCGGGAATCTTGCCCACGGAGTAGAGCTTCTCCTCGTAGTCAACGGAAAGCGGGAAGAAATCCACGCCGTCGCGCGGCTTAGCCGAAGCGGTAACGTTTACCATTACCACCGTTTCGCCGTAGTGTACCCAGCACGAGCCGTTCGCAAGGCCGCATACCTTACCCGTTTCAACGGTAAGCTCCCTGCCTGCGAACATGGTCTTGAATACTTTGTAGTTTTCAAACATATTTCATATTCCTTTCAGTCGTTCAAGGGTCACAGACAGTCTGCAATAAAGTCAGCCGCCCGCAAAGCGGAAAGCTCAGTTTAATGCGGAACGCTGCGCCCTTGAATAGCCTTTGCCTTTTGCCTTTAGTGGATTTGGCAGATAAAGAAAAGGGCAGCATACGTCAATTCTGCGCAATACTGCCCCTCTTTGTCAGCCGATTACTTGCGGATACCCAGCTTGGCAATGATTGCGCGGTAGCGTTCGATATCCTTCTTCTGCAGGTAGTTGAGAAGGTTTCTTCTGTGACCTACCATCTTAAGCAGGCCGCGTCTGGAGTGGTGGTCCTTCTGGTGTACCTTGATGTGTTCGGTAAGCTCGTTGATTCTCTTGGTGAGAATAGCAATCTGTACCTCGGGCGAACCCGTGTCCTTTTCGTTCAGGCGGTTAGCCTCGATAACGGCGGTTTTTTCTTCTTTTCTAAGCATTGTTACACCTCATTAAATTTATTCCGCGCTCATAGTGAAGGGACGTGGTGTTTCTCCGTTACGGAGCGGTATCCGCAGCCCATGAGGCGGTACTTTGTGCAAAAGCTGCACAACAAGGTTATTATACCACATCTATTTCGTTTTGTAAATAGGTTTTTTACGTTTTTTCAAAAAAATTTTACATAAGCGCTCCGCCCCGCGCGGCGCGGCGTTCCGTCAACCTGCCCAAAACGCGCGCTTGATTATTTGTTGATTATTGCCCTTTGTTTTATTAACGTTTTGTGGTATAATTATAATTAAGAGTTATAAGAAGATTATTCTGTGAACAGGAGGACGGCTATGGATATCTATATCGGCAAGTGCGTGGTCTACCGCGCAGCGGAAATATGCCGCGTAACGGGGCTTGAGCAAAAGAACCTTGACGGCAGAAGCGCCCGCGAATACTGGGTACTCACCCCCGTTGGAGCGGAGCGCGCGACATACTACGTCCCCGCAGACTGCGCGCAGGACAAGCTGCGCGAGGTACTCACGCCCGAGCAGGTGCTGGGTCTTATAGACGGCATGGCGGGCGCTGAAGCACCGAACGCTGTCAGCTTAGAGCCGAGCGTCGGCAGAACCGACCGCGAACGCCGCGCCGCGCAGGACGCCGTTCTCGCCGAGGGCGACCACGTTAAGGTAATGCGCATGACCCGCGCGCTCCACAACGAGCAGGAAAAGCGCCGCAAAAGCGGCAGGAAGCTCGCCGCCTCCGACGAAAGGGCGATGAAGGCAGCCGAGGCGCTAATCAACCGCGAGTTCGGCTTTGTGCTTGGCATAGACGAGTCCGAGGTCGCAGGGTTTATCCGCGACAGGCTCGCGCAAGCGGACAACTGAGCGCGCAAGCCGCGTATCCGACTGCCATTGCGCGCAGATATTCCCCGCATAATAAGGCAGGAATGCTGCCATATATTTTGCATTGCAACTCACCGACTTTTCGTGTATAATAATACCATACCCCGCAAGGGGGATACGCAAAGGAGGTGAACGGTATGTGCAGCTTCTTTTCTTCTCTGTGCGAGTGGATTAAGTCTTGCGGAATCAACTTCCCGTTCTGCGGCTAATGCGTCGTAAACTGACATAACCTGTGCGCATCATCGACACAAAGTGCGCGTACATCAAGCCCGCCTGCGGCAGGGGTAATTTCCCGCTGCGGGCGGTGTTTTTTTGCCCCTAACGCCGTTGTAACAAAATCCCGCCGCGCGAATAATATGTAGCAGTCCCCGAATTACGGCAATGCGGAGGTGATGTTATGCGCGGACCGAAAAGGCGTAAAAACGGCTGCACTACGGGCGTGCTGCTGGCGCTCGCGGCGTTTCTCGGCGCAGTAATGTGCATTTCGTTCTTTTCGGTGAAGGTGCTGCTCGTCACCGTTGCGGTGCTGCTTATCGTACTGGGGATATTCCTGCTGAAGCTATAGCGAAAGGGGTTACATAATGAAAATAGTTGTTCTTAAAAGTCCGCGAATGTTCGCGGGTCTGCTGCGGCTGATGTTCGGCATTAAAAAGCTGCCTGCGGAGGAATAGGCGCGCGTTATCGGCGCGAAAAACGGGCGCAGAGCCGACAAAGCCCTGCGCCCGATTTCTTTGTTGTATTGGCGCGCTGCGGCGCGTTTAAGCCGCCTGCGCCGAGCCGTCCGCGCTTGTTGAGTCCGTTCCCTGCGAACCCTGCGAACCCTGCGAGGGCTGCGAGGGCTGTTCGCCTTGCCCGTCCTGCGGGCGCTGCGGCGGCTGCTCCCCGTCAAAGCTGAAGCCGTCGGGGATATTCGCGGGGTCGAAGCCCTCCGGTATATCGCCCGAATCGGGGCGCGCTCCGCTCGGTCTGTCGGGGCGTTCGCCGTTCGCGCCGTTCGCGCCGAACCCGCCGAACCCACCGCCCTGACCGCCAAAACCGCCGAACCCGTTCGCGCCGTTGCCGCTTACGCCGTCGGTCGCAGTGACCGTGTAAACGCTCACGCCGTCAACGTAAAGCGCGTATTCCTCGCCCGACTTAAAGTCCTCCGTCGAGAAAATGAGCGACTCGCACTTTTTGAGCGCGTCCACGGACAGCACAACGTTGTCCGCGCTGTCGCGTATCTCGATAAAGCTGCCCTCGGCGACGCTGTAGTTTATCGCAAGGCAGGGCTGCGAAAGCGTCGTGGGGGTCTGCGCCATGCCCGACGAGCCGAGCGCTACGAGCGTGCCGCCGCTCACCGCAAACGAATCGTCAAAATCCAGCGCGCCGTTGCCGTTGCTTGTAGGACCGTTTATTACCACCGTGCCGCCGCTCATGGCTATCGTGCCGTTGCTGTCAAGCCCGTCGCCGTCCGCGTTTATCGTAAGGCTTCCGCCCGAAATGCTGATGTAGTACTCCTCGCTTGATTCGCCGAAGCCGAAGAAGCCCGCGTTGTCGCCGCCTGCGGCGTTTACGCCGTCGTCGTGCGCGTTAAGCTCGATAAAGCCGCCGCTCACCTCTACGCTCTTGCCCTCAAGTCCCTCGTAGCTCTTGCCGATGTATATCTCGCCGCCGCTTACAACAAGCGCCTCGCCCGCGTGTACGCCGTCGTCGCCCGAGGACAGCTTAAGCGTGCCGCCGCTTATTTCCGCCGTGCCGTTCGAGTGTATCGCGTCGTCAAGCGAGTCTATATCTAGCGTACCGCCGCTTATCACAATCGAAGTACCCGCCTTAAGCCCCTTGGTGCTGTCCGTGGCTTCGTCGGCCGTGTTGTCGCGGTCGAACGGGCTGCCAAAGCTCTCGGTCCTGAACGCCGCGTCCGCGCTGCCGCCGCCCGATACCACGCTAATGCCGCCGCCGTCAACGTAAAGCGCGGTTTCCGCCTGAATGCCGTCCTTACCCGCGTTTACGCTTATCGTGCCGCCGCTTATCGTGATTTTCCCGACGGTAGAGTCGCCGTCGTCCGAGGCGGTGGTTTTTATGCCGTCGTCGCCGCTTGTTACGGTAAGCGCGCCGTCGTAGAGCTTTACATAGTCCCTGCCCTTTACGCCGTCGCCAACGGCGGTTACGGCAACGCTGCCGCCGCACAGCTTAAAGCCGCCCTTGCTCTTTATTCCGTCGGAATACGCGCCGTTCACCGCAAGGCTGCCCGCGCCGTTTATTGCAAGCGTGCATTTGCTGAACACAGCCGCGTCAGGCTCGTCCTCGCCCTCCTCGAACACGTAGTCCGCGCTGTCGGACAGGCTGTTTTCCGTACCCTCCTCAAGCGTTATAACGAGCTTCGCCGCCTTTTTGCAGAGGATAACGCTGCCCTGCGCGGAGGTAAGGTTCGCGCCCGCAAGTATAAGGTACACGTCCGAGTTCTTGTCGGCGTCTATCACAAGGTTCACGCCCGAAGCGCTGCCCGTTATGCGGTACACGCCCGCCTTATTTATCGTCACCGTTCCGCCCGAAACCGTAACTGCGCCGCCTGAATCGGCGACAGTCGCACTGTTGCCGCTGAACGCTATCTCGCAGCTCCCCTGCGCGTCAGGCACTTCCTCGGGAGTATCCGCCGCCTTTGAAGCGGTAGTCGCAGAGGTTGTGTTCTGCGCGGCGCTCGTGTTCATAAGCGGGGTGGAGCTTGCCGCGCCGTCCGACGAAGCGCCGTCCGTGCAGCCCGTGTTGAGCGCCAGCGCCAGCGAGCAGAACGCCGCAAGCGTCTTAAACGAAGTTTTCATGCCATACCAGTCCTTTCGGAATTACAGCTCGTCGCGGTCTGCGGGGAGAACTCCGCAGCACACCGTAAGGTTGCCGTTGCGCACGCGTATCTTGTCGATAAGCTCCTTTTCGCGCGAGGCGTCCTTGAGAACGACCTCGTATCTCAGGTCAAAGAGCGTACCCATGCTTGTGGTTTTCGCCTGCATAAGCTTCCACGATGAGAGGTACTCCGCGAAAATATCGTCGAAACAGTCCATGTAGTTTAAGTCCTCGGGAATCATTATGCGCAGCTGCTTTGCGCCGCCCCTTGCGTTAAACGCGGGCAGGAACGTAAGCGCCGCAAGCACCGCGCCCACTACTACCGCAAGCATTACCGCGAAGCCCACGTAGCCCATGCCCGTTGCAAGGCCTATGCCCATAGCGTAGAAGATGAAGCATATGTCGCGCGAGCTGCCGGGCGTTGAGCGGAAGCGCACGAGGTTGAACGCGCCCATAACCGCAATGCCCGCGCCCACAGAGCCGTTTACAAGCATTATTACCGCCTGCACGAGAGCGGGCAGCACCACCATTGACACCATAAGGTTGCGCGAGGCGTGCGGGTTTCTCAGCCTGTAAAGCATTGCCGCAGCGAACCCCAGCACAAGCGAGGCGAGCGTGCATATAACCGCAGACTGCACCGTTAATCCCGTTGTTTCTATGATACTTCCGAACATTGTTCCGCTCCTGTTCTGTCGTTAGTGTTATGCTCCGCAGCGTAAATGCTGCCGTATTTTGAAAAGGGCCGCTGATATATCCCGAGTTCCGACAGCATATGCGCCGCCCACAGCGGCATTGCGCCCGCGGCCTTTATCTCCATCACGCAGAACGGCTGCCCCTCGAGAAGCGCGCCGCCGTCGCCCGCGCGCAGGTCGAGCGCCGTGCGGCGGTAGCGTATGCGGCTGTCAAAGCTCACGCGAAATTCCCTGTCCTGCACGCCGTAAAACGCCCTGCGGTCGTAGCATATCACAATGCGCGGTACAAGCCTGCGGCTGTCGCGCATATAGGCTATCTCGTCAAGCTGCTGCGTATGAAAGGGCGGCTCGCCGCCTGTAAGGAAGTCGTAAGCCTGCGCGTAGGTAAGCCGCTCTCTGCGCTTGTATACCACGCCCTTGAACTTCTTCTTTATCTCGACATACGCCGCAGAATCGCCGCGCGGCACGCCGTAGGTGCGCAGCCGCAGCTTCTCCTTGTAAACGGGCTTGTCGAGAGAGGTGCGGATAAGCTCGTCGTTTTCGTTGTCGAAGTAGATGTTGCATATGCTTTGCAGCCCGTAGCTGTCCTCGGCGAGCATTCCCGCAGCAGCGCCGCGCACCGCCGCGTATTGCTCCGCGGTAAGCGGGAACTTCATCTCGCAGCGCCGGAACGTGTTCTTGTATGCCATCTGCGCTCTCCCTTCCTGTCATGGCTTTATTATAGACGGCTAATGTGACAGTTTTATGTTAGAAATTAAATAATTATAGGGAACAATAAGGAAGATATATGTGAAATAATGCACAATCTGTGAAGAAATTAAGTAAACTCATATACGGCAAAGGGCGGATAATGCCTGCAAAGCGCCCCGCCCGTAATATCAGCCGTTGTTCTGCGCGGCTTCAAGCATTTCCTCGGCCGCCTTAAGGCTGCTCTCGCTCATGCCGCTGCCGTCTATTATCCTTGCAAGCTCGCGCGTTCTGCCATCGTGGTCGAGCTGCTCTATGTGCGTGTAGGTGCGGCCGCCCTCGGTCTGCTTTTCTATAAGCAGGTGGCAGTCTGCGCGGGAAGCTATCTGCGCTAAGTGAGTTATGCACAGCACCTGCCGCCTGCGGGCGGTCTGCTGAAGCTTTATGCCTACCTTCTGCGCCGCCCTGCCGCTTATGCCCGCGTCCACCTCGTCGAATATAAGCGTGGGTATATCGTCGCATTCCGCGAGAACGCTCTTTATCGCAAGCATAACACGCGACAGCTCGCCGCCGCTCGCCGTTTTGCCAAGCGGTTTCGGTTCTTCTCCCGCGTTCGCGGAAATGAGTATCTCCACCGCGTCCATGCCGTTTACCGTTATCTTCTCGGGCGTTACGGAGATTATTATGCGCACGTTCGGCATATCGAGAAAGCGCAGCTCCTCACATATCTGCGCGGAGAGCCTCTGCGCCGCCTCGCTCCTCGCGCGGCTTATGTCCGCGGCCGCCGCCTTTACGCGCTCCGCCAGCTCGTGCCTTTTTACGGAAAGCTCCTCCAGCTCGTCGTCCGCGCCGTCAAGCTCCTGTAATTCTTCGCGGCATTTGTCAAGGTAATCCACAAGTTCGTCGGATTCCATGCCGTACCTGCGCCGCGCGGATTTCAGCGCGCTTACCCTGTCCGCAAGCGCCTCCTCGCGCTGCTCGCTGTCCTCGCCGCCCATAAGAGAAGCGACCTCCGCCGCTATATCCTCCGCCTCGGGGATAAGCTCCTCGAGCCGCAGCGCCAGTTCCTGCGCGGCGGGTTCTGCCGCGGAAATGCCCTGTAATTGCCCCTGCGCCGCCCGCAGAAGCTCCAGCGCGCCGGGCGCGTCCTCGGGGTCAAGGCAGGCGTACGCCCCGAAAAGCCCCTGCCGCACCTTTGCGGCGCTGCGCAGCCGTTCAAGCTCCGCCTCGAGCCTGTCGCCGTCGCCCTTTTCAAGGTCCAGCGCGGAAAGCTCCTCTATCACCGCCGCTAAATGCTCCATGCGCAAAGAGCGCGTTTCGTTCTGCGCCTTTAGCTCCTTTACCCTGCGCGACACCGCGGAAAACGCGCGGAAGCCCGTTTTGTACTCCTCAAGCGCCGCGCCAAGCCCCGCGTAGCTGTCTAGTATATCGCGCTGCGCGTCGTTGGACATGAGAATGCGGTTTTCATGCTGACCGTGTACGTCCACAAGCAGGCAGCCTATCTCGCGCAGCATTGCGGCGGTAGCCGTCCTGCCGTTTATGCGCGCGGTGCTTTTGCCGTCTGCGGTTATCTCGCGCGATAGCAGCAGCTCGCCGTCGGGCGCTTCTATCCCAAGCTCCGCGAGCCTTGCGGCGGCTGCGGCGGGGATATCGTCAAAGAGCGCCGTAACCGAAGCGCGCTGAGTCCCCGTGCGCACTATGTCCTTTGTGGTGCGCTGCCCGAGTATCGCGTTTATGCCGCCTATAAGCACGGATTTACCCGCGCCCGTTTCGCCCGTAAACACGTTGAAGCTGCCGCCGAAATGCGCCTGCGCCTTTTCGATGACCGCCAGATTTTCTATCGTCAGTTCCCGCAGCACGCGAAAACACCCCTTCCCTAGTTCGACTTAAGCTCCCTGAGCTGCTCTGCAAGCTGCACCGCGTGGCTCTCCGAGCGGGTAAGCACAAACACCGTGTCGTCCCCCGCTATCGTTCCCACAACAAAGCCGAGCTTCAGCTCGTCCACCACCTTGCACGCGGGCTGCGCCATGCCCGCGTGGCAGTGCAGCACCACGGTGTTCATAGCGTAGTCAACAGACGTTACCGAACGCGCGAAAAGGTCGTTGTAGGACGGCTTCTGCCCCGCGCCCTCCGCGAAGTAGCAGTTAACGCCGTTCGCGTTTACGCCCTTGCTTATCTTAAGCTCCCGCATATCGCGCGACACCGTCGCCTGCGCCGCGTCGAAGCCCTCCGCGCGCAGCAGCGCGCAAAGCTCGTCCTGCGTTTCCACCTCGTTGCGGGAAACTATCCTCAAAAGCGCCGCGTGGCGCTTCTTTTTGTCCATGTGCCGAACCTCCTACTTAAGCGGCGTCATGAGCTTGTTGTGTACAGCCCCGAAAAAGCCCTCGCCCGCCTCGATAAGGTCGAGCGTGCAGGCGGATTTTTTCAGCCGCAGCTCGTCGCCCTCCATAAGCGGCGCGGCGCTGCCGCCGTCAAAGCTTACAGTAACGCTGCCGCCCTGGTAGAACCTGCACCGAACGCTCACCGTCTGCTGCGCGGAAAGTATCATCGGGCGGTTGAACAGCGAGTGCGGGCAAAGCGCGGTGAACTCTATGCACTCCAAATCGGGTGCGAGAATAGGCCCTCCCGCCGACAGCGAGTACGCCGTAGAGCCCGTGGGCGTGCTTAATATCACGCCGTCCGCGCGCAGGCGCGAAACCTCCTTTTCGGGGTTCTCCCCGCTGCGGCAGAACACGCTGAACTCGGGCAGCTTTGAAGCGCTCCCGCGAGACAGCACCGCGTCGTTAAGCACAAGCCCCGACATCACCGTTTCGCCCGCGCGGCGAACCTCGCAGTCCATAAGCATACGGCGGCTAAGCCTGCCGCGCTCTGCGAGAAGCTCGGGTATCCTTGCAAGCTCCGTGCGCTCGAGCGTCGCCATAAAGCCAAGCCTGCCCATGTTTACGCCAAGCACGGGTATACCGCGCTGCGCCGCAGCCTTTCCCCAGCGGATTATAGTGCCGTCCCCGCCGACTGTTACGGCGTGGGTGCAGCCCTCCAGCGCCTGCGGGTCGTCCCCGCCGCACAGCACGCACTCAAAGCCCGCGCGCGTAAGCAGCGCGTTTATCTCGCGCGCAGCCTGCGCCGCCCGCGCCGCCGCGCCGTTATAGCCTATAAGCGCCTTTTTCATGCTCTACCTCCTGCAAAGGCTCAGCAGGTACTCGCGGTTGCCGTCGCCGCCCGCTATCGGCGAGTCCTGCCGTAATATCACCTCAAAGCCGCACTCCTGCGCAAACTGCGTTATCTGCGCCGCCGTGCGCTCGCGCACTTTGGGGTCGCTTACAACGCCCTTTTTTCCAAGAGCGCTCCGCCCCGCCTCAAACTGCGGCTTTATAAGCGCCACCGCCTCGCCGCCCGCGCGCAGCAGCCTGTACATATGCGGCAGGATAAGCCGCAGCGATATGAACGAAACGTCCGTACACACAAAGTCCGCCCCGCAAAACCCCGCGGGAAGCCGCCCGCGCAGCTCCTGCGGCAGCCCCTCGAACGAAAAGCCGCGTATATCCGTCTTTTCAAGCGAAATCACCCTGCCATCCGCGCGCAGCCCCTCGTCAAGCTGCCCCGTGCCTACGTCCACCGCGAAAACGAGCGCCGCGCCGTGCTGCAAAAGGCAGTCCGTAAAGCCGCCCGTGCTTGCGCCTATATCAACGCACACCGCGCCGCGAACGTCGTGGCGCGGCTCGCCCTCGAGCGCCGCCTCCAGCTTAAGCCCGCCGCGCCCCACATAGCGCGCGGGCGCTGCGGTAAGCGCTATCTCGTCGCCCTGCGCGACCTGCGCGGACGGCTTTGTGCAGGGCGCGCCGTTTACCGACGCTCCCCCCGCCTTTATAAGCTCCTGCGCCGCCGTGCGGCTTTTGCAAAGCCCGTTTTCGGTAAGGTATACGTCCAGCCGCACCGCTTTCATCTCCTTGGTTTATTGCGGATTTCCGAGCCTGCGCTCCATGCTCCGCTCGTCAAGCCCGAACATCTCGAGCTGCTCCTCTACAGTCGCCGCAGGCACGAACTGCCCGCGCACGCCCGCCATCTCAAAGCCGCCCCTGAACCTGCGCTCGCAAAGCGCCGCGCCGAAGCCCTCCGCAGCGCCGCCGCTCAGCGACCCCTCCTCGAAGAACACCACGCGCTTATAGCCCATTGCAAGCTCGATAGCGGCGTCGGGTATGGGCGACACCTTTACAAGCCGCAGCATATCCGCGCCCGCAGCCGCCGCAGCCTTAGCAAGCCCCGCGCATATCCTGCCGTAGCCCACCGCAAGCGTGTCCGCGCGCCTGCCCGTGTACGCAAACTCCCGCGCGGGGGGAAGCGCCGCTCCCTGCGCGCCCTTTGGATAGCGCACGCATACAACGCCCTTTTCCTCGTAAAGCGCGCGGTAAAGGCAGCTTTTCAGCTCCTCGTAACCAGCGGGCGAGTACACCACGGCGTTCGGCACGGCGCGGAACATAGGCACGTCGAATATGCCCTGATGCGTTTCTCCGTCCTCGCCCACAAAACCCGCGCGGTCCACCGCGAACACAACGTGCGTTCTCTCAATGGCGCAGTCGTGCATTATCTGGTCGAACCCGCGCTGCAAAAACGTTGAATATACCGCGAAAACAGGCAGCATTCCCTGCGCGGCAAGTCCCGCGGCAAAGGTAACGGAGTGCTGCTCGGCAATGCCCGCGTCAAAAAAGCGCGCGGGACAGGCGTTCTTAAAGAAGTTGAGTCCCGTGGCGTACTTCATCGCCGCCGTTATCGCGCACACCCTGCCGTCCGCCTTTCCAAGGCGCTCCAGCTCCCGCCCGAATACCTCGGAATAGCTGTCCTGCGCGGCCTGCGCGCCTGCGGGGGGGATAGCGTGGTATTCGCCGGGGTTCTCCTCGGCGCTGCGCAGCCCTCTGCCTTTTGAGGTATAAACGTGTACCACGCACGGGCGCGCAAGTATCTTAGCGACAGAGAGCGCCTCGGTGAGGTCCTGCACGTTATGCCCGTTTACAGGGCCTATATAGGTAAAGCCTAAGTTCTCGAACAGGTTGCTGCTGTCGTAGAGCGCGTCCTTAAGTACGTTCTTTGCGCTGCGCGCCGCGCGCTCCAGCCGCCTGCCCACAAGCGGCACGGCGGCCAGCGCCGTTTTGAAGCGCTCCTTGGCGCAGTAGTATTTCCTTGTGGAGCGTATCTGCGCGAGATACCGCGCGAGCGCCCCCGTGCTTTTGCTTATGGACATGGCGTTGTCGTTAAGCACAAGTATCAGCGGCACGTCGGACTTACCGGCGTTATTAAGCCCCTCGTATATCATGCCTCCCGTGAACGCGCCGTCGCCCACTACCGCCGCGGTGCAGCCGCGTTCGCCCTTTATGTGCTTTGCCATTGCTATGCCGTACGCCGCGGAAACCGACGTTGAGCTGTGTCCCGAGATAAACGCGTCGCACTCGGACTCGCTGCGGCGCGTAAAGCCCGAAATGCCGCCCCTTTTCCTGAGCGTGCCGAACGCGGAGCAGCGCCCCGTGAGCAGCTTGTGCGCGTACGCCTGATGTCCCACGTCCCATAGCACGCTGTCGCCGCCGCGCACGTCAAGCACGCGGTGAAGCGCCACGGTAAGCTCCACCGTGCCGAGATTTGAGGACAGGTGTCCGCCGTTTTCGCCTACCGTGCGTATTATCTGCGCGCGCAGCTCCCTGCAGAGCGCTTTGAGCTGCTCGTCCGTCATAGCGGCAAGGTCGCTGTGCGTTATGCTGTCGTTAAGGTACATTTCAGCCACCGCTTTCACGCCGCCAGCGGGAACGCCATAGCGATTATTATGCCCAGCAGCGACCCTGCAAGCACCTCCAGCGGGGTGTGTCCCAGAAACTCCTTGAAATCCTTGCGCTCGGACATTTTCTCGGTTATCTCGTCGCCGTCCGCCGTGCCGTTTTTCTGCGCTATTTCGTCGTCTATCTCGTCTATCACCCTGCGCAGACGGTTAAGCTCCTTTGCGTGCAGGCCCGCGTTGTAGCGCACGCTCATGGCGTCGTAAATGACTACCCCCGCCAGTATCATTGCAAGCGCAAACGCGGGGCTTGACACTCCCTGCGAGCGCAGCGTGTAAAGCGCCACGGACACCACCAGCGACGAGTGGGACGACGGCATTCCGCCCGCGCCCGTAATGCGCTCGGGGTTGAACGTCCTGAACTTTATCGCATAGTGTATCGTCTTTAATATCTGCGCCAGCAGCCACGAAATCACGCCGACTGTCAGTATGGGATTCGCCATCAGAATTTTCGTCAAAACAATTACCTCCGCTGCTAAGCGATTTTGCGCCGCGCTCAGCGCCTGCGCGTGAGCAGGCTTTCCGTAAGCTCAATAAGAAAGCCGTTATCGTCGAATTCTGCAAGGCACGCCTTAGCCTTTTCGGTAAGGCGCGCGGCCTCCTCGTGCGCCGCGTCAAGCCCCGTTATGGTGACATAGGTGCATTTTCCGCTCTGCGCGTCGCTGCCTATGGGCTTGCCAAGCTCCTTTTCGTCCGCCGTTACGTCAAGTATATCGTCCACTATCTGGAACGCCTCGCCGAGCAGCCGCCCGTACGTTCCCGCCGCAAGCTGCTTTTGCGCGTCCGCGCCCGCGGCTATGCAGCCCGCGCAGCAGCAGAACTCCAGCAGCGCGCCCGTTTTCATGCGGTACATTTCAAGCAGCGCCGCAAGCGGGAGCTGCTTACCCTCGTTTTCCGTGTCAATGGTCTGCCCGCCTATCATGCCGAACACGCCCGCGCGCTCGCCGAGAAGCGCTATTATCTTAAGCGCCGCCTCCTGCGAAAGCGCGCCCTTAAGCGCCGCCTGCGCTATTATCTGCGAGGGCATTATCGCCAGCGCGTCGCCCGCAAGCAGGGCGTTTGTTTCCCCGAACGCCTTGTGGCAGCTCGGCTTGCCGCGCCGCATATCGTCGTTGTCCATGCAGGGCAGGTCGTCGTGTATCAGCGAGAACGTGTGCGTCATCTCGATAGCGCACGCCACGGGCAGCGCCGTTTCGGGCAGTCCCCCGCACACGCGGCAGAACTCCATCACAAGCGCGGGGCGAATGCGCTTCCCGCCTGCGCTCAGGCTGTAGCGCGCCGCGTTTATCACGTTTTGCTGTAAGCACTTTGTTTCGGGCAGATACCGCTCGAGCGCGCGCTCGGTCATCTCGGCGTAGTCGGAAAGCCTTTCCTTTACCATGCTCACTTCTCCCCCGCCTCAAGCTGCTCCACGCGCAGCTTCGCCTGCTCTATATACTCCTTGCAGCCCTTTACAAGCTCCGCCGCCTCCGCGTAGAGCCGCACGGACTCCTCCAGCGGCAGGTCCTGCGCGCTCATGCGCTCGGATATCTCGTTAAGCCGCTTCATCGACTGTTCAAAATCCATGTTCTAGTCCTTTATCTCGGTTATAGTCGCCGCAGCGCTGCCGCGGCTGAATCTTATCTCAACGCCGTCGCCTATGCAAAGCTCGTTCGAGGACGTTATCACCCTGCCCCCGCGCTGCGTTACGGAAAAGCCGCGCGCCAGCACCCCCAGCGGGTCCAGCGCGGAAATCACCCCCGCGCGCTGCGCAAGCGCCCGCTCCGCGCCGTCGAGCCGCGCGCGCATTCTGAGCGCTATGGCGTCCCGCGCGGACAGCAGCCGCTGCTCCTTTGCAAGTATAACGCTTTTCGGGGAGCGCGCACGGATAAGCTCTGCGCGCGTTTTAAGCTCGCGCTCTCGCGAGGCTATGTGCCTGCGGGCGCACTCCGCCATATACGCGAGCGCCCCGTCCAGCCTTGATACAAGCTCCGCGCCGTCGGGTACTGCAAGCTCCGCCGCCGCAGAGGGCGTGGGCGCGCGCAGGTCCGCGGCGTAGTCGCAAAGGGTCGTGTCGGTTTCGTGGCCAACGGCGCTTATCGTAGGTATGCGGCTTTCGTAAACGGCGCGCGCCACCTGCTCGGTGTTAAACGCCGACAAATCCTCCGCAGAGCCGCCGCCGCGCCCTACGATAATAACGTCCGCGCCCGTGTCCTGCGCCGCCCTTAAGCTCTGCGAAACGCTCTGCGCAGCGCCCGTACCCTGCACAAGCGCCGGCACTACCACAAGCGTTACAAGCGGGTAACGCCTGCTTATTATGTTGATGACGTCCTGAAGCGCCGCGCCGCCCGGTGCGGTCACTACCGCTATCTTCTTAGGGCAGGGCGGAATCGGGCGCTTCTGCGAAAAAACGCCCTCGGCAAGCAGCCGCCTTTTAAGCTCCTCGAGCGCCGCAGCCTGCTCGCCCGCGCCGTCGGGCTTCATTGCGGCGCAGTTTATCTGGTACACGCCCGACGGCTCGTATACGGTAATCTGCCCCCTGCATACGACGGTCGCGCCGTTTTCTGGCGGAAAATCGAGCTGCGCGGCGTTCCCCGCGAACATTACCGCCTTAAGCTGCGTCTGCCCGTCCGTAAGCGTAAAGTACAGGTGTCCCGTCCTTGCGTGGCGCACAAAGTTAGATATCTCGCCGCGCACCGCCACGTCGTTCAGCCGCCTGTCGCCCTTTATGAGCATGGACACCACCCTGTTCACCTGCGATACGGTGACTACGGGCGGCTCACTTTGCGTCTGATACGGCATTAAGTTCACCCATGTAAGAGTTGAGTATTCCGTTGATAAAGCCGCTGTCGGGCTTCATGGAGTACTTTTTGGCAAGCTCCACGGCTTCGTTTATAGCCGCCGCGCAGGGTACTCTGTCGCAGTACTTCATCTCGTAAATGGCGATTTTCAGTATCACCATGTTTACCTTTGCAATACGCGACACCGCGCGCGTTTTCGAGTACTTCGCGACTACCGCGCACAGCTCCTCGTCATGCTCCATAACGCCGCGCACTATCTCGTCCGTTTCCTCGTTCTTCGCCATGTCGAACGCCTCGGGGTTCAGCTCGTCTATCTCCTCGGGGGTCGTGCCGAACTGAAGCTGATATAATATGAGGAACGCGCCCTCGCGCACCTCGGGTCTTGTAAGCTTGTTTTCCATGTATTTACTCCTTGAACTGCACTCCTGCGACGTCTACGTCCACCTTTGTCACGGTAAAGCCCGTCATGCCCTGCACCGCCGCCTTTACGCTCTTTTGCACCTGCTCGGACACGTTTACGGCGTTGCAGCCCTCAAGCACCACAAGCTCGAGCTTTACCGCTGCCGTTTCGCCCGAAAGGCGGACGCGCACCGCGCCCATAAGCTTGGATTTCGCGCTTGAACGCACAAGGCGTCCTGCCTCGCAGGCAACGCCCTCTATCTCGCACGCTGCGGTTTCCGCGATTTTAAGGATAACGTCCGCAGACACCTTTATGCTGCCGACGGTCTTGCTGCTGTTTGCTTCCATAATTGTTCCTCCCATATTCATGCGTACAATTATACCAGTATAGTATATCACACTTTTTGATTTTGTACAAGTGGTTTTTTCAAAATAGCCGCCCAAAAAGGCACGGGGTAAATGTTCCGCGCGAAAAAAATTTCATAAAATATCCTTAAACCCCTTTATTTATTCGGGAGAATATGCTATAATATATTATTGAATGATATTAGCCGCCGTTTTTTCACAACGGCACGCGAAAATTCTCCGCAGGGCTGCTGCGGATATTTCGAGGTGAACTGCATGGCATTCTGCGACCTTAAGCCCGTGCGCGTCCTTGACGAGGCGCTGGGCCGCACATATATCGTGGGTGAAACGTTCGCGGTGTACACCGTAGGCGAGGACACGCCCGTGGTTTACAGCTGGGACATGATAGATTCCGCCTATGCGGACAGCAGGGGTATTGTCGTTACCGCGCAGGAGCAGGACTGGGTGCTGCCCATGAAGCTCTTTTCGGCGAGCGACGAGTATTTCAGGTGCGTAGCTCTTATAGAATGCGCCCAAAAAAAGCACGGCTTTACATACGCGCATGGCAAGCGGCTGCTGCCGCTTAAAAACCTTTACGCCGAAACCGACGCGGGCAAGGACGCCTACAGCGGCGAAAGCGAGATAGACGAAAACGACGCCGCGGCGACCTTTGTAATGCTTATGAACTTCAAGCTCATGAAGATACTGTGGCTTATTGCGCTGCTTATTATGCTCGTAATATTCGGCGCGCTGCACCTGTTTATCGGCGCAAACCGCGACAACCTGCTGTATTTTCTGCCGATATCCATTGCGGGCGGCGGCATAGTGGCGCTCATAATCTACATGATATGCCACGCCGTGGCGCGAAGCCGCTTCCGCGCGATACAGGCGGCAGACCCCGCGGCAAATGAGATAGTGACATACGTTGTAAGCAAGGCGGGCTTCGCCGCGTGCGAGTCCTGCACCTACGGCAGCGGCGGCGAGCTTGTGCCGTGGAGCGTTATAGACTATTTTATAGAGTCGGACAGAATGTTTATCCTTTATGTAGGCAAAGAGCCTGCGGCGTTTATCCCCAAACGGGCGTTTGAAAAGAAATACATCGGCGGCATCGCCGATATCATAGCGCTCAATCTCGAGCAGAAATAACCTTAAAGGCGGTGAGCTTTGTGGCGGTTGAGGTAAAAACCGAAAGCATAGACATAAACGGGCAGGGCGTGCTTCTCGTGTGCGTTAAGGACGGCGCGTGCGCTATCGGAACGTGTTCTGCGGGACACCTATCGCGCGACAGGGACGCCTCCTCGCTCACGCGGATATTCTACATGAGCAACGAGCCTGTGATAAGCCTTGTGTGCCCGAATAACGGCAGCGTTCACTCGGATAAGCTGCTGTCCTTTTCCCCGGGGTTTCAGGGTGTGGACCTGCCGTTCCGCGAGGCGCTGACGGAGGGCTTTGCGCGGCTCAACCGCGGCGAGTCGCCCGAGGCGGCGCTGCGCGATATGTTCGCCATGCTTTCAGACGGCGTTTACGCGGTGTACACTACCGAGTACTACCCCACCGACGGCAGCGGGTCGCTTTTCTGGGGCGCGTACAACATCTCTCACGAAGTACGCGGCACAGCCGAGCATAACCACATAATCGGCGACTACCGCACCTACCGCCCGTGCTTTCTCGTGCCGAGCGAGCCGCTCGACCGCTTTACGGCGAAGATGAAGTCCATGACGGACGAGGCGGTGAAGTCGCGGCGCATTCAGGGCATTGTATACCACCTGTCGGGCTTCCACTCGGTGCTGCTTAAGGGACACCACGGCGCGGTATCCTGCGTGGACCGCGGCATTCCGTTCAAGTGCGCGGTTATCGAGAAGATAAACGAACCCTACACCGACCCGCCCGCGCCGATAGCTCCCCCGCCCGCCCCCGCAGAGGGCGAAGCCCCACAGGAGCAGCCCGCGCCCCCCGTGCAGGAGCAGCGCGGCATAACGGGCTTCCGCAGCGCGTCCGTTAAAGTGCCGCTCGCGGTATTCCCCAAGGAAATGCTGCGACACCTGCTTGAAACGCGCTTTGAGTACAAGCCCGAGCAGTACCGCGCGCTTATTTCCAAGCTGAACACCGTGCGCAGGAAGTCCGTGAGCAACGCGGTAGTGGCGCACAGCATTCTTGAAAAGTGCGACAGGCTGCCCGACTGCGAAATGGTTGAGAGCGCAAACGCGCTCGACGGGCTGACGGACGAGCAGCTAAACTGCCTGCTTGCGGGCGACGTTGAGTGCGACGGCAGGCTCATAATCTCGCCGAACTACTACACAAGCGTTGTTACGGCGTGCAATTACCTGCACTTCCACGACAAGGAGCGCTTTATAGACTTCGCTGTTGCGATAATGAACAACCCCGCGCTCTCCGCAACGCACGAGTACATAGCGCGGCGCGTGTCAAGGCTCGAGCATAACGCAAAGGTCTACGGCTTCTTCAAGTCCGTGCTTAAAAGCGGCAGCGACGCATATGAGAAAATCATCATTCCCGCAGGGGATTATGTGCGCGAGTACGAGCAAGAGGACGAATAAACGGAATACATCAAGCCCCGCAGGAAGCGTATCCTGCGGGGCTTTTTGCTATCTTACTGTATATTTGCCACTGTCAAGGCGAACATACGTCCTGCCCGCGGGTATTTCAGGGATAGGCACGCTTTGCAGCACCTGCCCGTCCTTGTCGGAGAGTATGAGCGTTTCGCCCGCCTTAAGCGAGAACGTAGCCTGCACCTGCATGAGCGCGTTCTCGGTCTTGTTGTTCTTCATCACTATGAGAAGCTCGGCGTTCGGCTCTATCTTAACGTCGGGCAGCGCCCAGCGCGTAAGGTCGTCCTCGCCGTCGGTAAGGTACAGCCCCGCAGTAGAAGCGCTCTCGGCGTTCGGGTTGTAAAGCCGTACCCAGCCCGCGCCCTTGTCGGTGCATACGGCGCTTACGCGCAGCGGCTCGCCGTGCAGCTCGCGCCGCTCTACAACAAGCCTTGCAGTAACCCTGCCGTCCTGCGCCATGTCCGCGGTTATCCGCACCTCGGGCGTCCCGTAGTCCGCGCCGTTTATCTCCCACTTTACAAAATCATAGTCGTCAAACGGCTGCGCGCTTATCGTAACGCCGCACTGCGTAAAGTAAGAGCCGCTAACAATGCCGCCCACGGTTTTCTGCGTGCCAAGCGCAGCCTGCGCGCCGCGCGTTCCCGTTACGGATACATCGTAATACTCTGCCGTGTACCCGAAGTTTCTGCAAAGGTCCTTAAGCACCGCCCGCCCGCGCTTTTCCGCAAAGTCGCGTATCTGCTGCCTGCTGTCCGCAAACGTCCACTCGTTCGCCCATTCGCTCGTTATGCCGCGTTTCAGCGCGTACATCTGCTCGCCGTCGCTCTTTTCGCAAAGCTCGTCAAGCGTTTCAAGTATGTTTTCGGTGCTGAACGCTCCCGCCATAAGGTCGCACAGCGTATTCGCAAGCTTCTCGCACATATCCTCGCGCGCAAGCAGCGCCTTGAGCATGGCGCTCTCGCCGCTCATGTGCGCGCCCGAAAGCAGGTCGGACAGCGTGCGCAGCGTGTGGCCCTCGCCGTAAAGCCCCCACGCATACTCCGCGTCAAAAAACAGAAAGCGCCATCTGCCGTCCATCTTCTCGCTTGTAAGCTCCTCGCCCTGCTCGGGGTAGTAGCGGTACGCCTTGAAGTTGTTGCCCGGCCAGTCCTTGTTGGATATGAAAATCTGCATTGCGTAGTACTGCATGAGGTCCTCTATATCAACAAGCTTGCAGAACTCCCCGAACGTGCGTTCGTCGGTGAGGTCGCGGTTGTATATGTAGTCCGTTACCACGGCGAAATCCGCAAGAGCGCGCTCGCTGCCCTCCTCGGGGTTTTCGGTGTTGGAAACTATCTCGTACTGCTCCTTATTGCCGCCGTACTGCGTTGCAAGGTAGTCCTCGTTGTAGTTTTCGTGCAGCCATGCAAAACCGTAGTATTCGCCGTTTAAGAACACCGCCGCGGGCGTTGTGTGCTGCGTTGAGGAATAGCCGTAATCGCGCGCAAGCTGCTGCGACAGCTCGTCGCGCACGCCCGCAAACTCGCGGTCGTTAGCGCCGTTGCGCAGCACAACGCGGTCGTACTCCGAAATGGGAACGCCCGCCTCCGTTACGGCGTCGGGGAAAAACGCATACTTGAACTTGCCGTTTTTCGGGTCGTACTCCTTGCGCGCTATAAGCTTAAGCGACTTCTGGCTCACCACGCGCGAGTAGCCGCCGACTATGCGCACTCCCGCCGCCTGCGAAATAACGTTGTCGCCGCCGCTCTCGAATACCTCCACGTATATGTCGCGCTCGGCTTCCCTGCCCGTCATATAGTAGTTGCCCGGGGCGTTGTAGGGTATCTCCTCGCCGGGGTGTTCCTTTACATAGTCGTCGTAAATCTTTCCGGGGACGGCTATGCCGTACTCGTAATCGTAAAGGTTGTACGGGTCTGTAGACAGCACGAACACAAGCGTGTCCTCGCCGAAGCGCTCCGCGACGTTACGCCCCGTAACAAAGCTGCGCGTGTATATGTCCGAGCGCTCCCCGTCGTTCACGCAAAGCGCCTTTATAGTAGTAGCGCGCACCTCGCCGCCCGCGTTTATCTCAATGGGCGCGGTGTAAAGCGCGTCGCTCTCGTCGGGGTCTGAGCCGTCGGTGGTAAAGTATATCTGCGCGCCCTTTGCCGCGGTAAGCTCAACGGCAATGTTCTCCGCGTAGAACCCCGCCTTGTGCGAAAACTCAACGCCCTTTATATGCTTTTCCTCGGGCGCGCTTTCGCCCTGCGGCGCGGACGTCACCTGCACAAGCGAAATATCGCCGTCCTCGCCTTCTTCAAGCGACACGGTGACCTCGTCCTGCGGCTGCATGGAATATATTATCGCCGCCGCAGCGCCCATAAGCACAAGCGCCGCCAGAATTATGTAACGCTTCATAAAATGTGTTCTCCTAAATCAGCACGTTATCCCGCAAGCAGCTTCTGCCTGAATACGTCCGCCAGAAGCTCGCGCCTGCCCGTTAAATACTCGTAGTCGCCGCCGCTCGGGTAAAACCCGAACATCCACTCGTGGTACGCGTGGTAGCTGAAGCTTGCACCGTTCTCGTTAAGCCGGTCGAGAACGTCCGCAGCCCACCGCTCGCCGCCGAGCGCGCCCGCCGAGGCGTTGTCCGCGCCGAACTCCCCGAGATAGAACGGGACGTTGTTGCTGCGCGCAAACTCCGCGCACTTGTCGAGCCGCTCGAATATGTAGTCCCTGTTTACCGTAACGAAGCTGCCCGCAAGCGCAAGGTCCGCACTTATGTAGGCGCTGCCGCCCTGCGCTTCGTTCAGCACCTCCTGCGCGGGCGCGCCGTAGGATACCGCCGCCGACAGCGTTATCAGCAGCGCAAGCAGCTTCTTTATCATGCGTCTTCCTCGTCAAGCCGCGCGTTTTCAGCCATTGTGCGGAAAAGCTCGGGCATTTTATTAGCCATGTTAAGCGGGCGGAACGTCCGCGCGTCCACAAAGCCGTGGCTGCTTGTACCCGTGCATAAAAGCGCGCCGCTGCGCGCGTTCACCGCCTCGTAGGAAAACTCTATGCGCGCGGGGGTAAGGCGCGTTATTTTCGCAGTTATCGATATAACGTCGTCGTATTTCGCGGGGGCGCGGTAGCGGCAGCTTATGCCCGTTACGGGCAGCATAACCCCGCCCTTTTCCATGTCCGAATAGCTCATGCCCGCCGCTTTGATGTAATCGGTGCGCGCTATCTCAAACCACACGGGGTACACCGCATGGTGAACAACGCCCATGCAGTCGGTTTCGGCGTAGCGTACTGTTACCTCGGTTACGTGCGGCATGGTCATATCCTCTCTCTTGACGACTGGAAAAGCCTTGCAAAATACGCAAGCACTCCGTCGGGAACAAAATGCAGCAGCGCTATTCCCGCGCGCTCAACAGGGCCTGTGGTTATAAGCAGCCGCCCCGCGAACATATCGCGCACCGCCTTTTCGGCTACCTGCGCGCTCGGCATGGGCTGCACGGCAAAGCGCACGCGCGCGGCGTCGGTAAACTCCGTTGCAACAGGTCCCGGGCAAAGCATTGAAACGCGGACTTTGCTGCGCTGCGCGCGAAGCTCCTCCGCGGCAGCCTGCGTCATGCGCACAACGTAAGCCTTGCTTGCGTAGTAGGACGAAAAGCACGGCCCCGGCATAAAGCCCGCAAGGCTCGCGGTGTTGAGGATATAACCGTAATTGCGCTTTCTGAAATCCCGCAAAAAGAGCTTGAAAAGAATGTGGAACGCCACAACGTTCACGTCGAGCATGGAAAGCTCGCGGTCAAGGTCTGTGTCGCACAGCTCCCCGAAAACGCCGAAGCCCGCGTTGTTCACGAATATGTCTATATCGTACTTCTTAACGCGGCGGTAAAGCTCCATGCACTGCTTTCTGTCAGCAAGGTCGGCTGCAATGTACATAACCTTTACGCCGTATTTTTCGGTAAGCTCCGCCTTAAGCTCGCGCAGCCTGTCCACGCGCCTTGCGGTAAGTATCACGTTTATCCCGTGCTTTGCGAGAGAGCGCGCCATGTCGCGCCCCAGACCGGAGCTTGCGCCTGTTACTAATGCTATCATTTTATCTGTTCCTCCGTAGGATAATGCAATTGTCGTCTTATTATCAGAACGCCGTCATTCTGAACGGCGCGAGCGGCAGCCCGTAGCGCCCGTAAACAGGCACTTCGCCGTAGTTCGTCCAGAGATATCTTACCCCGCGCGGCTGCGTGATATTCCGTGCGAAAACGCGAATCCTCGCGCCCTCAAGCTCAAACTGCGCGGGAACGTACTTCCCGTCCTCGCCGCATATCTCGAAGCACGGCGCTTCGCACTTAAGCACAAAGCCGCCCCCCGCGTGCCTAAACGAGATAACAACGTCGTTTTCGCGCCACAGCGCCCTGTCCGCCACGGGAGCGTTAGCCCCGTCGCACCCGCCGTAGAACCGCGCGAGCGCCTGTAACGCAAAGCGGTGTCCCACGGGCTTTTTGTTTTTGGGGTGAATCTCGTTGAACTCGCCGCAGTCTATAAGCACGGCTATACCCATGTTCTTTACGGTGTTGAACGCCCTCATCTGCGCCTCGCGGATAAGACACCAGTTCTTTCTGTCCTCGTCCGCGCTGTAGCGGTGCATGGGAAGCTGAGCGCAGATGAACGGCAGCTTGTCGTCGTGCCAGTCCTCGCGCCAGTTGCGTATAAGCTGCGTAAAGAGCGTGTAGTACATCTCGGGGCGGTGGTCGTCGCTCTCCCCCTGATAGTAGATAAAGCCCTTAAGCGTGTACGGGCATACGCGCTCTATCATGCTCTCGTGCAGCACGCCCGGCGACATGGGGTTTACGGGCGCGGCAGGGCCGGGGTAGAGGTTAGGCCCGCAGTATTCAAGGCAGCCGTCCCACGTGGGGTCGGGCGTGGCGCTGTAGTACTCCGCGCTCTTTTTCTCCCACGCCGCGTGGTACTGCTGATACTCGCGGTACGCCTTTACAAGCTCCTCGCGCGTTTTGCCCGCTACAGCCCTGTCGTATTCCTCAAAATAAACCGCCGTTTCGCCGCGCGCGTATTCGCGCTTCATCCACGCGCTTGCGGAAGTGCCTCCCCAGTTGCAGCCGATTATGCCCACCGTAACGCCAAGGCGCTGCGACAGCTCCTTTGCGAAAAAGTAGCCCACAGCGCTCCACGCGCGTGCGCTCTGCTTGTCAGAAAACGGCCGCCATGCGCTGCTGCGCTCGCACTCCTCAAAATCGTCGTCGCCGAGCGCGCGCTTGGGCGTGTAGTAAAAGCGCACGTTCACGTCGCCGTCGTGTTCGATAGCGTCCATGCCGCCGGTGCAGTTTTGCAGCTCATACTCCATGTTGCTCTGCCCGCCCGCGAGCCATACCTCGCCTATAGCAACGTTTGTAAAGGTAAGCGTCTGCGCGCCGCACGTTACGGTCATTTCCACGCCCGTGCGCTCAGACATCGGCGGGAGCACCGCCAGCCACCTGCCGCCGCGCACCGTGCAGCTCGCCGTGCTGCCGCAAAGGCTCACCGTAACAACGCCGCCGTCCTCGCCCGTGCCGAATACGTTTATGTTCTTGCCGCGCTGCAGCACCATATCGCTGCTGAACACCGCCGCCGTTCTGAATCCGTTCATATCTCAAATGTCCTTTCGCCGCATTTCGGGAATTTTCTGAAAACGTTCCCATTATTATTTTACAGCTTTATCGCGCGAATGTCAAGGTATATTTACAAAACGTGACATTAAAAGCTCATTTTTCAAAAATACGTGATATTCCCGAAAAAATTGCGAAAAGGTCTTGAAAACCTACTAAACCTATGGTATAATAGTGAATAAAGGCTTGAACAGCCCTGCAAAGGAGCGACTGAAAATGAAAATATCAACTAAGGGGCGCTACGCCCTGCGTATGCTTTTAGACCTTGCCCAGCATTCCGCCGAGGGCTACATTGCCCTTAAGGACATAGCCGAGCGGCAGAACATATCCAAAAAATACCTTGAGCAGATAGTGCCGCTGCTCAACAAGGCGGAGCTTTTGCGCACCAACCGCGGCTATCAGGGCGGCTACGCGCTTTCCAAAGACCCGTCGAAATACACCGTAGGCGAGATACTGCGCGTGACGGAGGGCAGCCTGTGTCCCGTGTCCTGCCTGCAGGTTGAGCCTAACGACTGCCCGCGCCGCGCAGACTGCCCCACGCTCCCCATATGGGAGGGTCTGTACAGGGTGATAACCGAGTACCTTGACGGCATAACGCTTGCGGACATTATGGACAGCACGATGGCAGGCAACGACTTCTGTATCTGAGGGGGCGGCTATGGAAAAGGCACTTATCGCAATGAGCGGCGGCGTGGACAGCTCCGTGTCCGCAGCGCTGATGCAAAAGGCGGGGTACGAGTGCATAGGCGTTACGATGAAGCTTCACACCGAAAGCGAGGCGGTTTGCACGGAAAAATCCTGCTGCACCGCAAAGGACGCCGAGGACGCGCGGAGCGTATGCACAAGGCTTGGCATGAAGTACTATGTGTTCAACTTTACGGACGATTTTGAGCGGCAGGTGATTGGGCGGTTCATCTCAGCTTACGAAAACGGTTTTACGCCAAACCCCTGCATAGACTGCAACCGCTATATGAAGTTCGACAAGCTGTTCCGCCGCGCGGAGGAGCTTGGCTGCGAGTTTATCGTAACGGGGCATTACGCGCGCGTACAGTACGACCCGCAGAGCGGCAGGTGGCTTCTTAAGCGCAGCAAAAATCTCGCAAAGGACCAGACCTACGTTCTCTACGCGCTCACGCAAAAGCAGCTCGCGCACACAAAATTCCCGCTCGGGGAGTTTTCCGACAAGGAGCAGGTGCGCGCCCTCGCCGCGGAAATGAACCTGCTTAACGCCGACAAGCGCGACAGTCAGGACATATGCTTCGTACCCGACGGCGACTACGCCGCGTTCATCTGCCGCCATACGGGGCGCGAGTACCCCCGCGGCAGCTTTATAGATACCGCGGGGAACGTTCTCGGGCAGCACCGCGGCATTATCCGCTACACCATAGGGCAGCGCAAGGGACTGGGGCTGTCCTTTCCGCAGCCAATGTACGTTTGCGCAAAGGACATTGAGCGCAACACCATAACCCTAGCGCCCGAGAGCGAGCTTTATTGCAGCGCGCTTTACGCGCAGGACTTCAACTGGATATCGCTCCCCGAACCCCCGCGCGAGCCGCTGCGCGTTACCGCCATGACGCGCTATCACGCAAAGGAGGCCGAGGCGCTCGTATGCGCGGACGAAAGCGGCAGGGTGCGCGTGGCGTTCGACAAGCCGCAGCGCGCCGTGTGCGCGGGGCAGGCGGTGGTGCTTTACAGCGGGGAAACGGTTGTTGGCGGCGGCACGATTACCGCCGTTGAAAAGGCGTGATACAGGGCGGACAGCCGTGCGGCGCTTCCGTTTGTGGGAGCGCCGCAGCCTTTATTCCTTGATTGCAGAGGTCTTTCTGAAAAGCAGCGAAATACACCACGCGGCGGAGAGCGCCACGAGAATATATATGATGCGGCTTATGATAGAAGCAGGGCCGCCGAACGCCCACGCCACAAGGTCAAACCGGAAGATACCGACAAGTCCCCAGTTAAGCCCGCCGATTATCAGCACGATAAGTGCGGCAATATCCATTGTTGTTCCTCCTTTCGCGCATAAGCGCGTTCTGCGGGACATCTATATGTCCTCATGCTTATTTTGCGCGCGCCGCGGCGTATTATTTTCGGGACTTTCTGGGCGGGAGTTCGGAATTATTTGAGGTCACCTCTAAAAACCTTGTTTGAGTGAAAATGTGTATAGCGCACCGACTGCTTCTTCAAACCTCCTCGTAAGGCATACAGCCTTACTTCGTCGGCTTTCATCGCATTCGGCGCACTCTACCCATTTTCCCTTTTCAAACCGGTTTTTAGAGATTCCCTTGAAAAAAATTTTGAGAATTTGAAAAAAGCCCTTGACAAATCGGGGAGAATGGTGTAAAATATAAAAGTCGCTAAGCGGTAGGTTCGCACAGCGGCGCTTTCATGCGATATCGCTGCATGATTGTTCTATGGAAGTTTAGCTCAGCTGGGAGAGCATCTGCCTTACAAGCAGAGGGTCATAGGTTCGAGCCCTATAACTTCCACCATATGGCCTGGTAGTTCAGTTGGTTAGAACGCCGCCCTGTCACGGCGGAGGTCGTGGGTTCGAGTCCCATCCAGGTCGCCACAAATGCACCCCGTTCAGCTCGGTGCATTTGTTTTTTGCGGATTTAGCTCATCCGGTAGAGCGCCACCTTGCCAAGGTGGAGGTAGCGAGTTCGAGCCTCGTAATCCGCTCCATATAAAGTATGAAAGCCCCGATATTCGTCGGGGCTTTTCGCTGTCCCCAAAATAACGCCCGTGAACAGCGAAAAGAACAGCTCCGAAATAAAGCAGCCCCCGCCGCGGTACGCTCCTGCGACGGGGGATTTTTATGCGCCTTGCAGCGCGCCGACAAGCAAAACACCGAGAAAAGCTCAGGGCTTCGCTCGGTGTTTTTTTATTGCAATAAAGCCTTATTTAAGCGCCGCCAGCGCTCTCGCGCCGATATCCGTGCGGTGGTGTTCCTTTTCAAAGGAAATGCCGCTTACCGCGCCGTACGCCCTGTCGAGCGCCTCGCCGAGCGTGTCCGCCGCCGCCGTAACGCCAAGCACCCTGCCGCCCGCCGTCAGGAACACGCCGTTTTCGAGCTTCGTTCCTGCGTGGTAGACATACGCGCCGTCCGTCTGGCCGTTTTCGTCAAGGCCGCTTATGGGCTTGCCCGTTTCGTATTTTTCGGGGTAGCCGCCGCTCGCCATAACAACGCACGCGCAGCTCTTTTCGCTCCACTTTATGTCAAGCTCCGCGAGCTTCTCCTCGCGCACCGCGTCCATTATGTCCACAAGGTCGGTTTCAAGCAGGGGCAGCACCACCTGCGTTTCGGGGTCGCCAAAGCGGCAGTTGTACTCTATAACGCGCGCGCCGTTGGGAGTAAGCATAAGCCCGAAGTACAGGCAGCCCTTGAAAGGCCTGCCCTCCGCCTGCATCGCTGCAATGGTCGGCTTGAATATCTTCTCCTCGCACTCGCGCTGAAATTCCTTTGTATAGCAGGGGTTGGGCGCTACAGTACCCATGCCGCCCGTGTTAAGCCCCTTGTCGCCGTCGAGCGCGCGTTTGTGGTCCATGGAGGACACCATGGGCTTTACCGTCTTGCCGTCCGTAAACGCAAGCACCGTTACCTCAGGGCCGGTCATAAACTCCTCAACCACTATCTCGCTGCCGCTCTTGCCAAACTTGCCGTCAAGCAGCATGGAGCGCACCGCGGCCTCCGCCTCGGCAAAATCCTTTGCAATGATAACGCCCTTGCCGAGCGCCAGCCCGTCGCACTTTATTACCGTGGGGTAGCTGTTCTGCGCCTTTATGTAGGCTATCGCCCTGTCCGCGTCCGTAAACGTTTCGTAAGCTGCGGTGGGTATGCCGTACTTCTTCATCAGCGCCTTTGAGAACACCTTGCTGCCCTCGAGTATCGCAGCATTCGCGCGCGGGCCGAACGTCTTAAAGCCGCGCTCCTCCAGCCTGTCCACCATGCCCATTACAAGCGGGTCGTCGGGCGCTACGAATACATAATCGGGGCGCAGCTTCTCCGCAAGCGCTATTATGCCCTCAATGTCCGTAGCCTTTACGGGAAAGCACTCCGCAAGGCGCGAAATGCCGCCGTTGCCGGGCGCGCAGTAAAGCTTCCCCACGCGCTTTGAGCGCGAAAGAGCCTTTATTATCGCGTGTTCGCGTCCGCCGCCGCCTACTACCAGAATATCCATGTCGTTGTGTTCCTTTCGTCTGCCTTTATTTCTCCGCGCGCTCCGTATCGGGGCGCTCGGTCACAGTCATTACCATAAGCGTGCCGCTGTGCGCGGTTATGTGCGCGCGCGGCTCGCTCACCTCGTTGCTTACGCCAAGCGGGTAGTGTGGGAAAAGCTCCGCGCGCTCAAGCGGGTACTTTACGCCCGTTTCGCTCGCCACAGCGCTCCCGCCGAACGCGAACACCGACAAATACCCGTCGAAGCGCTCTACCCACGCCGTTTCGTCCCGCAAAAAGAATATGCGCTCGCGCTCGCCGAAAATCTCCGCCCTTATGCCGCGCGTCCGCAGGCTGTAAAGCATTTGCAGGTTAGCCGCGGAATGGTCTGCCCGCCCGCCAAGCGCGCAGAAGAACCGAAGCTCCGTGCAGCCGCGCTCTATGGCTATTTCTGCCGCAAGCCACGCGTCCGTCACGTCCTTTTCGGCGGGAACGCGCACGCGCTCCATGCCCTCGGGCGGCAGTATGCGCGAGCTGTCAAAATCCCCCGCCGCGATATCGGGCGTTATGCCCGCCGCCAGCGCGTACTCAAGCCCCCTGTCGGCGGCTATCACAAGCCCGCGCACGTTTTCCGCGTCAAGCGCGGACGGCCCGCCGCAGATTATTGAAGCAACGCGGCGCTCGCTCTCGCCGCATATACCGTGACTGACTCTCATTAGGTTACTCCCAGTCCTTTGTTTTGCTCGCTTCCTCGTACATTCTAAGGTAGCTGTCGTAGCGCGAGCGCGCGATAAGCCCCTGCTCCACCGCCTCGCGCACGGCGCAGCCTTTTTCCTTTATGTGCGCGCAGTCCGCAAACATACATTTTTCCCTGTACCGCCTGAACTCCCTGAACGCCTCGTCAAGTTCCTGCTTCGGTATGCGGCAGTAGCGCTCGGTGTCCACCGTGGAAAAGCCCGGCGTGTCCGCGACATAGCCGCCCGCAAGCCTGTACATCTCCACCTGCCGCGTTGTGTGCCGCCCGCGCCCAAGCTTTTTGCTTATGTGCGCCGTTTCAAGCGCAAGCTCGGGGAACAGCACGTTCAGCAGGCTTGACTTGCCAACGCCCGAGTTTCCGATAAACGCGGTCGTTCTGCCCGCGATAAAATCGTACACCTGCTGCGCGCCCTCGCCCGTGGTGTTGTCTACCGTGCAGGTTTTTATGCCAAGCGCGCCGTAAAGCTCGGGCAGCTCGCCCGCGCCGCAAAGGTCGGTTTTGGTGAACGCCATCATCGGCTCTATGCCCGCCCTGTCCGCTATAGCCGTAAGCTTGTCGAGAATAAAGCGGTTGGGCGCAGGCTGCGTGCAGGAGTTCACGAAAACCACGCCGTCAAGGTTTGCAAGCGGCGGGCGCACAAGGTAGTTGCGCCTCGGGTATATCTCGGTTATCACAGGCTCTGCGCCCTGCTGCACGCAAACGCGCACGTTGTCGCCCGCGCAGGGCGAAATGCCGTCGCGGCGGAATATCCCGCGCGCGGCGCAGCGCAGCGGTTCATCGGCAGGGTCGCCGTGGGCGTCCACATAGTATATGCCGCCTACCGCCCTTATTATTTTCGCGTCAAATTCTTCCGCTGAGATAAGCGACACCTCCAACAGTACGAACAGCCGCGCGGAACGTTCCCGCGCCGCGCGGCATATCATCTTATTCTACGGGTATTCCGCCGTTATGCCCGCCCGACGTTTCCTCGGTCGGCTGCGCGCTTTCCTGCGTATTGTCCTGCGCGTCCGCGCTCTCGGTCGTGTCAAAGCTCTCGTTTGTATCAAAGCCCTCCTCGGTGGCAGGCTCGTCAACGGGCGCGCCCTCCAGCAGCTGGTCGAATATCTTAGCGTTAGAGCTTACTATGGAAGCGGGGTTCTTGTCGCCGTCGAACGTTACGTCAACCTCGGCGTACGTGCCGGAAAGTCCCGTAAGGTCGGACGTTACAACGACTGCAAGCTGCTTTGTTTCGTCCTTTACGCCCGTTACCTTGCACTTTATGGACTTGCTTGCGGAAAGGCTTACGTCGCGCGTTTCCGTCGCTTCTTCAAGCAGCACGCCGTCGATGTAGTACTCGAACGTGAACTTGCCCGTCGCCTTCTTCGGTATGGTGAGCGTTACGGTTCTTGTAAGCTCGGGTATCTCGCCGCTGCTTACCTTGAGTATTACCTCGGTGTTGCGCTCAACCTGCGTGTTAGGCTCAATGTCCTGCTCAAGGACAATGCCCTTCTCCGCCTCGGTGGTGTCTACCCACTCGGGCTTTGCGATAAGGTGGTACTCGTTGCAGCGCTTAAGCACGTCATCTATCGGCATACCGACAAACTTCGGCATATACATTACCGTATCCATAGGCCCCATGCTTACAACAAGCACTACCGTCGAACCCTGCGGCGCCATCTCGTGCGCCTCGGGTATGGTACGTATTACGTGGTCCTTGTCTACGGTGTCGTCCTCAACAAAGGTGGTGGAAACCTTGAAGCCGTCCTTGCGCAGCTGCTTTTCCGCAGCGTCCGCGGTGCGGTCCGTAAGGTCCTGTATCTCTATTTCCTTTATGCCCTTGCTTACCTTTACCTTGACTGTAGCGCCAACCTTAAGCTTTCTGCCCTCTACAAAGTCCTGATAGAATATCTCGTCCTTTGTTACGGTACTCCACTCCTGCTCCGCTTCAAGGTTGATGTACTGCGAGTAGTTTGCTACAGCCTCGTTCCATGTAAGGCCGATAAGGTTCGGCATAAGGAACTCGTCGTCGTCGGTAAGGCTTATCTGGCTGGAACTGTCCTCAACGCCGAAAATGGACTCGATATCGCTCGGCGTTTTGTTGAGCTTTGTGGACACAAGCACAAGCACAAGGAACACCGTTGCGATAACAAACGCCGTTCCTACTGCGAAAAGGATAGGGATAAGCGGGGAGCGGCGCTCCTCGTACTCGTCCTCGTCGTCCTCGTCGTAATCTTCCTCGTCCTCGTCGTAGTCGTCCTCGGGTTCGTAGGCTTCCTTCCTGCGGCGGGGACGCTCTGCGGCGCTCTCGTCGGCATACTTTGCCGTGCCGTCCGCGGAGCTGTACTTGTAGTCGAACACTATCCCGGGGTTCTTCTTGAAATCCTCAAGGTCCTTTATCATCTCGCCCGCCGTCTGGTAGCGGTGGGACGGCTCTTTCTGCATGGCGCGCATAACTATCTGCTCCAGCCCCTCGGGTATGGTGCTGTTAAGCTCGCTCGGGCGCTTGGCGGTGCTCTGCATATGCTTAAGTACTATGGACATGGGGTTGTCGCCGTCGAACGGCTTCTTGCCCGTAAGCATTTCGTAAAGCACAACGCCCACGGAGTAGATGTCGCTGCGCTCGTCGGTGATGTCGCCGCGCGCCTGCTCGGGGCTTATATAATGCACAGAGCCTATGGTCTTGTCGGACATGGTCTTGTTGTTTTCGCGGTTGAAGCGCGCGATACCGAAATCCATGACCTTTATAGTGCCGTCGCGCAGCAGCATTACGTTGGAGCTTTTAACGTCGCGGTGGACAATGCCCCTGTCGTGCGCGTGCTGCAGCGCGCGGAGTATCTGCACGGTGAAATGCACCGCGTCCCGCCACTTCAGCAGCCCCTGCTGCTCGATGTAGTCCGTGAGCGTTACGCCGTCCACGTACTCCATAACGATAAACTGCACCTTGTCGGTAAAGCCCACGTCGTAAATCTTTACGATATTCGGGTGCGAAAGCAGGGCTATGGCCTTGCTCTCGTTGCGGAAGCGTCGCAGGAACTCGTCGCTGCCCGCAAACTCGGTCTTGAGTATCTTCACCGCTACAATGCGGTCCTCCTCAAGGTCCTTGGCGCGGTAGATATCCGCCATGCCGCCGACGCCGATAAGCTCCAGAAGCTCATAGCGTCCGTCCAGCTTCTTTCCGATATTGCTGTCCATGTAATTTATCCGCCGTTTCTCCATACCGTGATATATGGGGCGATACGCGCGGTATCACCGTAACACGCCGCGCGCCGTATGGAAGCGCAGGGCGCAGTAAATTCATGCTACACTCTAAATAATAACACCAAATTGCGCAAATGTCAACAATATATCGTATTCTGTAATTAAATTGTAAATATTTGCACCCGCTCAGACCGTCACAAAAGCCACCGAAACGTTGTCGTGACCCCCGTTGCCGTTCGCGTACTCTATAAGCTTTTGGCATACCTCCGCAGGCTTTGAGTAAATGCATATGTCCATTATGTCGAAGTCGTCGCCGTAGGTGGAAAGCCCGTCCGAACATAGCAGCAGCTTCTGCCCCGCGGCAAGGTCCACCTCAAAGTAGTCGGGCGTAACGTCGCGGTCTACGCCAACAGCGCGGGTTATTATGTTGGTGTCGGGGTGGAACTTCGCTTCCTCGGGCATTATGTGACCCCTGTCAACAAGCTCCTGCACGCGCGAGTGGTCCTTGGTTATCTGCCGTATGCAGTCGTCGGTGTCCGTTGTGAACGCCATATACGCGCGGCTGTCGCCAACGTTTATTATGTAAGCCGTGCCGCCGAAAACTATCGCTGCAACGCAGGTAGTCCCCATTACCGCGCGCACGGGGCGCTTAAGCGACTCCTCGTAGACAATGCTGTTTGCGGCTATAACCGACGTTATAAGCAGATTCCTTACGGAGTTTCTGTTCATATGCTCCGAAAAGCTCTCCTTAATGCGCTTTGATACGATATCCACCGCCATAGAGCTTGCAAGCCCGCCGTCGCTCTCGCCGCCCATGCCGTCGCACAGCACCGCGGCGCACGCCGTAGGGGAAAGCATCTCTCCCCACACGCTGTCCTGATTTTCTGTGCGTTCAAGCCCTATATCCGTTTTAGTGTAAATCTCCATTCATACACCACCCTGCTCTGTAAGTCCCTCGTCGCGGCGAAGCTGCCCGCAGGCCGCGTTTATGTCCGCGCCGAGAGTGCGCCTTACCGTCGCGTTTATGCCCGCGTCCGTAAGCCGCTTCTGAAACCGCTCCACAAAGCGGCTTTTCTTAAATTCGCGCTCGCGTATCTCGTTTATCGGGATAAGGTTTACGTGGCACAGCATTCCGTCCAGAAGCCTTATCAGCTCCTGCGCGCTCTCCTCCGAGTCGTTCACGCCCTCGATAAGCGAGTACTCGAAGCTTATCCTGCGCCCCGTGCGCTTGAAGTAGCTGCGGCACGCCGTCATAAGCTCCTCCAGCCCGAAGCGGTTGTTTATCGGCATTATGGCGCTGCGCTTCTCGTCCGTCGCCGCGTGCAGCGAAATCGAAAGCGTAAGCCCCAAATCAAGCTCAGCGAGCTTGTATATCTTGTCTACCACCCCGCAGGTGGAAAGCGACAGGTGGCGCAGGCTCATACCCTCGCCGCCGTCGTTGAGCAGCCGCAGAAACTTCACCACGTTGTCAAAGTTGTCCAGCGGCTCGCCTATGCCCATAAGCACTATGCTGTCCACGTGCCTGCCGCTGTCGCGCTCCGTTTCGTATATCTGTAACAGCAGCTCGCTCGGCTCAAGGTTTCTCACAAACCCCGCAATGGTGCTTGCGCAGAAGCGGCAGCCCATCTTGCACCCCACCTGCGTTGAAATGCACAGGCTGTTGCCGTGCTTGTATTCCATAAGCACCGTTTCCACCGCCTCGCCGTCGGGCAAGCCATATAAGTATTTTACTGTATTGTCGATATGAGATACAAGTCTTTTTTTTATTTTTAGTGACTTTATACAAAAATATTTTTCAAGCTCCGCGCGCAGTTGTGCAGAAATATTGCTCATCTGCGAAAATTCCGTTGCCCTGCGAACGTGCAGCCAGTCGTATATCTGCCTCGCCCTGAACGCCTTTTCGCCCATGCCGACAAGGCTCGCGGTAAGCTCCTCCCTTGAAAGGGAAAGTATGTCGATTTTTTCGCCCATAATTATCTGATTCTCCTGAATGACGCCGTAAAGAACCCGTCGCCCGCCTCGGGGTCGGGGAAATATGTCCGTTTATAGCAGTTTTCCGCGCCCGCCCACGGCACGGGGCAGACTATCGGCGCGAACTCGGGGTGAGAGCGCGCGAAGTCCTCGGCGATATCGTCGTTTTCCGCGCGCGAAAGCGTGCAGGTGGAATACACGAGCGTACCGCCAACCTTTACGTAGCGCGAGGACGTTTCGAGGATACCGCGCTGAATCTTAGGCAGCGCGTCGAACTCGGCGGGGTTTTTGTACTTTATCTCGGGCTTTCTGCGTATAACGCCAAGACCCGAGCAGGGCACGTCGCACAGCACCCTGTCAGCCTGCGGCAGCTGCGGGTCGAACACCAGCGCGTTGTTGTCGCGCGCTTCCACTATCTTAAGCCCGAGCCGCGCCGCGCCGTCCTCTATAAGCCCCACGCGCATATCGTGCATATCAAGGCTTATAAGCCTGCCGCTGCCGCTCATAAGCTCCGCCATGGTAAAGCTCTTGCCGCCGGGCGCTGCGCACATATCAAGCACCGTTTCATTTACCACGGGGCGCAGCGTAAGGCAGCAAAGCTGCGAGGAAATGTCCTGCACATGGAACAGCCCGCTCCTGAACGCGCGGCTTTTCTCGATTCCGCCCGTTTTTTCAAGCGCAAGGCAGTTTTCAAGCGCGGGGTATTTGCGCGCGGTTATACCCTCGCGGCGCAGCGTCTTTATAAGGTCGTCCGCGTTTGTTTTAAGCGTGTTTACGCGCGCGTACACGGGCGGTCTGCCAAGCGAAGCCGCAAGGGCGCGCAGCGCGTTTTCCGTGCCGTATTCGCGCGTGAGCTTTTCCGCAAGCCACTCGGGGCAGGAGTACTCCACCGCGATATGCTCCGCGGGGGACAGACCGCGGTAGTCTATGCGCTTGCCGCTGCGGATAAAGCCGCGCAGCATTCCGTTGACAAAGCCCTGCGCGCCGAACGCCTTAAGCTTCTTGCAAAGGCGCACGCTCTCGTTTACGGCGGCGCTTTCGGGGACGGACGGCATATACAGCAGCTGATACAGCCCCAGCCGCAGCACCGCGAGCGCGGCGGGTTCAAGCTTCTCAAACGGCAGCCTGCTGTTCTTTTTTATAATGTAGTCGAGGGTAATGCGGCGCTCCGTAACGCCGTAAAACAGCGCCGAAGCGAACGCCCTGTCCCTGTCGGAAAGCTCTGCGGAGCTTAACGCGCCGTCAAGCAGTATGTTCGAGTATGCGCCGCTCTCCTCGAGCTTTATAAGCAGCTTTGCCGCCGTGAGCCTTGCGTCTGCCATTTATGTCAACCTTTCTTCATCAGCGCCGCCTGTAGGCGCTTGCAATAAGCCTTAAAAGCTGCGTGAACGACACGAGCAGGCTCGCAACATACGTCATTGCCGCCGCCGTGAGCGTTTTTTTCGCCGCGGGCAGCTCGTCCCGGGCAAGTATATCGTCGCTGCGAAGCACCTCCATTGCGCGGGCGCTCGCGTTGAACTCAACGGGCAGCGTTACCAGCTGGAATATCACGACAAGCGAGAAAAGCACTATGCCGAGATTCACAAGAAAGCTTACGTTGAGAATAAGCCCTAGCACAAAGCTTATAAGGTAAAACGACGAACCCAAGCGCACCGCAGGGAATATGGCGCTGCGCACCTTTATCGGCACATAGCCGCGCGCGTGCTGCACCGCGTGGCCGCACTCGTGCGCGGCAACGCCTATCGCCGCAAGCGAGTCGCTGCCGTAAACGCTGTCCGAGAGCGACACGACGTTCGTCGCGGGATTGTAGTTGTCCGTGAGATTGCCGCTTATATGCGTTACCTGCACGTTGTAAAGCCCGTTTGCGTCAAGGATAGCGCGCGCCACCTCGTGCGCCTGCAAGCCCTTGCGGTTAGTGGTGCGCGAGTATTTCGCGAACGTGGTTTTTACCCTTATCGAGCATATCACAGCAAAAATAAACGCCGCAATGCAAAGAAAATACGCCGTTGCGTAGTCTAGCGTAAAGAGCGATTCCCGCCCGCGATGAACTCCCGCTGAAAGCAGTGCCATAATTTCCATAAAGCAGACCTCCTCCGAAGCCGTGATACCGTTATAATGCGCCCCAGCGCCGCTTTTATCCGAGCGCCGCGCCCTTCTCAAGCTTCTTTCCGCGCAGGAAAGCCTCGAGCGGCATTCTTTTCGCGCCCTCAAGCTGAATGTCGCAAAGCTCCACGCACCGCCCGTCGCCGCATACCACCGCAAAGCGCGCGGGGTCGGCTATAGTTCCCGCCGCGCCCTGAGCCTGCGCGCCAAGCCGCGCGCCGTACACCTTAAGGCGCTTGCCGTCAAGCGTCGTGTAAGCGCACGGCGCGCTCGACATGGCGCGGATAAAGTTATGCACAACCTCTGCGGGCTTTGTAAAATCGAGCTTAAGCTCCTCCTTGCTTATCATCGAGGCGTAGCAGCTCTCGCCCTGCTGCGGAACGCGCTGCGCCGTGCCGTTTTCAAGCGCTTCAAGCGTTTGTACGATAAGCTGCGCGCCCTGCGCCGCAAGAATATCGTGCAGCTCGCTGCCCGTCATTTCGGGGGTTATCGGGACGACGCTTTTCATTATCATGTCGCCCGTGTCAAGCCCCTGCGCCATGTACATGGTGGTAATGCCCGTTTCGGTTTCGCCGTTCTGTATCGCGCGCTGAATGGGCGCTGCGCCCCTGTACCTCGGCAAAAGCGAGGCGTGGATATTTATGCAGCCGTATTTCGGCAGGTCAAGCACCTCTTTGGGCAGTATCTGCCCGTATGCCGCCACCACTATGCACTCGGGCGAAAGCTCCCGCAGCGCAGAAAGCGCCTGCTGCGCGTCCTCGCCGCGCCTGAGCGACTGCGGCTGGTACACCGCTATCCCGTGGGACAGCGCGCACTCCTTTACGGGGGTTGTCTGTACCTGCTTGCCGCGGTTTTTGGGCTTGTCGGGCTGCGTGAACACCGCGCACACCTCGTACCCTGCGGCTATAAGCGCCTCGAGCGCCGTCTGCGCAAACACGGGCGTTCCCATAAAAACTATCCTCATTCCTGCTCCTCCTCTACCCACTCTATAACCTTGTCCTTGTAGAGTATGCCGTTAAGGTGGTCTATCTCATGGCAAAACGCCCTTGCAAGCAGCCCGCTTCCCTTGTACTCAACGGGCTTTCCGCAGCGGTCGAGCGCTTTTACCTTAACGCGCGCGGGGCGCTTTACCCTGCCCATTTTGCCGGGGTAGGAAAGACAGCCCTCAGGCTCTGTCTGCCTGCCGCGCATTGCCGTTATAACGGGGTTCACAAGCTCTATGCGCCCGTTGTCGTCGTCTACGTCAATCACCGCAACGCGCTTTGCAACGCCAAGCTGCGGCGCTGCAAGCCCCACGCCGTCCGCTCCGCACATGGTTTCGTACATATCGTCGAGCAGCTGCCACAGCTCCTCGTTAAACTGCGTTACAGGCTCGCAGCGGGCGCGCAGCCGCTCGTCCCCGAACCTTAGTATTTCTCTAACCGCCATGCCGCACCTCCGTTAATCGTCCGCCCTGTCCGTAAAAAGCACACCGTCAAGGTGGTCCGTTTCATGACAGAGCGCGCGCGCAAGCAGCCCCTCGCCCGTAAGCGTAAACTCGTTGCCGTTTCTGTCCTGCGCCTTTACGGTAACTACGTTGGGGCGCGTAACCTTACAGAATACCCCAGGGTCTGACAGACAGCCCTCCTCGCCCGTCTGCGAGCCTGACGAGGCGATTATCTCGGGGTTTACAAGCTCGATTACGCCATGCTCGTCGCGCACGTCCACAATAACCACGCGGCGGACTATGCCCACCTGCGGCGCTGCAAGCCCCGCGCCCTGCTCCTTTGCGAGCGTTTCGCGCATATCGTCGAGAAGCGTGTGCAGCTTCGCGTCAAATACCGTTACGGGTCTGCATTTCTTTCTGAGAACGTCGTCCCCGAATTTTACTATCTGTCTTAATGCCATTGTTTATTCGTCCTTTCGGTTATTGTATTTCCTTTAGCAGCTTAACGCCCGTTACCGTTGCGGGCAGCCTGTAGCTCGGCGGGAGATTCGACAGCACCACCGCCGCGGTCTGCGTCTGGGGGCATACGCCAAGCCAGCAGTTGTAGTCCCCCGTGCCGCCGTTGTGCCATATAAAGCCGTTTTCGCGGTCGATTATCCACGCCGCGCCCACCTCGTCAAGGTTTATGTCAAGCTTTTTGTTTTTCACATCCGAGGCGTTCACCACCGCCATGCTTTCGTGACACCGCGCGAAAACGCCCTCGCCGTCAAGCTGAAGCTGCGCGTATTTCAGCATATCCTCTATATCCGAAACAAGCGCGCCCGCCGCCATATATGTATCTCCCGCAGTCCACTCCCACAGCCTGCCAAGGTCGCCGCTGCCGTCGGAAATACGCGTGTTTTCAAGCCCCAGCTCCTGCGTAAAGCCGTTCATAAGCCGCGTGAACTCCGTGCCGCCAGTCTTTTCAAGCACAAGCCCGAGCGCCGCGTAGCCGAAGTTCGAGTACACGAACCCATGCTCCCCCGCAGAAATATCGGTCTTTGCGAGCGTATCAAGCACCATGCTGTCGCCTATGCCGCAAAAATCGTTGCGCCCCGCAAAAAAGTTGCCCGTCATGGGCGGTGCGTAGTAGTACGCCTTGTAGCCCGAGGTGTGCGTGAGAAGCTCGGAAAGCGCAGGATAATGCGGCTTTTGCGGCAGGTCAAGGTACTGCGAAAGCTCGCCCTCGGGCGAAAGCGCGCCGTCCTCAAAGCCCCTGCAAACAAGCGCCGCCGTAAACGTCTTTGTAAGCGAGCCTATCTCGTATACGTGCCGCTCGTGCGGCAGCTCGCGCGCGTCCTCGCCGTAAACGGTATAGGAACACACGCCGTCCTTTATCGTGCCTGCGGTTATAACCGCGTCCTCCCTGCCCTTCGTCGTGTAGGCGAGCGTTTCAAGCGCCGTCATGGCGGGTACTTTGTCAAGCTGCGCGCTCAGGTACAGGAGCGTTCCCCCGACAGCCGCGGCGGCTGCGGCGACAAGCGCGCCCACGGTTATAAGCACGTTTTTTATTCGTTTAGTCATGCCTGCCGCCTTTCGTTTTATTCCGGGTCGCCGTTCATGTCGGCGAAAAAGCTTACGTTTGCAAACGCCTTGTCGGTATACGCGCGTTTAAGCGTCTTCTCCATAAGCGCGCGCAGCCTGCGCGAATTTTTGCACTTTATCATCAGCCTGTAGCGAAAGCGCCCGTTAAGCCTGCCGATAGCGTAAGGCGCAGGGCCCAGCACCCGCAGCGGGATATCTCCCCCCGCCTCGGCGGCAGCGCGCAGCAGCATATCCGCAAACAGCCGCGCGGCGTTCTCGCAGGGTCTGTCCGTAAGGGACGAGAACCCCACGACTATGATGTCGCAGTACGGCGGGTAGAGCATTGCCTCGCGCAGGGCTATCTCCTGCTCGTAAAACGCGGGGTAGTCCTGCCGCGCGGCGAGGTTAAGCACGTAGTGGTCCGGCGAAAAGGTTTGTATAAGCGCCCGCCCGCGCTTGCCGCCGCGCCCCGAGCGCCCCACTACCTGCGTTATAAGCGAGAACGTGCGCTCATACGCGCGGAAGTCCCCCGCGTAAAGCGAGTTGTCCGTTTTAAGTACGCCCACAAGCGTAACATTCGGAAAATCCAGCCCCTTTGCTATCATCTGCGTGCCTACGATTATATCGTACTCGCCCTCGGCGAACGCCCTGAACTTCGTTTCAAACGCGTTTTTGGTAGACGTGGTGTCCGCGTCCATGCGCAGCACCCTCGCCGTGGGGAACAGCGCGCTTATCTCGTCCTCAATGCGCTGCGTACCCGTGCCTTTCATGGAAAAGAACCGCGCGCCGCACTCGGGACACACCCTGTCCATCTCGCGGATATAGCCGCAGTAGTGGCATATTATGCTGCCGTTCACCTTGTGGTAGGTAAGCGGCAGGGAGCAGTTGGGGCATTCCAGCGGCTTGCCGCACGCGGCGCACCGCACGCTCGTATGATACCCGCGGCGGTTGAGCAGCAGTATGGACTGCTCGCCGCGTTCAAGGTTCGCCTCAAGCTCGCGCACAAGCGGCGCGCTGAACGCCGATACGTTGCCGTTCGCCGCCTCCTCGCGCATATCCACCATGTAAACGTCGGGCAGAACGGCGTTGTTGTATCGCTCGTCAAGCTCGAACAGGCTGTAGCGCCCCTTTTTGGCGAAGTAGCAGCTCTCTATCGACGGCGTAGCCGAAGCCAACAGCAAAAACGCCCCATGCGCAAAGCAGCGCTGCTTTGCAACGTCCCTTGCGTGGTAGCGCGGGGCGTTCTCGGATTTGTACGTCCCCTCGCCCTCCTCGTCGATAACAATTATGCCAAGGTCGCTTACGGGCGCGAAAACCGCGCTTCTCGTGCCGATGACGATACGCGCCCTGCCCTCCTTTATCCTGCGGTACTCGTCCGCGCGCTCGCCCAGCGACAGGGAGCTGTGCATTACCGCGACGCTCCCGCCGAAAAGCCTGCGGAATCTGCCCACCATCTGCGGGGTAAGCGATATCTCGGGGACGAGCATTACCGCGCTCTTTCCCTGCGACAGCGCGTGTTCTATAAGCTTTATGAACACCGAGGTCTTGCCGCTGCCCGTGACCCCGCGCAAAAGCGCGCATTTCGGCTCGGGCGCGTCCATAAGCGCCTCAAGACCGTTGTAGACCTCCTGCTGCTTCGGCGAGAAAACTATGTCCGCAGGGCTTTCCTGCGCTTCCTCGGCGGTTTCCGTGCGGAATACCACGTTCTCGTACTGCTCGAGCAGACCCTTTTCCACAAGGCGCTTTATCACCGCGGGCGTTACCGTGCAGGCGTAGCACGCCTCCCTTACGGAAGCGCTCTCCGCCTCCTCTATAAAGCGCAGCACCTGCCGCTGCTTCGGGGTGAGCTTTACGCCCTCCGCCTGCGGCAGCGCGCGCAGCATCTGCACCGTTTCGTCGCCCACGCGGCGCTTAAGCTCGCTGTCCTCGCTCAGCGCGCCCTTTTCAACAAGGGCGGCTATCACCCGCGCGCCAAAGCGCTGCTGCGCCGCCGCAGTCTCCGCGTCGAACGCGGCGCGGTCGGGCGCGGCGCGAAGCGCGCTTATCACGCGGCTCTCGTCCTCGGTAAGCTCGCCGTTAAAGTCCCTTTCAAGGCGGTAGCGCGTTTTAAGCGAATACCCAAGCCCCGGCGGCAGTATCGCGCGGAACGCGTCAAAATACGTGCAGAACGTGTTTTCGCGCAGCCATACGCAAAGCCGCAGAAGCTCGGGCGAAATAACGCGCTCGCCGTCCGCCGCGGCGCATATGGGCTTAAGCCGCTCGCCCTGAGCCGCCTGCCGCAGCGCGAACACAAGCCCCACGCGCTTTTTGTTGCCCCTGCCGAAAGGCACTACAACGCGCATTCCCTCAGTCACCGCGCCCTCGAGCGCGCTCGGTATCTCGTAGGAATAAAGCGCGTCAAACCCGTAAAGCGTACCCTCTACGCCTACGTCCGCAACCATTCAGCTCTCTCCCCGTATCTCTTTAAGAAGCCCGCCGCAGCGCACCCTGCGCAGCTTTTCCGCGCGCAGCACCGCAAGCAGGTCGTCCACCGCCGCAGACAGCTCTCCGTTTACTATGAGATAGTCGTAGTTCTCCGCAAGCTCTATCTCGCGGCGCGCCTGCTCGGTGCGGGCGATTATCTTCTCCTCGGTTTCCGTGCCTCTCTTGCGCAGGCGGCGCTCAAGCTCCGCAAGCGACGGCGGCAGGATAAACACAAGGCAGCACTCGGGGAAAAGGCGCTTTATGTTCATTGCGCCCTCCACCTCTATTTTAAGGATAACGTCGCGCCCCTGCGACGTCAGCTCCTCAACGCCCTTTTTCGGCGTGCCGTAGTAGTTGCCGCAGTATTCGGTGTATTCAAGCACCTCTCCGCCGCGTATCATCTGCTCGAACTGCTCGCGCGTCTTGAAGTGGTAGTGAACGCCGTCCACCTCGCCCTCGCGCGGCGCGCGCGTTGTCGCAGAAACGGAGTAGCCCGCCGTATCCGTCCGCGCAAAAAGCTGTTCAAGGATAGTATCCTTGCCGCACCCCGCAGGCGCGGAAACCACAAATAGCAGTCCCTTACCGTTCATCGTCCGTGTCCTCCGTCGTCTTTCCCGCAATGGTGTCGGGCTGCAGCGCAGACAGCACCACGTGGCCGCTGTCGCATATCAGCACAGAGCGGGTCTTTCTGCCGCAGGTGGCGTCTATGGCGCTGCCGCTGTCCTTTGCCACCTGAACTATCCTTTTTACAGGCGCTGCCTCGGGGCTTACCACCGCAACCACCCTGTCAGCGTTCACAGTATTGCCAAAGCCTATGTTTATCAGCTTCATCGGCGCGCACCTCCCGTTATTACCGCAGGTATTCCCGAGCCTGCGGATACATATATTCATTATACCACATTTCAGCAAAAAAAGCAATACGTGAACATCTCGTGCGCGTTGTGCATTCTGCCCTAATATTTTTGCGGCAGGGGCGGATTTTCTATTGATTTTTCGCAGAAAATGTGTTATAATTTTAACAACTTAGCACGCCTGCGGGCGGCTTGTTCAAGGGAGGACTGCAAAATGAAGGTCGGCGTATCTACGGCTTCGCTTTACCCGCTGCACGTTGAGGACGCGTTCGCGCAGCTTGCGGCGCTTGGCGTGAAAACTGCGGAGGTGTTCGCCAACAGCACCATTGAGGGGCAAGAGCCGATAATATCGGGGCTGCGCGCGCAGATGGAGCGCAGCGGAATGTGCGTTACCTCGTTCCACCCGTTCTCGTCGCCGATGGAGAGCGTGTACCTTTTTTCGGAGTACGACCGCCGCATTGAGGAAATGCTGTCGCTCTACCGCGGCTTTTTCAGCAGCATGAACACGCTCGGCGCAAAGATTTTCGTGCTGCACGGCGCTATTTTAAGCAGCCGCTGCACGCCCTCGCACTATATAAAGCAGTTCGCGCTGCTCGCAGAAACGGCGCGCGGGTACGGCGTGACCGTCGCGCAGGAGAACGTGAGCTACTGCATGAGCGGCAAGCTCGAGTTCCTTAAGATGATGAAGCGGGAGTTAGGCCCGCTCGCGAACTTTGTGCTGGACCTTAAGCAGGCGCGCAGGAGCTGCGAAAACCCGCTCGACTACGTTGACGCGCTCGGCAGCAGCATTATTCACTGCCACGTGAGCGACGCGGACGGCTCGCACGACTGCCTGCCCGTGGGCGAGGGCTGCTTCGATTTCGCCGCGCTCTCCCGCAGAATGCGCGCAAACGGCTTCGACGGCGCGTATATCGTCGAGCTTTACCGTGAAAACTACCGCGAATTTGCGCAGCTTAAGCAGTCTGTTGACAGGCTTTCGGAGATGATAGGGCTATAACGCGGCGTAATATTCTACGGAGATTATACGCGCAGAATCGCAGATAACATCTGCGGCGCGCTTTTTGCGGGGATTCTCCGCGAAAACCGCCGCGAATCTGCGCAGCTTAAGCGGTATGCCCGCAGTTTTTGGGAGCTTGCACAGCTATAACGCATTGTTATTTTAAGTCGAGATTATACAGAAAGGAGCGCCAACGTGGCATATTCCGAGCTTATAAAGAGCTTTGAGCGCATACGCGGGTATGTGCGCGAGTTTTATGTGTGCGGCTTCCGCACGCGCGGGCAGTACACCGACAAAAGCGCGCGCTCCTACGACAACGAGCGCCGCCGCATTGAAAGCTACCTTGACGGCTATATCGGCTCTCACCGTACCCGCGAGGGCAAAAATATGTTTGTGAGCATTGACAGCCGCGCGGCGGGCAGCAACCCTCTTTACCGCGTGTTAAAAGCCAAAAGCTTTACAGACGGTGATATTACCCTGCATTTTATACTCTTTGATATACTTTATTCACCCGAAATCGCTTTTACTCTCGCTGAAATCACACAAAAAACCGACGAGATTCTCGCGGAGTTCCCCGCGCCCATGTGCTTTGAGGAATCCACCGTGCGCAAAAAGCTCGCGGAATACGCGCGGCTCGGGCTTATCACCGCCCGCAGGCAGGGGCGGCAGACCCTCTACAGCCGCGCGCGCAGCGTTTGCCTTACCTCGTGGCGCGACGCGCTCGAGTTCTTTTCCGAGGCCGCGCCGTGCGGCGCTGCGGGGAATTTCCTGCTCGACAAGCTGGGCGGCGGCAGCGAGTATTTCACGTTCAAGCACCACTACATAACGCAGGTGCTTGAAAGCGAGGTGCTGTGCGCGCTTTTCGCGGCCATTTCGGAGCGGCGCGGCGTGAGCTTCACCTACAGCGGCGCAAAGGACGCGGAAAGCCGCGAGATAACGTGCGTACCGTTACGCATTTTTGTGAGCGTGCAGACGGGCAGGCAATGGCTCGCCGCGCAGGGCAAAAAGCTCGCGCTGTTCAGGCTGGACAGGATACGCGGCGTAAAGCCGCAGGGCGTATGCCCGCAGTTTGCGGCGCTGCGCGACAGGCTCGGGAGTATGCAGCCGAATATATGGGGCGCTTCTCTTGGCGGCGGCAGGCTTGAGCGCGTGTGCTTTACGCTGAGGATACCGCACGGCGGGGAGTTTATGCTCACAAAGCTTGAACGCGAAAAGCGCTGCGGCACGGTAGAGATTCTGAACCGCACGGACGAGCAAACGCTCGCGCGGTTTACGGCGGACGTGTACGACAGCGCCGAGCTTATTCCGTGGATACGCAGCTTTACGGGCTACATAGCGCAGCTTTCGCTCTCAAATAAAAAGGTGGAGGAAACGCTGCTGTCCGACCTTGAACAGATGTACGCTCTATATGATGTGGAGTAGGGAAATTCCCCCAAAAACCTGTAACCAAAAAAATGAAGCGGCATAATATATAGCAGGAAACGGAAGCTTCACAGGGAAGCAGAAATTCCTAAATCGATTCAAGGAGGACATCATTATGTCATGCTTCAACATGGGCGGTAACAACTGCTGCTGGATTATCATTCTTATTCTTCTTTTCCTGTTCTGCGGCAATGGCTGCGGCAACGGCTGCGGTAACGGCTGCGGTAACGACAACTGCGGCTGCGGCGGTAACAACGGCTGCGGCTGCTGATTATCCCGCACATAGCCCTCGGGCATAAACAAAAAGGAGGCTGCGCCCAAAAAGGCGCAGCCTCAGACCGTCGAAAAACCCCCATACGGGGGTTTCCCGACGGGGCATCCGCGCTGCGCGCACGGTTTGACGGCAAGCCGTCAAACCGCACACTTGTGCGGATAGGAGAGTTTTTTGCCTCAGCCAGGCCGACGCAGTCGCCTTTAGCCCGAGGCAAAAAAGGTTATTTTAAAGCCCGCTTACGCAGGCAAAATAGACTTTTTCGACAAGTTGAGGCTGCGCCAGACGGCGCAGCCTTCATTGTTTATTACCGCAAACATATGATGTGTTTTCGGCGGTATGCTTTACATAATTATGTCCGCGAACTCGCCGTTACACGCCTTTGCAAGGTCGTCGGGCGCGAGGATTAGCTGCAAGCCCAGCCTGCCGCCGCTCACTATCACCTTGTCGAACGCCTTTGCGCTCTCGTGTATAACGGTCCTGTACTGCTTTTTCATGCCTATGGGCGTGCAGCCGCCGCGTATATAGCCCGTAACGGCGTTTATGTCCTTAACATGTACCATTTCAAGCGACTTCTCGCCGACTGCCCGCGCGCACTTTTTCATGTCAAGCTCCTTATCCACAGGCAGCGCGAACACAAAGTAGTTACCGCTTTTGCCCTGCGTTACAAGCGTTTTGAACGAGCAGTCGTAGCTCTGCCCGAGCGCGTCCGCTATGTGTACGCCGTCGATAAACTCGTCGCATTCGTACGCGTTTGGCGTGTAGCTTATCTTCATGCGGTCGAGTATCCGCATGGCGTTTGTTTTTGCTTCCTTTGCCATTGTTCCTCCAAAAATAGGGCTGCCCCGCATACAGCAAGGCAGCCCTTTCATTATAGCTGAGCCATGCTCGCCTGCTTAATGGTCAGATTTCGTCGTCCTCGTCGCCGCAGGACTTTGAGAAAAGGCAGTCCAGCCCGTTCTCAACAAGGTCTGTTCTCTTGAGCAGGAAGCACGCAACGGCAGCCGCAGCAGCCGCAGCAAGCGCGATAATGCCCGCAATGATTACGAATTTCTTTGTCATGGTAATTTCCTCCTGTTAAAGCTTTCAAATGTATCTCTTTACCGTTTCGTTAATGGAAGCGTCCGCGGTAGGCTCGCCTATTGCGCCGAACTTCCACTCGCCGTTGTAGCGGTAAACCTCGCCGAAAATCATAGCGGTCTTGCCGTCGTAATTGTCCGACAGGTTGTACTTGCAAAGCTCCTTGCCGCTGTCCGCGTCAACAACGCGTATGAACGCGTTGCGTATCATGCCGAACTGCTGCTTTCTCTGGTACGCCTGATAGATGTTTACGACAAATACGATTTTGTCGTATTCCGCAGGGACTTTCGTAAGCTCTACGATTATCTGCTCGTCGTCGCCCTCGCCCGCGCCCGTAAGGTTGTCGCCGCAATGGCGCACCGCGCCGCTTCTGTGGGTAAGGTTGCCGTAATATACCACGTCCACGTTCCCCGCGAGCCTGCCGTTTTTCAGCATCAGCGCGGAAGCGTCGCAGTCGATGTCCTCGTGCTTTGTAAAGAGGGAGAACTTGCGCGGAGCTTCGTCCCAGCCAAGCCCGACAACAAGCGTTTTAAGCCCGCTGTTGCCCTTAGTGAGGTCTACCTTCTGCCCTTTTTGAAGATTAACTGACATTTTTCTCCTCCCGTTTCTTGTATCGTCCTTGTTATGGACAGATTCTATTAGTATTATACAACATATGTTTCCAAATTTCAAGTGGATTTTTACTTATTTTTTCAGGCAGACCCCGTTAAATGCCGCTTTGACGGCGCATTTTCACCAAAAAAACACTTGAATTATTATTAAGATTATGGTATAATAGACGTAAACGTTTATTATACATTAGATGTCCTTGCGCATACGTTCCCCGTTGGGGAACTCCGCGCATATCGGACGATTATACCACAACGCTTCGCTTATGTGGTATAATATTTCTTATGTGGTATAATATTTAATGATATGTTATAGATTGTATGTGGACGGGCATTCGGCTCGTCTGCGGCGGCGCTCGCGTGGCGGCGCTCTGCGGAAAACACTTTAACGAGGTGACTTATGAAAGCTGATTTGCACTGCCACACAACCATTTCCGATGGGTCGCTGGGAATAGCCGACGTAATAAAGCAGGCGGACCGCGACGACGTGCGTATCCTTGCAATAACCGACCATGACTCGCTCGCGTCGCTTTCGCGCTCGTTGATTCTCGGGCGCAGGTACAACGTAAACGTCATTCCCGCCGCAGAGTTTTCCGCGTTCGACGCAAAGCGCGGGAGAAAGGTGCATATCCTTTGCTACAACCCCGAAAAGCCCGACAGGCTGGAGGGTCTGTGCCTGCGCAGCAGCGAGGGGCGCATGAAGCTCGGCAAAAGCATGGCGATGAAGGTGCTTGACAAATACCCGATATCGCTCGAAAGCATTCTGCGCTATTCCGCGGGCAGCAAGGCAATATACAAATGCCACATAATGCACGCGCTTATGGACTACGGCTACACAACCGAGCTTTACGGCGACGTATACAACGAGATATTCGACGCTAAAGACGGCCTGTGCGCCGAGGACGTGCGCGCCGAGGCGGACTTCTACCCCGACGTGCGCTTTGTAACGACGCTTATAAAGGCGTCTGGCGGATTCTCCGTGATGGCTCACCCAAAGGTGTACGACAGCATGGAGCTGCTTGAGGAGCTTGCGCGCGACGGCGCTATAGACGGCGCGGAGGTATGGCACAGCAGCGCGGACGAAGCGTACAGAAGCGAGCTGCTGGCGCTTTCGCAGCGGCACGGGCTGCTTACAACGGGCGGCTCGGATTTCCACGGGTTTTACAACCACTATGCGATACAGATAGGCTCTGCAACCACGCCCGAGGAATCCGTAAACAGGATTCTAAGGCTGACATAACAAAAGAAAAAAGAAAGAAGCGACAAAATGGACATTAAGGAAAAAGCTTTACAGAAGCATTACGAATGGGAGGGCAAGCTGGAGGTAGTGTCCCGCGTGAAAATAGAAACGCGCGAGGACCTTTCCCTTGCGTACACGCCGGGCGTTGCGCAGCCCTGCCTTGAGATAGCCCGCGACCCCGAGCTGTCTTACAAGCTCACCCGCCGCAGCAACCTTGTCGCCGTTATCACCGACGGTACTGCGGTGCTTGGTCTGGGCGACATAGGCGGCGCTGCGGGTATGCCCGTTATGGAGGGCAAGTGCTGCCTTTTCAAGGAGTTCGGCGGCGTGGACGCGTTCCCGCTTTGCATTAAAAGCAAAGACCCCGACGAGATAGTGCGCACCATAGAGCTTATCTCGGACAGCTTCGGCGGCATTAACCTTGAGGACATCTCCGCGCCGCGCTGCTTTGAGATAGAAGCGCGCTTAAAGGAGCGGCTCGATATCCCCGTGTTCCACGACGACCAGCACGGAACGGCAATAGTAGTGGGCGCGGCGCTTATAAACGCCGTAAAGCTCGCGGGCAAAAAGCTCTCGGACGTTACCGTTGCAATAAACGGCGCAGGCTCTGCGGGCATTGCAATAGGCAAGTTCCTGCTTAATCTTGGCATAGGCGACCTTATTATGGTAGACCTGTGCGGCATAATCAACCGCGAGGACTCCTACGAGAACCCCGCGCACGCCGAGATGGCGCAGCTTTCCAACAAGCGCTGCCGCAAGGGTACGCTTGCCGACGCAATGAAAGGCGCGGACGTGTTCGTAGGCGTTTCAAAGCCGAACCTTGTTACGCCCGATATGGTGCGCTCAATGGCGGAAAAGCCCATACTTTTCCCCATGGCGAACCCGAACCCCGAGATAACCTACGAGCTTGCAAAGGAATCTGGCGCGTACATAGTAGGCACGGGCAGGAGCGACTACCCCAACCAGATAAACAACGTGCTTGTGTTCCCCGGCGTGTTCAAGGGGGCGCTTAAGGTGCGCGCAAAGCAGATAACAGAGGAAATGAAGCTCGCCGCGGCGCACGCAATAGCGGCTCTCGTTCCCGACGACAAGCTGTCCACGGACTACATTATACCGAGCGCGCTTGATAAGACTGTAGCGCAGGCTGTAGCGGACGCCGTAGCTGACGAGTGGCTCAAATCACAGAAGTAAACAGGCAAAGGAGCGTAAAAATCATGACGTTTCAATATACCCCGCGCGGGGTTTGTTCGCGCAGAATGACCTTTGAGATAGAAAACGGCATAGTCGCCGACCTTAAGGTAGAGGGCGGGTGCAACGGCAACCTTAAGGGAATTTCGAGCCTTGTAAAGGGGCTGCCCGTCGAGGAGGTCATAGAGCGCCTTTCGGGCATAAACTGCGGCGGCAGGGGTACGTCCTGCCCCGACCAGATAGCGCAGGCGCTTGAAAAGTTCGCTGCGGAGAACGGCTGAGCGCACATAAAAAAGAGAAAAGACAAGCAGGAGATAACATGAAGATACCCGAGCTATTCAAAAGCGGGAAAACCGTATTTTCGTTCGAGATATTCCCGCCGAAAAAGGACGCGCCCATAGATTCGATTTACAAAACGCTTGACGGGCTTGCAGACCTGCGCCCCGACTTTATAAGCGTGACCTACGGCGCGGGCGGCTCTGCGCAGGCGGGGCGAACCACGCGCGACATCGTGTCCATAATAAAGCGGCAGTACAAAACCGAGAGCATAGCGCACCTTACCTGCGTTAATTCCACGCGGGAGGACATCGACCGCATAATCGCGGAGTTTGAGGAGTGCGGCATTGAAAACGTGCTGGCGCTTCGCGGGGACATAAACCCCGATATCCTGCCAAAGCATGATTTTGAACACGCAAGCGACCTTATCGCCTACATGAAGCCGCGCAGCAGCTTCAGCTTTTCGGGCGGGTGCTACCCCGAGGTACACCCCGAGGCTGCAAGCATGATAGAGGACATACAGAACCTTAAGAAAAAGGTGGACGCGGGCGCGCAGCACCTTGTGTCGCAGCTTTTCTTCGACAACGCGTGCTTTTACAGCTTTCTTGAAAAGGCGCGTATCGCAGGGATAAACGTGCCGATAGAGGCGGGGATAATGCCCTGCGTGAACGCGAACTCCATAAAGCGCATGGTGTCGATGTGCGGCGCGAGCCTGCCGTCGAAGTTCACAAAGCTTATTGCGCGCTACGGCGACAACCCCGAGGCAATGCGCGACGCGGGCATAGCGTACGCGGCGGACCAGATAATAGACCTTGTTGCAAACGGCGTTGACGGCATTCACCTTTACACAATGAACAACCCGTATGTTGCAAGAAAAATTTGTGAAAGCGTTGAAAGGGTGATAAGGGCATGAACTGTGAAATAACCGCAATAAACCGCAGCGAGGCGCTGCGTTACATGGGTTACAAATCTGAACCCGACGCGAAAATAACCGCCACCATAGACGAGTGCGAACGCGAGCTTATAAAGGCGGCGCGCCCGCAGTATGTGTGGAGGATATTCAACATCTCGCGCATAGGCAAGTCCATTTCCTTACAGGACTGCGACTTTGAGCTTGAGGGCAACGACATTGCCGAACACCTGCGCGGGTGCGACAAGGCGGCGGTAATATGCGCCACGCTTTCTTCCGACACCGACAGGTACTTAAAGAAGCTCGACGTATCCGACAGCATGAGGGCGCTGCTCACCGACGCGCTTGCAAACGCCATGGCGGAGCAGGTAGTCGAGGAAGCGCGCCTTGACATACTCAACAACATGATAGGCTACACCACCACATGGTGCTACGGCGCGGGCTACGGCGACTTCCCGATGGAGATGTGCCCGCTGCTTATAGCCTCGGTAGACGCGGTAAGGAAGATAGGCGTGTGCTGCACAGCCACTAATATGCTCACCCCGCGCAAGACGATAATAGGCGTTGTGGGGCTGTTCCGCGGAGAACTTGAAAAGAAGCGCCGCAACTGCGAGGACTGCAACATGAAGGACACCTGCACATTCCGCGAATACGGACAAAGGTGCAATTAAGTTACAGCCCTTTTTAGGCAGTCGATAAAGGCACATCTGCGTCGTCAACGGCATTTCGGCAGGCACAAAGCCTAGCCGAAATGCCGTTTCCTAGCAGCTGCACCTTTCTCAACTGCCTTGGTAGATTTTTTTTGAATAAACTGAAAGGGGCTGTTTCGGCAGCCCCTTTATTATAATTCTTGTGCATTTTACTTACGCTTTTTTTGCCCGTTGATTTTTTCGCACAGCTCGCGCACCCTGCGCTCGTACTCGTCGCGCACGTCTTTCGGCGAGATTATCTCGGCGTCGCCGCCGAACTGGAACAGCCACCCGTAAAACGGCGCGGAGGGCTGGAGCTTCGTGCGTATCGTGAAGCTTTCGCCGTCCGTTTCCGTAACGCGCACGCTCGTCCCGAAGCGGTCTACCACCGCGTTCATCCACTTGGGGTCGGAGAAGCGCATAAGCACCTCCACCGACTGCGCGTTGAACATCGAAAACGCCTGCGTTACGCACTCGGACACGCTGTAGCCCTTGGGGCGCGGAGTTGCGCGCTCGTCAAGCAGCCGCAGCTCGTCTATCCTGTCCACGCGGAAGTTGCGGATACCCGGGTTCTCCTCGGCCTCGTAATAGCCGCGCAGGTAGTACTGCTCGTCGTTCCACACAAGGTCGTACGGGGACACCGTGCGAAGCCCGCCGCGCTTTACCCTGCGCTTTCTCGCGTCGTACGAGTAATACTGGAATAGTATCTTTTTCTTCTGCACTATCGCGTCGTTTATAAGGTCAACATTGTAAAGTACCGTGTTTCCGAGCGAAGCGTCAATGCACTTTCTGCCCGCGACAAGCACGTTGCGCCGCAGCTGTGCGCGCGCCGTGCCGCCCGCCATGGCGCTTATCTTGCCGATAAGCTCCGCCGCGCGCGCCTCCGCTATAAACTTTGCGGAGCTTACCGCGTCGCACAGCAGTTTAAGCTCGCCCGTTTCAAACGAGCGGCCCTGCAGGTAGTACTCCGCGCCCCTGCCCTGATTTATCACTATCTCAAAGTCGTAGCCGTTGGCGCGCGCAAAGTTGTTTATCGCCTCGATATCGTAATACATCGCCTTGCGGTCAACGCTTATGCCGTAGTCGTACAGCCGCTCCTTAAGCTGCTGCTGCGTTAATCCGTGCGAGCGGTCGGTTTCGTCAAAAAATATCTTAAGCAGATACAGCAGCTTCTGACGCCTTCTGACGGTGTCAAGCACCGCGGCGGGGTCGTCGGTATTTCTCTTTTTGTATGCCATATGCCTTTCCTCCTGCATTTGCCTTCACGCTATTATTTTGAAACCACTTTCTTGCCCTGGGTTAAAGGCGACTGCCTCTGCGGGCAACCCCCGTGTAGGGGGCGACTTGCCGCCTCACGCCACAAACGTGATTTATCTTTTATTCATTGTATCATATACAAACTGGAAAATCAAGTAGAAAAAGATATCTTTTTGGAGAATTTCGTAAATAATTATTCCAAATCGCGCCGTTTTACGCTGCGGGTGCGAAATATTGCAGAAGCCCGACCCACTCTCTCAGCCAGCTGTTGAGTATAAGCCTCGGCGACGTTCTTGCCGACTCGTGCGACGCGTCAAGCCCGACCTCGCGCGCGTAAAGCTCCGCGCGGTACTGGTGGAACTCGTTTGTGACTATCGCAACGTTCCCGCGTATTCCGCGCCCGCTTATTATCTGCGCGCAGCCGCGCAGGTTCTCGCGCGTTGAGGCGGACTGCTCCTCCTTTATTATGCGCGAATCGTTTATCCCCCGCTTAACGAGCCAGCGGCGCATTGCCTCCGCCTCGGTTATGCTCTCCCGCGCGCCCTGCCCGCCCGACACGATACACACCGCATTCGGCGAGCGTTCCAGCAGCGCGAGCGCCGTTTCAAGCCTGTCCTGCAGCATATAGCTCGGGATTTCCCCCACGACCTGACAGCCCAGTACTATTACGCAGTCGCTCTGCCGCACCCTTTGCCCGCCGTAGTACGCCATGTTTGCCGAGAAAAACGCAGCCGCGAATATTCCGCCCGCGCACAGCGCACCGAGCGCGCACAGCAGTACTCTCCCCGCAATATGCCGCCACAGCCGCCCCGCGAGCCGCACGGCGCGCTCCCACAAAAGCGCAAGCGCGCCCCCCGCGCCAAAAAGCAGCGTACCCGCAATGTTGCCCGCGTTCATGTAAAGCGTAAGGTTGCACCACACAAGCCCCACAGCGCACAAAACCGCCGCTATAAGGCGTATAACAAGCCCCGCGCTGATTTTTCTCTCCCGCATTGGCGCTCCTTTCAACAGGTATAAAGACGGCTGCGGCACATACGCACCGCAGCCGTAACAGTTCTGATTCAGCCTTAACGACCCTTAGTAATTTATCTCGTTAAAGAAATCCTCAAGGCCGCTTGCGCCGCTGCCGACAATGCTGCCAACGCACGCGAACATACCGATGTACATGAGTATAACCACGCCGAAAACGATAGCCTTTACAATAAGCATACCGCGGCAGTAGTTCTTCTTGGGCTGAGGAGTGTCGCCAAAGCCCCATACGAACAGCAGAATCCAGCTTACAAGCGGCACCGGGAAGAACGCCGTAAGGAATACCGTAAGCGCCCACTGCCCCGTGGTCATCTCCTGCTGGTTTGTGTTTGTGGTATTGCCCGCGGTGTAGTTCTGCGGGTAGTTGGGTATGTCGGACTGGCTGCCGCCGTTGAACGTATTGCTCTGCACGGGCTGAACGGGCTGTACAGGCTGCGAAACGGGCTGAACGGGCTGGCTTACGGGCGCGCTTTCGGGCTTGCTCAGGTCAACCGCGCTCTCCATGGGCGCGCCGCACTGCGGGCAGAATGCACCCTCGCCGCTCACGAGCGTGCCGCATTTGCTGCAAAATCTCTCCATATGTAAATACCTCTCTTTTTTTCGGCAGAACCACTCTGCCCTCTTTTTTATGATACCATATCAAGCGCATTTTGTCAAGTGAAAACCGCGCGCTGTCACTTAGTTATCCATTGGCTCATGCCTGCGCCCCAAACCTCGTTCGGGCGCGTTCTGAAGCCAAAGCGGCTGTAGAACGGCTCTTTGCCCGTGGCGGACATGAGGTAAAGCACTATTGTTTCGCCCTCCTCGAGCGTTGAGCGCATATATTCCATCGTGCGCTTCATCATCTGCGTGCCTATGCCGCGGTGCTGGTACTCGGGTATCACCATAACGTCGGTGATGAAGTTTGCGTAGCTGCCGTCTGACAGCACGCGTATCATGCCTACCGCCCTGCCGCTGTCGCGCACGCAGGTTATGTGGAACGCGTTATGCAGCGCGTTGCTCGCTATCCTGTCCGACAGCACCATGAAATTTACCGCGCGGCGCATTTCCTTGTATTCCTCAAGCGTTGGCGCTTCGTCTATGTATTCAAGTGACATTTTGCTGCTCCTTTTTAACATTTACAGCCAAAAGCCGCCTTTTTAAGACGGCTCAGCTTGTCGAAAAAATCAATTTTGCCCGCGTATGCGGGCTTTGAAATCACTTTTTTGCCTCGGGCTTCCCGAGGCAAAAAACACTTCTATCCGCGCAAGTGTGCGGTTTGACGGCAAGCCGTCAAACCGTGCGCGCAGCGCGGATGCCCCGTCGGGAAACCCCCGTATGGGGGTTTTTCGACGGTCTGAGCCGCCTTTTTAAGACGGCTTAAGCTTTTTTTATTTATTCGCCCTTGTTTTCGTCCGAATCAAGAGCCGTTTCAGACTTTTCGGAATCGCTCTCGGCGGGTTCGGTGGATTCTTCCTCCTGCTGTGTATTGAAGAACACCTTGTTTCCGTCAAGGTCTATCTCGTTCGCCATAAGCTTGTAGAAGTCAGGGCCGTCTATCTTCTCGTGGCGCATGAGGTACTGCGCGCAGCGCTCGAGCAGGTCGCCGTGAAGCCGCAGAATGTCCTTGGCCTTTTCGTAGCCCGTTTCGATAAGCTCGCGTATCTCCGCGTCTATCTCGCTTGCAACGTTCTCGGAGTAGTTCTTGCCCTGCGAGTAGTCCCTGCCGAGGAATACCTCCTGATTCTCGCTGCCGTAAAGTATCGGGCCGAGCTTCTCTGAGAAGCCGTAGCGCGTTACCATGTTTCTTGCAACCTGCGTCGCTCTCTCGATATCGTTGGAAGCGCCCGTGGAAATGTCGTCCAGTATGAGCTGCTCCGCCGCGCGCCCGCCGAGGAGTACGATTATCTCCTCCTCCATGTGGGTCTTGGTGACAAAGCTCCTGTCCTTTTCGGGGACGTGCATTGTAAAGCCGCCCGCCATTCCGCGCGGAATAATGGACACCTGATGAACCTTATCCTGCGTGGGGCAGAAGTATGTGGTTATCGCGTGACCCGACTCGTGATAAGCGGTAAGGCGCTTTTCCTCGGGGGATACCACCTTGCTCTTTTTCTCAGGACCTGCGACTACCTTTATCGTCGCTTCTTCGATGTCCTTGCGTATAACCGCCTTGCGGTTCTCGCGCGCGGCAAGCAGCGCCGCCTCGTTTACAAGATTCTCAAGGTCCGCGCCCGTAAAGCCCGCGGTGGTTGCCGCAATGGTCTTAAGGTCAACGTCAGGACCGATGTTCTTGTTGCGCGTGTGGACTTTGAGTATTTCCTCTCTGCCCTTGATGTCGGGGTAGTTTACGACTACCTGCCTGTCGAAGCGTCCCGGACGCAGCAGCGCAGGGTCGAGTATGTCGCGGCGGTTTGTCGCCGCCATTACTATCACGTTTTCGTTTTCGGTAAAGCCGTCCATTTCAACAAGCAGCTGGTTGAGCGTCTGCTCGCGCTCGTCGTGGCCGCCGCCGAGACCCGCGCCGCGCTGTCTGCCCACCGCGTCAATCTCGTCTATGAATATGATGGAGGGAGTGTGCTTCTTAGCCTGCTCGAAAAGGTCGCGCACGCGCGAAGCGCCCACGCCTACGAACATCTCAACGAAGTCCGAACCGCTTATTGAGAAGAACGGAACGCCCGCTTCTCCCGCTACCGCCTTTGCAAGCAGCGTCTTACCCGTTCCGGGAGGGCCTACGAGAAGCACGCCGCGCGGCACTCTCGCGCCTATTTCGCGGTACTTTGCAGGGTTTTTGAGGTAGTCTACTATCTCCACAAGCTCCTGCTTCTCCTCGTCCGCGCCCGCAACGTCGTTGAATGTGACTTTCTTGCCCGTCTGCTGGCGCACGTTCGCGCGGGAGAAGTTGTTCATCTTTCCGCCGCCCGTGGTCTGGCGCATAACGATAACGGTAAACACTATCATCACGCCGACAAGCAGCAGGTACGGCAGTATGCTCGTTAAGAACGTGTTGTCCGAAATCGGGATATAGTCCTCTACAAGCGGTTCTTCGTTTGCCTCGTTGTAGCGCACGCGGTAGGTCGCCGCCTGCCCTTCTGCGTTATAGCCGCTGTTAATGTCGTTTAAGAATATGCTGACGTTCGGCACTGTGTACTTCTTCGCCTCGGTGCTGCCCTTGAGGACGTACACAAGCTCGCCGCTGCCGAGGTCGAGCGTGTAGCCCGAAACGTTAAGCTCGTCAAATTCCTTTATAACGTCCGAGTAGGTAACGTTTTTAGAGCCGTTAGCGGCGCTGTTTGCAAGATTAAGCACCGACACCAGCCCGAAAATCAGCAGAAGAATAACAGCAAGATAGATTATTATACCTCTGAACTTGTTTGACTGCATATAAACCGCCTTTCCGGAAACGGATAATTCCTAGAAATATTATGTTCGCATGGGCTGTCCATATGTATGACAGCGTAAGGGGGGATTATGTACGCAAAACGCCTACGTAAGGCAGGTTGCGGTATTTCTCGTCGCAGTCAAGCCCGTAGCCCACCACGAAAAGGTCGTCAATCTCAAATCCCGTAAGGTCCGCGCTGAAGCCTTTGACCACCCTGCGCGAGGGCTTGTCGAGAAGCGTCACTATCTTAAGCGACGCGGGCGAAAGCTCCGAGATGTCCGACTTAAGCTTGTAGAGAGTGCGCGCCGTGTCGAGGATATCCTCCACGATAACAACGTGCCTACCCGTAAAGTTGATGTCCTTGCCTATTTCAAGGTCTACCTTTCCCGAGGACACCGTGCCTGCGCCGTAGCTTGAAGCGCGCAGGAAGTTTATTTCCAGCGGACACGCCATCTCGCGGATAAGGTCTGCGAAAAATACGACAGAGCCTTTAAGCACGCAGATGAACAGCGGGTTCTTGTCCGCGTACTCGCGCGTCAGCTGCGCGCCCATTGCACGAACGCGCTCCTTTATTTCTTCCTCTTTAAGCAGGACGCTTTCGACCTGTTCGGGAATATACATCTTTTGTCCTCCCTGCCGCGTGTGCGGCTTTTCCACACATTTTCGGGTATAGTTACCCGAAATGTATTATACCATATATTCCGAAAAAAAGCAAACAGTTAAAGTGAATATTTGATGAATTTTTCACGAATACGCAATTTCACACAAATATCCGCCCTTATTGCAGTCATTTTTCGTGCTTTTTATAGTGCTGCTCGATATGCTCGACAAAACACACGCCCTTGCGTATCGTAAAGAACCTGTCCCTGCACGGGTTAAAGCGCGCGGAGCGCTTTTCCAGCAGCGAGATGGCGGTGTTTATGCGCAGGGCGCTCGGCTCTATGCCGCCGTCTGCAAGTATCTTCCTTACGGCGCGGCTTCTTAAGGGCGCGGGCAGAGCCGCAAGCGCGGCGGCGTTCCAGCCCCTGCCGCTGCGCGCCGCTTCAAGCTCGCGCTCGGCAAGCACGGTAAGAAAGTCGCTGTCCTCTCGCAGCGAATCCTGCGCGCGGGTAACCGCGGTGAAAAACGCGCCGTTTATCCGCTCCATTTCGGGGATTATTATGTGCCGCACCCTGTTGCGGGTGTAGTCGTCGCTAAGGTTTGTGCTGTCCGTCACCCACTCCTGCCCCATTGAGCGCAGGTAGTCCTCCACCATTGCGCGGGTGCAGTAAATAAGCGGGCGGACGAACCTGCCGCGCACGGGCGGCACGCCGCACAAGCCCTTAAGCCCCGTGCCGCGCATAAGGTTTATAAGCATGGTTTCAGCGCTGTCGCCCGCGTTGTGCGCAGTCGCTATAAACGCGCGCCCGCCAAGCTCGTCGAGCGTCTGCGAAAACGCGCCGTACCTTGCGCGGCGCGCGCATTCCTCAACGCTCTCGTGCTTTTCACGCAGCGAAAGCACGTCTATCCTGTACACCTTAAGCGCAACGCCGAACCGCTCGCACAGCTCTCGGCAGAAGCGCTCGTCGCCGTCGCTCTCCTCGCCGCGCAGGCAGTGGTTTATGTGTACCGCGCTCAACGTTATCCCAAGCGGCCGCTCCAGCTCCTTAAGCGCGTACAAAAGCGACACGCTGTCCGCGCCGCCCGAGAGCGCCACCGCCGCGCAGTCGCCGCTATGCAGCATACCAAAGCGCTCCACCGCCTCGCTCACGCGTGTTACAAGCTCCGTCATTGCCCTGCGCCGTCCTGTCCCTGCTGCGTGTTAATGTGCCGCACGTCAACATTTCTGAATTTGGTGAACTGGCCGTCCCAGCCAAGGTACGCCGTGCCTGTTTCGCCGTGGCGGTTTTTGGCGACTATGCACTCGCTTACATTGGGGTTCGGGTCGTCCTTTTTGTAGTAGGCGTTGCGGTAGAGAAACAGCACGATGTCCGCGTCCTGCTCGATAGAACCCGAGTCGCGCAGGTCCGACAGAAGCGGGCGCTTGTCGTCGCGCTGCTCAGGGCCTCTGGCAAGCTGCGAAAGCGCTATAACGGGTACGTTAAGCTCCTTTGCAAGCACTTTGAGGTTTCGCGTTATCTCGGAAATCTCCGCGACGCGGTTGCCGTTGTAGTTCTTAACGGACGTCATGAGCTGGAGATAGTCTATTATTACAACGCCTAAGTTCTTTATCCTGCGCAGCTTCGACTTTATCGCAGAAGCGTTAGTACCGGGCGTGTCGTCGATGTAAATTGGAAGCTGCACGAGTATCTCTGCCGCGGTGATAACGTCGTTCCACTTTGCGGTTTCTATTCTGCCCGTTTTTATCGAGTCCGACGGCAGCAGCGCCTCGCTGCTTATCATTCTCGATACTATCTGCTCCTTGGACATTTCAAGGCTGAACACGCAGACCGCCTTGTCGCGGTATTTTTTCGCGGTGTTTACCGCGACGTTCATTGCAAACGAGGTTTTACCCATACCCGGGCGCGCCGCGAGAATGATAAGGTCCGAGGGGTTAAGCCCGAAAATCTTCTTGTCTACCTCCATAAAGCCCGTGGACTGCCCCGTCATAACGGGCTGCCCGCCGTTCGCCGCAGAGGAGCGCGCAAGCTCGTCAAGCGCCTTTACGCGCTCGAAAACTATGCTCGATATGTGCGTTAAGTCCTTGTTTTCCTCGCCGCTTCTTATGTCGAATATCTTCTGCTCCGCGAGGTCTACAATGGCGTTTACGTCCTCCGCGCCCGAGGACGCAGCGTCCATTATTTCGCGCGCCGTGAAGATAAGGCTTCGCAGCACGAATTTGTCGCGGATTATCTCGGCGTACTTTGCCACCGAGGAAATGCTCGGCACGGACTGCATGAGCTTTGCGAGGTACTCCTTCGCCTGCTCTGCGGTTTCAAAAAGTCCCTGCCGCATGACGTTTTCGAGTACGGTTATGATGTCGATAGACTGGCTGCTCATGTTCATCTGCACCAGCACAGCGTATATGCTGCGGTTCAGCTCGACATAAAAATGCTCGGGGTGAAGCACGCCAATAACCTCCGTCATGGCGTTCTGGTCCATAAGCACCGCGCCCAGCACGGACTGCTCCGCGTCAAGGCTGAACGGCAGGTTCATACCCGAAAGGTCATACTCAGCCATCTCAGCCCTCCGTTACGGCTACCGTAAACTTTGCGGTAACGCCCGCGTAGAGCCGCGCCTCCGCAGAAAACGTGCCGAAGCCCTCTATCTTTGAAGAAAGGTTTATCTTCTTCTTGTCAACGTCGCAGCCCAGCCCCTGCTTTATCGCAGCGGAAACCTCCTTGGACGTCACCGTGCCGAAAAGCCTGCCGTTCTGCCCCGCCTTTGCGGTAACCGTAACGGTCTTGCCCTCGAGCTTTGAAGCTATGTCCTTAGCGTTTGCAACGTCAACGTCTATCTTGTGCTGCGCGTGGTCGCGCTGACCCTGAAGCAGGTTGAGGTTCTTTGCGGTAGCCTCCTGCGCAAGCCCCTTTTTGATAAGGCAGTTGATGGCGTAGCCGTCCTTTACTTCCTTTACCTCGCCCTTTTTGCCTGTTCCCTGTACGTCCTGTAAAAGTATTACCTTCATCGTTTTGTCCTCCGTATTATCAGTTGCCTTTTTCGGTCTTGTCAACGGCTTCCTCGGGCGGGGCGAAATACTCGTCTATCGCAGCGTAAAGCCGCTCGAGCGCCTCCTGCGCGGTTATGCCGTAAAGCTGCGCGCCCGCCATGGACTGGTGGCCGCCGCCGTCGTCCTTTTTGTTGCCCAGCGCCTCCATTATCACCTGCACGTTTACCGTGCCGAACGAGCGCGCGCTTATGCACCACCCGCCCTCTATCGGGTATATGGTGAACGCCGCGTCCACGTTCTCAATGTAGAGCATTTCGTCCGCCGCCTGCGAGCATACCACGCGTATCCCCGCGAAGTCCTCCTCCACAAGCGATACAGCGCAGCATTTGTGGTATATCTTCGCCGCCGCTATTATGTCCGAGCGGCGCGTTTTGCTCTCTATCGTGGTGTCGAAAAGCTTCTTTACGGATATGGTGTCCGCGCCAAGCTTTTTGAGATACGCCGCCGCCTCGAACGTGGATACGCCGCAGCGCATTACAAAGTCCTTTGTGTCAAGCATTATGCCCGACAGCAGCGCGCCCGCCTCGGGCGCGGCAAGCAGCGTTCCCGCTGAAAAATACTGCACAAGCTCCGTTACAAGCTCCGCCGCAGAAGAAGCGTTGCTCTCGTGGCAGCGCACCGCGTAGTCCGTGATAGCGCCCGCGCTCAGCCTGTGGTGGTCTATTACCACAAGGTGAGAGGCGTCGCACTTTTCAAGCAGCTCGGGGTCTTCCACCTTTTTGGCTATGTGCGTATCGACTATTATCAGCACCGAATCGGGCGTGAAAAAGCTCTTTGCTTCCTCGGGTTCGATTATGAGCGCAGAGTCGTAGCCGAGCGAGGTGTAATCCGCAAAGCGGTCGAAAAGCGCCTTGGCGTTGGTCTTGCGCGGGTCTGTAAAGCGCGCCACCGCGTACGCGGGCTTGCCTAGCCGCCTTATCGCGCACGCAAGCCCTATCGCAGAGCCTGCGCTGTCAAAGTCGCTGTAGCTGTGTCCCATTATGTACACCGTGTCCGCGGTGTTTATAAGGGAGCGTATATTCTCCGCGGCAAGGCGAATCTTTACCTTGCCCGTGCGCTCGCGCCCGGGTGAAGCCGCGCCGAACGCCGTAAAGCCGTTCGCGGTCTTTACAAGCGCCTGGTCGCCGCCCCTGTCGAGCGCCTTTTCAAGCATTTCCTCGGCGAAGCGCTCGCCCTCCGAAAGCGACTGCGCCGTAGCGCCGACGCCTATAGAGAGCGTTACCACGGCTCTTTCACGCACGATTATCTCGTGCGCCTTATTTATGATGGACATTTTCTCGGCTATCATCTCGCGCAGGTACTGCTCCTCAAGCACGATAAGGAACTTGTCCACCGAGATTTTGCGGAGAACCGCCTTTTTTTCGGAGAAGTAGTCCTCTATGAGCCTGTCCACCTCGATAGTTACCTTTGCGCGCTCGCTCTCCTTTGCGCCCGAAAGCAGCTCCTCGTAGTTGTCCACCATAAGCACCATTACAACGGGCTTTGTAAGCTCGGCGGTCTTTTTAAGCTGCTTATAGTCGGTTATCTCCTCGAAGACAAGCACCGTAAGGCGGCTTTCAACGCCGTTTTCCGCGTCCTCCGCGGGTTTGGCGGAAATCATAGTCACCTTGTTGTCCACAAGCGTAAACTCGTGTCTGTCCGTATAAACGCGAAACCACCTGCCGTTGTACTCTATCTCGCGCCCCGCGAGAAGCTCCAGCGGGTTGTCGGTGATAACGCTTAAGCTGTTCTCGTCCTCGCCGGGCTTGAAGAAGCACTCCTCAAAGCGCGTGTTCGCCCATATCATGCAGTCCTGCGAATCGACTACCGCAACGGGCAGCGGGAAGCTTACGAGCGTCATGCTGTCAGAGCTGCGTATGGCGTCGTTTATCTGCTCGAAATACCACCGCTCGCTGCTGCGTATCTGCATAAGCTTTCCCACCGCAAGTGCCGAAGCCGCAAGCAGTATCGGGAACGATACCCAGAACACCAGCGGGTTATCGCTGAAAAGGTAGAAATCGAGCGTTATCAGCATGATAACCAGCGCGCCCACCGCAATAAGCAGCACGCCGCTCTTATATAGATTCTTCAAGCAAGCACCCCCTCAAGCGCCTTAAACCTCCATAATAACGGGAAGTATCATCGGGCTGCGCTTTGTTTTCTGGTAGATGTAGTCCGAAAGCGCGTCGCGCATGGCGGACTTGATGTTGCCCCACTCGCGGACGTTGCGCTGCGCGCAGTTGTCCATTACCTGCTTCATCAGCTGCTTCGCCTCGTCTATGAGCGCCTCGCTTTCGCGCACGTAAACAAAGCCCCTCGATACTATATCCGGTCCTGCAAGGACTCTGCCGCTCTCGCGCTCGATAGTCGCTACGATTATCATAACGCCGTCCTCGGCAAGGTGCTTTCTGTCGCGCAGCACAACGCTGCCCACGTCGCCCACGCCAAAGCCGTCTACCATTACCCTGCCCGACGGCACAGTACCCGTGAACTTCATCTCCACGCCGTCCGTTTCAACCATCTGCCCCAAATCGCATATGAAGATGTTCTCCTCGGGAATGCCCATGCCCATCGCAAGCTTCGCGTGCTTTTTCATGTGCTTGTACTCGCCGTGTATCGGGATAAAGAACTTGGGCTTTGTAAGGGATATCATCATCTTAAGCTCGTCCTGACACGCGTGGCCCGAAACGTGTACCTCGTACATACTTTCATATATTACCTCCGCGCCCTGCTTCATAAGCTCGTTTACAACCTTTGTCACAAGCTTTTCGTTGCCGGGTATGGGGTTTGCGGAAATTATGATAAAGTCGTTGGGGGTGATGGTAACCTGCCTGTGGTCGCCCGACGACATTCTTGAAAGGGCGGACAGCGGCTCGCCCTGACTGCCTGTTGTAGCGATTACAAGCTGCTCGGGGCGGTAGCGGTTCACGTCCTCTATGTCTATAAGCGTACCCTCGGGAACTTTGATGTAGTTAAGCTCTACCGCCTTTGCTATTACGTTTGTCATGCTTCTGCCCGACACCGCAACGCGCCTGCCGTGCTTTACCGCCTCGTCTATTATCTGCTGAATGCGGTGGATATTGCTGGAGAACGTCGCGATGATGATACGCTTGCCCTCCGCGTCGTTAAACAGCTTGCGGAAGCTCTCGCCAACGCTGCGCTCGCTCTTTGTGTAGCCCGGGCGCTCCGCGTTGGTGCTTTCGCTCATAAGCGCAAGCACGCCCCTGTTGCCAAGCTCGCCGAAGCGCGCAAGGTCGATTATGCCGCCCTCTATGGGGGTGTAGTCCACCTTGAAGTCGCCCGTATGCACGATAACGCCCGCGGGCGTGTGTATTGCAAGCGCGCAGGAATCGGGGATAGAGTGGTTAACGCGGATAAACTCCACGGACATACAGCCCATTTTCACGTTCTGGCGCGGCTCTACCACGTTAAGGGAAGCCTGCGACAGCAGCCCGTGTTCCTTAAGCTTGCCCTCTACAAGACCGAGCGTAAGCCGCGTGCCGTAAATCGGCACGTTTATCTTCTTGAGCAGGTACGGCAGCGCGCCTATGTGGTCCTCGTGGCCGTGGGTTATCACAATGCCGCGGAAGCGCTCCCTGTTCTTTTCAAGGTAGGTGAAATCGGGCACTACAAGGTCTACGCCCGGCATTTCCTCGTCGGGGAACGCAAGGCCGCAGTCCACAATGAACATATCGTTGCAGCACTCGTACACGTAAAGGTTCTTGCCTATCTCGTTAAGGCCGCCGAGCGCCGCAAACTTCACGGGCGCGGAGCGCACCTCGCGCTGCGGGCGCTTTGCTGCGGGCTTAGGCTGGCGCGCGTCTTTCTGCGCGTCCTTCTGCGCGGCGCGCCTGTCGGTAAGTACGGGCTTTGCCGCAACGGGCGCGCGGAACTTCTTTACAGGCACGTTTGCCTTTGCGCGCGGCTTCGCGGACTTCTGCACGGGTGCGGCGGCCTTGGGCGCGGTTTTCTGCGCGGGCTGTTCCTGCTTTTTCTTGGGAGCTATGCTCTCGGTTTCTGTCAACAGCTTATTGTTGGTAAGTAATCCCATTAAAACATTCCTTTCTTCGGGAAAACGCGGCACAGCGCAGCCCTGCCCGCGCAGAACGCTCCTGCGCGCAGCGGCATTGTTTTCCCATTGCGTGATATTTTTCTCTATTTAGGTCACCTCTAAAAAACTCGTTTGAGTGAAAATGTGTATAGCACACCGCCTGCTTCAGTCAACAAGCGAAATTTCTGATGTGACGGCGTCCGTGCCGTCACTCGGTTATTTCGCTTCGCAACGTCGTGTTGCGCCTCCTTGTAAGGCATCAAGCCTTACTTCGTCGGCTTTCCTCGCATTCGGCGCACTCTACCCATTTTCCCTTTTCAAACCAGTTTTTAGATGTTCCCTTAAAAAATTTCCGCTTAAGCACCCGTCAGGAAACGCTTTCCGAGCGCCGCCCCCGTGAACGAACGCGGAGCGGCGCGGCAGGCTCTTTGCATTAAAGCGAATGGAACTGTCTTGTAAGAGCCTTCTGGCAGCGCCGCGCGGAATACTAACGGTACTCGCGCGGGGCAGCCCCTGCCGAAACGGAATGCTTTGCAAAAATAAATTCCGAAAATTCTCATATGCTACATAAGGGCAAAATGATACATAATAATATTATATCATTTTTCGTACGGATTGTCAAGCAACCTGCTGAAAAAGTCTATTTTGCCCGCGTATGCGGGCTTTGAAATAACTTTTTTGCCTCGGGCTAAAGGCGACTGCGTCGGCCTGGCTGAGGCAAAAAACACTTCTATCTCAGCAAGTGTGCGAATTGGCGGCGAGCCGCCAATGAGTGCGCGCAGCTGAGATGTGTCGGCGGAAAACCCCCGTATGGGGGTTTTTCGACGGTCTTTGTCAAGGTTAATCTGCGCGCTATGTAGTAATTTCCGCAAAAACGGCGCTTTGCAAATGCCGCACCGCCTGTGCCGCGCTTTCGCGCAGCGGCGGCGCGCAGCTCGTGCGGCGCAAAAATATCCGCGACAAATTCCCTTTTATATTATCCCGCGAACTGCGTAACATAATTGCAGGGCAGCGACGCGTTCACGAAAAAAATACGCGGCGCTGCGGCATATTTTCGGAAAGGACGAGCGCGGCAGCGCGGGTATTAGTTATTATGGAAAAAACGTTCAGAGCAATTTCATCGGCGCTGTGCCTTGCTATCGCCGCAGCGGCGGCGGTAATCGGGTGGTTTTACGCGGCGCTGCCCGCTTCGGTGAGCGCCGAGCGCGGCTCGCCCTGCACGGGCGCGTTTTCCGCGGCGGACATACGCACAAGCGGCGGGGAATGCGGCTACTACCTTGGCGCTATACCCATAAAAACAGCGCTCGTAACGCCCACGGAGCGCCCCATGCTCGTTCCCTGCGGAACGCCGTTCGGGATAAGGCTGCGCTCGGAGGGCGTGATGGTGGTGGGCGTTACCAAAAACTCCCCCGCAGAGCGCGCGGGGATTAAAAAGGGCGACGTTATAACCGAGGTGAACGGCGCGCAGATACAGACGAACGCCGACATAACCACGGCGCTCGGCGAGGAAAGCGTCGTGCTTCTAACGCGCGGCGACAGCACGCTGTGCGTTAGCGTTCAGCCCTTTTGCGACCCCGACGGCGCGCTTAAAATGGGCGCGTGGGTGCGCGACAGCGCCGCGGGCATAGGCACGCTCACGTTCTACGAGCCGAAAACAGGGGCTTTCGGCGGGCTTGGCCACGCGGTAAGCGATGAAACGACAGGCTCGCGCGTGCCGCTTTCAAGCGGGGAGATTACCGCCGCGGAAATATACGACATAGTTAAGGGAAAGCAGGGCGCGGCGGGCGAGCTGTGCGGCGTTATACTGCCGGACGCCGTTGCGGGAAGCCTTGCGGCAAACACCGCCGTTGGCGTGTTCGGCACGCTGAACGAGCCTGCAGGCGGCGAGGCGCTGCCCATGGCGTTCAGGCAGGAAGTGAAGCGCGGACCTGCTACTATACTCGCCACCCTTGACGGCGGCACGCCGCGCGAGTACTCCATTGAAATAGAGCGCGTGAACCTGCTCGGCATGAACGGCTCAAAGGGCATGGTGATACGCATAACCGACCCCGCCCTGCTTGAAGCCGCAGGCGGCATAGTGCGCGGCATGAGCGGCAGCCCCATTATTCAGGATGGGCGGCTTGCGGGCGCTGTAACGCACGTGCTGATAAACGACCCCGAGCGCGGCTACGCGGTGTTCGCACAAAGCATGGTGGAGGAGATGGAGCGCGCGTGCGGATAGCTTATTTCGCGCCTGCGGGAAGCCTTACGGCAAACTCGCCGTCCTCAACGCAAACCTCCGCGCGCGAGTTGTCGGGCAGCCTGCCCGCTATCATTGCGCGCGACAGCATATCCTCTATCCTGCCCGTTATCGCCCTGCGCAGCGGGCGCGCGCCCATTCCGTCGGCGCTTACGCTCTCGCAAAGGCGCGTTACCGTTTCCTCGGTGAAGCTCAGCGTAATGCCGCGCGCCGCGGCTCTCTCTGCTACCTTGCCCAGCATAAGCGAACATATGCGCTCCAGCTCGCGCATTCCAAGCCGCTCGAATACGACTACGTTGTCTATCCTGTTTATAAGCTCGGGGCGAAAGCGCTTTTTAAGCTCCGCCATAACGTCGCTGCTGCCGCCCTCGCCGCCCATAAACCCGACAGAGCGCGCCGCGAGCTTCTCCGCGCCTATGTTGCCCGTCATGATAACAACGGCGTTTCTGAAGTCCGCGCGCGTGCCGTTCGCGGCGGTAAGCCTGCCATCCTCCAGTATTTGCAGCAGCAGGTCAAGCACCTCGGGGTGAGCCTTTTCCACCTCGTCAAACAGCACCACCGAGTAGGGCGCGCTGCGCACCCTGCGTATAAGCTGCCCCTCCTCCTCGTAGCCTACATATCCGGGCGGAGAGCCTATCAGCCTGCTTACCGAGTGCTTCTCGGTAAACTCCGACATATCAAAGCGGATAAGGCGCTTTTTGTCGCCGAAAACGCACTCGGCAAGCGCGCGCGAAAGCTCCGTTTTGCCAACGCCCGTCTGCCCGAGGAACAAAAACGAGCCTACGGGTCTTGCGGGGTCGCAAAGCCCCGTCCTGCCGCGCCTTATCGCGCCCGCGACAAGCTCCACCGCCTTGTCCTGCCCGATAACGCGCTCGCGCAGGCGCTCCTCAAGCGTTGCAAGCCCCGCGCTTTCGTCCTGCGTAAGCCTTGCGGCGGGTATGCCCGTAGCCGCAGACACCGCCTGCGCCACGTCCTCGCAGTCTACAAGCACGCGGCGCGGCACGGTCTTTGCACCGCGCGCAAGCTTCGCCGCGGAAACGTAGTCCTTTGCGGCGAGCATTTCGCGCAGCGCGCCTTCCTCGTCGGAGCTTTTAGTGCGGGCGCGCGCTGCCGCCTCGTCTATAAGGTCTATCGCCTTGTCGGGCAGATTCCTGTCGTTCATATAGCGTACGGAGAGCTTTACCGCAGCGGAGAGCGCGCCGTCCGTTATTACGGCGTGGTGGTGTTCCTCAAGCCCCGTGCGCAGACCTTTTAGTATCTCAAGCGCCTGCCGCTCGTCGGGCTGCTCCACCTGTATGGGCTGAAAGCGCCGCTCGAGCGCGCTGTCCTTTTCGATAAAGCGGCGGTATTCGTCCGTGGTGGTAGCGCCTATAAGCGTTATCTCGCCGCGCGCGAGCGGGGGCTTCAGTATGCTCGCGGCGTCTATCGCGCCCTCCGCCGCGCCCGTGCCTACTATCATGTGTATCTCGTCTATAAAGAGTATCACCTCGGGGTGGCTTTGCGCCTCGTCGAGCGCGCTTTTTAGGCGCTCCTCAAAGTCGCCGCGGTACTTTGCGCCCGCAAGCATTGCGGAAATGTCAAGCGAAATAACGCGCTTTGCGCAAAGCTCCTCGGGGACAAGGCGCTGCGCTATCCTTTGCGCAAAGCCCTCCACAACGGCGGTTTTGCCCACGCCCGCCTCGCCTATAAGGCAGGGGTTGTTCTTTGTTTTCCGCAGGAGTATCTGCACCATACGCTCGGTTTCGGCCGCCCTGCCTACAACGGGGGAGAGCTTCCCCGCGCGCGCAGCCTCGGTGATGTCCCTGCCGTATTTTGTGAGCGCGGTAAGCTCGCCGCGCCGCTTGGGTTCGGGCTTATCGGCGGGGCGGGCGCGCTCGGAAAGACCGTCGCCGCGAGGTCTTGCGGCAGCCTCGGAATAAAGCCGCGCGGGCAGCCCAGCGCCCATTTCTGTAAGAATGGCGCTTGCGGTGCAGTCCCTGTCGGTAAGCAGCGCCATAAGCAGGTGTTCCGTCCCCACAAGGCTGTCGCCCCTGTTTGCGGCAGCGCTGCGCGCGCCCGTAAGCAGCTTTTTAAGCCGCGGCGAAAAGTTCGCGTCGGAAAGCTTGACGCTTTTGCCCAGCCCCTGCCTGTCCCTTATGCGCAGCAGCAGGTCGCGCTGGTAAACGCGGCAGCCCGTAAGCAGCACCGAAGCCGTGCCGCTGCCCTCCCTCGCCAGCGCGCACAGCAGGTGTTCGCTGCCGACATAGCTGTGGCCCATACATTCCGCAATGCTGACTGCGCCGCTCAGAGCCGCTGAGGCTTCGCCTGAAAACCCCGGAAGATTGTTGAATGAAAACATTTTCCTGCACCTCGCTTGAAATAAATGGATATCTTTAGTATAGGCAGGCTATAAGATATTATACCATAACCGCATGGTTATGGTATAATTGTCCGATAAGCACGGAGCAAATCTCCGATTTGCGTATGTGCGAGGACTTTTAATTTATGGGAATCTCTAAAAACCGGTTTGAAAAGGGAAAATGGGTAGAGTGCGCCGAATGCGATGAAAGCCGACGAAGTAAGGCTGTATGCCTTACGAGGAGGTGCAACATGATGTTGCACGGCGAAATAACCAAGTGACGGCATGGACGCCGTCACATCAGAAATTTCGCTTGTTGACAGAAGCAGTCGGTGCGCTATACACATTTTCACTCAAACAAGGTTTTTAGAGGTGACCTTATAATAAACGCTCTGCGTTTATTATACGAAGAATGCACGTTCAAATATTATCGTCAAAAAACGCAAAAGTCCCGCAGCACACCTACTGCGGGACTTTTTTTATTCTGTTTTCTCGCTCTCCTGCGGCTGCGCGTTGACGCGCTTTTGCTTTTTTCGCCTGAACACGAATATTCTGCTGAGAACGTAATTGAGTATAAGCACCATTACGTTTGAGAACACCTTGCAGCAGAACTCGTAAACCGCGTTGTCAACGCCCGTAAGGTCTACCAGCAAAAACATCACCACAAGGTCGAAGCCGAGCGTTGCAAGCCTTGTCGCGTAATACAAAAGCCCCTCGCGGATAAACTTCCACGCGTTGTTTGCGGTGCTGTGGAAAACGTAAATCCTGTTCGTAAGGAACGAGAACGTTACCGAAAAGAACCACGACAGGATAACGGGAAGCGCCGTGTTGCTCTCAATGCCGAAGCGGTGCGTTATGTTGAATATCCAGCTCAGCCACGGCGGCACGCTCTCCGCGTCGGGGAAAATCCACCTGAAAAGGTAGTACGTGCCGAACGAGATTACGGTCGTGCCTATCCCGAAAAGGAAGTAGTTGAATACTTCCTTATACCTGCTGTAGAGCGTTTTCCAGCCCTGCGCCGTTTTCATAAGCGACAGTATTTCTTTTATATCCACGCTTCCTATTTTTATGACAAGCGCCCCCTCTGTTTTCCTTGCAGCCGCGTGAAGCGCCGCGCAGGGCGGCGCTTTCTTTTAGCGCCTGCGGCTAAGCGCTGTCAGAATGTTTTCGTAAGCTTTATAAGAGCCACGCTGTGCGGCGCTACGTTCGCGCTTACGCTGCCGCAAGCCGCGCCCTTTTCGCCCGTCCACGCTTCAACCGTGGTGCAAACGCTGCTTACGGGGAGATTTACGGATATCTCGAGCGGCTTTTCGCCGACGTTGAAAAGCGCCACATAATAATTGCGCCCGTCCTTATGGCTTGCAAACCACACTATCTCCTCGCTGCCGTCGCGCTTTCTCCTGTAAAGCGGGTGCGCGGAGTGGCTGAACTTCAGCATTTCAATAATAATCGGGTTGGTAAGCAGCCCCATGGTGAACTCGTCGAGCTTTGTAAGCTCGCTGCCTATCATCATCGGCGAGCGCACTATGCTCCAGAGCGTCATCATAACGCGCTGCTCGTCCTGCGTGAACTTTGTCCACCCGTCAGGGCCGTAGTCCTGCAGGATAGCGCCCACGGGCAGCATATCGCAGTCGGGGAAGTGTCCCGCGCCCGCGTGTATGCACCACGTCTGCGCGCGGTCGAACATATCGTAAAGCTGCGGCCAGTTGTCCCAGAAGTCGTCCGTAATGCGCCACATATTGCTTACCTGCTTGTAAAGCTCCGCCTTTTCGGGCAGCGCCGCCCCGGGGGAAAGCGACAGCACCATGTCGCGCCCGCAGTTTTTGAGCGCGTCGCTTATAAGCATAAGCTCGCCCTCAGCCGCAGGAAGCTCGCGGCAGATATCGTCCACCTTTACAAAGTCCACGCCCCAGCTCTCATAAAGGCTGAAAAGGCTCTCGTAATACTCGCGCGCGCCGGGCTTTTCGGCGTCAATGCCGTACATATCGGTGTTCCATGCGCAAATGCTGTCGATTTTAGCAATCTGCCGCGCGGTAAGCTTCTCCTTGGACTTCTTTATAGGCGTGTTCTTTGCCACAGCCTGCCGCGGAATGCCGCGCATGATATGTATGCCGAACTTAAGCCCCAGCGAGTGAACATACTTTGCAAGCGGTCCGAACCCGCGCTCGCCCGAGGACGAGGGGAAGCGGTTCTCCGCGGGGATAAGCCGCCCGAACCTGTCCATGCAAAGCTCCGTAAAGTGGTTGTACTCGTGGTTCTTCGCCTTGGGTTCGTACCACTGTATATCTACAACGATATACTCCCAGCCGTATTTTTTAAGGTGCTGCGCCATGAACTCCGCGTTGCGGCGGACGGTTTCCTCGTCTACCGAAGCGCCGTAGCAGTCCCAGCTGTTCCAGCCCATAGGCGGTGTGTTTGCTGCCATAACCAAATCTCCTTTACTCTGAAAGCCCCTGCGCGGAAGCCCTGCCCCCGCGCGGAGCGGTATTATTTACGCCTTCATGCGCTTTTTATAGTCTGCCTTTATCTGCTCGAGCGCTACTGCGTCCTGCTGGCGCTTTGCGCGCGCGTCGTCCTGTATCTGCTGTACCTCGTCTATGCCCGATACGATAGTCTGCCATGTCTGCTGGAGCGTTTCCACCTTGATGGAGGAGTTCGCCGCCATTGCGGCTACCATCTTGCTCTGCTCGACGGTGTTCTGCGCGTTCTTTATAAGCAGCTCGTTGGTCTTTTCGTCAAGCGCCTTGAGAGAATCCGCCTGAATGCGCTGGCGCTTGAGCATGATAGCCTGCGCGAGCGACTGCTTGAACACGGGTATCGTGATGATGAACGCGGAGTTTATCTTTCTTACAAGGTTAAGGTTCGAGTACTCCATGGTCTTAAGCATGGGTACGGTCTGGAGCGCTACGTTCTCGGCTACCTTAAGGTCCATTACGCGCTGGTCGAGTATCTCGCGCATCTGCTGGAGATTTGAAAGGTCCATGCGGATAGTGCCGTCGTCGGGGTTCTCCGCTACCTTCTGCTGGTACTGCTCGATGAACCGGTCAAGCTCACTTACGCCCTGCTCGCCCGCCATGATGTACTTTACAAGCTCCTGATAGTAGCCGAGGTTCGCCTCGTACATTGCGGCAAGCTTTGTGTTGGACTGGCCTATCTCGTTCTCGTACTGCTTAAGCTGGCCGTAGATTTTGTCTATGCCCTTGCCCATGTTGTCGTACTTTTCAAGTATCTTTTCAAGCTTCTTCTTAAGGTTCTGGAAGAACGAGGGCTTCTCGTCCTGAAGCTCCTTTATGTCGAACTGGTCCATTATCTCCGCGAGCGCCTTAAGCATAACGCCCGTGTCGTTTATCTGCGAAATGCTCATGGACTTAAGCACCTGGTCCGAAGCCTGCGAAATCTGCTCCGCAGCCTCCGCGCCGAACGTAACTATAGTGGAGCTGTCGTTTACGTTTATCGTGCTTACAAGCCTGTCTATCTCCTCGCTTGTCGCAAGCTGCTGCTTTATCTCGTCGGCCTTTACAACGATGTTGAAGTTCTTCGCTTCCTCTATCTGCTTGTCGAGAGATACCGTCTGCGCTGCGGGGGTCGTGGTGGCTGTGGTTTCAACCTCGCGCTGCTGCGCCGCTCCGGGTGTAAACTGTAATCCCATAGTAATATTCCTTTCTGTATCGTTTATTCAACCCTCTCGGGTCACTTCCTGAACAATTTGCTGAAAAACCCGCCGCTCTTTTCCTCTGCGGGTACTTTAAGCTTCGGCACTTCCACGTTATAGGCGAACTCGTCCATAACGTGTTCCTCATAAGCCTCGGGCTTAACGAAAGCCTCGATATTCCTGTAGCCCGTGGGCGTGAATATCAGCACGTCGAACCCGATAAGGCTGCAAAGCACTATGCGCACGCATTCCTCGAGCGTGAACACGTCCTCCACCGCGTCTATATACACAAGCTTCGGTATCTCCTTTGTAAAATCGAAGCCCTGTATCAGCCGCAGCAGCTCCTTGTCAAAGCTCATGCCGTAGTGCAGCACCGCGAACATCAGCTCGTCGCCCTCGAGCTTAAGGAAGCCGCTGTTCACCGCCTCCTGCATTTTGAAGAACAGCATATCCTGTATTCTGTCGGGCAGGTAGCTGTATTTGTTCAGCGTTGAGGCTTTCAGCTTTTCCGTGTTTATCTCGCCGTTGCGGTAAAAGCTGCGGTACGCCGACAAATCGGGCGTCGCCTGCTGCTGCGCGGGCGCGTTCACCTTAAGAACGGTTTCGGGCGTGAGCCGCGCGCGCACCATGTCCCAGTAGGCGTTCATGTTGCCGTCGGGTACGCCGCTTATCTTGGCGAAAATGTTGGGGACGGTCACGAGATTGCCCGCCGTTGCAAAGCCCGAGCGGAACTTCGCCTGCTCCTTCCACAGTATGCCTATCTCCTCAAACGTTGTGCGCAGCGTAAGCGACTGGCTGTTTGGGAACTGGAAGCTGCGGTATATGCCCGTATCGCCGCCGTAAAGCACCGTGTCAAGCTCGCGCTCGGCGTTGTACGCCACGGTCGCGGCTTTCATCTTAACGGGCTTGTCGGGGTACTTGCCGCTCTCCTTAGAGCCTGCAAGCTCGAATATCTGTAACCTGCCGCCGGGGTCTTTCTGCCGCACTATGTCGGCGTTGTGCTTGTCCGGCGTGATGTAGATAACGTCGAACCCGCAGCGCGACATAAAGCTTAAGAAGCACACCTCCGACTGCGAAATATCGCCGTAGTAAAGCACCACGGGAATATCCTCGTACTGCACGGAGTACCTGCGCGCCTGCGTGCAGCGGTAAAGCCACGTTACAAGCTTTGAGCCGTAGTTGAACACCAGCGTTCTGTTGCCCGTGTTAAGGCTTTGCAGCACCTCTTTGAGCGCCGCCTGCGCGAGCGCTGTGCGGGTAGGGTCGCCGTTTAGCTTTATAAGCAGCGCGAGCGCGTCTATCATGCCGTCCGTGCTTGCGGCGGTTACTGCGCCAAGCGCCTTTACCTCCTCGGCGTTGGGGTTTTCAAGCGGCTTTTCTATAAAGATAAGCTGCTTTTTGCTGCCCGCAAAGCTCTCCTTGAACTTAACGAGCATATTAGTGTACGCCGCGTCCTCGTCGCAGCCTATAAGCGCCGCGCTGTAAACGGGTATCTCCCCGTCCTCGGTGAAAACGCCGCCGCTTCTCACAACGCGCGTTTTCCTGTCCGTCATAAAGTCCTCGAATATCCCCGCGGCGGTGGTGTCCAGCCGCTTTACAAGCCCGCTCACGCGCTGCTGCGACTGCCGCATCTGCGAGAGCTGCTCCTGCTTTGTAAGGTCTATCGAGGCGTAATCCACCGTTAACGGCGCGGTGTTGCCGCCGCCCTTTACGGTAACGCCGTCCTTGTACGGCAGCCGTGCGAAATCCGCGTCAGCGCCGTAGCTTACGAGCGTCACCTCCACCCCCGCGAGGGAGAGCATATACATGAGATACAGCTCGCGCAGGTTAGCCGCGCCCACAAATACAAATAGCTGCGGCTTTGCCGCAAGAAACTTCATCAGCCAGCAAAGGATAACGAAGTACGTGTTCTTTTTGTTCACGCCGCAGTCTTCAAGCGCCTTTACCATTACCTGCGCTATAGCCGCGCTGTCGCAGGTGATATGCACCGAGCGCAGCCACGCGTCAAGCCCCTGCTTTATCGCCGCAGGGTCGTCGTAGGAAGCGGCGGTATACGGCGCTGCGGCGGATATCTCCGTCGTGCTTGCCATTGCAAGGCGGTCCGTATAGAACAGCCCCCTTTTGCGCGCCGCGGCGTATATGTCCATAAGAAAGCCGCGAAACGCCTCGGGGCTGTCGTAACCGACATACCTCGTAAACTGCTGTGCCATGCTGTGACCGTCCCTTCCATGCTGTGTTTTTACTGCTCTACCTCTATGCCGTAGTGGTTGCAAAGCCGCGCCATGCCGTCGCGGTATCCCGCGCCGACTGCGCACAGCTTCCACTCGCCCTTGTAGAGGTATATTTCAATTGCTACTATCGTCGTTTCGCTCGTCAGCCCGTCGAGCGCAAACGCTATGCGCTCGCGCCCGCGCGCGGATATCGCAACGCGCGCGTTTTTCACCTGCGCAAACGAGCGCGCAGGTCCGCCCGCGTAGACCGAGTATACCACCGAAATGCGCTGCACGCGGTGGTCGAGCCTGTCAAGGTCGAGCGTTATACGCCCGTCGTCGGGGTAATAGCGCGCCTCGTCGTTCGCGCCGCTTTCGTTGCCGAAAAATATAAGCCCCCTGTCCGCAAACGAGCGCTCGTTCCCGTCAAGCTCGAAAACGTACGGGTCTATGTCCATGCCCGCGGGCTTTTCGCAGGTAAAGCGTATCTCGCACGCGCCGCCTATGTACTGCCGCAGCCCCACGCGCTGTCCCTTGCGAAGCTCCAGCAGCGGCATATCGTACAGCGGCTGCTCCTCGTTAAGCGTTATTACGTCAGTCGCGGGCGCTGCGAGCGCTGCGGGTATCGCCGCCGTTTCCTGCGGCGCTTCTCCCTGCGCGGGTTCGCTGCGAAGCGGGGCTTTGTATATCTCGCGCCCCGTTACGGGCGCTGCGTTCGCGGCGGCTCTGCCCGTAATGTACACCCTGCGGATAAAGCTGCTGCAGAACAGCGCCTCGGCGTACAGGAACGTCTGCGCGCTCATGCCGCTTACCTTTATTTCAAGCTCGCTTCTCCCTGCGGGCAGGGTCTGCGGCGTGAACGTTACCCCCGCCGTATCGCACCTTATCTGCGTTTGCACGGGTACGTTCACCGTAAGCAGAAAGCTGTTTTCCTCGCGCGGGGCAATGTCGCCGAGCGCTATGGTTTTCGGCACGTCAAAGCAGCCGTCCTCCGCGCCGAAGCCCTTTACCGCGCCGACTATCTCCACGTCGCGCACCTGCGCGGGGTATTTTGTCACCACAGCCGCCTCGTTTACGTCGCTCTCGGTAAGCTCCGCTCGCAGCGACTCTACCGCCGCGCCCTCGCAGGTTATCTCGATAACGCTGCCGCGCCGCGTCCATATCGTGGTGTTCTGCCCGACAAGGCGCAGCGGCTTCGTAATATACACAGGCCCTTCAAACTCGCCCGCGGGCAGCATTACCGTGCCGCCGCGCTGCGCGCGTGAAATAAGGTCGTTTATGTTTTCAGCCATTGCCGCGCCCCCTCAGGACAATTTTGTTTCAGCCGCGCCGCCGTGCGGCAAAGCATTATACGTTTACGCCGTAGCTTCTGCAAAGCGCCTCAAGTCCGCCCTGATAGCCCGCAGCGACAGCGTTGAACTTCCAGTCGCCGTTATAGCGGTATATCTCGCATACAACAAGCGCGGTTTCTATGGAGAACTCCTCCACAAGGTCAAAGCGCAGAACCTCCTCGCCGTTCTCGTCGTCCGCGTTGTCTACCTTAAGCACGCGCACGTAGGCGTTGGATACCTGCCCAAAGTTCTGCCCCTTCTGCTGCGCCTCGAAAATGGTTACGGTAACGGCTATCTTCTGTATCTCGGGGGGTATCTTCGTAAAGTCGATGATGATTGCCTCGTCGTCGCCGTCGCCGTCGCCCGTGCGGTTGTCGCCCGTGTGTACCACAGCGCCGTCTCTCGCGGTAAGGTTGTTGTAGAATACAAAGTCCTCGTCCCTCAGCACCTTGCCGTTCGCGCCCAGCAGGAACACGCACGCGTCAAGGTCGAAATCCTGCCCGCCGTCGTAGCGGTTGGTGTCCCAGCCAAGGCCTATTCTCGCCATAGTTACAGACTTGTCAAGGCTTACGCGCTGACCCTTTGAAAGATTTACTGCCATTGTTTTTTCCTCCTGTATTTATAGCTCGCGGGAGATGTGCCGCCGCGCCTGCCGCAGCGGCTTCTCCCCTTAAAATGTCAATCCTTTGCCACGGATTTTACTATCGCCTTTCTGATAAGGTCTATCGGTATAATGGATATCGCCATTGCGAGAACAAGTAGCCATTCTTTGAGGTTCAGACCGTGGCAGCCGAGTATCTCGCCCACGGCGGGAACTGCAAGCCCTATATAGGTCATTGCAATCTGAACGCCCGCGATTATGCCGAATACCGTAAGGAAGCCCTTGTTCTTTGAAAGGTTGTCGAAAATGTTAAGCTTGTCGGTTCTTGCGTTAAAGCCGTTGAATACCGCGATAAAGATGAAGAACGCGAAGTACGCCGTATGAAGATATGCGTGGTCGCCGAGTCCCTCCGCGGTCTCGCGTACCCAGCCGAGGTGTTCAAGGAACGAAACGGTGGGATACATCTCATCAAACGCGAACGTGCCGAGTATAAGCATAGCAAGCGACAGAATGAACGTCCAGCCTGCGCCTACGATTATCTCGCTCATCATGTTCTTGCTGATGATAGGCTCGGTTCTCTGCTTGGGCTTTTCGTGCATATAACGCTTGAGCGCGGGTTCGCCGCCGAATGCAAGCGCCGCGAGCGTATCCATAACGAGGTTTACCCAGAGTATCTGGATAACGTTGAGCGGGGACTCGAGGTCGAGCAGCGGGCATATGAACGAAATAAGCACCGCAGCCACGTTAATGGTAAGCTGGAATATAATGAACTTTCTTATAGAGTTGAAAATCGTGCGTCCGTAAAGGATAGCCTTGTCTATGGAGTTGAAGTTGTCGTCGAGGATAACGATGTCGCTCGCTTCCTTTGCTACTTCCGTGCCGCCGCCCATTGCAAAGCCAACGTCCGCCTTTTTGAGCGCGGGGGAGTCGTTTACGCCGTCGCCCGTCATGCCCGCAACAAGGTCAAGCTCCTGCGCAAGGCGCACAAGGCGGCTCTTGTCGGAGGGCAGCGCTCTCGCGATAACGCGTATATCCTTAAGCTTCGCCTTTATCTCCTCGTCGGAGAGCTTTGCAAGCTCGTCGGAGGTCAGCACAACGTCCGTGTCCTTTTCGAGAAGTCCCGCTTCCTTTGCAATAGCCACAGCCGTTTCCTTGCGGTCGCCGGTTATCATAACTACCTGCACGCCCGCGCCCTTAACTTCCTTTATAGCCGTTACGGACTCGGGGCGAACCTCGTCGCGTATGCCCACAACGCCCACAAGCGTCCAGTTGTCGCCCTCGGGCAGGGATTCCTCGCCGAGCGCGTCCTCGCTCGTAGCAATGGCAAGCACGCGGATAGCGCGGTTTGCAAGCTCGTCTATCTTTGCGTTGAGCCGCGCCATGTCGAACGGCTTCTTCTCGCCGCTATGGTCGTAGTAGTACGCGCAGCGCCGGAGTATCTTCTCGGGCGCGCCCTTTATAAGGGAAAGATTGTATGCGCCCTCAACCTGCGTTGCGGAGTACTTGTTGGTGGAGTTGAACGGGATATTGCCGACAGCCTTTACGCCGTCAAGCTTCTTGCCGTTTATGTCGAAGCCGAGTATAGCGCGCTCGGTAGCGTTGCCGCCTATTACCCTGCGCTCGCTGCCCTCGCCGCTTACCATGGAAAGCGTGTTGTGCTGAATGGTAAGGGAGAGTATCTCGGAGAGCTTGCCGCCGATGTCGTTAAAGGTCTTGTACTCGTTAAGTCCGCCGTCTATAAAGGACACCGCCTCGAGCTTGCCCTTGGTTATAGTGCCCGTCTTATCCGAGAAAAGGATATTGAGCGAGCCTGCGGTTTCGATTCCCGCAACCTTTCTTACAAGGACGTTGTCCTTAAGCATTTTGCCCATGTTCTGCGCGGAAACTATCGCTATCATAAGCGGCAGACCCTCGGGAACTGCCATAACTATGATGATAACCGCCAGCATTACCGCGTTTATTACCGCCTCAAGCAGCGCCGCCCACTGGAACACGCCGTCCGCCATGATGAACTGCGCGGGGTCGAAGCCCGTGTCCATGAAAATGGTCTTGAAAAGCATTGCAACGGCGATTGCAATACCGCCGATATAGCCGAACTTGGATATGCCGTTCGCAAGCTTGCCGAGCTTTACCTTAAGCGGCGTTTCGCGGTCGTCGTCGGTCTGAAGCTCGCTTGCTATCTTACCGTAAACCGACTTGTCGCCGACTACCGTTACCTGCATAACGGCGTTGCCCGAACATACCACAGCGCCTCTGTATACCTTGTATTCGCTGTCGAAATTCGTGTTCTCGTCGGTATCCTTCCACCCGTCGGGAACAGCGGTTTTCTTCGCCTCGCGGCTCTCGCCGTTAAGCACCGACTGGTCTACCTTAAGGTCGCCGTCGATGACGATACCGTCCGCGGGTATCTTGTCGCCCGCCTGAAGCAGTATAGCGTCGCCCACAACTATGTCGTTTATAGCCACTTCGGTGATGTCGCCGTTTCTGTAAACCTTGCACATTATGCGCGAAGCTTCTTCCTGAAGCTTCTGGAACGCGTTTTCGTTGTTGTACTCGGAGATAGTGGAAACGAGCGTTGCAAGCATTATCGCTACGAGGATGCCGAGCGGCTCGTACCACTCGGGCGCGCCGCTCTTTATAACGCCCGCAATGCCGAGTATCCAGAGCAGTATGTTTACGCCGAGCGCCACAAGAAGTATCTTTATCATCGGGTCGCCAAGGTTGCCCTTGAGTTTGTCCCAAAAGCTCTCGGACGCCTGCTCGGTCATGGAATTGTCGCCGTATTTCTGCTTGCTTTCAGCAGCTTCCTTGTCTGACAGTCCAAACTGTTTCATCTGTGTTTTTTTCCTTTCGTCGTTCAGCCCTAAGCGCCACTGCCTCGGGTCTGATATGGAGTAATGCCGCGCGCCTTTCGGAGCGTACGCTCTCAGGGGGTCGCGCTCACCTCGCACAGCAAGCCATCGTCGCGGTTTGTCATGCGGAACACCGCGCCGTCTCTCAGCGCCACGGCGCTGCCCTTTGGAACAAGCCGTCCCGAGGGCGAGGTCATGCCTTCAATCCCGTAGTTGACAAGCAGCCACATTCCGCTGCGATACGCCACGTAGGCGCGCATATCGGTGCTTGCCTTCTCGTCGTTGTAGACATTAGAATATATATGCCAGTCGAAAAGCGGCATACCGTCGTACGCTATAACTTCGCTTTTCTCCTTGAACATTCCGTTTTTCCCGCGCATTGCGCTCTTGAAACTCAGGCGCGCCACGCCGCCGTTTGTCCGCGTCCCGCAGAACGGGCATACGGGGCGGCTCTCGTCGCGCAGGATAAACCACTTTTTTTCGCACTGCGGGTTAGCGCAGGGAACAAGCCTGTCCCACGCGCGCAGCAGCTCCTTTTCCCAGTCCATCGCCGTGGGTCTTCTGGACGGCTCGTGAAGCCCGTCCACAAAAGCCTTGAGGAACATCTGCTCCAGTCCCCTTGAAAGCGAACCTATCGTCACCTTAAGGTCGCGCGGGCGGTTTGAGCGGTCGTTCGGGTCTTCTATAAACGTAGCCTTTGGCCCGAGCGCGTAAAAGTCGTCCATTTCCGCGGATTCGCTGCTGTATATCTTAGGTCCGAGCAGCGGGTGCCGCAGGAAAAGGTACTCGTATATCAGCACGGGCAGCGCGTGCAGGTCGGTAAGCACGCTCGGCAGCTTCCTTGCGGGGTCGCTGAAATCAAGCTCGAGCGTTGCAAGCACCTCCGGCGCTATGTAGCCGCGCGTGCCGCAGACCTCGGGCGCGTACTTGTCGGGTACTACAAGCGAGTCTATGTCGATAACGACGGACGAGCCTGTTTTCGGGTCGATAAGCACGTTGTTGCAGCTCAAATCCGAGTGCGCAAGGCCCGCCTGATGCATTCGCCTTACCGTGCGGGAAAGCCCTATCGCGGTGCTCAGCATCGTGCGGAAATCGCCCAGCTCCGCAGCCTCGATATAGCGCCTGTTGCGCCCCGTGAACCAGTTGCTCTTTTTGTCCTTGCCCTTAAGGTTCAGCAGCGACGAAGCGCCGTCCCCGAAGAAAAAGTTCTGCGGGTATGTCGGGCAGACTATCCCGAACTCGGGGCTGCGTATCGTTGCAACAGGCCAGCAAAAGCGCTTTCTGAAGTAGTCCGCAGTTTTTGTCGTGTTGCCGATAGCGCCGCCGTCCTCCTCGGAAAGCGTGGGGTTGTATTTGCCTACTATCGAGCGGATACGGTCCTGCATTTGCAGGTTGTGCGCGTCGCGCGGGTCGTTAAAGAACTGCACCGCGTATTTTCTGTCAGGCGTGAAAAACGTGTGCTTCATGCCGCCGCGCGGGGCGTTGGCGTCGTACACATATTCTATCGCAGAGCCGTCGTCCAGCGTGGCAGTAAGTATTTCACCGCTTTGCATTTTCGCTGCCTTTCGTTATATCAGCCGCACCGCGCACAGCGTTCTGTCGTCGAAGCTGCCGCGCTCGGTGTAGTTGTCAAGCCACACGCACAGCCTTTCAGCGGGCGTGTCGCCAATGTTCATTCTGAATGCCTCGAGCGAGTGACAGCGCAGCATATCGCGCTTGTTCCACAGCCCGTTCATCGCTTCCTCGCTGCTGTCCGACAAAAGCTGCTTTGCGTATTGCAGCGCCACGCTGCGCCTGCTCATCGAAACCGACGAGTAGAACACGGGCGCGGGGTCTTCCCCTGCGGTAAGCTCGCCCGCCATGGGCAGTATGCCGTTCAGGCACAGGTCGAGGTACAGCCGCTTCATCATGGGCTGCGCGGGGAAGTAGTCGTCCGCCACACCGTCCGTCATAAGCAAGAACGTGTCCGAGCAGCCGCGGCTCACGCGGGTTTTCGCGGCTATCGCCTCGGGGCGGGTGTTCTTGTCGGACAAAAAGTCCGTTTCGCCCAGAAAAGCCCCGCTGTCGGGCGTTCCCAGCAGCTTAAGGCAATGCTCCGCGTCCGCTTTTGAGTCGATAGCGCACACGCACCCGTCCCCTATCTGAACGCTCGTCACGAACGCCTCGCGCCCGCGCTCGGTTTCAAGCGGCACAATTACCGCCGCAAGGAACGTTGCGGACAGGTCGCGCAGCTCCGGCTGCCTGCCGAGCGCTTTGAGATACCTCTCGTCCGCCGTAAGCTCCGAAAGCTTCTCTTTCTGCGCGGCGAGCGCTTTCGCGGCGCTTTCCTGCACAAGCCTTGCAAGCTTCATGCACCCGTCCATAAACTCCGCGCCGTCCATTTTCGAGGACAGCCCGGGCTTCAGCTCTGGCGACTGCACAAACAGCTCCGTCAGCCGCTCCTTTAAGAACGCGCAGGCGCTCTCGCAGCTTACCCGCGAGCCTATGCGCGACAGCGGCTTTGACCCCGCGCCGTCGCATACTACGGCTATAACGCAGTCGTCCGTCACGGCGGTTTCAAAGAAATCGTCGCAGTTCGTGCCGTCGCGCTTGTGCATTTTGCCGCGCGCGCGTGCGCCTATCACCTGCGCAAACGGCGTTTCGGCAAGCTTTGTGTGATACTCGCTGTGCTGCTCCGTGCCGTCGTCGATTATCTCCCTGTACTGCCAAAGCCCTGCGGTATGCTCCATCACCTCGCGGTCGGACAGCCGCCTTACGGGCTTTTCCTGCGCACTCTGAGCGCCGCTCGCTTCGCCCTGCGCGGGCTTTTCGGGAGCGCTCTGCGCCTTTGCGGGCTGCTGCGCCTTTGCGGGCGCGGGGCTTTCCGCAGCGCCATAGCTTTCCGTGAAAAGCCTGCCGCTCGGGTAAAAGCCGTCCCCGCCTGCCGCGCCGCCCTTGGCGGCAGCGCCCGTTACGGTCGGGGCGTTATCCCCTGCCGCACCGTCGCACGGAATATCCGCTGCGTGCGGAGCTTCCGCCTTATCGGCGGCAGCGCCCGCGTTCTGCGCCGCTTTTTCGGGAACGCCGGTCTTTTCAAGGCTTACAGCGCCTGCGCTGTTGTGCTGTTCGTTCATATCAATCTCCAAATACGCCGTTAAGGCACGATAACGAAGCCCTGAGGAGGCGGCGGAAGCTCCACAGCCTCGCCGGGCTTAGCGTCAATGCTCTTGGAAGAAGCCTTGATAGAGCCGCTTACCCATGCGAAATACTGCGCCATGTCGCCTGCGGTGAGGTTGTTCATCAGCAGTACGTTGTTCGTTATCTTTCTGAGGGTGTTGGTGTTGGCGTTAGCGCCCGCGCCGCAGGCTATTATGTTGCCCGTGGACACGTCCTTTAACGCTTCAAGCCCCTCGTCAAGGTTATCCGTTGGCGCTCCGTCCGTCAGCAGGAATACAAGCGGCTTCCAGTCGCCCTTCTGCGTGGGGGTGGAGGTGCGCACCTCGTTCTTTATGCACTCCGCAAGAACCTTGAGCGCGCCGCCCAGCGCCGTCGCGCCGCCTGCGGAAAGCTGAGGCTCTTTGAACAGCATAAGCTCCGTAAGCGGGGTTATCTGCCGCGCGCTGCTGTCGAACGTGATTACGGAAAGCGCCGCCGTTTCAAGCGCCTGCGGGTCGCCGCGAAGCTCTGAAAGCAGCGCCTTTATGCCCTGCTTTACAGCCTCTATCGGCTCGCCCGACATAGACCCGCTGCAATCAAGAAGAAGATAAACCGGAAGTCGTCTGATATAATCTGACATCGTTGTAAACCTCCACAATATTATTCTTGCCACATTTTTGTAATAATGCACAACGCCTGTTGCGCCGTACTCATATTTTATTATAAACCAAATCCATAAATCTGTCAATAACCCGCGCGCATTTTTCGCAGGATTCGACAGATAAATGGGATATTTTTGCACCTGTTTACACGTACTGCGTGCAAACGCCGCATAGTAAGCGTTTTTGCGTGCTGAATTTTGCGCCCGCGTTTTGTGCCTTTTGCCAAAATTCCACAAAATTCCGCTTTACGCCTTAAAAGCCCTTGACTTTTGCGCACGGGTCGGCTAAAATAAATGTATGTATGCAAAAATTGAACATAGCATATACATTATTTATATTATTAAGGCGGCGCACGCCGCTTTAAGGGAAGGAACGGTGAAGGCATGGCAAGGCTTCATTCCGTTAAGCTGCCGCATTTCAGCGGGTCGGCTGAGGAAAAAACGCGCAGGATACCCTCGCCCGAGGTGGTTGCGATAAGCATGGCGCAGCACATCGGCGCGCCCTGCGAACCCTGCGTGAGCGCAGGCGACGAGGTTAAGGTCGGGCAGAAGATAGGCGACAGCGCCGCGTTCATGTCCGCGCCCGTGCATTCGGGCGTAAGCGGCAGGGTAAAGGAAATAAAGGACGTTATGAACGTCGGCGGGCGCGTCTGTCGGACGGTAGTAATCGAAAACGACGGCAAGGACGAGGTATTCGAGGGAATAGCGCCCCCGAAGATATCCTCGCGCGGGGACTTTATAAAAGCCGTGCGCGAAAGCGGCGCTATAGGTCTTGGCGGCGCGGGCTTCCCCACGCACGTTAAGCTGAGCTACGACCGCGAGAAAACGCACATAGAGTACCTGCTGCTCAACGGCGCGGAGTGCGAGCCGTACATCACCAGCGACTACCGCGAGCTTATGGAAAACACCGACGCCGTAATAAGCGGCATAAAGCTCGTGCTTAAGTACCTTGAAATACCGCGCGCCGTAATCGGCATTGAGGCAGACAAGCCCGCAGCCATTACAAAGCTTGCAAAGGCGCTTGCGGCAAACCCAGAAATTACCGTAAAGAAGCTGCCCTCCGCCTACCCGCAGGGCGCGGAAAAGGTGCTTATCCACTCGCTTACGGGGCGCGTAGTCCCCGAGGGAAAACTGCCCTCGGACGTAGGTTGCATGGTCATGAACGTGTCCACAGCGGCGTTTATCGACGAATACATAAAAACGGGAATGCCGCTCGTTAAGCGCCGCATTACCGTAGACGGCAACGTTGTAAAGCGCCCGTGCAACTTCTTTGTACCCGTGGGGACGCTTCTGCACAGCGTTGTGGGCTTTGTAGAGCTTATAAAGCAGCCCGACCGCATAGTTATGGGCGGCCCGATGATGGGCAGCTGCGCGTTCGACCCGGACACGCCCCTTGCGAAAACCACAAACGCGGTGCTGCTTTTTGCGGACAGCCCCGTACCGCAGACCACCGCGTGCATTCGCTGCGGACGCTGCGTGAGCGCCTGCGCCGTAAACCTTATGCCCACCGAGCTTGAAAGCGCCTACGACGCGCGCGACGCCGAGGCTCTCAAGCGCCTTAAGGTAAACCTGTGCATGAACTGCGGCGCGTGCAGCTTCGTATGTCCCGCAAAGCGCCCGCTCGCGGAGAAGAACCAGCTTGCAAAGGACTTCCTGCGCAGCGCCGAACAGAAAAAGCAAGGAGGTAACACATGAGCAAGCTGTTTGTAGAGCCGTCCCCGCATATTCGCAGCGGCTGGACGACCCAAAAAATAATGCTGAACGTAATAATCGCGCTGCTGCCTGCGCTTGTCGCCGCTGCGATAATTTTCGGGCTGCGCGCGCTTGTGCTTACCGTGATTTGCTGCACCTGCTGCGTGCTTTTCGAGTGGCTGTTCAGCCTTGTGACAAAGCGCCCCAACACAATTTCGGACCTTTCGGCTATCGTTACGGGAATGCTGCTGGCGTTCAACCTGCCCGTTGACCTGCCCGTTTACATGGCGGTTATCGGCTGCTTTGTGGCAATCGTTATAGTAAAATGCCTTTTCGGCGGTATCGGGCAGAACTTCGCGAACCCCGCCATAACCGCGCGTATCGTGCTTATGCTGTCGTTCACCGCAAGCATGACGCGCTGGACAGCGCCCCTTTCGTGGCTCGGAGATAGCGCGGACGCGGTTTCCTCCGCAACGCCGCTCGCGGCTTCGGCAGAGGAACTGCCGAACCTGCTTGATATGTTCCTTGGCGTTCGCGGCGGCTGCCTTGGCGAAACCTGCGTTGCAGCGCTTCTTGTCGGCGGCGTTTACCTTATAGCTATGGGGCTTGTAAAGCCCGTGACCCCGCTTGCGTTTATAGGCACGGTCGCGGTATGCTCGCTGCTTTACAGCGGGTTCGACTTTACGTTCACGCTCTATCAGCTCATGTCGGGCGGCCTTGTGCTGGGCGCGTTCTTTATGGCTACGGATTATTCCACCACCCCGCTTACCTGCAAGGGCAAGCTTATTTTCGGCATAGGGTGCGGGCTTATCACGTTCGCGATAAGGCAGTTTGCAGCGCTCCCCGAGGGCGTAAGCTACTCCATACTCGTTATGAACTGCCTTACGCCGCTCATTGAGCGCTTCACCATGCCAAAGGCGCTCGGCGCGCAGAAGGAGGGCAGAAAATGAACACAGCAAAGCCTATAATCATTCTGTCGCTTATCGTGGCGATAATTTCCGCTCTCGTAATAATCGTGTACAACATGACCTACGTTGACACCTCGGGCGTTATAACCTCAGAGCTTTCCGCGGCGATAACCGAGGTATACGGCAGCGCGGACGGCTTCGCGGTAGTCCCCGCGGACGAGTGGCGCGCGGTGCTTACGGAGGAAGAATTCCCGCGGATAACAAAGGTCGTAAGGCGCGGGAGCGACGGCGTTCTCGCATTTGAAACGGTTGTCAAGGGCTACAAGGACGGCTTCGATATCCTTGTGGGCGTGCAGGACGGCGCTGTTGCCGCGGTTTCGATAGTGTCAACGGGCGAGGAAACCCCGGGACTCGGCACAAAAACCGCAGACCCGTCGTTCCTTGCGCAGTTCGCGGGGATAAGCGGCGAGGCGGTTGTAGTAAAGACCGAGCCTGCCGCGGACAACGAGGTGCAGGCCGTTACAAGCGCTACGTTCTCCTCAAAGGGCGTGGCGGAAGCCGTGAACATTTCCCTTGCAGCCTATGAAAAATGCGGAGGTGCTTTCTGATGAGCTATATGAAGGAATTTACAAAGGGGCTTATCAAGGAGAATCCCACGCTTGTTACTCTCCTCGGTATGTGTCCCACGCTCGCGCTCACCACGATGGCTTCCAACGCTATCGGCATGGGCGCTGCGGCAACGTTCGTGCTTATCTGCTCGAACGTCGTTATATCGCTGCTTAAAAAGGTCATTCCAAAGCAGGTAAGACTGCCCGCCTATATCGTTATAATAGCGGGCTTCGTTACGCTTGTGGGACTGCTTTTGCAGGCGTACGTCCCTGCGGTGTACAGCGCGCTTGGTCTGTACCTGCCGCTTATCACGGTAAACTGCATTATCCTCGGCAGGGCGGAGATGTTCGCCAGCAAGAACAACGTGCTTGCCTCCGCGCTCGACGGCGCGGGCAACGGTCTCGGCTTTACAATGGCGCTGCTTATCATGGGTTCTGTCCGCGAGATACTCGGGTCGGGCACATGGTTCGGCATGACGGTCTGCCCCGATTTTGTGCAGCCCATGACGATATTCATTCTCCCCGCAGGCGGATTTTTCGTGCTGGGGTGCGTTATCGCAGTCGTCAACAAAATCGCGCACAGAAAGCCGCCCGAGGCCGCAGGCTGCGCCGCCTGTCCCAACAAGGAAGGCTGCATAAGCTGCCCCTCTCAGGGAAAGGAGGAGAAGTAAATGGCTCTTGCAAAAAGCATGATGATAATACTCCTCACGGGTATTCTCACAGACAACTTCGTCCTCTCAAAGTTCCTCGGTATCTGCCCGTTCCTCGGCGTGTCGAAGACGACTTCGGGGTCGCTTGGCATGGGGTGCGCGGTAACCGCGGTAATGGTGTGCGCAAGCGCCGTTACATATCCGCTCTACCACGCGTTCCTTGTGCCTATGGGGCTTGAATACCTCAACACTATCCTCTTTATCCTGCTTATCGCGGTGTTCGTGCAGCTTATAGAGATGTTCCTTAAGAAGTTCGTACCCGCGCTTTACAAGTCGCTTGGCGTGTACCTGCCGCTTATCACCACAAACTGCGCGGTACTGGGCGTTACGCTGCTCAATATCGACGAGGGCTACACCTTCCTTGAAAGCATTGTGAACGCGCTCGGCGCGGGACTTGGCTTTATGATGGCAATGCTCATCTTCTCGGGCGTGCGCGCGCGGCTCGAGCGCTGCAACGTTCCCGAAACGTTTAAGGGAATGCCGATAACGCTTGTGGCGGCTTCGATAGTATCGCTCTCGTTCTTGGGCTTCGGCGGGCTTGTGGACGGCATTTTCGGAGGTGTGTGATATGGGAATATTTATGACATACGTTCTCCCCGTGCTTATCTTCACGGCTATCGGCGCGATATCGGGCGTGCTTCTCGTTATCGGCTCAAAGGTATTCTTCGTTGAAAGCGACGAAACGGTAGCGCAGATACTCGAAGCGCTGCCCAACGCCAACTGCGGCGCGTGCGGCTTTTCGGGCTGCGAGGGCTACGCAAAGGCCGTCGCAAAGGGAGAAGCTCCCACCAACCGCTGCAAGCCCGGCGGCGCGGCGGCTTCTGAGAAGATATCCGCGATACTCGGCACGCAGGTGCTTGAAACCGTAAGGGAAACCGCGTTCGTGCGCTGCAACGGCTGCAAGGGCGCGACAGAGGAGCGCTATATCTTCACGGGTACGCCCTCGTGCGCGGCGGTAGAGCGCTTCTACAACGGCAAGGGCGTGTGCCGCACGGGCTGCGACGGCTACGGCGACTGCGCCAAGGTCTGCGACAACGACGCTATAAGCATTATAGACGGCGTCGCGGTAGTCAACCCCTCAAAATGCGGCGCGTGCGGCAAGTGCGCGGCGGTATGTCCAAACGGCCTTATAGTGATACGCCCCGCAAGCCAGCGCGTGGACGTGCGCTGCTCGAGCAAGGATGTTGGCAAGGTGGCAAAGGACCTGTGCAAGAACTCCTGCATAGGCTGTAAGATATGCGAGAAGAAATGCCCCGCAGGCGCTATAGCCGTAAGCGACAACCACGCTTCAATCGACTACGCAAAATGCACGGGCTGCGGTATCTGCGCGCAGAGCTGCCCGAGAAAGTGTATAACCGTAATTCCTGAATGCCAGTAAAACAAATAAAAAGGGGGGCTGCTTCAGCCCCCCTCAGCCTGTTGAAAAAGTCCATTTTGCCCGCGTATGCGGGCTTTGAAATAACTTTTTTGCCTCGGGCTTCCCGAGGCAAAAAACACTTCTATCCGCACAAGTGTGCGGTTTGGCGGCAAGCCGTCAAACCGTGCGCGCAGTGCGGATGTCCCGTCGGAAAACCCCCGTATGGGGGTTTTTCGACGGTCTCAGGGGGACTGATTCAGCCCCCCTTGTTATTGCAGAACAGCTCGAGATACCCCGTAAGGTCGCGGCGGTAATAGTCCGCCGTCTGCGCTAAGAGCGCCTGCTGCGGCTCGGACTCGTCGCGCACGGCGGCGGTAACGAACCCCGCCTTTTTCGCCGTGACAACGGCGTGCAGCGAGTCCTCGAACACCACGCACTCACAAGGGCGCGCGCCGCAAAGCTCCGCAGCCGCCAAAAACACCCCCGCAGAGGTCTTCGCGCCGTACCTTGCGCAGTCGGCAGCGCCGCGAAAGCGCTCCCACAGCCCAAGGCGCGTAAGCGCGCACCGCGACAGCTCCGCGTCCCCCGCGGTTGCAAGCGACAGCGCCCAGCCGCGCGCGTGCAGGCTCTCCACAAGCTCCGCCGCGCCGCGTTTAAGGCGCGCCTGCTCGCGGTAAAAGCGCTCCATTATGCCGCGCAGCTCCGCAAGAACGGCCTGCGCGCCGTCGTGCGTGTACTCGTTGGAAAGCAGCCGCGCGCCCTCCTCAAGCGAAAGCTCGGCGAGCCGCCGCTCTATATTAGGCGCGGAAAACCCGTGCCGCGCGAGATACCGCCCGCCAAGCCCCGCCCACAGCGGCGTGGAATCCAGAAGCGTCCCGTCTATATCAAATACAGCCGCTCTCATGCCGCCGCCTTTCCGCGCAAAAGCGCAAGTGTTATAGTCTGATTGTAGCACAAAAGGCGCGCGCCGTCAAGCGGAAAAGAGGTGATTTTATGAAAGAGCCTGCAAGGCTTCGCGTTACGTTTACGGGCAGAGTGCAGGGAGTGGGATTCCGCGCGTTTGTAAGCCGCGCCGCCATGCGCTTGGGGCTTACGGGGTGGGTGGAGAACCTCCCCGACGGCAGCGTTGCCGCCGAGCTTCAGGGCGAGCGCGCGGACATAGACGCGCTGCTCGCCAAAACCGCCGCGCCCGACAATATGTGGATTAACGTTGAGCATATAAGCGTGCAGAAGCTGCCGCTCGACGACTCCGAGCGCTATTTTTCCGTAAGGGAAAGGTAGCGCGCCATAAACCGTATTACCCCGCCTGTTCTTGTACGACAGGCGGGGATTTTCGCGCTGTAACTTATCTGCGCGCCGCGCATACAATAGCACTAGGGAACGTTTACTTCCCGCAGGAAAAGGAGAGCAGACATGGACATAGTTTTTTTAGGCGGCGACAAGCGCCAGCTGTATGCTGCGCGGGAGCTGTCGCATTATTTCACAATATACGCCCTCGGTCTGGGGGACGAGTTCCCCGCGCCGCAGGGCGAGTGCGCGGCGGCTGTGCTGCCTATTCCCGTAACGCGCGACGGCGCGAATTTTAACGCGCCGCTTTCGCCGCAGGCAATACCCATAAACGGCGCTGAACGCTATATACAAAGCGGCGCTGCGGTATTTGCGGGAGGCTGCCCGCCCGCTCTTTGCGCGCTCTGCGAAAAGCGCGCGCTGCGGCTTTACGACCTGCTTTCCGACGAGGACTTTGCGCTTAAAAACGCGCAGCTCACCGCCGAAAGCGCCATTGCGCTGCTCGCGCAAAGCACGGACGGCTCGGTTTACGGCGCGCGGGCGCTTGTTACGGGCTACGGCAGGTGCGCAATGTACGCCGCGCGCCTGCTGAGGGCGCTCGGGGCGCGCGTTACGGTATGCGCAAGAAGCCCGCGCCAGCGCGCGCTCGCCGAGCTTGACGGGCATTTCGCCGCTTCCCTTGACGGGCTTAAAGCGGCGGCAGGGTGCGCGGATTTTATCATAAACACAGTCCCCGCAAAGCTTTTCGGGGAGGGCGAGCTGAGCGCGGCAAAGCGCGGCGCGGTGTTCATGGAGCTTGCTTCGCTGCCCGCAGAGCCTGCGGGTACTCTCGCGGAAAACGCGGGGCTGAAATATATCCACGCGGGCGGACTGCCGGGGAAGTACTCCCCCAAAACCGCGGGCGAGCTTATAGCAAAACACGTTATCGCCGCGCTCGGCTGCCCGCAGGATTATTGACATACGCCGCAAAGGCGGCGCGAAAGGACATACCATGAGTGATATAACAAGGCTTTCGGGGCTTAAGGTAGGCTTTGCGGTCTGCGGGTCGTTCTGCACCTTTGCAAGGGTGTTCGAGCAGCTCGAGGAGCTTTCCGCGCTCGGCTGCGAGCTTACCCCGATAATGTCCCACAACGCATATTCTCTCGATACGCGCTTCGGCACGGCGCAGAGCCACGCGGCGCGGCTTTACGAAATAACGGGCAGGACGGTGCTGCACGATATCCCCGCCGTCGAACCGATAGGTCCGAAAAAGATGTTCGACGTGCTTGTGGTAGCGCCCTGCACGGGCAACACCCTTGCAAAGCTGGCGCTCGGCATTACGGACGGCCCTGTTACAATGGCGGTCAAAAGCCACCTGCGCAACCAGCGCCCCGTCGTTATCGCCGTATCCACAAACGACGCGCTTTCAGGCTCGGCAAAGAACATAGGCACGCTTCGCAATTACAAGAACTTCTACTTCGTTCCCGTTTTTCAGGACGACAGCACCGCAAAGCCGTTCTCAATGATAGCGGACTTTGCAAGGCTTCCCGAAACGATAGCCGAGGCGCTCGACGGCAGGCAGATACAGCCGGCGACGCTCGGCGCGAAATCGAAATAAGATGAGCCGCCCGCATGGTAAACTGCGGGCGGCTTCAGACTGTCGAAAAACCCGCGGGCGATTTATGCCGCGCTTTTTCAAAAAAATTCGCATTAGTCTTGACAAACGTGCGGGGGTGTGCTATAATAATACCGCTATCGATAACGGCATTATTGATTCGAGGTGAGCGCTGCATGGCGAATAAGGACCATTCTCTCGATAAGAGGATAGTAAAGGCGGCATACGAGGAGTTCCTGAGCCTTGGGTTCAAGGATGCGTCGCTGCATAAAATCGCGGAAAACGCGGGCGTTACAACGGGCGCTATTTATACGCGCTACAAAAATAAGGACGCGCTTTTCACAAGCCTTTTGCAGGACTTTATCCCGACGATGAACAGGCTGTTCGCGCCTGCCGCGCAGGAGTACGCAAAGGCGGCGGAGGTCTGTACGCCCGAGGCGCTGCTTGAAGCGATTTCCTTTGAGGAACAGATATACTTCAGGCTGCTGACGGGGTATTACGATGAGTGCGTTCTCTTTTTCTGCCGCAGCGACGGCAGCTCGGCGGAGCAGCTGCTTAACGCCATAATGCAAAGCAAGACGGAGCAGACCGTGGAGTTTCTTAGCCGCTGCTGCGCCAAAAAGCCCAACGCCGATTCGATTCGGCTGCTTCTGGGGTCGCAGTTCTGGTATTTCCGACAGCTTCTTAACGCGCGCCTTGATATGGACAGGACGCTTGAATGCCTTAAGGAGATTCTCGACTTTACCGACGCGGGCTGGAAAAGGCTGCTTGAAAAGCTGCAATAATTACGCGGGCGTGCTGCCCGCTTCAGACCGTCGAAAAACCCCCATACGGGGGTTTTTCGACGGGGCATCCGCGCTGCGCGCACGGTTTGACGGCACACCGTCAAACCGCACACTTGCGCGGATAGAAGTGTTTTTTGCCTCGGGAAGCCCGAGGCAAAAAAGTGATTTCAAAGCCCGCTTATTGCGGGGTATATATTAGACTAAACTAACTGTTGTTGAGCAGGTGCATACATGATAGACTTGGACGTTAAATTTCAATACGAGGGCGAGGAAAGCCCCACGCTAAAGCGCGTGCGCGCCGATATCCCCGCAGGGAAATGCGTTGTGCTGTGCGGCGGCAGCGGCTGCGGAAAATCAACGCTGCTGCGCTGCGTAAACGGCCTTGCGCCGCAGTTCTACGAGGGCGAGCTTAAGGGTTTTTGCCGCATAAACGGCAGGGACACGGCGGATATGTCCGTGGGCGACATAGGCGAGCTTGCCGCCTCTGTCTTTCAAGACCCGCGCAGCCAGTTCTTTACGATAAACAGCTCGACCGAGGTTGCGTTCGGGCTTGAAAACCACGGCGTGCCGCAGGAGGAAATACGGCGGCGCGTGGACGAGGCGTTCAGCGCGTTCCGCCTTGAATACCTTAAGGACCGCAACGTTTACGGGCTTTCAAGCGGAGAACGGCAGCTGGTTTCGATACTCTCCGCGTGGGCAATGGATACGGACGTGATTCTGCTTGACGAGCCGACCGCGAACCTCGACTACGCAGCTATCGAGGAGCTTAAGGGCGTTCTCGCGGAGCTTAAGCGGCAGGGCAAAACGCTGCTTATAAGCGAACACAGGCTGTATTACTTAAAGGAGCTTGCAGACGAGTTCTGGGTTATGAAAAACGGCGGCGTGGAGCGCAGATTCTCCGCGCAGGAAATGGCGGCGCTCCCGCCGCAGGAGCTTGGCGGGCTTTCGCTGCGCACCCTCGACTTAAGCGGGATAACCGTGCAGAATACCGACGCGCCGCGCGGCGCGCAGATACTGGAGGTAAAGGACGCGGCGTTTTCCTACTCCGCAAAGGCGCAGCCTGTTCTGCGCGGCGCTTCGCTTGCCGTGCGCGAGCATGAGGCGGTGGGGCTTATAGGCGAAAACGGCTGCGGCAAAACCACCCTCGGCAAAATTATTGCGGGGCTGTACAGACCCTCGCGCGGCACGGTATGCGTAAACGGCAGGGCGATGAAGCCCCGCGCGCTGCAAAAGCAGACAATGTTTATAATGCAGGAGGCGGAGTTTCAGTTCTTTACGAACTCCGTACTAAACGAGCTGAAATACGCCCACCGCGAAACGCAGGCGCTCGGCGAAAAAATCGAGGAGCTTCTGCGGAGCGTTGGTATGTGGGAGTACCGCGACAGACACCCGTTTTCCCTCTCGGGCGGGCAAATGCAAAAGCTTACGCTGCTCACGGCGTATCTTTCGGACAAGCCGATAATCGTTCTTGACGAGCCTACCGCGGGACTTGACGCGCAGAGTCTTGAAAGCTGCTGCGCGCTTATCCGCAGAATGCAGCGGGAGAAAACGGTGCTTATAATCACGCACGACCTTGAGCTTATAGCGAGGGTTTGCGGGCGGTGTATCTGCATTTCGGGCGGCGCTGTAAGCGGCGAATACCCCGTGCGGCAAAACGCCGACATTCAGGCGATACGGCGGCATATGGAAAGCGAGTTCACAAGGACCGCAAAGCCGCTCCCCGCAAAGCAAAGACCCTGCCTGCTGCACCCTATTACCAAGCTGCTGTTCTGGCTTGCGGCGATAGTCGTTATATCAACGTCCGACAACAGCCTTGTGTACGCGGTTTACGTGGCGCTGCTGGTTATGGCTGCGGCGGACGGCTGGCTTATAATGGCGCTTGCGGGCGGCGCGGCGTTCGCGGCGCTGTGGGGGCTTAACGCGCTGCTGCCGAATACGGTCATGTCGTTTATAATGGTGCTTTTCCCGAGGATAATAGCCGTGGGCGCGTCCATGCGCACGCTCATCAGCCGCGGCGAGGCGGGCAGGACGCTAGCCGCGCTGCGCTGCATTCACACCCCCGAAAGGCTTATTATGATATGCGCGGTGGTGTTCAGGTTCTTCCCCGTGCTGTCGGGAGATATGAAGCTGCTGCGGCAGTCGATAAAAACGCGCGGCGCGTACGTTACGCTTTCGCAGAAGCTAAGGGCGCTGCCCGAGTACATAGAGCTTCTTACCGTGCCTATGGCGCTGCGCGTTATACGCATTGCAGAAACGCTTTCCGCCTCCGCCGAAGCCCGCGGAATAGACTTAAGGCGCAGGAAAAGCAACTACCTGTCGCTGCGCTGCACCGCATGGGACGTTGTATTCAGGGCGCTGCTCGCGGCGGCAGTGGCGGCAGGAATACTGCTGTAATAACGTTACAGTCCCGCTTAATCCCGCAGATACGCTGCGGCGAGATATACAAAAGACAAAAGGAGAAACAAACATGAGCAAATCAACCAACAAGCTTAAGGTCAAGGACATCATCACGGTGGTGCTGCTGTCGCTAATCAACGTCGCGCTGTTTTTTGCAAGCTCGCTGCTTTACGCAACGCCGATAACGATAATTATTATGCCGATATTCTTTGCGCTTCTTGAGGGAGTGGTGTACTTCATTATCGGCACAAAGGTACAGAAGCCGGGCGCGATACTTATTTACAGCGTGGTGCGCTCGATACTCGGCGGGTATCTTCCCTACATAATACTGTTTATCGCGTCGGGCGCTATTGCAGAGCTGCTTTTGTGGAAGACAGGCTACGGAAACGGCAAGGCGCTCACCATAAGCTACATAATAAATCAGGTGTTCGCGGCTATGGGCAGCACCATACTCCCCTACGCAATAGCGGCGCAGGCAATGCAGGAGCAGGCTGTTGACGACGGGCGGCAGGACAATATCCTCGCCGCAAGCGAGATACTGCAGTCGTGGTGGTCTGCGGCGCTTGTCGCGGGCGTGCTGATTGCCGCGTTCATAGGCGCTATGATAGGCAAGAAGATAGTAAATAAGCACCTTGCGGCATAACAGCCGCCATATGACAGAGCGCCGCCGCGGGCTGTTCCGCCGCGGCGTTTTCGCTATAAAAAAGTAGCCCCGCGCGTTCCCCCGCACGGGGCTGTAAAGTCTACAGGCACGTTGTAAGAGCCGTGCCACAAGTCTATTATAGGGCAAAGCGCGGGCGCTGTCAATAGCTTAACAGAATCCTTAACGGAAACTTAGCGGGGAACGCGGCGGTTTCGGCAAAACGCGCGGCGCGTTATTTGTATTTCCCGCAGCCCTTGCGGATTATTTTGATGTTTCCCTTGATTACCTGTTGGGCAGAACCGATAACAAAAAATAAAAGCGGCATGGCAAGCGCCGCTTCAGACTGTTGAAAAAGTCCATTTTGCCCGCGTATGCGGGCTTTGAAACAGTATTTTGCCGCAATTTTCAGCCGAAAAATTATTGTTTGTTTATACGGTCTAATTCGTCTTTCAGGGCTTTGCGCTCCGCCCTGAGCATATTAAGCTCCTGCGTCACGCCCGGTATGTAAAGCATAAAGGAACAGTCCGTTGCCTCTGCAAAACCGACCTTGCTGTACAGCTTGTAACCGTTTGCGCTTCGCATCGCGGTGACAGAATAGAATTTTTCATGAGTCATTTTAATAAAATCATTCATCATCTGCGTGCCGCAGCCTTTATGCTGGCAGGCGGGCAAAACAGCGACGGTATCTATATAAATATTGGTTTCCCCTATACTTGGCATGGCAGCGGCGGTCAGCAATCCTACTATCCGCTCTCTGTCTTCAAGCACATATGCCATGCAATAGTCGTTCGCAATATAGCTTTCAAAGTATGGGGGAAGATTTTCGCGAAACACTTCTCCAACCTTTCCCTCGTGCGGAAACGCCCCCATGTACAGCTCAACGCACTCCGCTATATCGTCATTTTTCATCAGCCGCAATTCTGCCATAATAATTCCTCCGTATGTTTTGCTGTCCTTTTTGCTGTTGGTCGGCTTTAATAAATTCAGCCGCAGTGAGCGCACAGGGAGTGTTCGCTGACTTTTCTCGATTTGCGCCGCGCAAATCATCTCGCAGCCACACGCTTTGCATTTCAGGAAGCCTTGTTTGACAGCGCCTCCCTCTGTTCCATTATACCATAAAAAGCATATTGCTGTTGCCTGTAGTGCTACAATAGAAATTGGACAAATTAAGGAAAAAGTATTGAGAGATAGACCAAAAACTGCCAGAATAAAGTTACCACACAAAATTCAAGTGAAAGAAGGTCTGTCTCTCAATGAATAGTATAACACAAGAAATGCGGTTTCGTCAATCCCTGATGAAGTATTCTGAGAAAAACGGAGTAAAAAAGGCTTCAAGGAAGTACAACAAATGCCGTTCGTACATATATTTTTGGAAGGCTCGCCGGGACGGAACGGTGGAATCCCTTGCAGACCAATCAAAGCGTCCTCATCACCACCCCAACGAGCATACGCCTGATGAGCTGAAACTCATCAGAGATATGCGGCGGCGCAATCCAAAGGCGCTGTAAAATAACTCAACACCCAAGCCCGAGCAGCCATCCTAAGGAAGCTCGGGCTTGCTGATGCTGCAAAAAAGAAGAACGAACCGAAAAAAGCGTATAACAAACAAGCCGACAGGAAAATGCCATGCACAAAATGTAATAAATATTGAATCAGGCAGCAGATCTGAGAGCCACTTTTTTCAGATGGAACTTATGAAGATTAAAACCGCAGGAAATCATGCCGAACTCAAGGAAAAGCGACTTTAGCCCACGGCGCCGCGCCCGGATATACGACCTGTTCCACTTGATCGTGCCAAAAGTTCCCTCGGACTGAATACTTCTGTTCATGCGAAGCAGCGCGCCGTGAATGCTGTTCAGATTATTCAGAACCTCTGCGTGAAACTGCGTCAGCTCCTCGTTCAGACGGACGATCCGGTTTCCCTTGCACTTGCAGCATTTTTCCTTGTGCGGACAGCCGCTGCAATCCTCGCACTGAAAATATTCCTCGGTTCTTCCATATTTATTGCCCCTTACAGGCCGGCTGTAAACGAAATGGAATTCCTTTCCGTTCGGGCAGACCGGCAAACCACGTTCATTGACAGGGAAATTTACCGCTCTGTATGGATCATTGCGATATTTCTCGTTCTTTCTTTTTCATACATGGTAAACTTCATAAATTTTTCCATGCCGTGTTCTTCGCAGTAGAGATAATTATTAAGGCAACACCGCACAAAACGAGTAGACGCAGAATTACCAAAGTGATATAATAAAAGTATGAACAAACAAAT